>CAVXNU010000017.1:0-318688 GCA_963763245.1 uncultured Bacillaceae bacterium
CGGCATGATGTTCGCCATGCAGGACGACTTTGCCGGCGGAGCGCCCTATGACCGCGCCTATGCCGAGGAGCGCCAGAAAGTGGGAGCCGCTCTACGAGATCACCCAGATCAAGGGCGATGGCGAGACGCATCCGCTCCTGTCCCCCGAGGACGAGTTCGCGGACTTCGAGACTTGGGACGCGGCAACCTGGACCTTCGCGAGGCGAAGACGCCGGAGATGCTGCCACGCGAGTACGCGCGCGGGGCGCTACGCGGCCTGGCGCTCGAGGCGGAGTCGGGGTCAACCCCTACAAGTTCGGCCTCGTCGGCTCGACCGACAGCCAACCTCGCTCTCGACAGCCGGGGAGGACAACTTCTTCGGCAAGGCCACCGAGCCGGGGCCGGGGCGGGCGCTGCATGCGGTCAAGCCGACCCGACGAGGATCAAGACACGGAGGCGCCGAGTACCGCGGCTGGCCTCACGGCCTGGGCCACCGAGAACACCCGCGGCGCGATCTTCGACGCCATGCAGCGCCGCGAGGTCTACGCCACCACCGGGCCGCGGATGCGCGTGCGCTTCTTCGGCGGCTGGAACTTCCGGCCGAGGACGTCGGGCGGCGCGACCTCGCCCAGATCGGCTACGGCAGCGGCGTGCCGATGGGCGCCGACCTGCTGCCGGCGCCGGAAGGCGCCACCGCGCCGACCTTCCTCGGTCTACGCGCTGCGCGATCCGATCGGCGCCAACCTCGACCGGCTGCAGATCATCAAGGGGTGGCTCGACGCCAGGGCAACCCGCAGGAGAAGGTCTACGATGTCGGCCTGGTCGGACGGCCGCGTCAGCCGGCGCCGGACGGCAGGCTGCCGCCGGTCGGGCGACACCGTCGATCTGTCGATCCCGAGCTGGACCAACATCGATCGGCGCCGCCGAACTCGGCGCGGCCTGGCAGGATCCCGACTTCGACCCGGCCCTGCGGGCCTTCTACTACGCCCGGGTCATCGAGATCCCGACGCCGCGCTGGACCGCCTACGACGCGGTGAAGTTCATCCTCGACCTGCCGCCGGAAGTCCCGCTGAAGACTCCAGGAGCGCGCCTACTCGTCGCCGATCTGGTACACCCCGAACTGACAGAGAATTGAACCCACAGGGAGATCACCAATGCCACGAACCGGAAACCTGGCGGGAACGAGCCTCATCGCCGCCGCGCTGGCGGCGATCGTCTGCGCCCCCGCCGTGGCGCAGGTTCGCGCCGGCGAGATGACCATGAGCGCGAGCGACGCCATGCTCTACAAGGCGGCCGACTATTCTCCCTATGCCGGACGGCACTTTCCGACGCAGCCGTTCTGGGGCGACACGCATCTCCACACCTCGAATTCGCTCGACGCCCGCGCCTTCGGCGCGCCGCTCGACCCCGAGACCGCTTATCGCTTCGCCCGCGGCGAGGAGGTGATCTCCAGCCACGGCCTGCGCGTGCGGCTGTCGCGCCCGCTCGACTGGCTGGTCGTGGCCGACCATTCGGACGGCATGGGGGCGATGAACGAGATCATCGCCGGTGATCCGACGCTCCTGCGCGACCCGACTGTCAAGGACTGGAACCAGCGCCTGAACCTGGGTGGGCGACGAGGCGCTGCAGGCGACGATGGACGTGATCACCGCCTTCTCCGACGGCGAGATTCCGGAGGTTCTACTGGAGCCGCAGTTCGCCGCAGTCCGTCTGGGACCAGTATCTCAAGACCGCCGAGACGTTCAACGAGCCCGGCCGCTTCACCACGATCATCGGCTACGAATGGACCTCGACCGAGGGCGGCAACAACCTGCACCGCAACGTGCTCTATCGCGACGGGGCGCGATCTGGCGCGGCGCGTGCTGCCCTACACCACCGCCGAGAGCTTCAATCCCGAAGATCTCTGGAAATGGATGGAGACCTACGAGGACGAGACCGGCGGCGACGTCCTCGCGCTCGCGCATAACGGCAATCTGTCGAACGGCCTCATGTTCCCGGTGGAGACCAACCCGGCGACCGGCGAGCCGCTGACCGGCGACTATGCCGCGACGCGCGCGAAGTGGGAGCCGCTCTACGAGGTGACCCAGATCAAGGGCGACGGCGAGGCGCACCCGTTCCTGTCGCCCGAACGACGAGTTCGCCGACTACGAGACCTGGGACAAGTCCAATCTCGGGCCAGTCGCCAAGGAAGACTGGATGCTCCAGTACGAATATGCCCGCGAGGCGCTGAAGAACGGGCTGAAGCTCGAGGCCGCGCTCGGCACCAACCCCTACAAGTTCGGCATGGTCGGCTCGACCGACAGCCACACCGGGCTCGCGACGGCCGAGGAGGACAACTTCTTCGGCAAGCATGCCGGCGTCGAGCCCGAGCCCGGGCGCTGGGAGCACGTGGTCGGCGAGTTCGGCGAGGTGCGCATCGTCGGCTGGGAAATGGCGGCCTCGGGCTATGCCGCGGTCTGGGCGACCGAGAACACCCGCGAGGCGATGTTCGACGCGATGAAGCGCAAGGAGGTCTATGCCACGACCGGGCCGCGGATGACCGTGCGCTTCTTCGGCGGCTGGGATTTCGCCGAGGCGATGCGCGCAGCCGCCTTCCGGCCGAGGCCGGCTACACCAAGGGCGTGCCGATGGGCGGCGACCTGCCCCGCGCGCCCGGAGGGCGCAAGGCGCCGAGCTTCCTGGTGGCGGCGCTGAAGGACACCTACAGCGGCAACCTCGACCGCATCCAGATCGTCAAGGGCTGGCTCGACGCCGACGGCAAGACCGCAGGAGAAGGTCTACGACGTCGCCTGGTCGGGCGACCGCGAGCCGCGGCCCGGACGGCAAGCTGCCCCCGGTCGGCGACACTGTCGATGTCGCGACAGCGCCACCTGGACCAACACGATCGGCGCGCCGGAGCTCATCACCGTCTGGCAGGACCCCGACTTCGATCCGGCGCTCAAGGCGTTCTATTACGCCCGCGTCCTCGAGATCCCGACGCCGCGCTGGACCGCCTACGACGCGATGCGCTTCGGCGTGAAGATGGACGCCGAGGTGCCGATGAAGACGCAGGAGCGCGCCTACACCTCGCCGATCTGGTACACGCCGGCAGGATGAGAGGCGGCGGCTTCCGGCGGCGCGAGAGGGGCGAGGCGCGGGAAAGATGAAGCGTATCAAGCGCCTGTTGCGCGAACCCTTTGTTCACTTCCTGGGTCTCGGTGCCATTCTTTTTCTCGCCTACGGGTCGGTCTCCGAGAAACCCGCCGCCGAGGCGGACAACACGATCGACGTCTCGGCCGAGCGCATCGGCGCGTTGCGGGATCAGTTCCGCGCGGTCTGGCGTCGCGATCCGAGCGAGACCGAACTGCAAGGCGTGATCCAGGACTACATCAACGAGGAGGTTCTCTATCGCACCGCGCTTGCCATGGGGCTCGACCGCAACGACCCGGTGATCCGACAGCGCCTGCGCTACAAGCTCGAGTTCTTGGCCGACAGCGGCGTCGAGCTAATCGATCCGGCGACGAGGCCCTGCAGGCATTCATGGACCAGCATTCCGACCTCTACCGGGTGGAGCCACGGATCTCGTTCCGGCAGATCTATCTCGGCGAGCGGCCCGATGCGGCCGAGATCGACGCGTCCGGACGGCCGCGGCGGACGTCGGGACCGACCCTGGCTTCGTCCAGCTTGGCGCACCCACCATGCTTCCGCCGCGCATGGAGTTCGCGGATCGCCGCGAGGTCGATCGCGTTTTCGGCAAAGGATTCTTCGACGCGATCGCGGACGCCGCCCACGAGGCGTGGGCGTCGCCGGTGCGGTCGGGCTTCGGCCAGCACCTCGTGATGGTGACGGACACGAAGCCGGGGCGCGTCCCCACGCTCGCCGAGGTGCGCCCAGCCGTCCTGCGCGACGGGCGGGCCGCACGGACCGTCGAGCTGCGCGATGCCCAGCAGGCGAGCTTGCGCTCGCGCTTCGAGATCACTGTCGCCGGCGAGCCGGCGCGATGAAGCTGGTTGCCATCCTTGCCGCCTTCGCCGCGGCGTTGTGGCTCGCCTGCGCCGGCCCGGCATCGGCGCACAAGCTCGACTCCGGTTTCCTGGAGATCCGCGAACTCGGCCCGGGCGCCTGGTCGGTCGTCTTCAAGGTTCCCCAGGCCGCGGGGCGTCCGCTGCACATCCGGGCGGTCTTGCCCGAGAACTGCACGCCCCGCGCGTCAGGCAAGCTGTCGCCCACCGGCACCGCCTTCGTCGCCAGATGGATCGCCGGGTGTACGGGCGGCATCAGCGGCCAGAAGATCACGGTCGAGGGTCTCGCGAGCACCCGGACAGACGTGCTCCTGCGCGTCGAGGCGGTGGACGGAAGCAGCCGGACCGCCCTGCTGACGTCAGAGGTGCCGACCTACACGGTCGAGGACCGTCCGAGCCTCGTCGAGGTGGTCCGGACATATTTCCGCCTCGGGGTCGAGCACATCCTCTTCGGGATCGATCACCTTCTTTTCATCCTCGCGATGATCCTTCTCGTGCGCGGGAACATGCGCCTCATCAAGACGGTGACCGCGTTCACCGTGGCGCATTCCATCACACTTTCTGCAGCAACGCTCGGCTATGTCCATGTTCCCGGGCCGCCGGTCGAAGCGGCGGTCGCGCTCTCGATCGTCTTCGTCGCGACCGAACTGGCGCAGAGGCGCCCGGACGCGCTGCGCTTCTCCGAGCGCTACCCTTGGATCATCGCCTTCGCTTTCGGCCTTCTGCACGGTTTCGGCTTCGCGGGCGCCCTCGCGGAGACCGGTCTGCCCGAGCATGAGATCCCGGCCGCGCTCCTGACCTTCAACCTCGGCGTCGAGGTCGGGCAACTCGTCTTCATCGCCGCGGTCCTGATCTTGCGGTCGCTCGCCGCAATGGCCACGGCAGCGGTGCCACACAACGGGAGGGCCGACCGCCTCGCACAGATTTGCATGGTCTACGCGATCGGAGCCGTGTCAGCCTTTTGGATCATCGACCGGATCGCAGGATTCACTGCGTGAGTGCCACCGCGCGGCCACGAAATTGAGCCGCACCCGAGGAGATCGCCTGGCGCAAGGAAGCGGCTGCTCGTCGGGCCCCAATGGCGGAACTCCGACCAGGCGGTCGGGTGCGGGCTACTCGGCAGAAGATCTTGAACGGTCAGCGATCGCCGATCCGTCTACGGGTAGTCTCGAGGGTACTGCGGGCGTAACCGCCTCTGCCCATCGGCGCGCGAATTGCGCCATTTTCCGACCTACGGCCGGCCTACCGCGGCGGGCTTGGAGATTTCGGCTTGAACGCTGGAAACAGCGAATTTGGACGGTTTGTCAGCCGACGAGCGAAGCCACGTTGCCGACGGGTGTCAGAAGCTCGATGCGGTTGACGCCGAAGTCGACCGGCCGCTCGGCGCCGGCGGTGTCGAGCATGACGACGCGCACCTCGATCCGGCCGATCCCATCGTCCGGAGAGCGCAGGCCGAGGAACGTCGACGTGCCGCCATTGGCCGTGCGCTCGATCCGGCCGGTGTGGCCGGTGTGGCCGGTGGCCAGGTCGATGACCTCGAGTTCCGCCCGGGAGCGCTCGCCCGGGATCACCGCCGGCGGCGTCGGCTCGACATCGAGGCCGACGCCGCGCACCGGCGCCTTGAAGTCGACTCGGAAAGTCCGGCCGGGGTTGTGGTTGGTCCACAGCACCAATTCGCCGGGGGTCGGCATGTGCCCATTGAAGCTGCCGCCCTGCTCCTGGCGCAATAGCGTCTGGTGGTCGGTGATGGAGCACCAGCAACGGCCCTGCGCCGAGCGCATGCGCAACCAGCGCGGCGGGAGCCCGTCCCCGGCGATGCGGATCCACGACTGAAAGTCGTTTTCGGGGTCGGCCTGCAGGGCCTGCCGGCTGGCAACGGCTGTGACGGTCAAGGGCATGGGGCGACCTCTCGGACTGGCGTCCATCAGACCGGCTTCGGACGGACGCCGCAACTGACGGCGGTCGGGACCGGCGCCGCGCCCGGCCACGGATCGAGCGGCCCGACGACAGGGCCGCCCGGCGAGGTGGTCTCGAGCGGTCCCGAGCCGAGCAGCAGGACCGGCAGGCATTCGAAACTGGACACCTCCGATAACCGTACTCTTGCCCAGGGCTGAACGGCTTTCTCGGCCCTGATCCGGCTGCGTTAGTCGGGGGGTTATTTTTCGGCTGGCGTACGGGCGGAATCGGTGCCCTCACCCTGCTGCGGGGTCAGGCGGGCAGACCCCGCCTGGCGAGCCAGCCCCATCGCTTCATGTTGTAGGCCTTGTTCGCGAGCGTGACGGTCGCTGCGGCGCGAGCGATGCCGATGGTGCGGACGACCAGCCGCATCGGCCCCTTCTGATGCGCGAAGGGATGCTCGACGTAAGCACGCATCGCCGACTTCGCCGCGTTGGCCCGAGCGGTGCGCCTCGGCATCGGCTTTCCCTTCGGCTTGCGGCGGTGGATGCGGCCGAGCTTGCCGATGCCGGCAAGGAACCGCTCGTTCTCCGCCGACCGATAGGCGCTGTCTGCCCAGACGTCCGAGCCCGTGTTGTTCGGGTCGATCAGGCCCTCGCGCAACCGTGCGCCGTCATGCGCCGCCGCGTCGGTGACCTTCTGCCGGCGGATGATGCCGTGCCGGCGGTCGATCGAGATATGCGATTTGTAGCCGAAGCTCGGTACGGCGATGTCCACCTGCGGTTGGCCATCAGCAGCCGGTTTCGCCTTGGAGAACTTCATCGTCCAGCGCGCGTCGACGTCCTTCTGGCGCGCCTTGGCGGGCTTGTCGGGCCAGATCGGGACTGTCAGGAATTTCGTGTGCGGGCGGGCATAATGGGAGCGAAGGAGAACCCCCATGGCCCGACGCAAGGCTGCGCGAATTCCTGACGAACTGCTGGACCAGTTGCTGGCCGGCGCCGATCCGAAGACGGCGTTCGACCGAACGGTCTGCTCGACGAGCTGAAGAAGGCGCTCGCCGAGCGGGCGCTGAACACCGAGATGGACCATCATCTGGCGACCGGCGAGGGCGGGAACACCCGCAACGGCTACGGCCGGAAGACGGTGACGACCGACACGAGCAAGCTCGAGCTCGAGATCCCGCGGGACCGCCAGTCGAGCTTCGACCCGCAGCTGATCGCCAAATACCAGCGCCGCTTTCCCGGCTTCGACGAGAAGATCGTCTCGATGTACGCGCGCGGCATGAGCGTGCGCGAGATCGCCGGGCATCTGCGCGACCTCTACGGCATCGACGCCTCGCCGGACCTGATCAGCGCCGTGACGGACGCGGTTCTGGACGAGGTCGCCGCCTGGCAGACCCGGCCGCTCGAGCCGGTCTATGCCATCGTCTTTTTCGATGCACTCCGGGTGAAGATCCGCGACGAGGGGCTTGTCCGAAACAAGGCCGTTCATATCGCTCTCGGCGTCCGCGCCGACGGCACCAAGGAGATCCTGGGGCTCTGGCTCGAGCAGAACGAGGGTGCCAAGTTCTGGTTGCGCGTCATGAACGAGCTCAGGAACCGGGGCGTCGAGGACGTGCTGCTCGCCGTCGTCGACGGGCTGAAGGGGTTCCCCGAGGCGATCCTCGCCGTCTTCCCGGAAGCGACGATCCAGACCTGCATCGTGGGGCCGTTGAAAAAGTCGGGAACTGCTGATTCCATTGCGTGGAGGCGAGCGGCGGGGAACGACAGATGCTGGGTTCGAAGGAGCGAAGACAGCTCGAGTTCTTCGTCTGCGGATCGCTCCGAGACCTCGTGCCCGACGATCACGTTCTCGCGCGCGTCGACCAGGTTCTCGATCTCGGCTGGCTGCGCGAGGAAGTGGCCGAGCTCTATGCCTCGGATGTCGGCCGGCCGGGCATCGATCCCGAGGCCGCACTCCGCCTGATGCTCGCCGGCTTCCTGCTCGGGATCGTCCACGACCGGCGGCTGATGCGCGAGGCGCAGGTCAACCTCGCCATCCGCTGGTTCGCCGGCTACGGGTTGCACGAGCGGCTGCCCGACCATTCGTCGCTCACCCGCATCCGCCAGCGCTGGGGTGCCGAGCGGTTCCGGCGCATTTTCGAGCGAACGGTGCAGGCCTGCGTCGCCGCCGGCATCGCCAAGGGCGAGATCGTGCACGCCGACGCCTCGCTCATCCGCGCCGATGTGGCCTGGGAGAGCCTCGCCGTTCGGCACATCGATGCGGTCGCGAGCGCGAACGGCGACGCGGAGCCCAACCCCGACGATGAGAGAAGCACACGGGACGCGAAAAAGTCAGGCAAGCTCAAGAAGGTATGCGTCACTGACCCGGATGCGACGATGGCGACGACGGCCCGCAACCGCCGGCTCGAGCCGAGCTACAAGCAGCACGGCGTGGTCGACGATGTCTTCGGCGTCGTGCTGGATGTGGAGATCACGACGGGCGAGACGAACGAGGGCGAGCAGCTGCTCGCGCGTTTGGACGCGGTCGCCGAGACCACCGGTGCCGAGGTCGCCATCGTCACGGCGGATGCCGGCTATGCCTACGCCAAGATCTTCGGCGGGCTGGAGCGACGAGGGATTACCGGTCTCATCCCGACGAAGGCCGAGCCGATCCGTAGCCCCGTCCCGCTGCGACGCTTCCGCTACGACGCGCACCATGACCTCCTGAAGTGTCCGCGCGGCAAGATCCTGCGGCGGGGAGAGCCCGTGAAGCACGGGCGCTTCTTCCACTCGCGACGGCGGGACTGCGCCGGCTGCGACCTCGCAGCCCTATGCCTGTCGAAAGGCCGCAGGACCAAGTCGGTCGTCATCGGCGACGACTACCCGGCGCTGCTGCGTGCACGCCGCCGGCGCGAGCGCTGGAGCGACGAGGACCAGCACCTCTACCGGCGCCACCGCTGGCGGTCGGAGGGCTTCCACGGCGAGGCGAAGACCTGGCACGGGCTCGCCCGCGCCGTCCGCCGCGGCCTTCCGAACATGCGCATCCAAGCCTTCCTGACCGCGGCGGCCATCAACCTCAAGCGGCTCGCCGCCGCCCTCGTCCTTTCTCTTCTCGTCTCCAACCTGAGAACGCTGAGGGTGTTGGTCGCGGTCGCCGTTCCGAGCTCGCCACTCGCGTGCCTGCGAACAAGCGCCGCCTGACGAGGCTCCGGCGCCGCTCCAACTCCGGGTTCTTCAACGGCCCCACGATACAAGTCTGGATCGTGGCCTCGGGGAACACGGCCAGGATGGCGTCCGGAAAGCCCTTCAGCCCATCGACGACAGCGATGAGGACGTCCTGGACGCCCCGGTTCCGGAGCTCGTTCATGACCCGGAGCCAGAACTTCGCGCCTTCGTTCTGCTCGAGCCAGAGGCCGAGGATTTCCTTGGTGCCATCGGCTCTTACGCCGAGCGCGATATGGACGGCCTTGTTCTTCACCAGCCCTTCGTCTCGGATCTTGGCGCGCAGAGCATCGAAAAAGACCAGCGGATAGGTCGGCTCGAGCGGCCGGGCCTGCCAAATCGCGATCTCTTCCAGAACGGCGTCGGTCACCGCGCTGATCAGGTCGGGCGAGACGTCGATGCCGTAGAGCTCGCGGAGATGCCCGACGATCTCCCGCGTGCTCATGCCGCGGGCATACATCGAGATGATCTTCTCGTCGAAGCCGGGAAACCGCCGCTGGTACTTCGCTATGAGCTGCGGGTCGAAGCTCGCCTGGCGGTCCCGCGGGATCTCGAGCTCGATCCGGCTCGTATCGGTGACAACGCTCTTGCGGCCATAGCCATTACGGCTGTTCCCGGGGCCGCTGTCACCAGCCAGATGATGGTCCATCTCGGCATTCAGCGCCCGCTCGGCCAAGGCCTTCTTCAGCTCGTCGAGCAGGCCGTTCGCGTCGAAGGCAGCCTTCGGATCGGTGCCGGCCAAGAGCTGGTCGAGAAGTGCATCAGGTATCTTCGGGGCTTTCCGTCTGGGCATGAGGATTTTCCTTCCATCCCATCATGCCCGCCCGCACACGAAATCCCTGACAGTCCCCTCCCGTGTGGCACCGTGAGAGAGCTCTGGTTCGCCGACGAGGCGCGCGTCGGCCAGAAGAACAAGATCACCCGCCGCTGGGCGAAGCGCGGCACGCGTCCCTCGGCCCCGCATGACCAGCGCACGCAGTCCGCCTACATCTTCGGCGCGATCTGCCCGAAGAAGGGCAAGGGCGCCGGCCTCGTCATGCCCCGCTGCGACACCGACGCCATGACCGCTCATCTCGCCGAGATCAGCGCCGCCGTCGAGCCGGGGGCTCACGCCGTCCTGATCCTCGACCAGGCCGGCTGGCACATCTCGAAGGCGCTCGTCGTCCCGGACAACATCACCCTGCTGCCGCTGCCGCCGCGATCTCCGGAGCTGAACCCGGTCGAGAACGTCTGGCAGTACATCCGAGACAACTGGCTCTCGAACCGCGTCTTCGCGAGCGACGACGACATCGTCGCCCTCAGCTGCGAGGCATGGAACCGGCTCATCGACCACCCTTGGAAGATCATGAGCATCGGCCTCCGTGATTGGGCTCACGGGTGCTGATCACCGCAAGCTGGTATTACAGCGGACGCAAGGCCGCGCCCGGGGTGCGACGTGTCAGAGGTCGCGAACGGCAATGCCGAGGCATTCCTTCAGCCGCTCGGCAACGATGCGGCGGTGGCAGCCGGCGGCGTCGGCCTCGAGGCAGAGGAGCGCCGCGGGCCGCTCGCGCACGATCTCGTCGGCGCGGGCGAGGTCGTGCTCGGCCTCGGGCGTCGCCAGCTGGCCCTCGAAGATGGCGTGCATCTCGGCGATGCGCCCTGCCCGCGCCGCCTCGCGCCCGGCCTTCGGCGTGCCGAGCCCGCGCAGGTGGACGTAGTCGATCCCCGCCTCGGCGAGCCCGTTCGCCAGCAGGGTCTTGGAGAATCCCGCCCGGCGCGAGGACGCCACCGCGCGCACGTCGATCAGCACCTGCACGCCCGGCGTCGCGCAGGCAGGCGATCAGCTCCGGCTGGGTCCGCTTCTCGTAGCCGATCGTGCAGAGCTCGGGCATGCGCTCCCCCTTCCGCTGCGGCACCGGAATCGCTAAATGCGCCCGATCCTAACGAAGGGAACCGCCATGGGCTATCGGATCGCCGTCGCGGGCGCCACGGGCAATGTGGGCCGCGAAATGCTGAACATCCTGGCCGAGCGCCAGTTTCCCGCCGACGAGGTGATCGCGCTCGCCTCGCGCAAGTCGATGGGGACCGAGTGCGGCTATGGCGACCGGACGCTGAAGACCCGCGACATCGAGCAGTTCGACTGGAAGGGCATCGACATCGCGCTCTTCGCCATCGGCTCGGGTCCGACCAAGATCTATGCGCCCATCGCGGCCAAGGCCGGGGCGGTGGTGATCGACAATTCGTCGCTCTACCGCTACGAGCCGGACGTGCCGCTGATCGTGCCCGAGGTGAACCCGGACGCGGTCGAGATCTACAAGAAGCGCAACATCATCGCCAACCCGAACTGCTCGACGGCGCAGCTGGTGGTGGCGCTGAAGCCGCTGCACGACCGGGCGCGCATCAAGCGCGTGGTGGTCTCGACCTACCAGTCCGTCTCGGGCGCCGGCAAGGCGGCGATGGACGAGCTGTGGAACCAGACCAAGGGCCTCTACATCCCCGGCCAGGAGGTCGATCCGACCAAGTTCACCAAGCAGATCGCCTTCAACGTCATTCCGCACATCGACGTCTTCCTGGACGACGGCTCGACCAAGGAGGAGTGGAAGATGGCGGTCGAGACCAAGAAGATCCTCGACCGCAAGATCAAGGTGCACGCCACCTGCGTGCGCGTGCCGACCTTCGTCGGCCATGCCGAGGCGGTGAACGTCGAGTTCGAGGACCCGCTGCCGGCCGACGAGGCGCGCGAGATCCTGCGCGAGGCGCCGGGCATCATCGTCGTCGACAAGCGCGAGGATGGCGGCTACGTCACGCCGGTCGACTGCGTCGGCGACTATGCGACCTATGTCAGCCGGCTGCGCGACGACATCACGGTCGAGAACGGCCTGTCGTTCTGGTGCGTCTGCGACAATCTGCGCAAGGGCGCGGCGCTGAACGCCGTGCAGATCGCCGAGCTGCTGGGCCGGCGCTGCCTGCAGAAGGACGCCGCCGCCTGAGCCCCCGGGGGTGCGTGCGGGCACGCACCCTCCGCGCCGATCGATCGGTTCCATCACGCGCGTCATTCCCGCGGAAGCGGGAATCTTGCTGGGACTTCAGGCGCGGCGGAGCGCTCCCGGCGCTCACTGCCCGCGCTGCGCGTCGGGCAGGGGCGGGAGCGATTTGAGGTAGAGGCGCGATCGCCCGGCGGTCCTCGTCGCCCAGCTGCGCCATGTTCTCCTGGACGTGCACCATGGCGCCGCCGAAGGTCTCGAAATCGGGCAGGATGCCGGTGCGCAGCGCCGCCGCGATGTCGTCGACCGACCAGTCGCCGATGCCGTCCTTCGACGGCGTGATGTTCGGCACCTGGTTCGCCCGGTCGCCCTCGGGCGCCTCGCCGCCGGAATAGGCCCGCTCCGGGATCGGCCCGCCGAGCGCGTCGCGCGGCGTGTGGCACTCGCCGCAATGGCCGGGGCCGGTGACGAGGTACGAGCCGCGCTGCACCAGCGGATCGGCGGCGCTCTCGAGCGGCGAGGGGAACGCGCCCATATAGCGGTCCTTCCAGAGCCCGATGCCGCGGCGGAACTGGAACAGCAGCGGCAGGTCGTGCCCCGGCGCGCGCCCTGCCACCGGGGGCAGCGTGTCGATGAAGGCCTTGAGGTCGAGCGCGTCCTCGACCGTCATGTGCTGGTACGAGGTGTAGGGAAAGGCCGGATAGTAGTGCGCGCCCTCGGGCGAGACGCCGCGCATCACGGCATTGACGAAGTCGAGATCGCTCCAGCCGCCGATCCCGTCGCGGAGAGGGCGAGATGTTCGGCGCATGAAAGGTGCCGAACGCGGTCTTCAGCGCCAGGCCGCCGCCGAGGCGCAGCCGGTCCTCGCCCTTGGCGTCGGGCGCCGCGTGGCAGGAATTGCAGCCCGCGGCGTGAAAGACCCATTCGCCGTGGACAGGATCGCCCTTGCGGTCCGGCAGGTCCTCGGCGGCGATCGTCGCCGGCGCCGTCAAGAACCAGAAGCCGGCGCCCGTCAGCAGGACGAGCGCCAGAAAGGCGATCAGGAGCCAGCGCATGGAAGCGGTCAGCCGGCTGCAGGTCGGCGCGCGCCGCCGGCAGCGCCCGCCGGCTCGCTCACTGCTGCTTCTGCCGGAACGTCTCGTGGCAGTTGCCGCAGGCCTTGCCCAGCTCGACCACGGCGGCCCGCATCGCGTCCTGGCCCTGGCCGGCCTGCGCCGCGAGCTCGGTCGGTCGCCGCGCGCAGGTCCTCGAATGCCTGGTGGAACTCGTCCGGCTTCTCCCAGATCGCCGGCAGCGCCCAGGTCTTGCCGGGCATCTCGGCGTTCGAGGTGCCCGGCAGGAACAGCCGCGTCTCGTCATAGCCGACCAGCGCGTTCAGCGCCCGGCATGATCCTCGGCCGCCGCCGCGTCATAGGCGATGTCGCCCTTCGCCATGGCGAACAGCGGGCCCGGCCTCGAGCGAGTGGATCTCCATCAGGCCCTGGCGCGCCTGGACGGCGCTCTGCCAGCACCTTCTGGTCCTGGCCGCGCGGCCAGCGCCGGCCAGCAGCGCCACGGCGCCCGCCGCAGCGGATGCGCGATGCCGGCAAGCGTTCTGATGGTGTCGGTCATGCCTCGCTCCCTTGCTTGGATGGACCTACCCCTGCGCCAGCATGTGGCGCGGCCGCGCGCGGCTGTAAACCCCGCGTGCAGGTCGCGCAGCATGCCTGCGTCGGCCTTGTCGCAGCACCTGCGCGCCGCGGCGCCGCTCAGACCGGCGCAAAGCCGGTCTCTGGCTCCCAGACGTGCAGCTCGCCCGTGCCGATGTCGAACCAGGTGCCGTGCAGCGTCAGCATGCCCGACGCGCTGCGCCTCGGCGACGAAGGGGAAGGTCCGCAGGTTCTCGAGCGAGACCAGCACCGCCTCGCGCTCGAGCTCGGCCTTCTGCGCCGCCTCGCCCGTCGACGCGCGCGGCCACCCGGTCATAGCCGGGGCGCAGGATGTCCATCCAGCGGCCGATGAAGCTGGTCGCCGCCTCGAGCTCGGGCGCCTTGCCCGCGCACATGTCGTGGCAGGCCTGCACGCCGCCGCACATCGAGTGCCCGACGACGACGATATGCGCGACCTTGAGCGCGTTGACGGCGAACTCGACCGCCGCCGAGGTGCCGTGGTGGTTGTGGTCGGGCCCGTAGGGCGGCACCAGATTGGCGATGTTGCGCACGATGAAGAGGTCGCCGGGCTCGGCGCCGAACATCTCGGCGACGTTGACCCGGCTGTCGCAGCACTGGATGACCATGGCGCGCGGATGCTGCCCGTCGGCCGCCAGCCGCGCGTACCAGGCGCGGTTCTCCTCCCAGCGGCTGGCCCGCCAGCCCCGGTAGCGCTCGGTCAGGTAATGCGGCAGCGGCCGCGCCTCGGCTGCGTTGTCGTTCATCTCGGCCCCGTCGGTTGCCGCGATCGCAATAGGGCGGATCGCGCTGCAGCGCAACGAGGGCCGGTTGCGCGCGCCCGGCCGCGCCGCTAGGCAGGACGCGGAGGCCCGGACGGTTCAGCCAGGAGGACGCGATGGCGGAGATGAAGGTGATCGAGCATGCCCCTGGCGGCGGGCCCGAGGTGCTGCGCCTCGGCACGCGGCCGGTGCCCGAGCCGGGGCGCGGCGAGGTGCTGGTCCGCGTCATCGCCGCGGGCGTCAACGGGCCGGACCTCAAGCAGCGCGCAGGTGCCTACCCGCCGCCGCCCGGCGCCTCGGACCTGCTCGGGCTCGAGATGTCGGGCGAGGTGGTCGGCGCGGGCGAAGGGGCGACGCGCTGGAAGAAGGGCGAGCTTGTCTGCGCGCTGACGAATGGCGGCTCCTATGCCGAATACGTCGCCGTGCCCGAGGGCCAGACCCTGCCGATCCCGCCGGGCCTCGACCCGGTCGACGCGGCGGGCCTGTGCGAGACCTTTTTCACCGTCTGGAGCAATGTCTGGCATGGGCACGACGTGCCGGCGGGGGCGACCATGCTGGTGCATGGCGGCGGCGGCGGCATCGGCTCGACGGCCGTCCAGCTCGGCCGCGCCTTCGGCCTGCGCGTCTTCACGACGGCGGGGTCGGAGGCCAGCCGCAAGCTCGCCGCCGAGATGGGCGCCGAGCGGGTCATCGACTACAAATCGGAGGACTTCGCCGAGATCGTCCGCGAGGCCGGCGGCGCCGACATCATCGTCGACTTCATGGGCGGCGACTATGTCGAGCGCAACTTCAAGGCGGCCCGCGCCGACGCCCGCATCATCCAGCTCGCCTTCGACCGGGGCGCCAAGCGCCGAGATCCCGATCGCGCCCATCATGCTGAAGCGCCTGCACTGGACGGGCTCGACGCTGCGCCCGCGCAGCCCTGAGTTCAAGGCCGCTGTCGCCCGCGAACTCGAGGCCCGCGCCTGGCCGCTCTTCGCCGAGGGCAAGCTCCGCCCCGTGACCAGCCGCGTCTTCCCGCTGGCCGAGGCCCGCGCCGCGCACGAGGCGGTCGAAGGGCCGGGGCATTCGGGCAAGGTCCTGCTGCGGATGTGAAGGCGGGCGCGGCGCGCCCACCCCCGGGCGATACCCGTCAGGCGGGCGCCCGCTTGCCCTTCATCATCATGGCGATCAGCGGATAGGCGCAGAGCAGCGCCGCCAGCAGGACGAAGGTCAGCGCGATCGGCCGGGTGACGAAGATCGTGGGATCGCCCGACGACAGCAGCAGCGACTGGCGCAGCGTCGGCTCGGCGATGGGCCCGAGCACGATCGCCAGCACCGCCGGCGCCAGCGGATAGTCGAACTTGCGCAGGAAGAAGGCGCCGATGCCGAAGATCAGCATCAGCCAGACGTCGTGCATGTCGTTGGTCGCCGCATAGCCGCCCACCACCGACAGCACGAAGATCACCGGCGCGAGGATGGTGAACGGCATCCGCAGCATCCAGATGAAGAGCGGGATGAAGGCCAGGTTGATGACCAGCGCCAGGAAGTTCGAGACGTAGAACGAGCCGATCAGCCCCCAGACGAATTCCGGCTGCTCGGTGAACAGCCGCGGCCCCGGCGTCAGCCCCCAGATGATCATGCCGCCGAGCAGGATCGCGGTCGTCGGCGAGCCCGGGATGCCGAGCGTGATCATCGGCAGCATCGAGCCCGTCGAGGCCGAGTTGTTCGCGGCCTCGGGCGCGGCGACGCCGCCCGGATGGCCCTTGCCGAAATCCTGCGGGTTGCGCGCGAACATCTTGGTGACGCCATAGGCCATCAGCGAGCCCGGCGTCGCGCCGGCCGCCGGCAGGATGCCGACGAAGAAGCCCAGGAACGAGCCGATCGACATGCCCTTCCAGCCGCGGCGGAAGCATTCGCCCGTGTCGGCGATGATGCCGGCGAGGCTCATCTTGGCGTCCGAGCTCGTGACCTTGCCGCGCGTCGTGTCGATGGTCCACAGCATCTCGCCGATGCCGTAGACGCCGATGGCCAGCACCAGGAAGTTGATGCCGTGCAGGAAGCCCGAGATGTCGAACAGCACCAGCCGCGGCGCGCCCGATATCTGGTCGTAGCCGACCGCGGCGAAGACCAGCCCCATGCAGATCGACAGGATGGTCTTGGGGATGTCGTCGCCGCCGAGCCCGACGAAGGTCGCGAAGGCCAGCAGCATCAGCGAGAAGATCTCGGGCGGGCCGAAGCTGAGCGCGACGGAGGCAAGCGGCGGCGCGAAGGCGGTGAAGAGGATGATCGACACCGTGCCGCCGACGAAGGACGCGATGGCGGCCGTCACCAGCGCGAGGCTCGCGCGGCCCTGCAACGCCAATGGTCGTCCGTCGAAGGTGGTCGCCACAGCGGTCGAGGCGCCCGGGATGCCCAGCGTGATCGAGCTGATCGCGCCGCCATACATCGCGCCGTAGTAGATCGCGGCGAGGAAGATGATGGCCGAGTCCGGCGGCACCAGGAAGGTGATCGGCAGCAGGATCGCCACGCCGTTGACCGAGCCGAGGCCAGGCATCGCGCCGATGAACAGCCCGACCGTGACGCCGATGAGGACCATCAGCAGGTTGATCGGCTGCACCGCCAGGAACAGGCCGTGGCTCAGAAGTGTGAGGGTTTCCATCGATGCGATTCCGTTTCGGCGTTCGGGCGGCCCGGGGCGCGCGCCTCAAGGCGGCCCGGACCTCGGTGGATGCGGCCTCAGTAGATGACGTCGTAGAGCACGTTGAAGACCGGATCGGTGAAGCTCATGCCCTTCGGCAGCGTGATCCGCATCACGCCCTCGAAGAAGAAGAAGAACGAGATCGGCATCGCCAGCGAGATGGTCAGCGACAGCGCCAGGCTGTGCCGGCCCAGGAACCACACGTAATAGAACAGGAACAACGCCATGGCGCCGTAGATCGAAATGACGTTGGTGAGCGCCACGAAGCCGAGCAGCCCGCCGCCGACCTGCAGCAGCATCTTGCGGCCCTCGGCGTCGAGGACGGGCTCGGTGGATTGGGAAGGCGGAGAGGTCCGCCTTGCCCAGTTGATCGCGATCGCGACGGTGCAGAGCAGCATGATCGCCGAGAGCCAGAACGGCCAGGCGCCGCCGCCGGGGCCCCGGTCGGGCACATAGCCGACGTTGAGCTCGGTGCTCTTCCACATCAGGTAAATCGACAGAACGGCGAGGATGCACGCCGTGACGATCTCTCCGAGCCGCATGTCGGCCTCCCGTCGCTTCGGATGAGCTGCTTAAGAAGCCTTTTCCATCTTGGAGAGCAGCTCCTTGTGGCGCTCGAGCTGCTTCTGCCAGTAGGCCTTCTGCTCGTCGGGGCTCATCGGCAGCGGCGACAGGCTCTCGGACGCCATGTAGGCCTGCCACTCCTCGGAGTCGTAGATGTCCTGGAACAGCTTCTGGTAGTAAGCGGCCGCCTCCGGCGACATGCCCGGCGCGCCCACAACGGCGCGCTGGTTGTAGTAGCTGAAGTCGTGGCCCAGCTCCTTGATGGTCGGCACGTCAGGGAAGCCCTCGAGCCGCTCGTCCGAGAAGGCGACCAGCGGCACCACGTCGCCCGACTGGTAGAAGCCCTTGGCCTCGGCCGGGTTGTTGACGGTGGCCATGATCTGCTGGCCGGCCAGCTCCTTGGCGACCTCGCCGCCGCCGGAGTACGGGATGTACTTGATCTTGAGGCCGAGCTCGCCCTCGAGATAGGCGATGACGATCGAGTCCTCCTGGCCGGTGCCGGTACCGCCCATGACATACTGGCCGTCCATCTCCTTCACCTTCTCGACCCACTGGTCGAAGCTGGTGATGCCGCTGTCCTTGTGCACCCAGAGCACGAAGGGATCGACGGCCATCATCTGGATCGGCGTGAAGGTGCTCACGTCGATGCCGAGGTTCGGCTGCCGCAGCGGCGTCGTGAAGAACGAGTTCAGCGTCACCAGAAGCGTGTGGTTGGGATCGTTGGTGCTGTTGAGCAGGATCAGCGCCTCGGCGCCCGAGCCGCCGCCCTTGTTGTTCGGCACCAGCGGCCGGTTCGTCATGTCCTTCTTCTCGGCGACCGATTGCAGGAACCGGGCGATCTGGTCCGCGCCGCCGCCGGCGCCCGCCATGATGACGAAGTCGATCGGCTTGCGCGGCTCCCAGTCCTGGGCCGCCGCCGGCAGAACGCCGGCTGCAATCGCCAGCGCGGCGCCTAATGCTGCTAGTCTGAACTTAGCCATGTGGTACCTCCCTTTGGCTCTCTTCTCGCGAGTGACCTCGCTCCCTGTTGTCGGCCGTCTTGGCGCGGCCTTGTCAGTCCCTCGTCGTTCCTCCGCTCAGTGGTTGAAAAGCACTGGCATCGTCGCGGTATCGACGACGGTCTGGGTGTTGCCCCCGAAGACCGTCTCGCGCTCGTGGCTGTCGCCATAGGCGCCCATCAGCAGCATGTCCGCGCCCACCGCCGCGGCGCGGGTCAACAGCTCGCGGCCGATCCGCCGGTCGCGCGCAAAGCGCTCGACCGTGGCCGAGATGCCGTGCAGGCCGAGATAGCCCTGCAGATCCTCGGTGCCGGTGCCCGGCCCCGCATCCTCGCCGTTCGACAGGATCGACACGGCATCGGCGGCGCGCAGCACGCCGATGCATTGCGCGAGCGCCCGCGCCGCCTCGGCGCTGCCGTTCCAGGCCAGCGCCACGTGCACGCCCAGGGCCGCCGGCGCATCCGAGCGGGGCGGGCACATCAGCACCGGCCGCCCGGAGTTGAAGAGCGCCGCCTTGAGCGTGTTGAAGCCGAGATTGCGATCCCGGTCGGGCCGCGCGACGGCGATCAGATCGGCCAGCCGGCCGTGCCGCTTGATGACCTCGACCTGGCGGCCGCGCTCCTCGACGAAGGAGACGGTGGCCGCCTTGCCGATGCTCGCCTCCGCCTGGTCGAGCTTCAGCGTGCCCGCCAGGACCTCGAGCTCGCGGCGCAGCCCCGCCTCCTCCTGATCGGCGACCTCGTAGGACTGCTTGAGCAGCTGCTTCTTCAGGAAATCCGGGATGGCGATGCCATAGGGCATCAGATCCTCGGGCCGCGGCCGGCAATGCACGACTTCGATATGCGAGCTGTAGCGATGCGCGAGCGCCGCCGCATGCGCCAGCACATTGTCGCCCTTGCCGTCGCCGCGGACGGGAACGAGGATCTTTCGGATCATGGCAGCATTCTCAGAACAGCCCCTCGATCTCGCCCTGCTCGTTCAGCCGGATCGTCTCGGCCGCCGGCTTCTTGGGCAGGCCGGGCATCGTCATGATCTCGCCGCAGATGGCGACGACAAAGCCCGCGCCGGCCGATAGCCGCACCTCGCGCACCGGGATCTCGAAGCCGGTCGGCGCGCCGCGCCAGTTCGGGTCGGTGGTGAAGCTGTACTGCGTCTTGGCCATGCAGACGGGCAGGTTGCCGTAGCCCGCGTCCTCCCAGGCCTTGAGCTGGTCGCGGATCTTCTTGTCGGCCGTCACCGCCGTCGGCGCGGTAGATCGACTTGGCGATCGTCTCGATCTTCTGCCAGAGCCCCATCTCGTCGGGGTAGAGCGGCTTGTAGGCCGCCCTGCCCGCTCTCGACGACGCCGACGACCTGCTCGGCCAGCTCGGTCGATGCCCTTCCGAGCCCTTCGCCCAGTGCTTGCAGAGCACCGCCTCGGCGCCCTGGCCGGCTGACGAACTCCTTCACCGCGGCGACCTCGGCATCGGTGTCCGAGACGAAGTGGTTGATGGCGACGACCGCCGGCACGCCGAACTTGGCGACGTTCTCGAGGTGCCGGCCCAGGTTGGCGCAGCCCTTCTTCACCGCCTCGACGTTCTCGGCGCCGAGATCGGCCTTGGCGACGCCGCCGTTCATCTTCAGCGCGCGCACGGTGGCGACGATCACCACCGCCTTGGGGCTGAGGCCCGCCTTGCGGCACTTGATGTCCATGAACTTCTCGGCGCCGAGGTCGGCGCCGAAGCCCGCCTCGGTCACGACGTAGTCGGCGAGCTTCAGCGCCGTCCTGCGTCGCCACGACCGAGTTGCAGCCATGCGCGATGTTGGCGAACGGGCCCGCCATGCACGAAGGCCGGGTTGTTCTCCAGCGTCTGCACCAGGTTCGGCTGCATCGCGTCCTTCAGCAGCACGGCCATGGCGCCCGCCGCGCCGATGTCGCGGCAGTAGACCGGGCTGCGGTCGCGCCGGTAGGCGACGATCATGTCGCCGAGCCGCTTCTCCAGGTCCTTCAGGTCGGCCGACGAGGCAGAGGATCGCCATGACCTCGGAGGCGACCGTGATGTCGAAGCCGCCCTCGGCCGCGAAGCCGTTCGAGACGCCGCCGAGCGAGGTGACGACCTGGCGCAGCGCCCGGTCGTTCATGTCCATGACGCGGCGCCAGGCGATGCGGCGCGTGTCGATGCCGAGCTCGTTGCCCCAGTAGATGTGGTTGTCGATCATCGCGCTCAGCAGGTTGTGCGCGCTGGTGATCGCGTGGAAGTCGCCGGTGAAGTGGAGGTTCATGTCCTCCATCGGCACGATCTGCGCATAGCCGCCGCCGGCGGCGCCGCCCTTCATGCCGAAGTTCGGGCCCGAGCGACGCCTCGCGGATGCAGACGCACGCCTTCTTGCCGATGGCGTTCAGCCCGTCGCCCAGGCCGACCGTCGTCGTCGTCTTGCCCTCGCCCGCCGGGGTCGGGTTGATCGCGGTAACCAGGATCAGGTTGCCGTCCGGCTTGTCCTTCAGCGAGGCGATGAAGGCGGCCGAGACCTTGGCCTTGTCGTGCCCATAGGGCAGCAGGTGCTCGGACGGGATGCCCAGCTTCGCGCCGATCTCCTGGATCGGCTTCTTGTTCGCCTTGCGGGCGATCTCGATGTCGGTTGCCATGCGTCCCTCTCCCTCTCAGGCGCCGAGCTTCGGCTGCCCGCGGCGATGCCTGCCGATGCGGCCCACTCGGCGGCCGGGATCTTGCCCCCGCCGGCGGGCCGGACCCGCTTGACCACGATTCGGCCGCCATCCGCCTGCACGGTCACGCCGTCTCGGCGAGACGTCCACGACCTCGCCAGGGGTGCCGCTCCCCGTCGCTCTCGGCCTTGCGCGCGTCGAAGATCTGCAGCTCGGCGCCGTCGACCGTCGTCCAGGCGCCCGGCTGCGGATTGGTGCCGCGGATCAGGTTGTAGACGTCCGCCGCGGGCTTGCTCCAGTCGATCTGGGCGTCCTTCTTGCGGCACCAGCTCTCGTAGGTGGCCTTCGGACTCGTCCTGGGCGGTGCGCGGCGGGTTGCCGGCGCGGAAGAGGTCGCAGACCTCGAGCACCGAGTCGATCGCCGCGCGGGAAGATCTTCTTGAAATAGACGTCGCCCAGCGTGTCGTCCGGGCCGATCGGGCACTCCCACTGCATCAGGAGGTCGCCCTCGTCGAGCCCGTCCGTCGGGTAGAACCAGCTGAAGCCGGTCTTCGTCTCGCCCCAGATGATCGGCCAGTTGATCGAGGACGGCCCGCGGTGCAGCGGCAGCAGCGAGGGGTGGAAGCAGATCGAGCCGTGCTTCGGGATGTCGCGCGCCGCCTCGGGCACGAAGATCGATCACGTAGGCCATGATCATCAGGTCGGCGTCGTGGCCGCGCAGCGTCGCCAGCGTCTCGTCGCCCTTGAAGTCGGCCGGCTGGTGCACCGGCAGGCCCTTCTCCAGCGCCAGCTCCTTCAGCGGGTCGACCGGGCGCCCCTCCTTGTCGGGCGCGCAATAGACCGCGACGACCTCGTCGACGCCGGCCTCGAGAAGCTTCGCCAGCGCCTCCTTGCCGAAGGCCTGCTGGCCCATGACGATCAGCCGCATCCGTCCTCCCTTCGCGCCGGCATGCTCGCCGGTCTTGTCAGTTCACCCAGTCGATCGCGACGCCGCCGGCCTCGCTCGCCGGCGTCGCTGTGCCGGCCCGCTCGGCCGAGCGGATCGCCAGCCCCGCGCCGACCGCGCCCGTCGCCGGGGTCACCGTGCCAGCCGGCCCTCGACCGCCTCGGGCGTCAGCACGTCGATCCGGTGCGGCCCGCAGGCGACCGAGATGCCGTCCGCCGCGCTCGCGCACCGCGCCGCCGAAGAGCTCGCCCAGGAACAGTCGCCGTGCTCGCGCCGGCTCGCGCGCGGCCAGCAGTGACGGCGACGATCTCCTCGGCGCCGTTGGCGTGGCGCTGGTAGTCCGGCTTCCAGAAGTGCTCCTGCGCGCGGTTCTGGCAGACGAAGAAGGCCAGCTCCGGCATCGCCGGCGACTGGTCGCAGAAGCCCAGGCTGAAAAGCCGACCGTCGCCTCCGACCCGTCCGGCAGCCGCGCCTGCCGCTGGAAGTCGAAGGGCGCGTAGGTGTCGAGGCCGCGCGCCCGCCAGCGCGCGATGTCGGCCCGCGCGTCGTCGGTGCGGAAGACGATCATCGCCAGCCCCTCGCGCGCCGCGATCCAGCGCTTGAGGAACGCGCCGAAGGCGAAGCCGCCCGGCCTCGGGCTCCTCGCACCGTTGTCCGGCCGGTCGACCTCCAGCAGCTCGATGAAGTTCCGGCCGCGGAACTGCGCCAGCCGGTTCGAGGTGCCCATCCGGTCCTCGTGATAGGCCCGTGGCGTCAGCGTGAAGCCCAGCGCCTCATAGCGCGCCGCCAGCCCGTCGAGATCGCGCCCGGCGATCACGACATGGTCGATGGCGCGCCCGGAGGCCATCAGCCGACCCCGCCCTGCGCGATGCGCACGAGTTCGCATCATTCCGCCGCGTGCTTCAGCTCGCCGACGGCGCCCGAGCCGGTGATCCGCGCCAGCTCGTCGCCCGTGATAGCCCAGCACGTCGCGCAGGATCTCCTCGGTGTGCTCGCCCAGCAGCGGGCTGCGCTTCACCTCGGCCGGGCTGTCGCGACAGCTTGATCGGCAGGCCGACGCGTGAGGTACGGGCCGCGCTCGGGGTGGTCGACCTCGACGATCGTGCCGGTCGCGCGCAGGCCCTCGTCCTCGGCGATCTCCTTCATGCTGAGGATCGGGCCGACGGGAATGTCGAGCGGGTTGCAGATGTCCATGACCTCGAACTTGGTCTTGGTCATGCGTCCAGTCCTCGATGGCGCCGAAGACCTCGTTCAGCCGCGGCAGCCGCGCCTTCGGCGTCGCGTAAGTCCGGATCGGTCTTCCACTCGGGCTTGCCGATGACGTCGCAGACCTTCTCCCAGACCGCGGCCTGGGTGATGAAGTAGGTGTAGGCGTTCGGGTCGGTCTCCCAGCCCTTGCACTTGAGGATGCGCCCCGGCTGGCCGCCGCCCGAGTCGTTGCCGGCGCGCGGCGTCGCCTCGCCGAAGGGGATGCCCTCGCCGAACTGGCTGTATTCGGTCAGCGGCCCGGCCTTCAGCCGCTGCTGGTCGCGCAGCTTGACGCGGCAGAGGTTGAGCACGCCGTCCTGCATCGAGCGCCAGCACCCGCTGGCCCTCGCCCGACTTCTCGCGCTGGAACAGCGCCGCGACGATGCCGAAGCGCCAGGTGCAGGCCGGTGCCCGAGTCGCCGATCTGCGCGCCGGTCACCAGCGGCGGGCCGTCGAGGAAGCCGGTCGTCGAGGCCGCGCCGCCGGCGCATTGCGCGACGTTCTCGTAGACCTTGCAGTTCTCGTAGCTTGCCCGGCCCGAAGCCCTTGACCGACGCCATGATCATGCGCGGGTTGATCTTCTGGATCTTGTCCCAGCCGAAGCCCATGCGGTCGAGCGCGCCCGGCGCGAAGTTCTCGACCAGCACGTCGCATTCCTCGATCAGCCGGGTCAGGACCTTCTTGCCCGTCCGGGTTCTTGGTGTCGAGCTCGATCGAGCGCTTGTTGTGGTTCAGCATGGTGAAATAGAGGCTGTCCGCCCCCGGCACGTCGACCAGCTGCTTGCGCGTCGCGTCGCCCACGCCCGGCCGCTCGACCTTGATGACGTCGGCGCCCAGCCAGGCCAGCAGCTGCGTGCAGGTCGGCCCCGACTGCACATGCGTGAAATCCAGGATCTTGACGCCGTCGAGTGCTTTCATCACGTCCTCTCGATATCTGTCCGGCCGGCCTTGCGAAAGCCGCGCTTACTTCTTTTTCTTGACCGCGCTCTGCGGGTTCAGGTTGCCGATGCGGCCGCTCTCGGTGCCCGCCGCCGGGTCGATGATCGCGTTGACCAGCGTCGGCTTGCCGGACGCGATGGCCTCGCGCACGGCGCGCTCGAGGTCGTCGGGCGAGCGGGCCTCGACGCCCGACGCCGCCGAACGCCTCCATCATCAGCTGGTACTTGGCGTCCCGCACGAAGACCGTCGTGCCGGGGTCGCGCCCCGTCGGGTCGGTGTCCGTGCCGCGATAGATGCCGGAGTTGTTGAAGATCACGACGCAGACCGGCAGGTTGTAGCGGCAGATCGTCTCGACCTCCATGCCGCTGAAGCCGAAGGCGCTGTCGCCCTCGACCGCCACGACCGGCTGGCCGGTCTCGACGGCGGCGGCGATGGCGGTGCCCATGCCGATGCCCATCACGCCCCAGGTGCCGACGTCCAGCCGCTTGCGCGGCTTTGCCATGTCGATGATCGAGCGGGCGAAATCGAGCGTGTTGGCGCCCTCGTTGACCAGGATCGCGTCCGGGTTGATCGGCGAAGATCCGCTTCAGGCGGCCGAGCGCGCCGTGGAAGTCCATCGGCACGTTGTTGTTCTGCAGCCGCGGCGCCATCTTGGCGACGTTCTCGTCGACCTTCGGCGCGGATCGCGCCGGTCCATTCGTCGGACGGCTTCTGCCAGCCCTCCATGCGGTCGAGCAGCATGGTCGAGACAGCTCTCGATGTCGCCGACCAGCGGCGCCGTCGATCGGCTGGTTCGAATCCATCTCCTTCGGGTCGATGTCGATGTGGACGAACTTCTTCGAGCCGGGCGCGCCCCACGCCTTGCCCTTGCCGTGGCTGAGCAGCCAGTTCAGCCGCGCGCCGACCAGCATGACGCAGTCCGCGTCCTTCAGCACCAGCGAGCGCGCGGCGCCGGCATATTGCGGGTGGTCGTCGGGCAGCAGGCCCTTGGCCATCGACATGGCGATGTAGGGGATGCCGGTGGTCTCGACGAAGCGCCGCACCAGCTCGTCGCACTGGGCATAGGCCGCGCCCTTGCCGAGGATGATCAGCGGCCGCTTCGCGCCCTTCAGCACGCCCAGCGCCCGGTCGACCGCCTGCGGCGACGGGAACTGCGCCGGCGCCGGGTCGATCACCTTGACCAGCGACGCCGCGCCCTCGGCCGCGTCGATGACCTGGCCCAGCAGCTTGGCCGGCACGTCGAGATAGACGCCGCCCGGCCGCCCCGACAGCGCCGCCCGGATCGCCCGCGCGACGCCGATGCCGATGTCCTGCGCGTGCAGGATGCGATAGGCGGCCTTGCAGAGCGGCCTGGCGATGGCCAGCTGGTCCATCTCCTCGTAGTCGCCCTGCTGCAGGTCGACGATCTCGCGCTCGGACGCGCCCGGAGATCAGGATCATCGGCCAGCAGTTCGTCGTCGCGTGGCTCAGCGCCACCAGCCCGTTCAGGAAGCCCGGCGCCGAGACGGTCAGGCAGACGCCCGGCTTCTTCGTCAGGTAGCCGGCGATCGCCGCCGCGTTGCCGGCGTTCGTCTCGTGCCGGAAGCTGATGACCCGCAGCCCCTCGGCCTGCGCCATGCGGCCGAGATCCGTCACCGGGATGCCCGGCACGTGGTAGATCGTCTCGATGCCGTTCAGCTTCAGCGCGTCGATGACGAGGTGGAAGCCGTCCGTCAGCTCCTGCGCGCTGTCCGCCGCCCTATCGTCGGCCGGTGCCGTCGCCATGGCGTTTCTCTCCCATTCAAGCCGCCGTTTCGCCGGCGATGTGTTTCCAGCTGCCGCGGATGTACTCCCGCAGCCGCATCGTGTGGTCGCGGACGAGGTCGCTGGCGAGGTCCGCGTTGCGCTCCTCGATCGCCTCGATGATGTTCATGTGGTCGACCACCGACTTGCCGGCGCGCGCCGTGTCCTCCATGCCCTTGCGGCGCACGGCCTTCAGGTGCGTGAACAGGCCCTCGGCGATCTCCTGCAGCATATGGCATTTCGACAGCCGCAGGATGCAGAGGTGAAAGTCGATGTTCGTCTCGGAATATTCGTGGATATGCGCCGTCGCCTCGTCGGGCGTGTAGCTCGCCCCGATGCGGCGCAGCTCGGCGATCTCGGCGTCGTTCGCCTCGGCGCAGGCGAGCCGCGCCGCCATGCTCTCGAGCGCCGCCCAGACGGTGATCATCTCGAGGATCTCGTTCAGCGACTTGCGCCGGATATAGACGCCGCGCCGGGCGCGCGTCTCGACGAAGCCCTCCTGCTCCAGCCGCATCAGCGCCTCGCGCACCGGCGTGCGGCTGATGCCCAGCCGCTCGGCCAGCCGCCGCTCGTCCATGCGCAGGCTGGTCTCGGGGTCGTAGATGTCGAGCTCCATGATCGAGCCTTTCAGCGTGCGGTAGATGTGCTCCTTCAGGCTGAAGGAGGCGTCCACCGGCTGGAGCTCTAGCTGGGTGCTCATCGACCTCGCGCTCGATCGCTGCGTATCTGGTATGCCATACACCAGAGACGCCCCACGTCAAGACGTGGCGTCGCGGACATGCGCGGCTACTCCGCGCCGACACTCCGGCGCATCGGCGCACGACGCCCGAGCACCGAGGCATCCCGCCGCGCGCGCATCGCCCGCCGCCTTGCGCCGGGGCGGGCCCGTGCTATCGGTGTGCGCCGGAGGCGCAGGGGGCCCGAGAATGTCCGACATCACGCCCTCGATGGCGCAGTTCCTCGAGATCAAGGCGGCGCATCCGGACTGCCTGCTGTTCTTCCAGATGGGCGACTTCTACGAGCTGTTCTTCGACGACGCGGTCGCGGCCGCCGCGGCGCTCGACATCGCGCTGACCAAGCGCGGCAAGCACCTGGGCGACGACATCCCGATGTGCGGCGTGCCGCTGCACGCGGCCACGAACTACCTCCTGACGCTGATCCGCAAGGGCTTCCGCGTCGCCGTCTGCGACCAGATCGAGGACCCGGCCGAGGCGCGCCGACGCGGCTCCAAGGCCGTCGTCCGGCGCGAGGTGACGCGCGTCGTCACGCCCGGCACGCTGACCGAGGAGACGCTGCTCGACGCCCGGCGCCACAACTTCCTCGCCGCCTGGGCCGAGGTGCGCGGCGAGGGCGCGCTCGCCTGGGCCGACGTCTCGACGGGCGACCTCGGCGTCGCCCGCCTCGCCCGCCCGGGCCTCGGCCCGATGCTCGCCCGGATCGCGCCCCGCGAGGTGCTCGTGCTGGACCAGGCCGAGCCCGACCGGGCGCTCGAGGAGCAGATCGCCGATGCGGGCGCGGTCGCCACGCCGCTCGGCCCCGCGAGCTTCGATTCCGCGTCAGCCGACAAGCGGCTGCGCGCGCTCTTCCGGGTCGCGACGCTCGACGCCTTCGGCGCCTTCGAGCGATCCGAGCTGGCGGCGCTCGGCGCCCTGGCCGATTATCTGGAGCTGACGCAGAAGGGCCGCCTGCCGCTGCTGCGCCCGCCCGTCCGCGAGGCGGGCGGCGGCGTCATGCGCATGGACGCCGGCACGCGGCGCAACCTCGAGCTGACACGGGCGCTGGCCGGCGGCCGCGAGGGCTCGCTCATCGCCGCCATCGACCGGACGCAGACAGGCGCGGGCGCGCGGCTGCTGGAGACCCGCCTCGCCGCGCCGCTGACCGACCCGCGCGCCATCGCCGACCGGCTCGACGCGGTCGAGCGGCTGGTCGATGACCGGGCGCTCTGCACCTGGCTGCGCGAGGCGCTGGCGCGCGGTGCCCGAGATCGAGCGGGCGCTGTCGCGGCTGGTGCTCGACCGGGGCGGACCGCGCGACCTGGGCGCGATCCGGGCGGGCCTCGCCCAGGCGGCCGAGCATCGCGGCGGCGCTGGCCGAGGCGGCCGAGCTGCCGCCCATGCTGGCCGGGGCCGGCCGGCGGCTGGCGGGCCACGACGCGCTCGTCGGGCTGCTCGACGCGGCGCTGGTGGCCGAGCCGCCGCTTCTGACGCGCGACGGCGGCTTCGTCGCCCCTGGCCACGATGCCGGCCTCGACGAGGCGCGCAGGCTGCGCGACGAGGGGCGCGGGGTCATCGCCGGGATGCAGGCCGACTATGCCGCCCAGGCCGGCGTCAACTCGCTGAAGATCCGGCACAACAACGTGCTCGGCTACTTCATCGAGGTGACGGCGCAGCATGGCGAGAAGATGCTGAAGCCGCCGCTGAGCGAGACCTTCATCCACCGCCAGACGCTGGCGAACGCGGTGCGCTTCACCACGGTCGACCTGGCCGAGCTCGAATCGAAGATCGTCAACGCCGGCGCCCGCGCGCTCGAGATCGAGAAGCGCATCTTCGCCGAGCTGCGCGCCGCCGTGCTGGACGCGCCAGGCCGCCATCGGCGACGCGGCGCGCGCGCTGGCCGAGATCGACGTCGCCGCCGCCGGCGCGGTGCTGGCCGTCGAGGAGCGCTGGACGCGCCCGACGGTCGAAGCGGGCCGGGCCTTCGCCGTCAGCGCCGGCCGGCACCCGGTGGTCGAGCGGGCGCTGAGGCGCCAGGGCGGCAGCTTCGTCGCCAACGACTGCGAGCTCTCGGCCGAGGCGACCGGGCCGGCGCCCATCTGGCTGGTCACCGGGCCGAACATGGCGGGCAAATCGACCTTCCTGCGCCAGAACGCGCTGATCGCCATCCTGGCGCAGGCCGGCATGTACGTCCCCGCCGAGGCGGTACGGATCGGCGTCGTCGACCAGCTCTTCAGCCGGGTCGGGGCCGCCGACGACCTGGCGCGCGGCCGGTCGACCTTCATGGTCGAGATGGTCGAGACGGCCGCCATCCTGAACCAGGCGGGGCCGGGCGCGCTGGTGATCCTGGACGAGATCGGCCGGGGCACGGCGACCTGGGACGGCCTCTCCATCGCCTGGGCGACGCTGGAGCACCTGCACGAGGCGAACCGCTGCCGGGGCCTCTTCGCCACGCATTACCACGAGCTCGTCGGCCTCTGCGAGCGGCTGCCCTGCCTGTCGCCCGCGGCCGTCGCGGTGCGCGAATGGGAGGGCGAGGTCGTCTTCCTGCACGAGGTGCGCCCGGGCGCCGCCGACCGCTCCTATGGCGTGCAGGTGGCGCGCCTTGCCGGCCTGCCCGAGAGCGTCGTCGCCCGCGCCCGCGACGTGCTGGAAAAGCTCGAGGCCGGCGCCCGCGAGGGCCAGGGCGCGGCGGTGGCGCTGGCCCAGGAACTGCCGCTCTTCGCGGCCCGCCCGGCGCCGGCAGCCCCCGCTGCCGTGGGCAAGCGCGGATCGCCCGTCGAGGACCGGCTACGGGAAATTCACCCCGATTCGCTAAGCCCGCGAGACGCGTTGGAGCTCGTCTACGAGCTCAAGGAGTTGTTGAGTAGGTAAACCGAGAAGATGAGGCACGTGGTTGCGGAGGTTCTGGCGCAGCGCATTGCGGTGCTGGTCGACGCTGATAACGTCCAAGGCGAGGAGATCAAATTCGCCATCAAGCAGGCACAGAAGCACGGCTCCATCACGCTGCGGCGGGCCTTCGGGCGGCTGAGTTCAATCAAAGGCTGCGAGGCGGCGCTCACAGAATCGGCTTCATGGCGCGAGGTCGTCTTTCCGCCGGCACAGAGCGGCAAGAACGCGGCAGATTTGATGATGGCGCAATACGCGGTGCGCCTCGCCGAGCGCAAGGCGGTCGAGACGATCGTCCTGGCCTCGTCCGACGCCGATTTCGCGCCGGTTGCAATCGCGCTAGCGGAGGCTGGCGTGCAGACCATAGGCTTAGGTCGGTGGAACGCGTCCCCGGCGCTCCAGAACGCCTGCGCAAGCTTCGTTCCAGTGCCCGTCGCGCAACCCTTGCCAGCGAAAGTCGTGCCTCCGCCCGGCCGAATCGCATGTTGCGACCTGCAAAAGTTGAAGAAGATCGTTGACCACACGCTTGGGAGGAACGGCCGCGCGGCGGCGAGCGTGCTGGGCAAGCAGATCAACCTCGGTTTCGGCGGCGACTATCGGAAGCACTTCGGCGTGCAAGGCTTTACGCAGGTGATCGGCCTTATCGGCTACCGGATCGAGGGGAGCGGCCCCGAGATGCAGGTCGCGAGGACCAACGCTATTCCTGCGGCCCCTCCGGACGCGTCAGGATGAAGACGAGCACGCCCACCAGTGCGACGGCCTGGATGGCGAGCACGTAGCGCGGCACGCCGAAGAGCAGCGAGGCGCCGAGGGCGGCGGCCATGGCGATGACCGCCGCGCGCTTGCCCCTGCGCGATATGGCGCCGTGCGCCTGCCAGTCGCGGATGCCGGGTCCGAAGCGCGGGTGCTGCACCAGCCACTGGTGGAAGGGCTCCGAGCCGCGGGCGAAGCAGAAGGCCGCGAGCAGCATCAGCGGCACCGTCGGCAGCAGCGGCAGGAAGGCGCCGACCGCTCCGATGGCGAAGCTGACGAGGCCCGCCGCCGTCCACAGATGGCGGACCGTTCGGCTCATCGCGGGGCTCAGGCGAGCAGCTCGGCCAGCAGCGCGTTCAGCACGACGCGCCCCTCGGCCGTCGCGGCGATGCGCCGGCCGCGGCGCAGGAGGTGGCCGGAGGCGACCAGCCGCTCGGTCCGGGCCGCGGGCAAGGGCACGCCGGACAGGCCTGCGTGGCGGGCGAGATCGGCGCCCTCGGCCAGGCGCAGCGCCATCATCAGGTATTCCTCGGCCTGCGCCTCGGGCGGGACCGGCTCGGCGAGCTCGATGGCGTGGCCCTCGCTTCCGGCGCGGGCGAGCCAGCCGGCCGGGTCGCGCACCGTCTCTATGGCTCGGCGCACGCCGTCGGGGCCGGTGATGCGGCCATGCGCGCCGGGGCCGATGCCGGCGTAGTCGCCATAGCGCCAGTAGACGAGGTTATGCCGGCTCTCGGCGCCGGGGCCGGCGTGGTTCGAGACCTCGTAGGCCGGCAGGCCGGCCGCCTCGGTCAGCGCTTGCGTGAGCGCATACATCTCGGCCGCGGCGTCGTCGGGCGGCACGTGCAGGCGGCCGCGGGCGTGCAGCTCGGCGAAGCGCGTGCCGGGCTCGATCGTCAGCTGGTAGAGCGAGAGGTGGTCGACCGCCATGTCGAGCGCCTGGGCGAGCTCGGCCTCCCAGTCGGCTGGCGCCTGGCCGCTGCGGGCGTAGATCAGGTCGAAGCTGACGCGGGCGAACTGCGCGCGGGCGACGTCGAAGGCGACGCGGGCCTCCGCCGCCGTGTGCTGCCGGCCGAGCGCGCGCAGGTCGGCGTCGTTCAGCGCCTGGACGCCCAGCGAGACGCGATTGACGCCGGCCGCGGCATAGCCGCGGAAGCGGGCGGCCTCGACGCTGGTGGGGTTGGCCTCGAGCGTGACCTCGGCGCCGGGGGCGAGGCCCCAGAGCCGGTCGACCGCCTCGAGCACGGCGCCGACGGTCGCGGGCTCCATCAGGCTGGGGGTGCCGCCGCCGAAGAAGACGCTGTCGGCGGGACGCGCGCCGGTGAGGGCGCGCATATGGGTGGCCTCCGCCACCAGGGCGGCGGCCCATGCCGCCTGGTCGACCGTGCGCGAGACGTGGGAGTTGAAGTCGCAATAGGGGCATTTGGCGAGGCAGAACGGCCAGTGGACATAGACGCCGAAGCCGCCGGCACGCCAGTCAGACGCCGGTCGGGCTTCACCCCCCTCCCCGGCCCTCCCCCCGGCAGGGGGAGGGGGGGCGTGCGGCGCGCGGTGAAGCGAGAACGTCGTCACATCCGCGGCTTGATCAGGAGCGCCCATGCGAGCCATCCGAAACCGGTGAAGCCGGCGATGCCGGCGAGAGAGTTGCCGCCCTGATAGTACCAGAGGACGCAGGCGCCGAAGACAATGAGGAGCCAGGGCCAGGCGCGCTCGGCGAAGCCCTGCGGGTCGCGGGGCTTCATCGGCCGCGATAGGCCGTGGCCTCGATCTCGATCTTCATCTCGGGCGTCAAGAGGGCGGAGACGACGGCCATGTTGGCAGGGCGGATCTGGCCCATGTACTCGCGCACGACCGGGGCCGCCGCCTCCCAGTGCGCCGGGTCGGTGACGACGACGCGCAGGCGGACGATGTCGGCGAGCGCAAAGCCCGCCTCGGTCAGCGCCCGGTCGATCGTCGCGAAGATGTTGCGGGCCTGGTCGGCGGCGCTGTCCGGCATCTCCATCCGCGCATAGTCGTAGCCGGTGGTGCCGGCGACGAAGCACCAGTCGCCCTGGGCGACGGCGCGCGAATAGGCGTATTTCTCCTCGAAGGGCGAGCCGGTCGTCACGAGCTTGCGGGTCATGCGCGGCGCTCCTCGCGGCTGGCGGCGGGCTCGAAGCAGGCGGCGACGAGCTGGCGGAAGGCGTCGGCGCGGTGGCTGATGCGCGTGCTTCTGCGCCGGCTCCATCTCGCCGAAGGTGCGGTCGTGGCCGTCGGGCAGGAACATCGGGTCGTAGCCGAAGCCGCGCTCGCCCCTCGGCGGCCAGACGAGCCGGCCGGCGGCGGTGCCGAGAAACGTCTCGTCATGCCCGTCCGGCCAGGCGAGCGACAGGCAGCAGACGAAGCGGGCGCGGCGCGGCTCGGGCGCGCCGAGCGCCTGAAGCTCGTCCCAGGCGCGGCGCATGGCGAGCATGTAGTCGCGCCCCGAGGGCGTCTCGGCCCAGTCGGCGGTGTGGACGCCGGGCCGGCCGCCCAGCGCCTCGATGGCGATGCCGCTGTCGTCGGCAAGCGCCGGCAGGCCCGCGGCGCGCGCCGCGGCGTGCGACTTGATGCGGGCGTTGCCCTCGAAGCTCTCCTCGGTCTCGTCAGGCACCGGCAGGCCGAGCTCGGCGGCCGAGACGGTCTCGACGCCGAAGGGGCGGAGCAGATCGCCGATCTCGCGCACCTTGCCGGCGTTGTGGCTGGCGACCACCAGCCGGCCGCCCAAAGCCCTGGCCTGAAGCGCCTGGTCACGCGCCCGATCCCGCCATGGCCGCCTTCTGCGCGGCGACGAGCTCGCCCGCGCCCTTGCGGGCCAGGCGCAGCATGGCGAGGAACTGCTCCTCGCTGAAGACGGCGCCCTCGGCCGAGCACTGCAGCTCGACGAGCCCGCCCGAGCCCGTGACGACGAAATTGGCGTCCGTGCCCGCCTCGCTGTCCTCGGCATAGTCGAGGTCGAGCACGACCTCGCCGCCATGCACGCCGCACGAGATGGCGGCGATGTGCTCGACGATCGGGTTCTCGACGCATTCGCGCGCCTTGACGAGCTTCTGGCCGGCGATCCGCAGCGCCACCCAGCCGCCGGTGATCGCGGCCGTCCGCGTGCCGCCATCGGCCTGCAGCACGTCGCAGTCGACGACGATCTGGCGCTCGCCCAGCATCATCCGGTCGGTGCCGGCGCGCAAGGCCCGGCCGATCAGGCGCTGGATCTCCTGCGTGCGCCCGGTCTGGCCGTTCTTGGCCTCGCGCCGGTTGCGGGTGTTGGTGGCGCGCGGCAGCATGCCGTATTCGGCCGTCACCCAGCCGAGGCCGGTGTTGCGCAGGAAGGGCGGCGCCTTCTCGTCGATCGAGGCGGTGACCAGCACATGCGTGTCGCCCGCCCGGATGAGGCACGAGCCTTCGGCGTGCTTGGTGACGCCGGTCTCGATGGTGACGGGACGCATCTCGTCGGGCGCACGGCCTGAAGGGCGCATCGGAACTCCGTGACTGGCGGCTGACGGGCGGCACGTATAGCGGCGTGGCGGAGCGCCGTCCAGCCGATCTCTCCTGGCACTCTCTGGCGCCGACCCTGGCACCGAAATTGCAGCGGGGATTGCCAGGCAGGGTGTGGGGTGCGAACGAACGGCGGTGGACAGCCCGGTTCTGATCTTCGACAGCGGCCTCGGCGGGCTGTCGGTGCTGCGCGAGCTGCGCCCCCGCATGGCTGGGCGGCGCCTGATCTACGTGGCCGACGACGCGGCCTTCCCCTATGGCGCCTGGACCGAGCCGGAGCTGGCCGTGCACATCCGGGCGCTGTTCAGGCAGCTGATCGCCGACTGGCGTCCCTGCCTGGTGCTGATCGCCTGCAACACGGCGTCCACCCTGGTCCTGGGCGACCTGCGGGCGGACCACCCAGGGCTGGCCTTCGTCGGCACGGTGCCGGCGATCAAGCCGGCCGCCGAGCGCACGGCCTCGGGGCTGGTCTCGGTGCTGGCGACGCCAGGGACGGTGCGGCGGGCCTATACGGCCGAGTTGATCCGCTGCCATGCGGCCCATGCCAGCGTGCACCTGGTGGGCTCGGCGCGGCTGGCGGGGATCGCCGAGGCGGCGCTGCGCGGCCGCGCGGTCGCCGACGCCGACATTCTGGACGAGATCGCCCCGTGCTTTGTCGTGGAGGGCGGCAGGCGGACGGACATCGTCGTGCTGGCCTGCACGCACTACCCGTTCCTGGCGAACCGGTTCCGCAAGCTGGCGCCATGGCCGGTCGACTGGATCGACCCGGCCGAGGCGATCGCGCTGCGCGCCGCGTCGCTGCTGCCTGGCGAGGCGCCCGAGGGCGAGCCGGCGCGTGACCTCGCCCTTTTCACGGCCGGGCCGCCCGACGGGGCAACCCGCAACCTGATCCGCGGCTTCGGATTGACGGCCGCGGCCATGGACGGGCGCGAGCTTACCGGCGCCGCGGACCGAGTCGATACGGCTGGCGGCGATTGACGCCGCAGGGCCCGTTGCCTACCTACCGCCCTGGGCAAGATCCATGGCACACCCCACACCGACACTCAGCGACCTGAACGGGCGCAGCCGCGCAATCTTTGCGCGGCTGGTCGAGACCTATCTCGAGACGGGAGAGCCTGTCGGCTCGCGGACGCTGTCGAAGATGGTCGACCTCGGCCTGTCGCCGGCGTCGATCCGCAACGTGATGCAGGACCTGGAGCAGCTGGGTCTGCTCGACAGCCCGCACATCAGCGCCGGCCGCATCCCGACCGAGCTCGGCCTGCGCATGTTCGTCGACGGCGTGCTCGAGATCGGCGACATCTCGGCCGACGAACGGCGCCAGATCGAAGCTTCGATGGCCGTCGAGGGCGAGCTGCCGACGATCCTCGACCAGGCCGGCGACATCCTGTCGGGGCTCAGCCGCTGCGCGAGCCTGGTCTTCGCGCCGAAGGTGAACGCGCCCGTCCGGCACCTCGAGTTCGTCTCGATCAGCCACGATTCGGCCCTGGCGGTCCTGGTGATGGACGACGGCACCGTCGAGAACCGGCTGTTCGACCCGCCGCCCGGCATGACGCCCTCGGCGATGCGCGAGGCGGCGAACTTCCTGAACGCGCATCTGCGCGGACGGACGCTGAACGATGCGCGCGAGGTCATCGCGCGCGAGATCGAGTTCCGGCGGTCCGAGCTCGACCGGCTGGCCGCCGGGCTTGTCGAGAAGGGGCTCGCGATCTGGGAGAATGGCGGCCAGGCGCCCGAGCGGCTGATCGTGCGCGGCCGGGCGCATCTGCTGGCCAAGACGCAGGACGAGGCCGATCTCGAGCGCATCCGGCAGCTTTTCGACGACCTTGAACGCAAGCGCGACCTTGCCCAGTTGATAAACCTCGCGGAGGACGGCGAAGGGGTCAGCGTCTTCATCGGCTCGGAGAACAAGCTGTTCTCCCTGTCGGGCTCGTCGCTTGTGATTTCCGCCTACCGCGATAGAAGCCGGCGGATCATCGGCGCGATCGGCGTCATCGGCCCGACGCGGCTGAACTATGGCCGGATCGTGCCGATCGTCGATTACACGGCGCGCATGGTTGGCCGGATGGTCAGCGAGCGCAGCAGTAAGAACAGCGAGTGAACACGATGCAGGAGAAGAAGCGGGTCGAACCGGAGGTGGGCTATCCTGGCCAAGGCCAGCCCGGTCAGCCTGGCCAGCGCGACGGCGGCGCCGAGAGCGCGCAGCCCGCGGCGGGCGAGCGCCCCGACGTCGAGGATCTGGTGCCGGGGCTGCGCGACGAGATCGAGCGTCAGGACGAGCGCGAGGGCCAGGCCGGGCGCGAGGGCCAGGCCGGGCGCATCGCCGCGCTCGAGGCCGAGGTGGCCGAACTGCGCGACAAGTGGACGAGGGCGCTGGCCGAGGGCGAGAACGTGCGCCGCCGCGCCGATCGCGACCGGCGCGATGCCGAGGCCTATGGCGGGACGCGCCTGGCGCGCGATCTGCTGAGCGTCTGGGACAATCTCGAGCGCGCCATGAAGGCGGCCGACGAGCGGCTGCGGGCGGACCATGCCGCCTTCATCGAGGGCGTGGAGCTGACCCAGCGCGAGCTGCTTAATGCTTTCTCAAAGCACAAGATCCAGAAGGTGACGCCGGAAAAGGGCGAGAAGTTCGACCCCAACCGCCACCAGGCGATGTTCGAGGCGCCGGTGCCGGGCGCCGAGCCGGGCACCGTCGTCGAGGTGCTGCAGGACGGGTTCGTCATCGCCGACCGGCTGCTGCGGCCGGCGCTGGTCGGCGTCGCGAGCGCGGCCCCGGCCTCCGGCGCTGATGACCAGCCCGCCGGCTCGGGGGCGCCGGCAGGCGGCCGTGATGACGGCGGCGACGGCGGCGGCGGCAGGGTGCACTGAGGCGAGCCGCGAGGGAAAGCTGTGGCGATCACTGACGAGGCTGAGCTCCGCGCGATCTATGGCGAGATCCATCCGCGGGCAGCGAAGAAGGTGCTGGACAGGCTGGACCAGCACTGCCGGGCGTTCATTGCCGCCTCGCCCTTCTTTCTCGTCGCGACGACGGATGGCCACAAGCTGGACGTGTCGCCCAAGGGCGATCCGGCTGGCAGCGTGGTGGTCGAGGACGACCACCACATCCTGATCGGCGACCGCCCGGGAAACAACCGGATCGACGGCTACCTCAACATCCTCAAGAACCCGCGCGTGGGCACGATCTTCCTGATCCCCGGCGTGCGCGAGACGTTGCGGGTCAACGGCACGGGCGACGATCCATGCCGAGCCCGAGCTGCTCGAGCGCTGCCGGATGAACGGCAGGCTGCCGATCACCGTGCTGCGCCTCGAGGTCGAGGAGGCATTTCTCCATTGTGCCAAGGCGCTGCTGCGCTCGCGGCTGTGGGAGCCGGCGAGCTGGCCGGCCGAACGGCCCGTCCCGGTGATGAGCGACATGATCCGCGACCATGTGCACGAGGACGTGCCGCATGAGGACGACGAGGCGATGGTCAGGCGCTACGCGGCGATGCTCTATTAAGGCGGGTTCGCACCCACCCTACGACGCGCGCCACTCGGCCGTCTCCTCGCTGCGGTCGGTGGCGGAGGCCGGGGCGGGGGCGAGCGCCGAGACCTCGGCCCGCAGGTCGGGCGTCATCTCGAACTGGAGCGCCTCGAGCGCGGGCGCGAGCTGCTCGACCGAGCGCGCGCCGATGATCGGGCAGGTCACGTCGGGATGGCCTGCCGCCCAGGCGACGGCCAGCGTCACCGGATGGACGCCATGCTGGCGGGCGAAGTCGGCGAAGGTCCCTGCCGCCTCGCGGACGCGCGGATCGCCGTAGCGCCTTGCATACATCTGGTTGTCGACGATCCGCCCGGCATTGGCCCCGTCCGCGGCATACTTGCCTGTGAGCAGGCCGCCGCCGAGCGGTGAATAGGTGATGACGCCGAGCCCGCGATGGCGCGCGAGCGGCAGGATCTCGGCCTCGGCCTGCCGCTTGACGAGGCTGTACATCGGCTGGACGACATCGATCGGCGACCAGCCATGCCGGTCGGCGACCCCGAGGCCGAGCGCGATCTGCCAGGCCGACCAGTTCGAGACGCCGACATGCAGCACCTTGCCGGACCGCACCAGGTCCTCGAGCGCGCGCAGCGTCTCCTCGACGGGCACGGTGTCGTCCCAGCGATGCATGAAAAGGACCTCGACGCGGTCGGTGCCGAGGCGCCGCAGCGACGCCTCGACCGCGCGCAGGATGTGGCGGCGGTTCGAGCCTTGGGCGTTCGGGTCGGCGCCCATCGACTGGTGGCACTTGGTGGTGACGATCAGCGCGTCGCGCTCGTGCGCCATCAGGCGGCCGAGGATCTCCTCGGCCCGGCCCTTCTGGTAGGCGTCGGCGCAATCCAGGAAGTTGATGCCGCGCTCGCGGACGGCGGCGTAGAGGCGCGCCGACTCGGCCTCGTCGGCATCGCCGCCGAACGACATCGTGCCGAAGCAGAGCGGCGAGACGCGCAGCCCCGTCCGGCCGAGAAGCTTGTGGTCCATTGGCACATCCTTCCATGGGCTGCCGTCGGGAACGACGCAAATCCGTCCGCGTTAACGAGTCGCCTCGCGCTGCATCGCGGACGCTGCGACAAAAACCATCCCAAGCAAAGGAGATCTGTCCATGAAGACAATGATCAGTGGCGCGCTGCTGGCCCTCGGGCTCGCGGCCAGCCCGGCGCTTGCCGCCGATGCCGGCGTCAAGATCGGCACGCTCACCTGCAAGTCGACGGGCACAACGAACGCGATCGTCTTCAGCGAAACCAAGTTCAGCTGCGTCTACGAGGGCGCGAACGGCAAGGCCCGCGAGGAGTATGTCGGCGAGGTCGACAAGATCGGGCTCGACCTCTCGATCACCAATGACGTGACGATGGTCTGGGGCGTCGTCGCGCCCAGCGCGGACCAGTACTCGGAGGGCGCGCTGGCCGGCAGCTATTACGGCGCGCAGGCCGGCGCCGCGGTCGGCGTCGGTGCCGGCGCGGGCGTGCTGGTCGGCGGCGGCAGCGGCTCGTTCACGCTGCAGCCGATCACCGTCTCGGGCATCGAGGGGGTCGGCGCCTCGCTCGGCATCCAGGAGTTCGAGCTGAAGGCGGCGAGCTCGACGCTATCCCGAGAGCGCCGCGAACCGGTTCAGAAAGGCGCGCTGGACGACGTCGATCGGCCGCGCCGCCAGCCTGACCTCGGCCGCCCCCTGGAATCGGGGGCGGCCAAAGATGCGCGCGGCCTCGGTCTCGCCGAAGCCCGCGAGTTGCACCGCCTCGAAGAACGCGCTCGCCCGATCGGCGCGCTTGATCAGCTTGAGCAGAGCCTCGTCGGGTTCCGACAGGCCGAAGCGGATGCGAACGGCGTGGGCGAGCCGCGCCTCGAAGGCGCGATAATCGTATCCGAGCGCCGCCTTGAAGGGCGAGATCATGTCGCCGATCACGTATTCCGGCGCGTCGTGCAGCAGCGCGTGCAGCCGGTCGGCGGCCGCTGCCTTCGGCTTCAGAACGCCGACAAGCCGCTCGACCAGCAGCGAGTGCTCGGCGACGCTGAACGGGTGATCGCCCAGCGTCTGGCCGTTCCAGCGCGCGACGCGGGCGAGCCCATGCGCGATGTCCTCGATCTCGATGTCGAGCGGCGAGGGGTCGAGCAGGTCGAGCCGCCGCCCGCTCAGCATCCGCTGCCAGGCGCGCGCCGTCATGCGGCAAAGCCGTTCCGAGGCACCGACGGAAATGCCCCGCCTGGGCCGGCGCATCGCGAGAAAGGATCCATCGGGCGCCGATTTAGGGCCGGCGCCCGGCCGATGTCGAGGCCGCGATGCTCAGGCCTCGTCCTCGTCGCCGCGTCCGACGAGATGCAACGCATGCGCGGGGATGCCCTGGGTGCGGCACCAGTGGATCAGCGCCTCCTCGGCGCCGTGCGTCACCCAGACCTCGCCGGCGCCCGTCGCCTGCACCGTGTCGGTCAGTTCCTCCCAGTCGGCATGGTCGGAGATGACGAGCGCCAGCTCGACGCCGCGCTGTTTTGCGCGCTGGCGCACCCGCATCCAGCCGGAGGCGGCGACCGGCAAGGGATCGGGCATCCGGCGCACCCAGCGCTCGTTGAGCGCGCCGGGGGGCGCCAGCACGATCTCGCCGCGCAGCTGCCCCGCCAGGGCACCGGTCGCCTGCTCGAGCGGCCCAAGCGCGACGCCCAGCCGTTCATAGGTCTCGCACAGCTTGGTCAGCGCGCCGTGCAGCCAGATCGGGCGATCCCAGCCGGCGCGGCGCAGCTCGGCGATCAGCCGCTGCGCCTTGCCCAAGGCGTATGCCCCGATCACATGCGTGCGCTCGGGGAACCGGCGGACCGAGGCCAGCAGGCGGGTGATCTCGTCCTCGACCGGCGGATGCCGGAAGACCGGCAGGCCGAAAGTGGCCTCGGTGACGAAGAGATCGCAGGGCACCAGCTCGAACGGTCGGCAGGTCGGGTCCCCGCGGCGCTTGTAGTCACCCGAGACGACGGCGCGCGCCCCGTTCGCCTCGACCACCACCTGGGCCGAGCCGAGCACGTGGCCCGCGGGGACGAGCGTGACGGTGACCTCGCCGACGCGCAGCTTTTGTCCGTAGTCGAGCGTCTCGACCGTGCCGAAGGCGTCCTCGCCATAGCGCGCGCGGGCGATGGCGGCCGTCTCGGGCGTGGCGAGCAGCGCCCTGTGCCCGGACCGGCAGTGGTCGCCGTGGCCGTGCGTGACGATCGCCCGCTCGACGGGGCGGGCCGGGTCGATGTGAAAGCCACCCAGCGGGCAGAAGATGCCGCCCGCCTCGGGGCGCAGCAGCTCGCGCGCATTTGGTCTCACCCGTCCGCCCTACCCTCGCCGCGTCCACGCCGCCATACTGCCGGCGGATATAGGGAGAGTCGTCCATGCTCGACAGCGCCAAACCGCTCTGGCAGGCCAGCGCCTGCGATCTGGCCCAGGCAATCGCCCAGGGCGCCGTCAGCGCGGAGGACGCCGTGGGCGCGGCCGTCGAGCGGATGCGCGCCGTCAACCCGCGCCTGAACGCGGTGGTCGACGATCTGGGCGACCAGGCGTTGGCCGAGGCGCGCGAGGCCGACCGCCGGCTGGCAGAGCGGGGGCCCGACGGGCCGCTGCACGGCCTGCCGGTGACGGTGAAGGTGAACGTCGACCAGAAGGGGCGGGCGACGACGAACGGCGTCACCGCCTGGGCCGAAGTCATTGCGCCCGACGACGCCCCCATCGTGCGCAACCTCGCAGCCGCCGGCGCGATCATCATCGGCCGGACGAACACGCCCGAGTTCAGCTTTCGCGCCACCACGGTCAACGAGCTGCACGGCCGGACGCTGAACCCCTGGGACGAAGAGATCTCGCCCGGCGGCTCGTCAGGGGGCGCGTCGTCGGCGGTCATGGCCGGGATGGGCGTCATCGCGCATGGCAACGATATCGGCGGCTCGCTGCGCTATCCCGCCTACTGCACGGGGGCGGCGACGGTGAAGCCCGGCCTTGGCCGGACGCCCGCCTGGAACCCGTCGGCGCCGGCCGAACGCGGGCCGCTGTCGCAGATCATGTCGGTGCAGGGCGCCATCTGCCGCGAGGTGCGCGACGTCCGCCTCGCCACCCGGGCCATGGTCGCCTACGACCCGCGCGACCCCTGGCAGGTGCCGATGCCCTTCGAGGGCCCGGCCGAGCCGGCGCCGCTGACGGTCGCGATGACGCGGAACACATTCGAGTATCCGCTCCACCCCGCCGTCGCCCAGGCGCTGGAGAACGCCGCCGCGGCGCTGTCCGATGCCGGCTACGCGGTCGTCGAGGTCGAGCCGCCGCTTCTGCGCGAATGCGCCGAGGACGCTGCGCGCTGCCTGTTCGGCGAGACGATGGAGATGATGGGCGACGTCATCGAGACGCATGGCTCCGCGACGGTCAGGGCGATCTTCGAGAGCTATAACGGGCTGTTCGAGCCCTATCGTGGGCACGATCTGCTGCTCGGCATGGCGCGCCGGGCCAAGTATGTCCGCGCCTGGACGGTGTTCATGGCCGATCACCCGCTGGTGCTGACGCCCTTCCTGCCGCATCCGCCGTTCCGCTGGAACCGCGACGAGGACGGCATCGAGGGCGTTCGCGAGGTGCTGGGCGCGGGGCTCTACTCCTATTCGATGAATTATATGGGGCTGCCCGCCGGCAATGTCCCTGCGCATTTCGCCGAGGGCTTGCCGATCGGCGTCCAGATCGTCGGCCGGCGCTTTCGCGAGGACCAGATCCTGGACGCCTGCGAGGCGGTCGAGCGGCGGGCCGGAGTCATGGCCGACCGGCTGTTCGCCAGAGCTTAGGGCGCCGCCTGCGCGACGGCGGGGCGATCGGGCCGATACCGCCTCAGCATCGGATCTGGCGCCTCGCCGGCGATCTCGGCGGCGATCGCCTCGGCGAGCAGGGGCGCGAGCGTCATGCCGGAATGCGTGACGGCGACGCAGATGCCCTCGGCGAGCCGACCGACGGCGGGGCGGTCGTCGGGCAGCATCGGCCGATCGGTCACCATGACCTGGTCGGGCTCGAGCCGTCCCAAGCCCGCCGACAGCGCCTCGACCGTATCCAGAATGATCCGCGCCTCGGCCGAAGGATCGTCGAAGCGTTGCCGTCCGCCGTAATCCGAGCCGGCGAGCACGGTGCCGTCCTCGGCCTGCCAGAAATGCGCCTGCGGGCTGCCCAGCAGCACGCCGACCGTCGACGGCGCGGGCGGCGTGCGCACCAGAAGCCCGGGTTCGGTATTGAGCGTCAGGCCGTGCCCGAGCCAAGCGAGCAGCTCGGGCGTGGCGGCACCGGCGGCGGCGACGATCTCGTCCGCGTCGATCCGTCCGTCGTGGAGCCGCAGCTCCCAGCTTCCGGCACGGCCGGCGATCGCGATCACCCGCTCCGGGCAGAGGCTCACGCCCGCCTCGACCGCACCGCGCACGAACCAGTCGGCGATGGCGCGCGGCTCGGCCCGGCCTTCGGTCGGCAGCCAGAGCGCCGCTTCGGGTGCCGCGCTCAAGCCGGGCTGCAGCCTGGCGATGGCCGTGCGGTCGACAAGCTTCGCCGGGTGGCCGAGGCCGGCAAGCTTGCGGCCCATGGACGCCAGCTCGCTCGGCGCCAGCTCCCAGAACAGCATGCCCGGAAAGGCGACGGGGCAGTCCGCCCGTCCGCCCGCGAGCCGGCGCCACAGCGCCAAGCGCCCGCTGGCGGACGAGGCAGTAATGGTCGTCCTCGGCCGAGGCGGCATTCAGCCAGGCGAACGAGCCGCGCGAGGCGATGCCGCCCGGACGCGGGTCGATCAATGTGACGGCGTGCCCGGCCTCGGCCAGCGCCCGCGCGATCGCCGCGCCCACGACGCCCGCGCCGACGATGGCGACCCGGCTCATCCGTGGCGGATCCGAGCGCCCGGCCGGGGCCGGGGCGCGTCCAGCGGCGCGCTCATTCCTCGGTCTCCTGCGGTGCGATCGTCCGTGCGCGCGGCTCCGCGCGGGGGATCGGCGCCTCTGCCCCGGCCTCGGCGACGGCCACGGCGCGGTTGGGGTCGAGCTCGGCCGGCAACGGCGTCTGCGGGATGACCGCCGTCGCCTCGATCTCGACCAGCCATTCCGGGCGCGCCAAGGCCTGCACGACGATGCCCGTCGAGACCGGATGCACGCCCTCGAGATATTCGCCCATCGTCCGGTAGACCGCCTCGCGGTGCCGGATGTCGGTCAGGTAGACGACGATGCGGCAGAGATCGGTCATCTCCGCCCCGCTCTCCAGCATCAGCGTCTCGATGTTGCGCATGACCTGGTGCGTCTGCTCGACCGGGTCACCCAGGCCCACATTCTCCGACGTGTCGAGGTCCTGGGCCACCTGGCCACGCAGGAAGACCATCGTGCCGTGCGCGACCACGGCCTGGGCGAGGTCGTTGTCGAGGCGCTGCTCGGGATAGGTGTCGCGCGTGTTGAAGGGGCGAATGCGTGTGTGGGTCATTCCGGTCCTTTTCGGGGCGTCAGTCGAGATCGGCGCCGAAGGCATCGCGGCAGAGCCAGGCGAAGCGTTCGGCCGCGGGCGAGAGCCGGACGCCCTCGCGGCGCACCAGCATGAGCCGGCTCGGCCGGGCGGGCCATGCCAGCGGCCGCGATACCAGCCGCCGGCCGTCATAGGTCAGGTCGCTGGCGGGGCGGCTGGCCAGCAGCGCATAGCCGAGGCCCTGGCCGACCAGCCCGCGCACCGTCTCGATCGAGTTCGAACGGTAGGCGACGGCCGGCTCCACGCCCTGCTCGCGCATCAGCGTGAGGAAATAGTCCGGCCCGGGCGGCAGGCTCAGCAGCACCATCGGCTGCGCGGCGAGTTCGGCGGCCGTCAGCGATGACGCGGCGGCGAGCGGATGGTCCTCGGCGAGCAGGGCGTAGGGCGGCAGCTCGGCGAGCACCTCGCGGCAGAGACCGTCGGCGATGCTCTCGTCATACATCAGCGCGAGCTCGGCCTCGCCGGCGCCCAGCGCCGCGTGCATCCGCGCCTGGTCGCCTTCGACCAGCGTCACCTCGATCTCGGGCGCCTCGTCGCGCAACCGCCGGAACAGTCCCGGCAGCGCGAAGGCGCTGATCGTCTGAAAGCAGGCCAGCCGCAGCCGGTTCTCGGCAGAGGCCCGCGCCTCGCCGATCGAGCCGGCCGTCTCGATGCGGGCGGCCGCCCCATAGGCCCGGCGCGCATAGATCAGCGGCGAGCCGCGCTCGGCAATGAAGATGTCGCCGACTTCCCCGAAAAGGACGTGATGCGTGCCCACCAGATCCGACGAGACCAGCCGGCAATCGAAGGCCACCAGCGGGTCGACGACGCGCGGCGCACCTGATGGCATCGGCACCCAGTCGGCGCAGTCGAACTTGTCGGCCAGCTGCGCGCGGAACCGTCCGGCGAAAGTGTCCGAGATCCAGGACTGGTCGTCGCGCAGGATGTTCACCGCGAAGACGCCGTTCTCGAGGATCGCCGCGGTCGCCGAGCTGTTGCGGTGGATGCAGACGAGCAGCGTCGGCCGCTCGGTGTCGGCGCTGACCGAGGTCATGGCCGAGACGGTGACGCCCGCGCGGCCGGCCGGCCCGTCGGTCGTGACGACGTTCACCGTCGCCGCGGCATGGCTCATGCCGGCAAGGAAGCGCGCGCGGAGCTCTTCAGCCGACATGGGCGGCAGGCCCGGCTTGGACGTACATGGCTCACCCCGCGGGTTCTGCCCCGGGCAGGTTGGTGGCGCCCGGGACACAGTCAAGCCCCACCTGCCCGTCAGAGCAACAGCGAATACGCGCCTTCATGGCGCAGCAGCGCGATCTTGGTCTCGATGCCGCCCGGGGCCGAGAAGCCGCCGAGCCCGGTCGCGGCGACCACGCGATGGCAGGGAATGAGGATCGCGATCGTGTTCCGCCCGCAGGCGGCCCCGACCTCCTGCGGCATCGCCCCGACCGCCTTCGCGATCTCGCCATATTCCCGCGTCCGGCCGAAGGGGATGGCGCGCATCGCCTCGGCGACCGCCAGCTGCAGCGCGTTGCCCGACGGCCGGAGCGGCAGGTCGAAGTCGTGCAGGCGCCGCGCGAAATAGGCGTCGAGCTGGCGCTCGGCTTCGACCAGCAGGGGCGAGTCATCGCCAGCGGCCTGCATCGGTGCGCGCCAGGACAGAGCGACGATCGCGCCGTCCTCTTCGGTCAGGCTGATATCGCCGATCGGCGTGCGGATCGCCCTGCTGGCCATGGGGGCGCGCTCAGCTCCGGGATGCGGCGACGGCCCCCGTGATCTCCGCCACGAGCTGGTCGGGATCCTCGCAGCCGACGCTGACGCGGATGAAGCCCTCGCTGATCCCCAGCGCCTCGCGCCCTTCCGGTGTCAGGCCGCGATGCGACGAGCTCGCCGGGTGCGAGAGCGTCGTGCCGATATCGCCGAGGGTCGGGGCGAAGGCGATGTGCTCGGCTGCGCGCAGGAAGCGGTTCACCGTCTCGCGGCCGCCGTCGAGGCGGAAGCTGACCATGTTGCCCGTGCGCTCGCCCAGCAGCGCCAACGCGCGGTTGTGGTCCGGGTGGTCGGCGCGCCCGGGGTAGAGCACGCGCTCGACGCCAGCCGTTCCGGCGAGCGCGTCGGCGAGCGCGCGGGCATTCGCCTCGGCGCGGCCCGAGCGGAGCTCGAAGCTGTGCAGGCCCCGCTCGGCCAGCCAGCAGTCGAAGGGCGACGGCGTCATGCCCCAGGTGACGATCGCGTCATAGAGCGCCCGGTTCATCTCGGGCGTCCGCGCGGCGATCCAGCCGAGCGTCACGTCCGAGTGCCCGGCGAGCAGCTTGGTCAGCGAGTGGATGACGACGTCCGCCCCGTGGGCGAACGGCCGATAGCCGCGCGGTGTCGTGAAGGTGTTGTCGACCGCCAGGATCAGCCCGCGCTCGCTGGCAAGCCGGGCGATGCCCTCCATGTCGGCGACGCGCAGCGTGGGGTTCGAGACGACCTCGACCAGCACCATCCGGGTCTCGGGCCGGATCGCCTTGGCAAAGGCCGCGGCGTCGGTCGGGTCGGCAAAGCTCGCCTCGAACCCAAGGCGCGGCAGGTCCTGGCGCAGCAGCCTGAGCGAGCGGCCATAGAGCTGGTCGCCGGCGACGATGTGGTCGCCCGCCCGCAGCAGGCCGAGGAACAGCGCCGCCACCGCGCCCATGCCCGAGCCGGTGACGGTGCCCCGCCCCATCCCGGGCGTCATTCCCTCCAGCCAGTCGACCTTTTCGCCCAGCACCGTGGCGTTGGGGTGTCCCTCCCGCGCATAGGTATAGCCCTGCGCGCGGCCCTCGTACTGGGCGTCGAGCTCGTCGGCATCCGTCGAGCGGTAGACCACCGACGGAAAAATCGGCGTGACGACGGGGCGAGAGACGGACGACGGCACGCCCTGCCGCCGGACGATCGAGCGATGGTCGGTGGTGTCGGTCAAGCGCGTGCCTCCTCGGGCGGCCAGCCGCCCGGCATTGATCCTGCGGGTGTAGCCGGCATTGGCGCCGCTCATCAACGGCATCACCGCATCGGTCGGGGGCGGTGCCCGTGACCGGCGCCGGGTTTCTCTGGCACTCGGGCGCCCGATCGGCTTATGCCTCGTGCGGTGGCGCGGCGTTTCCGCGGCAGGCAGCGGCGGGGGAGGAGCGGATGGCGGAGCTTCCATCGACGGCGCGGGTCGTGGTCATCGGCGGCGGCGCGGTGGGCGCCTCCTGCCTCTATCACCTGGCGCTGGCGGGCTGGACCGACTGCCTGCTGCTCGAGAAGAACGAGCTGACCAGCGGCGTCCACCTGGCACGCCGCCGGCAACGTGCCGACCTTCTCGTCGTCCTGGTCGATCATGAACATGCAGCGCTATTCGGCCGAGCTCTATCGCGGGCTGGCCGAGCGCGTCGGCTATCCGATGAACTACCACGTCACCGGCTCGCTGCGGCTCGCGCATTCGCGCAACCGGATGCTCGAGTTCCAGCGCGTGCGCGGCATGGGCCGCTACCAGGGCATGGAGATCGAGGTCGTCGGCCCCGGACGAGATCAGGGGCAAGTACCCGTTCATCGAGACGCACGATCTGCAGGGCGCGCTGTGGGATCCCTATGACGGCGACATCGACCCGGCGCAGCTGACGCAGGCGCTGGCCAAGGGCGCGCGCGACCTCGGCGCCAGGATCGTCCGGTTCTGCCCGGTGACCGGCGTGCGCTGGGACGGGCGCGAGTGGACCGTCTCGACGCCGCAGGGCGAGGTGCGGGCCGAGTACGTCGTCAACGCCGCCGGCTATCGCGCGGGCGAGGTCGCGCGCGATGTTCGGCCGCGAGCTGCACGCCATCGCCATGTCGCACCAGTACATCCTCTTCGAGGAGGTGCCCGAGGTCCGCGAGTGGTCCGAGGCGCGACGGCGCGCAAGCTGCCGCTGCTGCGCGACGTCGACACCTCGTACTACCTGCGGCAGGAGAAGTTCGGCTTCAACCTCGGCCCCTACGAGCGGAACTGCCGGGCGCACTGGGCGAGCCCGACGACCCGATGCCGCGAGGATTTCTCGTTCCAGCTCTGGCCCGACGATCTCGACCGGCTGGAGTTCCAGCTCGAGGACGCGATGGCGCCGCGTGCCGGCGCTGGCCAAGACGGGCATCTCGCGCGTCATCAACGGGCCGATCCCCTATCTGCCGGACGGCAACCCGAACATCGGGCCGATGCCGGGCGTGCCGAACGCCTTCGAGGCCTGCGTCTTCACCTTCGGCATCTGCCAGGCGGGCGGCGCCGGCAAGGTGCTGGCCGAGTGGGTGACCGAGGGCGGCACGGAATGGGACATGTGGTCCTGCGACCCGCGCCGCTTCACCGCCTGGGTCGACCGCGACTATTCCGTCGCCAAGGCGCAAGGAGGTGTACGGCCACGAATACGCCATGCACTTCCCCCGCCACACCTGGCCCGCAGGGCGGCCAAAGCGCACCGGCCCGAACCACGAGCGCGTGCTCGGCGCTGGGCGGCCAGATGGGCGCCTATAACGGCTGGGAGCGCGCCAACTGGTTCGCGGGGCCGGGCGACGACACCTCCGAGGCGGCGACCCAGAGCTGGGAGCGGGCCGGCCCCTGGGAGCCGCGCATCCGCGAGGAATGCGAGGCGGTGCGCGACGATGTCGGCGTGCTCGACCTGCCCGGCTTCTCCCGCTTCCACCTGCGCGGGCACGGCGCCGCCGAGTGGCTGCTCGGGCGGATCGCCGGCGCGCTGCCGCAAGGTCGGGCGGCTGTCGCTCGCCTACTTCCCCGACGAGCGCGGCCGGATCGTGACCGAGATGTCGGTCGCCCGGAACGGCGAGGACGACTTCACCCTGATCACGGCCGCCGCCGCCCAGTGGCACGACCTCGACTGGCTGCGCAGGGGCCTTGCCGCCTGGGCTCGAGCTCACGGGACCGGACGGAGGATCTCTCGACGCTGATCGTCACCGGCCCGCGCTCGCGCGACCTGCTCGCGGCGATCGCCGAGGCCGACCTGACGCTGCCCTGGCTCAGCCACCAGCTCGGCACCGTCGCCGGGCGCACGGCGGCGCTGGCCCGCGTCTCGTTCGCCGGCGAGCTCGGCTGGGAGATCCACGCTGCCCGACGCCGACATGCCCGCCATCTACCAGGCCGTGCTGGATGCCGGGGCCAAGCCGTTCGGCATGTACGCGCTCGATTCCCTGCGGATCGAGAAGGGCTACCGCACCTGGAAAGGCGACCTCTCGACCGACTACACGCTGCTGCAGGGCGGGCTCGAGCGGTTCATCCGCTGGGACAAGCCCGACTTCGTCGGCAAGGCGGCGCTGCTGGCCGAGAAGCAGCGCGGCGTCGACGAAGCGCTTCGTGGCGATGATCGTCGAGGCCGGCGCCTACGATGCGCCCTACATGTCGACCGTCTGGCAGGACGGCGAGGTGGTGGGCGAGACGACCTCCGGCGCCTGGGGCTATCGCGTCGGCGCCTCGATCGCGCTCGGCACGGTGCGCGCCGACTGCGCCGAGCCGGGCACGCGGCTGGAGGTCGAGATCTACGGCGACCGATACCCCGCGACCGTCCAGCCCGACCGCCCGCTCTGGGACCCGGAGAACGAGAGGCTCCGCGCATGACCCTCGAGACCTATCTGATCTATCTGGGCGTGCTGGCGGCATTCTTCGCAACGCCGCCGGACGCGAGCCAGCTGCTGATCATCTCGAACAGCCTGCGGCATGGCCTGGGGCGGAGCCTGGCCACGGTCGCCGGCGACCTGACGGCGAACACGCTGCAGATGACGGCGGCGGCCTTCGGCCTGACCGCGATCATCGCCGCCTCGGCCGACGCGCTGGCGGTCGTCAAATGGCTGGGCGTCGGCTATCTGGCGTGGATCGGGCTGCGGCTGATGCTGGCGCCGGCCGAGGAGCGGACCGTGGGGAGCGCGGCACGCGTGCGCGCCGGCGCGCTGTTCCGGCAGGGCTTCCTGACCTCGTCGGCAAATCCTTACGCCGTCGTCTTCTTCGGCGCGCTCTTCCCGCAGTTCATCGATCCGGGCCTGTCGGTTTGGCCCCAGCTGGTGATCCTCGGCGCCACCTATCTGCTGGTCGACGGCGTGATTCTTGTCCTGTGGGGCTGGGCGGCTGTGCGGACGGTTGGGCGCGTGCGGCACCTGACAGGCACCTGGATCAACCGTGCCTGCGGCGCGCTGATGCTCGCCGCCGCGGCGTTGCTGGCATCCAAGGACCTGGCGGAGGCGCGGCGATGACGGTCGTCCTGCTCGACGGCGGCATGGGGCAGGAGCTGGTCCACCGCTCCTCGCAGCCGGCGCATCCGCAATGGTCGGCGCATGTGATGATGCACGAGCCCGAGATCGTGCAGGCCGTGCACGAGGAGTATCTGCGCGCCGGCGCCCGGGTGATCACGCTGAACAGCTATGCGACGACGCCCGGCCGCTTTCGCCGGTTTGGCATGGAGGACCGGTTCGAGCCGCTGCAGCGGCGGGCAATCGAGCTGGCGCAGGCGGCGCGCGACGCGGTCGGTTCGGAGGCGCGCATCGCCGGATGCCTGCCGCCGCTGGTCGGCTCGTATCACCCGGAGCTCCTGCCGCCCGAGGACGAGCTGCTGGCCGAATACCGGCAGATCGCCGCGGTCGAGGCGCCGCATGTCGACCTGTTCCTCTGCGAGACCATGTCCAAGGCCGGCGAGGCGCGCGCCGCCGCGACCGCGGCGGCCGAGACGGGGCGGCCGGTCTGGGTCTCGTGGACCCTGTCAGAGACATTGGCGCCTGACGGGGCGCCGCGGCTGCGCAGCGGCGAGACGATCGGCGAGGCGATCGCCGCCCTCGAGGGCCTCCCCGTCGAGGCGCTGCTGGTAAACTGCTGCCCGCCCGAAGTGGTCTCGGCCGCTATCCCGGCGCTGGTCGCGACGGGCCGGCCGGCCGGTGCCTATGCCAACGGCTTCCAGCCGATCCCGGCCGAGTTCACGCTGGGGCAGACGGTCGACATGCTGAAGGCGCGCCAGGACCTGGACCCGGCGGCCTATGCGGCGTTCGCCATGGGCTGGGTCGAGGCGGGGGCCCGCATCGTCGGCGGCTGCTGCGAGGTGGGGCCGGCGCACATCGCCGAGCTGGCCCGCCGGCTGAGCGCCAGCGGGCGCGAGATCACGGATCGGCCGTGACGGCGCTGCCCGAAAGGATGGCGGGCGTACAGCTGACCCGCCATGGCGGACCGGAGGCGCTGGTCTGGAACGATGCGATCCCGGTGCCGGCGCCCGGGCCCGGCGAGGCATTGGTCCGCGTGCTGGCGGCCGGCGTCAACAACACGGACATCAACACGCGCACCGGCTGGTACGCGCGCGAGGTGCGGGGCGCGACCGGCACGGCGACGGCGCCCGAGGCTGCGGCCGGCGGCTGGTCGGGCGGCTTGCGCTTCCCCCGCATCCAGGGCGCCGATCTCTGCGGGCGGGTGGTGGCACTCGGACCCGGGGCGGAGGGGCCGCCGGTGGGCGCGCGCGTGACCTGCCCGACGAACCAGCCCGAGCCGACGGAGGAGAACCCGGTCGCGATTCGCGTCATCGGCTCGGAATATGACGGCGCCTTCGCCCAGTTCTGCGTCGTGCCGTGCCGGCAGCTCTACGACGTCTCCGCCTCGCCGCTGAGCGACGTCGAGATCGCCGCCATGCCCTGCGCCTGGGGCACGGCCGAGGCTCTGCTCGACCGCGCCGCCGTCGGCGCCGGCGACCGCGTGCTGGTGACCGGCGCGTCGGGCGGGGTCGGCCTGGCCGCCGTCACCCTGGCGCGGCTGCGCGGGGCCGAGGTCACAGGCGTCGCCGCCCGCGCCAAGCACGAAGCGGTGCGCGCAGCGGGCGCGGCCGACGCTGCTCGATCGCGGCGAGGCGCCGCCGGCCGGCAGCGTCGGCGTCGTCATCGATCTGGTCGGCGGGCCGGGCTGGGGCGCGGTGATCGACGCGCTCCGCCCCGGCGGCCGCTATGCCGTGGCCGGCGCCATCGCCGGGCCGATCGTCGAGGCGGACCTGCGCACGATCTATCTGCGCGACCTGACGCTTTACGGCTGCACCCATCAGTCGCCGGCGGTGTTCGCGCCGCCTCGTCGAGCTGATCAACGAGGGGCGCGTGCGGCCGCTGGTCTCGCAGGACCTACCCGCTGGCCGAGATCCGGGCGGCGCAGGCCGATTTCGAGGCCAAGCGCTATCCTGGCAAGCTGGTCCTGATCCCGCCGGAGGTGGGCTGATGCTGAGCGACGAGATGCGCCGCCTGATCGAGGAGCAGCGGCTGGGCTTCATCGCGACCGTGAACGCGGACGGCAGCCCGAACGTCTCGCCCAAGGGCACGTTCGTGCCGCTCGACGGCCATACGATCGCCTTCGCCGAGATGCGCTCGCCGCAGACGCTGGCGAACATCGCGCGCGACGGGCGGGTCGAGGTGAACTTCGTCGACCCGTTCGGCCGCAAGGGCTTTCGCTTCCGCGGCGCGGCGCGTCTGGTCATGCGCGGCGACCCCGAGTTCGACCGGCTCTATCCGACATGGGCGGCGGTCTGGGGCGACGAGCTCGGGGCCCTCTTCAACGGCATCGTCCTGATCACGGTCGAGAGCGCGAAGCCGCTGACGACGCCCGCCTACGATCTCGGCGCGACCGAGCGCGAGCTGCGCGAGCAGTGGCTGGCCAAGCACACCGCGATCCAGAGGAAGCATCTCGATGGCTGAAATCCCTTCGCATGCGCGCGCCGTCATCATCGGCGGCGGCGTCTCGGGCTGCTCGGTCGCCTATCACCTGGCCAAGCTCGGCTGGACCGACGTCGTGCTGCTCGAGCGCAAGCAGCTGACCTGCGGCACGACCTGGCACGCCGCGGGGCTGATCGGCCAGCTGCGCCACAACCAGAACATGACGCGGCTGGCCAAGTATTCCGCCGACCTCTATCTGCGGCTCGAGGAGGAGACGGGCGTCGCGACGGGCATGCGGCGCAATGGCTCGATCACGGTCGCGCTGACCGCAGGAGCGGCGCGAGGAGATCCTGCGCAATGCCTCGCTGGCGCGGGCCTTCGGCGTCGAGGTGCACCAGATCGGGCCGAACGAGGTCAAGAACCTCTACCCCCACCTGAACGTCTCCGACGTGGTCGCGGCCGTGCATCTGCCGGGCGACGGCCAGTGCGACCCGGCGAACATCGCGCTGGCGCTGGCCAAGGGCGCGCGCAACCGCGGCGTGCGGATCGCCGAGGGGGTGCGGGTCACCGACATCACCCGGCAGGACGGGCGCGTCACCGGCGTGGAATGGACGAACGGCGAGGCGCGGGGCACCATCGCGACGGACATCGTCGTGAACTGCGCCGGCATGTGGGCGCGCGAGGTCGGCGCCCTGGCGGGCGTCGGCGTGCCGCTGCACGCCTGCGAGCACTTCTACATCGTGACCGAGCCGATCGAGGGGCTCAGCCAGCTGCCGGTGCTGCGCGTGCCCGACGAGTGCGCCTATTACAAGGAGGACGCCGGCAAGATGATGCTCGGCGCCTTCGAGCCCAAGGCCAAGCCCTGGCCGGCGCCGGGCGCGCGCATCCCCGACGAGTTCTGCTTCGACCAGCTGCCCGAGGACATCGAGCACTTCGAGCCGATCCTCGAGATGGGCGTGCAACCGCATGCCGATGCTGGGCGAGGCCGGCATCCACACCTTCTTCAACGGTCCCGAGAGCTTCACGCCGGACGACCGCTACTATCTCGGCGAGGCGCCGGAGTGCCGCGGCTTCTGGATGGCCTGCGGCTACAACTCGATCGGCATCATCTCGTCGGGCGGCGCGGGGTATGCGCTGGCGCAATGGCTGGAGGACGGGCACCCGCCCTTCGACCTCTGGGACGTCGACATCCGCCGCGTGCAGCCCTTCCAGCGCAACCGCCGCTACCTGCGCGAGCGGGTCAGCGAGACGCTGGGGCTGCTCTATGCCGACCACTTCCCCTACCGCCAGCCGGTGACCGCGCGCGGCATCCGCCGCTCGGCCCTGCACGAGCACCTGAAGGCGCGGGGCGCCGTCTTCGGCGAGGTGGCGGGATGGGAGCGCGCGAACTGGTTCGCAAAGGACGGGCAGGCGCGGGAGTACCGCTATTCCTGGGGCCGGCAGAACTGGTTCGAGAACGCCGCCGAGGAGCACCGCGCGGTGCGCACGGGCGTCGGGCTCTTCGACATGTCGAGCTTCGGCAAGATCCGGGTCGAGGGCGCCGACGCCGAGGACGTGCTGCAGCGGATCTGCGGCGCCGACGTCCGCGTGCCGGTCGGGCAGCATCGTCTACACGCAGTTCCTGAACGCCCGCGGCGGCATCGAGGCGGACGTCACCGTCACGCGGCTGGGGGCGACCTCGTTCCTGGTCGTCACCGCCGGCGCGACGCTGGTGCGCGACCTGACATGGATCAGGCGCCACGTGCCGGAAGGCGCGCACTGCACGGTGCTGGACGTCAGCGCCGGCGAGGCGGTGCTCTCGGTCATGGGTCCGAAGGCGCGCGACCTGCTCCAGCCGATCTGCGAGCAGCCGCTCGACAACGACGCCTTCCCCTTCGGCACGGCGCAGGAGGTCGAGCTCGGCATGGGGCTCGCCCGGCTGCACCGCGTCACCTATGTCGGCGAGCTCGGCTGGGAGGTCTATGTCTCCTCCGACATGGCCGCCCACGTCTTCGAGGCGATCGAGGAGGAGGGGCGCGGCGCACGACCTCAGGCTCTGCGGCCTGCACGTGCTCGACAGCGTGCCGGATCGAGAAGGCGTTCCGCCATTTCGGCCACGACATCACCGACGAGGACCATGTGCTGGAGGCGGGCCTCGGCTTCGCCGTCAAGCCCGACAAGGCGCCGTCGCGCTATGGCGACTTCATCGGGCGCGAGGCGGTGCTGGCGAAGAAGCAGCAGGGCCTCGGCCGCCGCCTGCTGCAGTTCCGCCTGACCGACCGCGAGCCGATGCTCTACCACAACGAGCCGATCCTGCGGGATGGCGGGATCGTCGGCCACCTGGCCTCGGGCGCCTATGGGCACCATCTCGGCGGCGCCATCGGGCTCGGCTATGTGCCTTGCGCGGGCGAGAGCGCCGAGCGAGGTGCTGGCCTCGACCTACGCGATCGAGATCGCGGGCGCGCGCGTGGCCGCCGAGGCGTCGCTGCGGCCGATGTATGATCCGCGCGCCGAGCGCGTGCGCATGTGATGCGGAAGGATGCGATCAAGAATGCGGCCTCGCGGCGGGTTGACCGCAGGGCCCCCCGTCGGAATGGTGGTGGCGGGGCGATCGACAAGGAGGGAGAGATGCCGGCAGCGGAACCGACCAAGGACGAGCTGAAGGCCCAGCTGGACGCGACCAGGCGCGACATGCAGGTCCTCGCCGCGATGGTGCGCGAGGGCGCCAGCGACCGGGCGCTGCGCGCGCGCGACGAGGTGGCCGAGAGCGCTGGACGAGCTGAGCGAGGAGGCGCGCGCCATGATCGGCGCGGCGCAGGTCGAAGGGCTGCGGCTGGCCGACGAGGCGAGCGACACGGTCCGGCGCAACCCGCTGATGGCGATCGCCATCGCCTTCGGCATGGGCTGGCTGTTCGGCAAGCTGTCGCGCCGGTGAGCCGGCAGTGAGCTGATCCGTGAGCCAACCGTGATCGCCGGGCTTCAGGCGGCGCTGCGGCCGATGCTGTCGGTCGTCGAGGCGCGGCTGACGCTGATGGCCACGCGGCGATCCGGCGCGCCGTGCTGATGATCGCCGCGACGCTGTTCGGCGTCGGCGCGCTGCTCTTCGTGTCGATCAGCGCGTTCTTCGCCTTGCTGCCGGGGGTCGGCGCGGCCGGCGCCGCGCTGATCCTGGGGCTGATCTGGACGCTTCTGGCCGCGCTCTGCGTCCTGCTCGCGCAGATGCGCCCGCGCCGGGTCCCGGCGGCGGCGCTGGCTGCCGCGCGTGCCCGCAGCGCCGCCCGTCTCGCCCGTCTCGCCCGTCTCGCCCGGTCGCCCGCGACGGTCGCCACGCCGGTGCCGCCGCGGCCGAGCGTTGCCGACCAGATCAGCCGGATCGCGCCGCTCCTGGCGATCGGAGCCTTGATCGCCGGGATCATCGCCGGGCGCCGCTGAGCCTTGCGCCGGCGCGGCCGGGCGACCATTCTCGCCGGCAGGACCACCTCTCCCTGGAGAACTGATGGACCGCTCGGAGTATCGCCACTGGGCGCATCGCGCCGCCGACTGGTCGGCCGACTATCTCGACGCGCTGAGGGAAAGGCCGGTGCGGCCGCGCAGGTCGCGCCGGGCGAGACCGCGGCCAAACTGGCCGACGCGCCGCCCGAGCGGGGCGAGCCGATGGAGGCGATCTTCGCCGATTTCGAGCGGATCGTGCCCGATGCGATGACGCATTGGCAGCATCCGCGCTTCCTCGCCTATTTCCCGGCCAACGCCGCGCCGGCCAGCATGATCGCCGACCAGCTGGCGACCGCGATGGCGGCGCAGTGCATGCTGTGGCAGACCTCGCCCGCCGCCACCGAGATGGAAGGGCGGATGGTCGACTGGCTGCGCCAGGCGATCGGACTGCCCGAGGGCTTCTCCGGCACGCTGCAGGATTCGGCCTCGACGGCGACGCTCTGCGCCGTGCTGACGATGCGCGAGCGGGCGCTCGGCTGGCAGGGCTCGCAGGACGGGCTGGCGGGCGGCGCCCGCGGCTGCGCATCTACGCCTCGGCGCAGAACCACAGCTCGATCGACAAGGCGGTGCGGCTCTCCGGCATCGGCGAGGCGAACCTCGTCAAGGTGCCGACCCGCCCCGATTGCGGCTTTCACGGCATGGAGCCGGACAAGCTCGCCGCCGCCATCCGCGAGGACCGGGCGGCCGGACACCTGCCGGCAGGCGTGGTGGCCTGCGCCGGCGGCACCTCGATCGGCGCCTTCGACCCGGTGGCCGACGTCGTCGACGATCGCCCGGGCCGAGGATCTGTTCGTGCATGTCGACGCCGCCTGGGCCGGCAGCGCGATGATCTGCCCCGAATTCCGCGAGCTCTGGCGGGGCGCCGGGGAGGCCGACAGCCTGGTCTTCAACCCGCACAAATGGCTCGGCGCCCAGTTCGAGTGCTCGGCGCATTTCGTCCGCGACCCGGCGGCGCTGGTCCGCACGGTCGGCATCCGGCCGAGCTTCCTCGAGACGCTGGGGCAGGACGGGATCGTCAACTACAACGAATGGTCGGTGCCGCTCGGGCGGCGGTTCCGGGCGCTGAAGGTCTGGTTCCTGCTGCGCGCGCACGGGCTGGAGGGCCTGCGCGCGCGTATCCGCAACCACGTCGCCTGGGCCGAGATGGCGGCGGAGCGAATCGCGGCGGCGCCAGGGCTCGAGGTGGTGACCGGGCCGGTGCTCTCGCTCTTCACCTTCGCGCACGAGGCACGGCGACGAGGCGACGCGGGCGCTGCTGACGCGGCTGAACGACGAGGGCCGCGTCTATCTCACGCAGACGGTGCACGACGGGCGGTTCCTGATCCGCTTCGTCACGGGCCAGTTCGACCAGACCCGCGAGGACGTCGAGGAGGCCTGCGCGGCGATCGAGGAGGCGGCGCAGCGGGTTGGGCTGACAGCGCCGGAGGAGGGGAGCGATGACACGCGAGGACAAGGTCAGAGACGTTCCGGGCGCTGCACCGCCCGGGCGAGCCGCTGCTGATGCCGAATCCGTGGGACCTCGGCAGCGCCCGCCTGCTGGCGGCGCTGGGCGCCAAGGCGCTGGCGACGACCTCGTCCGGGCACGCCTTCACGCTCGGTCGGCCCGACATGGGCCATGTCAGCCGGGCCGAGGCGCTCGAGCACGCGGCGGCGATGGCCGCGGCGGTCGCCGTGCCCGTGAACGGCGATCTCGAGAACGGCTACGGCGCAAGCCCCGAGGCGGTGGCCGAGACCGTGCGGCTGGCCGCCGAGGCGGGGCTGGCCGGCTGCGGCATCGAGGACACCGACCTGCCGGGCAGCGGCGCCTATGCCTTCGAGCTGGCGGTCGAGCGCATCCGCGCGGCGGTCGAGGCGGCGCGCGACGCCGACATCGTGCTGACGGCGCGGGCCGATGGCTGCCTGACCCAGAGCCTATGACGCCGCCGAGGCGATGCGCCGCTGCGCGGCCTTCGCCGAGGCGGGGGCGGACGTGATCTATGCGCCGTTCGCGCCGATGGAGGCGCAGGAAGAGCTCTGCCGGATCGGCACGCCCGTCAACCTGCTCGCCGCCGGCAAGTTCGCCGAGCTGACCGTCGCCGACTACGCCGTGATCGGCGTGGCCCGGATCAGCATCGGCGGCGCGCTGGCGCGCGTGACGCACAAGGTCGATCCTCGAAGCGGGCAAGGCGATGATCGAGCGCGGCGACCTCTCGCCGCTGACGAACATGGTCGGGGCGAGCGTCGTCGACCCGTTGCTGGAAAGGGGCTCGGCCGGCGGATAAGGGCCCGTGCCCGCCCCTCGCGCGGGGCGCGCGCCGGCCCGCGGGCACCGCAGGCGGCACGAAAGCGACGGCCATGTCGTGAACAGTCGGTCATCCTGGGCGGCGGGCTGTCATTCGGGGCCATGAGCACCCAACCAGACGAGTCCTGCGAGCCCCGCCGCGCCGCCCGGCGCGCCGGCGGCCGCGCCGCCCGCCAGGCGCTGCGCGCGGCGCCGCTGGCCGAGGATGTCCGCCCCGTCCGGCCCGGCCTGGCCGGCGGCACCTTCCAGCCGCTGACCGAGGCGGGCGTCCAGCGCATCCACCAGGCGGCGCTCGACGCCTGCGAGCAGATCGGCTTCGCCGACGCGCCGGCGACGGGCGTCGAGATCCTGACGCGGCGCCGGCGGCGTCCTCGGCGATGACGGGCGCATCCGCCTGCCCCGCGCGCTGATCGAGGACATGCTGGCCAAGGCGGCGCGCGACATCACGCTCTGCGGCCAGGACCCGCGGCACGACATGCACCTGACCGGCACGCGCGTGCACTACGGCACGGCGGGCGCGGCGGTGCACCTCGTCGACGTCGAGAAGCGCGAGTACCGCGATTCGACCGTGCAGGACCTCTACGACGCCGCGCGCATCGTCGAGACGCTCGACAACGTCCACTTCTTCCAGCGGCCGATGGTCTGCCGGGACATCGCCGACAACCTCGAGATGGACCTCAACACGCTCTACGCCTGCGTGCGGGGCACGTCGAAGCATGTCGGGACCAGCTTCTCGGAGCCGGCGCATGTCGCGCCCAGCTTCGAGATGCTGCACATGCTGGCGGGCGGCGAGGCGGCGTGGCGGGCGCGGCCCTTCGTCTCGAACTCGAACTGCTTCGTCGTGCCGCCGATGAAGTTCGCGACCGACGCCTGCACGACGATGGAGCACTGCATCCGGGGCGGCATGCCCGTGCTGCTGCTCTCGGCGGGCCAGGCCGGGGCGACGGCGCCGGCCTCGATCGCCGGCGCGATCGTGCAGGCGGTCGCCGAGTGCATGGCGGGCGTCGTCTACGTCAACGCCATGGCGCCGGGCCATCCGGCGATCTTCGGCACATGGCCCTTCGTCAGCGACCTGCGCACGGGCGCGATGTCCGGCGGCTCGGGCGAGCAGGCGCTGCTGACGGCGGGCTGCGCGCAGATGCACCGCTTCTACGGCCTGCCCGGCGGCGCGGCGGCCGGCATCGCCGACGCCAAGCTGCCCGACATGCAGGCCGGCTGGGAGCAGGGCGATCTCGAACGTCATGGCGGGGCTGGCGGGCCTGAACCTCGTCTACGAGGCGGTCGGCATGCACGCCTCGCTGCTCGGCTTCTGCCTCGAATCGCTGATCCTGGGCGACGACATGCTCGGCCAGTGCCTGCGCTGCGTGCGCGGCATCGAGGTGACCGAGGAGACGGTCGGGCTCGAGGTGATGCGCTCGGTCTGCCTCGACGGACCCGGCCATTACCTCGGCCACGGCCAGACGCTGTCGCTGATGCAGACCGAATACGTCTATCCGGCGCTGGGCGACCGGACCTCGCCCAAGGAATGGGTCGAGATCGGGCGCCCCGACCTGGTGGCGAAGGCGATCGAACGCAAGCGGCAGATCCTGCGCACGGTGTTCCCCAAGCACGTGCCGGCCGAGGTCGACCAGTCGATTCGGGCGCGCTTTGCGATCCATCTGCCGGCGCGCGCCGTCGGCCTCTGAGCCCGGAGGGTTGCGCGCCGGCCGGCGATCTGCTGACCATCAGCGGCGGCGAAACGGGAGGTGACCGAAATGGCCAAGATCGAAGGCGGGTGCCTGTGCGGCAAGGTGCGCTACGAGAGCGACGCCGAGCCCGCCATGGTGGTGAACTGCTACTGCAAGACCTGCCAGAAGAACTCGGGCTCGACCAACAGCTACAACTACGGAATGCCGGAGGGCTCGGTCCGGATCACCGGCGACACCGTCAAGGTGTACGAGGACCATTCCGGCGCCAGCGGCAAGCCGTTCTATCGCAAGTTCTGCTCGAACTGCGGCTCGCACTTCATCTCGGGCGGGCCGGCCTATGAGGGGCTGGAGTTCATCAAGGCTGGCACGGTCGACACCGAGCACCTCGCCCCGGCGGCGCATATCTGGGTCGAGGAAAAGCTCGACTGGCAGGCGATCCCCGAAGGGGCGACGAGCTTCCCGAAGAATCCCGGATAGGCCGGGACAGGTGGGCCGAGACCCTGCTCCTGGCCCGTAGGGTGGGTGCAACCCACCATTGCCGCGGTCCAGGAGCGGTGGGTCGCACCCACCCTACGGGATGGCGGCGACAGGGTCGCCCAGCACGTCGAGCAGGGGCTCGACGCCGAGGCCAGGGCGGTCGGACGCGGCCATCCGGCCATTGGCGATCTCGGGCGCGCCGGTCGCGATGGCGCGCCCGCTCCACTCGTGGAAGGCGGCCGACTGGAAGTGGAACTCGGCCGGGGTCGATGTCGCGAGATGCGCGATCGCGGCGGTGGCGATCTCGCCGCCCCAGCTGTCCTCGATGTTCATCGGCAGGCCCAGCGCGACGCAGAGGTCGCGGACCAGCCGCGCGCGCGTCAGCCCGCCGAAGCGGTTGATCTTGAGGTTGATCGCGTCCATCGCGCCGTCCTGATAGCCGCGCAGCAGCGCTGCCAGCCCGTCCATGCACTCGTCGAGGATGAACGGGTGCCGGCAGAGCCGGCGCACGATCAGGCACTCCTCATAGCTCGGGCAGGGCTGCTCGATATAGAGCCGGATGCCGTGCTCGGCGGCCAGCGGGTCGACGGCGTTGACGACGCGGATCGCCTCGTCGCGGCGCCAGCCGCAATTGGCGTCGGCGTCCATCACCTCGCCCGGGCGCATGGCGGCGGCGACCCGGCGAAAGCGCTCGATGTCGGTGTCGGCATCCTCGCCCACCTTGACCTGGAAATGCGTGATCCCCTGCGCCCGGTAGCGGCCGACATCCTCGGCCATGCGGCCCGGATCGCCGCGGGTCACGACCTTGTAGAGCCGGACGGAATCCTGCTGCCGCCCGCCGAGCAGCGCCCAGACCGGCCGGCCGGTCGCCTTCCCGGCGAGGTCCCAGCACGCCATGTCGAGCGCCGACTTGGCGTAAGGATGCCCTTTGAGGTTCCGGTCCATCGCGTCGGCGACCACGTCCGTGCCCGTCGGGTCCATGCCGATCAGCGACGGCGCCAGCCGCGCGATGCCGGCACGCGCTCCCTCGGCAAAGGCCGCGAGATAGGTCGAGCCGAGCGGGCAGGTCTCGCCCCAGCCGGTCAGCCCCTCGTCGGTGTCGATCCGCACGACGGTGGAGTCGAAGGCCTGGTGCGCCTGGTCGGCCCAGGAATACGTCCCCTCGGCGACCGGCAGATCCACCTGATGGATGGCGATGCGCGTGATCTTCATTATGTGGCCCTCCCGGCGCCGACTTTGGCACGCGCCGGAGCACCGGGCCAGCGCGTCGGTGCGCCGCAGCAGTCGCCCGCGCAGCCATGCCTCGGCTGTCCGACTTAAGGCTTTTGCCATGCTTCATTCTCTACATCATCCCTCCCGCGGCGGCAGCCGCGGCTTGACAGTCGGGCCTTCATGCGGGACCTGCCGCGGCGATGGCGGGCCGAACCGCCCACCACGGACATAGGGGGAGCGAGTGGACGCAATCACAGGGGCCGCGCACCGCGCCCCGATCCTGGTGACCGGCTCGCACCGTTCAGGCACGACCTGGGTGGGCCGCGCGCTGGCCTCGGCCCCAGGCACATTGCTGATCAACGAGCCGTTCAACCCAGTCTACGTCTCCGCCGCGCGGAGCTTTGATCCCGGCCACTGGTTCCTCGCGGTCGACGAGACGAGCCCCGCCGCGCTGCACCGGGAGGTCGCCGGGACGCTGACCCGCTTCGCCTACTACAAGTCCCTGCGGCCTGTGGTCGGGCCCCGCTCGCTGCGAGACCAGGTGATCTGGCGATCGCGCTACCTCGCGAGCCGATTGCGCGGCGACCGGCTGATCTACAAGGATCCGATCGCGTTCTTCTCGACGCCGTGGCTGCATCGGGCGCACGGCATGACGCCCGTGATCATGGTCCGCCATCCAGCCGCCTTCTGCTCCAGCCTGAAGCTCAAAGGCTGGCGCTTCGAATTCCACAACCTCTCCGAACAGACCCGCCTGATCGACGGCCCGCTCGCGGCGTGGCGCGAGCCGCTGGAACGCTTCGCCGCCGAGCAGCCCGATGACATCGTCGATCAGGGCATCCTCTTGTGGAACTGCATCTACGGCACCGCGCTCCAGTATCGCGCGGCGCACCCGGACTGGCTTTTCGTCACCCATGAGGCGCTGTCGCAGGACCCGCTCGAGGGCTTCCGCGCATTGTTCGCCCGGCTCGGCCTGACCTTCGGGCCCGAGCAGGCCGCCTATATCGAGGAAGTCTCGGGCGGCCACAACCCGACCGAGCAGACCCACGACCAGTTCCGCCGCGACGCCCGCGCCAACATCGACAACTGGAAGCGCCGGCTGTCGGCCGAGGAGATCGACCGCATCCTGGCCGCCACCGAGACCGTGCGGCTGGAGTTCTACCCCGAGTGACGGCGCCGGATCCCGGGTCGGGTTCAGCGACACCACGCTGACGTCCCCCGACCGTCCTCCGGCGGGCGGGCGCGAGAGCCGGCTCTCAAAGACCGCCGCGGCGGCGGACGACAAGGCGAGATCGCGGCGTCCAGCGGGCGAGGATCCACTGCAGGTCGGGCCGGCGGAAGGCGACGCAGCCGGCCGTGGGCCAGCGCGGCCGGCGCCAGAGGTGGACGAAGATGGCGCTGCCGCCGCCCGGCACCACCGGGTCCCAGTTCTGGTCGGTGACGGCGCAGAGGTCGTAGAGACGGTCGCCGCGCGCCATCCGGTCGGCCGGGAAGGCGTGCGGATGGCGGATCGGGCGGTTGTAGGCGGGGTCCTGCGGCGCCTCGCACCAGCCCTGGCGCGGGCCGAGCGGCTCTGCGCCCAGGCAGGTCGGCGGGCGCGGCGAGGCGGTCGGCCCGCCAGTAGAGCCAGAGAAGCCGGTAGCGCCCCTCGGGCGTGCCGAGATCGCCCTCGGCCTTGGCATCGCCCGGCACGATGCCGCCGCGGCCGGTCGAGCAAGCGAAGCGGCGGCCCATGAAGCGCGCGCCCCAGGGCCCGACGACGAGGTCGTGCTGGCCGGGCAGGGCCCGGCAGCCCTTCTCACCGACGCTCCCCCGCCGGGAAGACGGCGTAGACGCGAGGCGAGCCGCTGCGGTCGGCGGACCGGCTCTCGCCCTCCCCTCTCCGACGCGGAGAGGGCGCAGGTGGCGACGGGCGCTTCCCTCCGCTTCGGAGAGGGATACGGGAGGTGGTCCCGACGGCCGCCATCGCCGTCACAGCAGATGCCCGCTCTTGGCGGCCTTGGTGGCGAGGTAGGCGCGGTTCTGCGCGGTCTCGCCGACCTTCAGCGGCACGCGCTCGGTCACGGCGACGCCAGAGGCCTCCATCATGGCGATCTTGCGCGGGTTGTTGGTCAGCAGCCGCACGGCCGAGAAGCCGAGCGCCTTGAGGATCTCGGCGCCCAGGCGGAAATCGCGCTCGTCGTCCTCGAAGCCGAGGCGGTGGTTGGCCTCGACCGTGTCGTAGCCCTGGTCCTGCAGCGCATAGGCGCGCATCTTGTTGGCGAGCCCGATGCCGCGCCCCTCCTGGTTCATGTAGAGCAGCACGCCCGCGCCCTCGGCGGCGATCTGGTCCATGGCGGCGGCGAGCTGCGGCCCGCAATCGCATTTGAGCGAGCCGATCACGTCGCCGGTGAAGCAGGCCGAATGCAGCCGCGCCAGCACCGGGGCGGCGCGGTCCGGGCGCGCCGATCTCGACGGCGTAGTGCTCCTCGCCGCCATCGGCGGGGCGGAAGACGTGCACGCGGCCGGCCTCGGCGAAGCGGGTCGGCACCCGGGCGCCCGAGACGCGGGCCATGGCGATCGACGCCTCGGCGGCGCGGTGCACCATCAGCTCGTCGAGGCAGCGTCAGCCCGGCCTCGCCGCCAGCCGCCTGACGCTGTCGGCATCGGGCCAGGCGGCGACGACCGCCGCCGGCAGCAGCCGCGCCTGCTTGGCGAGCGCGATGGCCGAGGCGGTGCAGCTCGGCCGGCCCCTCGCGCCGGGTCCGGTACGGCCCGCGCAGCGGGTGCGCGAGGTCGAGCGACGGGTCGGCCGTGGCGCGCACCCAGGCGATGTCGGCATCGTCGGGCAGCGCGATCCGCGCGATGTCGCCGTCATAGGCGCGCGCCTTCAGCGTGTCGGCGCGCCGGTGCGAGACGGCCAGGTCGAGCCCGGCCGGCGCCAGCCGGCGCAGATCCTCGAGCCGCTCCGCCCGGGCGGTCTCGGCGGCCAGCACCAGCGCGCCGCCGGCGCCGGAGACGAGCGCGACCGGCGCGCCGATGCGCAGATCGGCGCGGGCGCGCGCGACGGCCTCCTCGACCGAGAGCTGCAGCATGGGGACGCGCCTCCTTGCAAATGCCGGAACGTTACCGCAACATTCCGGGCCTGGACAGGCGGAAAATGGTAACATTCGCCCCGGCTTCAAACACGAGCGGGTGAGTTCTTGCAATGCTTCGCCCGCATATGGCCCGACCGACCCATATAGCGCGCCGGCGAGGGCCTGATCTTTTCGGGGGAATTCGATGAGCGTTGCCAAGAGGATTCTGCTGGTCGACGACGATGCCGACCTGCGCGAGGCCTTGGCCGAGCAGCTGATGATGATCGACGACTTCGACGTCTACGAGGCCGATACCGGCGCCGCCGGCGTGCAGCGGGCCCGGACCGAGATGCACGACCTCGTCATTCTGGATGTCGGCCTGCCCGACATGGACGGGCGCGAGGTCTGCCGGCTGATGCGGCGCAGCGGCGTCAAATGCCCGATCCTGATGCTGACGGGCCAGGATTCGGACGCCGACACGATCCTGGGGCTCGACGCCGGCGCCAACGACTATGTCACCAAGCCCTTCAAGTTCCCGGTGCTGCTGGCGCGCATCCGCGCGCAGCTGCGCCAGCACGAGCAGTCCGAGGACGCGGTCTTCGCCGTCGGGCCCTACAGCTTCCGGCCCGGCACCAAGATGCTGGTCGACGACGCCGAGCGAAAGGTCCGGCTGACCGAGAAGGAGACCAACATCCTCAAGTTTCTCTATCGCGCCGGCGGCCGCACGGTCGAACGCGAGACGCTGCTGCGCGAGGTCTGGGGCTATAATGCCGGCGTGACGACGCACACGCTCGAGACGCACATCTACCGGCTTCGGCAGAAGATCGAGGCCGATCCGTCGAACGCGCGGATCCTGCTGACAGAGGCAGGCGGCTACCGTCTCTCCATGTAGGCTTTGTAATGAGCCGAAATCTTGACGGGGCGCCGGCACGCGCACCAACTTTCCTGACGAGGCAGCGGCTCCCCCAAGAAACCGCTGCCGGTCGGGCGGCTCCCCCTCATCCGCCCGACGAGCCCGGACAGGGCGGCGCCCGGTGGATCCCCACGCCGGGCGCTTCTTTTTTCCGCGCCCCCGCCTGACGGCTTGAGCAGGCGCGAGCGGCGCGGCATAGCACGCCCGGTCTGGCGCCCGGTCTGGCGGGGGGAAAGAATGCCGACGACGATCGCCACCTGGAACATCAATTCGCTGCGTCTGCGCGCCGGCCTCGTCGAGCGGTTCCTGGCCGAGCACGCGCCCGACATCCTGTGCCTGCAGGAGACGAAATCGCCCGTCGAAAAGCTGCCGGACCGCTTCGCGGCGCTCGGCTACCGCACCGTGACAGCCTGCGGCTTCAAGGGCTACAACGGGGTCGCGATCCTGTCGCGCGTGCCCGTCGAGCCCGCCGACACCATGCCGATGTGCGGCCGCGAGGACGCGCGCCACTGCGCCGTCCGGCTGCAATCTGGAGTTGTGCTGCACAACTTCTACGTGCCGGCGGGCGGCGACGAGCCGGACCCGGAGGCGAACCCGAAATTCGCCCACAAGCTCGCCTTCGTCGAGGAGATGACGGCGTGGTCGGCCGGGCTGACCGGCGCGCACATCCTGGTCGGCGACCTCAACATCGCGCCGCTGCCCGAGGACGTCTGGTCGCACAAGCAGCTCCTGAAGGTCGTCAGCCATACGCCCGTCGAGACCGCGGCGATGGGGCGGCTCATGCAGGCGGGGGCTTGGGCCGACGCGGCGCGGGCGGACGTGCGGCCGCCTGAAAAGCTCTACTCCTGGTGGTCATACCGCGCGGCGGATTGGGCGGCCTCGGACCGCGGCCGGCGGCTCGACCACATCTGGTCGCGCGGCGGCGTCGCGCACGTGCCGGGATCGGCGCGGGTGCTGAAGTCGTACCGGGGGGCGGCCAGCCCGTCCGACCACGTTCCTGTGCTGGCGACCTTCCCCGACTGACCCGCGATCGACGGCACCATGCCAGCCGAAAATCGGAGGGCGGGCGAAGCACCCACCCGGCCCGGCGCGTCAGCGGCGCTTCGGCTCCTCGATGCGGAAGAGCGACGGGTTCAGGTCGACATTGCGCCGCACCTCGCTGAGGGCGACGGTGGTCGTCAGCCCCTGCTCGTCGGTCACGATCCACTGGGTCAGTTCGAGCGGGTTGTCGTTGAAGATCATCGTGATCGATCCCTGGTTCGGCGCGTCAGGGTCGATGGCGCGAACCCGCAGTTGCCCGGCGCCGCGCTCGATCGACTGGATGGCGCCCTCGCGGCGCAGGTCGACGCGGTCGCGCAGCAGGATGTCGAGCGGCGTCTCGCTCAGCGGAAAGCGGTCGAGCGTCTGGTCGCGCGTGTCATAGATGCCGACCCAGAAGCCGTCGGCGACGATCAGCGTCGGGTTCGGCGGCTCGTATTCGAAGCGGATGCGGCCGGGCCGGCGCATGAAGAACCGGCCCTCGCTGAGGTCGCCGTCCGGGCCGACCTGGACGAAGCTGCCCTCCATCGAGCCGATGCCGTTCAGATAGTTCGTGATGCGCGTCAGGTCGGCCTGGCTGACCGCCGCGGAGGCCGGGCCGAGCGGGACCATTGCCGCTGCGAGCGCGGCGGCGGCCAACCCGAGAAGCTCACGTCTGTTCATGTCCGTCCACTTGGCTATCCGATCCGACCGGAGCAAGGCGTCGCCGCCCTCCGGTTAGCGATCGGCGGCTGGAACGCAAGGACTTCCTCTTTCCGGCGCCGGGCTCGCGGGGGTTTCAGGCACGCGGGTCAGGGACGCGGGCACGGCACGCGGGGAGCGCACTGGCGGAACCCCGCCGCTGCGGATACGTTCGGCGACCGGGGTGACTCGCATCGTGCTGCCGCTGGGAGAGCCGAGATGATCGCATCGACACTTGCGCGCTGCGCGGCGCTCGTGGCGGCTTTGGGCGTATGGGCAGGCGTGCCGGGCACGGGCCAGGGCGCCGAGGGCTGCGGGGCCAGCTACACGGTGCGATCGGGCGACACGCTGGCCGCGATCGCCGAGCGCTGCGCGACCTCGGTCGAGGCGCTGATGCAGGCCAACCCCGTCATCACCGATCCCGCCCGGATCTCGATCGGCTGGGATCTGGCCATTCCGGGCGCGCACGCGTCGCTCGGGCCCGAAAGCGAGGTCCAGCCGCGCAGCCGCTCCGGCTCCGCCGAGGCGGCACTCGCCGCCGGCAGCTATGAGGTGCAGGCCGGCGACAGCTTCGCCAGCATCGCAACGGCCCTGCAGGTGCCGATGCGCGCGCTGACCGCGGCGAACAAGGGGGTGGATCCGTTCGCGCTCAAGCCCGGCCAGGTGCTGCAGCTGCCCGCGGAGAGCGAGATGCCCGCGCCGAGCACGGCGGACGCTCGTCTCGAGCCCGAGGAGGAGCCCGCCACGGATGCGGCTGCGGATCAGCCGATGCCGGCCGACACCGCCCAGGAAGAGCCCGGGGTCGCCAAAGACGGCTCCGAACCGGCAGGTGCCGTCGAGCGGGTCATGCTGGAAGGCCGGGTCGAGCGCGGCACCGAATGCCCGGTTCTCCAGACGCCCGAGGGAAAGACCTACAGCCTGGTCAGCTCGCAATACGGCTTCGCACCCGGCGAATATGTCGAGATCGAGGGCGAGACGGTCGACCTGTCGTTCTGCAGCGCGGGATGGACCACCGTGCGCGTCACCTCGATGGCCCCCGCAATAGCCCCGGCGCAGGCGCCTCGGGGCGGCTGAGGCACCGAGCCCCGAGCTGGAGCGGGTCTCAGCGCGACGAGCCGAGGAACCCAGCCTGCGCCAGCCCGTCCAGCATGAACTGCACGGCGAGCGCGGCGAGGATGACGCCGAAGACCCTGGCCACCACATGGACGCCCGTGCGCCCGAGCAGCCGCTGCAGCTGGGCCGCGAGCAGCATCGAGGCGAGGCAAAGCGCCAGGATGCCGAGGATCGCCGCGATGACCACGGCCGCGGCCAGCGGATCGCCCCCGGTGTCGGCCATCAGCAGGATCACGGCACCCATCGCGCCTGGCCCCGCGATCAAGGGGGTCGCGAGCGGGAAGACCGAGATGTCGGTGCTGGTCATCGCCTCGGCCGCTTCGTCGGGCGTCGTGGTCGTCGCCCCGGAGGCGCGTCCGAAGACCATGTCGATCGCGATCAGCAGCAGCAGGATGCCGCCGGCGATCCTGAGAGCCGGCAGCGATATGCCGAACAGGTCCAGCATGGCCTGGCCGAAGAAGGCGAAAGCCAGCAGGATGCCAGCGGCGATCACGACGCCCCTGATCGCCGTCCGGATGCGCTCGCGCGGCGAGAGGCGCGCCGTCAGCGAGGCGGAGATGATGGCGACGTCGAGCGGCCCGACGGTGGCGAAGAGCGTGGCGAGCGCGACGACTGCGGTCTTGGTCAGGTCCTGCAACCCCGCCGCCCCACTGTTCAGCCCGCATCGGCCACGCTCACGGCCGCCACCTCCGGCAGCTCGGGCGGAACGGGCGCGGCGATCGCCTGCCGAACAAGGCGATATTTGATCTGAGCATCGGCCATGCGCCGATAGAAGTCCAGCAGCTCGCCCCAGGGCCCCTGGATCTGGCGGAGCGCGGTCAGAAAGGCGACGACGACGCCGATCTCGGTTTGCCCGCGGATGACCATGAACGCGCCGAGGCCGAGAACGACGACGGTCGCGGCGCGATCGATGACGTAGCGCACGAGCTTGAGCAGGGCCTTGAGCGCGTTCATGCGCAGGCGCAGCCGATAGCTCGCCCTGATCTCGCCCAGACCCGGGACGAGCGCGCCGCGGTGGCCCGGCCGAACGGCCTCGATCAGGTCGCGCCCGGCGCGGCGGAGGCGGACGATGCGCTCGGCCGTCAGCAGGTTGATGAAGTGCTGCAGCACGGGCGTCACGATCGCCTCGGTGACCAGCGCCGCCAGGCCGACCACGGCCAGCGTCGGCTCGGTGTAGAACATGTAGCCGAAGACGCTGACGAGCGTGCCGCCTTGGATCAGCGGCGTGTTGATCGCCTCGGCGGCGAACTCGCCGAGGGGCTCGACTTCCGCGGCCAGCACCGAGGTCACGGCGCCGAGCTCCGAGCGCGCCATCCAGGCCGGGCGGCACCGCTGCGCCGCCACGAGCGAGATGCGCAGGATGCGGGTGACGATCTCGACGATCCAGCCCTGCAGGTAATAGATCAGCCCGCGCAGGACGGCGCTGGCCGCCACCGCCCCGGCCAGCATCGCGGTGAGCCCTATGACGAGGTGGATGTCGGCCGCCGGGATGGCGTCGTCGATGATGCGCTGCTGCACCGTCAGGGGCACCACGGCCAGAGGCGGCACGAGCAGGCCAAGTGCGATGGTCGCGACCTGCAGCCGGACCGTCTGGCGCATGACCAGGGAGTAGATCGTCCTCCCGCCATGCCAGTGCCGCGGGCGCCGCATGCCCCTTCCCCCGCGGCCCACATGCGCCGCACGCTGTGACAGTTACGTCAGCATAAGGTCACGATGTGCCGCGTCGCCCTTTGATCTGGCGCAAAGGGAAGTGCGGGCGCGCAGCGCCCCGTCAGGACGCCTGCAGATCTTTTCCGAAATCTGGAGGTTGGAAGGCCGCGTCAGCGCTCTTCGGCGATGTCGCGCACGCCCGCCGGGCGGCCGCCCGCCTCCGGAAAGGCGTCGCGCATGTCGTCGACGCCCCGTTGCGGCCTCGCCTGTGCCGCGAGATCCCGGCGCCGTTCGCGCTGGCGGGCCTCGTCGATGCCAAGCCCGGCCAGGAACGACTCCTTCAGGCGCGGGTCGGCCTCGCCGTCGCGGTTGAACGACCACATCAGCGCGGGCTTGCCATAGGGCAGCGGATCGGCCGCCGGGCCTGCGCCGTCATGCCGCCCGGTATGCCAGGTGTGCCAGGTCTTGCCATAGCTGTTGACGAGCAGCCGCATGAGCTCGTGCTCGGCCGCAGCGGGCAGGCCCGGCGCGGTCAGCTGGCCCGACAGCACCTCGTAATTGTGCGGGTGCCAGAACCTTTTCTCCTCCTCCGGCAGCCCCATGAAGAGCTGTTCCGAGACGATGTACTCGATGCCGATCAGGTTGGCGTCGCGGCTGTTGCCGTCGAAGAGGACGCATTCGATGAAGTCGGAATTGACCTGCCGGCAGAAATGGTGCGCCTCCATCTGCATGTCGGCGGCGTGCCGCGCGCAGTGCAGGCCGGCCACGTAGATGTGAAAGCCGCGCAGCGGCGCCGTGCTCTGCAGCACCTCGGACCCGGTCTCGAGCGTCGAGCGCCAAAGCGTCTTCGGATCGCCCGGCGGGCGAACGGCGGGCCCGCGCGTCTTCGCCATGCTGCACTCCTCGAGGTGACTGCGCTCGCGAACGAACGCGAGCCAGCCGCCACCGTTCCGGCGGAGCGCGGTGGCTTCTCCTCGGCCCTGGGCCGGCTCGGCTCAGCGCTCCTCGACCAGGATCTCGCGCTTGCCGACGGCGTTGGCGGGCGTGACGACGCCCTGCGTCTCCATCATCTCGACCAGCCGCGCCGCCTTGTTGTAGCCGATGGCGAGCTTGCGCTGGATGTAGCTGGTCGAGCACTTGCGGTCGCGCGCGACGATGGCGACGGCGCGGTCGTAGAGCTCGTCGTCGCTGTCGCCCGGCTGCGCGAGGCCGAGCTTGAGGTCGACCAGCGCCTGCGCCTCCTCGTCGGCGCCCTCGGTCACGGCGCCGACATAGTCGGGCTTGCCGATCGACTTGAGGTGCTGGACGACCTCCTCGACCTCCTCGTCGGAGACGAAAGGCCCGTGCACGCGCCGGATGCGGCCGCCGCCCGCCATGTAGAGCATGTCGCCCTGGCCCAGCAGCTGCTCGGCGCCCTGCTCGCCCAGGATCGTGCGGCTGTCGATCTTCGACGTCACCTGGAAGGAGATGCGCGTCGGGAAGTTCGCCTTGATCGTGCCGGTGATGACGTCGACAGACGGGCGCTGCGTCGCCATGATCAGGTGGATGCCGCTGGCGCGCGCCATCTGGGCCAGGCGCTGGATGCAGGCCTCGATCTCCTTGCCGGCGACCATCATCAGGTCGGCCATCTCGTCGACGATGACGACGATGAGCGGCATTTCCTCGGGCTCGAAGGTCTCGGTCTCGTAGACCGGCTCGCCCGTCTCGTCGTCGAAGCCCGTCTGCACGGTGCGCGAGAAGGCCTCGCCCCGCTCGATCGCGTCGCGCACGCGGGCGTTGTAGCCGTCGATGTTGCGCACGCCCAGCTTCGACATCTTGCGATAGCGCTCCTCCATCTCGGCGACGACCCATTTCAGCGCGACGATCGCCTTCTTCGGGTCGGTGACGACGGGCGCGAGCAGATGCGGGATGTTGTCGTAGACGCTGAGCTCCAGCATCTTCGGGTCGATCATGATCAGCCGGCACTGCTGCGGGCTCGAGGCGGTAGAGCAGCGACAGGATCATCGTGTTGATCGCCACCGACTTGCCCGAGCCGGTGGTGCCGGCGATCAGCAGATGCGGCATCTTGGCGAGGTTCACGACGATGGGCGAGCCCGAGATGTCCTTGCCGAGCGCCAGCGCCAGCGGATAGCGGGCGTCGCCGTACTCGGTCGTCTCGAAGAGGTCGCGCAGCCAGACGCGCTCGCGCTCGGCATTCGGCAGCTCGATGCCGATGATCGAGCGGCCGGGCACCGTCGAGACGCGGGCGGCCAGCGCCGACATCGACCGCGCGATGTCGTCGGCCAGCCCGATGACGCGGCTGGCCTTGAGGCCGGGCGCGGGCTCCAGCTCGTAGAGCGTGACGACGGGCCCAGGGCGCACGGCGACGATCTCGCCGCGCACGCCATAGTCCTCGAGCACGGTCTCGAGCATGCGGGCGTTCTCTTCCAGCGCGCACGTCGGACGTCTTGTGCCGGACCAGGGACACCGGCTTCTGCAGCAGCGCCAGCGGCGGCGGCGTGTAGGCCTCCGGCTCTTCCATGCCGTCGAGCGCCAGCGTCGGCTGGCGCTCGGCCTCGGCGCGCCGGCTCTTGCGCGGCGTCGCCTGGCCACGGGCGACCGGCGGGCGCACGGGCTCGTCCTCGGCGAGCCCGGCGTGCGGAACCTCCGGCGGACCGCTCGGCCCCGGTCAGCCGGTCGAAGACGGCGCGCAGCGTGCGCCGGCCCGGCGGGTCGGCGGCATCGCCCTCGTCCCCATCGTCGATCCGGTCCGGCGGCGGCACGTCATGCGTCCCGCCGCGGACATGCGCCGCTCGCCCGCCGCTCGCCTCGCCGCCGCGCCGGCGCGCCACGCGCGCCAAAGCGCGGCATGGCCAGCTCGGGGATGGCCGCCATGCGCGCGCGCCAGCCTTGCGTCGGCTCGGCCGGCGGCAGCGTCTCGGAGCGCGGCCGGTTCAGCCGCTCGCGCGCCCAGTCGCGCCCGGCGACGAGCCCGCGCCGGCCCAGCGCCGCGGACCAGCGCGCGCCGGCGCCCGCGACCGCGGCGAGCGACCGCGCGAGCCAGCGCCCGATGACGCCCGTCTCGTCCACGGTGAAGCCCGTCGCCGCCGCGCCCAGCCCCAGCATGGCGGCACCGAGCGCCAGCGTCAGCACCTGCGAGCCCGCCAGCGCGCTCATCGGCACGAGGTCCAGCAGCGCCCGCGCCCCGGCATCGCCGAAGCGTCCCGCCGAGCCCGGTGCCGGCGAGCGGCCAGCCGGGATAGACGGCATGCGTCGAGGCGAAGATCGGCGCCAGCACCAGCGCCGGCAGGGCGAAGAGCGAGCGCGCCCAGATCCGCTCCTCGCCGATATGCAGCAGGAAGGCGAACGGACCAGATGGCGAGGAAGATCGACCAGCGCCCAGGCGCCGAGCCCGACATAGCGGATGGCGATGTCGGCGACCATGGCGCCGGGCTCGCCCATCCAGTTCGCCGGCGGCTGCGCCGTGGCGCTGAAGGGCGCTGGGGTCGGCCGCGTCATAGGACCAGAGGCTCGCCGGCCAGCCCCGCGGCGACGACGCCGAAGCCGAGCCCCCAGAGCTCGCAGACGCGCCGCCGGATGGCGGCGGACATGCGCTCGTCGAGCAGCGGCGTCTTGCCGCCATCACTGAAGAAAATCGTCATTCCCGATGCCCTCGAACCGGATGCAGCGCGCGGCTTTTGCCGCTTTTTCTGCGTCATGAAAGTACGTGGCGAACGGCCTCGAGGCCGCGGCGGACCTGCGCCGCCGGCGCGACCAGCGCCAGCCTCAGATAGCGCGCGCCCGGGATCGCCGCCGCCCAGCGCCGGCGAGACAGGGCGCGAAAGGTAGGCGCCCGGCAGCGCGCGCACGCCGGCCTCGCGCCAGAGCCGGACCGCGGCCGCCTCGCCGTCCCCCGCACTGGCGCCGACCTCGAGCCAGAGGAAGAACCCCGCCTCGGGCGCCATGTAGCCGGGCGCGTTGCCCAGAATCTCGTCGGCGATGGCGTATTTCTCGCGGTAGAGCGCGCGGTTCGCCTCGACATGCGCCTCGTCGGCCCAGCACGCGGCGGCGGCGTGCTGTGCCGGGATCGGCAGCGGCGCGCCGGCATAGGCGCGCAGCTGCAGCAGCCGGGCGCGGTTCTTCGGGCCCGTCACGGCAAAGCCCGAGCGCAGGCCGGCGAGGTTCGAGCGCTTGGACAGCGAGTGGAAGCTGACCAGCCGCTCCGGGTCGGCGCCGATCGCCGCCGCCACCTCCAGCGCGCCCGTGGGCGGCTGTGTCGCGGTAGATCTCGCAATAGCATTCGTCGGCGAAGACGGTGAAGTCGTGCCGCTCGGCCAGGCGCAGCAGCCGCTCCCAATAGCGCGCGATCGGCGCAGACGCCCTGCGGATTGGCCGGCGAGCAGATGTAGACGACCGTCGTCCGGTCGAGCAGCTCGCCCGGCAGCGCCGCGTAATCGGGCAGGAAGCCCGTCTCGGGCCCGCAGGGCAGGTAGACGGGCTCGGCCCCTGCCGTGACGGCCGCGACCGTGTAGCATTGGTAGAACGGGTTCGGCAGCAGGACGGCCGGCTTCTGGCCGTTCTTCACCTCGGGGCTGAGCGCCAGGCAGGCGTTGAACAGGCCCTCGCGCGTGCCGTTCAGGGGAAAGATGCGGGTCTCCGGGTCGCGCCAGGCCTCGGCCACGCCATAGCGGCGGCCGAGCCAGTCCGAGATCGCCTGGCGCAGCTCCGGGATGCCCTCGTTCGGCGGGTATTTCGACAGCGTCGCCGTGTGCTGCAGCATGATCGGCCCGACGAAGTCGGGCACGGGATGCTGCGGCTCGCCCAGCGACATGGCGATTTCCGGCTCGCCCGGGGGACCGCCCCGGGGCACGTCGGCGAGCAGCCGCCGCAAACGCGGGAACGCATACTCCGGCAGATCGCCGTACCGGACGGGAAACTGCATCTCTTTGTGCCTCGCGCGCGGGCATCTGACGCACCCGCTTCAGACCGGAAGATACCCGCCTGACAGGTTACGGTCCAGTTTCCGCCTTGCGCGCGGCATGGGAGGGGCGCAGCATGTTGCTCACACACTTCACAGGTGGCGCGACATGCTCCCGTCCCTGACGCTTCGGCGCCTTTCCGCGCGGCCCGTCCTGCTCCCGCTCCAGCGGCCGGTCATCGCCCGGATCGCCACCATCGCCGAATGGCCGCTGATCCTGATCGACCTCGAGACCGAGGAGGGCGTCACCGGGCGCGCCTATCTCGAGCCGTATGTGCCAAAGGCGATGCGCTACCTCGTTCCGATGCTGCACGATCTGGGCGACATGCTGAAGGGCCACGCCGTGGCGCCGGCCGAGCTCTACGGAAAGGCGCGCCGGTCGCTGCACTTCGTCGGCTATGCCGGGCTCAGCCAGATCGCCGCCTCGGGCCTCGACATGGCCGCCTGGGACGCGCTCGGCCGGGCGGCCGGCCTGCCGCTCTGCCGGCTGCTCGGCGGCACGGCCGGGCCCGTGCGTGCCTACAACTCGAACGGACTCTGGCTGCGGGCGCCCGCCGAGGTCGCCGAGGAGGCGATCGTCCTGCGCGACGAGGGCGGCTTCACGGGCCTCAAGCTGCGGCTCGGGCGCGACCGCCCCGCCGACGACGTCGCGACAATCGAGGCCATCCGACAGGCGGTCGGCGATTCCATGGCCCTGATGGTCGACTACAACCAGGGTCTGAGCCTCGCCGAGGCGATGGAGCGCTGCCGGCAGATCGACGATCTGGGTCTCGCCTGGATCGAGGAGCCCGTCGTCTATGACGATTTCGCTTCGTCGGCGAAGCTCGCGGCGGACCTCGCGACGCCCGTGATGATCGGCGAGAACTTCTACGGGCCGCGCGAGCTACAGGCCGCGCTGCAGGCGCGCGCCTGCGACCTGGTCATGCCGGACTTCATGCGCATCGGCGGCGTGACCGGCTGGTTGCGCGCGGCCGGGATCGCCGCCGCCTGGGGCGTGCCGATGTCGACGCATCTCTACCCCGAGGTCGGCGCCCATGTCATGCGCGTGACCGAGACGGCCCATTGGCTGGAATGGCAGAGCTGGGCCGACCCCATCCTCGCCGAACCATACGAGGTGCGCGCCGGCGAGCTGGTCATCCCCGACAGGCCTGGCCTCGGCCTCGACTGGAACGAGGAGGCCGTCGCCGCGCACCTCGTGGCCTGACACGGGGCCCAGGGCGACGCGGCGGCTATGCCGCCAGCGCCGCCTCGATGGCACTGCCGATGCGCAGCAGCCGCGCCTCGGCGTTCGGCGGCGCGAACAGCATCAGCCCGCACATCGGCGTGCCCGTCGGGACGGTCAGCGAGCACAGCCCGAGCAGATTGGCCAGCCTCGTGTTGCGCAGCGACATCAGGTTGCGCTCGGCGAAATAGGCGGGGTCGTCCAGCAGGGGCTGCACCTCGGGCGGCCAGATCGGCGTCGTCGGCATGACGATCAGCCCTTGCTCGTCCATGCGCCGGCAGAGCGCGTCGGAAAGCCGCGCGAACTCGCGCCGGGCCGCATCATCCTTGGCCGGATCGGCGCCCTTGCCCTGGCGGAAGCGCTCCTCGATCCGGGCGTACATGACGCCGGGGTTGGCCTCGATCAGCTCGCCCCATTCCGCCCAGGCCTCGGAGGTCACGACCGGGCTGAGCTCGCGCATCGCGCGCACGGCCCCGTCGAACTCGGGCGCCTCGCCGCGGCTGACGCGCGCGCCGGCCCGGCCAAGGCGCTCGAGCGCCGCGTCGAAGGCGGGCAGGATGCCCTCGTCGCAACCGTCGAGCACCAGCGTCTCGGCCACGTGCAGCCGCTCGTCGCCAAGGCCCGCGCCCGAAAGATCGGGCGCCGCCATGTCGGCCAGGATGCCGAGCAGCAGCGCGCAGTCCTCGATCGTGCGGCAGAGCGGGCCGACCGTGTCGAGTCCGGGCGAAAGCGCCAGCACCCCCTCGCAGGGAATCAGCCCGATCGTGGTCTTGAGGCCGACGAGATCGTTCCAGGCAGACGGGATGCGCACCGAGCCGCCGGTGTCCGAGCCGATCCCGGCCGCCGCGAGGCCGAGCCTTGTCGACACGGCAGCGCCCGAGCTCGATCCGCCCGGCGCGCGGTGCGGCTCGATCGCGTTCGGCGGCGTGCCCGCCATCGGGTTCACGCCCAGACCCGAAAAAGCGAGCTCGGAGGTATGCGTCTTGCCGAGGCAGACCGTGCCGGCGGCCGTCGCGCGCCGCAGCACCAGCGCGTCGGCCCGCGGCACCCGCCCGGCCAGCAGGCGCGAGCCGCCCTCGGTCGCCACGCCCTTGGTGTCATAGAGGTCCTTCCACGAGATCGGCACGCCGTCGAGCGGCCCCGCGCGCGTGCCGGCGCGGGCGCGCCCGGCGGCCGCCTCGGCCTCCGCCCTGGCGCGCTCGGGCGTCGTCCGGGCATAGATCGCATCGCGCGATGGATGCCGCTCGATCGCCCCGAGGAACGCCTCAGTCAGCTCGACCGGGTCGATCCGGCCGGCGCCGATGCCGCGACCGAGCTCTGCCGCCGACTGGTGCAGCCACTCCATCTTCGCCTCCCCCTTGCTCTGGCTGGTGGACAATCGCGGGGGGCGCCCCGATAGTAAAGCCCATGGCGGATCGGTTCGACACTGTCGTTCTCGGCGGCGGGCTGATCGGCCTGGGCCTGGCGCTCGCGCTGGCGCGGCATGGCCTGCGGACGGCGCTGCTGGACCCGGTGGCGGCGGACGTCCGCGCCGATCCCGAGTTCGACGGCCGCGCCTATGCCGTGGCGCCGGGGTCCGCCAACCTGCTGCGGGCGCTCGGCATCTGGGACGAGGTCGGCCCCAGGGCCGAGCCCGTCCGCCGGATCAGCGTCGCCGACCGCTCCGCCGGGCCGATTCCGGCCGCCGCGCTGCATTTCGACCCGGCCGAGGGCGACCAGGAGACGCTGGGCTGGATCCTCGAGGACCGCTTCTTGCGCGGCGCCCTGCTGCGCGCCGTGGCCGACGCGCCCGAGGTCGAGCATCGCGCCCCGGCCCGCGCGGATGCCGTGCGCCTGACGCCGACCGGCGCCGAGGTCGACATGGGCGGCGAAACGCTCGACGCGGCCCTGGTCGTCGCCTGCGATGGCCGACGCTCGGCCACGGCGCGGGCGGCCGGGATCGGTTATCTCGCCTGGGACTATCCGCAGAAGGGCCTCGTCTGCGCGATCGAGCACGAGCTTGCGCATGGCGGCGAGGCGCACCAGGCATTCCTGGCCGGCGGCCCCTTTGCGCAGCTGCCGCTGCCTGGCAACCGCTCCTCGATCGTCTGGTCCGAAGCCGCGGCGCGCGCCGACGAGATCGCGGCCCTGGACGACGAGGCCTACACGGCCGAGATCGCGCGCCGCCTGCACGGCAGGCTCGGGCAGATCCGGCTCGCGGGGCGGCGGTGGGTCTATCCGCTGGGCCTGGCGCTCGCCAATTCCTATGCCCGTCCGCGCTTCGCGGTCGCCGGCGACGCCGCGCACGGCGTCCACCCGATCGCCGGCCAGGGGCTGAACATGGGCCTGCGCGACGTCGCCGCGCTGACCGAGGTGCTGGTCGAGGCGATGCGCCGCGGCGAGGATCTGGGCGCGCTCGACGTGCTGCGCCGCTACGAGCGCTGGCGGCGCTTCGACGCGACCGTGATGACGCTGGGCATGGACGGGCTGAACCGGCTGTTCTCGACAGGCTCCGGGCCGGTCCAGGCGCTGCGCAATGCCGGCCTGCACGCGGTGGCGCGCCTCGCCCCGGCACGGCGCTTCTTCATGTCCGAAGCGGCCGGCCTGTCGGGCGACGTGCCGCGGCTGCTGACGGGCCAGACGATCTAGAAAGGCGCCCGATCGGATCGGCCTGGCCGCGCGCTCAATGGTCCGCCAAAATCCTTCAATGTGGTTAAAATCCCTCTCGTCTACCTGACATTTCAATGACTTAGCTGAGCGTGCACACGTGCACGCCCCCTTGCGCTCGCATCTGTCCGAGCCTAGCCGCTGCCCCGGAATCCCGCCTCCACCTCGTCGAGCAGGCGCCGCTCGTCGTCCGCATACCGAGGCGAGAAATGGAATGGCTCGACCCTGGCGACTCCGGCCAGCCGGGCGAGCTCTCCCGCCCGCGCCGCCGTCAAATGCGCCCGTTCGGCGGCCAGTGCCATGTCGGCTTCGGCGAACACCGCCTCGATGAAGAGCGTGTCGGCGCCGCGCGCCAGCTCGACGATGCGCTCGCGGTTCCGTGGCGTGTCCGCCGCATCCGTCACATAGGCGAGCTTCTGGCCCGGCGTGATCGAGACCACGTCGCCGAGCGTGCCCAGCGGCAGGGTCTGCGCCTCTCCCGTGGCGCGCTTCACCTCGATCGCGGTATCGGGCGGCAGTTTGTCGAAAAGCGCGGCCTTCAACCGGTTCAGCCACGGCCCGACGGCGAGGCCCCGCTCCTCCAGGCGGTTGCGCCAGATGTTGACGTGCTCGGGCTCCTGCAGCGCAAAGGCGAGGCACGGCGTCCGGTGGTCGAGTTCGACGCACCGCACGGAGAGCGACGGTTCCTCCCGCAGCAGGCCGCCCGGCAGCGCAGGACACCTCGACGGGTTCGCGCGCGAATCGGCTCGTCAGCCGAAAGCGCGCCCCGGCAGCGCGCCCCTCGCCCACCTCCGTGACGGAGAAGACGAGATCCGCCTCGTACCGGTCGGCGAGGTTCCAGGTATAGCCGTTCAGCCTGGCCTCGACCCGGCCGATGAACCCGGCCGGTCCATAGAGCCGCACCTCCTTGGCGCGCCCCACCAGCAGGCGCAGCAGCCGGTCGAAGCCGATGAAATGGTCGATATGCGCGTGGCTGACGAAGACGTCGCTCAGCCGCAGCACCGCGCGCGCTGGCAGCGCGGCGATGTCGCCGAGGTCGAACAGAATGGCGCGCCGCTCCATCAGGAAATCGACGAAGACGCCCGGATCGCCGAAGCGGTCGTTGACGAGGGAAGGATAAAACCGGGGCCGCATCGCGCCTGCCTCAGCCCAGCGCGCCAGTCACGCCCCGGAACCTGCCGAGGCCGGAGCAAGCGCCTTGCGCATCGGATAGCCAGGAATCCCGAACGCGATCTCGACCGGGCCGACATCGCTCCAGCCGGCAGCGAGGTAGAAGCCATGCGCTGTCTCGGTGCTGCTCAGTGTCGCTTCGCGCAGCCCCGCGCTCATCATCGCGGCCTCCATGTGGGCCAGCATCGCTGTCCCGACACCCTGGAGACGGTGCGCCGGGTCCACGTAATTCAGCACGATGCAACCGTCGCGGCTGAAGGCGCAGGTGCCAGCCGCGTCGCCGTCGCGCTCGGCGACCGACAGCGGATGCGACTCGTCGGTGACCCAGCGGGCAATGCTTTCCGGCGACTTGTTGGCCGTCCAGCGCCCGATGATCGCTTCGTCGCCGTGGTGATCGGCATGGCAGAGCTGGCGGATCGACCGGATCAGAAGGCGGCTGAGTGCCGCCTCGTCACCGGGACGGGCCGGCCGGATGCGGATCATCGGCCCGGCCGACGACGAAGATGTGGAGCGCGACCGGCCCGTGCGCGCCGAGCTGCAGGGTCTGGCCGATATCGGCGCTGCGCGACGGGCCGGTGACGAAGTTCGTCGTGCGCGGGGTCAGGCCGCGCTCGCGCCACGCCGCCCAGAGCTCCTCGTAGCCGCCGACGATGTCGCGGGCGTGCACGACGGCGAAATTCGTCTCGCCGAGGAAATTCAGCGTCACCGGGTTGTCGGGGCCCGAGGCGAAGACCAGCGAGCCGGTCTCGGCCATGCCGAACTCGGCCCGCGTCATCGTGGCCGGCTCCTCGATGCGGCCCGGGCCTGTCGTGTGCTCGAGCCCGCCCCAGTCGCGGGCGAACAGCGGGTCGTCCCCGGTCCGGATCGCCGCCGGCAGGTTGCGGCGGCGCAGCTCGTCGGCCAGCGCCGCCGGCAGCTCGTCCGCCGAGGCGAGGCGCGAGACGGTGGCGTCGACCGCCCGCGCCTTGGCCATGAACTGCTCGACCGCGACCTCTCCGCCGGCCGTCGCGAGCCGCGGCGTCAGGCGCGGCGGCGCGCCCACGCCGGTCGACCGCGCGGCGGACTGCGGCGAGGATGCGGTCGCGCGCGCTCACCGGCGGACCCGCCTGCCCGGCCGCCCATTGCGCCTGGAAGGTGCCGCCCTCGGGCGCCGGAAAGTCGCGGTGGTCGGTCCAGCCCTGCCCCATCGGCAGCCGGCGGATGCGGCCGCCGCGCGCCATCAGCCGCAGCGCGCGCGCGGCCGTGCCGGAGGCGAGCCGATAGGCCCAGGGCATGCCCGCGACCGTGCGCCAGAGGCCGAGGCCCCAGCGGGCGGCGCCGGGCGTCAGCCGCTTCTCGAACTCGCGCTCGCGCCAGTGGCGCATCATCTTGGGCAGCGGGATGCGCATCGGGCACACCTCCTCGCAGCGCCCGCAGAAGGTCGAGGCGTTCGGCAGCTGGCCGCCCTCCTCGACGCCGATCAGGCTGACGGCGTCAGCACGGCGCCCATCGGGCCCGGATAGACCCAGCCATAGGCGTGCCCGCCGACGGCCTTGTAGACCGGGCAATGGTTCATGCAGGCGCCGCAGCGGATGCAGCGCAGCATGTCCTGGAACTCGGTGCCCAGCATGTTCGACCGGCCGTTGTCGAGCAGCACGACGTGGTACTGCTCCGGCCCGTCCGGGTCCTCGGCCCGCCGCGGGCCCTGGGAGAAGGTCGTGTAGACCGACATCTCCTGCCCGGTGGCCGAGCGCGCCAGCACGCGCAGCACGGTGGCGGCGTCCTCCAGCGTCGGCACGATCTTCTCGATCGAGGCCATGACGATGTGGACGCTTGGGCAGCGACTGGCTGAGGTCGCCATTGCCCTCGTTCGTCACGATCACCGACTGGCCGGTCTCGGCGATCAGCATGTTGGCGCCGGTGATGCCGACCTCGGCCTCGAAATACTTCTGGCGCAGCACGGCGCGCGCCTCGGACAGCATCGAGTCGAGCGCCAGCCGCCGCTTCGGGTCGAGATGCGTGTGCCGCTCGCGGAAGAGCTGGTCGATCTCGTCGAGCGTGACGTGGATGGCCGGCGCGATGATGTGGCTGGGGATCTCGCCGCGCAGCTGGACGATGTATTCGCCGAGGTCGGTCTCGACCGGCCGCGATGCCGTGCTCGGCCAGGAAGTCGTTGATCCGGCATTCCTCCGAGATCAGCGTCTTGCCCTTGTTGACCGTCTTGGCGCCCACGGACGCGGCAGATCTCGAGCACGATCCGCTGCGCATCCTCGGCGGTCTCGGCCCAGTGGACCTGCCCGCCGGCCTCGATGACCTTGGCCTCGTAGGCCTCGAGGTACTGCGCCAGGTTGGCGAGCACGTGGTTCTTCAGGTCGCGCGCCGAATCGCGCAGCGCGTCGAACTCGGGCAGCGCGGCGCGGGCCTCGGCGCGCCTGCGGATGAAGCCGCCCTGCGCCGCGCCCATCGCCGCCTGGATGTTCCGGTCGGCCAGCGCGGTGCGCGCGTTCTCCTTGAAGCGATGGCTGGTCGGGGCGTGCGCGGTCATGCTCTCACCGATCGGCAGGCGTGTCGGTCCGCCCGGCCAGAACCTCGACGACGTGGCGGGCGCGGACCTCGCGGCCCTCGCGCGACTGAGCTTGCCGGCCATGTTCAGCAGGCAGCCGAGATCGCCCGCCAGCAACGAGCCCGGCGCCGGTGCCGGCGATGTCGTCGGCCTTGTCGCCGACCATCTTGTTCGAGATGTCGGGGAACTTGACGCAGAAGGTGCCGCCGAAGCCGCAGCAGACCTCCGGTTCCTTCATCTCGGACAGCTCCAGCCCCTCGACGGTGGCCAGCAGCCGGCGCGGCTGCGCCTTGATGCCGAGCGAGCGCAGCCCCGAGCAGGAATCGTGATAGGTGGCGCGGCGCCGGGCAGCCTCGCCTCGACCCGCTCGACGCCCATGACGTCGGTCAGGAACGAGACGATCTCGTGCGTCTGCGCCGCCAGCCGCTCGGCGCGCGCCCGCCCAGTCCGGGTCGCCAGAGAGCAGCCTGCGGATAGTCCTTGACGACCGTCGCCGCGCAGGAGCCGGAGGGCACGACGACATAGTCGTGGCCCTCGAGCGCCGCGATCATCCGGCGCGCCAGCCGCCGCGCGCCCTCGCGGTCGCCCGAGTTGAAGTTCGGCTGGCCGCAGCAGGTCTGCGCCGGCACCGAGACGCGGCAGCCCGGCGTCCTCGAGCAGCTTGACGGCGGCGAAGCCCACCGAGGGCCGGATCATGTCGACGAGGCAGGTGACCATCAGCGCCACCCGCGGCGCGTCGTCTGGTGCTCGGTCCGACATCGGAACTCCTGGGCGGCTCGCGCCCAGAGCATAGGATCACGGGCGCGGCACGCAATAGAGCGTCGCTCAGCGCTTGCCGGATTTTCCCGGCGAGCCGCGCCTCGAAGCGCGCGACGTCGACGATGACGCGGCCGTGCCGGCCCTCGCCGATCAGCTCGACCTCGTCGCGCGCGCGCACGGCGAAGGTCAGCTTGCGGCCGTCGATCTCGACCAGCTCGGCCTCGGCCGTGACCCGCATGCCGATCGGCGTCGCGGCGATGTGGCTGACGTCGAGATGCGTGCCGAGCGACTGGTGGCCGGGATCGAGCGCGTCCTCGACGCAGGCGAGCGCCGCCTCCTCCATCAGCGTGATCATCACCGGCGTGCCCAGCACCGGCACGCGGCCGCTGCCGATCCGGGGCGCCGTGTCGTTGGTGCCGACGACCAGCGACGCCTCGCCGCGCATCCCCGGTCTCAGCCTGTCAGACATGCCCCGCCCCTGCCGCTCACCCCGTGCGCATCTGGCATACCAGCAACGGCACCCCCGGCGCAAAGCCCCTTGCACCGCCGGCCGTTCTGCGGCAGAGAACGCCGCTTGCGGCGCTTACACCCCTGGAGGATCGCCGCGCCACTGACAAAATGGAGCGTCCAATGGCCTCGACCATCGAACTCGAAGCCACGGCGCGTCCCGGCACGGGCAAAGGGGCTGCCCGGCAGGCGCGTCGTGACGGATTTGTACCCGGTGTCGTCTATGGCGGCAACGAGGATCCGCCAGCCGATCAACATTCGCCACAACGTCCTTCTGAAGGCGCTGAAGGCGGGCCACTTCATGTCGACGCTGATCAAGCTCGACGTCGACGGCAAGGCGCAGACGGTGATCTGCCGCGGCGTGCAGCGCGACGTCGTCAAGGACCTGCCGACGCATGCCGACTTCCTGCGGCTGTCCGAGCGCTCGCGCGTCGAGCTGCGGATCCCGGTGCATTTCGTCAACCATGCGGATTCGCCGGGCCTGAAGCGCGGCGGCGTGCTGACCGTGGTGCGCTCGGATGTCGAGCTCAAGGTCGTCGCCTCGAACATCCCCGACGAGCTGGTGGCCGACCTGACCGGGCTCGACGTCAACGACGTGATCCGCATCTCGGACATCAAGCTGCCCGAGGGCGCCTCGCCGGTGATCACCGACCGCGACTTCATGATCGCCAACATCTCGGCGCCGACGGCGCTGAGGGCCGAGGGTGCCGAGGGCGAGGAAGCCGCCCCGGCTGAGGCGACCGAGGAGGAGTGAGCCCCCGCCCGGCGCGGGCTCGCGCCGGGCTCCGCTCGACACCGCGGCCTGCGGGCCGTGCGCTATTCCAGATGCTCGGCGCCAGCGACGCTGGGATGGGTGCGCAGGAACAGCACGGCCAGGACCGCCGCCACCAGCGGGATGACCGCCAGCGCCCAGAGCATCCCCGCCGGGTTCCCCCAGGCGTCGATCGCGAACGAGACGGGCAGCGGCCCCAGCGACGCGGCGAAGACGCCGACCATCTGGCCCGTGCCCTGGATGCGCCCCAGATGCTTGCGGCCGAAATAGCGCGGCCAGATATAGCCGAACATCGTCATGGAAAAGGCGTTGTTCAGCCCGAAGACGATCCCGTAGACGACCAGCGTCGGCACGTTGTCGACGAAGGTCACGGCGACCAGCGCAGCCGCCTGCACCACCAGCCCCGCGGCGAAGACAAAGCGCGTGCGGAACCGGTCGAAGGCGCGCCCGACCAGCGGCATCATGAAGACCATGGTGACTGCGGCGATGGTGAAGGCGCTCGTCGCCCAGGCGGGGTCCAGCCCCTGCATGGTCATGACGGTGACGTTATGGAAATGCAGCGTCGTCACCAACCCCGCCATCGAGGCCCAGCCGAGCGCCAGGATATAGAACGACCGCTCGCGCAGCGCCTCGGCCAGCGTTGCCCCGGTCACGGCGGGCGTCTGACCGGCCGCGTCCAGCGGCTCGGCGGCGTTGTCGGGCCGCAGCCCCAGCTCCTCGGGCTTGTCCTGCACCAGCAGCATCAGCACCGGGATCATCAGGACCCAGGTGAAGAGGCCGAGCCCGACCCAGGCCTCGCGCCAGCCGAACGCCTCGATCAACCAGCGCCCGAGCTGCGGATGCACGGCCATGGAAGCCGAGAAGCCCAGCGCCATAAGGCTCATGGCAAAGCCGCGCTTGGCCGAGAACCATTGCGCGACCAGATTGGCCGAGCCGAGCATCATCGAGCCCTGGCCCAGGAAGCGCAGCAGGCCGAAGCCCACGACGAGCCAGATCATGTTGGCCGCCGCCCCGAAGAACAGGCAGGCCAGGCCCAGGGCTATGACGATCCCGAGCAGGCTCATGCGCGGACCGAAACGGTCGACCTGCTTGCCGACATAAGGCAGCAGGAAGGCCGCGCCGACGGTCGCCAGCGCGTAGGCGAAGGCGATGCTGGTGACCGAGATGCCCAGATCCTCGCTGATCGGGCCTATGAAGACGCTGAAGGTGTGCGACTGGCCGGGGCCGCTGGCGAAGATCCCCAGCCCGGCCACCAGCACCATGACCCAGCCATAGAAGACCCGGGCGTTCAGCCCCAGGGCCAGCGACGTTCTCGAATTCTGCAGCACTGCGATCCCCGGACACCTCGGCGCGATCCCGTGGCGGATTTCACGGGGTCGCGCGCCCGATGCTATTGCCGGGCGGCGCGGACGAGTCGATGCAGGGCGCGTCCGGCCGAGGAATTATCAGGGAGGTGGTCATGGGCCTGCGGATCGAGGGCGCGCGCATTCTGGTGGCTGGCGGAGGATCACTCGTCGGCTCGCACCTCGCGGCGGCGCTGCTGGCGCGCGGCGTCGGCGAGATCGTCGTCTACGACCCGATCGCCTTCGACGCCGAGGACGCGCTGGGCGAGCTCAAGGCCGACCCGCGCCTGCGCCTTGTCCGCGGCGACCTGATGAAGCTGCACCAGGTGATCGAGCACATGCAGGGCATCGACGGCGCCGTGAACCTCGCCGCCTACATGACGCTGGGCCTCTCGCGCACACCGATCGACGCCATCGACGTCAACGTGCGCGGGCACGCGAACTTCCTCGAAGCCGCCCGCATCCGCGAGGTGCGCAAGGTCATCTTCGCCTCGTCGAACGCGGTCTATGGCTATGGCATCGGCGGCGGCATCGCCGAGGACGAGCCGCACCACAATGCCGGCATTCCGGCCCCCGCCGCAGCCTATGGCGCGACCAAGATCCTGGGCGAGCAGCTCTGCCGCATCTGGTACCAGACGCACGGGCTCGACTATCTCGTCCTGCGCTTCTCGACCGTCTATGGCGAGAACCAGCACTACCGCGCCGCCAACGCCCTCTACATCATCGAGACCTGGGACCGGCTCCGGCGCGGCGAGCGCCCGCAGCTTTTCGGCGACGGCTCCGAGGCCAAGGATTTCGTCTATGCTGGCGACGTGGCCCGCGCGATCTGCCTCGGCCTGGAATCAGAGGCGACGGACACCGCGATGAACATCTCGGGCGGCCGGCCGATCCCGACCAAGGAGCTGGTCGCGCTCGTCACCCGCATCGCCGGATCGGAGCTGGAGCCCGACTACATCGCCGATGACGGCCGGGTGAGGCTGCCGACGGGCGCCGGCCTGCACTTCGTCAACGCGAAGGCAAAGGAGGTGCTGGGCTGGGAGCCGGAGATGGCCCTCGAGGAGGGCATCCGCCGCCTCGTCGCGGACCACGAGCGGCGCAAGGCCGGCAAATGCCCCGCTTGAGAGCCTCGGTCGCGGGCGCCGCGCTGGCACTCGCCGCCGGGCTGGCGCTCGGCGCCGCACAGGCGCAGACCGAGGCCGCGCCGGCGTCGACCGGCCCTTGTCCCGCATCAGCGCGTGCCATGGTCCGGCTCGAGCTCGTCTTCGGGATGTCGCGCCCGAGCGGCACGCCGGTCAGCGAAGCGGCGTGGATCGAGTTCCTCGAGGCCGAGGTGATCCCACGTTTCCCGGCCGGCCTGACCGTGCTGAACGGGCTCGGCCACTGGCAATCCGACGCAGGCGGCTTCACGCGCGAGCAGTCGAAGGTCCTGCTCATCTTCCACGAGCCCGACGACAGCGCCGAGGAGCGGATCGAGGCGATCCGATCGTCCTATAAGCAGCGTTTCGACCAGGAGAGCGTGATGCGCGTCGAGAGCGCCGCGTGCGTCTCCTTCTAGGCGCCGGCAGAGCGTCGCAGCGATCACCGGCTGGGCTCTATACCGGATGTCAACGCTCGATCAGTGTCTCTGCGTCGAGCCGATGGCGGCACCGCCCTTCCGAGCACCGAGAAGGCACGCGAAGATGACTGTCGAAAGCGATCAGCAAGCGGGCGCGGCGACCGTCGAGGTCTGGCGCCCAGGAACGCTCGGCGACGAGCTGCTGGCGCTTCGCGCCGGCGTCTGGGGCGCCGAGCATCCGCACACGTCACCGGCCTTCTTCGCCTGGCTGTTCGGCGACACGAATCCGGCCGGCCAGGGCGGCGGGGTGGCGCTGCGCCGCGGCGACCGCGTGCTCGGCTTCATGGGTCTTTGTCCCCGGCGCGTTCGCTTCCACGGGCGGGACGTCACCGCCGCCCACTGTCTGGACTACATGGTCGACCGCGAGATCGGGCCGGCCGCCTCCGCCCGCTATGCGCTGCGCCTCGCGCAAGGCTGGGAAAGGCTGGCTCGCGCCGACGGTCATGCCTTCGGGATCGGCTTTCCGAACCAGAACTCCTACCGGATCGTCACCTCCGACCGCATCGGCTGGCGCGACATCCTCCGCCCCCGCCTCATGGTTCGGCCGCTGCGGGGCGGCTCGCACGCCGCCATTGCGCTGGGACCGGCAAAGCGGCTGGGCCTCGCCCTCGGCGGCGCGTTCCTCGACCTCGCCACCGGCCTGCGGCCTCGTCCGCCGGGCGAGCTTCGCGCGCTCCGGACGAGCGACGCGCGCGACGCGGCCGCCATCGACGCGCTCTGGCAGCGCCGCCGCGACGACCGGCCGGCCAGCATCGTCCGCGACGCCGCGGCGCTCCGCTGGCGCTACGAGGGACACCCGTTCCGGCGCTACGAAATTCTCGGCTGGCAGGCGCCCGGCGGCCTCGCCGCGCTGATCGTCACGACCAGGCGCGATCTCGAGGGCCTGCCCGCCGTCCTGATCGTCGACGCCCTCGTCGATCCCGCGGCGCTGGCCCCGGCCCGCGCATTGGTCTCGGCGGCGCTGCGCCGGGCGGCCGCGGAGGGGGACCGGCTGGCCGCGGCCGAGGCAGAGCCCGGCTCGGCGCCCGCGCGCGCGCTCGCCAATGCGGGCTTCCTCACCGTTCCGCAGCGCTTCGACCCAAAGCCGTTCACGCTCGTCGGCCTGCCGCTCGGCACGCCGATGGAGCAGCTCGCCGGCCCCTGGCAGTTCGCCTGGGGCGACATGGACGTCGTCTGACGCCGCTCCCCGACGCCTATGCGTGACTTCCGGCCATATCGGTGACAGCATCCCCCCGACATCTGGGGAGGAGCCGCGGGATGAGCGCCTACGTCATTGTCCACGTCAACGTCAGCAACCCGGAGGGCTATCCGGAGTATGCCCGACAGGTGCCGGCGACGCTCGCCGCGCATGGCGGCGAATTCCTCGTGCGCGGCGGCGAGACGACGGTCGTCGAGGGCGAGATGCCCCATGGCCGCCATGTCGTGATCCGCTTCCCCGACCGCGCCTCGGCCGAGGCCTGGTACGCCTCGCCCGAGTACCAGAGGATCCTCGCCATCCGGCACGCCAACTCGCAGGCCGTGATGCTGATCGCCGACGGGTTCGACGGGTGACCGGCGACAAGAGCGAGCACCTGGCGCGCGCTTATGCGCTGAAGACGCCCGAGGACTCGCAGCGTCTCTATCGCGACTGGGCCGAGAGCTATGACGAGAGCTTCGTCCGCTCGCACGGCTATGTCGCCGCGCGCGAGGTCGCCCGCGCCTTCCTGGCCGAGGCAGGCAGCGCGCCGGGGCCGGTGCTCGACATCGGCGCCGGCACGGGGCAGGTCGCCGAGCATCTGCGCGCGCTGACCGTCGACGGCATCGACATCAGCCAGGAGATGCTCGAGGTCGCCGCCGCCAAGGGCCTCTACCGGCACCGCCTGGTCGCCGACCTGACGCAGAAGCTGCCGCTCGACGACGCCAGCTATGACGGCCTGATCTCGTCAGGCACCTTCACGCACGGCCATGTCGGGCCCGCCTGCCTGCCCGAGCTCATGCGCGTCGCCCGGCCACGGCGCGCTCTTCGTGCTCTCGATCAAGCCCGAGGTCTTCGACGAGGCGGGCTTCGGCTCGGCCTTCGCGGCGCTGGTGGCCGAGCGCGCGATCACGCCCGTCGATTTCCGCCGGACACGCATCTACGAGAATGCGGCGCACGACCACGCCGAGGACACGACGCTGCTGGCCTTGTTCCGCCGGATTTAAGGCGACCGATCGCCTCATTTCAGCCCGATGTTTAAGTAAAACTTCTTTTCTCTTTTTTGCTCACGGACGGCGAAGCAGCAATACAATGCATAAATGATTTGATGCTTCGTGCAGCGCCGGGCTGCAACTTTCGTGCTTGTCCTAATTGCTTTCGGATTGGGTGCGGCGGCGTACCTTCGTCTCGCACCGCAGCCGTCCGGTCCGCGACGAGAAGCGCAGCTCCCTGGAGTGCCGTCGGGCGAGCGGCTCGAATTCGGAGCTGGCTCGGCTGGTGGGGTCGGTGGGCGGTGGGCGCACAAAAGCCGAGGTCCGCGGCTGCGTCGTCTCCTGGACGCAAACCTATCCGCGAACGGTATGCGGCGACAGCAGCGCGTACTTCGAGCGCTCGACCACGATCGATCTCAACCACATCCAGACCGACCCGAGGCGCGTCCGCCTTTACCGGCGAGATGGGCTGTCCATGATAATCTGGGAATACACCGCAGCGTATGGTGCCGAACTACGCGAACAGAATGATCTTTGGAGGGCCCTCCAGTCGGAAGCGGACCAGAAGAGTTTGTCGGGATGGCAAAGGGCCGCGGCCATTTCGGACGCCTTTGCGCAAAGACGCGGAGAAAGCCTGAGATCCGGCAGGTTCTATAAGTATTGCTCGGGCGGCACTTCTGAGGCGCCTCTCGCGACCCTGCAATTCACGATGCTTGTACCGGAAAATGAGGCCGACGCCCTCTTGAGATTGATCGACGCCCACAAGGAAGAGACTTGCGCGGGGGCAGGTTGATCCGAAGACGTGCCGCAAACACATCCTTGATCGTTGCAGCAGCTCGGCGGCTCTCACTGCTGAGCGGAGCCGCAACTGTGCCTCAAAAGGTCAGCACTGTGCTCACTCCGCCGCGGGTGAGCGGTGGGTTGCACCCTACGGCGCCGTAGGGTGGGTGCAACCCACCATCGTCAAGACCGGCAGGGGTGGGAGCAACCCACCATCAATACCGGTAGGCGTCGGTCTTGAACGGCCCCTGCGGCGTCACGCCGATATAGTCGGCCTGCTCGGCGCTGAGCTCGGTCAGCTGCGCGCCGATGCGGCCGAGATGCAGGCGCGCCACCTTCTCGTCGAGATGCTTTGGCAGCACGTAGACCTTGTTCTCGTACTGCTCGCCCTTGGTCCAGAGCTCGATCTGCGCCAGCACCTGGTTGGTGAAGCTCGCCGACATGACAAAGCTCGGATGCCCCGTCGCGTTGCCGAGGTTCAGCAGCCGCCCTTCGGACAGCAGGATGATCCGGTTGCCGGACGGCATCTCGACCATGTCGACCTGGTCCTTGATGTTCGTCCACTTGTGGTTCTTCAGCGCCGCGACCTGGATCTCGTTGTCGAAGTGGCCGATGTTGCCGACGATCGCCATGTCCTTCATCTCGCGCATGTGGTCGATGCGGATGACGTCCTTGTTGCCGGTGGCGGTGATGAAGATGTCGGCCGTCCCGACCGCGTCCTCGAGCGTCACGACCTCGAAGCCGTCCATCGCCGCCTGCAGCGCGCAGATCGGGTCGACCTCGGTCACCTTGACGCGGGCGCCGGCGCCGCGCAGCGAGGCGGCCGAGCCCTTGCCGACATCGCCATAGCCGCAGACGACAGCGACCTTGCCGGCCATCATCGTGTCGGTGGCGCGCCGGATGCCGTCAACGAGCGACTCCTTGCAGCCGTACTTGTTGTCGAACTTCGACTTGGTGACGCTGTCGTTGACGTTGATCGCCGGGAAGGGCAGGTGCCCCTTCTCCATCATCTTGTAGAGCCGGTGCACGCCCGTCGTCGTCTCCTCGCTGACGCCGCGGATCGCCTTGCGCTGACGCACGAACCAGCCGGGGCTCTCGGCCATGCGCTTGCGGATCTGGGCGAAGAGGTACTCCTCCTCCTCGGACTGCGGGCTCTCGATCAGCTTCGTCTCGCCCTCCTCGACGCGGGCGCCCATCAGGACGTAGAGCGTCGCGTCGCCGCCATCGTCGAGGATCATGTTGGCCGTACCTTCCGGGAAGTGGAAGATCCGGTCGGCAAAGTCCCAGTAGTCCTTCAGCGTCTCGCCCTTGTGCGCGAAGACCGGCACGCCGCTTGCCGCGATCGCCGAGGCCGCGTGGTCCTGGGTCGAGAAGATGTTGCAGGACGCCCAGCGCACCTGCGCGCCCAGCGCCACCAGGGTCTCGATCAGCACCGCCGTCTGGATCGTCATGTGCAGCGAGCCTGCGATCCGCGCGCCCTTCAGCGGCTGCGCTCGGGCCGAACTCCTCGCGGCAGGCCATCAGCCCCGGCATCTCGGTTTCAGCGATCGCAATCTCCTTGCGACCGTAATCGGCGAGCTCGATGTTCCTGACGGCGTAGTCGTGCGCGGCGTCCTTCATGCGTTGGTCCTCGGCTGATCTGATGCTGACGGGCCATCCCGCCGGTTTGCGCGCGCCTATACCAGCGGTTGACCCGCGCGGCAATGCGGGCTCGCGCATCGCCGATCAGCGTCAAGGAAGGATGAAAGCCGCGTTGCCCGAGTTTCGGATCGTCACCCGTCAGCGAACTCGGGCACGAGCTCGGCCATCAGCGCCGCCTGGTCGGCCAGCACCAGATCCTCGGCCGAGCCGCCGCGCAGCGGCACCCGCCCCATCTCGAGCAAGAGCGGCGCGGCGAGCGGCGTGACCCGCCTTGCCCGCGTCAGGTCGATGCGTCCCTCGACGCGCGCCAGCATCTCCTCGATGCGGCCGAAATCGACGAGGCCGCGCAGCGCCTCGTCGCGCGTGATGCGCAGCAGCAGGTGGTCGGGGTCGAAGCGGCGCAGCGTGTCGTAGAGAATGTCGGAGGAAAAGCTCGTCTGGCGCCCGGTCCGGCGCCCCCGGCCGATGACGTTGCGCTCGATCAGCCCGGCGACGATCGCGACGTTGCGGAAGGTGCGCTTCATCACCGTGTTGCCGGCGAGCCAGTCCTCGAAGCCCTGCGTCAGCCCCTCGGCCGAGAGCAGCGGCGCCGGGTCCGCGACGTCGCGCAGGCCCCAGAGCAGCAGCGCGTAGTCGTTCGTGACGAAGCCCTGCGGTGCCAGCCCCGCCTCCTCCATGCGCTGGCTGACCAGCAGGCCCAGCGTCTGGTTGGCGTTCTTGCCGGCGAAGGCGTAGATCGCGCAGAAGTGCCGGCCGGCGCGCGGAAAGGTCTCGACCAGCAGCCGGCCGGGAGAGGGCAGCCGGGCGTAGTGCTCCTGCAGCTCCAGCCACTCGCGCACGGGCGGCGGCAGGCCGGGCCAGCGCTGAGGCGAGGCCATCAGCTCGACGACCCGGTGCGACAGCAGCGTCGAGGTGGCGAGCTTGGTCCCGTAATAGACGGCGATCTTCGGCTCGCGCGAGGGCGAGGGGCTGACCTGCAACGGTCATCTCGTGCGTCCGCTCATAGCGCACGACCTGGCCGCCGAAGAGGAAGGAGTCGCCGGGCGTCAGCGTCGCGACGAACTCCTCCTCGATCTCGCCGAGATAGGCGCCGCCGCGGCCGCCGACCGGACCGCCGCCCCATGCGCACCTTCATGTAGTCGGGCGCGACGATGGTGCCGACGTTCATGCGCAGCCGCCGCGCCACGCGCGGGTCGCGCAACCCCCAGCGGCCGTCGGGCCGCCGCACCAGCCGGTGCCAGCGCTCATAGGCGCGCAGCGCATAGCCGCCGGTCGCGCAGAAATCGAGGCAGGCGTCGAAATCCGCCCGCGTCAGCATCCGGTAGGCGCCGGCCCGCCGCAGCTCGGCGTAGAGCTCGTCCGCGTCGAAATCGCCCGCGCAGGCGACGAGCGACAGGTGCTGGCAAAGCACGTCCAGCCCCCGGGCGGCAGGGGCTCGCCATCCAGTGCCCCCTCGGCCACCGCGTCGAGCGCGGCGTGGCACTCGAGCACCTCGAAGCGGTTCGCCGGCACCAACAGCGCGCGCGAGGGCGCGTCGTAGGTGTGATTCGCCCGGCCGATTCGCTGGACCAGGCGCTTGACGTTCTTGGGCGCGCCCACCTGGATCACCAGGTCGACATCGCCCCAGTCGAGCCCCAGGTCGAGCGAACCCGTCGCGACCACCGCGCGCAACTCGCCCGCCGCCATCGCCGCCTCGACCCGGCTCCGCGCCTCGCGGCTGAGCGAGCCGTGGTGCAGGCCGATGGGCAGGTTCTCGTCGTTCTCGGCCCAGAGCGCCTGGAAGAACAGCTCGGCCTGCGCGCGCGTGTTGATGAAGACGATGGTGGTCCGGTTCGCCCGGATCTGCGCCATCACGGCCGCGGCCGCATACCGCCCGCCCATGCCCGCCCAGGGCGGCGTGCCGGCGGCCTCCAGGATCCCGACCTCGGCAGGCGGCCCTGGATCGGCGAAGTGGATGCGACAGCCGGGCGCCAGCCATTCGGCGATCTCGCCCGGGTTCTCGACCGTCGCCGACAGCGCCGTCAGCCGGTGCCCCGGCGCGAGCGTGCCGAGGCGCGCCAGGCACAGCGACAGCTGGTCGCCGCGCTTGCCGCCGGCCAGCGCGTGGATCTCGTCGACAACGACGCGCGAGACCCCGGCGAAGACGCGCGCCGCATCGGGCTGCGACAGCAGCAGCGCCAGGCTCTCGGGCGTGGTGAGGAGGATGTCGGGGGGGTCGGCACGCTGGCGGGCCTTGGCGCCGGACGAGGTGTCGCCCGTGCGATCCTCGATGCGGATCGGCAGCCCCATCTCGGCGACGGGCGCGCGCAGGTTGCGGCCGATATCGGCGGCCAGCGCCTTCAGGGGCGAGACATAGAGCGTGTGGAGGCCGCCCCCGCGCCCCCCGCCAACAGGGCGGCGGGTCCGTCCGCCATTGCGCAAGCGCGCGGCAAGCTCGACCAGCGACGGCAGGAACCCGGCCAGCGTCTTGCCCGCCCCGGTCGGCGCGATCAGCAGGACGGCTGGCGCCGGCTCGCGCAACAGCGCCAGCTGATGCGGATGCGGCGTCCAGCCGCGCGCGGCGAACCAGCCGGCGAATGGCTCGGGCAGATGCATGGCGCGGGATATAGCCCGGCCGCACGCCGCCGTCGCCCCGCCGGCACGCGGGTTGCGCGTCGCCCGCCCGCCCTGCCATGCTGGTCGCGGTCTTGTAGGACGAAAGAGGTTGGGGGAGAGATGGTCGCGATCGTGCTTGTGCCCGGGCATCTCTGCGACGCCGCGCTTTACGCACCCCAGTTCGCGGGGCTCGCGGAGCACGATGTCAGGCTCGCCGACACGACGGCAGACGACACGATCGGCGGCATGGCCGACCGGTTGCTCGGCCAGGCGCCCGAGCGGTTCGTCGTCGCCGGGCTCTCGATGGGCGGCATGGTCGCGATGGAGGTCATGGCCCGGGCGCCGGATCGCCTGCTCGGCGCCTGCCTGATGGACACCGACCCGACCCCCGCCCGCGCGCGCGAGATCGAATGGCGCAGCGAGCTGCTCGACCGCAGCCTTGAAGAGTATGTCGAGACCTTCGTCGGCCGGTTCTACCTGCACGACGCGCAGGTCGCCGCGCGCCTCGGCCCGGAGACGCGGGCGGCCATGCTGAGGACGCCCGAGCCCGTCGCCCGCGCGCAGGCGCGCGCCCTCGACACGCGCCGCGACATGCTGCCGCTGATCGGCGGCTTCGCCGGCCCGGTCGAGATCATCGTCGGCGCCGAGGACCGGGTCTGCCCGCCGAAGCTGCACGCCCCGCTCGCCGCAACGCTGCCGGCGGCAGAGCTGACCGAAATCCCTGCCTGCGGCCACATCACGACGCTCGAACGCCCGGCCGAGGTGAACGCCCGCTTGGCTGCCTTGCTCGCCCGTATACCCCGTTGAGTTCCTTCCCGGCCCGTGCGATTCTGCACGCCGCCCGGACCGGAGAACCCATGATCCGAACTGCCGTTCTGACGCTTGCCGCCGGTATCGCCGTCGCGGTCGTTTCGTCCTGCGCGCCCCAGGCCACGGCGCCCGCCAACGGAGACTACTTCGGACGGCACAACACGAATTCGCCGATCGCCGGAGCGACTCTGCGCTGCCCGCTCGACTATCCCGATTCACGGCTGGTTTTTGCGCCCGACGGCACGCTGTCCGGCCGTTATGCCGGCCACGACGTATCCGGAGAATGGACGTCGCTGGGTCCCGGGCGCGTCGACGTTCTGGTCCGCGCCGGCGGCATCGCCGTGCGCGACACGATGCGCCAGACGGCGACGGGCTGGCGGGGCGACAACACGGCCTGCGGCTGAGCGCCTCGCCGCGGCCGCAATTCCGGCCTTGAGACGGGGACCAGCGGTTTCTATAAACGCGCGCAGCCGTCCGGAGTTTCCGTCGGGGGAGTGAAATGAAGAAGGTCTATGCCACGGCGGCCGAGGCACTCGACGGCCTGCTGTTCGACGGCATGAGCATCGCGGCCGGCGGCTTCGGCCTGTGCGGCATCCCCGAGAACCTGATCGCTGCCATCCGCAATTCGGGCGTCAAGGGCCTGACCATCGCGTCCAACAATGCCGGTGTCGACGATTTCGGCCTCGGCCTGCTGCTGCAGGGCAAGCAGGTTCGGAAGATGATCTCGTCTTACGTGGGCGAGAACGACCTCTTCATGCAGCAATACCTCTCGGGCGAGCTCGAGATCGAGTTCAACCCGCAGGGAACGCTGGCCGAGCGCATGCGCGCCGGCGGCGCCGGCATCCCCGGGTTCTACACCAAGACGGGCGTCGGCACGCAGATCGCCGAGGGCAAGGAGCACAAGGAGTTCGACGGCGAGACCTATATCCTTGAACGCGCCATTCGTACCGATCTCGGCATCGTCAAGGCCTGGAAGGGCGACCACCAGGGCAACCTGATCTACCGCAAGACCGCGCGGAACTTTAACCCGCTCTGCGCCAGTTGCGGCAAGGTGACGGTCGCCGAAGTCGAGGAGCTGGTGCCGACGGGAGAGCTCGATCCCGACCTGATCCACACGCCCGGCATCTTCGTGCAGCGGATCATCAAGGGAAATCACGAAAAGCGCATCGAGCAGCGAACGGTGCGCAAGGCCGCGTGAGCCCCGCGGTGAGCGGCGTTGGCCGGAACAGGGGGCGGGGTGACGCCGACATGAAAGACGCAAAACAGCTCGCCGAGGCGATCGAGCCCGAGAGCGTGCCGACCGCCGCGCTGGCTCGGCTGCCCCTGGCGCTGACGCTCAGCAATCCGCGACTGGCCGACAACCCATTGATCTTCGCCAACGAGGCGTTCGAGGATCTGACCGGCTATCGTCGGCGCGACATCATCGGGCGCAACTGCCGCTTCCTCCAGGGAGAGGCGACCGAGCCTGATCGCATTGCCGAGCTGAGCCGTGCGATCGGGGCGGGCGAGGACGTCACTGTCGAGCTGACCAATTACCGCGCGGACGGCACGCCCTTCCGCAATCAGCTCTCGATTGCGCCGATCAAGGACGAGGCGGGGGAGGTCGTTCTCTTCCTCGGCATCCAGCGCGACCTGACCGACGAGGATGTCCAGGCGGACCTGCTCGCGCAGCTGGCCGAGATACAGCACAGGGTCAAGAACCACCTGGCGATGATTGTCGGGCTGATCCGGCTCCAAGCGGGCGCCGAAGGCGCCGCCGCCGACTACGACATGCTGGCGCGTCGCGTCGAGGCGCTGCAGCTGCTCTACCAGGAGTTGAGTACGGGCGGCGTCTCCACGGCGTCAAGCGACGAGGTGCCGCTCGGCGCCTATGTCAGCCGCATCGCCGCCGCCATCGGCCATCTCGACGGCCGGCAGGGCGTGCGCATCAATGTCTCGGCCGAGGAGGTAACGGTCAGCGCCGAGATCGCCGGCCGCGTCGGCCTGCTGCTGTCCGAGGCGCTGACCAACGCCTTCCGCCACGCCTTCGACGGGCGCGACATCGGCATGGTCGAGACGCGCCTGCAGCGGCTCTCGAACGATGTCGTCCGGTTGCAGATCGTCGATGACGGCGTCGGCATGCCCGATGGTCAGGAGTGGCCCGAATCCCAGGGCTTGGGCGGGCGCATCGTGCTCGCGCTGCTGCGCGGCCTCAGGGCGCGACACTCGGTCGATTCCTCGGCCACGGGCACGATCGTGACGATCGACATCCCGCTCGCCGACGACGACGAATGAATTCCCCGGCCGCGCACAAGCTGACCTGACAGGAGAGACCGATGCCCTGGGACAGACATCAGATGGCCGCCCGCGCGGCGCAGGAGCTCGAGGACGGCTACTACGTCAACCTCGGCATCGGCATCCCGACGCTCGTCTCGAACTATATCCCCGACGGCGTCGATGTTACCCTGCAATCCGAGAACGGCATGCTCGGCATGGGCCCGTTCCCCACCGAGGACCAGCTCGACCCCGACCTGATCAACGCCGGCAAGCAGACGATCACCGAGCTCGACCGGACGAGCTATTTCAACTCGGCCGACAGTTTCGCCATGATCCGCGGCGGCCACATCAACCTCGCCATCCTCGGCGCCATGGAGGTGGCCGAGAACGGCGATCTCGCGAACTGGATGGTGCCGGGCAAGCTGGTCAAGGGGATGGGCGGCGCCATGGACCTCGTCGCCGGCGTCGGCCGCGTCGTGGTCATCATGGAGCACACCAACAAGGCGGGCGAGTCCAAGCTGCTCAAGGCCTGCACCCTGCCGCTCACGGGTGCCGGCGTCGTCGACCGCATCATCACCAACCTCGGCGTCTTCGATGTGGTCGAAGGCGGCCTCAAGATCGTCGAGCTCGCGCCCGAGGTCGCCGAAGACGATGTGCGCGAAAAGACCGCGGCCACGCTCGTCAACTGATCAAACTCGCCGGTCCGCCACTCTCTGCACCGGCCGGACCTTCGAGATGCTCAGGCCGATGGCGGGCTCAGCTCCAGCAGGTGCACGGCCAGCCGCACGACGCCCCCGGTGAAGGCGCCGCCGCTCGCCGTCAGCGTCAGCGCCGTCGCCGCCGTAATAGGCCTGCGGCTGGCCCGTCACGCCGTGCGCATAGGATCCAGCCCCCGTGCCATAGCCCGAGCCATAGCGGTCGGGGCTTCCGGCGACGCCCAGCGACCAGCCGGAAACCCCGGTGATCGCGGTGATAACCCGCCCGGTGACGCCCAGCACGACCGCCTTGTCCGGAATGACGGCCGAGGTGTTCGAGACCGCGCCCGACAGCGCATGGTCGATCTCGACCACCCGCGCCAGCGTCGCGGCACCTCCGGCCGACCCGCCCAGATGCCCGGCCACCCAGGCGCCGCCATCCCAGGTCAGCCGCGTGCGCTCGGCCGCGACCCAGACGTTGCAGCCCGCCCAGGGCGCGACAAAGACCCAGCCGCCGTTGAGATGAAGCGCCAGCTCTTCGGCGTGCCCGGCCCAGTCGCCCGTCGCGCCCGCGCCGACGAGCTGCACCTCGCCGTCGACGGGCTCGGCCGGCGGCGCGGTCCTGCCGCGCTCCTCGACCCGCGCCGCGCCCAAGAGATCGGCGCGCATCAGGGCCTCGTTGACCGTGACATGCTTCTGCGCCTGCGCCGCGTCCAGCAGCGGCATGGCAAATCTCGGCGTGTCAGACATCGATCCTCCTCTCGGGGCCATAGCCATAGGACATCGAGAGCTGCGCGACCCCGATCGTCAGCGCGCCCTGCGCCGCGCCGGCAACCCCGTCCTCCGCCTGCATCTCGCCCGTGTAGTCGAAGGCGGGAACCGCAACCTCGGCCCGGCGCAGCACGGTCGCGCCCTGCCGGATCGTGACGCGATAGGCCTCGCGCGCCTCGCCAAGCGGCACCTCGACGGCCGCGAAATCGCTGCCGCCGATCCGCGTCGTACGCACCCAGCTGACGTCGAGGTCCTCGCCCCTGCGCCGCGCCCGCAGATGCGCCGGCGCGAACGGGCGGAGCCCGGCGCCTGGCAGCGCCCGGGTCACCTCGACATAGGCCAGGCTCGAATGATCGACGCTTGCCGGCCCGACCCGCCAGGTCCGCGCCAGCCCGCGCTCGGCCGCACTGACCGGCAGCGGCACCAGCGCATCGTCCAGCAGCACGATCCGCGCGCCCGGGCCGATCGGCGTCGTCGACAGCACGTCCGTGCCGCGTTGCCCGCGCAGCAGGTGGCGGAGCCGGTAGGTGTCCTGGCCCGTCAGCTCGGCATCGCGGAACTGCAGCAGCTCCCACTCGCCCGAGGGCAGCTCGACCGCCAGCCGGTTGGCGCCGTTCAGCACCGCCAGCCGGTTCACCGAGCTGACGGTGCCCGAAGGCAGCAGCACGTCCCAGCCGACCCGCTGCCACCGCCCCGGCGCACCCGTCGGCAAGACGCCCGCCGAGGCGCCGATCACCGCCGGCTTGCGGACTCGCGCAACGAGGTCGAACCCCTCGCCATCCGCCGAGGCATAGACGGCCGCCTCGCCCGGCCAGGGCTCGGCCGTGGCGGCCAGCCAGGGCTGCCCGTCCGCCGCCGAGCCATCCGCCAGGGCCAGATCCATGACGACGGCCGTCATCGGCCCGGGCGGCGTCACCAGCTGCGGCTCGATCCGTCGCTCGGGGCTCGCGTCGGCAAATAGAGGCTGGGCTCGATGCGCACCGCCTCGACCTCGCGCGACACCGAATCGACGATCCGGTCGATCCGGTACTCCTCGTCCTGGCCGGCGCCCGCCAGCCTGACCACGTCGCCGGGCTCCCAGCCCAGCGCCGAGAGCGGCAGGCGAAAACGCGCCCGCCCCTGCGCCCTGATCGCTTCGGCCAACCACCGGTCAACGACCGATTGCGCCCGCGATCCCGGCAGCGACCAGCTCGAGCGAGGTCTCGGAGATCCGCAGCTGCCTGCCGCCCGGCAGCCGCGCCTCGGCCGCGCCCAGGCGGTAATCGGACTCGGCCTGCAGATAGGCCAGCCGCACCGCGTCGGGCGCCTCGGTCAGCCGAGCCGTCTCGCGCATCACCGCCGGGTCGTCGCGTTCGCCCACCACAAGTTGCTCGGAGCGCAAGGCCCCTCCGCCGCCGCCGGCCCGCGTGGCAAAGACGATCCGGCCGCCGCTCTCGAAGGCGTCGAAGCCGAAGGCCGTCATCAGCGGCTGCAGCGCCTCGCGCGCGCTCGCCGTCCGCTCGACGACATAGCCGTCGACCGTGCCGTAAAGCCGCGAGACGTCGAAGTCTTCCAGCCTCAGCCCGGACCGCAGGCAGATGTCGGCGACGATCAGCGCCAGCGATCCGCCGCTGACCCGGCCCGTGATCCAATGCCCCAGCCGGTGCGCGGGCCCGTCCGACCAGACGCTCTCGCGCACAGGGAAATCGGGCCAGGGCCGCGCATCCCAGGTCCAGACGAACATCTCGCCGATCATCGGCCCGCCATAGAGCGGGCTGACCGGGTTCACCCCAGGCTCGGCCCAGTATCCCAGCTTGGCCTGCAGGAACCGCCGCTGCATCTCGTCGTCGCGCGCGCCGCGCGAAAACGGCGGCAGCGCGCTCTCCGAGCTCTTCGGATCGTAGAACAGGTTCGGCTTGTTGGCGCCGAGATCCGTCGCCGGGCAGCCGACCTCCGTCAGCCAGACGGGCTTCGACCGCGGAACCCAAGCCGTCGGCGTCGCCGAGCGCACGCCCGCCACCCGGTCGTGGTGCGGGTTCTCCCACCAGCTGCGGATGTCCTTCGCCCGATAAATCCAGGGCTCGCCATACGCGCCATCCGTGATCGGCCGCCGCGTCTGCTTGGCGCGATCCGTCTCGTCGGCATAGTACCAGTCGTAATGCTCGCCGCCCTCGACGTTCGCCTTCAGGTAGGGCAGCGAATAGACGGACCGTGCATCGACATCGGCGTGCGTCGACGTGTAGCGCCAGTCGCTCAGCGGCGTGTAGTCGTCGATGCCGATAAGGTCGATGTTGGCGTCTGCCCAGAGCGGGTCGAGGTGGAACAGAACGTCGCCCGACCCGTCCTGCGGCTGGTGTCCGAAGTACTCGGACCAGTCCGCCGCATAGGTGATCTTGGCGGCCGGCAGCAGCGCCCGCACCTCGGCCGCCAATGCCCGGAACTGCTCGACCGCGGGAAATTCGTTCGGGCCCGAGCGGATGCGTCGTCAGCCCGCGGAACTCGCTGCCGATGCAGATCGCATCGACGCCGCCCGCCGCGGCGCCAAGCGCCGCCAAGTGCAGGACGAAGCGCCGCCAAGTCCACTCGCTCGGGCCCGCATAGGCGACCGACTCCGGCGTCACGGTGAAATCGGCGGCGCTCGCCGTCCCGAAGAAAGCCGCGACGTCGCCCGACGCCGCCGGGGTCTTGTCCGTCGAGCCCGGCCGGCCCGGCGCCACGTCCAGCGTGATGCGCCCGCGCCAGGGAAACACCGCCTGCTCGGCCGCGCCATAGGGGTCCGGCAGCCCGTTGCCCGGGCCGACATCCATCAACAGGAACGGATAGAGCACCACCCGCTTGCCGCGCGCCCGCAGATCCTGCACGGCGCGGATGACCGAGCCGTCGGACGGCGTGCCGCCATAGATCGGCCGGCCCGAGCGCGTCGCGCGACACCTCGGCCGCCGTTGCGGTCGTCAGTCCACTGACCCGCCAGGGCTCGGGCGAGGTCGCCCGGTCGCGTTGCTCAATGCGCGGCTCCACCCGGCAACGACCCGCGCGCAGGTCGTTGCCGAACCAGGCCACGACCAGCGAAGCGGCGCTGCAGTTCGGCAGCTCGGCGCCCAGCTGATCCATCGCGACCGCCCAGTCGGGCCGCCCAAAGCCGTTGTTGACGTTGATGAACTTGCCGCCCCCGGCCGGGTAGACAACGCGCGCCGGCTGGGGGTCGAGCGCGAACTCGCCCGAGCCCGGCGAGATGCAGACGCCGCGCACGAGCTCGGACAGCGGCCGGCCGAACTCGGGCCCGACCAGGGTCGCCGGCGGCGCGCGAAAGACCTCGACGTTCAGCTGCGGAATGCGGTTGCCGAAGGGCCCGAGATCCAGCTCGTCGAAGACGATGTAGGCGAGTCCGCGATAGGCAGGCACCCGGCCCGCGCCCTCCACAGCCTCGATCTTCGGATCCGGCAGCTGCGCCTCGTCGCCGCGATAGAGCCGGAAGTTGATCCCCGCCAGATCCAGCAGCTTGCCGTCGGCCCAGATCCGGCCGATGCGCTCGATCGGCCCCTCGCCCAACCCCACGGCGAACGAGATGGTGTACGAATACTCGCGCACCTCCTGGCCGCCGCCACCGCCGCCGGTGACGCCGCCCATGACGCCGCCCTTGCCGCCCTGGGTGGTCGTCCGCACGTTTTCGCGGAATCGGGTGGCCCAGATGACCTGGCCCCCGACCCGCATCCGGCCATAGCTCAGCGGGATCGGCGCGCCTTCGGTCGATGCCTGCAGGCGAAGCGCCTTTGCGCGGCCGACCTCGACCGCGGCAGTGCCGCTGCCGAGGATCGTCTGGTCGATCATCGAGCCGGCGATCGCGCCCGCCGCCTGGCCAATGCTGGCGGCGCCGACGCCCAGCACCGTGCCGCCGATCGAGCCGCCGACCGCGGAGCCCGCTGCCGAGAGGAGAACAGTCGCCATGGGCCCGCCCTGTCATAACGAAGTCGAATGGTTGGGCGCCGCAGGACGGGTGCCAACCCATCCGCGGCTCGTCTCCGCCGCCCTCACGCCCCCGGATAGCGGAACACGCCCGCCAGCCGCCGCGCCCACGCATCGGTCAGCCGCGTCTCGCAGACGGCGTGCCCCGAATAGGCGTGCACGATGGTCCCCCCGGCCAGCCAGGGCGACACCAGGATCGCCGCATGCTTGGCCGGTCCGCGCTCGAGCATCCGGAAGAGCAGCACATCGCCCGCCGCCGCCGCGTCGCGCGGCACCCGCACGAGGTGCCGGATCGCGGCATCGAGCAGCCGCTCCTCGCCCGTCGCCTCGGCCCAGTCGGGCGTGTAGGCGGGCGGCCGCGCCGGTTCCGGCCCGATCACCTCGCGCCAGACACCGCGCACCAGGCCCAGGCAATCGGCGCCCACGCCCTTGCAGCTCGCCTGATGCCGATAGGGCGTCCCGATCCACGCCCGCGCCGCCGCGACGACCGCCGGGCTCGCCCCCGCTCCCTCTTGCCGCGAGGAGGGACGGGGAGGGGGGCGTCTCAGCCCCCGAAGAGCGAACCGCCGTCATTGGCCCCTCCGCTGTTGGCATAGCTCGCGACCATGTCGTCGCCCGGCATGTGCGGAAAGCCGCGGAAGTTCAGCAGATTGCCGAACTTCGCGGCGCAGGTCTCCGCCGTCCGGTCGCAGCCGGCCGTCACCTCGAAGGCGTCGCCCGCCGCGATCGCCATCGGCGGCGACAGCCAGAGCTCGATCACCACATCGGCGCCGGCGCGCAGATGCGATTTCACATGCCCGGACAGCCCGGCATTCGCGCCTGCCGTCCAGACCAGCCGCCCGCCGGCGAACCAATGCTGCGGGAATCCCGTGATGCCGGTCGCCACGAACTGCTGCGAACCTTCGAGAGCCACGACCACCCCCTGCCCGCGATGTTGCGGCAGGCTCAGGTCGACGCCGCACTTCGCGTCGCCCAGCCGGCAGGAGCAACCTGCGAGATAGGCCTGCCCGAAGGGTTGCCCCAGCCGGTCCGACAGGCCCGTGATCTCGGCCTCGAAAAGCCCGTTGTCGCCGCGCCGGATCTCGCCGATCAGCCCGCGCGAGACCAACAGCCGTGACCCGACGTTCGCCCAGTCGACCAGATAGAGCACCACCTCGGCGCCATCATAGGCGCCACGGGCGATGTCGGCTTCGGTGATCCGCGCCGAGCTCAGCGCGCCCGTCACCTCGTGCGTGTCCGCGGACAGCCCCGTGCTGCTCTCGACGGCGCTCGGGCCAAAGCCCGCATCGGGCTCGTAATCGACGCCCTCGAAGGACAGGGCGGCGTCATGGTCGGTGAAACCCATCACCACGCCGTCGCGGCGATCGAGCCGCCAGCAGCGTGCCAGCCGCGTTGCGCCGCTGTCCAGCGCCGCCCGCAGGGAGACCGGAATATCGCGCATCAGAGCCTGACCTCGACGACGGGGATCGACGGGATCTCGCCCGCCTTGAAGGCGGCGAGGTTCACCTCGATGAGGTCGGTATCGAACCGGACGGGGACGTCGAACTCGAACCCCGCCGTCACCGCCGCGCCCGCCGGCGGCGGGCTCGCCAAGCTCACCCCGCCTGTCGCGGCATTGACCGCGAACTGGCCGGACGTCAGCTCGACCCCGCCGACCGCGATCCGAACGCTCCCGGGCGCGGGCTTGCGGATCGGCCGAACATAGGTCCCCCCGCCGTCGCCATAGGCCTTGGCCAGCGACCATGTCGTCGGGCTCGCGCCGGCCACCATCGCCTGGTCGGTGGCCGCCGGCACGCCCGAAGGCGCGCAGGACTTGTGGTCGAGCCAGTCCTTCCAGCGAAAGCCATAGAGCCGCCCGTGCCGCGCCTCGAAGAAGGCCAGCACCGTGTCGAGATCGTCCAGCGACCGGATGCCCAGCCCCGCATCATAACGCCGGCGCGAATGCGCCCAGGGGCTGTTGCGCTCCTCGTGCCCGCTGACCAGCTCGACGATTTCGGTCCGTCGCTCGATCCCGCCGGACGAGCCGAACGAGATCGTCGCCGGAAACCGCACCTCGTGGAAACTCATCGCCGATCCCCGTTCACAGCCGGACCTGGCCGCGCCGGACGGCGCGCGCCAGCTGCGCCGACACTTGGCCCCGCGACCGCCTGAAGCTCTCGAGATCGGGCGTCTGGATGTTCACCATCACCGGCGCGCTACCCCCGCCGCTGGACGCCGCGACGCCGAGCCGCCCGTCGGGTCCACGCTGCAACGGCATGATTGCCTCGGGCCCCGCCTCGCCCATCAGCCCGGTGCCGCCCCGCATGGGAAAGAGCGTCGGCCCCCCGACGACCCCGCCCTGCGCAAAGGCGCGCACGCGCCCCGCCGAAAAGGCGCCGCCATCGGCAAAGCCGAAGGCCTGGCCCAAGCCGCCGGTAAGGCTGCCGAGGATGCCGCTGAACGATCTGGTCAGGCCGCCGGTCAATGGCTTCAGCGCGGCGTCGACCACCTTGTCCGACACCGACAGCGCCAGCTCGCGGAAGACGCCGCCCAGCTTCTCGCCGCCCAGAACCGCCTTGTCGAAGGCCGACCGCAGCGACGACGACAGCGAGCGCGACAGCCGCATCGCGTCCGCGTCCATATCGCGCATCGCCTTCGATGCGTCCGTCAGTTCGCCGGAAAAGGCGGCGGCGATGCCGCGCATCTCGCTCAACGCTCCGCCGAGCTCCCGCGCCCCACCCGCGAACGGATCATCCGTTGTCATATCGATCCTCTCCCGCATCCCCGAGCGGCGCCGTGGGTCGGGCGCTCGCACCCACCACTCCTCCCTGCCCGGTCAGGGAACGCCGCCATCAGCTCGGTCAGCCGGCCGCGGTCCATCGACCTGGCGCCGCCGCCGACCGGCACCAGCCCGGCGCCCTCGAGCGCCCGGCGAAACTCGCCGGGCGTCATCGACCAGAAGGCCTCGGGCGGCAGCTTCAGCGCGCCCAGCCCCAGCCGCATCAACGCCGGCCAGTCGACCGCGCCCGACGCCCGATCCGTACCCGCCATCAGCCATCGGCGCGGAACGCCCGCGCGAGCAGCGCCATGCCGGCCCGCATGGCAGCGACCGCACCGCCCTCGATCTCGGCCTCGGCCAGCGCCGCCTCGTCGGTCGGATCGCCGGCGCCGGCCAGGCCCGCCGCGAGCAGCGCGATCAGGTCGGCCGTCGCGACCTTGCCGTCCTCGAAGCGCTCGGCGAGCCCCATCAGCGAGCCGGTCTGCAGCCGCGCCTCCAGCGCCGCCAGCGCGCCCAGCGTCAAGCGCATGGTGCGGACACGCCCGTCGATGGCGATGGCCACCTCCCCGCGATGTGGATTCATAGGACCCCTCAGATCGCCGCGAACCCGAGCGCGCCCGCCGAGGCGAGCGAGACCTCGAAGGTCGCCTCGCCGTCATGCGCGCCGGAATACTCCAGGCCCGTCACCTGGAAGGGCCCGGAGATCGTGCCGAAATCCGGGATGACCACCTCGAACGACGCTCTCTGCCCGCCGAAGAACACGCGCTGCAGCGCCGCGTCCGATGCCGCGTCCTTGAAGACCCCCGAGCCGCTGACCGAGGCGCTGCGCGCGCCCGCCCCCGCCAGCAGCTCGCGCCACTGGCCGGCGCTCTCGGCCGTCGTCACATCGACCGTCTCGGCGTTGAAGCTGATGCGGTTCGCGCGGATGCCGGCGACGGTCACGAAGCCGCTGCCGTCCTCGTCCAGCTTCAGCAGGATGTCCTTGCCTCTCTGGGCGCCCATGCTCGTCTCCTCAAACGGTGTCTTCCAGCGTGATGCTGAAGCGCATTTCGATCTGCCGCAGCGCGTCGCCCTCGGCCCGCCGAGTGCGCGCGCCGACAAAGCGCACGTTGACGACGCGGCCACGCGAAAGCCCGAGCGGCCCGTCGAGCACGACGTCCGAGACCTCGGCCGCGGCTTGCTTGGCCTCCGCGAACCCGTGCCGCGGCGCGTGCACGGTGAGCGTCACCTGATGCCGCGCGCCCCGGTCGCTCGCGGTGCTCCAGTCGACGACCGTCTCGTCGCCGATCGTCAGGTAAAGCCCCTCGGCGGCGGCATCCCGCCCCATCGGCGGCGTCCCGTCGAAGACCCGCGTCTCGAAGAACGCGGCGCACCGGGCGTCGCCCGTGATCGCCGCGTGCAGCGCCTGCTGCAGCGGCCAGCTCATCGCGCAGGTCATGCGGGCCACCCTCCCGCCTATCGTCCCGCCCGCCCCCCGTTCCCTCCCTCTCTCCCTCGACCGCCCAGCAGGTCAGGTACTTGTCGCGCCTGTCCGCCGGTGCCACGCCGCGGATGGCGAAGACCCGGTCGCCGCTGCGGAACCGGCACTCCGCGCGCGGCCGGCGCGGCGACTTCGGGCGGCGCGTTGCGCACGGTGATCCGGTAGGTCACTCTCGCGATCTCGCGCTCGCCGGCCTGCCGCTCGCCGGCCCGGACGCTCGCCACCTCGGCCCAGAGCGTGCCGACCGGCTGCCAGTCGAGGGCAAAGCCGCCGCCGCCATCGGGCAGACGCTGCGGCGTCTCGAGCACCAGCTCGGTGTTCAGAATGGGGTACATCGCCGCCTCCGCACTCAGATCCGGACCAGGTGATGCGGCGCGAGCACCGCGCCGACGGCCGCCGGCAGCGCGGCCTCCGGCCCGAGCTCGCCATGCCGGTTCTCGTAATAATGCGCGGCCAGCATCAGCACGGCCTGGTGCAGGTCGCCCGGCACGCCGGCCCAGTCGGCCCCGTGCCCGGCCGTGAACTCCACTTCCACGAGCGCACCGTGCGGCACAGGCCGCAGCGGCCCGCCGCCGGGCCCCGTCAACCGCTGGCGGGCGCGACCGGGCTCGAGCGCCCACTCCCCGGGCGCAAGCTCGACGGTCGCGCCCGCCCGGACGAACCGAATGCGGTCGATGGCGGACACCGGTCCAACCGGCAGCACCAGGTGCCCGCGCGGGCTCCAGCCGGCCACCTGAAGCAGATAGGGCCTGGCGATCAGCACCTGGCCCGGTGCGCGCCTCGACAACGGTGGCGGCATGGCGCAGGTAAAGCTCCAACAGCGCGTCCTCGGCGCCGTCATCGGCAAAGCCGAAACCCAGCCGCAGATGCGCCGCGAACTCGGTCAGGGGCATGGGCGTCGGCGCCCCCGGCGCCGCTTCCTTCAGGAGCATCGGTCTTTCCCTCGTGCGACAGCTGTTGCCGATCGGATCTCGTCGCCGCGATCCCGCCTCGCGGCCGTTCGTGCCCGGGAGATCTTCGCCCGGGCGGAATGCGGCCGGCGCAGCGGGCGCCGGCCTCTTTCGTCATCGAAATAAAGTCGCGCGCCGGCAGGCGGCGCGCGACGACGCAGGCGCCCGAGTGACAGAGAGCCGTCAGGCCCCGGCTATGGCCGGAGCTGCCTCCCAAGGGCGGGAGGTCGCCCGGTCTGAGGCCCCGGATTGGCTCCGGGGCGAGCGGGCGGTGTGAGGACGGGTCTCGGGCGCCGGCGTTTCTCGCGGCCCGGTCGCCCCCGCCCGTCATGGCCGGACGGGCGCGGGCGCTCTGGCCTCAAGATCAGGAGGCGCCGAACTTCAGCGTCTTGATCGCCGCATAGTCGGTGACGTCGCCGCCGACCCGCTTCGTCGCGTAGAACATGACGTTCGGCTTGGCCGAGAACGGATCGCGCAGGATCCGCAGGTCAGGCCGCTCGGCGATCGTGTAGCCCTTGTCGAAATTGCCGAACGCGATGGCATGGGCATCGGCGCGCGATATCCGGCATGTCCTCGGCCACCAGCACCGGATAGCCGCAGAGCAGCGCCGGCTGGGCGTTCTGCAGGCCCTCGGTCCACAGGAACCGGCCCTGCGCGTCCTTCATCTTGCGCACTTCGCCCGCCGTCTTGGAGTTCATCACGAAGGCGGCGCCGGCGCGGTACTGCGCGGGCAGGGCGTAGACCGTCTCGATCAGCGCGTCGGCCGGATCGTTCGGGTCGAAGTCGCCCGAGGTGCCGGTCGCGACATAGCCGATGCTGCCCCAGCTCCAGGCCCCGTTGGCGACGGCCGGCTTCGTCAGAAAGCCCTTCGGCTTGGCGACGCCGTCGCCCGAGACGAAGGCCGCCGCCTCGGCGCGCAGGAACCGGTCCGCGATCCGCTCGGCCAGCCACGCCTCGACGTCGAAGGCCGCGTCGTCGAGGATGCGCTGCGACGCGGTCGGCGCCGCGCTCAGCTCATGCAGCACGATCGAGATCCGGTCGACCAGCGGCGCCGCCGTTTCGGCGGCCGGCGCCACCTCGTCGATCCAGCCGGCGCCGAGGTCCGAATGATCCACCAGCACGTCATAGGCGCCGGCCTCGACCTGCACGGTGCGGGCGAGGGCGCGAAGCGAGCCGCCCGAGCGCAGGACCGAGCCGATCATCTCCGAGGTCTTCGGGTCGACCAGATAGCCGCCCTCGGCCGAGACGGCCGTGTTCAGCCCCTTGGCCTCGACCTCGAGCCCGCGCAGCGCCTCGTCATCGCCGCGGCGCAGATAGGCGGCGATGGCCTTCTGGTGCGGGGCCTGCATCTCCGCGCCCGTCGCCAGCGCCGGGCGACGGATCTCGGCGCTCTTGCGGTCGATCGCGTCGATCGCCTTGCCCATCTCGGCCATCCGCTTGGCCGTTTCCTCGCGAAAGCTGCGGAAGCCCGCCAGGAACTCGGTCGCTGCCGCCTTGGCCTCGGCCGCGACGGCCGGATTCGTCTCGCTCATTTCGATATACCCTTGCCTCGGTTGAAGTTCTTGGGCGCTCACAGCGTCCCCGCCAGCGCCACGGCCAGTGCCGAGGCGATGTCGTCATCCGCCGCGGCGGCGCGCTCGGGGCGCTCGACATGCGCCCGCGCCGTCGGCAGCATGGGGAAGGTGACCAGCGACACCTCCCAGAGGTCGATCTCCAGCAGCGTCCGCCCGCCAGTCTCGCGGTTGGGCTGCGACCGCACCACGCGATAGCCGATCGACAGCCCGTCGATCGGCGCCCGCCTTGATCAGGACCGCCGCCTCGCGTCCCAGCTGCAGATCGGTCAGCAGCCCGCCTGAAACCCAAAGGCCATTGGCGTTCTCGATCACCTGGCTCCAGACCCCGATCGGCTTCGCCGGATCGTGCTGCCACAGGAACTTGACCGTCCGCCCCTCGGCCTTCAGCCGCTCCAGCGCCGCGCCGAAGGCGCCCGGCGCCACCACGTCGCCCGACCGGTCGGTCTCGTTGAAGCGCGAGGCATAGCCCTTGATGCGCCCGGCTTGGCCCGCCTCGCTCAGCGCCGCCAGCGCCGTGAACTTCACTTCGAGCCCGGTCTCGGATCGGGCGAGCTCGCCCACATGCAATGTCATCGGTTCCTCGCTCACTTTGTCGCGACGGTCCCCTGCGAGACCATGATCCTCGCGGCGTCATCCCCGCGGAGGCGCGGAGTTCCTCGCCTGCCGACAGGGTTCCCGCCTGCGCGGGAATGACAGCCGCAGGGTGCCCGCTGCCTTCGGAGCAGCTGCGCCTGCCGCCGCCCGCCCTGACGGCCCTCGCCTCGAGAGCAGGGCCGGGGAACGTCTGAACCCGCGGCTACTTCCGCGGCGCGAGCCCCAGCAGCGCCCGCTTCTCGGCCTCGTCCAGGAAGTCGGCCTCCGTCACCCGCTTCCAGAGCGCGTCGCGCTCGGCCGCCAGCGCCGGCACCGCGTCCAGGTCAGGCTCGATCGCCAGCCCGCCCTCGCGGCGCCAGCCACCCGGCCAGCGCGGCCGCGGTCTTGCGCACCAGCGGCAGCACCGTCTGGCGGAAGAAGGCCCGGTTCGCCTCCTGGTAGTTCGAGTAGGTGTTGTCGCCCGGCAGCCCCAGCAGCATGCGGCGGCACGCCAAAGGCCAGCGCGATCTCGCGCGCCGCGGCGTTCCGCGTCTCCAGGAACTCCATGTCGGCCGGGCTATAGCCCATCGGCTTCCAGTCGAGCCCGCCGTCCAGCAGCATCGGCCGGCCCGCATTGCGGGCGCCGGCATGGTTCTCCTCGATCTCGCGCAGCAGCCGCTGGTACGCTCCTCCGGCATCGACGCCCCGTCCTTGCCGGCGAACACGATGGCGCCGGAGGGCCGCGCCGCGTTGTCGAGCAGCGCCTTCGCCCAGGCCGCCGCCGCGTTGTGGATGTCGACCGCCGAGGCCGCCGCCTCCAGCGGGCTCATCCCGTAATGGTCGTCGAGCGGGTGGAACGCCTTGAGGTGCAGGATCGGCTTTTCGGCCCCCTCCATCGACCAGCGGTGCTTGGCGCCGCCGACCACGTACTCGTAGGCCATCGGCCAGCCATCCGGCCCCGGCACGACCCGTATCCGATCGGGCCGCAGCGCGTGCAGCTCGCGCGGCCAGCCCCGCGCATCCCGCGCCACGCCCTCGACATAGGCGTTGCCGGCGAGCTGCAGCTGACCGTAGACGGTCTCCAGAAAGCTCCGCCCGTCCTGCCCCGGGTTCGGCCGCGCCAGCAGCCGCAGCAGCGGGTGCTCGCCCAGCCGCTCGCCGCCCTCGGCAAGCACCAGCGGGATCGCCGCCGCCGCCTCGGCGACCATGCGCACGGCGCGGAACCCGATGACGTTCCGCTCATAGCCGTTGCGCGCCAGGCTCACCTGGTCGCGCGGCGACCAGACGGCGCGTCCCGTGCGAATGCAGCGCCATCAGCGGCGCCGCGGCGGACGCCTTCGCCTCCTCCGGCCGCTCGGCCCGGCGGAACAGTCGCAATGCCATTTCGGTCTCCATGTCGCTGGCCGCCCGCGGCCTCTTGGGCGCGCACTCGCGGTTGCCGTCACCCCGCGTGCAAGCGGGTGTTCTCGGTCTCACCCGCGCGAGGTGCCCGGCTTGCGCGGAAACGACGGCACCTGTCCGCGCCATCCGGGAACTCGGCGGCCTGCCTGCCTCAAAGCAAGCGCACGCGCGGTCCCGTCCCATCCGGCGCCGCGAGCACCAGATCCGTCAGCGCCCAGACCAGCGCATCCAGCCTGTCCGGGCTCGCCCCCTGCCCGGCGACGAAGCCGCACATCTGGTCCTCGAGCGCCGGAAACGGCTCGGCGTGATGCACCCGCCCCTGCTCGTAGAGCGCCGCCACGGGCTCCGCCCGCAGCCGCTTGCCGATCCGTGCATGCACTGGCCGATAGGCGATCTGCGGTGCCACCGTGCGCATCACCGCCTCGACCAGCGCGCCGCCCTGGTTGACCTCGGCGACCAGCCGGTCGGCCTTGAACTGCTCGTAGGCCCCTGCCGCGATTTCGGCCCAGCCCTGCGGGCTCTGTCCCTGGCAGCTCAGGTCTGCCAGCACCCAGGCCTGCCAGTCGCGCGGCCGCCCCTCGGCCTTGACGCCGGCGACCACGATCCCGCATTCGTCCGCGCCGCTCCCGGTCGAGACCGGCGGGTCCACCGCGACCACGACCCGCGTCAGGTTCGCCGGCGCCGGCGCCCGGCCAGCGTCGATCATATCACGTGTCCAGAGCGCGCCCTGCCGCTCGCGGATCAGCTCGCCGTCCAGCTCCTGGCGCCCCAGCCAGGTGCCGCCATAGCGCGCCTCCATCCGCTCGATGAAACCCGGTGCCAGGTTGGCGCGGTTCGCCTCGGTCGACGCATGGCTCACGACGGTGCCCGGCTGCCCCAGGATCTCGACCAGCACCGGCATTGTCGCGCGGCGTGGTGGTCACGAGCTGGCGCGGGTCCTTCCCCAGCCGCAGCGTGAACTGCAGCATGTCCCAGGCCTCCCGCGCATGCCGCCATTTCGCGAGTTCGTCGGACCAGGCCGTGTCGAACTGCGGCCCGCGCAGGGCCTCGTAGCTCGTCGCCGAGACGATGGCCGCCTCGGCTCCGTTCGGCCAGATCAGCTTGTGCTGGCTCGAGATCAGCTTCGGCCGCCGGTCGGGCGGCGAGCAGGCGAGGAGCCCGCTGTCACCCTCGACCATGACGCCGCGCGCCTGCTCCAGCGTCTCGCCGACCAGCGCCACCCGGCGAGCGACGCCGGCGGCCAAGGGCGTACTGCCCTCGACGCGCGCACGGATCCACTCGGCGCCGGCGCGGGTCTTGCCCGCGCCGCGCCCACCCAAAATCACCCAGGTCGTCCACTCACCACTCGGCGTTCGCTGATGCAGCGGGTTCGCCCAGATGTCCCACAGCCACGGCATCGCGGCGATGGCGTTCTCCGACAACCCATCGAGCAGCGCCCGCCGCTCGTCATCAGGCAGCCGTGCGAGTGAGCCGGCCAAGTCGTTCGAGGATTTCGGCACGCGCCGCCTCCAGGTCCAGCTCGCTTCGGCTGTCGTAAGGGGACAAGCCGTACTTGGCTTCCAGATCGAGAACCGTCTGCCAGGCGCGCTGCGCCTGACCGATCAGCGTCTTGATCTGCTTTTCACGGTCGGTGTCGTTTTCGTCGAACTCGATCCCGAACAAGCGGTCGATCTCGAGTTCCAGCACGGCAGAAAGATCGGCAAGAAGCTTCCGCGCACGGTTGAGGACATTCTCCAGTTCCTCGACCGAATACGCGCCCCCTCGCCGACCGACCTTTGCGTCGATCGTCGTTCTCACGGGCCTAGCGCCTTTCGGACTTTGCGGATCGCGGGCGCCCTGCGCCGGGGCAAACCCCGAACCCGCACCGGCGACCCTATTTGCGAAAAAGGGCCGACCCCCCGGCCAGCCCCGCCCCGAACCCGCCCCACGGGTCCGCCGCCACTTTTGGTAGCGTGCCGAAAGAGATAGCGGGGAGCGTCCGCCGTGTCAAAAGCTTTTTCGGAAAAAATCTATTAATCTCAGTCGTCTTACGTTAAGCCTCCCTTCACTTTTCGCGGCAGGCAGGTAATCCCGTCTTCACCCGTTCCCCGCCCGTTCACGATTCACTCGCGCAAAGAAGTCCTCGACTGCGAGGTCCAGGGCCCGGCGGGTCGAGCCGCAGCCACTCCGTCATCTCAGCGCCTTCGCCTCGATCATGCCATCACCACGGCGCGCATGGTGCAACACCGTCGCACTGTCGGTGTCCAGGATCAGGTGATGGCGCACTGAAGGAAGGCTGAAATAGGCTCCGAGCTTCGTGATCGAATCACGGCGTCCAATCGACGGCGAGAGGACCTCCAGAACGACCAGAGGGTCCGGCACCTTCGCGTCCTCATCGGCCAGCGGCGGCCCGGTCCGGCTGCTCGGGCGCCCAGGCGATAAAGTCGTGGCGGTCATCCTTCTTCGCGAAACCGAACTCTATTGCTGCGCCGGTGGTTCCTGCCCAGCGGCCTCGCCCTGCCCGGGCGGCGTCGCCGGCGCACGCTGGGCCTCCTCGGCCTGCTGGCGCTCGATCCGGCGCCACTCCGCTACGTTTCGGTTGTGCTCGTTCAGCGAGGTGGCAAAGGCATGCCCGCCGCTGCCGTCGGCCACGAAGTAGAGATAGCGCGTGTTCTCCGGGTTCGCCGTCGCCATGATCGACTCGCGGCCGGGGTTGGCGATCGGCGTCGGCGGCAGCCCCGTGATCGCATAGGTGTTATAGGAGGTCTCGGCGACCAGCTCGGATTGCTTGATCCCACGCCCCAGCGGCGCCTTGCCGCCCGTGATGCCGTAGATCACCGTCGGGTCGCTCTGCAGCTTCATGCCCCGCTTCAGGCGGTTCACGAAGACCGAGGCGACGCGCGCGTGCTCGTGCGGCCGCGTTTCCTTCTCGACGATCGAGGCCAGAATCAGCAGCTCCTGCTTGCTGGCGAGCGGCAGGCTGGGATCGCGGTTCGCCCAGGCCTCGTCCAGCGCCGCGTTCATGGCGTCCTGCATGCGCCGGATGACACCGGCCCGAGCTTCGCCGCGCGTCACGCTGTAGGTCTCGGGCAGAAGCGATCCCTCCGCCGGCACTTCGTCGATATCGCCGGTCAGAAAGTCTGCCTTTTCAAGCGACTGCATCACCTCGGCGACCGTCCGGCCCTCCGGCACTGTGATCTGGTAATCGACATTGCCGCCGGTCGTCAGCAGCGCCAGGATCTCGTCCATCGAGGCGGCGGGAGCGATCTCGTACTCGCCGAACTTCAGCTCGTCGGCGCGTCCCGAATAGGTCGCCGCCAGGCGAAACAGCGCGGCGCTGTCGATCGCCCCCAACTCGGCCAGCCGATCAGCGATCTGGCCCATGCGCGCGCCCTTCTCGACCGTCACCCGAATCGGCGCGGTCGCCGGTCCGGGCGCCACGACGTGCTGGCGCGCCATCTCGAAGGCCGCCAGCAGAACGATGCCGGCGACGATCAGAACCGACAGGACATTGGCGGCGATGCTGCGCATCTCGGGCCCCGCTCAGCTCCTCCGTTCAGCTTCCGCCGTCAGCTCTCTGGCGCCCGGCCGAAGATCACGCTGGCGTTGGTACCGCCAAAGCCGAAGCTGTTCGACAGGATGATGTCGATCGCCCGCTCGCGCTTCTTCAGCGGCGCCAGGTCGATTGCCGTCTCGATCGAGGGTTCTTCGAGGTTCAGCGTCGGCGGCGCCACATTGTCACGCATGGCGAGGATCGAGAAGATCGCCTCGACCGCCCCCGCCGCCCCAAGCAGATGGCCCGTCGACGACTTGGTGGAGCTCATGGTCACCCGCGACGCCGCATTCGACCCAAGCAGCCGCTCGACCGCCCGCAGCTCCAGCTCGTCGCCCATGGGCGTCGAGGTGCCGTGCGCGTTGATGTAGTCGATCTGAACGGCCTCGAGCTTGGCGCTGCGCAGCGCCGCTCGCATGGAGCGGAAGGCACCGTCGCCATCCGGGCTCGGCGCCGTGATGTGATAGGCGTCGCCCGACATGCCATAGCCCAGCCATTCGGCATAAATCTTGGCGCCCCGCGCACGCGCGTGCTCGAGCTCCTCCAGAACCACCACGCCGGCACCCTCGCCCATGACAAAGCCGTCGCGCCCCTTGTCATAGGGCCTCGACGCCTTCTCCGGCGTGTCGTTGTACCCTGTCGACAAGGCCTTGCAGGCGGAGAACCCCGCCACCGACAATTCGTTGACCGGCAACTCGGCGCCGCCGGCCAGCATGACGTCGGCGTCGCCCAGCGCGATCAGCCGCGCCGCGTCGCCGATGGCGTGCGCCCCCGTCGAGCAGGCCGTCACCACCGCATGGTTCGGCCCCTTGAAGCCGTACCTGATCGAAACCTGCCCCGAGGCGAGGTTGATCAGCGCCGACGGGATGAAGAACGGGCTGACGCGCCGCGCGCCCTTTTCCTTCAGGGTGATGGCCGTCTCGGCGATCGTCTCGATGCCGCCGATGCCGGAGCCGATCATCACGCCCGTGCGCTCCTGGTCCTCAGGCTCCTCCGGGTGCCAGCCGCTGTCCTTCACCGCCTGCTCGGCGGCCGCCAGCGCATAGGCGATGAACCGGTCGATCTTGCGCTGGTCCTTGGGCGCGACCCAGTCGTCGGGGTTGTAGGTGCCATCCGAGCCGTCGCCCCGCGGGATCTCGCAGGCGATGCGACAGGACAGGTGGCTTGCGTCGAACAAGGTGATCGGCCCGGCGCCCGACTCGCCTGCGACCAGCCGCCGCCAGCTTTCCTCGACGCCGCAGGCCAGCGGCGAGACCATGCCGAGCCCGGTGATCACGACACGGCGCATGGGCGTACTCCCGAATGGCTAACGGCCGGGAACCGGTCCCGGCCTGTCCAGTCGACCCGATAAGCTAACGATCAAAGCGCCGCGGCAGATCCCGGCGCCCAGCGGCACGGACCCTCAGACCTTTTCCGAGATGAACTTCACGGCATCGCCGAAGGTCTGAATGGACTCGGCCGCATCATCCGGGATCTCGATCCCGAACTCCTCCTCGAACGCCATCACGAGCTCGACCGTGTCGAGGCTGTCGGCGCCCAGATCGTCGATGAACGAGGCGCTGTCGACCACCTTCTCCTCGTCGACGCCGAGATGCTCGACCACGATCTTCTTGACGCGCTGTGCGATGTCGCCTTCGCTCATCCCTTACCTCGTTAGAACCGGCCGGTGGCCGCTTGTCTTGCGTTCTTGCTGCTCTGACCCGCCGACGCGGTATCGCGAGGACCAAGCCCGCGCCAGATAGCCCGCGTGTCGAATAGCAACAAGTCCGAAAGGACGCAAATTCTAGTTTGGCGTGGGCCCGGCAGCTTTTCGATGCCGTGCCGCGAGCCAGAACGGGTGCATGGACGGCACCCGTGATCGGGGCGCTCGTACCCCGGCGATGCCGCGGCTTGGCGCGCGCTGCGGCTCGACAGTTCGCGCATGCTCGGCGATGCTCTATCGAGCGCTTTCGGCTATACCGGCCTTCGCGCGCGGCGGCCATGCGCGAGCGCTGATGCAGGCGCGCGTGGCTGAGGCCGGGGCTCAGATCATCGCCATGCCGCCGTTCACGTGCAGCGTCTGGCCCGTGACATAGGCGGCCTCCGGGCTCGCGAGGTACAGCACCGCGGCCGCGCAATCCTCGGGCGTGCCCATGCGGCCCGCCGGGATCTGGCCCATGATGCGGCCCTTCTGCTCGTCCGTCAGCTTGTCAGTCATCGCCGTCTCGATGAAGCCTGGCGCCACGCAGTTCACGGTGATGCCGCGCGACGCGACCTCGGCTGCGAGCGACTTCGACATCGCGGTCAGCCCCGCCTTGGCCGCCGCATAGTTCCCCTGCCCCGGATTGCCGGTGTGCCCGACCACCGAGGTCACGTTGACGATCCGTCCCCAGCGCGCCTTCATCATGCCGCGCAACACCGCCTTCGACAGCAGGAACGTCGCCGTCAGGTTCACCTGCAGCACCCGGTCCCATTCCTCGGCCGACATGCGCAGGAACAGGTTGTCGCGCGTCAGGCCCGCATTGTTGACCAGGATGTCGAGGCCGCCCATCGCGTCCGTCGCCTGCTTGGCGAGCGCCTCGGCCGCCGCCCGGTCGGAAAGATCCGCGGGCGTCACATGCACCCGCTGCCCGAGCTCGCTCGCCAGCGCCTCGAGCCGATCGGCCCGGGTCCCGTGCAGCGCCACCGCTGCCCCGGCCGCGTGCAACGCCTTGGCGACAGCGGCACCGATCCCGCCAGATGCCCCGGTCACAAGCGCCGATTTTCCGCTCAGGTCGAACATGCGCCGCTCCTCCTTCTTTGCCGGTCAGGGCTTAGCGGCTCACCCGCAATTGGTCACGCGCTTCGCGCCGCATCGCCCCTGGCCCAGCCGTATTGACCTCAATCAAAGCCGGGTCCTATTGACGCTGCTTAATGAAACGTCGGTCCCGTCAAGCTCGCCGGGATGGCGGGAAAGGCCGGTCCGGCCCTGCATCCGACCGGCCAGCATCGAGGAGAAGCAGCATGTTCCGCAATCTGATCATCGCGGCGACCGCAGCCATGCTCGTGGCCGCGCCCGCCGGTGCCGCCCAGGACCCGGTCGACGCGGGGAGGGCGGAGTACGACCAGCTTTGCGCGAACTGCCACGGCAGAACGGGCACCGGAGACGGCCCGATCGCCGCCATCCTCACCGTGAAGCCGGCGGATCTCACCCAGATCTCAAAGCGCAATGGCGGCACGTTCCCCTTGCAGCAGATCTATCAGATGATCGACGGCCGCGTCGTCTCCCCGGCGCATGGCACGTCGCAAATGCCGATCTGGGGCAATTACTACACCGAAAAAAGCCAGATGCTCAGGAACATCCTTGGCGAGGATTTCGGTGAGGATTACATTCGCGGTAGAATTCTGTCTTTGGTCTATTATCTCCAGACCATCCAGAAGGATTGAGCCTCGACGACTCCCGTACGGTCAGAAACATCCTTACCACGGCGGAAACGGAAAGATGACCCATCGCCTCCGCAACGCGACGGCCGTCGCGGCCTGGCTGATGGCGGCGTCGGCAGCCGCGCAGACGTCGACGCCGGCCGACGAGGTTGCGATCGGCAAGGACGAGTACACGGCCAGTTGCGCCCTCTGCCACGGCGCTGCAGGCCGGGGCGACGGCCAGCTGGCCGAGTTCCTCTCGACGCCGCCGGCGAACCTGGCCGAGCTTGCCAAGAGGAACGGCGGCCATTTCCCGTTCTCCGAAATCTACCAGATCATCGCCGGCGATCCAAAGATCCGGGCGCATGGCGGTGCCGCGATGCCGGTCTGGGGCGACTATTTCGAGGCGCAGGCCTTCGTCGCCGGCGCGCTGGACGCGCAGGCCGCCGAGCAGGTCGCGCGCGGCCGGATCCTCTCCGTCGTCTATTATCTGCAGTCCATCCAGACCCGCTGAGGCGGGCCCGAGGCGCCGGCGCGATCAGCCGGCGATCGCCTCCGCCAGCCGCTTCACGTCCTCAGGGCCGTTGACGGCGGCCGTGCCCAAGCCCCGGTCGATCCGCTTGGCCATGCCGCTCAGCGCCTTGCCGGCGCCGATCTCGACCAGCTCGGTCACGCCCTGCGCGGCCATCCAGGCGACCGAACTCGCGCCAGCGCACCGTCCCCGTCACCTGCTCGACGAGCAGCCGGCGGATGTCGCCCGGATCGCTGACCGCCTCGGCCCGCACATTCGCCACCAGGGGCACGGTCGGGGCCACAAGCTCCACCTCTGCCAGCGCCGCGCGCATGCGCTCGGCGGCGGGCGCCATCAGCGCGCAGTGGAACGGCGCCGAGACGGGCAGCATCAGCGCGCGCTTGGCGCCCCGCCCCTTGGCGATCTCGACCGCTCGCTCGACGGCCGCCCGATCGCCCGAGACCACCACCTGGCCCGGATCGTTGTCGTTCGCCGCCTGACAGACCTGGCCCTGCGCCGCCTCCTCGGCCACCGCCTGCGCGGCCGCGAAGTCGAGCCCCAGCAGCGCCGCCATGGCGCCGGTCCCGACGGGCGTCGCCTCCTGCATCGCCCGGCCGCGGATGCGCAGCAGCCGCGCCGTGTCGGCCAGCGTCAGCGCACCAGCCGCGCACAGCGCCGAGTACTCGCCCAGCGAATGGCCGGCGACAAAGGCCGCCTGGCGGACGGTCACGCCCTCCGCCTCCAGCGCCGCCATTGCCGCGAGCGACGTCGCCATCAGCGCCGGCTGGGCATTGGCGGTCAGCGTCAGCTCGTCCTGCGGCCCCTCGCGGATCAGCCGGGACAGCTTTTCGCCCAATGCCTCGTCGACCGCCTCGAAGACCCGCCGCGCCGCCGGATAGGCCTCGGCGATCTCGGCGCCCATGCCGACCGCCTGCGCGCCCTGGCCGGGAAAGGTGAAGGCGCGTACCGTCTGTCCCTCGCTCATCGCCGCAGAACGCCCGGGCGCCGGCGCAAAGTCAAGCCGGGCTTGGCGGTTTGCATCCGCCGCTGCTAGACCCACCTCAGCAACCAAGGTGAGCGCCATGTCAGACATCGCCGTCGCCGTCACGGGCTGCTCGGGCCGCATGGGCCGCATGCTGATCCGGGCCATCGACGAGCGCGAGGACATGCGGCTGATCGGCGCCACCGAGCGTCCCGGCCATGACTGGATCGGCCGCGATCTCGGCGAGGTGCTGGGCGGCGCGCCGCGCGATCTGATCGTCAGCGACGATCCGCTGCCAGTCTTCGCCCGCGCCCATGCGGTGCTCGACTTCACGACGCCGGCCGCCACGGTCGAGCACGCCGCGCTGGCGGCGCAGGCGCGGCTCGTCCATGTCGTCGGCACGACGGGGCTCGAAGGCGACGATCTCGCCCGGCTGTCGGCGGCCGCCCGCCACGCCGTCATCGTGCGGGCCGGCAACATGTCCTTGGGCGTCAACCTCCTCCTCGGGCTGACGCGGCAGGTGGCGCGCGCGCTCGGTCCCGAGTTCGACGTCGAGATCATCGAGATGCACCACCGCATGAAGGTCGACGCGCCCTCGGGCACCGCGCTGATGCTGGGCGAGGCCGCCGCCGAGGGCCGGGGCGTCGCCCTCGCCGACGTCGCCGACCGCGGCCGCGACGGCCAGACCGGCGCGCGCGCCCCGGGCGCCATCGGCTTTGCGGCGCTGCGCGGCGGCGACGTCGTGGGCGAGCACGACGTCGTCTTCGCCGGCGCGGGCGAGCGGATCGTGCTCCGTCACGTCGCCACGGACCGGATGATCTTCGCCCGCGGCGCCGTCAGGGCCGCGCTCTGGGGCCAGGGCAAGAAGCCCGGCGAGTACACCATGGCAGACGTGCTGGGGCTCGCATGACCCAGCGCTTGCACCTGGTGAAGCTCTGCGTCGGCGCCGAGTCGGTCGACGACCTCGCCGACTGGCAGGCGCGCCGCATGGCCGAGCGCCGCGCGGCGGGGCTCGACGCGCGGCCGCGCCACGTCACCCGCATGTGGCCGCGCCGCGCCGAGGAGATCCTCGGCGGCGGCTCGCTCTACTGGGTGATCCAGGGCTATCTCGCAGTCCGGCAGGCGGTCGAGGCTTTCGACGAGGTCAGGGGCGAGGACGGGATCCGCCGCTGCGCCATCGTCTTCTCGCCGGATCTCGTGCGCGTCGCCGCCCGGCCGCGCGCGCCGTTCCAGGGCTGGCGCTACCTCGCCGCCGCAGACGTGCCGCCCGACTTGGCCCAGGGCTTCGCCGAGACGGGCGAGCCCTATCTGCCGCCCGAGCTCGCCATCGCGCTCGACGGGCTCGGCGTGCCGATCCGGGACCCGGCCCTGCGTGAGGGCCGCTGATGGCGGCGGCCGACATGCTCGAGGAGGTGCTCGCCCCGGTCCGCGAGAGCGCCATCGCCGCGCTGCTCGCCGCCCAGGCGCGCGCCATCGAGGCCGGCGCCGAGATCGAGCCCGAGCCCGTGCGCCGCGACCCGGCCGGCCGCGTCAAGCGGCAGGGGCGGCTCGGCCTGCCCAGCCGCGGCGACCTCTCGGTCACGCTCGACGGCCGGACGCTGATCCAGCGCGTCGAGGCGCGCCGCGTGACCGCGTTCCTGCCGATCGAGGTGCGCACGCGCTCGGGCTTCACCGGCCTGATCGGCCCTTTCCGCTGGGAGGATGCCGAGATCGTCTTCGAGGGGCGGGGCAAAAGGCCCAACTGGGCCCCCATCCGGCTGTGGTTCCTCGAATGGTTCCAGACGCGGCAAAGCCAGCTGCAGCCCGAGCTGGCGGGCGTCGTCCACGCACTCGACGGCCCCGACGAGGTGGACGGCGTCTGGAAGATGCACCTCGATTTCGGCTCGGCGCCGATCAGCGCCGTCGCCGCGCTGATCGAGACGGCCGGCGAGACCGGCTGCGCCACGATGCGCATAGGCCAGGTGCCCGTCTAACGGTCGCGCGACAGATCGGCACCTCGCTTCGCATGCACCTATTCGAGTAGGAGAATTCATGGCGCTGGCCGCGAGCCAGCGTCCGTAGGAGCTCGAACTGGGGGTGGACCATGGCGAGACTTTCCATAGCGGCCGCGGCGGCGGCCAGCCTCGGAGCCGTGATCTGCGCGCAAACGGCGGGGGCCGCCGACCAGCCGGCTTTGACGGCGGAGGGCAAGGCGCTGATTCAGGAGTTCGGCGAGACGCTCAAGGCCGAGCTGATGGCCGCCATGGAAAAGGGCGGGCCAGTCGAGGCGATCGCGGTCTGCAATCTCCGCGCCCCGGAGATCGCCGCGTCCGTCTCGTCCGACGGCTGGACGGTGGCGCGCTCGAGCCACCGGCTGCGCAACTCCGACAACGCGCCAGACGCCTACACTGCGGCGGCGATCAAGGAGTTCCTGGCCCGCGAGGCCGCGGGCGAGCCCGCAGCCGATCTGGTCAAAGCCGAGATCGTCGAGGACGAGGGCGGCCAGGTCTTCCGAATGGTGAAGGCAATCCCGACGGCGGGGCTCTGCGTCAGCTGTCATGGCGGCGAGGAGGTCGCGCCGGAGGTCCAGGCCAAGCTCGCGGAGCTCTACCCGCAGGATCAGGCGCGCGGGTTCTCCGAAGGCGAGATGCGGGGCGTCTTCACGCTGAAGAAGCCGCTCGACTGACCTGCCAAGCCGAAGGTCTGGGCGTCCTCAAGGGGCACCCAGAATTTCGAAGCGTGTCCCGGCAGCTCGGCGTAGGGTCCGCAGATTCCGAAGCAGCCGATCGAGGTCGTGCGCCCGTCGCCTGGGAGACCGCCGCAGCTGCGTTTCCTCAGACGCGCATCTGATAGGTGAGGGGGACGAAGCGGAAGCCGCCCTCCGCCGCCTCCACGAAGCCGACGCCCGGAGAGGGCATGTGGTAGCCCACGAAGGGCATGCGCTCGGCGGCGAGCATTCCCAGTACCTCCTTGCGGGTCGCGGCGCCGGCGTCCTTGTCCATGTCGAACCGGACGTGCCAATCGGGCCGCTGGATTGAGAGCACGAAGTGGTTCGCCACGTCGCCCAGCACCAACAGTTGCCGGCCACCGCCCTCGATCAGATAGCTCAGATGCCCGGGCGTGTGGCCGTGGCTGCCGACCGCGGTCACGCCCGGCAAGACCTGATCGCCCGGCTTGACGAAGGTCGTCTTCTCCGCCAGCGGGACGACGTTCGACTGGACGAGCTGGCCGACGCGCGCGGTCGCCTCGGCCTCGGCCTTCTCGGGCGGCGACCAGAAGTCGTATTCGGCCGCGCCGGCCACGTAGCGGGCGTTCGGGAAAGCGGGGGCGCCGTCCTCCATCAGCCCGCCGATATGGTCGGGGTGGAAATGCGTCAGCACCACGACGTCGATCGCCTCGGGAGGCACGCCGGCCTCGGCCAGCCGCTGGCGCGTGTGCCCGGCGTTCGGCCGCCGCCCGGCGCCGTTACCGCTGTCGAAGAGGACCAGCTCGGCGCCGGTGTTAAGCAAGGTCGGGGTGAAGCCGTTCTCGAGCTTGTCCGGCGGCAGGAAGTTCGCCTGGGCCAGCGCCTGCACGTCCTCGGGCGCCACGTCGATGCCGAAGATGGTGTGCGGATCCTCGGCCACCACGGCGCCGTCACGCACTGTCGTGACCTCCATCTCGCCCAGCGGGAAGCGGTAGATGTCAGGTACGATTGCGCCTTGCATCGGCACGCCGGCGGCAGCGGTGCGCACGCCCACCGCCGTCGCGAGCGCCCCGGCGCCGGCGAAGGCGAAGGCCTGCCGACGGGTGAGCTTTGGGTCGAGCATCAAATCCTCCCTCCAGGTTCTCTGGCGGAGAGGATGAGGGCGGATGCCGAAAGGTAAACCCGGCCGGACTGAACTTTGCGTTATCCCGCCGCCGGCTCGGACGGCTCCTTCGGCGCCATGCGCGACACCCCGTGCCGCGTCTTGTCCCAGTAATAGGGTGCGAAGATCAGCTCGAAGACGGCTTTCCAGGCGGCGATGGCCCCGAGCGTCCAGTAGGGCAGCAGGCACAACACCCAGCGCAGCAGCCGCAGCTCGCCCCGCCGGCGCAGCGCCAGCACGGCGCAGCCGAGCATCACCGCCTGACCGCCCCAGAGCGTCGCGATGAGCGTGACCAGCGCCCAGTGCGGCAGCGCATCGCCGTGGATCGACGGGCCGCCGAGGGCCGTGAAGACCATCGCGACCCAGAAGAGCGGCGTCATCAGATAGCTGACGGCGCCGCCGAGCAGCAGCACGTTCAGCCCCAGGAAGCCGACGGCGCCCAGCTCGCGCCAGAGCCGGCGCGGCGAGCGCATATGGACGAGCCAGGTCAAGAGATAGCCCTTGAGCCAGCGCGACCGCTGACGGATCCAGGGCGTGACGCGCAGATTCGCCTCCTCCTCCGTCGTCGAGCTGATCACCTCGGTGCGCAGGCCCCGGCGAGCCAGCCGCATGCCGAGATCGGCGTCCTCGGTGACGTTGTGGGCGTCCCACCCATCGAGGTCACGCAGCGCCGAGCGGCGGAAATAGACCGAGGTGCCGCCGAGCGGGATCGGCAGGCCCAGGCTCTGGAAGCCGCGGAGCAGCACGTCGAACCAGATGCCGTACTCGATCTGGAAGCAGCGGGTGATCCAGTTCTCGCGCGCATTGAACCAGGCGAGCTGGCACTGCACGCAGGCGACCTCTGAGGGTGCCGCGCGCAGATGCCCGGCGACGGCCTGGAACTGGCCCGGATCGGGGCGGTCCTCGGCGTCCAGGATGCCGACGATCTCGCCATCGCAGAAGTCGAGCGCCAGGTTCAGGGCGCGCGGCTTGGTGCGCGGGCCGCCCGGCGGCAGCACCAGCGGCTGGATCCAGGGCGGCAGGTCGGCGGCCATCACGGCGCCGCGCGTGACGGCATCGCGCTCCTCCAGCAGCAGCTTCACGTCCATCAGCGGCCGCGGGTAGTCGATGCGCTCGAGCGCGGCGACCAGCTGGGGCACCATGCGCGGCTCGTCATAAAGGGGCACCAGCAGCGAGATCCGCGGCAGCGGCCGGCGCTCCGCCAGGGCGACGGTGCCGGGCGGTGGCTCCTGCCGGCTGCGCCGGCGCGACGCCGCCAGCGCCGCCAGGCGCGTCACCGTGGTCGTGCCGCTGACGACGAGCAGCAGCATGCCGATCGCGCCCAGCACCAGCTCGGCCGAGACCGCGAGGGCCAGCGCCAGCCCGGCCAGCGCGATCACCGTCAGCACCCGCGCGGTGCCGATGGTGCGCACGCTCAGCTCGTGCGGGGTGCGGAGCGCCGCCCGCTCCGAGAGCTTCGGGCCGAAGCGGTCGAGCAGGGCCTGGTCGACCGCCTGCCGGGGCGCCACGGTCACGAGCGCGAGCGGCTTGCCGAGCCGGTCGAGCGCCGCGCTCGCCGCGGCGGGCTCGGAGGTGGCGAAGATGTCGAGCCAGCCGAGCCTGCGCCACGGCACGATCGAATGCTTCAGATAGATGTCGAGCGCCGCCGGGTCTCCGGCGGTCGGGTCCGGCGGCTCGTGCTTGAGGTTGGCGGCGCCGAGCCCCCATTGCTCGGCCAGCGCCGAGGCGACGTCGTCGGGCCGCGCCAGCCCGCGAGCGGTCAGCACCTCGCCGAGCCGACCGCCGACCGCCATCTGCTCGGCCAGCGCGCGGTCGAGATCGGCATCGGCCAGCACGCCCCGGTCGCACAGGATCTTGCCGAGCGGCGGCGCGCCGCGGGCCTCCGAGCGGTCGCTGCGCAGGACCGGGCCGCCGCGGGCCGCGCTCACGTGATCCCTGCTATGCGGCGCCGGGCACGCATGCGCCCTCTCCTTCGACCATACCGGTCGGAGGAGTTAATCAGATCTTAGGTTAAGTCCCTGTTAATACGAGGAAATTAACCGTCGAATTCTAATTGTCGGCGAGCGCCGCGGGCGTCGCTCCCGTGGCGCGGGCCAGTTCTCCCGGCGTGATTGCGAAGACCGCGTCCGGTGCACCCGCCGCCGCCCAGACGGTCGCGAATCGCATGAGGTCCTGGTCGATCCAGATGCGCGGGCGCTCGAGATGGCCGATGGGGGCCACGCCGCCGATGGCGAAGCCGGTGCGCGCCCGGACCTCATCGGCGTCGGCGCGCTCGAGCGGCTCGCCGGCCGCCTCGGCCGCGCGGCCCATGTCCACCCGGTTGGCGCCGGAGACGAGCAGCAGCACCAGGGCGCGGCTGTCGCGGCCGCGGAAGATCAGCGACTTGACGATCTGGCCGACCTCGCACCCGCAGGCGCGTGCGGCGTCTTCGGCGGTGCGGCTGTTGCCGAGCCGGCGGATCTCGATGCCGAGGCCGAGCTCGGCGGCGGCCTGCTCGACGCGGCGAATGGATTTGCTCATCTCTGTCAGCCCTCCCGGAATTCACGCCGGCAGTCAACCGAGCGAAGCAGTGGAATTCTGCGTCCCGCGCTGCCATAACCCTGGCCATTGGTCCCGCCCGACGCACGTTAGTGGCCGAAACCGCGTACCCGCAGCCCGAGGAAACCTCATGCGGTGCACGACCTGATGCCCCGACTGGGTGACGAGCGGCGCCGGCCGGGCTGGGTGCGCCGCGGGCGCCCTGCCGGGTGGCTCGCGCTGGCCGGCGCGCTGCTGCTGGCGGCCTGCGCGGCGGTCGGCGGGCCGGTTGCCGACGATCCGGTGGTTCGAGTTCTCGCGCCGGCGCAAGGCGGCGCGGTCGCGCTGCGGGCCGCCGATGGCAGCCCCGTGCCGGTCACCGAGTGGATCCGCGCCAGCCGAGCGCCGTCATCCTGGCCTTTCACGGTTTCGGAGACCATGGGAGCAGCACGTTCGCGGACGCCGCGGCGGCCTGGGCCGAGCGGGGCATCGCGACGCTGGCGGTCGACCAGCGCGGCTTTGGCCGCACCGCCTCGCACGGGCAGTGGCCGGGCGCCGACGGGCTGATCGACGATGCCGTGCTGCTCTCGCGCCAGGTGCGGGCCTTGTACCCTTGCCTGCCGCTGATCGTCGTCGGCCATTCGATGGGCGGGGGGATCGTGCTGGCGGCGGCGGGGCAGGGGCTGCAGGCGGACGGCATCGTGCTGGCGGCGCCGGCGATCTGGGGCGGCAACTACCTGAACCCGGTCTACCGGATGGCGGCCTGGACCGCCGCGATGGTCGCGCCGGAGCACCGCTTCACCGGCGAGGGGATCGTGCGGATCGTCGCCAGCGACAACATCGAGGCGCTGCGCCAGATGCGCGACGACCCGCTCTATATCGGCCAGCCCTCGTCGCGCGAGCTGCTGGGCCTGGTGCGCGTCACCGACGAGGCCGAGGGTGCCGCGGGCCGGGTCGAGCTGCCGGCGCTGCTGCTGCTGGGCGCCAAGGACCAGATCGTGCCGAACGACCGCGTCGGCGAGGTCTTTGCGACGCTGCGCGGGCCGAAGCAGACGATCGCCTACCCCGAGGGCTGGCACCTGCTGTTCCGCGACCTGCAGGCGCCGAACGTCTGGCGCGACGTGGCCGACTGGGCCCTGTCGCGCGCGCCGCCGGCCTGCCCGGGCGGCAGCCCGGCGCCCGTGCTGCGGCCCGTGCTGCGGGCGGGCAGCGAACTGGTCGAAGCGGGATAGGAGGACGCAAGATGCTGTCACCGGATGGAAGGGTGATCCTGGTCTCGGGCGCCAATCGCGGGATCGGCCTGGCGATCGCCGGCCTGCTGGCGGCGCGCGGCTATCGGCTGAGCCTGGGCGCCAGGGACCCGGCCTCGATCGACGTGGCCCGCTTTCCCGACGCGCTGACGGCCGCGTGGCAGGCCGAGGACGCCGCCAGCTCGCGCGCCTGGGTCGCCGCGACGCTGGAGCGCTTTGGCCGGCTCGACGGGCTGGTGATGAACGCCGGCCTGGCGCTCGAGGTCGGGCTGATGGAGGAGGACGAGACCGCCTACGACCAGATGTGGGAGGTCAACTTCAAGGGGCCGCTGCGGCTGGCGCGCGCCGCGATGCCGGCCCTGCGCGCGGCGGGCCATGGCCGGGTCGTCAACATCGTCTCGCTGGCCGGCAAGCGGCTGCTCGGCCCCGCCATGCTGGGCTATTCGGCCTCGAAATTCGCCTCGCTGGCGCTGACGCATGCGATCCGGCGCGAGGGCTGGGCGGATGGCGTGCGCGCCACGGCGATCTGCCCCGGCATGGTCGACACCCGCATGGTCGAGGACATCCAGGTGCCTTCGGCCGAGTTCAAGATCGAGCCCGCGGCCATCGCCGAGACCGTCGCCTACGCCCTGTCGCTGCCCGACAACGCCTCGGTGGCCGAGATCCTGGTCAACAGCCGCCTCGAGCCGAGCTTTTAGGGCGACGATCGATCAGAGCCGCGCGCACTGTGCACGCTGTGCACGCGTGCACACAGCGGCCAATCATTGAATTCGTTGGAGAATTCGGCCTCGATTAACCACATGGAAAGGTTTGCCGGCGCTTAAAAAGCGCGCTCGTGCTACCGGACACAAACGATTACCATAGGACCACCGGACGGGGTTGAAGATCTGGAACGGGCGAAGATCGAGCTGGCGGGTGCCGTGCCGAAGCGTTTAGCATAGCAACAATTGGTGAGTAGGCCCGGAGGCTGCATGTCGCTTGCGAGCAGTGAACTCTGGCGGGAACGATTGGAGGTTCCTGCGTACCGGGTCGGTGAAGCGGCCCGCTACGCCAAGATCTCACCAAGCGTAGTCAGCCGGTGGCAGAAGGAGCGCGACGGTGCGGCCGGTCCGGCCGGCCGCCGAAAGGCTGCGCGAAGGCCTCTCGTACCTGCTTCTGATTGAGGTCGCAGTCGTGGCTGCGCTGCGGAAAGTGCAGGCTTCGACCTGTGGAAGATCCGCCGAAGGTCGACAGTTTCTGTCAAAGAAGTCCATTGGCTCACCTAACGCATAATCCGTTCGCCCAGGCGCGTTTCAAAAGCGATGGCGCCGAAGTGTTGCTCGATAACGAGCTACTGAACCGGTGGAGCACCACGACAAGGCGAGAGCTCATAAATTTCTGCAACGTCAGGTGGGCAGCTCGTTTGGACCGATATCCCTCGGGGAGCGGCTGCGGGCGAGGTTTAATTATAGCGCAGATGGGGCTTGGTAGAACTTTTGGCAGGTCGGTGGAGGAGCGGCAGCCCCGTTTGGATTGGATCCGCGGTGTAGCTTTCGGAGCACCCGAAATCCGCGGCACACCAACCTGGACATTGAAGGGACGTTGGGATAGCAGGCGAAGGCATTGAAGATATCGCGGGACGATTTTTCTCTGAACTCCGATGAGGTAATCCGCGGGCTGGAGTTTGAAGGGGTGAGCGTTGATCAAAGCCGCCCTAACCAGTGGGTCCACTAACGTTCTTCTTCGACAGGACGTTTGGCAAGCGCTTACCGGAGCGCTTGCCTCCTTGAGGCCGCCCGTCGACATCAGGTGGCACCAAGAGCAAAACTTTGCACAAGATGCCAAGGACGATGTTTGGCTTCGCAGCGTCGGTTCAAAGCAATGGGTGGTTTTATCTCAGGATCGAAAATACCACCTAATCGACGCTGAACTTCAAGCAATTATTCAGCATCGGATCATGTGCTTCTATCTTCCTTGTGCGCAAGAAAGTCGGTGGGTTTCTTTTTGCCATATTGCAAAGCATCATAGTACAATGATAGACATTTGCAAGAACCATACGCCGCCGTTTATCTTTGAGCTGAAGAAAAATAATCGGTTCTACCGAGTGATACTATGAGTAAACGCGGCAGAGCCGCCGCAGGCGCACCGCAATTTCCCGACTGTCGCATAGTGCCTGCGCCCTGCTGCTCCCGGCGACCTTGAGCCGTCCCGCTGCTCTGCGGCGGGCGCGGCGCTCAGGCGGCCGCGCGCTTCTCGCGCAGCGTGCGGAGCCAGGCGAGGCTCCAGTTGACGAAGTCGGGGCCGGCGACGGGGCGGCCGAGGCTCGCCAGCGCGGCGTCGGCGGTCTCGCGCGGGATGCGGTCGCCGCCGATCCGCTCGATCAGCGCGCGCATGAAGGTCTCGTCGAATTCGGGGTGCGACTGGATCGAGATGGCCTCGGGCGCCTCCGGGTCGCCATAGGCGAGCATGGCGTAGTCGCAGAAGCCGGAGCTGGCGAGGCAGGTCGCGTCCGGCGGCAGCGCCGTGACCTGGTCCTGGTGCAGCACGTGCACCGCCATGCGCGACGGCGCGCCCGCCATCCAGCCCGGCCGCCTGTGCGAGCGCGTATTCCTGCACGCCGACGCCCCAGCCCTTGGCCGATTTCTCGGCGCGCCCGCCAAAGGCCTCGGCCATGATCTGGTGGCCGAAGCAGATGCCGATCAGCGGCACGCGCTCGGCGCGGGCGGCGCGCAGGAACGTCTTCAGCGGCTCGATCCAGGGCAGCCCGTCATAGACGCCGTGCCGCGAGCCGGTGATCAGCCAGGCGTCGGCGGCGCCGGGCGCCTCGGGCAGCTCGCCGTCGACGACCGCGTAGCTTTGCGCCTCGATGGCAGGGTCGGCCGCGCGGTAGAGCCGGGCGAAGAGGTCAGGGTACTCGCCGAACCGCTCGACCAGCGCCTCGTTCACCTTGCCCGTCTGCAGTATGCCCAGCCGCATCGCTCGCTCCCGTGCCGTTGTGCCCCAGAGATAGGCCAAGCCCGTCCCCGGCGGAAGGAGCCCCGGACAGACCGTCGGAGGGATCATCGGCCGCGTTCTCTGGAGGCAGGGTCAGCACGGCGCGCAGGGCCAGGTGGTCCGAGCCCGGGATCGGCACGGTGCCGATCGAGCGCACGCCCAGGCCCGGCGAGACCAGGATGTGGTCGATCGGCAGGCCCAGCGGCTCGGGGATCTGCCCGAGCGGCGTGTCATAGCCGCCGTGCCAGGTGCGGTCGATGCCGTTGATCCGCCGCGTGCCCGTCAGCGCCTCGACGCGGCGCACGGCATAGGACCAGGCCGTGGCGTTGAAGTCGCCCATCACGACCAGCGGGCGCGGCAGGCCCGCGGCGATCTCGCCCACGGTCTCGATCTGCCGGCCCTGGTCGCCGAAGGCGACATGGCCGAGGTGCAGGCCCAGCACCGTGATCGCCTGGCCGGGCGCGATCTCGATGCGGGCCATCGCGCCTGCCGGCGCGCCGTTCTCGGGCAGGACCATCGCGCCGTCGAGGATCGGGAACCTGGACCAGAGCGCCGTGCGCAGGTCCTCGCCGCCGGTCTGGTAGATCACGTGGTAGGGATAATGCGCGTCGAGCCCGCCGGCGTCGCGCTCGGCCCGCGTCGTCTCGGCGGTGACCAGGATGTCGGGGTCCGCCTGCAGCAGCGCCTGGCGCATCTGGACGGGGCACCGGGTTCCAGAAGTAGAGGTTGGCCGTCATCACGGTGACGGCCCGGCCCGGCCCCGGCGGCGGCGGATGCTGCCAGAGCGGCACCAGCCCGGCGGTGGCCAGCACCGCCGCGGCCGCCGAGCGCCAGAGCGCGCCGCGGTTCTGCACCAGCACGGCGAGGCCGGCGAGCACGACCGACAGGAACATGCAGGTGCAGCCGGAAATGCGCGAGCAGGTCGAGCTCGAACCAGACCGGCCCGCCATAGCCGAGCAGGACGGCCGCCAGCACGACCGGCGCGGCCAGACCGACACTGCCCCTCAGAAGCCGCCGCATGCCTCGCCACGCCTGTCGCCCGGATCGGACAGCTGACAGGTAGTGCCTCGGGCGCGGCCGTGCAGCCCCGCGTGACGGCGGATCAGGGGTCGACGATCGTCATGCCCTTGCGGAAGCGTTCTAGCGACTTGATCTCCTCGCGCATCCAGGCGAGCAGCGCGCAGATCTTCGGCCGGGTCTCGGCGCCCTGCGGGCAGACGAAGCGGTATTGCGCGCCGACGCGCAGCGCGGTGGTGAAGGGCGCGACCAGCCGGCCATGGTCGAGATAGCGCTCGACCAGCGTGATGCGGCCCAGCGCTATGCCGCCCTCCTCCAGCGCCACGTCGATGGCGTGGTCGGCATTGGTGAAGCGCGCGCCATGCGTCCAGTCGCCCGGGCCCCCGGTCACCCGGCCCCAGGCGACCCAGCCGGGCGCGGGGTCGAGGAACTCGATGCTCTCGTCGTGCAGCAGCGTCATCCCGGCGAGCGAGCCCGTCTCGGCGATGCGCGCGGCCAGCGTCGGCGTGCAGACGGGCGTCGCCCAGTCATCGGTCAGGACCTCGCTGTAGAAGCCGTCGTCCGAGCCCGTGCCGAAGCGGATCGCGGCGTCGACGCCGTCGCGGTCGAAGTCCATGATCCTGAGCGTCGCGACGAAGCGCAGCTCGATCTCGGGATGCGCCTCGGCGAAGCGGAAAAAGCGCGGGGCGAGCCATTTGGCGGTGAAGGCGGGGCCGGCCGTGATGGCGAGGCCCTGGTCCTCGCCCAGCCGCATGACGGCGCGGACGGCCTGGCGCAGCTCGTCGAAGCCCTCGGCCACGCCGGGCTGCAGGGCGCGGCCCGCCTCGGTCAGCTCGACGGCGCGGTTGAGGCGGCGGAAGAGGGGCCGGCCGAAATGCTCCTCCAGCTGCTTGATCTGGTAGCTGAGCGCCGCCGGGGTGACGAAAAGCTCGTCGGCGGCCCTGGCAAAGCTCATGTGCCGGGCCGCGGCCTCGAAGGCGCGCAGGGCGGTCAGCGGCGGCAGTCGATCAGGCATCCCCGGTTAAGCCCACCTGAACCGAACGGCAGAAAGACTCGTTTGCCGGCCAATGAATACAGGCAGATGCTGCTCTCATCAAGCCGAGGAAGGGCTTGCAAGTTCAAAGGAGCTGATGATGGGCAGCACGCTTTTTGATGCACCGAAGATCGATTCCGCGACCATCGACTTTTACCTGGCCAGGGGACGCCGCGAGCGCGCCCGCGCGATCGCGGAGATGATCCGCGCCGTCTTCTCGTCGCCCGAGCGCCAGGGCGCCGAGGTGCACGAGCTGCCGGCGCGCGAGCGCGCCAGGCCGGCGCCGAAGGCGCGCGCCCGCGCCGCCTGACAGGGCCCACCTGAGAGGGCCGCCTGATGGGCAGGGGCCGCGCCGTCGCGCGGCCCCTGCCTTCTGCAACGGAACGCCGGGTCAGCCCGGGAACTTCTGCGCCAGCGCCTTGAGCCCGGCCTCGTAGATGCCGGCGACCAGGCGGAAGGCGGCGTCGGCCGTCGGCTCGAAGGTCGACGTCCAGACGACGACCGATCCCGCGTCGGTGCCCGACCCGGCCGGCGCGACCGACAGCACCGAGCGGTAGCCCTGCACCGGCAGCGGGCCCGAGACGATCTCGTAGGCATAGGAGCGCGTCTCGCCGCCCGTCTCCTCGCCGAGCAGCCGCTCGACGATGACGCCCCCGCCGGCGATGTGCAGGTGGCGCAGGTCGCCCTCGGCGGTCTGCTTCTCGACGGCGGGGTGCCAGTCGCCGAGTGCGTGAAATTTGCCGATCGCCGCCCAGATCTGGTCGGCCGGAGCGCTGAACGCCGCGCTCCGCGTCACATTGGCCATCTTGTCCTCCCTCGCCCGCCTGCGGGGCGCGACGCAGACTTAAACGCAAGGCGCGGCGCCTGCCAATCGGCTTCCCGCCAGGGCGTCGCCATCGGCGGGATTGGGCCGGCTTTCGGTTGTCAGCCCGTCCCGGCCGGCGCTATGCCTCTCGGGGCAAAACTCCGGGGAGCGCCATGTCACTCATCAACGCCACCGCGCGGCAGGTCGCAGGCTGGCTCAACTCGGGCGAGGTCGGGCATATGGAGGTGCTCGATGCGCTCGAGGCGCGCATCGCGGCCGTCGACGGGAAGGTCAACGCGCTGCCGACGCTGTGCTTCGACCGGGCCCGGCGGCACGCGGCCGAAATCGCCGCGCGGCCCGCGGGCGAGCGCGGCGTGCTCGGCGGCCTGCCCGTGCCGATCAAGGACCTCTCGGCCGTCGCCGGCGTGCGCACGACCTGGGGCTCGCCGATCTATGCCGACCATGTGCCCGAGCGCTCGGACCATGTCGTCGAGCGCATCGAGGCGCGCGGCGGCGTCATCTACGCCAAGTCGAACACGCCAGAGTTCGGGGCGGGCGCCAGCACCTTCAATCCCGTCTTCGGCCGGACGCACAACCCCTGGAACCTCAGCCGCTCGGTCGCGGGCTCCTCGGGGGGCGCCGCGGCGGCGCTGGTCTCCGGCATGGCCTGGCTGGCGCATGGCTCGGACATGGGCGGATCGTTGCGCAACCCGGCCAGCTTCTGCGGCTGCGTCGGCCTGCGGCCATCGCCCGCGCGGGTGCCCAAGGGTCCGTCGGCCGACCCCTTCAGCACGCTGAGCCAGCAGGGGCCGATGGCGCGCAATGTCGGCGATCTCGGCCTCCTGCTCGACGCGATGGCCGGCGCCGATCCGCGCGAGCCGCTCGCCCAGCCCGACCCGGACATGGCCTTCCGCACCTGTGCCGAGCGGCCGCAGGTGCCGCGCCGCGTCGCCTACAGCCCCGATTTCGGCATCACGCCCGTCGACCCGCGGGTCCGCCGGATCACCGAGGCGGCCGCCCGCCGCTTCGAGCGGCTGGGCGCCCGGGTCGACGAGGCCTGCCCCGATTTCTCCGGGGCCGTGGACGCCTTCCAGACGCTGCGCGGCGTCTCGTTCGCCACAGGCTCGGCCGAGCACTATCGCGACCACCGCGACAAGCTGAAGCCCGACATCGTCTGGAACATCGAGCGCGGCCATGCCGTCACCGGCGAGGAGCTGGCGCGCGCGAACGCGATCCGCCGGCGCATGACCGACAGCCTGGCCGCCTTCTTCCAGACCTATGACCTGCTGCTGGCGCCGGCGACGATCGTGCCGCCCTTCGCCGTCGAGGACCGCACGGTCACGCAGTGCGACGGCGTCGAGTTCCCGACCTATATCGACTGGATGGCGATCGTCTTCCCGGCGACGCTGACGGGCGCGCCGGCGCTGTCGCTGCCCTGCGGCTTCACCGATGACGGGCTGCCGATCGGGCTGCAGATGATCGGCGCCCTGCATGGCGAGGGACCGCTGCTGTCCCACGCCGCGGCGCTGGAGGCGGAGCTCGGGCTCGACCTCGGCCCGATCGACCCGCGCGACGGGCCGCCGCCGGGATGACGCTGGGTTGACGGGGAATGACGGGGGATGACGGGAGGATGACGCCGGTGGCCGACGCCCGGGCCGCGCTGCTGGCCGCGCTCGCCTGGCAGGTCGAGCTCGGCGCCGACGAGGCGATCGGCGAGGTGTCGGTCGACCGGTTCGCGGAGACGGCGGAGGCAGCGCGCGGGGCAACCCACCCTCCCCGGCCCTCCCCCCGCCGGGGGGAGGGAGGGCCCGGCCTGGAGGGGCGGTCTCCTCCGCGGGCCAGTGTCCCGGCCGCCCGGTTAGCGGCAGGCCAGACAACGGCAGGCCAGATAGCGGCAGGCCAGATATCGGGCCAGGCAGCTTCAGGCCGCCACACGGCCCGGCATCAGCCGCTCCAGGCACCAGCCACAGCCCCAGGCGCCCCCTCCCCCCGTGTGGGGGAGGGTCGGGGAGGGGGGATGCCGGGCGCCGACCTCGCACCGGCCGGCCCGGCCGATGCCCGTGCGCTCGCCGCCTCCGCCGCCACGCTCGACGAGCTCGCCGAAGCGCTGCGCGCCTGGACAGGCTCGGCGCTGCGCGAATTGGCCCGCAACACCGTCTTCAGCGACGGCCTGGCGGGCGCCCGCCTCATGGTGATCGGCGAGGCGCCCGGCGCCGAGGAGGACCGCGTCGGCCGGCCCTTCGTCGGCCGCGCCGGGCAGCTGCTCGACCGCATGCTGGCCGCCATCGGCCTCGTCGCGCATGGCGCCCGCGCCCGAGGACGCCGTCTACATCACCAACGTCCTGCCCTGGCGTCCGCCCGGCAACCGCACGCCGTCCGAGGCCGAGGCGCTGGCGTTCCTGCCCTTCGTCGAGCGGCATATCGAGCTCGCCCGGCCGGACTTCATCCTCGCCGTCGGCAACACGCCGACCAAGGCGCTGCTGGCCACCTCGACCGGCATCCGGCGGATGCGCGGCCGCTGGCTTCGGCATGGGCCGAGCGGCCTGCCCTTGATGCCCTGCTTCCACCCCGCCTATCTGCTGCGCCGCCCGAGGAAAAGCGGCTGGCCTGGCTCGACCTCCTGGCCGTGCGCCGCGCCCTCGACGGCGAGCCGCCACCGATATGAGACGCCCCATATGAGCCGCCCATGACCCGCATCCTCGCCTTTTCGGACATGCACCTCTCGCGCCGCTGCGCGGCCGAGATCCGCGACGCGGCGGCCGAGGCCGACCTCGTCATCGGCGCCGGCGATTTCTGCACCCAGCGCCGCGGCCTGGACGAGGCCATGGCCGAGCTGGCGCCGGTGCTGGCCAAGGCCGTGCTGGTCCCCGGCAACGCCGAAAGCGCCGATGAACTCCGCGCCGCCGCAGGCCCCGCGACCGTCCTGCATGGCGGGGCGACGGAGCGCGCCGGCCTCGCCCTCTTCGGCCTCGGCTATGCCGTGCCGCGCACGCCCTTCGGCGCCTGGTCCTGCGACCTGGACGAGGCCGAGGCCGAGGCGCTGCTCGACGGCATGGAGCGCGCCGACATCCTGATCGTGCCACTCGCCGCCCAGGGGCGTGGCCGACCGCACCTCGGCCGGGGCCTCGGTCGGCTCGACCGCCGTCCGGGCCGCGATCGAGCGGGTGCAGCCGCGCCTCGTTCTCTGCGGCCACATTCACGACAGCTGGGGCGCCTCGGGCTCGATCGGCACGGCGGCCGTCCACAATCTCGGGCCGCGGCCGACACTGGTTCGAGCTCTGACGATGTCCCGAATCGACGAGAGCCGCGAGTTCATCCCCGTCCGCATCGCCGTGCTGACCGTGTCGGACACGCGCACGCTGGCCGACGACCGCTCGGGCGACACGCTGGCCCAGCGCGTCACGCAAGCCGGCCACGTGCTGGCCGACCGGGCCATCGTCACCGACGACCGCGCCGAGATCGCCGAGCGGCTGCGCGGCTGGATCGCCGACCCGGGCGTCGACGTCGTGATCTCGACCGGCGGCACCGGGCTGACGGGCCGCGACGTCACCGTCGAGGCGCATCGCGACGTCTACGAGAAGGAGATCGACGCCTTCGGCATGGTCTTCACCCACGTCTCCATGGCCAAGATCGGCACCTCGGCGGTGCAGAGCCGCGCCTGCGCGGGGGTCGCCGGCGGCACCTATCTCTTCGCGCTGCCCGGCTCGCCCGGCGCCTGCCGCGACGGCTGGGACGAGATCCTGCAGCCGCAGCTCGACTATCGCCACGGGCCGTGCAACTTCGTCGAGATCATGCCCCGCCTCGAGGAGCACAAGCGCCGGAAGTGAGGCGCAAGTGAGGCCGCCAAGGACCTGCCGCTTCATCCTTCTTTAACCCTCGCGCCATTAGCCTCGTCGATCGGGTTTCCGTCGCGAGGTGCGAGTTATGTTGGAATGGCAGTTACGGACCGAACCGCCGCCGCCGATCCTGGATTGCGATTATCTCGAGCGGTTGCGCCGGCACCTCGGCACCCCGCAGACCTGCGAGCTCCTCGCCGACGGCATGCTCGAGCTGGTCGGACGGCTCGACCGGCTGGCCGAGCTCGCGGAGATGGGCGAGACCGGCGAGGTCGCGGCGCTGGCGCACGAGATCGTCGGCGCGGCCGGGCATCTGGGGCTGTCGCTGATCTCGCAATACGCGGCGCGGGCCTCGGAGGCGGCGCGGCGCGGCGATCCGAGCGAATGGGTGCAGGCGATGATCGACGTGCGCTCGGTCTCGATCGGCAGCCTGCGCGACTATTGCGCCGCGTTCGAGAGCGCCGCGCGGGCCTAAACGCGGGCTTGCGCCCGGACGCCGCCCGGCTAGGGTCGCCCGAGGGCCGGTGCGTGGTTGCCGGCGGTCGCCCCGGGTGAGCATGCAATGGCTGTCAGCAACGACAGGGCCAAGGTCCAGACGCAGATCGACACCGCCGGCACGGGCGACCCCGTGCCCGTGACCCTCGTTCCGGCCGACGGGCTCGGGGCGCTGTCGCTCGACGCCGCGGCGCGGGCCTGGGCCGATGCGAACGGGTTCACGGCCAAGCTCGGCCAGTCGCTGCGGCTGCCCGGCGCGGACGGGCGGCTCGGGCGGGTGCTGATCGGCTGGGGCGATGCGGCCGCGCGCGCCCGCGAGCGGCTGCATCTCGGCGACTTCGCGCGGGGGGCGCCGCCGGGCGCCTATCGGCTCGAGACGCCGCTCGAGCCCGAGGCGGCGGAGGAGGCGGCGCTGGCCTGGCGCCTCGGCCGCTACCGGTTCGACCGCTACAAGCCGCGCGAGGAAAAGCCGGCCGTGCTGCGCGTGGCGGGCGTCGACGAGGCCCGCATCGCCTGCATCGCCGAGGGCGTGTTCCTCGCCCGCGACCTGATCAACACGCCGGCCAACGAGATGGGGCCGGCTGCGCTCGAGGCCGCCTGCCGGGCGCTGGCCAGCCGCCATGGCGCGGCCGTCGCGGTCACGACGGGCGAGGAGCTGCTGGCCGGCAACTTCCCATGATCCACGCCGTCGGCCGGGCGGGCGCCGAGGCGCCGCGGCTGATCGACATGAGCTGGGGCGACGCGGGCCACCCCAAGGTGACGCTGGTCGGCAAGGGCGTCTGCTTCGACACGGGCGGGCTCGACATCAAGCCCGCCGCCGGCATGGGGCTGATGAAGAAGGACATGGGCGGCGCCGCGACCGTGCTCGGGCTCGCGCACATGGTGATGGGCCTGCGCCTGCCCGTGCGGCTGCGCGTGCTGGTCCCGGCGGTCGAGAACTCGATCAGCGCCAGCGCGATGCGGCCGGGCGACGTGCTGCGCTCGCGGCTCGGGCCGACGGTCGAGGTCAACAACACCGATGCCGAGGGCCGGCTGGTGCTGGCCGACGCGCTGGCGCTCGGGGCCGAGGAGCGGCCGGCGCTGATGCTCGACATGGCGACGCTGACGGGCGCGGCGCGCGTCGCGCTGGGGCCCGACCTCGTCCCCTTCTACACGGATGACGAGGCGCTGGCGGCGGAGCTGTTCGACGCCGGGCGGCGGGCCGCGGACCCGCTGTGGCGGCTGCCGCTCTGGCCGGGCTACGAGCGCGAGATCGAGCCCGAGATCGCGGATCTCGACAACGCGCCCGGCGGCGGCATGGCGGGCTCGATCACCGCCGCGCTGTTTCTCAAGCGCTTCGTCGCCGATGTGCCCTGGGCGCATTTCGACATCTATGCGTGGACGCCGAAGCCGCGGCCCGGCCGGCCCAAGGGCGGCGAATGCCAGGCGGCGCGCGCAATGCTGCGCGTGCTCGAGGGCCGCTTCGGGGCGGCGCGCATGAACGTCGACCGCCGCCTGACGCCGGCCCGCCCGGACCTCGCCGCGCGCCACCTCTCGGGCAGCGTCGCGGCGGCGCGGTTCGCCGACGCGACGCCCTGCCGGATCACCGCGCCCTCGGCGCCGATGCGGGCCACGCCCGATCACTGCGCGCCCTTCGACACCGAGCTGCTGCACGGCGAGGAGGTCGCGGTCTACGAGATCGCCGGCCCCTGGGCCTGGGGGCAGGCGGCGCTCGACGGCTATGTCGGCTATCTGCCGGCCGAGGCGGTCGCCTGCACAGCGGACTTCGTCGTGGCGCCCGCGCCGACGCATCGCGTGGCGACGCTCTGGGCCAATCTCTACGGGCGCCCGGTGCTGAAGTCGCCGACCTTCGGCGCGCTGCCCTTTGCGTCGCGCGTCGCCATCGTCGAGGCGCGTGACGGCTTTGCCCGCATCGCGCCGGAGCATTGGCTGTCGCTGCGCCACATCGTGCCGCTGACCGAGCCGGCGCCGGACTGGGTGGCGGTCGCGGAGCGCTTCGTCGGCACGCCTTATCTTTGGGGCGGCCGGTCGCCCGCCGGGCTCGACTGCTCGGCGCTGGTCCAGCTCGCCCGCCAGGCCGCGGGGCACGCGGCGCCGCGCGATTCAGACATGCAGGCCGGGATCGGCCGCACGCTCGAGGCCGACGAGCCAGCCCGGCGCGGCGACCTCGTCTTCTGGCGCGGCCATGTCGCGGTCATGCTGGACGCCGAGCGGATCGTCCATGCCAACGGCCACCACATGGCCACGGTCATCGAGCCGCTGAGCGAGGCGGTGGCGCGCATCCAATCCGCGGGCGGGGGCCCCGTCACCCGCCGCGCTCGTCTCGACGAGGCTGCGCCGCCGGTGTAGAATCGGCGAAAAACGGGCAGGCAGGAGAGCAGGCGAATGCAGCGCAAATCGCGGGGCAGATCGCGGGTCAGATCGCGGGGCAAGACGCGGGCGTGGGGGCTCGGCGCGGGCCTTGCCGCCATCATGGCGGCGACCGGATGCGCCCCCAGCGCCGGGCAGACCGTCGCGCCCGAGCCGGCGCCGCGCCCGGCCGCCGAGCCGCGGCCGCAATATGCCAGCTTTGCCGAATGGCGCGAGGCGTTCCGTGCCCGGGCGCTCGCCGCCGGCATCGCGCCCGCCACCTTCGACCGCGCCTTTGCCGGGGTCGAGCCGAACGCCCGGGTGCTCGAGCTCGACGCCTACCAGCCCGAGTTCACCCGGCCGATCTGGGAATATCTCGACAGCGCCGTCTCGGAGAGCCGCGTCGCCACAGGGCGGCAGAAGGCGCAGGCGAACCAGGCGATGCTGCAGCGGATCGAGCAGCGCTATGGCGTCGACTACCCGGTGGTGCTCGCCATCTGGGGCCTCGAATCGGCCTATGGCAGCAATTTCGGCGACATCCCCGTCATCGAGAGCATGGCGACGCTGGCCTATGAGGGCCGGCGGCAGGAATTCGCCGAGGAGCAGCTTCTGGCCGCGCTGCAGATCCTGCAGGCCGGCGACATCGCGCCCTCGGCCATGGTCGGCTCATGGGCGGGCGCCATGGGGCACACGCAGTTCATCCCGACGAGCTTCGTCAGCTACGCCGTCGATGCCGATGGCGACGGGCACCGCAATGTCTGGGCGGCCGACGCCGCCGACGCGCTCGGCTCGACGGCCAACTACCTCGGCAGCTTCGGCTGGCAGCGCGGGCAGCCCGCCGTCGTCGAGGTGCGGCTGCCGCAGGGCTTCGACTACACCCTGGCCGACGACGACACGCGCTTGTCGGCCGCCGAGTGGCAGGCGCGCGGCGTGACGGCCGTGCGCGGCACGCTGCCGCCCGCCGATGGGGTCGAGATCCTGCTGCCGGCCGGCGCCCGCGGCCCGGCCTTTGCCGCTTATCCGAACTTCCGCGTCATCAAGCGCTACAACAACGCCACCTCCTATGCGCTGGCCGTCGTCGCTGCTGGCCGAGCGGATCGACGGCGCGCCGGCCTTTGCGCTGGCCTGGCCGCGCGGCGACCGGATGCTCAGCCGCTCCGAGACGCAGGAGCTGCAGCGGCGGCTGACCGATCTCGGCTATGACACGCAGGGCGTGGACGGCATCGTCGGCCCGAACAGCCGGGCGGCCGTCCGCCAGTTCCAGGCCTCGCAGGGCATGACGCCAGATGGCTATGTCTCGGTCGCGCTGCTCGAGGCCGTGCGCGCCGCCGGCAGCTGAGCCGTTTCCCGTTAACGGTGATTCGCCTAGGCTGTCCGCCCGTCGAAGTGGAGGCCGAGATGAGATCCTGGCAGGACTGCGCCGCGCGCCTGATCGGCGTCGCGGCCGGGCGCGAGCCCGCCGACATGGTCGTGCGCGGCGGCACCTGGGTGAACGTCCACTCGCGCGAGCTGATCCCCGGCACGGACCTCGCCATCGCCGATGGCCGCTTCGCCTATTGCGGGCCGGACGCCTCGGCCATGATCGGCCCGGGCACGCAGGTGATCGAGGCCGACGGCCGCTTCCTCGTCCCCGGCCTCTGCGACGGCCACATGCACGTCGAATCCGGCATGCTGACCGTGACCGAGTTCGTCCGCGCCGTCGCCCCGCACGGCACGACGTCGCATGTTCGTCGACCCGCACGAGATCGCCAACGTGCTCGGCCTGCCCGGCGTTCGGCTGATGCATGACGAGGCCCTGGCCCAGCCGATCAACGTCTTCGTCCAGATGCCGTCCTGCGCGCCGTCGGCGCCGGGGCTCGAGACCACCGGCCACGAGATCGGGCCCGAGGACGTCGCCGAGGCGATGACCTGGCCCGGCATCATCGGCCTCGGCGAGATGATGAACTTTCCCGGCGTCGCCGCCGCCGACCCCAAGATGCTGGGCGAGATGGCCGCGACCCGCGCCGCGGGCAAGACGATCGGCGGCCACTATGCCTCGCCCGATCTGGGCCCCGCCTTCCACGCCTATGTCGCGGGCGGGCCGGCCGACGACCACGAGGGCACGCGCGAGGAGGACGCCATCGCCCGCGTCCGCCAGGGGATGCGCGCCATGCTGCGCCTGGGCTCCGCCTGGTACGACGTCGCGGCGCAGATCACGGCGGTGACGCAGAAGGGGCTCGACCCGCGCAACTTCATCCTCTGCACCGACGACTGCCATTCCGGCACGCTGGTCGACGAGGGCCACATGAACCGGGTGGTGCGGCACGCGATCGCGCAGGGCCTCGATCCGCTGGTCGCGATCCAGATGGCGACGATCAACACGGCGACGCATTTCGGGCTGGAGCGCGAGCTCGGCTCGATCGCGCCTGGCCGCCGCGCCGACCTCGTCCTTTCCTCGGACCTGACGGCGCTGCCGATCGAGACGGTCATCGCCCGCGGCGTCGTCGTCGCCGAGGGCGGCGAGATGCGCGCGCCTGCCCCCGGCTTCGCCTACCCCGACAGCGCGCGCAACACCGTGCGGCTGAAGCGGCCGCTCGGCGCGGAGGACTTCGACATCCCGGCGCCGGCTGACGCGTCCCGCGTGCGGGCGCGCGTCATCGGCGTGGTCGAGAACCAGGCGCCGACCCGCGCGCTCGAGGCGGAGCTTGGCGTCGCCGACGGCCTCGTCCAGATGGACCGGGCGCAGGACGTCTGCCAGATCGCGCTGGTCGAGCGGCACCGGGCGACGGGCCAGGTGACGAACGGCTTCGTCTCGGGCTTTGGCTATGACGTGCCCTGCGCCATGGCCTCGACGGTCGCGCATGACAGCCACCACATGATCGTCGTCGGCACCTCGAAGGCCGACATGGCCCGTGCCGCCAACCGACTGGCCGAGGTGGGCGGCGGCGTCACCCTCTGGCGCCAAGGCGAGGAGCTGGCGCTGGTCGAGCTGCCGATCGCGGGCCTCATCTCGGACGAGCCGGCGCGCCGCGTCGCGGACAAGGCCGGGCGGCTGATGGCGGCGATGCGCGCCTGCGGCTGCGGGCTCAACAACGCCTACATGCAGCACTCGCTGCTCGCGCTGGTCGTGATCCCCGAGCTGCGCATCTCGGATCTCGGCCTGATCGACGTCCGCCGCTTTGCCAGGACCGAGCTCCTCGTCTGACGCCGAGACCGTCCCGACGAGACCTACCCGGTCGAAACCATCGCGGCGCCGATGCGTTGACAGATCAGGATTGGTGGTCGCGCCAAAGCGCGGGTCTGGCGTCGGTGAATGCGTTTCCGAAGCGTTTCGTCGGCGGCCGTGCTGGCCGACCGTTGAACGAAAGGAAACGAGACATGAAACGCACGCTTCTCGCCGCCCTGCTCCTCGGTGCCGCGACGTCCTACGGCGATGGCGCGCCGGGACGGCCGCCACGGACATCGAGGCCGGCAAGCCCACGATCGTCTACGAAAAGGGCATGTCGGACAAGTTCGAGATCAAGCGCGACATCGTCGATCGCGCGCAGGAGGCCTTCGGCGAGGCCGCCGCCTACGAGACGCCGCAGGATCTGCCCGACAGCATCAATGCCGAGATCGTTCCCGGCGAGAAGCTGCCGGCGGACGCGCCGACCAAGGCGGTTCCGGCCGAGCTCGGCGACCTGCCGAAGCTGAGCGACAACTCGCACTGGGTCGCCACGGGCAACCATCTGGTCGAGGTCTCTGACGACGACAACACCATCGTCATGGTCGTCTACAACGCGCTGCCATAAGGCGCGCGAGGCGCTGAACGAGGAGGCCCCGCCCCCGCGGGGCCTTTTCGCTTGCCTGAGTGGTGGCGGCGCCGGGCCTCAGGAACGGCCCGGCCGGCGGCCGCGTTGATCGGGCGCCCATTTCTCTCAGGAGCCGGATAATGAAACGCACCCTTCTGGCGATGCTTCTTCTCGGCGGAGCGACGACGATCGCCGCCGCCCAGGCGACGACCGAGGTGGTCAGGGACGCCGATACGGGTCAGATCAAGACCATCGTCTACGACAAGGAGCTGACGAAGGAGTTCGAGGTCAACCGCGAGATCGTCGACCGGGTCGAGGCCGCCTTCGGCAAGACGGCCGTCTACGACAACGGCCAGGACCTGCCGGCGGGCCTCGACGACGCGCTCGAGCCCGGCAACAAGCTGCCCGAGGGCGTCGACGTCAAGGACCCGCCCGCCGAGCTGGGCGACCTGCCGACGCTGGGGACCGGCACGCATTGGGTCGCGGCCGGCGAGCACCTGGTCGAGGTGACGCCCGACAACACGATCGTGATGGTCGTCTACGACGCGCTGCCCTGAGCGCAGCCATCGGCGGCCCCCCTGCGGGGCGCCCTGCGGCCCCCGTGAGGGGCCGTTCATTGCGCCCCGCGAGGTCGCAATCGCTGCCGGCGAGGTCGCACCCCTCGACTCATCGCGCGGCCCTCCGGGACTATGCCGGCCGCGACAAGGCAAAGGGGGCATGCGATGAAGACCCATGCGCGCGTGGTGGTGGTCGGCGGCGGCGCGGTCGGCTGCGGGATCGCCTATCACCTGGCCAAGGCCGGCTGGGACTGCGTGCTGCTCGAGCGCGACGAGCTGACGAGCGGCAGCACCTGGCACGCGGCGGGCCTGCTGCCCCTCTTTAACATGGGCTACGCGACCAGCCACATCCACGACTATTCGGTCAAGTTCTACAAGACGCTGGAGGCCGAGACGGGGCTCAACCCCGGCTTTTCGGTCGTCGGCAATCTGCGCATGGCGCAGACCCAGGACCGCATGGACGAGTACATGCTCTACGCCACCACCGCCGAGACGGTGGGCATCCCCTTCGAGTGGCTGAGCCCGAGGGAGATCGGCGAGCGCTGGCCGCTGGTGCGCACCGACGACCTCAAGGGCGCGATCTTCCATCCGACGGACGGCTACATCAACCCGGCCGACGTGACGCAGGCCATGGCCCGCGGCGCCCGCCAGCGCGGCGTCGAGATCGTCCGCCGCGCCCAGGTCGACGCCTATGAGCGGACGGGCGGCGAGTGGCGCGTCTCCGGCCGCATCATGGCCGACCGCGGCGGCAACCTGGTGCCGACGGACGAGACCTTCGCCATCACCTGCGAGCACGTCGTCACCGCGACGGGCAACCACGCCCAGCGCACCGCGACGCTGCTGGGGCTGAGCCTGCCGGCGATTCCTGTCGAGCACCAGTACATCGTCACCGAGCCCGACCCGGCGCTGGTCGAGTGGCGCCGCTCGCATCCCGAGCACCCCGTGCTGCGCGACGCCGACGCCAAGTGGTATGTGCGCGAGGAGCGCGGCGGCTGGATCCTGGGGCCCTACGAGCACGGCGCCCCCGCCCGCTTCGTCCACGGCGTGCCCGACAGCTTCCGCGCCGATCTCTTCGAGCTGGATCTGGAGCGCATCGAGGCCGAGTACATGTCGATGCTGCACCGCATCCCGTCCTCGGAGACCGTCGGGCTGAAGGACGACTACAACGGCCCGATCTGCTACACGCCCGACGGCAACCCGCTGCTCGGCCCGGCGCCGGGCGTCGAGAACGTCTGGCTGGCCGAGGGCTTTTCCTTCGGCATCACGGCGGCCGGCGGCACCGGGCACTACCTCGCGCAGCTGATGACGCGAGGGCGAGGCCGAGATCGACATGTGGTCGCTCGACCCGCGCCGCTTCGGCCGGTGGATGAACAAGGAATACGCCGCCCGCAAGAACGAGGAGGCCTATGCCCACGTCTTCATCCTGCACCACCCCGACGAGGAGCGCCCCGCCTGCCGGCCGCTGCGCACCGCGCCCTGCTATGACAGGCTGAAGGCCCGCGGCGCCCAGTTCGGCCAGGTGAACGGCTGGGAGCGGCCGAACTACTACGCGCCGCAGGGCTTCGACGACCATGGCTCGCGCAGCTTCCGTCGCGGCGGCTGGTGGCCCTATGCCGTCGAGGAGGCCAAGGCCGTGCGCGAGAGCGTCGGCCTGTTCGACGCCACCGCCTTCACCAAGCACCGCGTCCGCGGGCCCGGCGCCACGGCGTTCCTCGACTGGCTGACCTGCAACAAGCTGCCGCGCGTCGGCCGCATCAACCTGACCTATGCGCTGACAGATGCCGGCACGGTGCGTACCGAGGCCACGATCGTCCGCCTCGCCGAGGACGACTACTACGTCATCACCGCCGGCGCCGCGCAGGAGTACGACCACGATTTTCTGGTGAAGGAGGCCGAGAAGAAGCGGTCCGAGTTCGGCTGGATCGAGATCTGGGACGTCTCGACGCAATGGGGCGTCTTCGCCATCGCCGGCCCGCGCTCGCGCGACGTGCTGCGCCCGCTGGTCGTCGACGCGGACCCCGCCACCGCGCTCTCGAACAAGCGCTTCCCCTGGCTCTCGGCGCGCGAGATCGACCTCGGCATGTGCCGGACGCTGGCCATCCGCGTCGCCTATACGGGCGAGCTCGGCTGGGAGCTGCACCACCCGATCGAGATGCAGAACTACCTCTTCGACCGGCTGGCCGCGGCGAGCGAGCAGGCCGAGATCCCCGGCGGCCTGCGCCTCTGCGGCGCGCGGGCGCAGAACTGGCTGCGGCAGGAGAAATCCTACCGCGCCTTCGGCTCGGACCTCGGCCGCGACGCGACCCCGCTGGAGAGCGGCCTCGACCGGTTTGTCGATATGGGCAAGGATTTCCGCGGCAAGGCGGCGATGGAGGAGACGGGCATCCGCTCGGCCTGCGTCACCGTGCTGATCGACGGACCGGAGGACGCCGACCCCTGGGGCAAGGAGGCGCTGGTGCTCGACGGCCAGAAGGTCGGCCGCCTGACATCGGGCGGCTATTCGGTGCACTTCGGCAAGCAGATCGGCATCGCTTACGTCCGGCCCGACCTGGCGCAGCCCGGCCAGAAGCTGCAGCTGCGCATGCTGCGCGAGCTCTGGCCGGCCGAAGTGGTCGAGGAAAGCCCCTACGACCCGCAGAACGCGACGATCCGCAAGGACGGGTGACGCCGCTCAATCTGCCTCGTTCAACAGCACGAGAACCTTCCGCCGCGCCGCCGGCGGAAGGTCGTTCAAGGCCGCGACGACCTCCGCAAGCTGCGCTTGCGACAGGCCCCTGTCCCGGACGTCGACCGTAACGACGTCGATCCCCTGGGTCGTGATCGCGTGCCGGTGCAAGCTGGCGATCCAGTTATCCCTCTCGCGGTCGAAGAACGGCCCGGGGGCGGGGCTGCAATCGTCATAGAAGCGCCCCGTGCGGGTTCCGCGCCAGTCGCCGGCCCCGACCGCCCGCTCCAGCCGCTCGCCAACCGCCTGCTCGAGGGCGCTCGCGGTGTTCGCCTCGTTTGAGCGGAAGCGGCCGATGGCTGGATCGAGGCCGAGATGGCGCAAGTGAAGCAGGCGGACGAGCCGCGCCCTCGCCTTCTGCAACTCGTCCGTCATCTGGGATCCTGCCCTTCAACGGGTCGGCGGGCGGGAGGCGGCGCGGAAGCGCCGCTCCGAACTCAGTAGACCATCACCGCCGAGGCGCCGCTGTCCCAGGTGAAGAACAGCCGGGCGCGAACCGGGTAGGTGCGCCCCTTGCGCAGCCGAACCCGGATCCGGGCGTTGTGGTCGAAGCCGCTGTCGTCGTCGCCGGCCAGGAACACCGGCTCGCCGTCCATCTCCTCGAAGACGGTCAGCACCATGTCGGTCGGGCCGAAGGTCTCGATCGTGTAGCGGCGCGTCTCGGTCGGCACGAAGACGCCGTTGAACTGCTGGCCCGCGGCGAGGTCCAGCCGCCTGGCGACGAAAGGCTCGAGCCGGACGACATCGGCATCAGCGATCGGCGGATAGGTCTCCTTGATCCATGCCCGGTCGCGCGGCGACAGACCGCCCGCGGGGACCAGCGGCGTCGCGCGGAACTCGGCCGGCTCGCGGATCATGCCGGCCGCGAACGGGTAGTGCATCACCGAGTTCCCGGTCCCAGTCCGTGCCCATCACGGTCTGCGGCGGGATCTTGCGGATGATGTTGTGGAAGGTCGTCTCGCGCGACCAGAAGTTCGGCGGGCCGGCGAGGTCGCGATAGACCGCCTCCTCCTCCCAGACGATGCCGGCATGCGGGTTCTGGTGCTCGTGCGGCATGCCGAGCGTGTGGCCGATCTCGTGCATCGCCGTGTCCAGGCCGTCCGAGCCGGTCAGGTCCCAGCCGAAATTCATCGTCCGCGCGTTCTGGCCGCGGTTCAGCACGTCGCGCCCGACATAGGACCAGGCGCCGTCGCCATCCATGAAGCCGATCCGGATCTCGGCCTCGTCGCGGTCGGCGACCTCGTGGAAGTCGAGGCCGAGGCCGACCTTCTTCCACGCCTGAAAGGCGCTGCGGACGACCCGCTTCTGCGCCTCGGCGCCCGCCCAGGGCACGAACTTGCGCGAGCCGTCGGCCATCAGCACGCGCTCGCCGTCCTCGGGCCGGTCGAAGAAGTAGTAGCGCAGCTTGGTGCCGTTCACCCATTTCTTGTCGTTGACGATGATCGCCTCCAAGCGGAGGCTGTCGATATCGTTGCCGAAGTTGCGCCGCTGCTCGGGCTTCACCGAGCAATAGCCGCCGACGGAATGATGGTCGTCGATGCGCATCCGCGGCCGCTGATCGGGTTTGGCCGGGTCTTTCCGGGATTTCGACTTGGACGCGGACTTGGACGCTGTCTTCGGGGCCGGCGGAGCTTTCGTAGCCATGTTGAAATCACCCATGCGTGTAAATGCATCAAGGATACCGAATACGGGGCGAGTCGGCAAACACGGCCGGCAAACACGGCCGGCAGGCACGAGTTCGGCGCGCCGGCGCCGATCAGGCTTTGGCGCCGGGCGCCTCCGGTGCCGGTCGGCTGCCCTGGGCGGCGGTGCGCGCGGCCGTCTCGCGCCAGCGCGCCGGCGCCAGGCCGAACTCGCGCTTGAAGGCGCGGCTGAACGCCTCCTCCGAGCCATAGCCCACGGCGTGCGCGATCTGCGCGAGCGAGCGCTGCGTCTCGCGCAGCTGGTCGCGTGCCGCCAGCAGCCGCCAGTGCGCCAGATAGCGGATCGGCGGCATGCCGACCAGTTCCGAGAACCGCTCGACAAAGGCGCTGCGCGACAGGGCGACCGCGCGGGCCAGCGCCTCGGATGTCCAGTGCGCGCTGACGTCGCGATGGATCAGGCTCAGCGCCCGCCCGATCTGGGGATCGCTGAGACCCTTCATCCAGCCGCTCTCGCCGGGCCCGAGCCGCGCGGCATAGGCGCGGACGGCCTCGACCAGCAGCACCTCGGACAGCCGCGACATCACCTCCGACGAGGCCAGCCGCCCCTCGGCCAGCTCGCTCGCCGCGAACCGCGCCGAGGCCTCGACCCACTCGCGCGACGTGCCTTCGCGCAGGTCGATGCACAGCACGCGCGGCAGGCTCGACATCAGCGGGTTGAACGCCGCCTCGGTCGCGAGAAAGCCGCAGACCATCTGCGTCTCGTCGCCGCCGCCGCCATGGCGGATGCGCCCCAGCCTGCCGTCGGGCGAGGGCTGCACCAGGGTGCGGCCATGCACCGGCGCCAGCCCCGCGGCGCTGGCGAGCGTGTGCACGTCGTTGCGCGGCAGGATGACGATCTCGCCCGCGCGCACCTCGACGGGGGGCTCGCCGTCGACGAACAGCAGCAGCCGGCCCTTTGTCACGACGTGGTACAAGATCAGCTGGGCGGGCGCGGCGAAGAACGGCAGGCAGTCCTCCGGCGTCAGCTGCGAGACGATGCTCCACGGTGCCGTCAGCCGGACATCGAGGAAGACGCCGCCCGTCAGGCGAACCGACCGGAGCACGTCGGAGAGCGGGTCGAACATCGCGCAGCCCTTGGTTTTGGACGGACGATCAGGCGATCCGGCCGCCCGATCATTCAGCCAGCGCGCGCCTCCACGCTATGGGTGGCTTGCGTGACGGACCCGAACGAGCCGCCGGTCGCGGCATTCCGCTCCGCGCCGGCCCGCGCGTCAAGAGAGCGCGAGCCCGCCACGCCTGTTCTTGGGAGGCTGATTGTGAACGAGATCGTTACCATCCCCGTCTTTCAGGCGATCAAGCGCCGCCAGCAGGCGATGTGGGCGACGGGCGACTACGCCATCGTCGGCACGACGCTGCAGATCGTCGGCGAGCGGCTGGCCGAGGCCGTCGACCTCTGCGCCGGCGAGCGCGTGCTCGACGTGGCTGCCGGCAACGGCAATGCGACGCTGGCCGCGGCGCGCCGCTTCGCCGACGTCGTCTCGACCGATTACGTGCCGGCGCTGCTCGACCGCGGCCGCGAGCGCGCCGAGGCCGAGGGCCTGCACGCCGAGTTCCTGCCCGCCGATGCCGAGGACCTGCCCTTCGACGACGGCAGCTTCGACGTCGCGCTCTCGACCTTCGGCGTCATGTTCACGCCCGACCAGGAGCGCGCCGCGGCCGAGCTCGCCCGGGTGATCCGGCCGGGCGGCCGCATCGGCCTGGCCAACTGGACGCCGGAGGGCTTCATCGGCCAGCTCTTGCGCACGATCGGCCGCTATCTGCCGCCGCCGATCAAGTCGCCCGCGCTCTGGGGAACCGAGGCGCGGCTGGCCGAGCTGTTCCCAGGCCATGCGATCAGCACCGCGCGGCAGGTCTTCAACTTCCGCTACGCGTCGCCCGGCCACTGGCTGGAGATCTTCAAGACGTATTACGGCCCGACCAGCCGCGCCTTCGCCGCCCTCGACAGCGTCCGCGCGCAGGCGCTCGAGAACGCGGTCGTGGACCTGCTCCTCCGCATGAACCGGGGCGGCAGCCGCACGCTGATCGTGCCGAGCGAATATCTCGAGGTCGTCATCACCAAGCCCGCCTGAAAGGGCGAAAGGCCTGACGGCGCCCGAAGAGGGCGCCGTCGTCCGCGCCGCGCCGAGCGCTACAGGGGCGGATCGCCACCTTGCGGAACTTCATCGTGCCCGAACCGTGCTGCAGAGCGATCGGGCCTTCCCCGAACATGCCGCGGCGCAGCTTTGTCGGCGCGAGGTCTTGAAACGAAAACGGCGCCCGTGGGCGCCGTTCTGTGGTCACTGGCGGAGCGGGGCTCAGCTCTCGGCCGTCGCCTCCTCCTCCTCGGCCTTTTCGGGCCGCTGGATCTCCTGGCCGGTCTGCTGGTCGACCACCTTCATCGACAGGCGGGTCTTGCCGCGGTCGTCGAAGCCCATGAGCTTGACCTTCACCTCCTGGCCCTCCTTGACGAGGTCCTTGGGGTTGGCGCCGCGCTCCCAGGTCATCTGGGAGACGTGGACCAGGCCGTCGCGCTTGCCGAAAAAGTTCACGAAGGCGCCGAAATCCATGATCTTCACCACCTTGCCGGTGTAGATCTTGCCGACTTCCGGCTCGGCGACGATGGCGTGGATCAGGTCATAGGCCTTCTGGATCGCCTTGGCGTCGGCGGACGCGATCTTGATCACGCCGTCGTCGTTGATGTCGACCTTGGCGCCCGATTCCTCGACGATGGCGCGGATCACCTTGCCGCCCGAGCCGATCACCTCGCGGATCTTGTCCGGGTTGATCTGCATGGTCTCGATGCGCGGCGCGTGCACCGAGAACTCGGTCCGGCCCGCGGTCAGCGCCTTGGACATCTCGCCCAGGATGTGCATCCGGCCGTCCTTCGCCTGCGCCAGCGCGACCTTCATGATCTCGGGCGTGATGCCAGCGACCTTGATGTCCATCTGCAGCGAAGTGACGCCGTTCTCGGTGCCGGCGACCTTGAAGTCCATGTCGCCGAGATGGTCCTCGTCGCCCAGGATGTCGGTCAGCACCGCGTACTGGCCGTCCTCCTCCAGGATCAGGCCCATCGCGACGCCCGCCACCGGCGCCTTCAGCGGCACGCCGGCATCCATCATGGACAGCGAGCTGCCGCAGACGGTCGCCATCGAGGACGAGCCGTTCGAACTCGGTGATCTCGCTGACCAGCCGGATCGTGTAGGGGAAATCAGTCGGCGCCGGCAGCACCGCCTGCAGCGCCCGCCAGGCGAGCTTGCCGTGGCCGATCTCGCGCCGTCCCGGAGGACCCATGCGCCCGGCCTCGCCGACCGAATAGGGCGGGAAGTTGTAGTGCAGCAGGAACCGCTCGCGCCACTCGCCTTCGAGCGCGTCGATGATCTGCTCGTCATCGCCGGTGCCCAGCGTGGTGACGATCAGCCCTTGCGTCTCGCCGCGGGTGAACAGCGCCGAGCCGTGCGTCCGGGGCAGGATGCCCACCTCGCACGAGATCGGCCGCACCGTCGTCAGGTCGCGCCCGTCGATGCGCCGGCCGGTCTTGATGACGTCGCCGCGCAGCACCGCCGATTCCAGCTTCTTGAAGACGCTGCCGAGCGCGGACTCGTTGGCGCGCTCCTCTTCGGACAGGCCCGCCTTGATCGTCTCGCGCGCGGCGGAGATTGCGGTCTGGCGCTCCTGCTTGTCGCGGATGGCGAAGGCGGCACGCATCGGCTCCTCGCCCAGCTCCTTCACGCGGGCATAGAGCGCGCTGCGGTCCTCGGCCTGGAAGGGGTACGGGTCCTTGGCCGCTTCTTCGGCCAGGCCGACGATCGCGTCGATGACGGGCTGCATCTGCTCGTGGCCGAACTGGACGGCGCCCAGCATGTCGTCCTCGGACAGCTCATAGGCCTCGGACTCGACCATCATCACGGCGTTGCGCGTGCCGGCGACAATGAGGTTCAGCTTCTGGTCGGGGTTCTCGGCCAGCTTGGCCATCTCGTCGACCTTTGGGTTCAGCACGAAGGCGCCCTTGGTCAGGCCGACGCGCGCTGCGCCGATCGGCCCCATGAAGGGCGCGCCCGAGAGCGTCAGCGCCGCCGAGGCCGCGATCATGCCGACGATGTCGGGGTCGTTCTCCATGTCGTGGCTCAGCACGGTCACGATGACCTGCGTCTCGTGCTTGAAGCCGGGCACGAACAGCGGCCGGATCGGCCGGTCGATCAGCCGCGAGGTCAGCACCTCCTTCTCGGTCGGCTTGGCCTCGCGCTTGAAGAAGCCGCCCGGGATCTTGCCGGCGGCGTAATACTTTTCCTGGTAGTGGACGGTCAGCGGGAAGAAATCGAGACCTTCCTTCGGCTTCTTCTCATAGACGACCGTGGCCAGCACGGTGGTCTCGCCATAGGTGGCGACGACGGCGGCGTCGGCCTGGCGGGCCATCTTGCCCGTCTCCAGCGTCAGCGTCTCGCCGCCCCATTGCAGTTCCCTGCGAACGATGTTGAACATTCCTCTTCCTTCTTCCGGCGACGCCCGCCCGGTGGCGGACCCCGCATGACGCGCCCATGCGGCGCGGACCCCTTGGGTTTCGTCATGTCTGGCGGCCGCCCGGGGTCGGGGGCGGTCACACTCGGACGGTTACGCCTGCACTTTCGCCGCGCGCGCGGCGCGACGGGGCGGACAGGCCGGCCCTAAACACGAAAAACGCGCCCGGCGGGACCGCTCCCACGGGCGCGCGCGCGCAGGCATCAGCGACGGATGCCCAGCCGTTGGATCAGCTCGCGATAGCGCGGCTCGTTGCGATCCTTGACATAGTCGAGCAGCTTGCGGCGCTGGCTGACCATTTTCAGCAGCCCGCGGCGCGAGTGGTTGTCCTTCTTGTGGTCCTTGAAGTGCTCGGTCAGGTTGGCGATCCGTTCGGTCAGGATCGCGACCTGCACCTCGGGCGACCCGGTGTCGCCCTCCTTGGTGGCGTATTCCTTGATCAACTCTTCCTTGCGCGCCGGTGTGATCGACATCGGGCATCCTTTCTCGTCTCGTGTTGAAAACCGTCCCCGCCGGCGCGAGCCGGGATGTCGTCCAGCACCGTCGGTCGGGAGCAGTCGTGCCGCCAATCGCGGCAACTGGGCCGCATATGGGGGTGTTTGCCGCGGAAATCCAGCGAAAACGTGCCGTCAGGGCGATTCGCCGCCGTCCGGCGCGGCCCGCCCCTGCACCACCGGCCGGATGGCGAAAACCCGCATCGGGTGCAGCATGCCCGCCCGGTAGGTGACGATGGCGACCGGGTGGCCGTCGAGCGAGGCCCAGGCCTCGTCGCCATAGTCGAGGCTCGTCGCCGCGACCGGTGCGGGGTTGCCGCGCCGCAGCCGCTCGGCTTCCGTCGCGCGCACGCGCACCTGCGGCAGGTCGGTCAGCCCCGCCTCGAGCGGCAGCAGCAGGTCGTCGCTCTCGGTGCTCTCGGTCTCGCGCAGCGCGTCGAGCCGGTCGAAGGGCACGGCCTGCGCCAGCGTGAAGCCGCCGCTGGCCGTGCGCGTCAGCGCGATGACATGGGCGTGGCAGCCCAGCGCCTCGCCGAGGTCGCGGGCGATCGAGCGCACATAGCCGCCCTTGCCGCAGACCAGCTCCAGCTCGGCCGTGTCGGGGTCGGGCCGCGCCAGCAGCGCCAGCCGCTCGACCCAGAGCGGCCGCGGGGCGAGATCCATCTCGACCCCCTCGCGCGCCAAGTCATAGGCCCGCTCGCCCTCGACGCGCACGGCCGAGAACTGCGGCGGCACTTGGCTGATCTCGCCCTCGAAGGCCGGCAGCGCGGCGGCGATCTCGGCATCGGTCGGGCGCCGGTCCGACCGGGCGATCACCTCGCCCTCGGCGTCGTCGGTCGCCGTGCGCGCGCCCAGGCGGACCGTGAACCGGTAGGTCTTCAGACCCTCCTGGGCATAGGGGATCGTCTTCGTCGCCTCGCCGAAGGCGATGGCGAGCAGCCCAGTCGCCAGCGGGTCGAGCGTCCCCGCATGGCCCGCCTTCTGCGCCTGAAAGGCCCAGCGGGCCTTGCCGACCACCGCGGTCGAGCCGACCCCGGCGGGCTTGTCGACGATCAGCCAGCCATCGACCGGCCGTCCCTTGCGCTTGCGTGCCATGCCCCGCGCCCTAGGACGCCGCGCGGCGCATGTCCAGTCGCCGGGCGGCGAAGCCGGGATGCTCCCTCCCCAGAGGGGGAGGGGCCAGAACCAGGCGCGAGCCTCACTCGGACAGGGCGCCTTCTGCCTGCCCATGCACCGTCACGCCTTCGGGCGCGGCGAGCCCGTCGCCCAGCACGGCCACGGCGCCAGCCACCGCGCAGGCCTTCACGCGCTCGGCCCGGATCTGCTCGATGTCGACGCCCGTCTGCTGGGCCAGGCCGTCGATGGCGACCCTGATCTCCTGGCCATCGAACATCCGGCAGCGGGCGAGGATCGCCCCCGTCGCGCCGTCGATCGCGCCGAGGATGCCGCCGGCCTCGTAGCCCGCGACCGTCTGCGGCGCGAAGCTGCCGATCGTCTCGCAGCCGGCAAGCGTCAGGACGGCAGCAGCAATGCGAATGACTTTCATGAAAAGCCCCTTTTCTCTGGATGAGGGGCCGCCGGCGGGAAAGAAATCGGGGAGCATGCGCTCCGGGATCCGCGCGGGCGGCAGGCCCCGCCTGCGCGGGGCGCCGCAATTCCTAACCGAAGCTGATTTAAATCGAAGTTTACGGGCGCGCCCCGGAAGCGCCTCGGGAGCCCCCCGGGGGCGCGCCGCCGGCCCGGCCAAGCGGCGCGTCGTGGCGAGATCTAACTGGACATGCGCCCCGCTCGTGCCGAGTATCGGCACAGACGCCAACAACAAGCTCAGATAGCGTCATGGGAGGAAAAGACATGAGGATGACAAAGCCGCTCGCCCTTGGCTGCGCGCTGGCCGCGCTGACGGTTCTGGCAGGGCTGCCGGCCCGGGCGGAGACGACGCTCGTCGGCGCCGTGCAGTTCGGCGACGAGCACGCCTTCACCAAGGCCCTGCAGAAATTCGCCGAGGAGGCGTCGGCCTGCTCGAACGGCTCGCTCACCTTCGACCTGCACAAGAACTCCGAGCTCGGCCTCGAGAAGGACTACTTCGAGAACATGAGCCAGGGGATCGCCGTCGACTATGCGATCGTCAGCCCGTCGCACATGTCCACCTTCAGCCAGAAGGCGCCGCTGATGGACATGCCGTTCCTGTTCCGCGACCTCGACCACTGGAACAAGGTGATGGAGCAGGACGCCCTGGCGCCGCTGGCCCAGGACGTGCTGGAGCAGGCCAATGTCCGCATCATCGGCTATGCCGGCGGCGGCACGCGGCAGCTGATCGTGAACCACCCCGTCACCAACATGTCCGAGCTGGAAGGCCTGCCGATGCGCGTCATGGGCGCGCCGATCCAGACGCGCATCTTCGAGGCGATCAAGGCGGCGCCCTCGGTCATCGCCTATGACGAGGTCTACAACGCCATCCAGACGGGCGTCATCGACGCGGCCGAGAACGAGGCGGCGGGCATCGAGCAGATGAAGTTCTACGAGGTCGGCCCCGACATCTCGCTGACCGCGCACGCCATCACGGTCCGCCCGATCGCCTTCTCCGAGACCACCTTCCAGCGCCTGACCCCCGAGGAGCAGGAATGCGTGCTGAAGGCCGGCAAGATCGCCGGCAAGTACGGCCGCGACATCGAGTTCGGGCCAGGACTCCCAGAAGTTGAAGGCGATGGAGGAGAAGGGCCTGCTGAAGACCTACGAGTTCACCGAGCGCGACAAGCTGCTGGAACTCGCCGCGCCCGTCCAGAAGGCCTATGCCGAAGAGCTCGGCGCCACCGACGTGCTCGAGTTCGATCCAGTCCGTGAAGTAGCTGTCCGGCCGCCGGCGGAGCGTCTCTGCCGGCGCCACTCCTCGAAGTCGATTTTCCGGATTTCGCCATGCGCGGGCTGCTGGACGGCTACTACCGTCTGCTGAGGCTGCTGCTGACCGTGCTGATGGGCGCGCTGGTCGTCCCAGTCGCGATGCAGATCCTCAGCCGGTACACCGGCATCATCCCGCGCTTCATCTGGACCGAGGAAATCGCGCGCTTCTGCTTCGTCTGGATCATCCTGATCGGCTCGATGATCGCGGTCCGCGACGGCACGCATTTCGACGTCGACCTCCTGCCGCACAGTGCCAGCCCGGGGCTCGAGCTGGCGTCAGGCCTGTTCGTCAACCTCGCGATCCTGGCCGTGGCGCTGACCTTCCTGTGGTATGGCTGGGACTTCGCCATCCTCGGCTCGCGCCAGAGCTCGGAGATCGCCAGCCTGCCGATGCTGTCGATCTACATCGCCTGGCCGCTGGCGGGCGCGACCTGGCTGCTGTTCCTGGCCGAGCAGATCTGGGACGCCGTCGCGCTCTACCGCCGTGGAGGCACGCATGGGGCCAGGTGAGGTCGCGGCGATCCTGTTCGGCGTCTTCGCGGTCCTGGTCATCCTGCGCGTTCCCGTCGCCTTCGCGCTGGCGCTCGCGGTCGTGCCGGTCTTCTTCATCGAGGACCGGCTGACGCCGGTCCTGCTGCTCCGCGAGATGTTCAAGAGCTACAACGCCTTCGTCCTGCTGGCGGTGCCGTTCTTCCTGCTGGCGGCGAACCTGATGAACGCGGCCGGCATCACCGACCGGCTGATCCGACTGGCGAGCGCGCTGGTCGGGCACCTGCCGGGCGGGCTCGGCCACGTCAACGTGGTGGTCTCGATGCTGTTCGCCGGCATCTCGGGGTCATCGACCGCCGATGCGGCCGGCATCGGGTCGCTGCTGATCCCGCAGATGAAGAAGCAGGGCTACGACGCGCCTTTCGCCGTCGCCATCACCGCCTGCTCGTCGGTGATGGGCGTCATCATCCCGCCGTCGATCCTGATGGTCGTCTGGGGCGGGCTGATGTCGGTCTCGATCGGCGGGCTGTTCCTGGCCGGCGTGCTGCCCGGCATCCTGATCGCCGGCTCGCAGATGCTGACGGTCTATGTCTACGCCAAGCGGCGCGGCTATCCGGTCTACGAGCGCTCGACCCTCGTCCAGCTGATGGTCGCCGCCGGCAGCGCCTCGCTGGCGCTGATGACGCCGCTGATCATCGTCGGCGGCATCGTCGGCGGCCTCTTCACGCCGACCGAGGCCTCGGTCGTCGCCGTCATCTACTCGCTGGCCCTCGGGCTGCTGGTCTACCGGACGGTCGGGCTGGCCGGGCTGCCGCGCATCTTCTACGACAGCGCGCGCTTTGCCTCGATCTCGCTGTTCTGCATCGGCACCGCCTCGGCCTTCGGCTGGTTCCTCGCCTACTTCAAGATCCCGCAGGCGCTGGTCGGCCAGATCGAGGCGATGGGCCTCGGGCTGACCGGCACCGGGCTGATGGTCGCCGCGGGATTCCTGCTCATCGGCATGTTCATCGACGCGATCCCGGCGATCATCATCCTCGGCACCGTGCTCTATCCGGTGACGCAGCATGTCGGCATGCATCCGATCCACTTCGCCATCATCGGCGTCATCAGCCTGGCCTTCGGCCTCGTCACCCCGCCCTACGGCCTCTGCCTGCTGATCGCGGCCGCGATCGGGCAGATCAGGCTGATCGACGCGCTTCGCGACGTCATCATCATCCTGCTGCCCATGCTGGCCGTGCTGCTCTTCGTGATCCTCGTGCCCGACGCGATCCTGGCGCTGCCGCGCTGGATCATGCCCAACTTCATCGACTGACCGGAAAGGAGGCGGACATGGCGGAGTACGCGGTAAGGCCCCTGGACGGGGCTTTCGGCGCGGATGTGAGCGGCATCGACCTCGGCGGCGAGCTGGCGCCGTCCGCGCTGGCCGAGCTGCGGCGGCTGTTCCACGAGCGCCAGCTGATGGTCATCCGCGACCAGGAGATCACGCCGCAGCGCTTCCTCTGGTTCGCCCGGGCGTTCGGTGCGCCGCAGCTGCATATCCTGGCGCATCTGCGCCACAAGGAGGTGCCCGAGATCCTGCCGCTGTCGAACATCTTCGAGAACGGCCAGCCGATCGGCGTCTACGACGGCGCCGCCTTCTGGCACCAGGACATGGCCTTCGAGGAGGTGCCGTCGAACGTCACCATCGTGCACGCGCTCGAGGTGCCCGGAGCCGGCGGCGAGACCCTCTTCGCCGACATGTGGGCCGCCTATGACGCGCTCGACGCCGAGACCAAGGCGCGGATCGAGGGGCTGCGCGCCCGCCATCGCTATGGCAACCGCGCCGACGAGGACTACAGCACGCGAACGAAGGCGATGGAGCTGACCGAGGAGGAGCAGCGGGAGGTCCGCGACGTCTTCCACCCGCTGGTGCTGCCCCACCCCGTCACCGGCCGTCGCGGCCTTTATGGCGTCGCCTCGACATCGCGCGGCATCGAGGGCATGGAGGACGCCGCGGCGCGGGCGCTGCTCGACCGGTTGACCGAGCATGCGGGCCAGGAGCGCTTCATCCACGCCCACCGCTACCGGGTCGGCGACATCGTGCTCTGGGACAACTTCTCGCTGATGCACAGGGCGACGCTGATCGACCGCGCCTCGGGCCCCGGCACGCGGCGCTACATGCACCGCATCAGCACCAAGGACCTGGCGGCCTGAGCGGCCGAGGCGGCTTTTCGTCAGCGCGTCACGATCTCGGGGCCCATGAGCGCGTTCGGCACGACCGTCGAGATCCAGGGCACGTAGGTCACGAGGATCAGGAAGACGAACAGGATCCCCAGCCACGGCAGCGCCGCGCGGACGACGTCCCAGACCGGCATGTTGGCGACGCCGGAGGTCACGAACAGGTTCAGCCCGACCGGCGGCGTGATCATGCCGATCTCCATGTTCACGACCATGATGATGCCGAGATGGATGGGGTCTATGCCGAGCTCGATCGCGATCGGGAACACCAGCGGCGCGACGATGATGATCAGCCCCGAGGGCTCCATGAACTGGCCGCCGATCAGCAGGATGAGGTTGACCACGACGAGGAACATGATCGGCCCGAACCCGGCGCCGAGCAGCATGTTGGTGATCTCCTGCGGGATCTGCTGGTCGGTCAGCACGTGCTTGAGGATCAGCGCGTTGGCGATGACGAACATCAGCATCACCGTCAGCTTGCCGCCCTCGAGCAGCACTCTCCGGGTGTCGGGATGGAAGAACGCCGTCACCAGCGCGTAGGGACGGTTCACCAGCGGGATCGGGCGGCCGTCCTCGCTCTCGGGCCTCAGCGGCCCCATGTCGCGATAGACGAAGTTCGCGATCACGAAGGCATAGACGGCGGCGACGGCGGCTGCCTCGGTCGGCGTGAAGATCGCCGGCGTCAGGCCGGGCACGCCGTAGATGCCGACCATGATGACGACGATCAGCAACAGCCCCCAGAACGCTTCCCGGAATGACTCCGCGATCTCGCCGAACCCGGCGAAGGGCTGCGGCGACATGCCCTTCCAGCGGGCGGCCAGCCAGATGCCGACCATCAGCATGCCGCCGGCGATGATGCCCGGAATGATCCCGGCGAGGAACATGCGCCCGACCGAGACGTCGGTCGCGGTGGAATAGACCACCATGACGATCGACGGCGGGATCAGGATGCCGAGCGTGCCGGCATTGCAGATCACGCCCGCCGCGAAGTCGCGGCTGTAGCCCACTTTCCGCATCGCCGCGATGACGATCGAACCGATGGCGACGACGGTCGCGGGCGACGAGCCGGAGATGGCCGCGAAGATCATGCAGGCGAAGACGGAAGCGATGGCGAGCCCGCCGCGGAGATGCCCGACGCAGGCGACCGCGAAGCGGATGATCCGCCGCGCGACGCCGCCCGTCGACATGAACGACGAGGCGAGGATGAAATAGGGGATCGCGAGCAGCGTCGAATGCCCGGAGAACGCGTCGAACAGCTTGCCTGCGACCGAGGCGAGCGTGCTCGACGAGTAGATGTAGAGGAAAAGGATCGAGGAGAGCCCGAGCGACACCGCGATCGGCACGCCGATGGCGAGGAAGCCGATGACCATGAGGAAGAGGACGGCGATGTCCATGGCGCGTCGCCCTCAGCTCGAGCGGTCGTGGCCTGCGGCGGCGGGGTAGCTTTCCTCCTCCACCTCGTGGCTGACGATCAGCGACGTCTCCTCGCCGCGCCAGAGCCGGAAGCCCGCTTCGACGAAGCGCAACAGCAGCAGCGCGGAGCCGAGCGGCAGGATGAAGTAGGGGATGAACCGCGGCAGCTTTTCATACGACTCGCCCGCGTTCATCGTCGGCTCGATGAAGCGCAGCCAATCGAACATCGGGATGTCGCTCGTCTCGTACCATCCCTGGTCGCGCCATTCGCCCGCGCCGAAGAACCAGCCGAGCTCCGGCAGGTTGGCGAACGGCGCCCAGTAGTCCCAGGAGCCGATGAGCATCAGCACCGAGAAGACGAGGCAGCAGGCGAGCGCGACCAGCGCCACAATCCGCCGCGTCGGCGGCGAGAACAGGTTGATCACCGCGTCGACGCCGAGATGCGCCGTGATCTTCACCAGATAGGCGGCGCCGAGCAATGTCAGCCAGGCGAACAGGAAGGTCTGCGTCTCGAGCGCCCAGAGGATGTTGGAGTTGAAGACATAGCGCGCGACGACGTTGAAGAAGGCGATCAGCGTCATCACGCCGAGAAGACCGGCGATGAGCGTCTCCTCGATCTCGTTGACGACACGGCCGAGCGTCGTCTGCGGCCGATACCGCCGTGCCATGCCTGCTCCTCCCCGATGGACCTGTGCACTCTCCGGCGCGCGACGGCTCTGCGCAGGTGCGCGGAGGTGGGGCCGGGCGCGGCCCCACCTCCGGTTCAGTTGGTGGCGCTTGCCGACTGGGCCGCCTGCAGCATGTCCGAGCCGATGTCGCCCTCGAACTTCTCCCAGACCGGCTTCATGGCCTCGACCCACTTGTCGCGCTGCTCGGGCGTCAGCTCGCGGATCTCGCTGCCGGTGTCGGCGATGGCCTTGCGCGAATCCTCTTCGACCTTGCCCGCGGCCGCGTTGCCCTCCTTCGTCACCTCGGCGAGGATCTTCAGGAACTGCTCGCGCTGGTCGTCCGGCAGGCTGTCCAGGAAGTCGGTCGATGTGACCACGAGGTAATCGATGACGCCGTGGTCGGTGTGGGTCACGCCGTCTTGCACCTCGAAGAACTTCTGACTGTAGATGTTCGACCAGGTGTTCTCCTGGCCGTCGACGACGCCCTGCTGCAGCGCCGAATAGACCTCTGAGAACGCCATCTTCTGCGGGTTGGCGCCGATCGCCTCGAACTGCGCGACCAGAACGTCCGAGGGCTGGATGCGGAATTTCAGCCCCTTGGCGTCGTCAGGCACCAGGAGCGGCTTGTTCGCCGACAGCTGCTTCATGCCGTTGTGCCAATAGGCCAGGCCCTGCAATCCGCGCCGCTTCATCGAATCGAGCAGCTTCTGCCCCTCGGGCGAAGCCTGGAAGCGATCGACGGCCGCAATGTCCTCGAAGAGGAAGGGCAGGTCGAAGATGCGCAGCTTCTTGGTGAACGTCTCGAACTTGGAAAGCGACGGGGCCGCCAGCTGCACGTCGCCGGCAAGCATCGCCTCGAGCACCTTGTCGTCGTCGTAGAGCGTGGAGTTCGGATAGACCTGCATGCAGACCTTGCCGTTCATCTCCTCGTTCACGCGGTTGGCCAGCTTCTGCGCGGCCAGTCCCTTCGCGCTCTTGTCCGCGCTGGTGACGTGGCTGAACTTGATGACGGTCTCGCCAGCGTCGCAGGCGTCTTGCGCGTGCGCCGCACCGGCCAGCAAGACGAGCGCCAGGGCAGTGGCGGCCAGGGTTTGGAATGACATCCGAGCCTCTCCTCCGGTTTTTTTGATTTCCTTGGAATCATCGGTACGCCGGTGGCCGGCGAGCGGCAAGAACTCGATGAGACCTGCACCGGGGCGCGCCTTCGACCAAGGCCTCGTGGCCAGCTTCGCGAGGAGCTCGTTCCGTTACCGGCGAGCGGCCGGGTTGCCGGCGCGATCGCCGATGTGGAACGCTGGGGCGCAGTGCTTCGTCATGTTTGCGAAGCCGTTGCCGGGCGCGTAGCCTGATGGCTCACGGCAATCATGAGATCGAAAGACAGAGGGAGGGACCGATGAGATACGCGATGTCCGCGTGCGCGATCGCGGCGACGCTGATGCTGCCCGGAGCCGCCGCAGCGCAGACCGAGATCGAGTTCTGGCATGCCTTCACAGGCCGGTTGGGCGAGCTGGTGGCCGCGCAGGTGGAGGCCTTCAACGAAAGCCAGGACGACTATGTCGTCAACGCCGCCTACAAGGGCAACTATTCCGAGACGCTGAACGCCGGGATCGCCGCCTTCCGCGCCGGCGAGCAGCCGCACATCCTGATGGTGTTCGAGGTCGGCACCGCCACGATGATGGCGGCCAAGGGCGCGATCAAGCCGGTCTACCAGGTCATGGAGGAGTCGGACCTCGAATGGAACCCCGACGCCTATATCGGCGCGGTCAAGGGGTACTACACCGACACGCAGGGCAATATGCTGTCGCTGCCCTTCAACTCGTCGACCCCGGTGCTTTGGGTCAACCGCGACGCGCTCGAGGCGGCGGGGATCGATCCCGACACGGACCTCAGCACCTGGCAGAAGGTGGGCGAGGTCCTCGACAAGCTGAAGGAAGCCGGGCACGCCTGCCCGCTGACGACGGCGTGGCAGAGCTGGATCCACCTCGAGAACCTGTCCGCCTACCACAACGTGCCTTTCGCGACGCAGGAGAACGGCTTCGCCGGGCTCGACGCCGAGCTCGTCTTCAACGGCCCGGTGCAGGTCCAGCACATCGGCCAGCTGGGCGAGTGGGCCAAGGAGGGCAAGTTCGTCTACACCGGCCGCCGCAACGAGGGCGGCGCGAATTTCCGCGGCGGCGAATGCGCGCTCTTCACCGAGAGCTCGGCCGGCTATGCCGGCATCAAGGCCGAGGCCGATTTCGACTTCGACGTCCGCCCGCTGCCCTATTGGGAGGGCGTCGAGGGCGCGCCGCAGAACACCATCATCGGCGGCGCCTCGCTGTGGGTCATGAGCGGCCACGAGCCGGAGGACTACAAGGGCGTGGCCGAGTTCCTGAACTATCCTCTCCTCGCCCGAGGTGCAGGCCAAATGGCACCAGGACACCGGCTATCTGCCGATCACCACCGAGGCGGGCGAGCTGACGCGGGCGCAGGGCTTCTACGAGGAGAACCCGGGCACCGATGTCGCCGTCAAGCAGATGACCGCGCGCGAGCCGACGCCCCTTTCCAAGGGCATCCGGCTCGGCATGTTCGACCAGATCCGGACGATCATCGACGAGGAGCTCGAGGCGGTGTGGGCCGGCGACAAGGAGGCGCAGGCGGCGCTCGACACGGCCGTCGAGCGGGGCAACCAGCTGCTGCGCCGCTTCGAGCAGGCCAGCCGCTGAGCCCTTCGGCGCCCCGGCCCGGCCGGGGCGCGCGCCTGGACACAGGTGCCTGGACACGGGGGCCCGCATGGAAAAACGCGTCACCTTCAAGGGCATCCTGCTGCCGATCCTGCTGGTCCTGCCGCAGATCGCGGTGACGGCGGTGTTCTTCTTCTATCCGGCAGGACAGGCGGTCTGGCGGTCGCTCTTCATCCCCGATCCGTTCGGGCTGTCGATGCAGTTCGTCGGGCTCGGCAATTTCGAGTTCCTGCTGTCGGACCCCTACTACCGCGCCTCGTTCGTCACGACCGCGATCTTCTCGACGCTGGTGACAGCCGTCTCGATGGGAGTGGCGCTGTACCTCGCGGTCCTCGCCGACCGGCTGATCAAGGGCTCGGGCACCTACCGCACGCTGCTGATCTGGCCCTATGCGGTCGCGCCTGCGGTCGCCGGCGTGCTCTGGCTCTTCATGTTCAACACGCGCGTCGGCGTCGTGACCTGGTATCTCGGGCTGCTCGGCTACGACTGGAACCACGTGCTGAACGAGAACGAGGCCATGGCCCTGGTCGTCATCGCCTCGTCCTGGGGCCGGATCAGCTACAATTTCCTGTTCTTCCTCGCCGGGCTGCAGGCGATCCCGCGCTCGGTGATCGAGGCGGCGGCGATCGACGGCGCGCATTTCTGGACTCGCTTCCGCACCATCGTCTTTCCGTTGCTGTCGCCCGTCACGTTCTTCCTGCTGGTCGTCAACATCGTCTACGCCTTCTTCGAGACCTTCGGCGTGATCCACACCATCACCGGCGGCGGGCCGCAGCAGGCGACGACGATCCTCGTCTACAAGGTCTATTCCGATGGTTTCGTCGGCCAGGATCTGGGCTCGTCGGCGGCGCAGTCGGTGATCCTGCTGATCGTCGTCAGCCTGCTGACCGTCATCCAGTTCAAGTTCATCGAGCGGAGGGTGCACTATTGACCTACCGCGACCCCCTCGCCCAGACGGCCGAGCCGGTGCGGCGCGGCGCGGAGCCGCCGCCCGGCATGGTCGAGCGGCGCGGCGCCGGGCTGTGGCTGACGCATCTCGGGCTGATCGTCGGCATCCTGTTCATCTTCTTCCCGATCTGGCTGGCCTTCGTCGCCTCGACGGTGACCCAGCCGGAGATCGCGCGCCCGCCGATGCCGCTGCTGCCCGGCGACCATCTCATCGAGAACTACACCAAGGCACTGGTCTCGGGCATCAATGCGCCGGTCGCGCTGATGCTCTTCAACTCGGCGGTGATGGCGCTGGGGATTGCGCTCGGCAAGATCACCATCTCGCTGCTCTCGGCCTTCGCCATCGTCTATTTCCGCTTCCCGGGGCGGCAGGTGTTTTTCTGGCTGATCTTCCTGACGCTGATGCTGCCGGTCGAGGTGCGGATCGTGCCGACCTACGAGGTCGCGGCGAATTTCGGCATGCTGAACAGCTATTCTGGCCTGATCCTGCCGCTGATCGCCTCGGCGACCGCGACCTTCCTGTTCCGCCAGTTCTTCCTTACCGTTCCGGACGAACTCGCCGAGGCCGCCCGGGTCGACGGCGCCCGGCCGATGCGGTTCTTCTGGGACATCCTGCTGCCGATGAGCCGGACGAACATCGCCGCACTCTTCGTCATCCTCTTCATCTACGGCTGGAACCAGTACCTCTGGCCGCTGCTGATCACCACAGACCCGTCGATGAACACCATCGTCATGGGCATCAAGCAGATGTTCCCGTCCGGAGACGACATCGCCGACTGGCCGGTGATCATGGCGACCTCGATCCTCGCCATGATCCCGCCGGTCGTCGTCGTGATCGGAATGCAGCGCCTGTTCGTACGTGGCCTCGTCGAGAGCGAGAAGTAGCGTGGCCACCGTCACCCTCGATCACGTCAAGAAGCGCTTCGGCCGGACCGAGGTGATCCACGGCGTCTCGATCGACATCGCCGACGGCGAGTTCATCGTCATCGTCGGGCCCGTCGGGATGCGGCAAGTCCACGCTGCTGCGGATGGTCGCAGGCCTAGAGACCGTCAGCGAGGGCGAGGTCCGCATCGACGGCCGTCGAGTCAACGAGCTCGAGCCCATGGAGCGCGACATCGCCATGGTGTTCCAGAACTACGCGCTCTACCCGCACATGTCGGTCTTCGAGAACATGGCCTACGGCCTGAAGATCGCCCGCACACCAAAGGCCGAGATCGCCGAGCGGGTCGGCGCAGGCGGCACGGATGCTGCAGCTGGAGGCCTAGCTCGACCGCCGCCCGCGCGAGCTCTCGGGCGGCCAGCGCCAGCGCGTCGCAATGGGGCGCGCCATCGTCCGCAAGCCGGCGGTGTTCCTGTTCGACGAGCCGCTGTCGAACCTCGACGCCAAGCTGCGCGTGCAGATGCGGCTGGAGATCAAGCAGCTTCAGCGCGAGCTCGGCGTCACGTCGCTCTACGTCACGCACGATCAGGTCGAGGCGATGACCCTGGCGGACCGCATGGTCGTGATGAACGCGGGCAGCGCCGACCAGATCGGGCCCCGCTCGAAGTCTACGCGGATCCGCAGACCGCTTTCGTGGCTGGCTTCATCGGCTCGCCGCCGATGAATTTCCTGCCTGCCGAATGGCTGGTCGGTGGCGCCGGCGAGGGCGTGCGCCTGGCGGTGCGGCCCGAACATATCACGCTGGTTCCGACGCATGCGGCGCGCGTCCATGGCCGGGTGCTCTATGCCGAGCCCCTGGGAGCGGAGACGCTGGTTCACCTGAAGCTTTCCGACGGAGGATTGCTGACCGTGCGCCAGGACGGCGGCGCCGAGAGGCCGGCTGAGGGCGCCGAGATCGGCCTCGCCTGGGACGAGGGGCGGCAGATGCTTTTCGGACCGGACGGGCGACGGCTGCCGCACGGCCGCGCGGCCTGATCGCGGCGCGCCGCAGCGATGAAGGTGGGGACTCGCCCGGGCTACGACTTGTCCATCGCGGCGACGAAGCGCTGGAACAGGTAATAGCTGTCCTGCGGCCCGGGGCTCGCTTCGGGGTGGTACTGCACCGAGAAGACCGGGCGATCCTGCACGCGGATGCCGCAGTTCGTCAGGTCGAAGAGCGAGATGTGGGTCTGAACGACGCCTTCGGGCAGGGTCGCGGCATCGACGGTGAACCCGTGGTTCATCGAGGTGATCTCGACCTTGCCGGTCTCGAGATCCTTGACCGGGTGGTTCGCCCCGTGATGGCCGGTCGCCATCTTCTTCGTCCGCCCACCGAGCGCCAGCGCCAGCAGCTGGTGACCGAGGCAGACGCCGAAGAGCGGCTTGCCCGTCTGCAGCACGTCGCGGATCATCGGCACGGCGTACACGCCGGTGGCCGCCGGGTCGCCGGGGCCATTCGTCAGGAAGACGCCGTCCGGATCGTGCGCGAGCACCTCCTCGGCCGTCGCGGTGGCCGGCAGGACGTGCACCTCGCAGCCGGCGCTGGCGAGCGAGCGCAGGATGGTCCGCTTGGCGCCGTAGTCGACGGCCACGACCTTGTGCCTGGGCGTCGACTGGCGGGCATAGCCCTGCGGCCAGGCCCAGCGCATTTCGTCCCAACGATAGGATTGCGGGCAGGTGACCTCTCTGGCGAGGTCGGCGCCATCGATGCCGGGAAACGCACGGGCGCGCTCGACCAGCTCGTCCGTGTCGATGCGCCCGTCGATCGCGTGCGCCAGCGCCGCATGCGGCATCCCGAGGTCGCGGATGCGCCGGGTCAGCCGGCGCGTGTCGACGCCAGAAATGCCGACCCGGCCGCGCCGCGCCAGCCATGCCGAGAGGTGCTGGGCCGAGCGCCAGTTCGCCGGCTCGGTCACGTCCCATTTGACGACCATGCCGCGGGCGACCGGGTCGGCCGCCTCGTCGTCGTCAGGGTTGGTCCCGACATTGCCGATATGCGGAAAGGTGAAGGTCACGATCTGCTGGGCGTAGGACGGGTCGGTCATGATCTCCTGATAGCCCGTCATCGCCGTGTTGAAGCAGAGCTCGCCCACGGTCGTGCCCGTCGCGCCGAAGCCTCGACCGCGGAAGATCGTGCCATCGGCGAGGGCGAGGCATGCTGTCGCACCGCTTGCGCGCGCGAAAATGTCCGCTTGATAGGTGTCCATCGAAATGCTCCGGAGGGCCGCCTGGCCGCCGGCGCATCCCGAGACCCGGGGCGTTGCGACGACCGGGTGGAACCTAAGGGCGGTTGACCTCTGGGTCAAGCTCAGGGCAGGTCTGGATTACGATGATCTTACAACTACTTACAGGCGCCAGGCGCCCGATTGCTCGTGCCGGCGAGGCCGTGCTAGTGTCGCGCGCCGTCGCCAGAGGCGGTTCTTTGCACGGAGCCCGAATGCGCGAACGCATCGCCGAAGCCATCAAGGAGGCCATGCGGGCCAAGGACTCGCTGCGGCTCTCGACGCTGCGGCTTATGGCGGCCTGCCTGAAGGACCAGGACATCGCCAAGCGGGCGCATGGCGACGGGGCGCAGCTCGACGAGGCCGAGGTGCGGGCGCTGCTCGCCAAGATGATCCGGCAGCGCCAGGAATCGGCGCGCGCCTATGACGAGGCCGGGCGCATGGAGCTGGCCGAGCGCGAGCGGGCCGAGCAGGACGTGATCCGCGAGTTCCTGCCCAAGCCGATGAACGAGGACGAGATCGAGGCGGCGATCGCCAAGGCGATCCATGACACGCATGCCTCGTCGATCCGCGACATGGGCAAGGTGATGGGCGCGCTGAAGGAAGCGCATGCCGGGCGGATGGACTTCGGTGCCGTCGGCACGCGCGTGAAGGCGGCGCTGGCCTGAAGCCGGCGGCAGGCCGGCTAGGGCGTGCGACCGACCAAATCGGCCATCTGCGCGCCGCGCTGGCCCATGGGTCGATCAGGCCCCGTCGTCGTGTCGCGCTCGGTCTGGTGCTCCATCTCGGAGTTCAGCTCGGCGCCCATCAGCACGACAAAGGCCGAGAGCCAGAACCACATCAGCAGGATGATGACGCCGCCAAGGGCCCCGTAGGTCTCGGTGTAGCTGCCGAAATTGCGCACGTAGATCGAGAACAGGATCGAGGCGATCAGCCACAGCACGGTCGCGAGGACCGAGCCCGGCGTGATCCACCGCCAGCTGGCGTTTTCGCGCGATGGCCCGTAGCGGTAGATCACCGCGAGCCCGAGCATCATGAGCAACGCCATGACCGGCCAGCGGCCATAGGTCAGGGCCGTCTCGAAGACGCGGCCTAGTCCGATCGAGCCAAGGACCGCGGGCAGGATGACCATGGCGCCGAGCGTGATGATCACGCCGATGATCAGCACCGCCGTGAGCAGGAGCGAGGTGGCATAGAGCCGGACGATCCCGCGCTTCTCCTCCTCGTCATAGGCGATGTTCATCGCCTCCATCAGCGTTCGCATGCCGCTCGAGGCACTGTAGAGCGCGAGCAGGAGGCCGCCGACGGCCGCGAAGGTCGCTGTGCCGCCCGCGTTCTGGGCGACCTTGCGGGCCTGGTCCTGCAGGATCTGGGCCGCGCTCTCGGGCAGCATGCCGGCGACCTGTTGGATCTGGCCCTCGACGGTGGACGGGTCCATGACCAGCCCAGCGATGCCGATCAGCGCCGCGAGCGCCGGAAAAATCGCCAGCAGCGCATAGAACGCCACGCCGGCAGCCGAGATCGAGACGTGGTCGTCCGAGATCTCGCTCTTGACCCGCAGGAGGATGTCGCGCCATCCGGCTTTCGGAATGTCGCTCGGGCGGGCTGCCCGCCGCCCGCGGTGATCGGTGGCGGCCTCGGTTCTGGCCATCGCTTTCCCCCGGGATGTCTTCCGATGGGGAGCGAACCGCCGGGGCCAGGTTCCAGTTCCCTGACGGTCGCGCGCCAGACCGCGAACGCCGACTGTTTCGTCCGGGCGGAGCGATCATTCTCCGCGGAGGCGGCGCCCAGGCAGAGGCCGCTCCGGCCGCGACATGCGCTAGCCTTCGACGGCGGCGAGCGCCGCCTGCACGGCCGGGCGACCGGCCATCATGGCGCGGTGGGCCGCGACCTTGGGATAGCGCGCCGGGTCGATGCTGTCCGATTCCATCCAGCGGGCGACGGTGAACAGATAGGCGTCGGCGACGGTGTAGTGCTCGCGCATGACAAAGGGGCCGGCGAGCGCGTGCGCCTCGACATAGTCCCAGCAGGCGCCGACCGAGGTCGGCACATAGCGCTTCATCGCTTCCCAGGCGGCGGGGTCGTCCGACCAGCGATGGCCGCGCATGCGGTGGGCATGCGCGACGTGCAGCGTGGCGCAGAGATAGCAGTTGATCTCCTGCATCTTGGCGAAGGCGAAGGGGTCGGTCGGCGCAAGCCGCATTTCCGGGTAGGTCTGCGCGATGAAGGCGAGGATCGCCGGCGTCTCGGTCAACGGGCCTTGCGGTGTCACCAGCGTCGGCACGCGCGCCTTGGGGTTCAGCCCGGTATAGGCGGTGCCCTTCTGCTCCTGGCTGGCAAAGTCGATACGGCGCAGCCGGTGCTCGGCTCCAGCCTCGTTGAGGGCGATGATCGAGGCGAGCGAGATGGTGTTCGGTGCGTAGTAGAGCTCGAGCATGGTCCCCTCCGCCGTCTCGCGGCGTGGCTGGCATATGGATAGCATGTGGTAGCACGGCGTGCGCCTGCGGCCCAGCGGACTTGGCCGACCGACTCGACCAGTGGACTTGCCCCTTGCGGCCCGCTCGGCTACCAGCCGCCGCGAAGTGGACATGCGCATGAAAAAGGTGAAGAAGGCGCCCCGCCCCAAGGCCGAGGCGCCGCGCGGCTTTCGCGACTATTTCGGCGCCGAGGTGGTGGCGCGCCAGCGCATGCTGGACGCGATCTGCGGCGTCTACCGGGCGTATGGGTTCGACCCGCTCGAGTCGCCCGCCGTCGAGACGGTCGAGGCGCTGGGCAAGTTCCTGCCCGATGTCGACCGGCCGAACGAGGGCGTCTTCGCCTGGCAGGACGAGGACGAGACCTGGCTGGCGCTGCGCTATGACCTGACCGCGCCGCTCGCCCGCGTCTTCGCCCAGCACCGGCGCGAGCTGCCCTCGCCTTACCGCCGTTACCAGGTCGGGCCGGTCTGGCGGAACGAGAAGCCGGGCCCGGGGCGGTTCCGGCAATTCTTCCAGTGCGACGCCGACACGGTGGGCACGCCGACCGTCGCCGCGGACGCCGAGATCTGCATGATGCTGGCCGATGCGCTGGAAGCGGTCGGCATCGCGCGGGGCGACTACGTCGTGCGCATCAACAACCGCAAGGTGCTGAACGGGGTGATGGAGGCGATCGGCCTCTGGTCGCCTGACGACCCGGAAGAACACCAGCAAAAGCGAGGCTCGGTTCTCCGCGCGATCGACAAATTGGATAGGCTTGGAGAAGACGCCGTTCACTTGCTCCTCAGTTTGGGGCGCAAGGACGATAGCGGCGATTTTACCCCTGGTGCGATGCTTGGGGAAGATAACGCCAGTTTGATCATGGAGTTCATGAAAGCTCGGCGCGGCAGCGCGCAGGAGACCTGCGCGCAGTTGGCAGAGCTGGTGGGCGGCTCAGCGACCGGGCGCGAGGGTGTTGCCGAGCTCGAGACCATTGCCGAGCTAGTGGGGGCGCAGGGCTACGCGGATCGGATGGTCATCGACCCTTCCGTCGTGCGCGGCCTCGGCTACTACACGGGCCCGGTCTACGAGGCCGAGCTGACCTTCGAGATCACCGACGAGCAGGGCAATCGGCGGCAGTTCGGCTCGGTGGCGGGCGGCGGGCGCTATGACGATCTGGTCAAGCGCTTCACCGGCGAGGCGGTGCCGGCCACCGGTGTCTCGATCGGCGTCGACCGGCTGCTCGCCGCGTTGACGGCAATCGGCCAGGCCGGCACGGAGGATGCGGCCGGACCCGTCGTCATCCTTGCCATGGATCGCGACCAGATGGCCGGCTACCAGACGATGTGCGCCGAGCTTCGCCGCGCGGGCATCCGCGCCGAAGTCTTCCTCGGCGGCGGCAACATGGCCCGCCAGCTGAAATATGCCGATCGGCGCGCCGCACCGGTCGCCGTCATCGAGGGCGGCGACGAGCGTGCGGCCGGGCAGGTGACGTTGAAGGACCTCGCTCTCGGCGCCCGGCTGGCCGCCGAGATCGAGACGCATGACGAGTGGAGGGCGCAGCCGGCGCAGGTGACCGTGCCGCGCGCCGAGCTGGTCGACCAGGTGCGCCGCATGCTGGCCCGCGTGCTGCCCGGGGCCGGCTGATGCTCGGGCGGCCCCGGCAGGGCGCGGCGCTGCAAGCGCTCGACGGCGCCTTGGCCACGCTCGGGCAGGATTTCGCCGCGGCTGGACACGCGGCCATCGCCGTGCCGCATCTCTACCTCGGCGAGACGCTGCTCGACCTCTACGGCGAGGACCTGCGCGCACGCGCATTCCTGATCCACGACCCCGAGCGCGACAACGAGCTGGCCTTGCGCCCCGATTTCACGGTGCCTGTCGCGCTGGCGCACGGCGCCGCGGGCTGGGAGCGTCAGGCCGCCTACAGCTATCAGGGGCCGGTCTTCCGGCGCCAGGAGCCGGGGCTCGGTCGGCCCGTCGAGTATGTCCAGGCCGGCATCGAACGGTTCGGCGATCCCGACCCGGTGGCGGCCGATGCCGCGGTCTTCGCGCTGCTCTGGCGCGGGCTCGCGGCGCTCGGCATCACGCCGGCGGCGACCGTCGGCGACCTCTCGATTCCCTTCGCGCTGCTCGACGCGCTCGACATGCCGCCGGCGCGCCGCGCCGCGCTGCGCCGGCACTTCTGGCGCCCGGCCCGCTTCCAGGCACTGGTCGCGCGCGCCTGCCGCAAGGACGACCCGACGCCGGCGCGGCGCGAGCTGATCGATGCGGTTGCGGGCTCGAACCCGGCCGCCGCCGTGGCGGCGCTGATGCTGGCTGCGGGCGAGCCCGTCGGCTCCCGCGGGGCCGATGAGGTCGTCGCCCGCGCCCGCAGGATCGCCGCCGAGGTCGAGGAGCCGCCCATGCCGGCCGCCGATGCCCGGCTGATCGCCGACGTCCTGGCGGTTCGCGGCCCGGCGCGCGACGCTGCCGGCCGGGTCGGACGCATCGCGCGCGCCGCCGGGGTCGACATCGATCCGGCGCTCGAGCGCTTCGAGGCGCGGCTCGCGGCGCTCGAGGCCAGGGATGTTCCGGTCTCGGAGCTGAGCTTCGACGCCACGTTCGGGCGCAACCTTGAGTATTATGACGGCTTCGTCTTCGAGCTGCGCGCGCCGGGCGGCGCTCCGCACCCGCCTTTGGCCGGCGGCGGCCGCTACGACGCCATGACGGTGCGCCTCGGAGCGGGGCGGCCCGTGCCCGCCGTCGGCGGCATGATCCGCCCCGAGGCCGTCCTTGCCGTGATCGGAGCTGGACGGTGAGCCGGCTTCTGCTCGGCCTGCCTTCCAAGGGGCGGCTTCGGGACGACGCCGTCGGGTGGTTCGCCGCGCGCGGCATCGAGATCTCGCGCGACGGCGACGAGCGGCAGTACGCGGCATCGGCGAAGGGGCTGGACGGGCTCGAGGTCGTCATGCTGGCGGCGGGCGAGATTCCGCGCGCGTTGGCGGCCGGCCGCGTGCATCTCGGCGTCACTGGCGAGGATCTGATCCGCGAGCGCCTGCCCGGCCACGAGGGCGAGGTTCGCATGGCGACGCCCATGGGCTTTGGCCATGCCGACCTTGTCGTCGCGGTGCCGGCGGCCTGGGTCGATGTCGAGACCATGCACGATCTCGACGAGGCGGCGCACGAATTCCGCCGCAGGCACGGCCATCGGCTGCGCATCGCCACCAAGTACCACAACCTCGCGCGCGCCTTTCTGCGTCGGCATGGCGTGGCGGACTATCGCCTCGTCGACAGCCAAGGCGCGACCGAGGCCGGGCCGAAGAACCTCACCGCCGAGGCGATCATCGACATCACGACCTCTGGCGCGACGCTCAGGGCCAACCACCTGCGGCCGTTGGCGGACGGCCTGATCCTGCAGAGCCAGGCGATGCTCTGCATCAGCCTGACCGCGCCGCGCGACCCGGCGATCGACGAGATGTTGTCGCAGCTCGAGGCGCGGGTCGGAGCCAGCGAGGCGCCGTCCCGGCAATCGGCGGCGGGCTGAGGCCCAAGCGTCAGCCGGGCGGCGGCATCTTGCCTTCGTCGCGGACCGGCTCGCCGCCCGGGCCGAGCACCGTCTCCCAGGGGTCGCCGGTCAGCGCGCGCTCGAAGCCCACCTCGTAGAGCGCGCGCATGTAGACGGGATCGAAGAGCTCGTTCTCGACCTCGCTGAAGCTGCCGGGCACCGCCGTGATCTTCAGCGCCCAGCCGTCCCGGTTCGCCTGGTCCTCGATCACCTGCACATCGGCGACGCCCGCCGCCTTGATCAGCGTCGAGATGGACCGTTCCGTGATGCGCAGCACATTCGCGCTGACCGGGTTGTAGTCGGGGTCGAGCTTGGTGTTCCGGATGACGTAGATCGTCCCGAGGTCCATGCCGGTGCGGGACTGCGCGAGCTCTTGGTCCAGCCGCATCTGCCGCGGATAGACGAAGAGCTGGCGCGTGACGCCGCCGTCCACATGCATCTCGGAATAGCGCTTGCCGGCGATGTCGACGGTGAACTGGACCGGCGGGAAGGCCCCCGGAATGGCCGACGAGGCCAGCAGGACGTCGCGGATCAGCTCGCGCTTGTTCGGACGGTCCGAGGAAGCGATGGCGCCGATGTCCCAGATCACCGGGCGCTGCGCATCGAGGTTGGTCGTGCCGATCCAAAGCCGCCGCCCCTTGGCGTGCTCCTCGGCGATGCGGTTGATCATCTCGTCGGTGAGCACGTTGTCGAGCGTCACCTGCAGCAGCGTGACGTCGGTCAGCCCCAGCGCCCAGCCGAACAGGGCCCGCAGGATGCTGAGCTCGACCACATCCTGGGTCCGCGTCGTCGTGTAGAACCGCTCGAGCTCGTCGTCATAGTCCGGCCCCAGGAAGGCGAACGGCGCAATCAGCGCCCCGGTCGAAATCCCGGTGACGAGCTGGAACTCCGGCCTTTCGCCGCGCGCGGTCCAGCCGTTCAGCAGGCCTGCGCCGTAGGCGCCGTCCGATCCGCCGCCCGAGAGGACAAGCACGTCGTACTTGCCGCCGTTCGGCAACTGGCCCTCGTTCCGCGCCCGTGCGCGGATCTGCTCCCGGATCTTGGCGAGCTGCGCATCGGCGTTGGGCGGCGCCACGTCGCCCCAGGCGCGTATGTCCTGATAACCAGGGATCAGCGGCGCGTGGACAGGCGGTACCTCGGCGGCAGGCAGCAGCCGCTGGCCCGTGCACCCCGCAAGGACCACGACGACAGACAGAAGAACGAACAGAAATCTCAGCATGGCCAGCCCATGGAGGCGCAGGGCGGCCCGAAAGATCCCGCCGCGGAAGCGATGCGCACCGTAAGCCATCAGGTGCTCGATCACAATCCGCGCCGGCACGAAGTCCGCGCCGGCCGTGAAACTCGGCGGAGGGATCGGCGACAGAGGGCGACCGTCAAAGAAAGGTCAACCCGCGCGGTCGGCTATCCCGCCTTGCGACGCAGGGCGGCCCGCAAATCGCCCAGGGCGAACGCACCGATGGCAAGCGCCAGGAGAGCATAGGCCGGCAGCGCCAGCACCACGATCGCAAAAAGCGCCACGATGGGCAGATCGGGGCGGAACGTCTCCGCAGCTTGGGCCATGCCGAGCGCCAAAGCCCCGGTCAGTGCGGCCGCGAGCGCGATGCGCGGTATCCGGCGGCGCAGCCGGCTGTCGGCATCGATCGCGCCGTCCAGCCGCCGGACGCCCCACCAGAGCAGAGCGGCGTTGATCCATCCGGCGATGGTCGTGCCGAGCGCCGCGGCGACGAAGCCGATCACCGGCGCCAGGCCGATCGCCACCGCGACATTCACGATCATCGACAGAGCCGCATAGCGCAGCGGCGTGCGCGTGTCCTCGCGGGCGAAGAAGGCCGGCTGCAGCACCTTCTGCATGACAAAGCTCGGCAAGCCGGCGGCATAGACGGCGAGCGCCAGCGCCGTCTGCTGCGTGTCGAAGGCGTCGAACGCGCCGCGCTGATAGAGCACCCGGCAGATCAGCTCGGGGATCACCATCAGCGCGATGGCGGCCGGCAGCGTCAGCACCAGCGTGAACTCGGCGGCACGGTTGAGCGCGTCGCGCGTGCCAGCGGCGTCGCCCGCCCGAAAGCGTCGCGAGAGCTCGGGCAGCAGCACGACGCCGATCGCCACGCCGACGACGCCGAGCGGCAGCTGATAAAGCCGGTCGGCATAGGAAAGCCAGGCGACGGCCCCTTCGAAATAGCTCGCGACCTGCGTTCCGACCACCAGGTTGATCTGCACCACGCCCCCGGCGAGCACGCCCGGGATGCCGATGCGGATCAGCCGGCGCACCTCCGGCGTCAGCCGCGGCCATTTCAGCTCCATCGCCATGCCGATGCGCCACGCGGCCCAGATGACCAGCGCGAGTTGCAGGATGCCGGCGAGCACCTCGGACCAGGTCAGCGTCAGGCCCATGTCGAGGTCCTGCCACCAGGCGAGCAGCATGGCGGCGATCAGCGTCAGGTTCAGCAGCGTCGGGGCGGCCGCCGCCGCGGCGAACCGGCCGAAGGAGTTCAGCACGCCCGAATAAAGGGCGGTCAGCGAGATGAAGAGGATGTAGGGGAAGCCGATGCGCGAGTAGAGCACGGCGAGCTCGAACTGCTCGCCTTCGAAGCCGCTGGCCAGCGCCAGCACCATCCACGGCATGGCGATCTCGGCGATCACGGTCAGCGCGACGAGCGCGGCGAAGAGAACCGCCTGCGCCTCCTCGCCAAAGCGTCGGGCGCTGGCTTCGCCCTCGGCCTCGATCCGTTTCGCGAAGAGCGGCACGAAGGCCATGTTGAACGCGCCCTCGGCGAAGAAGCGGCGGAACATGTTCGGCAGCCGGAAGGCGACGAAGAACGCCTCGGCGACGGGGCCTGCGCCGAGGAAGGCGGCGATCATCACGTCGCGCGCGAAGCCGAGCACGCGGCTGACCAGCGTCCAGCCGCCAACCGTCAGAAAGTCGAGCAGCAGTCGGATCGGCCGGTTGCTCACGACGAGGCCTTCCATCCGAAACGGAGAGAGCCGGCCGTATCGGCGGCCGGCCCCTTTTCATCGGCTGTCGACGGGTCGAGACGATGCCTGAACCGCTCAAGCTGCCGCAACATCTGCCCCGCGGTCGGAGTGCATGCCATCAGCGCCGGCGGTGAAAGGTCAGCCTCGGACGTCATCGCCGGGCGCGGCTTCCTGCCGTTCGCCGCCTTCCGGCGAGCGTCGCGCGGCGGCGGCCCCCTGCGGCGCCCCCTGCGGCGCCCTCTGCGGCGCCCCCTGCGCCCTCGACGGCGGCAACCAGGCGGCGCTCGATCTGAGCGAACTTCGCCTTGGAGCGGATTTTCAGCCCGAACAGGTCCTTGACGTAGAAGACGTCCACCGCGTGCTCGCCATAGGTGGCGATGATCGCCGTGAAGATGTTGACGTGGAGCGCCGCCAGCGTGCGCGTCAGGTCGTGCAGCAGACCGGGTCGGTCGCGTGCATTGACCTCGATCACCGTATAGAGCTCGGATGCGTCGTTGTCGAAGACGAGGCGCGTCGGCACGGCGAAGTCGCGCTCGCGCCGCTTGGGCCTGTCGCGCTCCTTCAGGACCGCGCGGGCGATCACCTCGCCGCGCAGCGTGCGCTCGATGGTACGCCGCAGCTTGGGCAGGCGCTCGGCCTCGAACGGGTGTCCGTCGCCATCCTGGATCCAGAAGACCGAGGTCGCCATGCCGTCGTTCGTGGTATAGCTGCGCGCGTCGACCACATCGGCGCCGGCCAGCGCGAACGCGCCCGCCATGCGCGAGAAAAGCCCCGGATGGTCGGCCATGTAGAGGCAGGCCTTGGTGGCGTCGCGGCTCTCGTCGGGCAGGAAGCGCGTCGCCATCTGGCTGCCCTCGGAATCGCGGGCCAACTCGGCAAAGATCGCGTGCGTGGCCGTGTCCAGGCCCAGCCAGTAGTGCGCGTAGTGCCGCCCGATCTCGGCATCGCGTGCCGCTTCGGGCCAGTCGCCGAGCGCCCCTGAGAGCTCCGCACGCGCCCCCTCGACGCGGCGGGACTGGCTCTCCTGTTCGCTGCCGCCCGTCAGCACGTCCCGCGCATCCCAGTAGAGGTTGCGCAGGAGCTGCGCCTTCCAGTTGTTCCACACGCTGGGGCCCACGCCCCTGATGTCGCAGACAGTCAGCACCAGCAGCAGGCGCAGCCGCTGCGGGCTCTGCACGACCGCCGCGAAATCGGCGACGGTTCGCGGGTCGGCGATGTCGCGTTTCTGCGCGGTGTCGGACATCAGCAGGTGGTGGCGCACGAGCCACGTCACCGTGTCGCATTCGGCTTCGGTCAAGCCCAGACGCGGGCAGAGCCCTTTGGCGATCTCGGCGCCGACCTCGGAATGGTCGCGGGCATCGCCCTTGCCGATGTCGTGCAGCAGCAGGGCGACGTAGAGCACGCGCCGATTGAGCTCGCCCTTCAGGATCTCGGTGGCGACCGGGTGCTCCTCGCTGGCTTCGAGCCGCTCGATCTGGTTCAACACGCCGATCGTGCGGATGATGTGCTCGTCCACCGTGTAGTGGTGGTACATGTTGAACTGCATCATAGCGACGATGCGGCCGAATGCCGGAACGAAACGGCCGAGCACCTCGGTCTCGTTCATGATGCGCAGCACCCACTCGGCATGCCGGCGGTCGCACAGCATCTCGAGAAACAGCGCGTTCGCCTCCGCGTCGTTGCGCAAGCGGTCGTCGATCAGGTCGAGGCTCTGCGTGACCAGCCGCATCGCGGCCGGGTGGATGCGGGCGTCAGTCCGCGCCGCCTCGCGGAAGAGGCGCAGGATGTTGACGGGATCCTCGCGGAAGATCGTGTCGTCGCGGACCGTCAGTCGCCCGCCCTGCACCGTGAAGGGCTCGGCCGCCCCGGCACGCGAGGTGCGGAAGCTGAGCGCCTGGAGGAGCATCGACAGCGCCGGCGTCGACTTGGCGTGCTGCGCCTCGAGGGCCGCCGAGAAGATGCGGGTCAGGTCGCCGACGGCCTTGGCGTGCCGGAAGTAGTCGTGCATGAAGTGCTCGACCGCGATCCGCCCGTCGTGCTCGGAATACCGCATCCGGCCGGCGATCTCGACCTGGCGATCGAAGGTCAGCTGCTCCTGTGGCCGCCCCGCGAGCTCGTGCAGATGGCAGCGCACCGCCCAGATGAACTTGGCGGCCTCGGCGAAGCGGCGCACCTCGTCCTCTTCGAACACGCCCAGCCGGACGAGGTCCCAGGCCGAGCGCGTGCGGTAGAGATAGCGCGAGATCCAGTGCAGCGTCTGCAGGTCGCGCAGACCTCCCTTCGATTCCTTGACGTTCGGCTCGAGCAAATAGCGCGAGCCGCCATGCCGCTCGTGCCGGGCGTCGCGCTCGGCCATCTTGGCCTCGACGAATTCGGGGCCGGTGCGCAGAAAGAGCTCGTCCCACAGCCGCTCGTCGAGCGTGTCGAACGGCCCGCGGTCGCCGCAGACGAAGCGCATCTCGAGCAGTGCCGTGCGGATCGTCATGTCGTCGCGCGCGAGGCGCAGCGAATCGTCGATCGACCGCACGGACTGGCCGACCTTGAGACGCAGGTCCCAGAGCAGGTAGAGCACGCTCTCGATGACGCTTTCGGTCCAGGCCGTGCGCTTGTAGGGCGTCAGGAACAGCAGATCGACGTCCGAAAAGGGCGCCATCTCGCCCCGGCCATAGCCGCCGACCGCAGCGACCGCGAGCCGCTCCGACCGCGTGCGGACCGGTGCCGGATGCAGATGCGCGGTCGCAAGATGAACCGCGCCGGCAACGACCACGTCGGTCACGTGCGCGATCGAGCGCGCGATCCTGAGGCCGGCGGCAGGGTGCTTCGTAAAGCCGGTCATGATGCGCTCGCGACCCGTGGCGAGCGTCTCGGCCAGAAGCTCGAAGGCGCCGCGGCGCAGCTCCTCGGCGGTCCCTGCCCCCGCCGCGAGCCGGTCAAGGCCGGCCATGACCGCTTCCAGGTCCGCGAGCCGGGAAGGCGCGTCGACCAGGTGCGCCAGGCCTGCGAAGGTGCGATGCCTATCGCGGCCGCCCGCCTCTGCCCGGAGCGATTGCGTGCCCGAGGCGAGGGTCAGCTGCCCGCTCCGAACGCCGTCGGCGCAGGATCGACGACCTGGAAGGCGCCCGGCCCGACCTCGAGGATCGCCATGCTGCGCTCGCCAAGGCCATCCGGAAAGAAGCGAATTGGCCCGATGGCGCCGGTGAAGCCCTGGGGTCTCGTGATCGCCGCGCGGGCGAACGGCTCGCCAGAGCCGGTCTGCCGGGCCTCGGCCAGCAGCTGCCCGGCGATCTGCACGGCGTCGTAGCCGAGGACCGCAAGCTGCGGCGGCACCGTGCCATAGCGGCCGCGATAGCGCTCGACAAAGCCGCGCAAGGCGCCGGGATCGGCCGAGGCGAACCAGCCCCCGGCGAGAGCCGGGCTTTCCAAGGTGGAGCGCGTGTCCCACTCGCCCAGCCCGAGGAACCGCTGGTTCGGCGCGCCCAGCCCAGCATCGGCCAGCAGGGCAGCCACGTACTGCAGGCCCTGCCCGCTGTCAGCGAGCAGCAGACCGCGCGCGTCCGTCTGCTGGACCCGTGCCGCAAAGTCCGTCGGCAGCCGGCGGGATGCCCTCATTGGTGCGCGGGTAGGAGGTGCGCACGGCGATCGCGGGACCGACGCCCGTCTCGGCCCCGCGCAGCGCCAGCCGGCCGTAATCGGTATCGGGATAAAGAACCCCGACCGGCGCGTAGCCCTGCCCGCTGGCATAGCTCGTGATCCGCCGCGCCGCCATTTCGGGCAGGAATCCCGAGAGGAAGACCGGCCCGCCGGCGACGCTGCTGTCGGTCGAGAACGAGATGACGTTGAGCCCGCTGCCGGAGGCGGGGCCAGCGACCGCGCGCGTGCTTTCGGCAAAGAGCGGCCCGAGGATCAGCTCGGCGCCGTCGGCCGCCGCCTGGCTCGCCGCGGCGGCGGCGCGGCCGGGCTCGCCGCCGGTGTCGTAGACCTGCAGGCGGAGGAGCGGATCGTTCAGGTCGGCCGCCGCCATGCGGGCGGCGTTCTCGAGCGCCTGCCCCAGCTGGGCGGCGCCGGGATTGGACGAGCTGGTGGGCGTCAGCAGCGCCACGAGGACGGGCTCCGCGACATCGACACGCGCCTCGGAACCGCTGGCTGGAGTCGCGCCGCCGCCCGCGTTAGTGGTCGGTGTACAGGCGGCTGCGGTAAGGATGCCGATGATGGTAGCGCAGTGCAGCGCCAGGCGGGCAACGGTCAGGCGGGCAGCCGTCGGTCGGGCAACGGTCGATCGGGGAACGGTCGGTCGGGACAGTCGCAGCATGGCTCTCTCTCACTCGGCTTACCGGGTCCGCTCCCGGCGCGCCAAAACTGCTGGATCGCCCCGGACCGGCTGGACGGTATGAGCGACGGCCGGCAAAGTAAACGGCGCGCGCCCGGCCGCCTGCCGGAGCCGACAGCCGGTGTAGCCCCATCGCCACTTGCGCCCGGTCTCTATCTGGTCGCGACGCCGATCGGCAACGCCGCCGACATCACGCTGCGGGCGCTCGACGTGCTCGGCCGGGCGGACGTGCTCGCCTGCGAGGACACGCGGCGGACACGGGTCCTGCTGCAGATGCATGGGCTTTCGCTGGGCGGCCGGCCGATCGTCGCCTATCACGACCGCAACGGCCAGGCGCGCCGCCCGCAGATCATGACGTGGCTCGCTGAGGGCAAGAGCGTCGCCTACGCCTCCGACGCGGGAACGCCGCTCATCGCCGATCCGGGCTACCGCCTCGTCGAGGCTGCACGGGCGGCGGGGCATCAGGTGCTTTCCGTGCCTGGGCCATCGGCGCTGCTCGCGGCGCTGTCGGTTTCGGGTCTGCCCACCGACCGCTTCCTATTTTTGGGGTTCCTGCCGCCGAAGAGTGCGGCGCGGCGCAGTGCCCTGTCCGAGGTTTCCGGCCTGCGGGCAACCCTCGTCGCCTTCGAATCGCCACGCCGACTGGCGGCGACGCTGGGCGACATGGCGCAGATCCTCGGGGAAGCGCGCGCGGCGGCTGTCGCGCGCGAGCTGACGAAACGCTTCGAGGAGGTGCGGCAGGGCGAACTCGGCGAGCTCGCCAGCACCTATGCCGCCCAGGAGACTCCGAAGGGCGAGGTGGTCATCGTCGTCGGTCCGCCAGGGCCGACGCACGCCCGATCCCGGCGGCGATCTCGACGCGGCGCTGACCGAGGCGATGGCGACACTCTCGATCAAGGAGGCCGTCGGCGCCGTTGCCGAGCGACTGCGACTGCCGCGCCGGCGGGTCTATGCGCGCGCCCTGGAACTGGCCGGGCGTTGACGCCGATCGGGTCGTATATTAGAACAATAGCCGAACGAAAAGGGGTCGGAGGCGGCGCGTGTTCCAGTTCAAGGCCGAGCGTTTCCAGCCGACCCCATCGTGCAGCTCGCCGGCCACGCGGCATCGCGGCCGCACGAACTGGCAGAGCGGGGCTGCCGCCGAGGAGGCGGTTGCCCGAGACTACTGCGCCCGGTCGGCGACCATCCGCCATCGTCGCCTGCGGACACCCGAGGGCGAGCTCGATCTGGTGCTCGAGCAGGCGGGCCAGATCGTCTTCGTCGAGGTCAAGCGCTGTCGGCCCGACGCCGAGGCTCCGGTGAGCGCTCGGCAGTGGCGGCGCTTGGAGAATGCGGCGCTCTCCTATATCATGCGCATCCAGAACGAGACGGGCGTCCAGCCGGTCTGCCGTTTCGATGTGGCCCTTGTCGGGCCGGACGGTCAGATTCGGATCATCGAGAACGCCCGCGGCTTCGACGAGCATTGAGGCAGACGAGCCTTCTACGGGCAATGAGGCGGACGAGCGGAGAAGAAAGTGATCCGGAAAGCGGTGTGGAAGCTTGCTGGCGCTCTGCGCGCTGGCTCCGACGGCGTGCGCGCCGGTGGCCGTCGGCACGGCCGGCGTCGTTCTGACGCGGTCCGTGTCGCAGGAGCGTACGACCAAGGACGCTCTGCGCGACACGGACATCGCCCTGGGCCTGAACAAGAGGCTGCTCAGCCACTCGGCCCGGCTCTTCTCGGACGTCTCGATCGACGTCGTCGAGGGCAGGGTGCTGCTGACCGGCACGGTGCCGACGCGTGAAGACAAGATCACGGCGACCGAGCTTGCTTGGGCGACGCCGGGGGTCACCGCCGTCGAGGACGAGCTGACCGTGGCCGAGGACTCGGGAACGATGGCCTATCTCGAGGACGCCTGGATCTCGAACCAACTCCGCCTGGCGCTGGTGAGCGATGGGCAGGTCAGCTCGGTCAACTACAACGTCGAGACGGTGGATAAGGTGGTGCACCTCGACGGGCTGGCGCGCTCGCGCGAGGAACTCTCGAAGGTGATCGCGCATGCCAGCGAAACGCCGGGGGTTGCCAGGGTGGTCAGCCATGTGCTGACGATCGACGACCCGCGTCGCCAGGCATCCGCTGCCGGAGCGCCCGCGGCGAGCTGACCGCCGTTCGGAGGACGCATGCTGCGTGTTGCCATCCAGATGGACCCGATCGGGTCCGTCAACATCCGTGCCGACAGCACCTTCCGACTGGCGCTCGAGGCGCAGGCGCGCGGGCACAGCCTGTTCTACTATCAGGTGCCGGATCTCAGCTGGCGGGACGGGCGACTGCTCGCGGCCGGGCACGACCTCGAGGTGCGGCCCGTCGAGGGCGACCACGCCACGCTCGGCGAGCGGCGGGTGCAGGACCTGGCGGAGGTCGATGTCGTCCTGCTGCGGCAGGACCCGCCCTTCGACATGGCCTATATCACCAACACGCACCTGCTGGAGATGATCCACCCGAAGACGCTGGTGGTGAACGATCCGTTCTGGGTGCGCAACTGCCCTGAGAAGATCCTCGTCCTGGAGTTCCGCGATCTCATGCCGCCGACCATGGTCGCCCGCTCGCTGCAGGCGATCCGCGACTTCCGGCTCGAGCATGGCGACATCATCATCAAGCCCCTTTACGGCAACGGCGGCGCCGGCGTCTTCCGGCTGCCCGAGGCCGACTCGAACCTCGCCGCGCTGCACGAGCTGTTCGAGCAGATCAGCCGCGAGCCGATGATGGTGCAGAAGTTCGTCCCCGATGTCGCCAAGGGCGACAAGCGAATCATCCTGGTCGACGGCGAGGTCGCCGGCGCCATCAACCGCGTGCCGCAGGCCGGCGAGACCCGGTCGAACATGCATGTCGGCGGCCGGGCCGAAAAGGCCGTGGTGACCGACCGCGACCGCGAGATCTGCGCGCGCCTGGCTCCGGTGCTGCGCGAGCGTGGGCTGATCTTCACCGGCATCGACGTGATCGGCCAAAGCCTGACCGAGATCAACGTGACCTCGCCGACCGGCATCCAGGAGCTCGAGCGCTTCGACGGCGTCAACGCCGCGGCGCTGATCTGGGAAGCGATCGAGCGCCGCCGCGGAGTTTGAGGCAAGTGCGCCTCAGGCTCCGCGCGCTCAATCTATGGCTGCGGCTGACGGCGAAGCAGCCGCTCAAGCGCATGCGCGACCCGCTGCGGATGCGCCGGCAGCTCGAGCGCAACGCGGCTCGCTTCTTCGTCGCGCCCGCAAACGCGCAGTTCACTCTCGAGGTGATCCCTGCCCGACGACCGGCGCACGTCGGCCAGAGCCGTCGATGTCCCGGTGACCTGGGCGAGCGCTGGCCGGTCGGCCCCCGGAAGGGCGATCCTCTATCTGCATGGCGGCGCCTACCTGGCCGGCTCGGCGCGGACGCACCGCCATCTCGGCGCGGCGCTGGCCGGCGCCGCGGGCGTGCGCTGCCTGTTGCCCGATTACCGCCTGGCGCCCGAGCACCGCTTCCCGGCGGCGCTCGACGATGCGATGGCCGCGTACCGCCATCTCCTCGCGACGGGGTACGACGCGATCGCCGTCGCGGGCGACTCGGCCGGCGGCGGCCTGGCCTTTGCCCTGCTGCTCCGCGCGGCGCGCGACGGGCTGCCGCCGCCCGCCTGCATCGTCGGCTTCTCGCCATGGGTCGACCTCACCGGGCGCCAGCCGAGCTTGACGCGCAATGCCCGGCGCGACGTCATGCTGCCGGCCGGCCGGATCGACGAGGTCATCCGCTTCTATCTGGGCGATCACGACCCGACGGACCCGCTCGCCTCTCCCCTCTTCGGCGATTGGCGTGACCCGCCGCCCGCTCTGATCACGGCGAGCCGCAGCGAGATCCTGATGGACGAGGCGACGGCGATCGCTGACGCGCTCCGCCGCGGCGGCGGCGACGTCCAGATCGAGCTTTGGCGCGGGCTGCCGCATGCCTGGCCGATCTTCATTGGCCTCATCAGCGAGGCCGACGAGACCGTGGCGCACGCCGGAGCCTTCATCGCGCGGCATCTCGCGACGCGCCCTCCCGGCTGAAGCCTCCCGGCTGACCACCCGGCTGAACCTCGGTCACTCGCGCGGGCGCGACGCCTTCTCCGCGACACCCGAGACGCCTTCGCGCCGGGCGAGCTCGGCCAGCACCTCGTCGAATCGCACATCGCGCGCCGCCAGCATGACCATCAGGTGGTAGAGCACATCCGCCGATTCGCGCACCAAAGCCTCCCGGTCTCCGCGCGCCGCCTCGATCACCGCCTCGACCGCCTCTTCGCCGAACTTCTGGGCGCACTTTGCCGGGCCCTTCGCCAGCAGCCGGGCGGTGTGGGAGCCGGCCGGGTCGGCGCCCCGCCGTGCCAGGATCGTCGCCGCGAGCCGCTGCAGCACCTCGGCGTCGCCGCTCATGGCCGCACCGCTATGCCGGCGCGCGCCAGGTGCGCCTTGGCCTCGGCGATCGAGTGCTGGCCGAAATGGAAGATCGACGCCGCCAGCACGGCCGAGGCATGGCCCTCGACCACGCCCTCGACCAGGTGGTCGAGCGTACCCACCCCGCCCGAGGCGATGACCGGGATGCTCACGGCCTCGGCGACGGCGCGCGTCAGGCCGAGATCAAAGCCGGCGCGCGTGCCGTCGCGGTCCATCGAGGTGAGCAGGATCTCGCCCGCGCCGCGCGCCTCCATCGCCCGGGCGAAGACGACGGCGTCGATGCCGGTCGGCTGCCGGCCGCCATGCGTGAAGATCTCGTAGGCGCCGGGCCCGGTGGCCTTGGCGTCGATCGCGACCACGATGCATTGCGCGCCGAATCTGGCCGCCGCGGCCGAGACGAAGTCCGGATCGCGCACGGCCGCGGTGTTGATCGAGACCTTGTCGGCGCCGGCCAGGAGCAGCTGGCGTATGTCCTCCAGCGTGCGCACGCCGCCGCCGACCGTCAGCGGCATGAAGCACTGCTCGGCCGTGCGCCGCACGACGTCGAGCAGGGTGCCGCGGGCTTCGTGGCTGGCCGTGATGTCGAGAAAGCAGAGCTCGTCGGCACCTGCCGCATCATAGGCGCGGGCCTGCTCGACCGGGTCGCCCGCATCGACCAGGTCGACGAAGTTGACACCCTTGACCGTGCGACCGTCCTTGACGTCGAGGCAGGGGATGATGCGCGTCTTGAGCATGCGTTGTCCGGGCGTTGCAAGTTGCGCTCTCCATAGCCTCGGACGTCCGACGAGGCCAGCGCGAGACGTCGCGGGTCCGGCACCAAGGCGCGAACGCCCGCGCAGCGATGCCGATGGTCAGCGCCCCGGCTGATCCAGCAGCCGCTGCGCCTCGGCCGGGTCGATCCGGCCGTCATAGAGCGCGCGGCCCGAGATCACGCCGTCGAGCGGCGCGCCGCAGTCGCGCAGGGCGCGCAGGTCGTCGAGCGAGGAGACGCCGCCCGAGGCGATGACCGGGATGGCGACGGCGCGGGCAAGGGCCGCGGTCGCATCGACGTTCGGGCCGGCCATGGCGCCGTCGCGGTCGATGTCGGTGTAGACGATCGCGGCGACGCCGGCGTCCTCGACCCGGCGGGCGAGGTCGAGCGCCGAGAGATCGGTCGTCTCGGCCCAGCCCGCGACGGCGACGCGGCCGGCGCGCGCGTCGACCCCGACGGCAATTCGGCCGGGAAAGGCCCGGGCGGCGTCGCGCACAAGCGCCGGGTCGCGGACCGCAGCCGTGCCGAGGATGACCCGCGCCACGCCGCGGCCGAGCCAGCCCTCGATGGCGGCCATGTCACGGATGCCGCCGCCCAGCTGCGCCGGGATCGAGACCCCCGCCAGGATCGCCTCGACGGCCGCCCCGTTGACCGCCCGTCCGGCAAAGGCGCCGTCGAGGTCCACGAGATGCAGCCAGCGGCAGCCGGCCCCGGCGAAGGCGCGCGCCTGCGCGGCGGGATCGTCGTTGAAGACGGTCGCCGCATCCATCTCGCCGCGCAGCAGGCGGACGCATTTGCCGTCCTTGAGGTCGATGGCGGGGTAGAGGATCATGGCCGGCTCCCGTCTTGGCCCGCCGCCATACCCCGGACGCGGCCGGACGCAAACCCCGCGCGCCGCGCCGAACCGCAGAACCCGAAGCGACCGCAGAACCGCAGAACCGCAGAACCGGCGACCCGCCGAAATCGTGATTGGACCGTGAACGGGGGTCGCGACCATCCTGCTGCCGCAACGGCAAGGGGAGGGGAGCCAATGCGAGGCATGACGGCCGCCGTGCTGGCGATGCTCGCCGCCTGGCCTGCAGGCGCCGCCGAGGGCGAGCGCGTTCAGGTCACGGGCGAGATGATCGACACCTGGTGCTACTTCTCGGGCGTGATGGGCGGGCCCGAGGCGGTGGTCGGGACGGCGCACCATACCTGCGCGATCTGGTGCGCGGCGGGCGGCATTCCGGTCGGCATCCTGACCGAGGACGGCACCGTCTACATGGTCGTCAAGTGGCAGGGCGACCCCAACGTTGCGAACGGCACGCTTCTGGACGTCCAGAGCCATCAGGTGGTCGCCGACGGCATCCTGCACCGGCGCGACGGCATCAACTACCTGCTGGTCGAGCAGGTCGCCGACAACGGCATCACCAATCACAGCCACGAGGATTTCGGGGTCACGCCCGATTTCGCCATCCCGCCGGAGGTGACCAGGAAATGAGGCTCGCTGCCGTCACATTGGGCTTCGCCGCCATGCTGACCGCCGCGCCGGCGCTCGCCGAGGGCGAGTTCGCCGAGGGCAGCCAGGTCACCGGCTGGGACAACCTGCAGGGCCGCGAGAACGCCACGTTCCGGGCCAAGGTCGTCGACGTCATCTGCGCGCTCACCGGCGATTGCCCCGCCGATTGCGGCGGCGGCGCGCGGCAGATGGCGTTGCTGCGTGAACCGGACGGCGCGCTGGTCCTCGCTGCCAAGAACGCCCAGCCGCTGTTCACCGGGGCGACGGTCGACCTCGCGCCCTATTGCGGGCAGACGGTCACGGTGGACGGCCTGCTGGTCGGCGACCCGCAGCTGACGGCCACCAAGTTCTACCAGGTCTTCCTGATCCGGCGGGAGGGACACGACGCCTGGGCCAAGGCCGAGCGCTGGTCGCGGGCCTGGAAGCGCGAGCACAAGGATCTGGCGAAGAAGGATGGCCCGTGGTTCCGCTACGATCCGGCCGTGCAGGAGGCGCTCGGAAAGAACGGCTATCTCGGGCTCGGCGCCGAGGCGGACGAGGCGTTCATCGAGGAGAACTATTGATGGCGCCCCGTCCGGACCAGGCGAGGCGGGCCGGACGGGCCATGTCGCTGGGCGTCGCGCTCTGCTTCGTCGCCTTGCTCTCGCTCAAGATGGCGGCCGCCGGGCATGCGCGGCGCGCCCGCGCCCTCGGCGGCAGGCGCCCAGCCGGCCCCCTTTCCAGCCGACCTCCAGCTCCGCTTCCGGCTGACCGACCAGACCGGGCGCGAAGTGACCGAGGCCGATTTCGCCGGGCGGCCGTTGGCGGTCTTCTTCGGCTATGCCGGCTGCCAGGCGATCTGCTCGGTGGCGCTGCCGCAGCTCGGCGCGGCGCTGGACCTGCTGGGCGGCCGCGCGGCCGCGCTGACGCCGATCCTGATCACCGTCGACCCGACCCGCGACACGCCCGAGACGATGCGCTCGGCGCTGGCAAAATGGCATCCGCGCCTGATCGGGCTGACCGGCTCGGAGACGGCGCTGGCAGCGGCGCGGGCGGCTTTCCAGGTCGAGGCGCAGGAGGTCTTCGACGGGCCGGAGGGTCCTGTCTACGCGCATGGCAGCTTCATCTACCTGTTCGACCGGGATGGCCGGTTGATGACCATGCTGCCGCCGATCCTGGGGCCCGAGCGGATGGCCGAGATCATCGCCGGCTATCTCTGACCACCGGCTCTGATCACCGGCTCTGATCACCGGCTCTGATCACCGGCTCTGGTGCGCGGGCGGCACGCGGGCTAGCATGCGGCAGCCCGGGGGAGCGGCGCGCGCCGGCGGGCAGGGTGAGGCAATGCAACTCTTCCGCCTTCCACAGATCATGCTGGCGTTGGCGCTCGCGGTCGGCCTGGCCGCGCCGGCTGCCGCGCAGACCGCCGATCCTCCCGCACCGTCCATCCCGCAGGAGCTGACGCCGCCCGAGGTCGACGCGCTGCTTTCGCGCCTGACCGACGCCGAGATCCGCGCCCTGCTGCGCGACGAGCTCGTCCGTCGTGCCGAGGCGCAGGCCGCGGCCGCGCCGCCAACGATGGATGGGTGGGCGGCGATCGAGATGCGCCTCGGCCAGATGGGTGCCACGATCGGGGAGCGGGTCGCGCGCTGGGCGGTCGCGATCGCCAATCTCGACGAGCGGGCGCCCTGACGTCGTCGCTGCGCTCGCGCGCGCCAAGGCGGGCATCGGCGGCATGCTGCTGGGCTCGGCGCTGTTGATCGTCGCGGGCGTGGCCGCTGCCGCCGCGGTGATCGGCGATCACCCGCCCATGGCGCCGCTGGCTGGCGGCTGCGCCTGGCGCCGGCTACTGGGAACGCGTCGTGCGCACATCGGCGATGCTGGTGCTCGAGCTCGCCCCGATCCCGGCCTTTGTCGCTGCGACACGGCTGGCCGCACCGCCCCTGCTCGGCCTGCTCGGGCCGCTCGAAGGGCAGGTCTGGATCTACCACGCCGGGGTCTCGTGGAGCTGGGCCTTCATCGTCCTCTCGCGCCGGGCGTTTGCGCCGGACGCCCCGGCGATCCGCATCGCCCCGCTCGAGGACGCGACGGCCGCGCACATCCACCGGATGATGCGCCGGGTGACGCTCCTCGGCGCCGGCGGCTGGCTGCTGGCCGGCATGTTCTACAATCTCGGCCTCGGCTTCCCGCCGGCGCTGACGACGGTGGCCATCTCGGGCACCATCGTCGCCGCGGTTCTGGCCGTCGACATCGTCCGGCGTGCCGAAAAGGTGCGCGCGGGCACCGCCGCCTTCTTCGGCGAGCCGTCAGAGCACGGCCCGCTCGGGCGTATCCTGATCGCCGCCTCGCCGGCCCTGATGGGCATCTATGTCTTTGTCGCCTGGGCCTATTGGCTCGCGCACTGGCTCGAGACGGGGGTGCATCGGCTCTACGGGCCGATCGGCACCGTCGTCGTCTATCTGCTCCTGCCGATCCTCGATCGGCTGGGCATGGAGCTCAACCAGGCCGTTGTTCCGGCGCGACACCATGACGTCGATGCGGCTGCGGAGCGCCTTTCAGGGTGCTTGGCGCGTGCTGATCGAGATCCTGGCGATCTACGTGGTGGCGCGCCTTTGGGGGCTCGATCTCTGGCGGCTGGCCAAGGGCGAGGGGGCGCCGATCTGGGCCGGCATGATCTTCGACATCGCGCATCACGCTGTTGTTCGGGCACATCCTCTGGCGCCTGATCCGGGCGGCCCTGCACACCGAGGCGCGCATTTCGGGCGGCGGCGAGGACATCGACCCGTCCAGCATCCCCGCGGCCACCCGGCTCGACACGCTGGTGCCGATGTGCCGCAACATGCTGCTGGGCTTTCTCGCGATCGTCGTCGCGATGATCGTGCTGGCCTCGCTCGGCCTCAACATCGGGCCGCTGATCGCCTCGGCCGGCATCGTCGGCATCGCCATCGGCTTCGGCGCCCAGACGCTGGTGCGCGACATCTTCTCCGGCATCTTCTTCCTGGTCGACGACGCATTCCGCATCGGCGAGTACATCGAGCTCGACCGCCAATCTGCGGGGCGAGATCGAGGCGATCACGCTGCGCTCGCTCCAGCTCCGGCACCATCGAGGGGCCGTCATCACGGTCCCCTTCGGCGAGCTGAAGCACGTCACCAACCACAACCGCGACTGGGTCATCTTCAAGTTGCAGTTCCGGATGGAGCCGGACACGGACCCCGAGGCGTTCCGCAGGCTGGTGAAGAAGGTTGGGCATGGAGTTCCTGGCCCATCCCGAGCATGGGCCGAAATTCATCGAGCCGCTGAAGAGCCAGGGCGTCTATTTCGTCGACGACGACTCCGCACTGGTGATGCGCGTTAAGTTCAAGTGCCGGCCGCGGGCGCAGTTCGTGCTGCGCCGCGAGGTCTATCACCGCCTGCGCACCGAGTTCGCCGCGAACGGGCTCAGGCTCGCGCGGCGCAAGGTCGAGGTGGTGGGCTCGGGCGACGCGGCCGCAGCCGCGGCCGAAGGACAGCTCGAGCGGCCGCCCGCAGCTGCCGAATAAGGGTGCCCATGGAGGCCCCGATCAGGGCCGCCAGCGCAGGAAATTGGCGATCAGGCGCAGCCCGGTCGCCTGGCTCTTCTCCGGGTGGAACTGCGTGCCGGCGACGTTGCCGCGCGCGACCAGCGGCCGTGACCGGCTCGCCATAGTCGACATGCGCCAGGCGATCCGCCGGGTCGCCGCGGGCGCAGGTGGTAGGAGTGGACGAAATAGGCGTGGTCGCCCGTCCGCGATACCCTCGAGCAGCGGGTGCGCCCGGTCGATGACCAGCTCGTTCCAGCCCATGTGCGGCACCTTCAGCGCCGGGTCGCGGGGCGCCAGGCGCACCACCTCGCCGCCGATCCAGTCGAAGCCCGGCGTCTCGCCATGCTCGAGCCCGCGCGTGGCCATCAGCTGCATGCCGACGCAGATGCCGAGAAAGGGCGTGCCGGCCGGCCACCTTGGCGCGGATCGCCTCGAACAGCCCCGGGATGGCCAGCAATCCCGGCCCGGCAGTCGGCGAAAGCGCCGACGCCCGGCAGCACGATCCGCTCGGCCCGGGCGACCGCCTCGGGCTCGGCGGTGACCAGCGACGGCACCCCCGCCGGCCTCGGCCGCCATCCGCTGGAACGCCTTCTCGGCCGAGCGCAGATTGCCCGAGCCATAATCGACGATCGCGGTCGTCATGCCGCGCTGTCCGGTCAGATAGAGCTCCTCCGCCCCGTCGGCCGTCCGCGCCTCGACGACGGCGGCCTCGCGCCAGCCGCGCAGGCGCAGCTCGGCGCGGATGATCGAGGCGCCTTCGAAGGCGCAGATGACGGCCGCGCCCCGAAAGCGCGGGCCAGACGGCGAGCGGCGTGATCAGCGCCAAGCCGACCAGCACCGCCAGCAGCACGGCGCTCGCGATCCACAACCGCTCCCAGACCAGCCATCCCGGCAGGAACAGCAGCGCCAGCACGGAGAAGCGATCGCCGACGACGCGCATCCCCCGCTCGCCCTTCCGGTGGACGGTGTAGAGATGCGTCTCCATCAGAGCGCGCCCTTGGTCGAGGGCAGCGGCACCGGCCCGCGCGCGGGTCGGGCTCGACCGCGTCGCGCAAGGACCGGGCCACGGCCTTGAAGGCCGCTTCGGCGACGTGGTGCGAGTTGATGCCGTCCAGCCGCTCGACATGCAGCGTCATGCGCGCATTCATCGCGAACGCGGTGAAGAACTCGCGCACCAGCTCGGTGTCGAAGCTGCCGATCTTCGGCGCGGCGAAATCGACCTTCCAGACCAGGAATGGCCGGCCGGACAGGTCCAGCGCCGCCCGCACCAGCGCGTCGTCCATCGGCAGCAGGCACGACGCCATAGCGCCGGATGCCGCGCTTGTCGCCCAGCGCCTCGTCCAGCGCCTGGCCCAGCACGATGCCGACATCCTCGACCGTGTGATGGTCGTCGATGTGCAGGTCGCCCTTGGCATGCACCGTCAGGTCGAAAATCGCGTGGCGCGCCAGCTGGTCCAGCATGTGATCGAAGAACCCGACGCCCGTGCGGTTCTCGTACTGCCCGGTGCCGTCGAGGTCGAGCGTCACCGTCACCTCGGTCTCGGCCGTCTTCCGCGTCTTTGTCGCCTGGCGCATCGCAAGTCCTGCCCCGCGCCGAGCCGCCGGCGCGCGCCTCACCTAGCAATTTCCGAGCGGCGTGGCTATCTGCCCGCCGCATGGAAAACGACGCTTCCGGCTGGCACGGCACCACGATCGTCGCCGTCAAGAAGGGCGACAGGGTCGCCGTCGCCGGTGACGGCCAGGTCTCGCTCGACAAGACCATCGATCAAGTCGAACGCGCGCAAGGTGCGGCGCATCTCGCCCGGCGGGCACGACGTGGTCTGCGGCTTTGCGGGCGCCACGGCCGACGCCTTCACGCTGCTCGAGCGGCTCGAGGGCAAGCTCGAGAAGTCGCCCGGCAACCTGATGCGCGCCTGCGTCGAGCTGGCCAAGGACTGGCGCACCGACCGCTATCTGCGCAACCTGCAGGCCATGCTGATCGTCACCGACGGGCGCGAGCTTCTGGTCGTGACCGGCAATGGCGACGTGCTCGAGCCCGAGGGCGGCATCGCCGCGATCGGCTCGGGCGGCAACTACGCGCTGGCCGCGGCCCGCGCGCTGGCCGAGCACGAGCCCGACGCCGAGACGCTGGCCCGCAAGGCGCTCGAGATCGCCGCCAGCATCTGTGTCTTCACAAACGGCAACGCGACCGTCGAAGTGATCGACGCGTGACGCGGCCCCGAACAGGAAACCCATGAGCGACCTGACCCCCCGCGAGATCGTCTCCGAGCTCGACCGCTTCATCATCGGCCAGAAGGACGCCAAGCGCGCTGTCGCGGTCGCGCTGCGCAACCGCTGGCGGCGCCAGCAGCTCGACCCTGCCATGCAGGCCGAGATCTACCCGAAGAACATCCTGATGATCGGCCCGACCGGCGTCGGCAAGACCGAGATCTCGCGGCGCCTCGCCAAGCTGGCGAACGCGCCCTTCATCAAGGTCGAAGCGACGAAGTTCACCGAGGTCGGCTATGTCGGCCGCGATGTCGAGCAGATCGTCCGCGACCTGGTCGAGAGCGCCATCGCCATGGTTCGCGAACGGCAGCGCGCCGACAAGCGCGCCCAGGCGCACCAGGCCGCCGAGGAGCGGGTGATCGATGCGCTGGTCAAGGGCGATTCGACCGAGACGACGCGGCGCTTCTTCCGGCAGAAGCTGCGCGGCAACGAGCTGGACGACAAGGAGATCGAGCTCGAGATCGCCGACACAGCGAACCCCATGCCGTTCCTCGACATTCCGGGCGGCGGCGGCCAGATCGGCATGGCCAACCTGGGCGACCTGTTCGGCAAGGCCTTCAAAGGACGCAAGAAACTCGTCCGCACGACGGTGCGCGACAGCTACAAGCTGCTGATCGACGAAGAGGCCGACAAGCTGATCGACGACGAGGCGATCAAGCGCGAGGCGGTGCAGGCGGTCGAGCAGAACGGGATCGTCTTTCTGGACGAGATCGACAAGGTCTGCGCCCGCGCCGAGACGCGCGGCGCGGATGTCAGCCGCGAGGGCGTGCAGCGCGACCTGCTGCCGCTGATCGAGGGCACGACGGTCACGACCAAGCACGGGGCGGTGAACACCGACCACGTGCTGTTCATCGCGTCGGGCGCCTTCCACATCGCCAAGCCCAGCGACCTGCTGCCCGAGCTGCAGGGCCGGCTGCCGATCCGCGTCGAGCTGCGCGCGCTGACCGAGGAGGATTTCCGCCGGATCCTGACCGAGACCGACAACGCGCTGACCCGGCAATACGCAGCCCTGATGGGCACCGAGGGCGTGGAGGTCGAGTTCGCCGCCGACGGCGTCGAGGCCCTGGCCCGCGTCGCCGCCGAGGTCAACGCCACCGTCGAGAACATCGGCGCCCGCCGCCTGCAGACGGTGCTGGAGCGCGTCTTCGAGGAGCTGAGCTTCACCGCCCCCGACCGCGGCGGCGAAAAGGTGGTGGTCGACGGCGCGATGGTGGAAAAGCACCTCGGCGATCTGGCACGCTCGGCGGATCTGAGCCGGTACGTGCTGTAGGTTGCGTTCAGGCGCACCCTTTTACCTGCCTCAGTCGCAGTCCCCGGCACGCGTGCCGCGCTGCTGTTCGGCCAGCGTCATGTTCTTTCCGCCCAAGTCCATCTCGACGCGGCCGGTAAAGCCGTTAGGCGTTCGACGGTAATGGGCCTTGGCGAAACCCGCATTCGAGCCGGGGCAGGTTGTCGCGACGGCTACGCCCTCGGGAGTATCCCGAGCATGAGACGGACAGCCAGCAAGCGGGCCAGGGCCCAGAGGGCCGAGCGGCATCTCGGGTCCGTCGGCACCGCGCCAGCAAACAGTGGTCTCGAAATCGTAGTCGCGCGTCTCGACGTTCGGCAGCGCGATGTGGACCTCGACCCGATAGGCGCCCGGCGGCAGGCCATCCGCTGCGGCGAAAGCCGGCAACAGGCAGGCGGTAAGGGCAAGCGTTCGCATCGGCAGATGCGTTCGGGCCAAGCCGATCGGCCGCATTCCACGACGCGCATGGTTGCCGCGCACGGCCGAGGCTGACGCGAAACCCGAGATCCTCAGGTGCCTGATGCCACCAACGCCGGCGCCGCCCTCGGCGCCTCTTCGCGATCCGACAGCGCGCCGGCGATGACCCGGGCGGCGGCCGCAACGCCCGAGGCGCCGAGGCGGGCGCCCATGGCGTGCAGCCCCGCCTCGATCGTGCCCAGCGTGCCGAGCACCATGGGCGGGTTCAAATGGCCCATATGGCCGATGCGGAAGGCGCGGTCGGCGAACTCGCCCAGGCCCACGCCCAGCGTCAGGCCGGCCTGCTCCTCGCAGATGCGGCGCAGCGTCTCGCCGTGGATGCGGCCGGTCAGGACGGTCGTCACCGCGTCCGAGCGGTGCGCCGGGTCGGTGATGTTGAACTCGAGCCCGCCCTCGACCGACCAGGCCTCGACGGCGGCGCGCACGGCGCGGGCGAAGACGGCGTGGCGTGCCCAGATCGCCTCGAGCCCCTCCTCGAAGATCATGTCCAGCGCCTCGCGCATGGCGTGGATGTGCTGGATCGGCGCCGTGCCGCAATAGCGGACGTAATGCGCGCCCTCGGCCATGCGGGCCGTCCAGTCCCAGTAGGGCGTGCGCAGGTCCGACTGCTTGTGCGCCGACAGCGCCTTGTCGTTGGCCCAGACGAGGCCCAGCCCCGGCGGCACCATCAGCCCCTTCTGGCTGCCGCCGACCGTGACATCGACGCCCCAGGCGTCCATCTCGTAGGGCACGCAGCCGAGCGAGGCGATCGTGTCGACCATGTAGAGCGCCGGGTGGCCGGCCGCGTCGATCGCCCGGCGGATGGCCGCGATGTCGTTCCAGACGCCGGAGGCGGTGTCGATCTGCACGACCAGCACGGCGCGGATCGCGTGGTCCGTGTCGGCGCGCAGCCGCGCCTCGACCGTCGCCGGGTCGACGGGGCTGCGCGGCTTGGCCCGCAGGATCTCGACCTCGGCGCCGAGCATCCGCGCCTGCTCGCCCCAGCCCAGCGCGAAGCGGCCGGATTCGAGCACCAGCACCTTGTCGCCGCGCCGCAGCGTGTTGGTCAGCGCCATCTCCCAGGCGCCGTGGCCGTTGGCGATGGCCATGAAGGCGCGGCCGGCCGTGCGCGCGACCTTGGGCAGGTCGGCGAAGACGCCGCTCGACTTCTCGACCAGCGCGCCCTCGTAGATGTTGGGCATCGCGACATGCATCGCGGCGAGCACCCGGTCGGGGATGACCGAAGGGCCCGGCATCGACGTCAGGGCACGGCCGCGGTTGAGATTCATGAGGTCGCCTCTGCAGATTCGCGTAAGCTTGGCAGGCTAAATGGCCCGGGGCTCGCGTCCACGCCGAAATTGCTGATCGGTCGTATCACGCCCCGTGATGGATTGCGCACAACCGATCGATCCTTGCGCCGGCTTGGTTAGCCGGACGTCAACGCTACGCGTTATAGTGTATTCGCGCCGCAGCAGCTTGTCCGTGACGAAAAGCCCGACGCGCAGCGGCTGAAAACTCTCGGTGATGGCCTGCGGGTCGTAGCGCGTCTCGACCCACTCCATCAGCGGCATCTTTCCGTCCGGCTGGTCCCGCTCATAGGCGTCGAAGAAGGCGCCGAGCACGCCCGTCTTGCCGTGCCGGACATGGCCGAAACGCAGGTGCAGCTGGCGGCGCGCCTCGGCCACCGGCAGCCCTTCGTGCAGCACGAGGTAGAGCGCCGCCATCATGCCGGCCCGGTCGGCGCCCGATTTGCAGTGGAACAGCACCGGGTACTCCAGCCGGTCGAACAGCGCCTTCATGTCGCGGATCTCGGCCGCCGTCGGGATGGCGCGCGAGCGCATGACAAAGGTCTCGAAGTGCACGCCCAGGTCCTTGCAGGCCTCGATCTCGAGGGGCAGGGAGCCAAAGCTCTGGCCGCCCCGCAGCGAGATCACGGTGCGCAGTCCGCGCCGCGCCAGGCGCCTGATCTGGTAGGGCAGCGGCTGGGCCGACCGCCAGGCCCGGCCCGAGATCCGATGCAGGTTCAGATAGACCATGCGGATGAACCCATGGTCCACGAAGAACATGTTCGTCTGTGCCCGCAGGCGATCCCATCGCGTGGCCAGCGGCCTGCGCCATCGATCTAGCCGCTCCTGCCGGGGATGGTCCTGCCGGGGATGGGTCAATGCAAGGTCTGCGACGTCAGTCATGGTCGGGCGCATGTAGCATCGGCCCGGGACCCCAACAACCCGCGCCGCCTCGATAAAATGGTCGCTGTGGCCGGCTTGACAGCGGATGGACGAAGCTCTTGCGCTGTTTCGCGCCAGGAACGAAGGGGGCCGCCGTGCCGCAGGATGTGCCACAGGACGGGCCGCAGACCGTCAGGATCGCCATGTGGTCGGGGCCGCGCAACATCTCGACGGCGATGATGCGCGCCTGGGACAGCCGCGCGGACACCGCCGTGATGGACGAGCCGTTCTATGCGGCCTATCTCGCCGCGACCGGCCTGCCCCACCCGATGGCGGCGCAGGTCATCGCCGCCCACCCGACCGACTGGGACGCGGTCGCGCGTGATTGCGCGACTCGCGGAGGCGCGCCCATCGTCTACCAGAAGCACATGTGCCAGCATATGATCGACGGCGCGCCGCTCGGCTGGATGGCGGCGGTCCGGCACGCCTTCCTGATCCGGCCGCCCGAGGAGGTGGCCGCCTCGTTCCGCGACAAATGGGAGGGGATGCGCGCGGAGGATCTGGGCTTCGCCCGACAGGCCGCGCTCTACGACCATGTCTGCGCGCTGACGGGCAGCGCGCCGCCGGTGATCGAGGCGCGCGACGTATTGGCCGACCCCGCCGGCATGCTTCGCGCGCTCTGCGCCGCGCTGGGCGTGGCCTTCGATCCGGCCATGCTGTCCTGGGCGCCGGGGCGGCGGCCGACCGATGGCGTCTGGGCGGCGCACTGGTACGCGGCGGTCGAGCGCTCGACGGGGTTCGCCGCGCCGCAGCCGACCCGGCCGCTGCCCGACGCGTTGCGGCCGGTGGCCGATGCCTGCCGTCCGCATTACGAGCGGCTCGCCGACGCGAAGCTGTCGCCGGCCGGATGACCCGGCGCGGTCAGTAGCGCCGGCGGGTCAGGTGCTGCCAGATGACCGTCGCGTCATAGGGGATGACGCGCGGCATGCCGAGAAGCTCCGCGCCCGGGATCAGCGCGAGGCCCTGCCCCTCGGCCTGCCGCATGGCCGTGACCTCGCGCTCCTCGAGCCCGGCCACGAAGAAATGCCGCGGCAGGACGCCGTGGCCCGCGAAGGAGAAGTCGAGGCCCAGCGCGGCGAATGGCTCCAGCCGGGCCGGCCGCCAGTCGAGCTCCTCGGCGAGTTCGCGGCGGATCGCTTCCTCCGGGGTCTCGCCCGGCTCGACGGCGCCGCCGAAGCAGCCCCACCAGCCGGGGAAGAAGATGCCGGGCTTTTCGTCGCGATGCTGCATCAGGTAGCGCGCATCCGCCGTGACGATCAGCGCCGCGGCGGCCGCCGAGGGGCGAAGCTTCGGCCCGGCCGTCAGATCCACGGAGCCGACCCCGACGATACAACGCGCCTCAAGCCCGCTCGGCCCGAGCCGCAACGGGCCACCGGCTCTGCGGCTACCACTTGGTCGGGTTCTTCTTCAGCGCCGGGTGGCAGATCAGGCAATGCCAGACCAACGCCTGGGCGCTTTCGGCGAGCGGCGTCACCAGCCCGGCGTCGACGGTAGGCACGGTCAGGACCGCTTCGCCGACGCGCCCGGCGAAGCCGCCATCGCGGCCGACCACGCCGAAGATCCTGGCGCCCCGCTCCTTGGCGATCCGCAGCGCGTGGACGAGGTTCATCGAGACGTTGCGCTCGGCATTGCCGCCGCCGACCGAGAAGACCATCAGGGCGTCCTTCGGGCCGATGCGGCTGACGTTCAGCCAGCCGGCGAAGACGGTCTCCCAGCCCTCGTCGTTGCTGCGCGCGGTGAGCTCGCCCACGCTGTCCGTCGGCGCGTAGGCCTCGATCTCGCAGAACTTGCGGAAGTCGCTGACGGCGTGCCCGGCGTTGCAGGCGCTGCCGCCGACGCCGAGCACGAAGAGTCGGCCGCCCGCGTCCCTGACGGCGGCGATCCCTGCCGCGATGCGGTCGACCTGTTCGGCGTCGATCTGGCCGCACATGCCGGCGGCCTGGTCGAGAAACTGGCGGCTGAAGCTGGTCATCCGGACCTCCTGCGCGCGCTTGGTAGACCGGGCGGCGCGCGGGAATCAATGGTGACCGATTGCGCGCAGCAGGCGAGCCGCCTAACTGGGTTCCTGTGACAGGAAGGTTCGGGGGTCGGCAGGATGCGGATCGGCGCGGCGGCAAGGGCGAGCGGGCTGACCACCAAGACCGCGCGCTACTACGCGGACATCGGGCTCGTCGCCCCGTCGCACCGCGGCGCGAACGGCTATCGCGACTATGCGCAGGATGATGTGCGCCGGCTCGCCTTCGTCCGGCGGGCGCGCAGCTTCGGCTTTTCGGTGGAGGACTGCCGGGAGCTGCTGGGGCTCTACGCCGACCGCAGGCGGGCGAGCGCCGCGGTCAAGGAGATCGCGCTGGCCCGGATCGAGCAGCTCGACCGGCAGATGGCCGAAATGGCAGAGCTTCGCGCCGACCTCAGCCGCCTGGCCAAGGCCTGCCGCGGCGATGGCGAGCCGGACTGCCCGATCCTGAACGGCCTCGCCGGCCGGCCGGCGGTGTGAGGCCGGCCACGCGTCCCGTGCGGGTTTGCTCACGCGTGAGCAGGGGTGTGCCCAGGCTTCCATCCGACCGGACCCCGCACTAGGTCTCGGAGTCAGGATCGACGGAGAGAGATGATGGCCACCGCCCCCGCCTGCGAGTTCGGCTGGAAGGCGCCGGATTTCGCGCTGCCCGCCACCGACGGCAAGACCTATGCGCTGAGCGAGATCCGCGGGCCGAAGGGCACGCTGATCATGTTCATCTGCAATCACTGCCCCTATGTGACCGGGGCGATCGAGCGGATCGTCCGCGACGGGGCCGAGCTGATGCAGCACGGCATCGGCGTCGCCGCGATCTGCGCCAACGATGCGCGCAGCCACCCGCAGGACGGCTTCGGCCATATGGTCGAGTTCGCCAAAGCGCACCGCTTCCCGTTTCCCTATCTGCACGACGAGAGCCAGCAGGTCGCGCGCGCCTATGACGCGCAGTGCACGCCGGATTTCTTCGGCTTCGACGCGGATCTCGGCCTGCAGTATCGCGGGCGGCTCGACGAGGGCGGCCGCGTGGCGAAGCCGGGCGCCCGGCGCGAGCTCTTCGAGGCGATGCTGCAGGTAGCCGAGACGGGGCAGGGGCCGCGCGACCAGACGCCCTCGATGGGCTGCTCGATCAAGTGGAAGGCGGCCTGACGGCGTCCATCCGGACGAGCGCCCGCATGGCGAGGGTGCCTGCAGCCGGGCCGAGCGCCATCGCCGCCAGCACCGCCGGCCAGCCCCAGGCGGCGGCCGCCAGCGGCGTGACCTGAACGGTCACCGCCGTCAGCGCGAAGCCGATCGAGGTCTGCAGCGTCATCAGCGAGCCCGCACGCTCGGGCGGCGCGTAGTCGGCCACCAGCGCCGAGAACTGGGCCGAATCGGGCACCACGGCGACGCCCCAGGCGACCAGCACGAGGCCGGCGAGCCATGCCGGGCCGCCCCAGGCCAGCGCCGCCACAAGCGCCAACATGCCGGAGAGCACCATCGCCCCGGCGGCGATCCGCGCCTTGCCGAACCGGTCGCCCCAGCGGCCGGCCGGCACGCAGGCGAGCCCGCCGAGCGCGATGGCGAGAAACGCCGTCAGCTTGGTCGCCCAGGGGCTCTCGACGCCGGCCGCGGCATAGGAGGTGCCGGCGATGACGCCGACCCACGCCCAGAAGGCGTAGAGCTCCCACATATGGCCGACATAGCCGAGGATGGCGAGCCGGATGCGCCGGTCGGTCCAGGCGAGCGCCACCGCGGCGATGTCGAGCCGCGGCGCCCGCGCATGATGCGGCCCGAGGCCCGCCAGCAGCATCGCCAGCGCCCCCGCGGCGGCCAGCGCCGAGGTCGCGCCGATCGTCAGCCGCCAGTCGGCGCCGCCGCTGAGCGCGATCAGGTGCGGGCTGGCCGAGCCGAGCGTCAGCGCGCCGACCAGCGAGCCGACCAGCAGGGCCCGGTCGGCCTTGGCCCAGCCGACGGCGATCTTCATCCCGACCGGGTAGACGCCCGCCAGGAAGACGCCGGTGCCTGCACGCAGCGCGATCGCCTCGGCGCCGCCCACCGGCACGGCCAGAAGCAGCGCGTTCGTGGCGGCCGCGCAAAGGCCGGACAGCGCGAATACCAGCCGCGGATCGTACCGGTCGGCGAGCCCCAGGGCCGCATAGGCCAGCGCGCCCCCGGCAAAGCCCGCCTGCACGGCGGTCGAGAGCCAGGCGAGCCGCCCGGGGGCGAGCCCGGCCTCGGCACCCATCTCGCCCAGGACAGCCGCCGACGAGAACCAAACCGACAGGACGGCGACCTGGCAGAGGATCAGGACGGCGATCGAGCGGCGCTTGCTGCGTTCGGTCGCAAGCTCGACGGTGCGCGCGACGCTTTCTCCCCGGCCTTTCGCCAAGCGTGCCTCCCCGACCTCACCGCCGACGCTTGAGATAGACATAGAAGGCGCCCTCGCCGCCATGCTTTTGGTGCGCCTGGTAGATCCCGACGATCGACTGGCCGAGCGGCGAGGCGCGCAGCCAGCTGGGCAGGGCTTCCCGCAGGACGCCGCCTCCGCCGCGGCCCTTCCCCGTGATGACGAGGACGACGCGGTGGCCGTGCCCGACCGCCTCGCCGAGAAAGCGCAGGCAGACGCGATGGGCGCGGTCGGCCGTCATGCCGTGCAGGTCGATGCGGGCGTCGGGCGTGCGGCTTCCCTTGCGCAGCCGCTCGGCGGTGCGCCGGTCGAGCCCGGGCTGCGAGCGCGCGACCGGGGCCGGGGCGGGCGGGTCGGCTTGGGTGAAGCTCCATCCGGGCGCGGCCCAGCTGGGTTGCCTGGCCTCGCCGAGGGGCTCCGCGCTTGCCCGCGTCAGGGGCCTTGGCTCACCAACCGGATCGGCCGGCAGGTCGGGGGCGGGCTCCGATGGCCGTGCGGCGCGCTTGGGGGCGGGGGACCGGCGGATCGGGTTGGCCGTCGCGGCGACGCGCTCCCAAAGCCGGCGCTCCTCCGGCCCGAGCCGTCGCCTTCCCCTGCTCATCGCCGCCGGAGGCCCGGCGGCGTTACTCGCCGGTGCCCGTCAGCAGCCAGTTGGGATCGGACGAGCCCATCTCGCGGCTGAACGTCCACCGATCGCTCTGCCGCCGGATCTCGTTCGGGTCGCCCTCGACGACCCGGTTCTCCGGATCGCGGACCGCCGTGATCAGCTCGCCGACGATGCGTACGGTGACATCGGCGATGCGGGTGTCGGGGTCGAAGGCGACGTGATCGAGCTTGGCCTCGCGCACGCCGATGAACCGGGCCTCGACGCGCAGCCCGGCCTGTTCGCGGGCGACGATCCCCTGCTCGAACGCCTGGAAGACGTCCGGGGCGAGCAGCGAGCGCAGCGTCTCGCGGTCGCCCTCCTCGAAGGCCATCAGGATCATCTCGTAGGCGCCGCGGGCCCCGGCGACGAACTCGTCGAGATTGAAGCCGGGTTCGGCCCGGCGGATGGCGTCGATCGCGCCGCGCCCGCTCTCGGGGACGCCGGGGATGGGCTCGTCGTCATCGGGCGCCGAGGCGATCTCGGGCACGCGGGCCGGCTGGACGCCGGACCGGCGCGCCTCCTGCTGGCGGCGGACGAACTCGGGCGGCGCCTCGTGGCCCGTGCGCGTGCCGATCACCGCCCGCAGTCGGTAGAGCACGACCGCAGCAAGCGCAAAGAGCACCAGGAGTTCAATCACGTCGCTGCTCATGCCGGCCGCCTCTGTCTCGGATCCTGCGTCAGCGCCACTTTGTCCGCTTAACATTGTCATCTGATGACGCCTCACCCTATGTAGGAGCATCGGTCGGTCGAGTCCATCGACCCCGCCGAAGCTTTGCCCGAAGATCGAGGCTGCATGCGCCTGTTCCTGCTTCTTCTGATCGTGCCGATCATCGAGATCACGCTGTTCATCGAGATCGGCGGCTGGATCGGGACCTGGCCGACGATCGCGATCGTCGTCCTGACGGCGCTGCTCGGCACCGCGATGCTGCGCCGGCAGGGCCTCGCGGCGTTGCGCAGCGTGCAGACGAGGCTCGCCTCGGGCGAGAACCCAGGCCGCCTGCTGGCCGACGGCGCGATGATCCTGGTCGCCGGCGTGCTGTTGCTGACGCCGGGGTTCTTCACCGACGCGGTCGGGTTCGCGCTGCTCGTCCCGGCCGTCAGAGGCTGGGTCTGGACCTGGCTGGCGCCGCAGCTGACCGTCGTTCACGTGGAAGCGCGGCGCGCCGAGGGGCGGCACATGCCGCGGCGCGGCCAGACGATCGAGGGCGAATACGAGGAGGTCGACCCGGCCAGCCGGCGCGACGACCGGGGCGACGGAGCGGGCTGACCGATCCAGGCAAGAGCCGCTGCTTCCGGCGAAAGCAACGGCGGCGTAACGGCGGCGGGGGTACGTTGCGGCTCCGCACGCGATCTGCTACGGCCGCCGAACTCCGATCCGCCAAGGGGACAGATGATGTCAGACGAGTCGACCAACACCGGGGCGGCCGCGACTGCTGGTGACGGCGAGAGGCCGGCGCCCAATGTGCGCATCGTGGGCCATTTCGTGCGCGACCTGTCCTTCGAGAACGTCGCCGCCATCGAGGGCAGCCAGGTTCAAGGCACCCCGGAGATCAACGTGACGGTCAACCTCGATGCCGCCGGGGCGGGCGAGACGCGCTATCAGGTGGCGATGAAGATCAATGCCACGGCCAAGGTCGGCGACAGCACGCGGTTCATCGCCGAGCTCGACTATGTCGGGGTCTTCGACATCGCGAACGTCGCCAAGGAGCATCTGCATCCCTTCCTGTTCGTCGAGTGCCCGCGCCAGATCCTGCCCTTTGCCCGGCGCGTCATATCCGACGTGACGCGTGACGGCGGCTATCCGCCGCTGATGATCGACAACATCGACTTCGCGGCGCTCTATCGCCGCAGGCTCGAGGAGTTGCGGGCGCAGCAGCAGAACGTGCCGGTGAACTGACCGGCTTCAGCGGTCGTTGCCCGTCGTCGGCCGCCAGTCGGTGTCCGCGCTGGTCCCGCCGCCGAGGCCGCGCAGGACGTCCTGGAAGACCCGCTCGACCACGCTCGATGAAGCGGCGCTCGCGACGGGCTGCGAGGCGTCGGCCATGCTGGGCCCCTCGGGCACGACGACGTTCAACGGTCGGGCGGGCCGGCCCTCGTGCAGTCGCAGCATCACCTCGCGCCAGATCTCGGCCGGCAGGCCGCCGCCGGTGACGCCGGTCAGCGGGCGGTTGTCGTCATAGCCCATCCAGACGCCGACGACGTAGTCGGCGGTGAAGCCGATGAACCAGGCGTCGCGGGCGGCCTGGGTCGTGCCTGTCTTGCCGGCGGCCGGCCGGCCGTCGAGTTGGGCCCGCCGGCCAGTGCCCTGCTCGATGACGGCCTCCATCATCCAGGTCAGCATGCCGGCGGTCCGGCTCGAGACGACGGGCTTGCCGGCGCCGGACGGCCCTTGGTCGATCGGCCGGTCATCGCCGCGCAGCCGGATCTCGGTCACGCCAAAGGGGGCGGCGAGCCGGCCGCCATTGGCGATGGTGGCATAGGCGCCGACCAGCTCGATCAGGCGCGCCTCGGAGGTGCCGAGCGCGATGGCAGGCGTCACCGGATCGGGCCGCGGCAGCCCGAAGGCGGCCGCGAGGTCGGCGACGCGATCGATGCCCGCCCGCTGTGACACCTTGACGGCGATCGTGTTCGTCGACTGCGCAAAGGCCTGGCGCAGCGTCATCGGCCCGCGGAAGTCGTTGGTGTAGTTCGACGGCGACCAGTTGCCGATGCGGATCGGCGCGTCCTCCATGACGTCGAGAGGGCTCAGCCCCGCCTCGAGCCCGGCGGCGTAGACGATGGGCTTGAAGGCGCTGCCAGGCTGGCGCAGCGCCTGGGTGGCGCGGTTGAACTGGGCCGCGCCCTTCTCGCGGCCGCCGACGATGGCGCGCACGGCGCCGTCCGGCGTCATGACGACGATGGCGGCCTGGGCTTCGGATCCCTCCTTCACCTTGGTCGCGAAGACCTCGGCCAATGCCGTCTCGGCGATGTGCTGGACGGCGGGATCGAAGGTCGTGTCGATCTCGATGTCGGCCGCCTCGAGCAGGTCGAGGAACTGGTCCTCGGCGCCCTCCTCCATGACCCAGTCGGCGAAGGCGCCGCCCGCCCGCGCCGCCGCGGCGTCGCTGAGGACCGCGGGGTTGGCGAGCGCTTCGAGCGTCTGGGCTTCGGTCAGATAGCCCTGCTCCTCCATCAGGCGGATGATCACCGCGGCGCGGCCTTGCGCCAAGGCCAGGTCGCTGGTCGGCGCATAGCGCGACGGCGCGCGCAAGAGACCCGCCAGCATCGCCGCTTCGGCCGGGGTCAGCACGCGGGCCGACTTGCCGAAATAGCGCTGCGCCGCCGCCTCGAAGCCATAGGTGCCGGCGCCCAGATAGACCCGGTTCAGATAGACCGAGAGGATCTCCTCTTTCGTGTATTTCAGCTCGAGGGCCAGGGCGATCGGCACCTCCTTGAGCTTGCGCTCGATGTCGCGCCCTGCGTCAAGGAACTCGATCTTCGCCACCTGCTGGGTGATGGTCGAGCCGCCCTGCACGACGCGCCCGGCGGTCGCGTTGACATAGAGCGCGCGCAGGATACCGCGCGGATCGACGCCGAAGTGCTCGAAGAACCGCCTGTCCTCGGCGGCGACGATGGCGTGGACGAGGTGCGGCGAGACGTCGTCGACGCCCAGATCGCCGCCGTACTGCTCGCCCCGCCAGGCAAAGATCCGGCCGTTCACGTCGCGCAGGACGACCGAGCCGACGCCGCGGCCGTCGAAGAGCTGCTCCGAGGCGGGCAGCACCGAGGCGTAATAGGCGGTGGCGCCGGCCAGCAGCAGCGCCAGGATGAGCGCCGAGCGCCAGGCGAGCCCGACGACCAGCCGGACTGTGCCGCGCACAAAACGCCCGGCAATGCCGGGCCCCCGCGGCGCCGGTCTGCGGTCCCGCCTGCGGTCCGGCCTGCGCTTTTTGCCCACCAAGCTCCCCGTACTGCTCGCCGCCTAAAATGAACTCATTCCGCCGGCATCCAAAGACCATCGGGGCACGCGATCGCCTCATGCGGCATTCTCGCACCAGATCTTGGCGTAGGAGCGTTTCGTTCCCGAGTGGAAGGCCATACCACCTGTCAGAACTGTGAAATATATCTTTTGCCGGCTGGCACTGGAAATTCGGCCCGGTCACGTCATACCTACCGCTTCACGATGTGCGGCAGCGGAGCGTGCCATGCGCCATTTCCCGCTTTTCCTCGCGATGGACGGTGCGCGGATCGTGCTGGTCGGCGGTGGCGAGCAGATCGCTCAGAAGGCGCGCCTGCTGGGGCGCACCGCGGCGCGGCTCGAGATCATGGCGGTCGAGCTGACGCCCGAACTCGCGAGCCTCGTTGCGCAGGGAGGGGCGACACACCGGGCGGCGGTTCTTGATCCAGCCGCCTTCGCCGGGGCGCGGCTGGCCGTCGTCGCGACCGGCTGCGCCGCGCTCGACGCTGCGGCGGCGGACCTTGCCCGGAGCGCCGGGGCGCTGGTGAACGTCGTCGATCGCCCCGCCTTGAGCGACGTCATGATGCCGGCGATCGTCGACAGGGACCCGGTCGTGATCGCGATCGGCACCGAGGGAACGGCGCCGGTCCTCGCCCGCCGCATCAAGACGCTGCTCGAGTCGGCGCTGGAGCCGGGGCTCGGCCGATTCGCGAACTTGGCCGGCGGCCTGCGCGCCCGCGTGGCGGCGCGGATCGAGCCAACCGAGCGGCGACGGTTCTGGGAATGGGCGTGCGACCTGCCGCGCCGGCTGTTCGCCGAAGGGCGCGAGGCCGAGGCCGTGGCCGAGATCGAAGCGGCGCTGGCCGCGGGATCCGCCCCCGGCGCGGTCCGTGGCCGCGTGAGCCTGGTCGACGCGAGCCTTTCGCCCGACCTGCTGACGCTGCGCGCCGTCGAGCGCCTGCAGAGCGCCGACCTCATCCTGCACGAGGCGTCTTGTCCGCGGGCGGTGCTCGATCTCGCGCGCCGCGACGCCGACCGCCTGTGCCTGACAGCCGATGCGCCCGCCGCTTGGCGCACTCTCGGCGCCGCCCGCCGGGCGGCGGATGAAGCGGCCGCGGGGCGCCAGGTCGTCTGGCTGCACGACACCGGCACCGCCGCCGCGGCGCTGGCGCGGGCGGGCGGCGCGTTCGAGGTCGTGCCGGGCGTCGCGCCCTCAGTGGGCCTCGCGCGCGCCGAAGATGGCGGAGCCCACCCTGACATGCGTGGCGCCGAACGCGATGGCGCGCTCGAAATCGCCGCTCATGCCCATGGACAGGCCTGAGAGGCCGTTCCGCTCGGCGATCTTGCGCAAGAGCGCAAAGTGCAGCGACGGCTCCTCGTCGACCGGCGGAATGCACATCAGCCCGAGGACCGGAAGGCCGTACTCGTCGCGGCAGCGGGCGACGAAGCCGTCAGTATCGCCCGGCAGGCAGCCGGCCTTCTGCGGCTCCTCGCCGGTGTTCACCTGGATGAAGCATGGCAGGGCGCGGCCGGTCTCGGCGAAGCCGTCCGCCAACTTGCGGGCGAGCCGGTCGCGGTCGACGGAGTGGATGACGTCGAAGAGCTCGAGCGCCTGGCGCACCTTGTTGGTCTGCAGCGGACCGACGAGGTGCAGCTCGACCCCGGCATAGCGCTGCCGATAGTCCGGCCATTTGCCGGCCGCCTCCTGCACCCGGTTCTCGCCGAAGACGCGGTGGCCCTGCTCGAGCACTGCCTCGATCCGCTCGAGCGGCTGTACCTTGGAGATGGCGACGAGATGAACGTCGGCCGGGTCGCGTCCGGCCGCCAGCGCGGCCTGTTCGATGCGGGCCCTTATGTCGACGAGGCCGGTCATGCGCCTGCAGCCGCCGCGGCGGTCTCCTCCAGCATCTCGGGATAGTGACGCTCGAGCGTCGGCAGGAATTCGGCGCGGATGCGCGCCACCTGCGCCGGCGTCAGCTTTTTGCGCCAGCCGCCGGACCGGCCGGTCGAGAAGAACTGCTTCATGCCGGGCGGACGCTCGCGGAAGCCTTTCTCCTGCTCCTGCTTCTGCAGCGATTCGAAGCTCGCGGCCCGGATGGCACGGCGGAGCTGCCCGTCCTGCACGGGCATCCGCAGGAAGGCGAAGAGCCCGCGAAAGGCGCGCTCGGTGTCCGCGACCATGTCCTCGTAGCGCATGACGTGGCACTGCAGGCCGGGCGCGTCGGTCCAGGAGGCGATATGCTCGTCCCAGCGGCCGATGAATTCGAAGATCATCGTGCCGCTGGTGTTCATCGCCTCGCGGTTGGCCATGCGCGTGATCGTCTGGTCGACGGGCTCGCTGAGGTGGCGCGAATAGGAGAGCACGAGGTCGAAGGGGTTGCGCATGACATAGATCGCGGCGGCGGTCACCTCGGGAAGGATCAGGTCGTGGCCGGCGATCCTGCGGACCTGGCAGTGCGTCTTGACGAAATGATGGCCGGGCTTGGAGGCGGCGATCGCGCGCAGGACCTTGGGCCGGGTTTCCAGCCAGTGCGCGAAGTCCCGCGCCACGAATGGTCCGCCATTCACGCGGTCGAAGAAATCCTGCCGGATGTCGGCCGTCGTGAACCGGTAGAGCGTGTTGATGTCCGGCGCCTGCCCCGGAGGCATGAAGTAGTTGGCCAGGAACACCCGGGTCCAGGTGTTGCCGGATTTGGGGAAGCTCGCGAGCCAGACGATGCGGCGCAAAGAGGACATCAGAGGTATCCCAGCCGTTTCATGACCGCGCGGTGATCGCGGGTGACCTGATGCGCGATCTCGTCGGGGACGGCGTCGCGCCATTGGCCGGCGCGCCCCTCGCGGAAAAAGCGCTGCTGCGCCGGTCCGCGCTCGGCAAAGCCACCGGCCGTCTCCATCGCGACAAGGCGCGGGAAGCTGGCCGCCTCGACCGCGCGGGCGAGCACATCCCTGTCGATCGGCGCGCCGAGATGGCGGAGCACGGCTATGAAGGCGCGCTGCGGATCGGCCAGCATGTCCTCGTAGCGCAGGGTCAGGACCGGGAAGTCGCGGGCGCCCATCCAGCTCTCGACATGCTCGGACCAGGTGCCGAGGAACTGCGCCGCCATCTTCGGGTGCGCCGCAACGACGTTGCCGGGGCTGGCGATTTGGCGCGCCGCCTTGGCCAGGCTGATGCCCCAGTGGTCGGCGTAGGAGACGAGCATGTCGAGCGGGTGGCGAACGAGATAGATGGCCTGCCGCGTCAGCTCGGGCGGGATCAGGCTGACCCCGTTGATCCGCCGGTTGGCGGAGTGCGTCTTGACGAAATAGGCGGGGTCGCCGCGCGTCGCGATCCGCCGAAGAAAGCGACGGCGGGTCTCGAGGTATTCGGGCATGGTGAGCTCGCGCGGATCGCGGCCCGACAGCTCGGCATATTCCTCGCCGGACGAGTCGCCCCTGCTGATGCGGTGCACGGCGTCGAAGCCGGCCGGCCCGTCGAGCTTCAGCAGATAGTTCGCAAGAAAGACCCGCAGCCAAGTATTGCCCGATTTCGGGTAGGAGGCGAGCCAGACAATCGTCGGGTTGCGCCGACCGCCCTCATAGGTAGCCGAACTTCTTCATCAGCTTTGCCGTGGCGGTCGCGAAGAAACGCCAAGTCCTCGGGCGAGAGCGCGGCCTGCCACTGCCCGGATTCGCCGGTGTGGAAGAAGCGCTCGAGATTGGCCGACCGCTCGACGAAAGGCGTGACGCTCTCCTGCCGCTTCATCTCGTCGAAGGAGGAAAAGCCGATCGCCCGCTCGAGCCGCTCGTCGTCCACCGGGATGCCGAGAAAGCCGAGAAGCCTGGCGAACGACGCCTTGGCGTCCGCCTTCAGGTCCTCATAGCGCATGACGTGGACGGGGAAGTCCGAGGTGCCGGTCCAGCCCGTCACATGCTCTGACCAGTCGCCGAGATATTGCTTGACGCTGGTCGCGTCGGCCGAGGTGGTGTTGTCGGCCCGGGAAATCGCCTGCGCCGCCTGCGCCGGCGTCTGGCCGTAATGCCGGGCGTAGGAGACCACCACGTCGAGCGGGTCGCGGATGATGTAGACGGCCGACCGCGTGTAGCGCGGGACGATCAGCTCGACGCCGAAGGCGCGGCCCTTCGCATTGTGCGTCTTGACGAAGTTCATGTCGCTGCCGTTGCCGGCGATGGCGCGCAGCACCCTCTCGCGCAGGCGCAGATGGCCCATCGTGTCCAGCGGGTCGTAGCGCCCGCCGGCAACCGCCCGGTAGGCGCCCGCAACCGCATCGCCGATGCCGATCCGATGCACCTGGTTGATGGGGATCGGCTCGGTCGCGCCGAGCAGATAGTTGGCGAGAAAGATCCGGGTCCAGGTGTTGCCGGACTTCGGGTACGAGGCGAGCCAGACGATGTTCTTCAGGCTGGCGGGCGGCGTCGCCGCGCCCGGCCCTGCGGCGCGCTGCTTGACTTGCGCTTTCTGCGGCATTCGCACGGCACCCGTGACCGAAGGATGGTCGCCTGTATAGCAGAGGCGGCACCGGTTGGAAGCGTTGCGCCGGTCCGGGTCCGGTCCGGGGGCGGCGCGAGGGCGCAGTCGCCGGTCGAGCCCGGCCCCTCCAAAGCAGCAGGGGGGCGAATGCCCCCCTGCGACCACGTTGGCAGATCTTGCCGTCGATCAGAACGAGATCTTGATGCCGGTGCCGACCACCCAGCCGTCGACATCGTCGCCGCCCGGGTTCAAGACGGTCGGTGGTGCCCGGCGCGAAGGCGGCGTTCTCCCACGAATTGTCGCCGACTTCCTCGTCGAAGTCGACATAGGCGCCGTAGCCGGAGAGCGCCACGCCCTTGGCGAGGTCGTAGTTGATGCCGAGCAGGTACTGCTTCAGCGTCTCGTTCGGGGCGAAGACGCCCGGGATAAAGTTCTCGTCGTCGCCGTTCTCGCCGTGGAAGTAGGTGAACGAGAAGCCCCAGGGACCGGTCTCGTAGGAGACGCCGGCGTCGTAGCTGGTGCCGTCAGCGCTCCGGAACGTCGCTCGGGTTGTAGTTGTTCTGCTCGCCGACCGAGCCGCCGATCGTGAAGCCGGCATAGCCGAGGTTCAGACCGGCCGACCAGACCTGCGGGTTGTCGTCCGTCTGGTGAAGTTGTCGAACGTATCGCCGACGCTGTCATCGTTGTTGAAGTCGCTGGCGAGGAACGCAACGCCGTAGCGACCCGAAACGGCGATGTCGAACGCGCCGAACGAGTTGACGTAGTTCGCGCCGAAGTCGGTGATGTTGTTCAGGTCCGCGCTCTCAACGTCCAGGTTCAGCTGCGCTGTTGTTGTCCTGCAGCGGGTCGCGGGCATAGGAGATACCGAACTGGAAGCCGGCGAAGCGCGGCGTGAAGTAGGTGAAGCGCTGCGCGTCGTTGTTGAGGCCGTTCTCGAGATAGGTCGAGCCCAGCGTGCCGCGGAAGATGTCGCGGCCGACGGTGAGCGAAACGATGTCCGGCGTATTGGTGCCGGGAATGAAGGCCTGGCCCGTGACCGTTCCGGAGAACGGAATGAAGGCGGTCAACGAGCCCGAGTTGACGTTCAGGAACGTCACGTCCGGCGCGCCGTAGTGCATCAGGTAGCCGGCCGAGTTCTCGGAGCCGAGCAGCACGCGGCCGAACGAGCCGTCGATGAACAGGAAGGCCTCGTCGATGTTGTCGCCGCCCGAGAAGCCCTCGAGCTGGACGTTGGCGCCGATCTTCAGGCCGTTGTCGAGCGTGATCGACGGCAGGAAGTGGATTTCCGAATCCTGCTTGGAGTTGATGCCGTCATAGTCGTCGCTGACGAGGCCCGTGACGTCAGGCGACGCCCAGGCAGCGTACTGCTCCATATAGCCGCCAACCTTGACTTCCCAATCGACGGCCTGAGCGGAAGTGGCGAAGGCACTCGCGAGCGCAATGGCGCTGGTGCCCAGGAGTACTTTCTTCATGATGTCCCTCTTAGGTGGTCACACGTGTGTTGATTGCGCTCTCACGGACATGTGCCCGCAGGATGGCCGCTGGGCTGTACCCGCCCCGCAGCAGCCGTTGTCATTCAAGCGGCTATCGGGGTCAATCGCCGGGTGACCGAGGGTTGCGAGAGGAAGTCCCTGGCGGTGCAGTTTTGCAACAGCGATTCGAGTGAGCCGTTGCACCTTTTTGCGCGCCGCTCTATGAAGGCGCCGACCCTGACCGATGGATCGGACGCATGCGAGATCGAGCGAATTTGCGCGGCTTCATTGCTGCCTTGGCAGTCCCGGCGCTGCTCGTCGCCGGGTGCGGCGGCGGCGATACCTCCGAACCGTTGCCGCAGGGACCGCCGGGCCGGACCGCGCAGGGCAGCGTCTTCGGCGACGACGGCGCCTCGGTCGCCAACATCATGAGCGGCGACGCCTTTGGCCTCGGCAAGCAGGACCAGGGCGACTCGCTGCCGGTCAACAAGTTCCTGTGGCAGGCCTCGCTCGACACGCTGAGCTTCCTGCCTCTGGCGTCGACGGACCCGTTCACCGGCGTGATCGCGACCGATTGGGGCGCGCCGCCCAACCAGTCGAGCGAGCGGTTCAAGGTCACGGCCTACATGCTCAGCCCGGCGCTTGCGGCAAGCTCGCTGCGCGTCGCGGTCTATCGCGAGGTGCGCGACCAGAGCGGCACCTGGGTGCCGGCGGCGGTCGACCCTGACACCGCCCCGAAAGCTCGAGGACGCGATCCTGACGCGGGCGAGGCAGATCAGAATTGCCGAGCTCGAGGGCGGCGCGACCGGCTGACGCCTGATTGATCAGCAGATGCATGCGCCGTAAGAGAGCCGGCGCGTCCGGCCCTCCGGCGCGCGGATCTGCGGGCGGGAGTGGGTGATGGCGCAGCGGTACGAAGCGCGCGAGATCGAGCCGAAATGGCAGGCGGCCTGGGAGGCGGCCGGCGCGTTCCGCGCGGCGCGCGATCCGCAGCGGGCGAAATTCTACGTGCTCGAGATGTTCCCGTACCCGTCCGGGCGCATCCACATGGGGCATGTCCGTAACTACACGATGGGCGATGTGGTCGCGCGCTACAAGCGCGCCCGCGGGTTCAACGTGCTGCACCCGATGGGCTGGGACGCCTTCGGACTGGCGGCCGAGAACGCCGCCATGGAGCGCGGCATCCATCCGAAGAGCTGGACATACGACAACATCGCCAACATGCGCCGGCAGCTGAAGTCGCTGGGGCTGAGTTACGACTGGGAGCGCGAGTTCGCGACCTGCGATCCCGAATACTCGCACCAGCAGCAGGCGCTGTTCCTGGACATGCTGGAGGCGGGCTTCGTCGCGCGGCGCAGCTCGGTCGTCAACTGGGATCCGGTCGACCAGACCGTCCTGGCCAACGAGCAGGTGATCGAGGGCAAGGGCTGGCGCTCGGGCGCGCCTGTCGAGCGGCGCGAGCTGGTGCAATGGGTTTTCCGGATCAGCGACATCGCCGAAGAGCTGCTGGAGGCGATCGACGGCCTGACGGCCTGGCCGGAGAAGGTGCGCCTGATGCAGGCCAACTGGATCGGCAAGAGCCGGGGCCTGCAGGTCGCCTTCGAGACGATCGGCGCGCCCGCGGGCTTCGACCGGATCGAGGTCTACACCACCCGGCCCGACACGCTGCTGGGCGCCAGCTTCGTCGCGATCTCGCCCGATCATCCGCTTGCCCGGAGACTGGAGGCGGAGAGCGCCGAGATCGCCGCCTTCAATGCCGAGTGCCGGCACATCGGCACCTCGGAAGAGGCGCTCGAGACGGCGGAAAAGCGCGGGCTCGCGACCGGGGTCAGCGTCAGGCACCCGCTGGACCCTGCCTGGGAGCTGCCGGTCTGGATCGCCAACTTCGTGCTGATGGAGTACGGCACGGGCGCGATCTTCGGCTGCCCGGCGCATGACCAGCGCGATCTGGATTTCGTGCGCAAGTACGGGCTGCCCGTGATCGACGTCTACATGGCGCTCGACGGCGGCGAGCCGGTGCGCGGGACGGCCTATGTGCCGCCGAAGACCGAGCCCGTGCGCTATGTGCTGCCCATCGCCGGGCCCGAGGTGATGACCGGCGCGGACGCCGTCGATGCAGCGATCGCGCGCGCCGAGCGCGAGGGCTTCGGCCGGGGTGTCATCAACTATAGGTTGCGCGACTGGGGCATTTCGCGGCAGCGCTATTGGGGCTGCCCGATACCGATCATCCATTGCGAGCGCTGCGGCCCGGTGCCGGTGCCGCGCGACCAGCTGCCGGTCCGGTTGCCCGAGGATGTCAGCTTCGACCGGCCGGGCAACCCGCTCGACCGGCATGCGGCCTGGCGCGACGTGCCGTGCCCCGCCTGCGGCGGACCTGGCCGGCGCGAAACCGACACGATGGACACCTTCGTCGATTCCTCGTGGTACTTCGCCCGCTTCACGGCGCCGCGCGCCGAGACGCCGACGGTGCTCGACGATGTCGGCTACTGGATGAACGTCGACCAGTACATCGGCGGCGTCGAGCATGCCATCCTGCACCTGCTCTATTCCCGCTTCTTCTGCCGGGCGATGAGCCGAACCGGGCACCTGCCGGCGAGCGCCGAAGAGCCGTTCAACGCGCTTTTCACGCAAGGCATGGTGACGCACGAGACCTATTCGAAGCGGGACGCCGCCGGCCGCCAGGTCTGGTTGCTGCCCGAGGAGGTCGAACGCGGCGAGGACGGCAGCGTGCGCGAGCGCGCGACCGGCGCCCCGGTCGCCATCGGGCCGAGCGTCAAGATGTCCAAGTCGAAGCGCAACGTCGTCGACCCCGAGCACATCATCGCCCAGTACGGCGCCGACACGGCGCGCTGGTTCATGCTGTCGGACAGCCCGCCGGAGCGCGACGTCGAATGGACCGCCGCCGGCGTCGACGGCGCCTGGCGGTTCCTGCAGCGCGTCTGGCGGATGCTGGACGAGGCGCCGCCCGCCGAGGTGGCGATGCCCGAGGCGTTCGGGCCCGAGGCGCTGGCGCTGCGCCGCACGACGCATGCGGCCATCATCGGCGTCACTGAGGGGATCGAAGGGCTTCACCTTCAACAAGGCGGTGGCGCGGCTGCACGAGCTGGCGAACGCGCTGGGACGGGCGGACGGGGCGGGCAGCGACATCGCCTTCGCCCGGCGCGAGGGCTTTGCGGTGCTGGCGCGGCTGATGGCGCCGCTGGTGCCGCATTTCGCCGAGGAGCTGTGGTCGCAGCTCGGCAATGCGGTGATGCTGGTCGACGTGCCATGGCCCGAGGCGGACGCGGCCCTGCTGGCGACCGAGACGGTGCTGCTGCCCGTGCAGGTCAACGGCAAGAAGCGCGGCGAGATCCAGATGCCCAAGGGCGCGGCGCGCGAGGCGGTCGAGGAAGCCGCGCTGGCCGAGCCGAGCGTCGCGCGCATCCTCGAAGGGCGCGCGCCGAAGAAGGTCATCATCGTCCCGGAGCGGATCGTCAATGTCGTCATTTGACCGGCGGACCCTGATCGCGGGCCTGGGCGTGCTGCTGCTCGGCGGCTGCTTCCGGCCAATGCTGGCCGAGTCGAGCGATGCCAACGAGCTCCGGCACCGCGTGGCATTGCCGCCGGTCGACGGCCGCTTCGGCTTCTACCTGATCAAGAGCCTCGAGGATCGGCTGGGCGATCCGCAGGACCCCGAGTTCGTCCTCAACGTCACGCCGACGGTGACCGAGCGGGGCCTGGCCGTGACGCGCGATGCGGCGGTGACGCGGATCACGCTGGTCGTCCGGGCACCCTGGTCGCTCTGGCGGCGCGGCGGCTCCGCGCCGCTGATCAAGGACGTGGCCTATTCGGAATCGGGTTACAACGCGACGAGCTCGCTGTTCGGCACGCGGGCGGCACGGCAAGAGATCGAGCGGCGGCTGGCGCGCGATATCGGGGAGCGCATCGCGCGCGGGATCCTCGCGCGCGCTGACGAACTCGCCGCGTGAAGCTGAGCGCGTGAAGCTCGGGGCGGTCCAGGCGGCACGGTTCTGCCGCGCGCCTGACCTCGCCTTGGTCGGCGCGCTGCTGCACGGCACCGATGAAGGCCTGGTCGCCATGCGTCGCCGCGAGCTGGTTGCGGCCGTGCTCGCTGCGGATGCCGATCCGATGCGGCTCAGCCGGCTGGAGGCGTCGGCCGTTCGCCGCGACCCCGCGCTGCTCGACGCCGCCCTGCGGTCACGCGGGTTCTTCACCGGGCGCGCGGCGGTGCTGGTCGAGAACGCCACGGACGCACTGGCGCCGGCGCTTGCCGATGTCCTGTCGGGTGCGACGCCGGAGGACGCCTTCGTCATTGTCAGCGCCGGGACGCTGACCGGTCGCTCGGAGCTGCTGCGGCTCTTCGCCGGCGCACGGCATCTCGCCGCGGTGCAGATCTCGGCCGCGGCGCCGAGGCCGGGCGAGATCGTCGCGCGGCTGGGCGAGCTCGGGCTCGGCACCGGGCTCGAGGAAGGCGCGATCGCGCTGCTCGCCGCGATGGGACAGTCGCTCGAGCCGAGCTGCTTCGACCGGCTGCTCGAGAACGTGGCGGTCTATTCGCTGGGCGGGACGCAGCCGCTGCGCGCCGACGATGTGCGGCTCCTGAGCCCGGCGGGGCTCGATGCGGAGCTCGACGCCTTCGTCGACGCCGTGGCGGAAGGCCGGTCCGAGGAGGTCGGACCGACGCTCCGCCGTGTCGTTGCGGCAGGCGCGACCGCGGTGCAGATCCTGCTGGGCCTGCAGCGGCATTTCCGAGCGCTGATGATGGCGGCGGGCGGCGCGGCCGGCGGCCGGATGCCCGTCTGGGGCGCACGCCGGGACGTCGCGATCGCCCAGTCGCGGACCTGGCGGCTGGCCAGGCTCGAGGCTGCGGCGCGCATGCTCTACGAGACGGACGCGCGCGTCCGCTCGGCCGAGCGCGCCCCGGACCTGGCGCTGGTCGAGCGCTGCGCGCTCAGGCTGGCGATCATGGCGGACGCGCCGGGCCGCTGAGGGCCGCGCTACTCGCTCAGCTTGCGGCAGAGGCGGTCGAACTCGTCGAGGTCGCGATAGCGGATCCTGACCTCGCCCCCGCCCTCGGGCAGACGATGGTCGATCTGGACGCGCATGCCGATGGCGGCCGACAGATCGCCCTCGAGCATGCGGGTGTCGGCGTCCTTTTCGGGCGGGCGGCGGGTGCCCTTTGGCCGGTCCGGCGAGGGAGCCTTCCGGACCAGCTCCTCGACCTGGCGCACGCTGAGCCCGCGCGCGACTGCCTGCTCGGCCAGGCCGACCGGGTCTGCGGCGGTGATCAGCGCGCGGGCGTGGCCAGCCGTCAGAGCGCCGCTGCGCAGCAGCGTCAGCACCGCCTCCGGCAGGGCCAGAAGCCGCATCGTGTTGGCAAGGTGGCTGCGGCTTTTGCCGATGATGCGCGAAAGCTCTTCCTGCGTGTAGCCGAAGGCCTCGATCAGCTGCGTGTAGCCGTGCGCCTCCTCGACGGGATCGAGATCGACGCGCTGAACGTTCTCGATGAGGGCGAGCTCGAGGATCTGCCGATCGTCGAGCTCACGGATGATGGCCGGCAGCGCATGCAGCCCCGCCAGCTGCGCGGCGCGCCAACGCCGCTCGCCGGCGACGATCTGATACGTCCCCGGCCCGCCGGGGGTGGGACGCAGGATGACGGGCTGGATGACGCCGTGCTCGCGGATGGAGCCGGCGAGATCCTGCAGCTCCGCCTCGCGGAAAGTCTGTCGCGGCTGGCTTGGATTGGCGACGATCAGGTCGATCGCGACGACCGAAGGCCCCGTCGCCCCCGCCGTTCCCGCCGCCGAGAGCGCCTCGGGCTCGTTCAGCAGAGCGGGATCGCCGAGAAGGGCCGAGAGTCCGCGGCCGAGCGGGCGCCTGTCGGGCTTGCGGGTCGGCCCGGCGCTCATGCCGCCACCAGGCGGCCTTCGCGGCCGAGAAGCTCGGCGGCAAGCGACCGGTAGGCCTGGCTGCCCGCGCAGGTCGGGTCGTAGAGCAGCACCGGCAGGGCGTGGCTCGGCGCCTCGGACAGCCTGACGTTGCGCGGGATCATGGTGCTGTAGACGATCGCGCCGAGGTTCTCGCGAACGTCCTGTGCGACCTGAGAGGAGAGGCGGTTGCGGCCGTCGAACATCGTCAGAACGATTCCATGTATGCGCAGCCTGGGGTTCAGCCCGCCCTGGACCCGCCGCACCGTCGAGAGGAGCTGCGTCAGGCCCTCGAGGGCGAAGAACTCGCACTGCAGGGGGACGATAACGGCATCGGCGGCCGCCAGAGCATTGATCGTCAACAGATTGAGAGATGGCGGACAATCGATCAAGATATAGTCGTAGTGCTCGCGAATGCCGCGGGCCCCGTCCAAAAGGGCGCGCAAGCGCTTGGCCCTCTGCGGATCGTCGACGAGCTCGACGTCGATGCCGGACAGGTCGACCGACGCCGGCACGAGGTCGAGATTGGGCACGGCTGTTTCACTGACCGACTCCTCGAGCTCGGCGGTGCCGGTGAGCGCTTCGTAGCTCGTTGCCGTGCGGTCGGCGGCGTTGCTGCCGAGGCCGGTCGATGCGTTGCCCTGGGGGTCGAGATCGATGATGAGGCTGCGCAACCCTTCGGCCACGAGGGCCGTCCCAAGGTTGATCGCGGTCGTCGTTTTGCCGACGCCACCCTTCTGGTTTGCGATGGCGAACACCCGCGCAGGGCGGCTCGGTGCCTCGGCAGGATGCGTCATCGGCGGCGGCTGACCTCGGAGAGCCTGAGGATGGTGGCGGCGGGATCGGTACGGCTGGGGTAGCGAACGACGCGACTATGCCAACTGCGGCGGGCCAGCGTCAATTCGGAATCGGCCTGCCGGCCCTTGGGCAGGAGCAGAACGGTGGCCGGCCCGCAAAACGGCGCGGCATAGCCGAGGAGCTTGTCGAGGGGCGCCAGCGCACGGGCCGAGATCACGTCTTGCGCCGGCAGCGAGAGCTGCTCGATCCGATTGTCGATCACCTGCACGTCGAGCTCGAGCAGGCGGGCGGCGTCGCGCAGGAAGGCCGCCTTGCGCCGATCGGCCTCGACCAGGATGAAGCGCGTCGGCCAGCTCTCGGCCCGGGCAATGATCGCGCAGACGAGTGCCGGAAATCCTGCGCCGGAGCCGAGATCGAGCCAGGAGCGCGCCGGGCGCGGAGCAATCGCGGCGAGTTGCGCGCTGTCGAGGATGTGCCGCTGCCAGAGGTCTTCCAGATCGTGCCGCGACAGCAGATTGAGGCGACGGCTCCATTTCGCCAGCAAAGCGGCGTAGGCCTCGAGCGCAGGCAGCGTTTCACGTGGAACAAGGTCGCTCGGCGCCTGCGTCACGCGGCGCTCGGGCTGCGCCGGCGGGCATGGGCCAGCACGAGCGCCAGGGCGGCCGGCGTCATGCCGTCGATGCGCCCGGCCTGGGCGAGGTCGGTCGGCCTGACGGCGGCCAGCTTCTGCGCCAGCTCCGTCGACAGCCCGGCCATGGACGAATAGTCGAGATCGGCGGGAAGCGGCCGTCCCTGCTCGCGACGCAGCGCCGCTATGTCGCGCGCCTGCCGCTCGGCATAGGGCGCGTATCGAGCATCGTTGACGAGCTGCTCGAGCGTCTTCGCGTCGATATCGCCGATCTCGGGCCAAAGCCTCTGCACGTCCGACAGCGTCACATCCGCGACGCAGAGCAGATCGAGCGGGGTGCGCGGCACGCCGTCCTTCGTCAGATGCACGCCCTTGCGCTGCGCGGCGTCCGGCGTGACGGTCAGCTCGCGCATCCGGGCGGCGGCCGCCTCCAATCGCTGCATCTTCCGCTCGAACGCGCCTCTGCGGCGCTCGCCGACGCAGCCGATCGCCGTTCCCTTCGGCGTCAGGCGGCGATCGGCGTTGTCGGCGCGCAGATGCAGGCGGAACTCGGCGCGAGAGGTGAACATGCGATAGGGCTCGCGGACGCCCTGGGTCACGAGGTCGTCGACGAGAACCCCCAGATAGCCGTCCGCGCGGTCAAAGATGATCGGCGCCCGCTGCAACGCGGCTCGCGGCGGCGTTCAAGCCGGCGATCAGGCCTTGTGCCGCGGCCTCCTCATAGCCCGTCGTGCCGTTGATCTGGCCGGCAAGATAAAGCCGGGGGATCGCCCGGCACGCGAGGCTGCGGTCCAGCGCCTGCGGGTTCACGAAATCGTACTCCACCGCATAGCCGGGGCGAACGATCCGCGCCTCTTCCAACCCGGCAATGGAGTGCACCATTGCCTCCTGCACCTCGACCGGCAGCGACGTCGAGATGCCGTTGGGATAGACCAGGTCGCTGTCGAGCCCCTCCGGCTCGAGAAAGACCTGGTGCGATGAACGCTCCGGAAACCGCGCGACCTTGTCCTCGACGGACGGGCAATATCGTGGGCCCGTCCCCTCCACGGCGCCGGAGAAGACCGCCGAGCGGTGCAGGTCCCGCGCGATGATCGCATGCGTGCGCGCGTTCGTGTGCGTGACATGGCAGTCGACTTGCGCCACGCAGGGCCCGGTGCTGAGGGTGGAGAACATCACCGGCTCCGCATCCCCGCTCTGCCGCGCCAAGGCGCCATAGGCGATCGTGCGCGCGTCGAGACGCGGTGGCGTCCCCGTCTTGAGCCGGCCGAGCGGAAGGCCGGCGTCGCGGATGCGATCCGCCAGCCGCACGGCGGCGGCATCGCCGATCCGCCCGCCTTCGCTGCGCTCCTCGCCGCAAAAGATCCGGCCGCGCAGGAAGGTTCCCGTCGTCAAGACGACCGCGGCCCCGGCAAGGCTTGAGCCATCGGCCAGGACGACACCCTCGACCTCGCCGCGCTTCGTCAGAAGGTCGACGACCTCGCCCTCGATGATGCTGATGCCGGGCTGCTCGGCAAGGCACTGCTGGACAGCGGCGCGATAGAGCGCGCCGATCGCACTGCGCCCGCGGGCCGCGCACGGCAGGTCCCTTGCTTCGGTTGAGAAGGCGGAACTGGATCCCGGCGCGGTCCGCCGCACGACCCATGATCCCGTCGAGCGCGTCGATCTCGGCCACGAGGTGGCCCTTGCCCAGCCCGCCGATCGCCGGGTTGCACGACATCTCGCCGATGCGATCGCGGCGGTGCGTGACCAGAAGCGCCTGCACTCCCATGCGCGCGGCAGGCATGCGCGGCTTCAACGCCGGCATGACCTCCGCCGACCACGATGATCCTGGGTGCACCTGCTTGCCGATGTTTCACGTGAAACGCCTACTTGCCCAGGCAGAACGAGCCAAACACCTCGTCGAGCACGTCTTCAACGCCGATCCGCCCGACCAGCCGGTCCAAGGCGCGCGACGCCAGCCGCAGCTCCTCGGCCACTCGCTCCGTTGCCGTGCTCTCTAGCATAGCGCGGCCGGCGCGAACACGGTCCAGTGCCTCTTCAGCCGCGAGCCGCTGGCGGAGGTGCCCGAGGACTCCCAGCCTGGCCCGTGCGCTCAGCCAAGCGGGCATGGATCATCTCCAGCAGTTGGTCGATGCCGGTGCCATCTCTCACCGAAACCGCGACATCGCCCTGTCCCGATCCCAGATCGCGCTTCGACCAGACGCGAATGTCGCCTTCGTGCCAGAGGGTCGCCTCTTCGTGCGCCACATCAGGAGACGTCAGGATCAGTCGCAGGTCCGCGCCCACAGCCCGCCGTCTCGCGCGGTCGACACCGATTTCCTCGATCTCGTCCTGCGCCTCGCGGAGACCGGCGGTGTCGAGGAAGACGACCGGCAGCCCTGCGAGATCGAACCTCACTTCGACCACGTCCCGCGTCGTGCCGGCGACGTTGGAGACGATCGCGGCCTCTCGGCCCGCGATGGCGTTCAGCAGCGAGGACTTGCCGACATTCGGCGGCCCGACGATGGCGACCTCGAAGCCAGAACGCATGCGCTCGGCCGGCTGCGCTCGCGAAAGCTCGGCCGCAATCTCACTTTCCAGCTCGCCCAGCAGCCGGCCGACATCGGGCATCGACGTCCTGCGGCACCTCTTCGTCGGCCCAATCGATGGTGAGCTCGACCAAAGCCCGCGCCCGGAGCAGCGCCTGCCGCCAAGCCTCCGACCGCCGCGACACCGCGCCGGTCTGGATCCGCAAGGCCTGGCGGCGCTGCTCGGTCGTCTCGGCGGCGATCAGGTCGGCCAGGCCCTCAACCTCGGTCAGGTCCATACGCCCGCCGAGGAAGGCGCGCTGGGTGAACTCGCCCGGCTCGGCCAGCCGGAGGCCGTGACCGTTCGACAATTCCGAGATCAGGTCGGCGAGAACGGCGCGGCTGCCATGGCAGTGGATCTCGGCCATCGCTTCGCCGGTGTAGCTCGCGCCCTCGGGAAAGGCGACCACCATCGCCCGATCGATCTTCGCGCCGTCGCCCGAGCGGAGGTCCCGCAAGCTTCAGCATTCGCCAGGCAGGCAGCGGGTCGCCGCTCAGCCGGCGCAGGCTTTCATGCGCCATCGGCCCGGAAATGCGGATGACGGCGATCGCCGCCGGGCCTGGTCCGGTCGCCGGCGCGAAGATCGTGTCCGCTGCTATCCCGGCCGGTGATGTGCCCGGCTGCCGGGTCTCACGCATTCATCGAGTCGAAGAACTCGCCGTTCGTCTTGGTCTGCTTCAGCTTGCCGAGCAGGAACTCGATCGCGTCCGTCGTGCCCATCGGGTTCAGGATGCGGCGCAGGACGAACATCTTGGTCAGATCGGTCTTGCTCACCAGCAGCTCTTCCTTGCGGGTGCCGGATTTGAGGATGTCCATCGCCGGGAAGACGCGCTTGTCGGCGACCTTGCGGTCGAGCACGATCTCCGAATTGCCGGTGCCCTTGAACTCCTCGAAGATCACTTCGTCCATCCGGCTGCCGGTGTCGATCAGCGCGGTCGCGATGATCGTCAGCGAGCCGCCCTCCTCGATGTTGCGCGCGGCGCCGAAGAAGCGCTTCGGCCGCTGCAGCGCATTGGCGTCGACGCCACCGGTCAGCACCTTGCCCGAGCTCGGCACCACGGTGTTGTAGGCGCGCCCGAGCCGGGTGATCGAATCGAGCAGGATGACGACGTCGCGGCCGTGCTCGGTCAGACGCTTGGCCTTTTCGATCACCATCTCGGAGACGGCCACGTGCCGGGACGCCGGTTCGTCGAAGGTCGACGAGACGACTTCGCCGTGCACCGAGCGCTGCATGTCGGTAACCTCCTCGGGCCGCTCGTCGATCAGCAGCACGATGAGGTAGCATTCGGGATGGTTGCGCTCGATCGAGTGCGCGATGTTCTGCAGGAGAACCGTCTTGCCGGTGCGCGGCTGCGCCACGATCAGGCAGCGCTGGCCCTTGCCGATCGGCGCGACCAGATCGATCACGCGGGCCGAGCGGTCCTTGATGGTCGGATCCTCGATCTCCATCTTCAGCCGCTGGTCGGGGTAGAGCGGCGTCAAGTTGTCGAAGTGGACCTTGTGCCGTGCTTTCTCGGGGTCTTCGAAATTGATCGTGTTGACTTTCAACAAAGCAAAGTAACGCTCGCCATCCTTCGGCGCCCTGATCGGCCCCTCGATGGTATCGCCGGTGCGCAATGCAAACCGGCGGATCTGCGACGGGCTCAGATAGATATCGTCCGGCCCCGGCAGGTAATTGACATCCGAAGACCGCAAGAACCCAAAGCCGTCCTGCAGCACTTCGAGCACGCCGCTGCCGATGATATCGACGTCTTCCTCGGCAAGTTCCTTGAGGATGGCAAACATCATGTCTTGCTTGCGCAGCGAAGCGGCTGCCTCGATTTCGAGCTCTTCAGCCAATGCAAGCAGGTCGGCGGGCGATTTCGCCTTGAGGTCGGAAAGCTTCTGTTCGGTCATTCGTGAGGTCCAGCGCCAAATGGCGACATGTCGGGAGGAAGGAGAGAGGCCGGGGTAGTCTACCAAACGAAGTGGCAGCGCCGAAGCCGGCACCCGACATCTCGCATATACGGCGCACTGCGTTGCTTTGTCAACCGCCGGCCGATCAGCGGCCGATCATCGGTCGATCAGAACGGCTCCACCACTGCCATGACGACGATGATCAAGACCATAAGGGTCGGGTATCTCGTTCGCCACCCGATAGTAACGGCCCGCACGAACATTGCGGTCGGCGGCGAAGTCCTTGCGCCACTGCGCCAGAGAATGATGAAACCAGGTCATCGCGATCACCAGGATTGCCTTGACCCAGACCCAACCCCGCGACCAGTCGAGCACGCCCGCTCCGACCATCAGCAGGCCGAACGTCCAGGCCGCGATCATCGCCGGGTTCATGATCAGCCGGAGCAGCTTCTGCTCCATCACCTTCAGCGTCTCGCTCAGCTCGCTGCCGGCGCGCGCCCGCTCGGCGTGATAGACGAATAGCCTCGGCAGGTAGAAGATACCGGCCATCCAGGCGATCACCGCGACGATGTGGAACGCCTTCAGCCACAGATAGGCGTTGGCCAGCCAGTCCTGCACGCCATCCATCACTTGCTCACCCGCGCACCGTCCGCACGAGCTCCTCGACATGGCGCGGGTCGGCATCCGGCGTGATGCCGTGGCCGAGGTTGAAGATGTGCGGATGCCCCTGCATTTCGCGCAGGATGCGGCGGGCCTCGTTGCTGCATGGCGTCGCCGCCGACGACCATCAGCATCGGGTCGAGATTGCCCTGGAGCGCCGTCCTCCCAGCATCGCCCAGGGCCTCGCGCGCCCAGCCGAGCGGCACCTGCGCGTCCAGCCCCACACCAGCCACGCCCGTCGCGCGCGCAAAGCCGGCATAGAGCGCGCCGGCCCCGCGCGGGAAGCCGATGACGGGCACCGCCGGGTGCGTCGCATGGAGGGCCTCGATGATCTGCCGCACCGGCTGCACGGCGAAGCGGTCGAAGAGCGGCGGCGTCAGCACGCCGGCCCAGCTGTCGAACAGCATCACCGCCTCGGCACCGGCCCGGATCTGCGCGTCGAGATAGCCGATCGTCGCCCCGGTCAGCCGTCCGATCAGAGCGTCCATCCGCGCCGGCTCGGCAAAGGCGAGATGCCGCGCCGGTCCCTGATCGGGCGTTCCCCTGCCCGCTATCATGTACGTCGCCACCGTCCAGGGCGCGCCGGCAAAGCCGATCAGCGCCGTCTCGGCCGGCAGCGCCGCGCTCAGCAGGCGCACGGTTTCGTAGACCGGCGCGAGCGTCGCGTCGATCTCGTCGTCCGGCCGCAAGGCTGCGAGGTCGAGCGCATCGCCTGGCCAGCTCAGCCGCGGCCCTTCCCCTTCGGCAAAGCGCAGCTCGAGCCCGAGCGCGTGAGGCACCAGCAGGATGTCGGCGAACAGGATCGCCGCATCAAAGCCGAAGCGCCTGATCGGCTGCAGCGTCACCTCGGCCGCCAGCTCGGGCGTGTAGCAGAGATCGAGAAAGCTCCCGGCTTTCTCCCGGACACGCCGATAGTCGGGCAGGTACCGCCCCGCCTGGCGCATCAGCCAGATCGGCGGCGGGCTGATCGCCTCGCCGCCGAGAACCCGAAGCAGCTTCTTGTCGCTCGATGCCATGCGTCCTGCGCGTTCCTTCAAAGGATTCTTATGAATCGTTGTCGTGGTAGCTGGTCCAGCGAGTCATGGGGATTACCGGAAACCGGATTCCGTGCACAGAGTTATGCAGCGCTCGTCCCCACCATTCGAGCCGCCAAATTCCAACGCAGCCCAGGGCCAGCCGCGAGTGCTCAACTTTTTATCTCACGATATCAATGCGGTGCCAGAGCTTTCGCGTTTTCGAAATGCGGCATCAGGGCGTCGGAGGCCCGCCGGGCCATGCGTCGGCCGCCAACTTTCCACAGCACGGTGGACAACGTTGACCCGGCCGGACGGCCCTGCCGATAACTCGCAGGTTGTCAGTCGCCCTGGCGCTCGGGCGCCAATCGCTCCCCTCTCTTCCCGGGATTCACAGGCATTGCGGTGGTGCCCTGTCGCGGTCACTCTGCGGCCGATGACAGGCCCAGGCTCAGCAAGTTCCGCCACGCTGCACCTCCACCTCATCTCCGACTCGACGGGGGAGACGATCAATGCCGTCGTCCGGGCGGCGCTCGCGCGCTTTCCCCGCGCCACGCCCGAGCTCCACGTCGCCGTCATGGTGCGGACAGCTGCCGAAATGGCGGTGGCGATCGACGAGCTCGAGCAGCATCCCGGCGCCGTCATCTATACCGTCGCGGATGCGCAGCGGCGAGCGCAGCTGCTGGACGCCTGCGACCGGCTCGGCGTCGGGGCGACGTCGGTCCTCGATCCGGTGATCGCCGCGCTGGCAGACCATCTGGGCGAGCCGCCCTCGGAACGCGCCGGCCTGCAGCATCGCATCGGCTCGGAGTACTTCGCCCGCATCGCCGCGCTCGACTTCGCGACGGCGCATGACGACGGCGCGCTGGGCGAGCGGCTGCTGCAGGCGGATGTGATCTTGACGGGCGTATCGCGAACCTCGAAGACGCCGACATGCATCTACCTCGCCTATCGCGGCATCAAGGCGGCCAACGTGCCCCTGCTGCCGCGCGCCGAGCCCGGCCCCGCGCTCCTGGCCGCGATCGAGGCCGGGGTGCCGGTCATAGGCCTGACCGCGAGCCCGGCCCGGCTCGCCCAGATCCGCTCGCAGCGGCTCGAGGCGGTGGGCGCGGCGTTCGCCTCGGGCTATGCCGACCTCGACCACATCCGGGTCGAGGTTGCGGACGCCCGGCTGTTCTTCGATCGCCACGAAATTCCGGTCATCGACGTGACGACGCGGTCGATCGAAGAAACCGCGGCGGCGATCCTGGTCATCCTGCGCGGCCGCGGCCGGTTGGACGCATGAGCATCGTCCTTGCCAGCTCGAGCGCGACCCGCGCCGACCTGCTGCGCAAGGCCGGCGTCGAGGTGACGGTCGACGCCGCCCGGATCGACGAGGCGGCCGTCAAGGCGGGCGCTGCTGGCCGAGGGCGCGCCGCCCCGTGACGTCGCCGACACGCTGGCCGAGCTCAAGGCGCTCCGCGTCGGCAGGCGCCACGCCGACGCGCTCGTCCTCGGGGCCGACCAGGTCCTGGTCCACCGCGGCGAGATCCTCGACAAGCCCGCGAGCCTGGCCGAGGCGCGCGCGTGTCTCCAACGCCTGCGCGGCGACCGGCACGAGCTCCTCTCGGCTGCGGTGATCGTGACGCAAAGCGCGCCTGTGTGGCGCCATGTCGGCACGGCGCGCCTGACAATGCGGCCCTTCTCAGATGCCTTTCTCGATCAGTACCTCGCGCGGGTCGGCGACGCCGCGCTGGCCAGCGTCGGCGCCTACCAGCTCGAAGGGCTCGGCGCGCAGCTCTTCGCCCGCGTCGAGGGCGATTATTTCACCGTCCTCGGCCTGCCTCTTCTCGAGGTGCTCGGTTTCCTCCGCGCTCGCGGGGCGCTTGACGGAATGACGGACGAGCGGCCGCTTCTCGCCGGCGTCTGCGGCTTTCCGATCGGCCACAGCAAGTCGCCCGTGCTGTTCGCCCACTGGTTCCGCGAACACGGGATCGCCGGCCACTACGTCCCGCTGCGCATCGCTCCCGAGGCGTTCCCGACCGTCGTTCGCGCCTTGGCCCAGGCCGGCTTCCGCGGGGTCAACGTCACGGTGCCTCACAAGCGGGCGGCGCTCGCGCTCGCCGATCGGGCCAGCGCGGCCGCCAGGGCGATCGGGGCCGCGAACACGCTGGTCTTCCGGGATGATGGCGGCATCGAGGCCGACAACACCGACGCCTTCGGCTTCATGGCCAACCTCCGCGGCGGGGCGCGCCGGCCTGGGACGCATCCGCGGGCCCGGCGGTGCTGCTCGGCGCCGGCGGCGCCGCCCGGGCCGCGGCGCACGTCCTGCTCACGCCGGCGCGCCGGCCCTGCGCATCGCCAACCGCACCCGCAGCCATGCCGACGAGATCGCCGCGGACTTCGCGGGCCGCGATCGAGGTCGTCGACTGGTCGGCGCGCGAGGACGCGCTCGACGGCGCCGCGACCATCGTCAACGCCACGAGCCTCGGCATGCTCGGCAAGCCGCCGCTCGAGCTCGGCCTCGACGCCGCGCCGCGAACGGCGCTGGTGACCGACTGGTCTACAACCCGCTCGAGACGCCGCTGCTCGCGGCGGCGCGGGCGCGCGGAATGCCGGCCGTCGACGGGCTCGGCATGCTGCTGCACCAGGCCCGGCCGGGGTTCCGCGCCTGGTTCGGGCAGGACCCAGCGGTCACCGACGCCTTGCGCGACGCCTGCCTGGCGGCCGGCCGATGATCGTCCTCGGCCTGACGGGGTCGATCGGCATGGGCAAGTCGACGACGGCGGCGATGTTCGCCGAGGCCGGCGTGCCGGTCTGGGATGCCGATGCGGCGGTGCACCGCCTCTACGGCCCCGACGCCGCCGGCAGCCGGGCGCTCGCCGCACTCGTGCCCGCAGGCGGTGGCCGAGACCGGCACCGACCGGGCGCGGCTGCGCGCCGCGATCCTCGCCGACCCCGGTCTGCTGGCGCAGGTCGAGGCCGCGATCCATCCGCTCGTCGCCGCCGACCGGGCGTCCTTCCTCGACCGTGCCCGCAGCCGAGGGGCACCGGCTCGTCCTCTGCGACATACCGCTTCTGTTCGAGACCGGCGCCGAGAGGTGGCTCGACCGCGTCGCCGTCGTCACCGCCCCTGCCGATGTGCAGCGCGACTCGCGTGCTGGCGCGCCCCGGCATGACCGAGCAAGCCTTCGCCGCAATCCTTGCCAAAGCAGATGCCGGATGAGGAAAAACGTGCGCGGGCGGATTTCGTCATCGACACCGGGCAGGGTCTGGAGCCTGTCCGGCGGCAGGTGGCCGACTGATCGCCGAGCTGACGACGGGCCGAGAGCTGACGGGGGAAGCGGATGCGTGAGATCGTGCTCGACACCGAGACCACCGGCCTCGACCCGGCCGACGGCCACCGGATCGTCGAGATCGGCGCGATCGAGCTGGTCAACCACCTGCCGACCGGCCGCGTGTTCCACCAGTACATCAATCCCGAGCGGCCGATGCCGCGCGAGGCGCTGGCCGTGCACGGGCTCGACGACGGCTTCCTGCGCGACAAGCCGCGTCTTCGCGAGCGTCGCCGAGGCGCTGCTCGCCTTCCTGGCCGAGGCGCCGCTGGTCATCCACAATGCCGGCTTCGACATCGCCTTCCTGAACGCCGAGTTCGCGCGTCTGCGGCGCATCCGGCGCTGCCGATGACCCGCTGCGTCAACACACTGGACTTGGCCAAGCGGCGGTTCCCCGGCGCGCAGGTCTCGCTCGACGCGCTCTGCAAGCGCTTCGGCATCGACTGCACCGCGCGCACGCTGCACGGCGCGCTGCTCGACAGCCAGCTGCTCGCCGAGGTCTACCTCGAGCTTCTCGGCGGCCGGCAGCAGGGGCTCGGCCTCGCCGTCACGGCCGGTCGCTCCGCCGCCGTGGCCGAGCGCCTGGGTCGTGCCGCCGCGGCCCCGCGCCCGCTTCGCGCCGCGGCTGACCGACGCCGAGCGCGCGGCGCACGCGGCCTTCATCGCCGAGCTGGGCGACGCCGCGCTCTGGCGCGCCGCGGGCTCGAAACTGCCGCTGGCGAGGTGCCGGCCGCCGCGGCAATGTAGAAGATCGACAGTCGTTCACCCGGGAGGAGCACGCATGTCCGCCGAACCAGCCGCCGCGCATGTCGAGACCGAGGCCGGCAAGGTGGCCGGGCTCGTCGCGCGCGCCCGCGCCGCGATGGCAGCCTACGAGAACCACGACCAGGCCCGCGTCGACGAGGCCGTCACCGCGCTCGCCTGGTCGATCTACAAGCCCGAGAACGCGCGGATGCTGGCCGAGCTCGCCGTCGAGGACACCGGGCTCGGCAACGTGCGAGCAAGATCGTCAAGAACCAGCGCAAGACCTTCGGCACGCTGCGCGACCTGATGCGCGCCCGCACCGTCGGCGTGATCGAGGAGGATCCCGGCAGCGGCATCGTGAAATACGGCAAGCCCGTCGGCGTGGTCGGCGCCGTCTGCCCCTCGACCAACCCCGCGGCGACGCCCGTCAACAAGGCGATGATGGCGCTCAAGGGCGGCAACGCCGTGATCATCGCCCCCTCGCCCGCCGGCTATGCGACGACCGCGCGGACCGTCGAGCTGATGCGCGCCGAGCTCGCCAAGACCGGCCATCCGGCCGACCTGGTCCAGATCCTGCCCGCCCCCGTCACCAAGGAAATGACGCAGGCGCTGCTCGAGCTATGCGACCTCGCCGTCGTCACCGGCAGCCAGAACAACGTGAAGCGCGCCATGCAGTCGGGCACGCCCGCGATCGGCGTCGGCGCCGGCAACGTGCCCGTCATCATCGACGAGACCGCCGATCTCGACGATGCGGCGGCGAAGATCACCGCGTCGAAAATCTTCGACAACGCGACCTCCTGCTCGTCCGAGAACGCCGTCATCGTGCTCGACGCGGTCTACGAGGACGCCATCGCCGCGCTGCAGCGCGCCGGCGGCTGGCGCTGCTCGCCCGAGGAGAAGGCGCGCGTGGCCGGAACGCTTTGGGTCAACGGCAAGCTCAACCGCCACATCATCGCCAAGGACGCCGACGTCGACCGCCGAGGTCATGGGCCTGCCGGAAGCTGCCCGGGCGTGCAAGTTCTTCATGGTCGAGGAAGACCGGGTCGGCGGCAAGAACGGCTTCGCCGACGAGAAGCTCTCGCTGGTGCTGACGGTCTATCGCGCCGCCGACTTCGCCGACGCCAAGCGCATCGCCGCCGCGATGCTGGACGTCACCGGCAAGGGCCACTCGGTCGGCATCCACACCAGGGACATGGCCACGCCCGCGAGCTCGCGGCCGAAACGGATGTCGTCCGCGTGCTCGTCAACCAGGCGCACACCTTCGGCAATGGCGGCAGCTTCGACAACGCGCTGCCCTTCACGCTGTCGATGGGCTGCGGCACCTGGGCCGGCAACACCATCTCGGAGAACCTGAACTGGCGCCACTTCATCAACGTCACCCACCTCGTGACCACGATCCCCGAGGACAAGCCGTCCGAGGAAGACCTCTTCGGCGCCCACTGGGCCAGGTACGGCAAATGAGCGCGCACCTCCGCCATGCGCGCCCCCTCCCCCCTTTGGGCGAGGGTCGGGGAGGGGGCCGCGGAGGGGGTCGACGCCCCGGCCGACGCCATGAACTTCGAGGAGCACGCCGCCAAGCCCCTGCTCGCCCGGGCGGGCATCGCCGTGCCGCCATCGCGGCCGGCCACGACGCCCGACGAGGCCGCCGCGGCCGCGGCGCGCGCTCGGGCCCTGCGTCGTCAAGGCCCAGGTCCCGACGGGCAAGCGCGGCAAGGCCGGCGGCATCCGCCTCGCCGCCGACCCCGACGAGGCCCGCGCCGCGGCCGAAGCGATCCTCGCCCTCGAGATCGGCGGGCACCGCGTCGAGACGCTGCTGGTCGAGGCGCAGGTGCCGATCGCGCGCGAACTCTACGCCGCCGTCCTCTGCGACCCTGCGACGCGCGGCCCGGTTCTGCTCTTCTCGGCGCTCGGCGGCATGGATGTCGAGGAGGCGGCCGAACGCGACCCGCACGCCATGCGCCGCCTGCCCGTCGACATCGGCAAGGGCGTCTACGCCGAGACCGCGACGCCGTTGATCGAGGGCCTCGGGCTGGACGCGGTGGCGGGCGAGGTGGCCGAGTGCCTGGCGCGCCTCTACCGCGTCTTCCGCACGCACGATGCCGAGCTCGTCGAGATCAACCCGCTGGTCGTGACCAGGGACGGCGGGGTCGTCGCGCTCGACTGCAAATTCGTTCTCGACGACGCGGCATTGCCGCGCCAGCCCGATCTCGCGGGCCTTGGCACGCCCGACCGGCTGACGCCGCTCGAGGCGGAGGCCGCGCAGGCCGGCCTGAAATACATCGAGCTCGGCGGCTCGGTCGGCGTGCTCGCCAACGGCGCCGGGCTGACGATGACGACCATGGACGCCATCACCCATTACGGCGGCGCCCCGGCCAACTTTCTCGAGATCGGCGGCGAGGCCTACACCAAGTCCAGGACCGCGCTCTCGATCCTGCTCAAGAACCCGAACATCCGGTCGCTGCTCGTCAATTTCTGCGGCGCCTTCGCCCGCACCGATGTGATGGCCGAGGGCGTCGTCAGCGCCTGGAAGGAGCTCGCCCCGCCGATCCCGGTCTTCTTCACGATCCACGGCACCGGCGAGGACGAGGCGGTCGAGCTTGTCCGGCGCGAGCTCGGCATCGAGCCGTTCGACCTGATGGACGACGCGGTCAGGGCTGCCGTCGAAGCTGCTGGCCAAGCTGGGCCCAGTATGGTGGGGCCGCGCGATGATCCTGCGCAAGCACCACCGCATCCTCGTGCAGGGCATCACCGGCCGCCAGGGCAGCTGGTGGACCGAGCGGATGATCGACTACGGCGCGACCGTCGCCGGCGGCGTCAACCCAAAGAAGGCGGGCACCGAGCATCTCGGCCTGCCCGTCTACGGCTCGGCCCGCGAGGCCGCCGGCCGCTTCGACGTCGCGCTGATGTTCATCCCGCCGATGGCGGCGAAGGCCGCCGCGGTCGACGCCTGCGAGGCCGGGGCGAAGCTGCTCGTCTGCCTGACCGAGCACATCCCCGCCCACGACGTCATGGAGATGCACGCGGCCGCCCGGGCCAGCGGCACCCGCATCGTCGGCCCGAACACGGCGGGCCTGGTCACCCCCGGCGAGACCTTCGCCGGCATCATGCCGGCCTTCAACGACCGCGTCTTCCGGCCGGGCGAGATCGGCGTCATCTCGCGCTCGGGCAGCCTCGGCACGCTGATCTGCCTGAACCTGACCCAGTCCGGCATGGGCCAGTCCGTCTTCTACGGCATCGGCGGCGACCCGATGATCGGCACGACGACGCGCGAGGCGCTGGAGCTGCTCGATGCCGACGAGCGCACCCACGCCGTCGCGATCTGCGGAGAGATCGGCGGCAGCGCCGAGGAGGAGGCGGCCGAGTACGCCGCCGGCATGCGCAAGCCCGTCGCCGCCTTCATCGCCGGCCGCGCCTCGCCGCCCGGCAAGAAGATGGGCCATGCCGGCGCCATCGTCTCCGGCGGCAAGGGCGACTACGCCTCCAAGCGCCGGGCGCTGGAAGCCGCGGGCGTGGCCGTCGCCGACGTGCCGAGCGCGCTGCCGGCACTGCTGCGCAGCGGGCTCGGCTGAAGCGGGCCGCGGTGCCGCAACGCGGCGCTGCGCCTGGGCAAGACCGCTACTGCGTCGCCTCGCCCTTCGGCGTCACGCGCAGCAGGGCGCCGGCGTCCGAATCGAGCAGCAGCAGCACCGCGCCGTCCTGATCCTGCACCACGTCGCGGATGCGGCCCTGATGCGGCAGCAGGCGCTCCTCTCCGACCACGGTGTTCCCGTCCAGCTCCAGTCGGACCAGCCCGCCGGGCTTCAGCGAGCCGACCAGGATGTCGCCTTGCCACTCGGGGAACATCTCGCCGTCGTAGAAGACCATGCCTGACGGCGCGATCACCGGGTCCCAGTAATAGCGCGGCTCGATGAACCCCTTCGGCTCGTGATGCGCCTCGCCCGAGCCGACGGGCGTGCCGTTATAATTCTCGCCATAGCTGACGACCGGCCAGCCGTAATTGCCGCCCGCCTCCGGGTTGTTGAGCTCGTCCCCGCCCTGGGGCCCGTGCTCGATCGTCCAAAGATCGCCCGGCGCGCGCAGGGCGGCCGCCTGCAGGTTGCGGTGGCCGAGCGACCAGATGCTGCCGATCGCGCCCTGCCGGCCGACGAACGGGTTGTCCTCCGGGATGCTGCCATCCGTGTGGACCCGGTTGACCTTGCCATAGGTCGCGTCGAGCTTCTGCGCATTCTGGCGGTTCTCCTCGGTGAACCGCTCCCCTGTCGTGATCCAGGCGATGTCGCCGTCGATCACGATGCGCGAGCCATAGTGCAGTGGCTCCGGCGCGGCGGGCTTCTGGACGAAGATGTCGGTCACGTCCGTCAGCTCGCTCATGTCCTCGGACAGCCGCGCCCGGGCGGCGGCGGTCGCCGACAGCCCGTTGCCCATGGGCTTGGAGTAGGTGAGATAGATCGTGCGGTCAGTCGCGAACTGCGGCGAGACGGTCACGTCGAGCAGCCCGCCCTGGCGCCGGGCGACGACCTCGGGCACCCCGTCGATCGGCTCGGAGATCTGGCCCTCGCGGCTGACATGGCGCAGCCGCCCGGGCCGCTCGGTCACGAGATAGCCGCCGTCCGGCAGGACATCGACGCCCCAGGGCCGCTCGAGCGGCGAGGCGAGCGTCTCGACCGCCAGCTCCACGCCGCTGTCGGACGCCGGCGCCCGCGTCTGCTGCGGGAAGGCTGGCTCGAATTGCGGGACGTTCTTCGGTCCCTGCTCGACCGGCTGTGCCGCGACGGCGGTCGCGACACAGGCGAAGAGGGCTGCGAGGGCTGGAGAGCGCGGCATGTCTGATCCTTTGGCTGGCACGTTTAGCGGCATGTGTCGCGAACGACGCGTTCGATCCGCCGTTCCCACCGATCCACTCGATGCGGCCCTGCGCGCGTGCTCAAGGGCCGCCAAACTCTTACCAAGTGCTTAATTTCATCGAGGTTTCCTTTGTAGAACAATAGCTTACCGAAGCGTGCACGCGTGCACGTGCACGGCGTGAACAGGCTCCGCCTGCTTTCAGCTGATCGAGCGCAGGTTCAGGCGGCGAGGTAAGGCAGGATGGCGCAGCGGCAAGCCCGGAAGGGGTGGGTCAGCTGGACTGCGCGCGCCTGGCGGGAGCTGTATCGGGCAGAAGGTCGGCGCGGCGCGGGATCGGTGCCACCGCGCCGAAGCCCGCGACGGTTCCGGCGGCGACGCGGGCGGCGTAATGGCCGGCCTCGAACGGGTCGCCCGTCTCCAGGTATCGGGCGAGAAAGCCGCCGGCGAAGGCGTCGCCCGCGCCCGTCGAATCGACCGGCGTGCAGGGCGCCGGCGGGATTTCCAATCGGCGCTCCGGGGTCGCCACCACGGCGCCGCGGTCGCCGCGCTTCAGGGCGACGATCCCCGGCCCGAAGGCCAGCACATGGTCGAGCACCGCATCCGCGTCGTGCAGGCCCCAGAGCTCGAGCGCCTCGTCCTCGCTGGGGAAGACGATGTCGGCCTGGGCGATGGCGAGCGCGATGGCCGCCCGCGCCTCATCGAGCGACCAGAGCGCCAGCCGCAGGTTGGTGTCGAAGGACACCAGCGTTCCGGCGGCGCGCGCCGCCCGGATCGCGGCGAACGAGGCAGCGCGCATGGACGGGCTGATCGCCAGCGTGATCGCCGACAGGTGCAGCGCCCGGGCGCCCGCGACATAGTCGTGCGGCAGGTCCTGCGGACCGTAGAGGCTCGCCGCCGATCCCTTCCGGAAATAGCTGAACCGCCGCCCCGACGGATGCGGGTCGACGAAATAGATGCCTGTCGGGGCATCGGCATGTCGGCGCACCTCCGCCGTGTCGACGCCCTCGCCGGCCCAGAGCGCCATGACGCTGTCGCCGAAGATGTCGCGCCCGAGCGCTGTCAGATAGCCGACCCGCGCCCCCTGCCGCGCCGCCGCGATCGCCGCGTTCGACGTGTCGCCGCCGAAACCGGGGCGATAGTGCTCGCCGAGCTCGGCGTGCTTCGATCGGACGAACTCGACCAGCGGCTCGCCCAGGCAGACGATATCGCGTTCGCGGGCTCGATCGGCCATGCTGACCTCCATGCTGCGCCCCAAGGCATATCGCGACGGCCGTGCCCGGGCCAGTGCGGACGGAAATCGGCACGCAGGCCGCGCGAGGGCGGTGACTCGGACGCGTCTGGGGCGTTACTCTCGGCAGAACCGCAGAGGGACGCCATGCCCGATCGCAGCGCCGCCGCCGAGCCGATTGCCGACCGCATTTTCGTCTCGAACTATGTTCGCGAGATGGAGATCGGCGCCTATCCTGACGAACGCGGACGAACGCAGCGCGTCCGCTTCGACGTAACCCTCGAAGTCGCCCCCGAGGTCGCGCCCAACCAGGACCAGTACACGCGCGTCGTGAACTACGAGGATCTCGTCGAGGCCATCGGCGAGGCGGCGCGCGGGCCGCGCGCCAATCTGGTCGAGACCTTCGCCGAGCGGCTGGCGGAACTCTGCCTCGTCGATCCGCGCGCGCGCCGCGTCCATATCCGCATCGAAAAGCTCGACCGGCTTCCCGGCGGCGCCGGCCTCGGCATCGAGATCGTGCGCGAGCGCGGCCAGGCCTCGACCGAGCGGAGCTGGCGCCAGGGGCCAGAGATCCGCTGAACCGGAAGTTCACCGGAGGGCGGCCCGGGGGACACCCGGACGCTTGATCGACGGCCGCGGTGCTGGCATCACCGATGCCCATGCCGCCGGATTGCGCCATCGAAGACGACTGCCGGGGCCCGGTCTGCGGCATCGACGAGGCCGGGCGGGGCCCCTGGGCGGGACCCGTCGTGGCCGCCGCGGTGATCCTCGACCGGGCTGCCATTCCGGACGGGATCGACGATTCAAAGAAGCTTTCTCCCAGTGCCCGCGCGGTGCTCTTCGACGCGATCATGGTCTCGGCGCGCGTCGGCATCGGCATCGGCACGGTTGCGGAAATCGACCGGATCAACATCCTGCGCGCCAACGACCTCGCAATGGCGCGCGCGATGGCGGCACTCGGCCGGGCGCCTGCCATCGCGCTCGTCGACGGCAACTGGGTGCCGAAGACGATCGGGATCCCCGTCCGCGCGATCGTCGGCGGCGACACGCTGTCGCTCTCGATCGCGGCGGCGTCCATCATCGCCAAGGTGACGCGCGACCGCATCATGGCCCGGCTGCACGAGCGGTGCCCGGGCTATGGCTGGCTGACCAATGTCGGTTACGGCACGCCCGAGCATCGCTCGGCGCTGGCGCGGCTCGGCGTCACGCAGCATCATCGGCGGAGCTGGCGGCCGGTGCACAACATCTTGTACGGCATCACGGACGAAGACGAGCTTCAGGAAACAGGCGTAACAGCCTGATTCCAAATCTCCTTGACCGATGGCATCTTTCGCGTACTCTCGCCCGCGCACTTGAGGGGACGTGCATGACCGAGCCTGCGTCGGAGCGCATCATCGAAGGGGAGTGTGTCCGGGCGATGCGCGATCTGCCGGCGGGCTCGGTCGACCTCGTCTTCGCCGATCCGCCCTATTTTCTGCGCCTGCGCGGCGAGCTGCATCGGCCGAACAACACGCGCGTCGACGCGGTCGACGACGAGTGGGACCGGTATGAAAGCGTCGAGGCCTATGACGCCTTCACCCGCGAATGGCTGGCCGAGGCGCGCCGCGTGCTCAAGCCCGACGGCGCCATCTGGGTGATCGGCACCTACCACAACATCTTTCGGTTGGGCACGGCGCTGCAGGATCTTGGCTTCTGGATCCTCAACGACGTGGTCTGGCGCAAGACCAACCCGATGCCGAATTTTCGCGGCAAGCGGCTGACCAATGCGCACGAGACGCTGATCTGGGCGGCGCCGTCGGCGACGGCGCGCCCGGTCTTCAACTATGACGCGCTCAAGGAGCTGAACGAGGGCCTGCAGATGCGCTCGGACTGGCTGTTGCCGATCTGCGCCGGGGCCGAGCGGCTCAAGGGCGCCGACGGGGCCAAGGCGCACCCGACGCAAAAGCCCGAGGCGCTGCTCCACCGCGTGCTGATCGGCACGACGAACGTCGGCGACGTGGTGCTCGACCCGTTCCTCGGCTCGGGCACCACGGGCGCCGTCGCCAAGCGGCTCGGCCGCCGCTTCATCGGCATCGAGCGCGACCCAGGCTATGCCGCGCTCGCCCGCGAACGGATCGCCGCGGTCCGCCGGCTCGAGCCCCAGGCGCTGGCGGTCACCCGCGGCCGCCGGACCGAGCCGCGCATCCCCTTCGGCGAGCTCGTCGAGCGCCGGCTGCTCGAGCCCGGCGAGATGCTGGAATCCTTCAATGGTCGCCACCACGCCAAGGTGCGCGCCGACGGAACGCTCGCGATCGCCGACATGACGGGATCGATCCACCAGGTCGGCGCGGCGCTCGAGGGCGCGCCCTCGTGCAACGGCTGGACCTATTGGTGCTTTCGCCGCGACGGCAGGCCGGTGCCGATCGACGTGCTGCGCCAGCAGCTGCGCGCCGAGATCCGCGACTGAGGGTCACCCGTCCACGCTCGTGCACGCCTGTGCACACGTGCACGCTCGCGCAAGCCATTGAAAAGTCTCTATTTCGTGAATTCAATTAACCGTATCGAAAGGGTTTGGCGGCGCCTGCGGCATGCCTCGCCCCGTCGATCGGACCGGCCACCGTTCGAGGATAGGGAGGTGCCGGCAGGCGGCTAGGCCGCGACGGGCATCCGGAGTGGCTCGCGGCCGATCGAGCCGTCGTCATAGGCGCGCCAGTCCTCGATGTCCGGGTAGAAGGCCCGGCGCCAGCGGTCGACGCGCGGGTTCATGATCCGGAACCAGACCGGCGGGTTCGTCGCCAGCATGATCATCACGGGATAGCTGAAGGGCAGCTGCGGCGCCACGTCCTCCGGCTGATGCTGCAGCAGCGGAAACCGGCGGTCGGGCCGGTGGTGATGGTCCGAGTGCCGCTGCAGGTTGATCAGCGTCCAGTTCGTCACCGTGTCGGAGGCGTTCCACGAGTGATGCGGGCGCGCCCGCTCGAACCGGCCGTCGCCGAGATAGCGGCGCGTCAGCCCGTAATGCTCGACATAGTTGACCGCCTCGAGCTGGTAGATGGCGACCAGGCTCTGCACGGCGAAGAGCACCAGCCCGAAAGGCCCGACCATCGCCCAGGCGAGCCCGAGGAAAGCTGCCGTCCCCAGCCCATAGCGCCAGAACGGGTTGGTGCGGTGCCAGACCGGCCGGCCGCGCCGCGCCAGGCGCTCGCGCTCGATCCTCCATGCGGAGACGGGCTCGAGCACGACGGCGCGCAGGATGAAAATATAGAGGTTCTGGCCCTTCCGGGCCGTAACGGGATCCAGGGGCGTCGCGACGGTCACGTGGTGACCATGGACGTGCTCGGTCGCGAAGTGGCCATAGCCGACCGAGACCAGCAGCAGCTCGCCAGCCAGCCGCTCCCACCGGTTGCGCTGGTGCACCAGTTCGTGCGCGAAGGTGATGCCGATCCCGCCCGTGCCGAGCCCGAGCACGGCGAAGACGCCGACCGCCTCCCACGCTGACAGATGACCGGGCAGCGACGCCTGCCAGAGGCAGATGACGATCAGGGCCATCTGCACCGGGATCCAGGCCCAGAGGATGAGCGTGTGCCAGAACAGCCTCGCGTCGTCGGTCGTCGGGGACATGTTCGACGTATCGGTGCCGGCCAGCCGATCGAGCAGCGACACGATCACGAAGCCCCACACAAAGGGGGCCGCGATCCACCAGCCGCCGAAGACAGCCGCCAGCACGATCAGCGGCGCCACGGCAAAGGCGATGGTGAAGGGCAGGGCCTTTGACGGCATGGCGCGTCCCCCGCGCTGCGCCGGTGAGCCGCACCCGCTGGTCCCGGCAACAGCAAGGCTCGAGATGTGGAGCCCGCATACCATTCCGTAAGAATGGTTAAGCTTCGGTTATCGGAGCTGGCCGTCGGACCTGGATGTCGGGCGCTCCGCAGGCGAGCCGCACGGCCTTGGCGAAGACGGTCGGCATGGCCGCCGCCGCTTGATCGGCCGGCACGAACCGCTCGCCGCCCGGGCTCGCGAGCCGCATCAAGCGAATTTCCAGGCGCAGGTGGAAATGCGTGAAGGTGTGGCGGACTTCGCCCGCCGGCTGCCAGTCGCCGGGCAATGGCGGCGCGGCGTGCTCCAGGCCTGCGCCAGCCTCGGCCGGGCTGGTCCAATCGCTGCTCGGCACCGCCAGCATGCCGCCGAGCAGCCCCCGCTCGGCGCGCCGCTCGGTCAGGATCCGGCGCTGCGGGTCGAGAGCGACCCAGGCCACGCCGTGGCGCACGGGCTTGGCCGGCTTTGGCGCGCGTCGGGGCAGGGTGGCGGCGATGCCGAGCGCGTGACCCCGGCAGGCCTGCCGCCACGGACAGGCGAGGCAAGCCGGGCGCGCCGGCGCGCACACCGTCGCGCCGAGGTCCATCACCGCCTGGGCATAGTCGCCCGGCCGCTCGCGCGGCGTCAGCTCGGCGGCGCGGGCGCGCAGCGCCGGCTTGAGGCCGGGCAGCGGCGCCTCCTCGGCGAAGAGCCGCGCCATCACGCGCTCGACATTGCCGTCGACGACCACAGCCGGTTCGTCGAAGGCGATGGCGGCGACCGCTGCAGCGGTGTAGGGGCCAATGCCCGGCAGTTCGCGCAACCCCTCCTCGGTGCTGGGAAAGCGGCCGCCCAAATCGCGGCTGACGACGCCGGCGCAATCGTGCAGCTTTCGAGCGCGCGCATAGTAGCCGAGCCCGGCCCAGGCCCCGAGCACCTCGTCGCGCGGCGCCGCGGCGAGCGCATGCACGTCCGGCCAGCGTTCGACAAAGCGCAGGAAGTGCCCCGTCGCCGCTGCGACGGTGGTCTGCTGCAACATCACCTCGCTCAGCCAGACACGGTAGGGATCGGGCCGCTCACCGGCCAGCCGCGCGGCCGGCCCGACCCGCCAAGGCAGGATGCGGGCGTGCCGGTCGTACCAGGCGAGCAGCGCGTCGGCCCGTGCTCGCGCGGTTGTTATCGCCACGTCCACCGCCTATCCTCCAAAAGCACGTTGAAGACGTGTTTCGGCCCCGCCGCGGAGAAGGCCATGGCGCAACAAGGCAAGGACGGCAAGCCCCCCGGCAAGCCCCCGGGCAAACCTCCGGGCAAAGCCCCCGGCAAAACCCCCGCCAAGCCCCGGCCGCGCGGGGGCGGGTTCCGGCGCGCCGCCGACCAGACGCGCCCGGTGCTCGACAAGGTCGCCGGACGGCACGGCTTTGCCGAGCCCGACGTGCTGTTGCGCTGGGCCGAGATCGTCGGCGAGGCGCTGGCGCCGACCTGCCGTCCCGTGCGCGTCAGCTACGGCCAGCGCGGCCTCGGCGCGACGCTGGTGCTGAAGACCGACAGCGGCCGCGCGCCCGGAGGTCGAGCACCTCGCGCCGCGCATCATCGAGCGCGTCAACCAATTCTACGGCTATCGCGCGGTGGCGCGCGTCCGCATCACCCAGAGCGGCGCCGCCGGGGGCTTTGCCGAAGCACAGGCAGAGTTCGCCGGTCCGTCGCCCGCGCCCAGCGACGCCGACACGGACCGCGCGGCGGCATTGACCGAGGGTGTCGAGGACGCCGCCCTGCGCGCCGCGCTGACCCGGCTCGGCGCCAATGTGCTCGCGCGCGGCCGTCTCCGCCCTGCAAAGTAGATCCAAATCCCACAAAGGACCTGACGATGACCGCCATCCGCCTCCGTCGCGGCGCTCTAGCCGGATTTTCCGCCATGGCGATCGCTGCCATGAGTGTTTCCTTCGCCTCTGCTCAAACCGAGACGGGCCAAACCGCGACGGGAACAACGGGAGCCGACCAGGCCGCCGCAAACCCCCGCCGCCGAGCAAGCGCAGCCAGCCGCCGGCGACTACGCGCTCGGCGACATCGCGCTCGGCGATCCCAACGCGCCGCTGACCGTGTACGAATACGCCTCGTTCACCTGCCCGCATTGCGCCGCTTTCCAGGAGAACACCTTTCCCGAGTTCAAGAAGCAGTACATCGACACCGGAAAGGTTCGATACATTCTGCGCGAGGTCTATTTCGACCAGTACGGCCTCTGGGCCTCGATGGTGGCGCGGTGCGGCGGCGAGCAGGGCTTCTATCCGATGGTCGACGCCTTCCTCAGCACGCAGTCGACCTGGACGCGGGCGCCCGACATCGGGAACGCCATCCAGCAGGTCGGCCGGCGCGCCGGGCTTCCGGCCGAGAGGCTCCAGCAGTGCCTGTCGGACCGGGAGTTCGCCAAGACCCTGCTCGAGACCTATCAGAAGAACCGTGATGCCGACGACGTTCAGTCGACCCCGACCTTCGTGATCAATGGCGAGACGCATTCAGGCGACATGAACTTCGAGGCGTTCTCGGCGCTGATCGACAAGTCTCTCTAGGCGAGCTGCCGGGCGAAAGTTAACCAGATCTTGCGGTCGCCTGCATGCGAGCCGCCAGATGCGGGATGGTTCGCTTGACATCAGCGCCTGCCTCATGTCTCATGGGAAAAAAGACATGAGGCAGGCGCGTGCAGTTCACCCGGCTTCGGCTCAACGGGTTTAAATCCTTTGTCGACCCGACCGACCTGGTCATCTCGGCCGGGCTGACGGGTGTCGTCGGCCCGAACGGCTGCGGCAAGTCGAACCTGCTCGAGGCGCTGCGCTGGATCATGGGCGAGAACCGGCCGACGCAGATGCGCGGCGAGGGGATGGACGACGTCATCTTCGCCGGCAGCGGGTCCCGCCCGGCCCGCAACGCGGCGACGGTCGAGCTCGTCATCGACAATTCCGATCGGCTGGCGCCCGCCGCCTTCAACAAGGACGACCGGCTCGAGGTCAGCCGGCGGATCACGCGCGAGATCGGTTCGGCCTATCGGATCAACGGGCGCGAGGTGCGCGCGCGCGACGTCCAGATGCTGTTCGCCGATGCCTCGACAGGGGCGCATTCGCCCGCGCTCGTCCGCCAGGGCCAGATCTCCGAGCTGATCAATGCCAAGCCCAAGGCCCGCCGGCGGGTGCTGGAGGAGGCCGCCGGCATCTCTGGCCTCTATCAGCGCCGCCACGAGGCCGAGCTCAAGCTGCGTGCGACCGAGACCAACCTGGCACGCGTCGACGACCTGCTGGGAGAGCTGACGCAGAGGCTCGCCGCGCTCGAGCGGCAGGCCGGCCAGGCGCGCCGGTACCGCGCCATCGCCGAGGCCCTGCGCCGCGCCGAGGCGACGGCGCTCTGGCTCCGCTGGCGTGCCGCCGAGGACGAGCGCGCCGCCGCCGAAGCCGAGGCGACGGCGGCATTGCGTGCCGTCGCCGCCGCGGAAACCTCGGTGCGCGCGGCGACCCGCCTGCGCGAGGAGGCCGCCGCGGCGATGCCGCCGAGCCGCGAGGAGGAGGCGATCGCCGCCGCGGTGCATCAGCGGCTGCTTGTCGAGCGCGAGCGGCTGGACGAGCAGGACGAGCGGGCCCGCGCCGAAGCCGAGGCGCTGGCTGGCCGGGCGCGCCAGCTCGCCGAGGATCTCGCGCGCGAGGAGACGCTCGGCCAGGACGCACACGCAACGCTCGACCGGCTGGCGACCGAGGAGGCGCGGCTGACGGCGGCGATGGAGGGCCAGGACGAGGCGCAAGCGGCTGCGTCCGATGCGGCGCAGGCGGCGGCCGAGCGCCTCGCCGCGGCCGAGCGCGCGCTCGATGCGACCGCTGGCGAGGTGGCGCGGATCGAGGCCCAGTCGGCGGCGATCACGCGGAGGGCTCAGGACCTGCGCGGCGCGCATGGCCGCCTCGACTCAGCGATCGCCGCGGCCGAGCAGGCGACGGCGGCGCTCGAGGGGCAGATTGCCGCGGCGGAAGTCGAGCTCGACGCCCAGCGCGAGGCGGCCGCCGAGGCCGAGGCGGCCGCCGAGGCAGCCGAGGCCGAAATGGCCGCCGCCGCCGCCGATCAGGCTGGCGCCCGCGACGCCGAGGCGTCGGCGCGCGCGGCCCTCGCCAATGCCGAGGGAGAGGCCACGGCGCTGTCGTCCGAGGTCCAGGGCCTCGAGAAGCTGCTGGCGCACGATGCGGGCGACGGCAGCCGGCTGGTCGATCGGGTCGAGGTCACGCCAGGGTGGGAGGCCGCGCTCGGCGCCGCGCTCGGCGATGAGCTGTCCGCCGATGAGGCGGCCGAAGGGTCCGGCTGGACGGCGCTCGATCCTTATACCGCGCCTCCGGCGTTGCCGGGCGACGCACGGCCGATCGCCGAGGTCGCCCGTGGCCCCGCGCTCCTCGACCGGCGGTTCTCGCAGACCGGGCTGATCGCGCGCGAAGCGGGCGACGCGGCGCAGGCGGGGCTCGGCCCGGGCCAGCGTCTGGTCAGCCGGGAGGGCGACCTCTGGCGCTGGGACGGCTTTCGGCTGCGCGCCCAGGATGCACCGAATGCGGCGGCGCTGCGGCTGGCGCAACGCAACAGGCTCGCCGGCGTGCGGCGCGCCCTCGACGCCGCGCGCGACGCCTGCGCCAGCGCAGCTGAACGGCACGCCGAGACCCGCGCCGTGCTGGATGGCAGCGTGGCGCGCGAAGCCGCCGCCCGCCAGGCCCGGCGGGACGCCGAGGCCCGCCAGGCCGCGGCCGCGCGGGCGCTCGGCGCCGCGCAAGCTGCGCTGACGGTTCTGAACTCGCGACGGGACAGCCAGTCCGAGGCACTGACGACGCGCCGGGCCGAATGCGCGACCGTGCGGCAGGAGCTCGCCGAGGTCGAGCTCGAGCTGACCCGCCTGCCCGATCTCGGCCAGACGCGGCAGGGACTCGAGCGCCAGCGGACCGAGGTCGACCGGCTGCGCGGCGCGATGCTGGAAACCCGATCCCGTGCCGAGGATCTGCGCCGCGCGGCGGCCGGACGCGAGCGCCGGCTGGCCGAGCTGCGTCGCGAGACCGGGCTCTGGCGCGACCGGCGCGACGGTGCGGGCGCACGCATCGACGATCTCAAGCGCCGGATCGACGAGGCGCGCGTCAGGCAGGCCGCCATCGCCGACCAGCCGGCCGCGCTGGCCCAGCGGCGCGCCCGTCTGTCGGCCGAGATCGAGACGGCCGAAACGCGCCGCAAGGCTGCGGCCGACGCGCTCGCCGTGGCCGAGACGGCGCTCGCTCGGGCCGAGGCGGCCGAGCGCGAGGCCGAGCGCGACGCGTCGGCCCGTCGCGAGGAGCGCGCGCGGCTCGACGGCGTCCTGCATGGCCTCGTCGGTCGGGCGGCAGCGGCCGCGCAGGAGATCCGCGACGAGCTCGGCACCGACCCCGGCGCGCTGCGCGCGAGCCTGGACTCGGACCTCCCGCCGCTGGCTGCGGCCGAGGCCGACGTCGCCAAGCTGCGGCGCCAGCGCGACGCGCTCGGCCCGGTCAACCTGCGCGCCGACCAGGATGCCGAGGAGGTCCGCGCCGAGCGCGACGGGATCGCCGGCGAGAAGGCCGATCTCGACGCCGCGGTCGCCAAGCTCCGCCACGGCATCCACGAGCTCAACCGCGAGGGGCGGCACCGGCTGACGGCCGCCTTCGACACGGTGAACGCCCGGTTCTCCGGGCTCTTCCGGCACCTCTTCGGCGGGGGCGAGGCGCGCCTCGTCATGGTCGAGTCGGACGATCCGCTCGACGCCGGGCTCGAGATCCTCTGCCAGCCCCCCGGCAAGAAGCTGTCGACGCTGTCGCTGCTCTCGGGCGGCGAGCAGACGCTGACGGCGCTGTCGCTGATCTTCGCGGTGTTCCTGGCCAACCCCGCGCCGATCTGCGTTCTCGACGAGGTGGACGCGCCGCTCGACGATTCCAACGTGACGCGGTTTTGCGATCTCCTGGACGAGATGCGCCGCCGCACCCGCACGCGCTTTCTCATCATCACCCATCACGCGATCACGATGAGCCGGATGGACCGCCTGTTCGGCGTGACGATGGTCGAGCGCGGCGTCAGCCAACTGGTCTCGGTCGACCTCGGCCGCGCCGCACAACTGGCCGAGGCCTGACGAGGGGCGCCGCCCGGGCAAATCTGATCGCCCGGGACAGGCATGGGAAATCACCGGGCGAGTTTCCAGGCCACCCCATCGCTGCTGCCGCTGCCGGCACCGCCGCCACCACCACGTCTCCTATGAAACAACCGATAATACCGCCGGTCGGACGATCTGACTCGGTTGGGGGTTCCACCGGAGGAATGGGCGTGATTCCCTGCGTCTGCCAGACGCGGGGGGTTGGATGGGGCGAGCGCTCAAGATTAGTCTAGGATCCGGACGACGTGGAAGGTTAGCATCAGGCGGACCTGCGCGGTGCTCCGGGCGGAGCGCTCGAGCTACCACTATAAGGGCCTGCGCCGCGGCCAAGCCGCTCTGGTAAAGAGGATCAGGGAGATCTGCGTGAGGCGTGTGCTCTACGGCTACCGGCGCGTCCACGTTCTGCTGAGAAGAGAAGGCTGGGAGGTGAACGCCAGGGACGATTAGTCGGGACACTTTACGGGGTATCGCCGGGACCCTTATGGGGGTCTGTACATCCATCTCGATGACCAGCGTCTCGATCTTCTGCATCGCCTCGCGGAGATGGCGGCGCCGAGCCTGGCGCGAACTGATAGGTCAAACTTTAGGTGCAATTGGGCTGAGTCACACAGCTCGTTTGAAACGACCAAAAGGTCATGAGACCGCCTAAGCTTCAGCAAGCACTTGGGTTGAGCTCGCCCCAGGGCGCCTCAGCCGCCTTCGACCCCGAAGGGCACTTCGTTTCGCACTTTCGACCTCAAAGCAGCAGCGGTCCGACAGGCGGCTTCGCCCCGCCTGCTCGACAGTAGGGTCGAGCATCCTGAGCTCCGAGATCTCGTTGGTCACCCTGGCCCCGCCCGACCGATCACGGAACCCAAGCACCCGCACTCCGTTGGATTGAAGGGAGCGGCGCAGGACGTGCGCCCCCAGCGAAATCAGCAGTTCCGGAGGAGTTCAAAATGAGCCTCGCCAAGATGTTTCTCGCCGGCGCCGCCGCAATCGGCCTCACGGCCGGAGCCGCCGCCGCGCAGCAAGTCATTCTCGTACCCCAGGGCCAGGGCCCGGGAGGCGCGCAGCAGTTCATCCTGGTGCCGATCCCGCAGGACGAGCTGCAGCAGGGTGCGGGCCAGCAGCCGGGCGCCGGCCAGCAGAACAGCGACCAGCAGGCGAGCCAGCAGCAGGGCGCAAGCCAGCAGCAGGGCGGCGATCAGCAGGCGAACCGTCGGCCGCAGATGCGCGATCGCGCCGAGGCGATGGCCATGGATCTCTATCGCCGCGGCTATCAGCGTGGGGTCGCCGACGCGCAAAGCGCCTCCGGGCCCGAGCTCGATCCGTCCGCCATGGAGCAGATCGGCCGCGAGCTCTTCGAGAGGGGATACATTCTCGGCATGATGCAAGGCCGGGCGCAGGCGGCGCAGCAGCAGGCGGCCGCAGCCACGCCGCAGGCAGCCACGCCGCAGGGCGAGCAGATGGCAATCCAGCATCGGCCCGACCAGCAGCAGTCGGCCCAGGGTAAGTCGGCCCAGGGCAAGTCGGCCCAGGGCAAGCAGTCCGGGCAGCAGACGGGCGGCCAGCAGGGCCAACAGGCGTCCATGCAGGACAAGCAGCAGGGCCAGCAGTCACAGGCCAGCGGTCAGGGGAGCGGCCAGCAGCTCGTCAAGGCGCAGGTCGGCGCCGATTCCCCCGACGCCATCATCAAGGCCGAGCAGGGCCAGGCGAACGGCAGCCACCTGGTCGACCGCAACGGGCGTGCCGTCTATCTCTTCACTGCCGACAAGCGGGGCTCGGGCGATGCGCAGAAATCCGCGAGCAATTGCTATGACGATTGCGCGACGCAGTGGCCCCCGGTGCTGAGCCAGAGCTCGGAGGTCAAGGGCATGGGCGACGTCAACTCGGAGCTGCTCGACACGATCGAGCGCCGGGACGGCACGTCTCAGGTCACGTATAATGGCTGGCCGCTCTATTACTACGTCAAGGATCAGGGCAAGGCCGAAGCGAAGGGCCAGGACGTCCACGGCTTTGGCGGCGAGTGGTACCTTGTGACGCCTTCCGGCAAGAAGGCCGGCGAAGGCTAACGGCCGACACCCGCATCGACACACCCGGCGCCGCGGAGCTTTCGCGGCGCCTTTCTTCTACCGCCGCCCTGACGCGGGAGCGCGGGGCCGCTGATGGCGGGCCTGCCGCGCCCGACGCCGCAGCGGGCGTGACCGCAGGCCGAACTTGGGTCGAGCGGTCACCCTGTGTTCGCGCGGTCGGCCTTACCGGGCCTGGCAGCCACGTGGAATTTCGCGAGCGCCGCTTCGTAGGCGGCGAGGCAGCGCAGAACGTGCCGGTGCCTTCGCTGGAATGCCGGGTCGCGCAGCTCTGTCTGGTGCCGGGCGAGAAACTCGGCAGCGCGGCGATAGAGCGAGGGCTCGCGCCCGGGCAGGGCGGCGTCCAGGGCGGCGAGCAGCCGCCGCATCCCGGCGATCTGCTCGCGCGCCCAGGCGGCGTCCCGTCGGCCGGCCTGCACTGTCTGCAGGACGCGACAGTCGAAGGTCCGGCAGGCGCTGGGACGCTCGGCATAGACCGTACAGGCGCCATTGAAGCAGGCGCAGGGCTGTCTCAGCCGGTGCTCGGCATCGAGCGGCATAGGCACCGCCTCGTCCGCCGCGACCGGCACCGCCCAGAACAGCGACCCGTCGCAGCAGAGCCCGCAGGAAAGGCAGAGATCCTCGCTTTCGGAGGCCACGTGTCGTTTCCCACTCCTGGGCGGCCGGCCATTCGACCTAGTGTTTGGTTGGGTGAGATGGAAGCGCGCTCATACCCCGTGCACGCTTGTGCACGCGTGCACAAATCTCCAACTCATTGAAATCATGAACAATCCAGATTTCCATTAACCAGATGGAAAGGGCCTGACGGCCCTTGGCGATGCGGGTTGCGAGGTCGATCCGATCAGATCCCGTTCCAGGTCAAAGCGCGGCGATGTGGCGCTGGAAATCGGCGAAGGAGACATTGCCGCCGGTGGCGTAGACCAGCACCGAGCGGTCGGAAACCTCGACCTTGCCCGACAGCAACGCCGCCAGGGCGACGGCGCCCGAGGGCTCGAGCACGAGCTTGAGCGATTCGAAGGCCGCCAGCATGGCGCGCCGGACATCGGCGTCGCCGACGGTCATCCCGCGCACGCCGGCGGTGCGGGCGGCCTCGAAGGGGGCGACGCCGGGCGAGGTCGCCTGCAGCGCGTCGCAGATGGTGGGCTTGCCCGTGGCGCGGCGCTGGATCTCGCCATCGGCGAGGCTGGCGCCCATGGCGTCGTAGCCCTCAGGCTCGACGGCGACGATCTCGGTCGTCGGCGAGAGATAATGGAAGGCGAGCGAAACGCCGCCGATCAGCCCGCCGCCGCCGACGCCGCAGAGCACGAGGTCGGCATGCGCGGCGCGCGCCCCGAGCTGGGCGATGGCCTCGAGCCCGGCGCCGGCCTGGCCGGCGACGATGGCCGGATCGTCGAAGGGATGGAGCAGGACGAGCCCGTCCGCTTCGGCGATCTCGCGGGCCTTGGCGCTCGCCACCTCCTCGCGCGGCCTTTGCCCATGCTCGGTCAGCACGACGCGGGCGCCGAAGCGCTCGGTCGCGCGCCGCTTGGCCTCTGGCGCGTCGACCGGCATGACGATGGTGACGGGCACGTCCTGCGCCCGGCCGGCGGCCGCCAGCCCTTGCGCGAAATTGCCGGAGGAATAGGCGACGACGCCGCGCGCCCGCTCCTCCGGGGCGAGCTGCAGGAGGCGCCAGAGGGCGCCGCGCACCTTGAAGGACCCGGCCCATTGCAGCGATTCGGGCTTGACGAAGACCTGCGCCGCGCCTGCCGCCTCGGCCAGCGCCGGCGCCTCGAGCAGCGGCGTCTCCTGCGTCACCGCGCGGGTCGCGGCATAGGCGCGGCGCAGCTCGGCCAGTGTCGGGATCATGTGGGCCTGAGGCTTTCGTAGGAGACCATGACGTGGTCGCGATAGGCCGGCCGCTCGCTCAGCCGGGCATACCAGGCATCGACGGCGGGCGTCGGCGCCTTGACGAAATCGAGCGTCATGTAGCGGTAGAGCAGGTGGCCGACCATCACGTCGGCGAAGCAGGGCTCGTCGCCGCAGAGCCAGGGGCCGCCATTCGAACCGGCGCCCAGCCGCGCGTCCAGCCGGGGCATCAGCGCGATCAGCGCCTCGGCGCCGGCGGCGACCTCGGTCATGTTGCGCTCGGGCTCGCGCGTGAAGATCAGCTGGCGGAAGATGCGGCCGAGCGCGGGGTAGACGCTCGAGCGCGCCCATTCGGCCCACATGTCGAGCGGCGCGCGGATGCCCGGGTCCTCGGGCCAGAAGGCGCCCCGGCCATAGCGGGCGCCGAGATAGCGGACGATCGCCGGGCTCTCCCAGACGGTGACGTCGCCGTCCTTCAGCGTCGGGATCAGCCCGTTCGGGTTCATGGCGCGGTAGTCGATGTCGTCGTTGCCGCCGAAGCGGCCCCCCCAGTCGATGCGCCGGTGCGGCAGCCCGAGCTCGGCCACCGTCCACATCACCGCCTGGACATTCAGCGAGGTCGCCCGGCCCCAGATCGTCAGCATTGCACGTCTCTCCGGCTGTCCGCGAACAGTCGCGCCGGCGGAGCGCGCGGTCAAGCAGTGCGCTGACGCGCCGCGAACGTCGCCTCGGGGGCTTTCGCCAAAGGGGAGTTGCCGCGCGCGAATTTGGCGTTACGATCCGGTTGCGACCGAAGCAGCGGAGCGGGGGCTTGCCATGCAGATGTCGGGCGAGCGGGTGATCGCGGCCGACCGGGCCAAGGTCTGGGCCGCGCTGAACGACGCCGACGTGCTGAAGGAGTGCATTCCCGGCTGCCAGGAGATGACCAAGACCTCGCCGACCGAGTTCGAGGCCAAGGTCACGCAGAAGGTCGGCCCGGTGCGCGCCAACTTCACGGGCGAGGTCGAGCTGACCGACATCGTCGAGGGCGAGAGCTACCGGATCAGCGGCAAGGGCAAGGGCGGGGCCGCCGGCGGCGCGTCGGGCGGCGCGGCCGTGAAGCTGGAGGAGGTGCCCGAGGGCACCAAGCTTGCCTATGACGTCGACGCCAAGGTGACGGGCAAGCTCGCGCAGCTCGGCTCGCGCCTGATCGACGGCTTTGCCAAGAAGATGGCCGATGATTTCTTCGACCGCTTCAAGGCGCAGGTCGAGGGGCCCGGCGCGGATGCGGGCGGCGATGCGGACGGCGACGCAGGCGGCGGCGCGGGCGGCGGCGCGCGCGGCAGCGCCCAGCAGCAGAGCGACCCGCGCCATCTGCAGGCGGGCGGGGCCGCGGCCGCGGCAGATGCGGGCGTGACGGCGGCATCGCGGGACGCGCCGGAGCCGCCCCCCGAGCAGAGTCACGAGGTGCCGCGACCGGGCGACGCGCAGGCGGCGCGCTCGGCCATGGTGCCGCCGACGGCCGGTCACGGTGCCGGGCGCGCGCATGACGCGGCGGCCGCCGCGACGCGCGGCCAAGACCGGCAGCCAGGGCGCGGAGCCCGCGCCGCAGAAGACGCCGGAGAAGAAAAGCTGGTGGGCGCGCCTGTTCGGCTGACGCGCCGACAAGACAGCCCTGACGAGATCGAGGGAGAGATCATGCCAACCGTTTCGATGACCGTGAACGGCAAGTCGGTCAGCGGCGAGGTCGAGGGCCGCACCCTGCTGGTGCAGTTCCTGCGCGAGAACCTGGGCCTGACCGGCACGCATGTCGGCTGCGACACCAGCCAGTGCGGCGCCTGCGTCGTGCATGTGAACGGCGACAGCATCAAGTCGTGCACGATCTTCGCGCTGGCCTGCGAGGGCGCCGAGGTCAAGACGATCGAGGGCATGGCGAACGCCGACGGCAGCCTCGGCGTCATCCAGCAGGCCTTCCAGGACAATCACGGGCTGCAGTGCGGGTTCTGCACGCCGGGCATGGTGATGTCGGCGGCCGACCTGCTGAAGCGCAACAAGAGCCCCTCCGAGCACGAGATCCGCGAGTGGCTCGAGGGGAATTTCTGCCGCTGCACGGGCTATCACAACATCGTCAAGTCGATCCAGGCGGCGGCGGCCAACATGGCCGGCGGCCAGGTCGCGGCGGAGTAGGCGCAGCGGCACGGAAACCTCTCCCCCGACCCCTCTCCTGCAGGCGGAGAGGGGGGCGCCAGCGGCGAGACCGCGGCCTTGCCCCTCCGCTTCGGAGGGGGATCGGGGGAGGAACAGGGGAGGAAGGAATGCCCAACGACATGGGAATCGGCGCGCGCGGTAAAGCGTACCGAGGATCGGCGCTTCACCACCGGGCGGGGCCGCTACACCGACGATTTCACCGTGCCGGGCGTGCACCACGCGGCCTTCGTGCGCAGCCCGCACGGGCATGCGCGCATCACGCGCATCGACAAGTCGGCCGCCGAGGCGGCGCCGGGCGTCGTCGCCGTCTATGACGGCAAGCAGCTGACCGGCGACGGGATCGGCAACCTGATCTGCGGCTGGGCGGTGAAGTCGAAGGACGGCTCGGCCATGAAGATGGGCGCCTGGTCGGCGCTGGCGACCGAGTTCGTCCGCTATGTCGGCGATGCGGTCGCCGTCGTCATCGCCGACAGCCAGCGGCGGGCGCGCGACGCCGCCGACCTGGTCGAGGTCGAGTACGAGGAGCTGCCCGTCGTCACCGGGGTCCAGAAGGCGCTGGCCTCGGGCGCGCCGCAGCTGCATCCCGAGGCGCCGGGCAACCTGATCTACGATTGGGGTCTTGGCGACGAGGCGGCCGCCGACGCGGCCATCAGCGGCGCGGCGCGCGTCGTCGAGATCGAGCTGACGAACAACCGGCTGGCGCCGAACGCGATCGAGCCGCGCGCCGCGATGGCCGTCTACGACCAGGGCGCCGACCATCTGACGCTGCACACGACGAGCCAGAACCCGCATGTCGCGCGGCTGGTGCCTGTCGGCCTTCTACAACGTCGCGCCCGAGCACAAGCTGCGCGTCATCGCGCCCGATGTCGGCGGCGGCTTTGGCTCGAAGATCTACATCTACCCCGAGGAGGTCGTCTGCCTCTGGGCGGCGCGCAAGGCGCGCGTGCCGGTCAAGTGGACGGCCGACCGCTCGGAGGCCTTCATCACCGACATGCACGGCCGCGACCATATCACCAAGGCGAAGCTGGCCTTCGACGCGCAGAACCGGATCACCGGGCTGAAGGTCGACACGCTGGCGAATTTCGGCGCCTACATGTCGCTGTTCTCGTCCTCGGTGCCGACCTATCTCTATGCCACGCTGCTGTCGGGGCAGTACAAGATCCCGGCGATCTACGCCAATGTGAAGGCGGTCTACACCAACACGGTGCCGGTGGACGCCTATCGCGGGGCCGGGCGGCCGGAGGCCTGCTACCTGATCGAGCGGCTGATGGAGAAGGCGGCGCGGGAGATGGGCGTCGACCCGGCCGAGCTTCGCCGGCAGAACTTCATCACCGAGTTTCCCTACCAGACGCCCGTCATCATGACCTATGACGCGGGCGATTTCGCAGCGACGCTCGATGCGGCGCGGGCGGCCGCCGACGTCACGGGCTTCCCGGCCCGCAAGGCCGAGGCCGAGGCGCGCGGCAAGAAGCGCGGCATCGGCTATTCCTGCTATATCGAGGCCTGCGGCATCGCGCCCTCGGCGGCGGTCGGCTCGCTCGGCGCGGGCGTCGGGCTCTGGGAATCGGCCGAGGTGCGCGTCAACCCCGTGGGCACGATCGAGGTGCTGACGGGCAGCCACAGCCACGGCCAGGGGCACGAGACGAGCTTTGCGCAGGTGGTCGCCGACCGCTTCGGGGTGCCGTTCGAGAACATCCGCATCGTGCATGGCGACACCGACAGCGTGCAGTTCGGCATGGGGACGTACGGATCGCGCTCGGGCGCCGTCGGCCTCTCGGCGATCGTCAAGGCGCTCGACAAGGTCGAGGCCAAGGTCAAGAAGATCGCGGCGCATGTGCTCGAGGCGTCCGAGGACGACATCGTCATCGAGGGCGGTGCCGCGAAGGTCAAGGGCACCGACCGGCAGATGGCCTGGCACGAGGTCGGGCTTGCCGCCTATACCGGGCATAACCTGCCGGCCGGCTTGGAGCCCGGGCTGAAGGAGACGAGCTTCTATGACCCGACGAACTTCACCTTCCCGGCCGGCTGCTACATCTGCGAGGTCGAGGTCGACCCCGAGACGGGCGTGGTCAAGGTCGAGAACTTCGTCGCGGCGGACGATTTCGGGCGCATCATCAACCCGATGATCGTCGAGGGGCAGGTGCATGGCGGGATTGCGCAGGGGCTGGGCCAGGCGCTGATGGAGCACGCCGTCTATGACGAGGACGGGCAGCCGCTGAGCGGCTCTTACATGGACTATGCCATGCCACGGGCCGAGCATCTGCCGTCCTTCAAAGTCTCGACGCACGAGACGCTGTGCCCTGGCAACCCGCTGGGCATCAAGGGCTGCGGCGAGGCGGGTGCCATCGGCTCGCCGCCGGCGTTGGTCAATGCGGTGATCGACGCGCTGGCCGACCGGGGCGTCACGCATCTCGACATGCCGCTGACGCCGCGCCGCGTCTGGGAGGCGATCCAGGCGGCACACTGAGCAACCTCTCCCCCGACCCCTCTCCGAGACGGAGAGGGGGGCGCCTGTGAAGAAGTTTTGCGCCAGCGCGGGAGACGCAGGGAGACGAGGGAATGTACAACTTCGACTACGTGAAGCCGCGCTCGATCGACGAGGCGGTGGCCGCGCTCCAGGCCGAGGACGCGATCCCCATCGCCGGTGGGCAGACACTGATCCCGACGCTGAAGGCGCGGCTGGCGCAGCCATCGAAGCTGGTCGATCTTCTGGGGGCGCTGAGCCGCGAGATCACCATGGACCGGGGCGGGGCCGTGCACATCGGCGCGGCGGCGCGGCATGGCGCGGTCGCGACCTCGGACGCGACCAGGGCGGTGCCCGGCCTGCAGACGCTGGCGAGCAAGATCGGCGACCCGCAGGTGCGCAACCGCGGCACGATCGGCGGCAGCATCGCCAACAACGACCCGGCGGCGTGCTACCCGGCGGCCGCGCTGGCGCTCGGCGCCGAGATCATCACGAACGCGCGGACGATCCCGGCGGGCGACTTCTTCCAGGGCATGTTCACGACGGCGCTGGACGAGGGCGAGATCGTCACCGAGATCGTCTTCCCGTCGGTCAACGGCAATTCCGGCCGCGGCGACCAGAGCCTCGGGCGCCTGCAGAAGGGCGCTTACGGCAAGTTCCCGCAGCCGGCCTCGCGCTTTCCGCTGGTGGGCGTCTTCGTGGCCAAGTTCGAGAACGGCGCACGCGTGGCCGTGACCGGCGCGTCAGAAGGCGGCGTCTTCCGCTGGGCCGAGGCCGAGCAGGCGCTGGGCTCGAACTTTCAGCGCGGACGCCATCAAGGACCTGACGCATCCGGCGGACGGCATGATCGGCGACATCCACGGCAGCCCGGAATACCGGGCGCACCTGATCGGGGTCATGACGCGGCGGGCCGTCGCCGCGGCTGGCTGACGGCGCGACGCGGTCTCCCGCCCTTTCCCTTCCGAGGGAAGGGGCTCGGGGCCTGTCGGGTCATGCCTGCTGATCCGGCACGCGCCAGGTAAGGCATTGCGCGGCCGAACGCAGCCGCTAAGAACATCCCATGAACCTCCAGGAGATCGGGCTGGCGGGCGCGCGGCTGGCGCTGTCGCCATCGGGGGTCCTGTGGTGGCCCGCCGCCGGGCTGATGGCGGTGGGCGATTTGCATCTGGGCAAGGCCGAACGGGCGGCGCGCACCGGCGCCGCCCTGCTGCCGCCCTATGAGACGGCCGAGACGCTGGAGCGGCTGGAGGCTGAGGTCGCCCGATTGGCGCCCCGGACGGTGCTGCTGCTCGGCGACAGTTTCGACGACATGGCGGCCGCCGGGAGCATCGCCGATGAGGTGCTCGAGCGGCTGATGCGGCTTGCGGCCGGGCGGCGCTGGATCTGGATCGCCGGCAATCACGATCCGGGGCCGCTCGCCCTGCCCGGCAGCCACCGCGCCGAGTGGCGCGAGGGGCCGCTGGTGTTCCGTCATGTCGCGGAGGCCGGCGGGCGGGAATTTCCGGGCGAGGTCAGCGCGCACTACCACCCGAAGGCGCGGCTCTGCCTGCGCGGCCAGCCGATCGCCCGCGCCTGTTTCCTCGCCGACGGCGCGCGGCTGATCCTGCCGGCGTTCGGCACCTATACCGGCGGGCTCGACATCCGCGACGCCGCCTTCGACGGGCTGCTCGCGCGCGAGGCGACCGCCTTCCTGACCGGCCGGTGCATCACCGCGATCCCCAGGCGCTGCCTGCTCTGAGGCCCGGCGTCAGGCGGTCAGCCCCTCGGGCTCGGGCAGGCCGTTGGCGCGGCAGCAGGCGGTGAGCGTGTTGGCGAGCAGGCAGGCGATCGTCATCGGGCCGACGCCGCCCGGGACCGGCGTGATGGCGCCCGCCACCGCGGCGCAGCTCTCGAAATGGCAGTCGCCGACGATGCGGGACTTGCCCTCGCCCTTGTCCGGCGCCGGCACGCGGTTGATGCCGACGTCGATCACGGTGGCGCCCGGCTTGATCCAGTCGCCCGTCACCATCTCGGGCCGGCCGACGGCGGCGACGACGATGTCGGCGCGGCGGCAGACCTCGGCCAGATCGCGGGTGCGCGAATGCGCGACGGTGACGGTGCAGGAGTCGCGCAGGAGCAGGTTGAACATCGGCTTGCCGACGATGTTCGAGCGGCCGACGACGATGGCCTCCATGCCGGCGAGCTTGCCGTGCCGGGCGCGCAGCATCATCAGGCAGCCGAGCGGCGTGCAGGGCACCATCGCCTTCTGCCCGGTGCCGAGCAGGCCGACATTGGAGATGTGAAAGCCGTCGACGTCCTTGGCGGGATCGAGCGCGTTGATGACACCGTCCGAGTTCATGTGGCCGGGCAATGGCAGCTGGACCAGGATCCCGTGCACGGCCGGGTCTTGGTTCAGGCGGCGGACGAGCGCCAGGACATCGGCCTCTGGCGTCGATGCGTCGAGCTTGTGCTCGAAGGACTCCATGCCGGCCTCGACGGTCGCCAGGCCCTTGTTGCGGACATAGACCTCCGAGGCCGGGTCCTGGCCGACCAGAACGACGGCCAGGCCGGGGGTGATCCCGTGCTCGGCCTTCAGGCGACCGACCTGCTCGGCGACCCGCGCGCGCAGATCGGCAGCCACCGCCTTGCCGTCGATGATCTCGGCTGTCATGCGCGTTCCTCCCTATCCGCGACCGCGATAGGGCTCTACCCCGGTCGACGGCAGCCAGACACCCTCGGGCGCGTCGCCTGTCTGCCAGAAAACGTCAATCGGGATCCCGCCGCGCGGGTACCAGTACCCGGCGATGCGCAGCCAGCGGGGTCCGACGGCCGCGACGATGCGCTTGCCGATGTCGACCGTGCAGCCTTCGTGGAAGGCGCCGTGATTGCGGAAGCTGGCGAGGAAGAGCTTGAGGGATTTCGATTCGACCAGCCAGCGGTCCGGGACGTAGTCGATGACGAGGTGCGCGAAATCGGGCTGCCCGGTCACCGGGCAGAGCGCGGTGAACTCCGGGCAGGTGAAGCGCGCGACATAGTTCGTGTCCGGGTGCGGGTTGTCGACCGCGTCGAGCTGCGCCGCGTCGGGCGAGGCCGGCAAGCGCGGCGGGCCGGCCGAGAACGCCAGGCGCGTCCGGGTCGGGAGGTGCGCCGCGCTCATTCCAGCGTGATCCGATGCGACCAGGTCCCGCCGTCCGAGATGACGATGTCGTGGAAGCCCAGCATCTTGGCGAGGTCGAACCAGGTGGCGGTGAACTGCAGGTTGGCATCGACGAAGAACTTGGTGCCCCGGGCGTTCGACGTCAGCTGGGCGAGCACGGCGCGGGCGCGGTAGAGCGTGCGGAAGATCTCGTCGTCGAGCGCGATGATGATCATGTGCTCGGCATCGTCGCCCTTGGCGAAGACGGCGAAGCGCGGCGTCTCGGGTGCGGCGAGCTGGGCCTTGGTGACCTCGGTGATGAAGTTGATGCGCACGGCACGGTCGGCCGGCGGCGTGCTCGACGAGGTCGCGGGCGAAGGCCTCCTCCGAGGTGATCGGCGGATAGTAATAGTCGGCGCGATCGTCTTCTCGGGTGCCCTGCTGCGCCGCGGCCGGGCCGAGCGCGGCCACGAGCGCCGCCAGCGGCGAGAACCGGGCTCGCCCTCACGCGGCGGGCCGGCGGTAGCCGGGCAGGGCTGCGACCTCGTCGGCGAGGCGCGCCGCCGCGGCAGCGCCGAGCGGAGCGAGCGGCGGCCGCACGCGCGCCCAGCGGGCGTCGCCCGTCCAGCGCGCCAGCAGCGCCTTCTGCGCCGGGATCGGGCCGGCGCCGGCCAGGAGCTTGCGGAAGGCGGCCACCTCCTCGTTCAGGCGCGCGATCCGGATCGCCCGCCTCGATCGTCTCGATCAGGCGGGCGATGGCGGCGGGGTTCAGGTTGGCGGTCGCCGAGATGCAGCCCGCGGCGCCGAGCCGATGACCCTCGATCAGCGTCGTCTCCTGCGCCGGGTAGACGATGAAGCCCTCGATCGCGAGGAGCTTCTTGGTGTTCTCCCAGTCGCCGGAGGAATCCTTGATGCCGACGACGACCTCGGGAAACGCCTTGTGCAGCCTGCGCGGCGACCGCGGGCGGGATGCCGACGCCCGCGACCTGCGGGATATGGTAGAGGTAGATGCGCAGCGCCGGCCGGTCGACGGCGTCGATCAGCCAGGCGAAGTAGTCGTAGAGGCCCTCGTCCGACACGCCCTTGTAGTAGAAGGGCGGCAGGATCATCGCGCCGGCGCAGCCCTGGTCGGCGGCGTGGCGCGTCAGGCGGACGGTGTCGGGCAGGCTGGTCAGCCCGGTGCCCGGGGATCAGGCGCGCGGGGTCGATGCCGCGGTCGACCATCGCCTCGAGCGTCGCCATGCGCTCCTCGATGCCGAGCGACAGCGCCTCGCCGGTGGTGCCGAAGGGCGCGAGGCCGACGCAGCCCTCGGCCAGCAGCCACTCGGCATGGTCGAGATAGAGCCCTCGGCGATCGTCAGATCGTCGTTGAAGGGGGTGAGGTTCGGCGCGATCACGCCACGCAGCGGCTGCATGCTCGTCCTCCGATTCGGTGCCGGTTCGCGGGCGATCTCAACCGCCGCGGCGGGCGATGTCCAGAATTGCGTCAAGATCGGCATGCGCCTCGAGGTGGTCGGCCAGCCGGTCGAGCGTGGCGGTCGACCGTGCCGCGCATAGCTCCAGGCCGGCGCCGTGGCGCCGAGCGCCGCGAGCCAGGCGCGCACGGAAGGCGTCCGCAGGTGAAGAGGCCGTGCACATAGGTGCCGCAGACCAGGCCGTCGGGCGAGGTGTCGCGCCGTCTGGCCGGGCTCGCTGCGGCGGGTCGGCGATCTCGAGCACCGGCCGGGCGCAATCGGGCCCGGTGGTGCGGCCGATGTGGATCTCGTAGCCCGTCGACGGGCTCGCCTGTGGCGAGGTGGCGGCCGGCCACGCGCGTGACGCGCTTTTCCGGCAGCATCTCGGTCTCGACATCGAGCAGGCCGAGGCCGTCGGAGGCGCCGGGCGCGCCCTCGATGCCCTCCGGGTCGGCGATGCGCCGGCCGAGAAGCTGAAAGCCGCCGCAGAGGCCGAGAACGCGGCCGCCGCGCCGGACATGCGCGCGCGAGGTCGATGTCCCAGCCCTGGGCGCGCAGGAAGGCGAGGTCGCCGCGCGTCGACTTCGTGCCGGGCAGGATGACGAGGTCCGCGTCGCCGGGCAGCGCGCGGCCGGGCGGCACCATCTCGACCGAGACGCCGGGCGACTGGCGGAGCGGGTCGAGGTCGTCGAAATTGGCGATGCGCGAGAGCTGCAGGCAGGCGATCTTGAGCCCCGGCCGCCGTGTGCCGGCGGCCTGATGTCGGCGGCGTCCTCGGCGGGCAGGAGGTGGGCGTCGTCGAACCAGGGGACGACGCCGAGGCCCCGCCAGCCGGTGCGCCGGGCGATCTCGGCATAGCCATCGTCGAAGAGCGCCGGGTCGCCGCGGAACCGGTTGACGAGAAACCCGCGGATGCGGGCGCGGTCGGCCTCGGGCAGGACGGCGTGCGTGCCGACGAGCTGGGCGATGACGCCGCCCCGGTCGATGTCGCCGGCCAGGATCGACGGGCACGCCGGCCGCCTCGGCAAAGCCCATATTGGCGATGTCGCCGGCGCGCAGGTTGATCTCGGCGGGCGAGCCGGCGCCTTCGACCAGCACGAGGTCGGCGCCGGCGGCGAGGCGGTGGAAGGCGGCGACGACCTCGGCCAGCAGGCGCGGCTTCAGCGCCGCGTAGTCGCGCGCCTTGAACGGTGGCGATGCCGCCGGCCGAGCAGGACGACCTGCGCGCCCTTGTCGGTCTCGGGCTTGAGCAGGACGGGGTTCATCTCGACGCTGGGCTCGACCCCGCAGGCCGAGCGCCTGCAGCGCCTGGGCGCGGCCGATCTCGCCGCCATCGGCGCGTCACGGCGGCGTTGTTCGACATGTTCTGCGGCTTGAAGGGCCGGACGCGCAGGCCGCGCCGGGTGAAGGCGCGGGCGAGGCCCGCGACCAGCAGCGACTTGCCGACATTCGAGCCGGTGCCCTGCAGCATGACGGCGGCGGTCATGGCGTGCCCTTCAGCGCCAGCGGCAGGCCGGCGGCGACGAACTCGACATGGTCGGCGGCGGCGGCGACGCGCTGGTTCAGCCGGCCCTGCTCGTCGCGAAAGGCGCGGGCCAGCGCGTTCTCGGGCGCGATGGACAGGCCGACCTCGTTCGAGACGAGGATGACGCGGCCCGCCGGCCGCAGGGCGGCGAGCAGGGCCTCGGTCTCGGCCGCCGGGTCGCGCCCGGCATGCATCAGGTTCGAGAGCCAGAGCGTCAGGCAGTCGACGACCATCGCGCCCTCGCGGTGGCCGGCGACGACGGGCGCGAGGTCGAGCGGCGCCTCGACGAGCCGCCAGTCCGGGCCGCGCTCGGCATGGTGGCGGGCGATGCGCTCGGCCATCTCGGCGTCGAGCGCCTCGGCCGTCGCGACGAAGGTGCGGGGCGCGGCGCGTCGCCAGCGCCAGCGCGCGCGCCGATTTGCCCGAGCGGGCGCCGCCGAGGATCAGCGACACGCGCGCGCTCATGCCGCGGCGCGCGCCAGCCGGATCGGCGTGCAGTGCGGCACGGGCGCGGCGAAGACGGCGGCGAAGCTCTCGCCCGCCAGGATCATGCGCGCCGCCCGGATCACGCCGGCATGGGTGACGATCGCGGCGCCGGGCGGCGCCTCGGCCAGCGCCGCCGGCGACGCGGGCGGTCAGGGCGGCGAAGGTCTCGCCGCCGGGCGGGGCGACCGAGATGGGGTCGGCCGCCCAGCGGTCGCTCTCGGCACGGTCGATGGCGTCCCAGGCGGCGGCCTTCCCAGCGGCCGAAGTCGAGCTCCTGCAGGCGGTCGTCGATGACGGCCGGCACGCCGTCGCGGGCGGCGATGCGCTCGGCCAGGACGCGGCAGCGGCGCGCCGGGCTGCTGAGCACGGCCGGGACGGGCGGCAGCATCGCGAGCGCCCGCGGCGATGTCGGCCTCGGCGCCGGGCGCCGGGGCCAGGTCGAGCCGGCCATAGCAGGTGCCGGGCGCGACCGCGGCCGCCGGGTGGCGCAGGAAGATCATCGCCAGCATCCGGCAAGCGTCGTCAGCGCGGCGATCTCGGCCAGCTGCTGCACGGCGCCGAGCCCGTCGCCCGTATAGCCGCCGAGCCGGCGCAGCAGCATGCGCCAGCATCGCCGCGGCGGCGAGCGCCGCGCCGGCGAAGGCCGGCGAGCCCCGGCCGGCCCGGCCAGCAGGGCGATGGCGAGCGACAGGAGGACGGCGACGCCCGCCGCCGCGCGCTGCACGCCACCGGCGACGGCGCTGGCGAGCCCCTGCGCGCGCGCATAGCGGGGCGGCGGCGAGCACCGGCGGCAGCATGCCGCGGCTGACGGCGTGCGCGACGACCAGCGCGAGCGCGCCCGCGGCAGGCGCGAGCGCCGCCAGCGCCGCCCAGCGCAGGCCGAGCGAGAAGGCCGAGCCCGATGCCGGCGAAGGTGCCGATGCGGCTGTCGCGCATGATCTCGAGCGCGTGCTCGCGGTTGCGCCCGCCGCCGAGCCCGTCGCAGCAATCCGCCAACCCGTCCTCGTGCAGCGCGCCGGTCACAAGCACGCCAGCGGCGATGGCGAACCCGGCGGCCAACGGCATCGGCAGGACTGCGGCGGCGAGCAGCAGCGCGCCGCCGGCGATGCCGCCGACGAGCAGGCCGACCACGGGAAACCAGGGCGCGGCGCGAGCCAGCCGGCCGTCGCAGTGGTCGAGCGCCACGGGCACGGGCAGGCGCGTCAGGAACATGACGCCGACGAGGAAATCGCCCAGCTGGCGCGCGAGCCCTGCCCATCATCCCCTCGCGATGCCGACGTCCTCGAAGGTGGCCATCTCGGCCAGCATGGCGCAGGCGGCGCGCATCACCGGCAGGGCGAGCAGCGCGCCCGTGCCCTCGCCGAGCCGCATGTCGAGGTCCAGCAGCGGCCGTGCGCCCAGCGCCTCGAGCAGGCCCGGCATGGCCCGGGCTCGGCCGAGCGGTGGGCGAAGACGGCGTAAGGCGCGGCCTCGGGCCGGGCGCGCAGCGCGGCCAGCGCCGCCGCGCCGGCGATGAAGCCGTCGACCACGGCCACCGCGCCCGGCCGAGGCGGCCCCGATCAGCGCGCCCGCCATGGCCGGCGATCTCGAGCCCGCCGAAGGCGGCGAGGGCCTGCTCTGGCGCGAGGGGCCCGGGCCGCCGGGCGGCTGCGCGCTCGAGCACGCCGCGCTTGCGCGCCACGCCGGCCGCGTCGAGCCCGGCGCCCGGTCCGGTGATGCGGGCGAGCTCGAGACCCGCCAGCGCGTGCGCCAGCAGGCTGGCCGAGGCCGTGTTGCCGATGCCCATCTCGCCCAGCAGAATCGCCCGGGCGCCGTCGCGCACCGCAGCGATGGCGAGCTCGGCGCCCCCCGCCAGCGCGCGCGCGCACCTCGTCGGCCGTCAGCGCGTCCTCGACGGCCGCGTTGCGCGTGCCGCGCCGGATGCCGCAGCCGGACGAGCGCCGGATCGGCCGGCAGCTCGGTGCCGCGACGCCGGCGTCGACCACCGTGACGGCGCAGCCGGCGCTGCGGGCGAAGACCGTGGCCGCCGCCCCGCCGCCGAGGAAATTGGCCACCATCAGCGCGGTGACCTCCTGCGGCCAGGCCGAGACGCCCTCGGCGACCAGCCCGTGGTCGCCAGCGAAGATGAAGAGCCGCGCCGGGTCGGCGGCGGGCCGCGCCGTCCCCTGCGCCAGCGCCATCTGCAGCGCCAGCGCCTCGACGCGGCCGAGCGAGCCCGGCGGCTTGGTCTTGGCGTCGATCTCGGCGGCGACCCGCGTGCGCAGGCCCTCGTCCGTTGCGGCGATCCGCAGATGCGCCAGCATCAGACGGGCTCCACGGCCGGGATGCGGGCGACGAAATGGCCTTTGACGCCCTGCGGCCACTGCTTGAGCGGCACCTGCCCGGTCGGGCTTGCGGCGTGCAGTCGGGCGTAGTCGACGACCGCCGCGGCCGAGGTCCTCGGTGGGCGCGAACATGGCCGAGCACGTAGGTCAGCTTGCCGGGCGCGGTCACGGCCGTGTTGCAGAACCGGTCGCAGCCCATCAGGCAGGACTGGCGCCGCACCATGATGTCCGGCGCGCTGTTGCGCCAGCCGCTCGATCCGCTCGGCAAGCAACTGGCCGCCGGTGCGGCCCTCCGGCCCCTCGCGGTCCTCGCGCGAGTAGCGGCAGGTGTCGCAGACGAAGATGGTCGTGGTCATCGCGCCCCGTTCATTCCGGCAAGCGGCCCCGGATTCCGATTGCCGCCGGCATAGCGCCGGGCTAGGGAGTTGTCGACGGACAGCGCACCCGAGACGGGGGCAGAGCGGATCCGGACCCGAGGCCGACCCAATCCGGGGGCCAAGGGCCAGGGCTGTTCCGGGCGGCAATCGTGCCGCCGCCCTCCCGTGCGCCACCGAACGGAGGGATCTATGACCAGACTTGCCATCCTGCTGAGCGCCGCCGGCCTGCCGACGCTGGCGCTGGCGCATCCGGGGCACCTGGCAAGCGTCGGCGGCCACGACCACTGGGACCTGCTCGGCGGGCTCGCGGTGCTGGCGCTGGCCGTGGGCGTCGCCGCCTGGGCCGGCCGCAGGGCCTGAGCCGACCGATGGGCCGCATCGGCGTCATGGTTTGCGGGCACGGCTCGCGCAGCCAGCCGGCCGTCGACGAGTTCGCCGCGCTGGCCGAGCGGCTGCGCGACGTCCTGCCTGACTGGCCGGTCGAGTACGGTTATCTCGAATTCGCCAACCCGGTGCTGCGCGACGGGCTGGACCGGCTGCGCGAGGCGGGGTGCGATCACATCCTGGCCGTGCCGGGCATGCTCTTTGCCGCCATGCACGCCAAGAACGACATCCCCTCGGTGCTGAACACCTATGCCGCCCGGCATGGCGTGAAGGTCGAGTACGGGCGCGAGCTGGGCGTCGACCCCAAGATGATCGCCGCCGCCGGCGACCGCGTGCGCGCGGCCATCGCCGCAGCCGATGCGCGAGCACGGGCGCGGTGCCGCTGCACGACACCTGCCTCGTCGTCATCGGGCGCGGCGCCTCGGACCCGGACGCCAACGCCAACGTCGCCAAGGTGACGCGGCTGCTCTGGGAGGGCATGGGCTTCGGCTGGGCCGAGACGGGCTATTCCGGGGTCACCTTCCCGCTGGTCGAGCCCTGCCTCGAGCGGGTCGTGCGGCTCGGCTTCCGGCGCGTCGTCGTGTTCCCGTACTTCCTCTTCACGGGCGTGCTGGTCGACCGGATCTACGGCTTCACCGACTGGGTCGCCGAGGCGAACCCTGGACGTGCAGTTCGTCAAGGCGGGGTATCTGAACGACCATCCGCAGGTGGTGGCGACCTTCGCCGAGCGGGTGCGCGAGATCCTCGACGGCCAGAACGCTGATGAACTGCCAGATGTGCAAGTACCGCGCGCAGGTGCTGGGCTTCGAGGCCGAGGTCGGCGCGCCCCAGGAGAGCCACCACCATCACGTCGAGGGGCAGGGCGCGACGGCGCCGGGCGCCAACGTCGCCGAGTGCACGCTGTGCGGCACGTTCTGCACCGGCGCCTGCCGCCTGGTCGGGGTGCGGCATCGCCACGATCACGCGCACGAGCACCACGGCCACCACGCGCATGATCACGGGCACGAGCACCACGGGCACGACCATCACCACCATGACCATGACCATGACCACGTCACGACCACGACCACGGGCATGATCACGCGCACGGCGACACGCGCACGATGCGACGGGCACCATCACCCGCCCTATCCGCACGCCGCCCATCCCCTGGGGCCGGAGAGCGTGCGTCGGCATCTGACGGGGCGACACTCGAAGGGGCGAGGTTGAGCGGGCCCGCTGTTCGACACCCACGTCGTCGTCGACTGGTCGGCGCGGTCGTCGCCCAGCCCGCGGCGGCCCAGCCGGGACGCGCATCTGGATGGCGGCCTGCTCGCGACGGCGCGGAGCCGCGCGGTCGTCGTATCTGCCGACGCCGGGCCGAGGCGGTCGCGCGGCTCGCCGACCTGCTGCATGGCGAGCTGGCGCGCGGGTCGGCGCGTCCTGGCCGGCTTCGACTTCCCCTTCGGCTATCCCGGCGGGCGTCGCCGAGCGGCTGACGGGGCGACACGAGCGCGCTGGCGCTCTGGCAATGGCTGGCAGAGCGGATCGAGGACGCACGCCGACAACGCCAACAACCGCTTCGCGGTCGCCGCCCGAGATGAACCGCGCTCTGGGACGGCATCGGGCCCGATCTGGGGCCGGCCCGCGCATCTGGCCGCTGCCGGACATTCCGGTCGCCGCCCGCGCGCGCCACGGCGGGACCACCCGCCCGAGCGCCGGCTCGCCGATCCGCGCGCGCCGGGCGCCAAGACGGTCTGGCAGCTCGCCTATGCCGGCTCGGTCGGCAGCCAGGTGCTGCTGGGATTGCCGGCGCTGCAGCGGCTGCGGCGGCGACCGCGCCTCGCCGGCGAGGTCGCGGTCTGGCCCTTCGAGACCGGCCTGGCCGCGCCGCGACGCGCCGGTGGTGCTGGCCGAGATCTATCCCTCGCTGTTCGTGCCGCCGTCGCCCGGCACCGACGACGGGCGAGATCCTCGACGCGGCGCAGGTCCGCATCGATCGCGCGAGCGCCTTCGCGCGCTCGACGCGCGCAGGCGGCGCTCGCGCCGCTGTTCGCCGGGCCCGCGGACTGGCGGCCGCCGAGCGCGCGACGCGTCGAGCGCCGAGGAGGCGTGGATCCTCGGCCTCGGCTGCCGAGGACCTTGCCGCCGCGCTCGATGAGCGGTCGGCGAGAGCCGATGGCCCGGTCCGCCACTGGCCACCCCGAACTGCAGCCGGCGCGGCCCGCCAGTACGCCCTTTTGCCCGCGGCGGGCCGCCCGGCGCTGGCCGCCCGGCGCCGCTGCGCTACGAGCGCGACCCGGCCGAGATCTACCGCCGCTCTTTCGCGACCGTGCGGGCCGAGGCGCGGCTCGAGCCATCTGCCGGCCGACCTGCAGGACGTCGCCGTCCGGCTGGTTCACGCCTGCGGCATGCCCGAGATCACGGCCCGGCTCGCCTGGTCGGACGATCTGGTCTGCGGCTGCGCGCGGCGGCGCTGGCCGCCGGCGCGCCCGTGCTCTGCGACTGCCAGGCGGTCGCGAGCATGGTGCACGCCGGCTGCCGGCCGGCAACGCCGTGCTCTGCACGCTGGCCGAGCCGGGCGTGCCGGAGCTGGCCGCGCGCCTCGGCACGACGCGCTCGGCCGCCGCGGTCGAGCTCTGGCGCGACCGGATCGAGGGCGCGCGTCGTCGCCATCGGCAACGCGCCGACGGCGCTCTTCCACCTGCTCGAACTGCTGGACGAGGGCTGGCCGCGCCCGGCCGCCATCCTCGGCTTTCCGGTCGGCTTCGTCGGCGCCGCCGAGTCCAAGGCCGAGCTCGCCGCCCGCCCGCGCGGCGTGCCCTTCCTGACGCTGCGCGGGCGCCGCGGCGGCTCGGCGCTGGCGGCCGCGGCCGTGAACGCGCTGGCACGGCCGCCGGAGGCCTGAGGTGGCGCGCAACGTCCCCGCCGCGTGCGACATGTCCTCCCCCCTCGGAGGAGCAGGGGCAGGGAGGGGGCTCATGGCCGAGCGCTGGCTGACCATCATCGGCATCGGCGAGGACGGCATGGCCGGCCTCTCGCCCGCCGCGCGTCGCGCCGTCGAAGCAGGCCGAGGTCATCATCGGCGGCGACCGGCACCACCGGCTGTCGGAGGCCGTCAGGGCCGAGCGCCGGGCCTGGCCGCACCCGTTCGACGCGCTGATCGACGAGTTGACGCGCCCTGCGCGGCCGGCGGCTGGTCGTGCTCGCGACGGGCGATCCGCTCTGGTACTCGGTCGGCGCGCGGATCGGCCGGGCCATCCCGCCGGAGGAGATCGACTACCACCCCCAGCTCTCTGCCTTCCAATGGGCCGCCTGCCGGCTCGGCTGGTCGCTGGCCGATGTCGAGACGCTGTCGGCCCATGGCCGGCCGCCCGAGCGGCTGATCCCCTTCCTCTGGCCGGGCGCGCGGCTGCTGGTGCTGACGGCCGGCGCCGAGACGCCGGGGCAGGTGGCGCGGCTTATGGCCGAGCGCGGCTATGGCGATTCGCGCCTCGTCGTGCTCGGCAGCCTCGGCGGCCCGGGCGAGAGCTGGCACGAGGGCACGGCCGCTGGGTGGGCGGCGAACGACCCTGCCGACGCGCTGCCCGCGTTCCACACGCTGGCCGTCGAATGCATCGGCCGGCCCAAGCGGCTGCTGCCGCGCTGGGGCCTGCCCGACGACGCCTTCGAGCACGACGGCAAGCTCACCAAGCAGGAGGTCCGCGCGGTGACGCTGGCGCGCCTGATGCCGGCGCGGCTCGAGACGCTGTGGGACGTCGGCACCGGTTGCGGCTCGGTCGCGATCGAGTGGTGCCGCGCCGCGCGCGATGCCGAGGCGATCGGCATCGACCGCCATCCCGGCCGCCTGAAGGTCGCGCGGCGCAACGCCATGGCGCTCGGCGCGCCGCGGCTCGAGCTGGTCGAGGGCGAGGCGCCGGCGGCGCTCGCCGGCCTGCCGCCGCCGCAGGCCGTCTTCATCGGCGGCGGGCTGACGGCCGAGGTCTTCGACGCTTGCTGGGCGGCGCTGCGCCGCCGGGCGGCCGGCTGGTCGCCAACGCGGTGACGCTGGAGACCGAGGCGGTGCTGCTCGACCTGCACGCCCGGCATGGCGGCGAGCTCACGCGCCTGGCCGTCAGCCGCGCCGAGCCCGTCGGCGGCGCTCACCGGCTGGCGGCCGCTGATGCCCGTGACGCAGTGGGCGCTGGTCAAGTGAGCGGCGCGCCGGGAGGCATCCTCTACGGCATCGGCGTCGGCCCGGGCGATCCCGAGCTGATGACGCTCAAGGCCGACCGGCTGATCCGGGCGGCGCGCGTCGTCGCCTACCCGGCGCCCGACACGGGCGAGAGCTTCGCCCGCGCCATCGCCGCGCGCGCCATCTCGCCGGATGCGGTCGAGATCCCGATGATCGTGCCGATGCGCGAGGAGCGGTTCGCCGCGCAGGAGGTCTATGCCGAGGCGGCGCGCACCATCGGCGGGCATCTCGCGGGCGGCGCGGATGTCGTCGTGCTCTGCGAGGGCGACCCGTTCTTCTACGGATCGTTCATGTACCTGTTCGCTCGGCTGGCCGGCCGGCACCCGGTCGAGGTCGTGCCGGGCGTCTCGTCGCTTGCCGCCTGCGCGGCCGCGCTCGGTCGGCCGCTGGTCGCGCGCAACGGCGTGCTCAGCGTCCTGCCGGGTCCGCTGCCCGATCGCCGAGCTGGCGCCGCGGATCGAGGCGGCGGATTCGGTCGCGATCCTGAAGGTCGGCCGGCACCTGCCCCGGCTGCGCGCGCTGATCGGCGCGGCTGGGGCTTGCGCATCGCGCGGCATATGTCGAGCGGGCCTCGCTGCCGGGCGGCCGCGCCTGCCCGCTGTCGCAGGCGCCGGACGCCGCGCCCTATTTCTCCATGATCCTGGTCACGCGGACGGAGGACCCATGGTTGCGATCCTCTGCCTGACGCCGGGCGGCGAGGCGCTCGCCGCCCGCATCGCCGGTGCGGTGGGCGGCACGGTGCACGGCCGGGCGCGATCGACAGGCGCGGCGGTGGCCTTCGAGGACACGCTCGGCCATGTCCGCGAGCTGTTCCTGGCGGGCGTGCCCGTCGTCGGCGTCTGCGCCGCCGGCATCCTGATCCGCGCCGTCGCGCCCCTGCTGGCCGACAAGCGCGCCGAGCCGCCGGTGATCGCGGTCGCCGAGGACGGCTCGGCCGTCGTGCCGCTGCTCGGCGGGCATCGCGGCGCGAACGCGCTGGCGCGCCGGCTGGCGGAGGCGCTGGGCGTCCGGGCCGCGATCACGACGGCCGGCGACCTCGCGCTGGGCCTCGCGCTCGACGAGCCGCCGCCGGGCTGGCGGCTGGCCGATCCGGAGGCGGCAAGGCCGGCGATGGCGGGGCTGCTGGCCGGCGAACGGTACCGGCTGTCGGGCGACGCCGAGCATGGCTCGCCCCGCTGGCCGCGCTGCCGAACGTCGTCGCCGAGCCCTGCGGGGAGGGCGTCATCCTGGAGCCGATGGCCGGAGGACAGGCGCTGCGCTGGCACGCGCAGCATTACGCGCTGGGCGTCGGCTGCGCCCGCGGCTGCCCGGCCGAGGAGCTCTCGGCGCTGGCGGCCGACACGCTGGCCGAGGCCGGCATCGCGCCGGCGGCGGTCGCCGGGGTCTTCTCGCTCGATCTCAAGGCGGACGAGGCGGCCGTGGCGGCGCTGGCCCGCGAACTGGGCGTGCCTGCCCGCTTCTTCGACGCGGACCGGCTGGAGGTCGAAACGCCGCGCCTCGCCCACCCCTCGGAGGCGGTCTTCGCCGAGGTCGGCTGCCACGGCGTCGCCGAAGCGGCGGCGCTGGCGGCGGCGGGGCCGGACGGCCGCCTGGTCGCGCCGAAGCGCAAGACGGGCATGGCGACCTGCGCCATCGCCCGCGCCGCCGCGCCGATCGTCGCGCTGCCCGGCCGGCCGCGCGGGCGGCTGGCGATCGTCGGCATCGGCCCGGGCGCGCCGAGTGGCGCACGCCCGAGGCGACGCGGGCGATCGCCGAGGCCGACGAGCTGGTCGGCTATGGCCTCTATCTCGACCTGCTGGGGCCGCTCGCGGCCGGCAAGGAGCGGCGCGACTTTCCGCTCGGCGCCGAGGAGGCACGCTGCCGCTATGCGCTGGAGCGCGCGGGCGAGGGGGCGGCCGTCGCGCTGATCTCGTCCGGCGACGCGGGGATATACGCGATGGCGGCGCTGGTCTGGGAGCTGGTCGCCGACGGTGCCGTCTCGCCGGCGGCGCGGCGGGCCGAGATCGTCACGGCGCCCGGCATCTCGGCGCTGCAGGCGGCGGCGGCGCGGGTCGGCGCGCCGCTGGGGCATGATTTCTGCGCCGTCTCGCTCTCGGACCTGCTGACGCCGCGCGAGGACATCCTGGCGCGGCTGCGCGCCGCCGCCGACGGGGATTTCGTCATCGCGCTCTACAACCCCGTCTCGGCACGCCGGCGCGATCTGTTTCCGCTGGCGCTGCAGATCTTCGGCGGGCAGCGGCCGCCCGAGACGCCCGTCGTCCTGGCCGCCAATCTGGGCCGCGCCGGGCGAACGGGTCGGCGTGCGCCGGCTGGACGAGGTGACGACGGACGAGGTCGACATGCTGACCGTGGTGATCGTCGGCTCGAGCCGCTCGCGGGCGTTGGTCCACTGCGGGCGAGGCCCGGGTCTTCACGCCGCGCGGCTATGCGGCCAAGCGGGGCGCCGTCTCGGGAGCCGGGGCATGACGGTGCACTTCATCGGCGCCGGCCCGGGCGATCCGGAGCTGATCACCGTGCGCGGGCTGAAGCTGATCAGCCGCTGCCCGGTCTGCCTGTTCGCCGGCAGCCTGGTGCCGCGCGAGGTGGTCGCGGCGGCGCCGGAAGGGGCGCGGGTGCTCGACACGGCCGCGATGACGCTGGACCAGATCGTCGCCGAGATGGCGGCGGCGCATGCGGCCGGGCTAGGAGGTGGCGCGGGTGCATTCGGGCGACCCCTCGCTCTATGGCGCCATCGCCGAGCAGATCCGGCGGCTGCAGGCGCTCGGGATCCCGTACGACATCACGCCGGGGGTGCCGGCCTTCGCGGCGGCGGCGGCGGCGCTGGGGTGCGAGCTGACCGTGCCCGGCATCGCCCAGACGGTGGTCCTGACGCGCACCTCGATGAAGTCGTCCGACATGCCGGCGGGCGAGGATCTCGACGTGCTCGGGCGCTCCGGCGCGACGCTGGCGATCCACCTCTCGATCCGCAATCTGCTCGAGATACAGCGCAAGCTCATCCCGCACTACGGCGCCGACTGCCCGGTGGTGGTCGCCTACCGGGTCGGCTGGCCGGACCAGAAGTTCATCCACGCGACGCTCGCGACCGTGCGCGACCGGGTGCGGGCCGAGAAGATCACGCGCACCGCGCTGATCCTGCTGGGGCCGGCGCTGGCGGCCGAGGCCTTCCGCGACAGCGCGCTCTATGACGGGGCGCATCCGCACATACTGCGGCCGCGGCGGACGGGCTGAGCGTGTCTAGCGCGGCTCGCGCTCGGCCAGACCGCCGGCGTCATGCGGCGCGGCGGCAGCTCGATGACATGGGCGAACGAGCCGGCGATCCGGCCGACGGCGAGCCCCATGCGGCCGAGATCCGTGCCCGCCGCATCGCGTGCCGCAAAGAGCGGCGCGTCCCTCGGCCCGCAGCGTTCGCGCGTAGTGGAACTCGTGCCCGGCGAGCGGCGCCGGCCAAGGTCCGGCGAGCGGCGCCAGGCGCCGGTAGCCGAGCACGCGCCGGGGTTGGTCGAAGGAGGTCTCGAGGCGCAGGAGGCCGAGCATGGCATGGCGGGCGCCGGCCGCGTCGACCAGCCCGTCGCCGAGCACCATGTACCCGCCGCACTCGCCATAGATGGCGGCGCCGCGCGCGGCGGCGGCGCGCATGCCGGAACGAAAGCCCGGCGCCGCGGCGAGGCGGCCGGCATGCAGCTCGGGGTAGCCGCCGGGCAGGAAGACGGCGTCGGCCGCCGCGTCGGGCGGCTGGTCCGCCAGCGGCGAGAAGGGCAGGATCTCGGCGCCGGCGGCGCGCCAGTCCTGCATCAGGTGCCAATAGGCGAAGCCGAAGGCGGCGTCGCGGGCGACGGCGATGCGCTGGCCGAGCGGCGGCAGGCGGGCGGGCGGGAGCCCGGGGGCGGCGACCGGGGCGGCGGCGGCGGCGATGGCGTCGAGGTCGCAGCCTGCCTCGACGGCATCGGCGGCGCGGTCGAGGAAGGCGGCGAGCGTCGGGGTGCTCGGCCGCCTGGACGAGGCCCAGATGGCGCGACGGCAGCGCCAGGTCGTCGCGCCGGGGCAGGACGCCGAGCACGGGGGCGACCGCCTCGACGGCATGGCGGACCATCGCCGCATGCCGCGGGCTGCCGGTGCGGTTCAGCACGACGCCGGCGATCCGGGGCGCGCCGGGGAAGGTGGCGAGGCCGTGGACGATCGCCGCCGCGCTCTGGCCCATGCGCGCGACGTCGAGCACCAGCAGGGCGGGAATGCCGAGGGCGGCGGCGAGCGCCGCGGCGGACCCCGGGGTGGGGATGGGGGGCGGCGCCCCCCGTCCCATCCCTCCCCCACGAGGGGGGAGGGAGGTCCCCGGCCGGGAGGCCGGTGCTCGGGAAGGCAGCGGGCGCGACATTCGCACCGTGCCTCGCCCGGTAAGGGGACGGGCGTGTCTCGTCGGGCGTCGGCTGCGTGGCGGCGCCGTCGTAGAGGCCCATGGCGCCTTCGACCACCAGGAGCTCGGCGCCCTGGCTCGCCGCGCGGGCGCGGAGCTGGCCTGGGGCGGCGGCCCAGGCGTCGAGCGTGACGCAGGGCCGGCCCGTCGCGGCGGCGTGGAAGGCCGGGTCGATGTAGTCGGGTCCGGACTTCGCGCTGGCGACGTCCGCGCCACGGCGGGCGAGCGCGCGGAGCAGCCCGAGCGTCAGCGTCGTCTTGCCCTGCGCCGAGGCCGGCGCGGCGATCAGCAGGCCGCGCATCTGGGCCGGAGGATCGCCGCTGGCGCGTGGCAGCAGGGCTGGCGCGGAACCCGGTCCTGGGGTCCTGCGGCCTTCGGCGGCTTGGCAGGCCAGCCGCCTTGCGGGACGGCGCAATGCGTCGGCGATCCGGAGACCCGCCGGGAGGCGGGCGCCCGGGCCGGACGGCGCGGCGCCGCTTTGAGCGGCGGCCGGGCGGCCCGATTCAGGCCTCGGCCGCCCGGCACTGCTCGATAGGTTCTTGCCGAAATGAACCTGCCTCAACACGGCCTGCCTCAATACGGAAGGAGCGGCGCGCGCGCCGCGCGAGCGAGGGTCGGTCGGGGCGGCAGGGGTACGTCACCGGGCCGTGTATGCGCGCGGCGACGGTCGAAGGGCGAAAGGGGTGCGGTGGCACGGATGCGTCGCGCGGCCGCGCCGCGCGGCCGGGCCCGGTCACGCGCTGTCGGAGCGGGCGCGGGCGCCGAGCGGGTCGAGGTTGCGGGGCGGCTCGCCCGCCATCTGGCCCATCCAGTCGAGCACCTGGCGCATCGCGACGACCCGGCCGATGCAGACGATCGCCGGCGGCTCGAGCCCGACGCCGCGGCATCCTCGGCGGCGCGGCCGAGCGTGGTCTCGAGCACGCGCTGCGTCGGCAGGGTGGCGTCGCGAGACGATGGCGACGGGCTCGTGCGGGCTGCGGCCGGCGGCGATCAGCGCCGCGGCGATCTTGGGCAGCGTCTTCATCGCCATGTAGGCGACGATGACGGGCGAGCCCTGGGCCAGCGCCGCCCAGTCGATGTCGCCCGGCGCGTCGCCCGACTGGTCGTGGCCGGTGACGAAGGTGACGGCCTGGTTGACGTCGCGATGCGTGACCGGGATGCCGGCATAGGCGAGCCCGCCGATGCCGGCCGAGATGCCGGGCACGATGCGGATGGGGATGCCGGCTGCGACCAGCGTCTGCGCCTCCTCGCCGCCGCGGCCGAAGACGAAGGGGTCGCCGCCCTTGAGCCGCAGCACGCGGTGGCCGGCGCGGGCGAGCTCGACCAGGCGGAGCGAGATGTCGCGCTGCTTGGGGCTGGGCTTGCCGCCGCGCTTGCCGGCATAGTCGACGCGCGGCGCCGGGCCGCGCGAAGTCGAGGATGCGCCGGTCGACCAGCGCGTCGTAGACGACGACGTCGGCCTGGGCGAGCGCGTTCAGCCCGTGCAGCGTCAGGAGCCCCGGGTCGCCCGGGCCCGGCGCCGACGAGCCAGACCCAGCCGGGCTGGAACCGGGGCCAGTCGTCTCCGGCAAGGGCGGGCGGTCTGCATTCGCCGCTATATAGCGGGCTGGGCCGGGGCTGCGAAGCCCCGCAGACGCGCGTGCGCCGACGGCGGCTTGCGCGGGGCTCGTCGGCTCGGCGGGCTCGTGCGGCGCTGCCGGGCCCGGCTAGGATGCGCGAATGGACCGACGCAAGCTGCGCACCGGCTGGACCACCGGCGCCTGCGCCACCGCGGCGGCCAAGGCGGCGGCGATCGGGCTGGCTGACGGGCGGCGGTGCCGGCCGAGGTCGAGATCACCCTGCCGCGCGGCGAGCGCCCGCGCTTTCGCCATCGAAGAGGGGACGGTCGGCGCGCGGCCGGGCCGAGGCGGCGGTGCGCAAGGATGCGGGCGACGACCCCGACGTGACGCATCTGGCGCTGATCCGGGTGCGGGTCGACGTCCGCGGCTTCGCCGGGCTGGCGGGCGTCGTGTTTCGCGCCGGCGAGGGCGTCGGGCACGGTGACCCGGCCCGGCCTGCCGATCCCGCCGGGCGAGCCGGCGATCAACCCCGTGCCGCCGCAGATGATCGCCGGCGCGCTGGCCGAGGTGGCGGCGGCGCATGGCGGCCGCGGCCGGACTGGCGTGGTGACCGTCTCGGTGCCGGGCGGGGCGGAGCTGGCGCGGCGGACCTGGAACCCGCGGCTGGGGATCGAGGGCGGCATCTCGATCCTGGGCACCACAGGGATCGTGCGGCCGTTCTCCTGCGCCGCCTGGATCGCCTCGATCCACCGCGGCATCGACGTGGCGCGGGCCACGGGGCTGAGCCATGTCGTCGGCGCGACGGGGGCGACCTCGGAGGCGGCGGCGCGCGCGCTCTACGGCCTGCCCGAGGACGGCCTGCCTCGACATGGGCGATTTCGTCGGCGGGCATGCTGAAGTACCTGGCGCGGCACCCGGTGCCGCGGCTGACGGTGGCCGGCGGCATCGGCAAGATGGCCAAGCTGGCGCAGGGGGCGATGGACCTGCATTCGGGCCGCAGCCAGGTGGATTTCGCGCGGCTGGCCGAGCTGGCGGCGCGCGCCGGGGCCGATCCGGCGCCGGTCGGCGGCGGCCGGGACGGCGCTCGAGGCGCTGGCGGTGGCCGGGCCGCGGGCTGGCGCAGGCGGTGGCGCGAGGACGCGCTGGCCGTGGTGCGCCGCAGGCTGCGGCGGGGCGCCGGTGACGGCGGAGGTGATCGTGGTGGGGCGTGATGGCGCGATCCTCGGGCGAGCTTAGGGCGCTGATCCTCGCCGGGACGACCGAGGCGCGCCTCATCGCGAACGTCGCAAGCTCGCTGTCCGGCCTGGAGCTGACGGTATCCTATGCCGGGGCGACGAGCGAGCAGGAGCCGCTGCGGGCGCGTCCCGCCCGAGATGCTCGGCACCCTGATCGGCTTGCAGCTAAAGTACGGCACGCGGATGCCGCAGCCCCCGCGCCCTCGTCCGGAGACCGCGGCCGAGCTGATCGCCGGCTTCGAGGCGCCGCCGCCTCGTCGGACGACCGCGACGGACATGACCGCCCGCCTGAAGGAGGCGCCGCTGGACTGGGATGCGGGCGTAACGAAGCGCACGGGCGGGTTCGGCGGCGCGGCGGGGCTGGCCGACTGGCTGCGCGCCGAGGGCGTCGGCGCGCGTGGTCGACGCCACTCACCCCTTCGCGGCGCGGATGCAGGCGAACGCCGCCGAGGCCTGCGCGGCGGCGGGGGTGCCACGCCTGCGGCTGCTGCGGCCGGCATGGCCGGCGCGGCCGGGCTGGATCGGCGTGGCGAGCCTGGCGCAGGCGGCCGCGGCGCTGCCGGCGGGCGCGCGGGTGCTGCTGACCGAGCGGGCGCGACTGGACGCCCTTCGCCGGGCGGACCGACTGCCGGTTCTGGCTGCGCTAGCATCGAGCCGGTGACGCTGCCGCGGCCATGTCGAGCCGATCGTCGCGCCGGCCGCCCTTCGGCCTGCGAGGCCGAGACTCGCGCTGATGCGGCGGCTGGGCGTCACGCACCTGGTCGCCAAGAACTCGGGCGGCGACGCGGCCAAGCTCGACGCCGCGGACGCGCTGGGCGTCGCCGTGGTGATGGTGGCGCGCCCGGCGCCGCCGCCCGGCCCGGTGGTCGCCGACGGCGGAGGCGGCGCTGACTGGCTGGCGGCGCATGCTTGACAGGCGGCGGTGCTTTGGCCGAACGGTGAGCGCGCATGGTCCCGCGAGCGTCCGCGACAGCGGGCGGGCGGGCGAAGAGGGAATGCGGTCGGCGCCGACCCAAGCCGGGGGCGCGATGCCGCAGCCGCCCCCGCGACTGTATGCGGAGCGCGCGCCCGGATGCCACTGGCCGTCGACTCGGGCCGGGAAGGCGGGCGCGCATCGGGGCCGAAGCCCCCTCCGCGAGCCAGGAGACCTGCCATGCGGCGGCGCCGGCCGGCGTCGTGGCCAATCTCGCCGCCGGAGGGGCGGAGGAAAGGAGCTAGCGATGACGACCGATGCAGGCCGCGACGCTGATGTCGCCGGCAAGGCCGGGACGGTGTTTGCCGCCGCATTTCTGGGCGTGCTGTTCGTCTATGTCACCGGCGTTCCTGCCGGTCGACGGCGATGCACGACGCGGCGCACGACACGCGGCACGCCATCACGGCGCCCTGCCACTAGGAGGGCTCCGTCGACATGCTGATGCGCATCATCGTATGCGCGCTGGTCGCCGGCGGCATAGCCGGCGGCGCCAGCGCGCTGTTGCAGCAGGCGCTGGTCGTCCCGCTGATTGTGGAGGCCGAGCTCTACGAGACAGGCGGGGCGAGTTCTCCGACGGCGCGAGCATGAACATGCTGCGGCCGGACATTGGCGGGGCGCATGCGCATGCGCGAGCCCGCTGCGCGGAGCGTCTCGGCACGCTGACGACCGTGGTGATGACCGTTGCGGTGAATGTCGGCTTCGCGCTGCTCCTGCTCGCGGGACTTGCACGCCCGCGACGCGCGGCCGAGCGCCGCGCGAGGGCATCGTCTGGGGTGTCGCGGGGTTCGTCGCGTTCATGCTGGCGCCGGCGGCGGGGCTGGCGCCCGAGCTGCCGGGGTCGGCGGCCGGCCCGCTTGGAGGCGCGGCAGCTCTGGTGGGCTGGTGACGGCAGTCTCGGCGGCGGGTGCGCTCTGGCTGCTCGCTTTTCGCGCGGCGGCCCTGGGCGCTGCGCCGTCGCGGTCGTTCTGCTGGCCGGGCCGCACCTGATCGGCGCCCCGGCGCCGGAGACGCAGCCGGCGGACCGCGCTGCCCGAACTCGCCGCCGCATTTCTCCGCGCGGGCGCTCGCGGTCGGCGCTTGTCGGCTGGGCGCTGCTCGGCTGCAGCGACTGCCTGGGCGTGGTCCTGCGCAGAACCGCGACGCCGTCGCGCCAGACCGCATGAGGGACCGACAGATGCCGCAGAAGATTCCCGCCACCGTCATCACCGGCTTTCTCGGGGCCGGCAAGACGACGCTGATCCGCAACCTGCTGGCGCGCGCCGAACGGGCGGCGGATCGCGCTCGTCATCAACGAGTTCGGCGACATCGGCGTCGACGGCGAGGTGCTGACGCGGCTGCGGCGACTTCGCCTGCGCCGAGGACGACATCGTCGAGCTGTCGAACGGCTGCATCTGCTGCACGGTGGCCGACGATTTCGTGCCGACCATGCGCAAGCTGGTCGAGCGGGACGACCCGCCCGAGCACATCGTCATCGAGACGAGCGGGCTGGCTTTGCCGCAGCCGCTGGTGCGCGCCTTCAACTGGCCCGAGATCCGGACGCGGGTGACCGTGGACGGCGTCGTCACGGTGGTCGACGGGCCGGCGGCGGCCGAGGGGCGCTTCGCGCATGACGAGGCGGCGGTCGCGGCGCAGCGCGCGGCCGATCCGGGGTCGGGCCGGGATCGACCACGAAACGCCGATCGCCGAGCTCTTCGAGGACCAGCTGGCCTGCGCCGACATGGTGGTCGTCTCGAAGACCGACCGGATGGACGGCGCGGCGCTCGACCGCGTGCTGGGCGAGGTCGCGCGCCCGGGCGCGGCGCCGGCGTGCAGGTTCGTGGCCTCGCGCGCCGAGGGGCTGGCGCCGGACGTGCTGCTGGGCCTCGGCATCGCCGCCGAGGACGACGTCGCCGCGCGCGCCGCGCCGCACCACGACGCCGAGGGCGAGGATCACGACCACGACGAGTTCGAGAGCTTTGCCGCTGACGCTGGGCGAGGTCGCCGAGGCCGACGGCCTTCGCCGCGCGGCTGGCCGAGGCGATCCGGGCGCACGACATCCTGCGCCTCAAAGGGCTTCGCCGCGGTCGCCGGCCGGCCGATGCGGCTGGTCGTGCAGGCGGTCGGGCCGCGGGTCGAGACGCATTACGACCGCCCCTTCGGTGCCGAGCCGCGGCAGACGCGGCTGGTCGTGATCGGCGAGGCCGGGCTCGACCGAAAGGCCATCGGTGCCGCCATCGAGGCGGCGATCGGGGCAGCCAGGGTGGCCGCGCATCGGGGCGGCGGTCGGGGGCGCGGGCGCGCGATGAGCGCCGTGATGGCGCCCGACCCGGCGGCGGTCGAGCTGCGCCGCGACGACGGGCTCGGGCCCGACGCGCTCGCCATGATCGCCGAGAGCGAGGCCGAGCTATCCGCGCTCTATCCGGCCCGAGGTGCGCTTCGCCTTCTCGCCGGCGCAGCTGTCGAGGCCGGGCGTCGTGTTCCTGACGGCGCATCTGGACGGCCGCGCCGTCGGCTGCGGCGGCATGGCGCCCTGCACCGGGCCGGACGGCGGCTATGGCGAGCTGAAGCGCATCTTCGTCGACCCGCGCAGCGCGCGGGCGGCGGATCGCCGGGGCGATCGTCGGCGGCCTGGAGGCGGAAGCGCGCGCCCGCGGGCTGCCGGTGATGCGGCTCGAGACGGGGGAGCGCAGCACGGAGGCCATTCGCGCCTACGAGCGGCTCGGCTATCACCGCTGCGGGCCGTTCGGCGCCTATCTCGAGAACGGGTCGTCGGTCTTCATGGAAAAGCCGCTCTGAGGCACGCCCCGGACGGCCGAGGCCGCTAGGTTTCCTCGCCGCTTGGGACGGCACAGGCGCATGACGGGCGGAGCGACGAGCATGTCCCATTACGACATCGTCCCCGACATCCACGGCCAGCGGGCCAAGCTGCGAGGCGCTGCTGGGCGAGCTCGGCTATGCGCGCCGGGGCGGCCGCTGGCATCACGCCACGCCCGACCGGCAGATCGTCTTTCTGGGCGACTTCATCGACCGCGGGCCGGACAATGGCGGTGTGCTGGCGCTGGTGCGCGACCTGATCGCCGACGGCCGCGCGCTGGCCGTGATGGGCAATCACGAGCTGAACGCGATCCACTTCCATCATGACGACCCGGCGACGGGACGGCCGCTGCGCCCGCATTCGGACGCCGAACAGGCGCCAGCACGCGGCCTTTCTGCGACGAGTTCCCGGTCGGCTCGGCAGGCGCGCGCGCCTGGACCGAGTGGATGGCCGGGCTGCCGCTCTGGCTGGATCTGGGGCCCTTCCGCGTCGTGCACGCCTGCTGGAGCGCCCTGGCGGTGCGCGAGCTGGCGCGCCTCGCGCCGGGCGGCGTGCTGCCGCGCGAGCGGCTGCTGCTGGCCGGGCGGCGCGACGACCCGCTGAACGCGGCGGTCGAGACGCTGACCAAGGGGCCGGAGCACCGGCTGCCCGACGGGCTGACGCTTCACCGACAGCCACGGCAAGGTCCGCGACCATGCCCGCATCGCCTGGTGGCGCGGCGGCGCGCGGACCTGGCGCGAGGCGGCGATCTCGGTCGATGACCCTGACGAGCTGCCGGACCGGCCGCTGCCGGACGGCGTGGCCTTCGAGTTCTACCCCGAAGGCGAGAAGCCCGTCTTCTTCGGGCATTACTGGATGACGGGGATGCCTCGGATCGAGGCGCCGAACGCGCTCTGCCTCGATTATTCGGCGGGGATCGGCGACAACCCGCTGGTCGCCTATGCCTGGGAGCCGGGGCGCGCGGGCTGACGCGTCGAGGCGATCGTCGGGGCGGATCTGGCCCGGGACCCAGCCTGGGCCCGGTCGCGTCCGGCGCGGAGGCGGTCTGATGCACCTGCTGCTGGCGCAGCCGGGGGCCGCGACGGACGGCGCCGAGGCGGTCGACCTCGACCAGTCGCCGGCCGAGGTCGTCGTCATCTCGGCGGCCGACAGCGAGCTCGCGGCGCTGGCCGAGGCGCGGGGCGCGATGGCGGACCCGCCGGGGCTGCGGCTCGCCTCGCTGATGCACCTGGCGCACCCGATGTCGGTCGACCTCTACCTCGAGAAGACGGCGACGCGCGCCCGGCTGGTGGTGGCCCGCGTGCTGGGCGGCGAGGGCTACTGGCCCTACGGCCTCGAGCAGTTCGCGGCGCGGCTGGGCGCGGCCGGCGTGGCCTTCGCGGCGCTGCCGGGCGACGACCGGCCGGACGAGGCGCTCTGGCGGGCATCGACCGTCGCGCGCGAGGACTGGGAGGCGCTCTGGGCCTACCTGGTCGAGGGCGGGCCGGAGAACGCGGCGAATTTCCTGCGCTATTGCCGCTGGATGTTGCGCGCCGGGGCGCGCCCACCGCGCCCCCTCCCTCGAGCGGGGAGGCGGCTCCGTCGCGCGCGGCGTCTGCGGCGATCATGGACGACGAGGGGCCGCCGCCGCCGGCGCGGCCGCTGCTGCGCGCGGGCGTCTACTGGCCGGGCGCGGGGCTGTCGCGACCTCGCCGCCGTGCGGGCGAACTGGGTCGAGGGGGCGCCCGTCGCGGCGCTGGTCTTCTACCGGGCGCTGGTGCAGGGCGCGGGGCTGCACCCGGTCAACCGGCTGGTCCGGGCGCTGCTGGCGGAGGGGCTGAACCCGCTGCCGGTCTTCGTCGCCTCGCTGAAGGAGCCCGTGTCGGCCGGCGACGCTCGAGCGGCTGTTCGCCGAGGCGCCGCCGGCCGTGGTGCTGAACGCCACGGCCTTCGCCGTGTCGCTCTCCGCAGGAGGGGCACGCGGGAACGCCGCTCGACGCGCCCGGCCGGCCGGTGCTGCAGGTGGTCTTCTCCGGCGGCACCGAGGAGGCGTGGCGCGAGGGGCTGAGCGGCCTCTCGGCGCGCGACATCGCGATGAACGTGGCGCTGCCCGAGGTCGACGGGCGCATCCTGGCGCGCGCCGTCAGCTTCAAGGGCGAGGCCTGGTTCGACGAGGCGACCGAGTGCCGGATCGCCGCCTACCGCGCCGAGGGCGACGCGCGTCGCCTTCACGGCGCGGCTGGCCGCCGCCTGGGCGCGGCTGGGCCGCAAGCCGGTCGGCCGAGCGGCGCGTGGCGATCGTGCTGGCGAACTATCCCAACCGCGACGGGCGGCTCGCCAACGGCGTCGGGCTCGACACGCCGGCCAGCGTCGCGGCCATGCTCGGCGCGCTGCGCGAGGCCGGCTATCGCGTCGAGGGCGCGCCCGCGGACGGCGCCGCGCTGATGGCGCGGCTGCACGGCCGGCCCGACGAACTGGCTGCCCGACCGGGCGCGGCGCGACAGGCGGCGAGGCGCTGCCGCTTCATCGACTACCAGCTGTTCTGGAACGCGCTGCCCTGGGCGGTGCGCCAGCAGGTCGAGGAGCGCTGGGGGCCCGCCGAGGGCGACCCGTTCTATGTGCCCGGCGAGCTCGACTGCGGGCGCTTCGCGCTGTCGCTGCACGGCTTCGGCAACGTCGTCGTCGGCATCCAGCCGGCGCGCGGCTACAACATCGACCCGAAGGCCAGCTATCACGCGCCCGACCTGGTGCCGCCGCACAACTACCTCGCCTTCTACGCCTGGCTGCGCGACGTCTTCCGGGCGGATGCGGTGGTCCATTTCGGCAAGCACGGCAATCTGGAATGGCTGCCGGGCAAGTCGGTGGCGCTGTCCGAGGAGTGCTTTCCCGAGGCGGTGCTGGGGCCGGTGCCGCACCTCTACCCCTTCATCGTCAACGATCCGGGCGAGGGGACGCAGGCCAAGCGGCGGACGTCGGCGGTGATCCTCGACCACCTGACGCCGCCGCTGACGCGGGCCGAGACCTACGGGGCGCTGAAGCGAGCTCGAGGCGCTGGTCGACGAGTATTACGAGGCCGTCGGGCGTCGACCCGCGGCGGCTGGACCTGCTGCGCCGCGAGATCCGGGCGCTGGTCTCGGCCGAGCGGCTGGACCTCGATGCCGGCATCACGCCCGAGATGGACGAGGCGGCGGCGCTGACGCGGCTCGACACCTATCTCTGCGAGCTGAAGGAGGCGCAGATCCGCGACGGGCTGCACGTCTTCGGGCAGCTCGCCCGAGGGCGGGCTCGAGCGCGACCTCGCCGTCGCGCTGGTGCGCGTGCCGCGCGGCGACGGCAAGGGCGGCGAACGCCTCGCTGATCCGGGCGCTGGCGCGCGACTGCGGGATCGACCCGGAATGGGACCCGCTCGACTGCGACCTGGGCGGCGGCGCCGGACTGCGCGGCACTGCGCGACCTGGCCGTCGGCAACGGAGCTCCGACATGCCTCCCCCCTTCCCTCCGAGGCGGACGGGCGGCGCCGGCGCAGCCGCCGCACGCCCCACCTTGGCCTATCGGACGAACGGCGACGCGGTGGAGCGGCTGGAGGCGCTGGCGGCGCTGGCTGGTGGCCGGCGAGAGACCGCCGCCCGGGCCGCGCGACGCGCGGCGGTGCTGGAGGCGGTGCAGCGGCGACGTTCTGCCGGCCATCCGCGCCTGCGGCGCGGCCGAGCGCGCGGCGCTGCTGGCCGGGCTCGACGGGCGGTTCGTCGCGCCCGGGCCGTCGGGCGCGCCGACGCGGGGGCGGCCGGACGTGCTGCCGACGGGGCGCAACTTCTACTCGGTCGACAGCCGCGCCGTGCCGACGCCGGCCGCCTGGACGCTGGGCTGGAAGTCGGCCGAGATGCTGGTCGAGCGGCATCTGCAGACGCATGGCGACTGGCTGCGCGCGCTGGTGCTGACCGCCTGGGGCACGTCGAACATGCGCACGGGCGGCGACGACATCGCGCAGGGGCTGGCGCTGATGGGCGTGCGGCCGACCTGGGACGCGGCCAGCCGGCGCGTGACCGGGTTCGAGATCATCCCGGCGCGACGCGCTGGCGCGGCCGCGGGTCGACGTGACGCTGCGCGTCTCGGGCTTCTTCCGCGACGCCTTCCCGGCGCAGATGGCGCTGTTCGATGCCGCCGCCCGCGCGGTGATGGCGCTGGACGAGCCGGCCGACCAGAACCCGGCCGCCGCCCGCTGGCGGGCCGAGGGCGGCGGACGAGGCGGCGGGCTACCGGGTCTTCGGCTCGAAGCCCGGCGCCTATGGGGCGGGGCTGCAGGCGATGATCGACGAGCGGCTGTGGGCCGCCCGCGCCGACCTCGCCGAGAGCTATCTCGAATGGGGCGGCTACGCCTATGGCGCAGAAGGCCGAGGGCGCGCGCGCGCGCGACCGGCTGGAGGCGCGGCTGGCGCACGCCGAGGCGGTCGTGCAGAACCAGGACAACCGCGAGCACGACCTGCTCGACTCGGACGACTACTACCAGTTCGAGGGCGGCGCCGCGGCGGCGGTCGAGCACCTGTCCGGCCGGGCGCCGGTCGTCTACCACAACGACCACTCCCGGCCCGAGCGGCCGGTGATCCGCACGCTCGAGGACGAGATCGGCCGCGTCGTCCGCTCGCGCGTCGTCAACCCGAAATGGCTGGCCGGCGTCATGCGGCACGGCTACAAGGGCGCCTTCGAGATCGCGGCGACGGTCGACTACCTGTTCGCCTTCGCCGCCACCACCGGGGCCGTGAAGGCGCACCATTTCGACCTGGTGCACGCCGCCGTTCTGGAGGACGACGCGGTGCGCGACTTCATCGCCGAGGCGAACCCGGCGGCGCTGCGCGAGATCGCCGCAGCGGCTGTCCGAGGCGATCGAGCGCGGGCTGTGGCAGCCGCGCTCGAACTCGGCCGCGGCGGGGCTGAAGGAGCTGGCGCGTGGTTGAGATCCGCTATTTCGAGGAAGGCCTGGGGCGGCGAGACGCGCCAGGCCATCGACGCGATCCTGGACGAGGAGGCGATCAACGCCGGCCATCCGTTCCTGGAGGAGCAGCTGGTCTTCGTCGCCGAGGAGGCGCGGCGAGATGCTGGGCGGCCTCGCCGCCACGATCAACAATCAGTGGATGCATGTCGACCTGCTGGCCATCCAGCCGCAGGCGCGCGGGCGCGGCATCGGCCAGCAACTGCTGGCCGAGGCCGAGACGCTGGCCCGCGCCCGCGGGCTGGTCGGCATCTGGCTCGACACGCACGGCTTCCAGGCGCCGGAGTACTATCCGCGCCTCGGCTTACGTCGAGTTCGGCCGGATCGAGGACCAGCCGCCGGGGCACACGCGTCGCTTCTTCCAGAAGCGGCTCGGACGCATGACGGCCGCGCGGCACGCTGGCGCCGGTCGAGATCCGGCCGGCGGAAGGCTTCGCCGACTGGGACGGCGGTGCTGGCGCTGCTGCACCGCGCCTTCGCCTTCATGGAGGGGCGGATCGACCCGCCGAGCTCGCTCCACCGGCTGGACGCGGCCGGGCTGGCCGCGAAGGCGGCGGGCCGAGCGGTGCTTCCTGGCCTTTCGCGACGGGCGGCTGGCCGGCTGCGTCTTCTGCGCGCCGCGGGCGGATTGCCTCTATATCGGCAAGCTGGCGGTCGAGCCGGCGCTGCAGGGTCAGGGGATCGGCCGGGCGCTGATGGCGCGCGCCGAGGCCGAGGCGCGCGCGCTCGGGCTGCCGGCGCTGGAGCTCGCAGACGCGCGTCGAGCTGGTCGAGAACCATGCGGCCTTCGCGCGCTGGGGTTTGCGAAGACGGGCGAGACGGCGCATCCGGGTTTCGACCGGCCGACCAGCATCACGATGCGCAAAGGGCTGGCGTGAACGGGGAGAGACATGGCTGCGGCGGAGGATCGGCGGGCGGCGAGACCTCGCTCGCGCGCCCGCCTGCCAGGACCGGGACTGGCGGCGTGATCCTGCATCTCGCGCTCCTGCTGCTGTTCCAGCTGGCGGGCGAGATCGTCTCGCGCCTCTGGGCGCCGATGATCCCGGGGCCCGTGCTCGGCCTGGCGCTGTTCGCCGTCGTGCTGATCGTCTCGCCGCGGCTGCTGGCGGCGGTGCGCCCGACGCTGGCCGAGTTCCTGCGGCACCTGTCGCTGCTGTTCGTGCCGGCGGGGGTCGGCGTCACCGTGCAGCTCGACCGCTGGCGAGGCCGAGGCGGTCGCCATCGGCGCGGCGCTGGTCGTCTCGACGGCGGTCGGGATCGCGGCCGGCGCGCTGGCCTTCCGCGCGGTGGCGCGGCTGACCGGGGCCGGCGATGGGTGAGCTCGCCCGCATCTGGGTCTATCTCGCCGAGACGCCGCTGCTGTGGCTGACGGCGACGCTGTCGGCTTATCTCGTCGGCGTCGCCTGCTACCGGCTGAGCGGCGAGCGGCCTTGGGTCAACCCGGTGCTGATCGCGGTCGCGCTGATCGCGCGTGGCGCTGGCCGGACCGGCACCGATTACGCGACCTATTTCGAGGGCGCGCAGTTCGTCCACTTCATGCTGGGGCCGGCGACGGTGGCGCTGGCCGCACCGCTGGTGGCCAATCTGCGCGACATGCGGCGCGCGGCGCTGCCGATCCTGGCGGGGCTGTTCGCCGGCTCGGCTGCGGCGATGGTGACCGCGGTCGTGGTCGCCGCGGCGCTCGGCGCTGGGCCGGCGACGCTGCTGTCGCTGGTGCCGAAATCGGCGACGACGCCGATCGCCATGGGCGTCGCCGAGCGGATCGGCGGCATCCCGACGCTGACGGCCGTGCTGGTGATCCTGACCGGCATCGTCGGCGCGGTGATCGCGACGCCGCTTGCTGAACGCGCTCGGTGTCCGCGACCGGCGGGCGCGGGGGCTGGCGGTCGGGGTCGCGGCGCACGGGATCGGCACGGCGCGCGCCTTTCAGATCGACGAGCGGACGGGGGCCTATGCCAGCCTGGGCATGGGGCTGAACGGGCTTGCCACCGCCGTGCTGGCGCCGCTGGTCGCCCGCTGGCTGATGTGAGGGACGCAGATGACGCGACGACCTGGAGAAGCACGCCGCCAAGATGGCCAAGAAGAAGGCCGCCCGCGACAAGATCATGGCGACCAAGACGGAAGAGAAGGGCCTGATCATCGTCCACACCGGCAAGGGAAAGGGCAAGTCGACCGCCGCCTTCGGCATGATCTTTCGCCAGATCGCGCACGGCATGCCGTGCGCGGTGGTGCAGTTCATCAAGGGCGGCATGGCGACGGGCGAACGGGCGCTGATCGAGGAGCGCTTCGCCGACATCTGCCAGTTTCACACGATGGGCGAAGGCTTTACCTGGGAGACGCAGGACCGCGCGCGCGACGTCGCGGCAGCGCAGGCCGCCTGGGAGAAAGGCAAGGAGCTGATCCGCAGCGGCCTGTCGATGGTGTTGCTGGACGAGATCAACATCGCGCTCCGCTACGACTATATTCCGATCGCCGAGGTCGTCGAGTTCCTGCCGGACGGAGAAGCCGGCGATGACGCATGTCGTGCTGACGGGCCGGAACGCCAAGGACGAGCTGATCGAGATTGCCGACCTCGTCACCGAGATGGAGCTGATCAAGCACCCGTTCCGGTCCGGCGTGAAGGCGCAGCGAGGGGTGGAATTCTAACCCGCCGCCCGCAATCCGGGACGGGGTGTTTCAATGGTCCTTTCGGGGCACAAACGGGGTGCTTTCGGAGTGCTTGGCGCCCGTTTGCCGGCGCGGCGGAACAGGCGTATGATATGCGCCTCACACCGATCAACGGCGCGAGGATCCATTCCGAAAGGAGGGGACGATGCGTGCGTTCGTCCTGTCGTCCGTCGCGGCGCTTGCTTCCGGCACGGCCGTCTTTGCCCTGGATTATGGAACGCCCGAGGAAGCCCAAGCCATGCTCGCGCGGGCCGTCGAGGCGATCAAGGCGGACGAGCCCACGGCGCTGGCCGCCTTCAACGCGGGCGGCCGGGGGTTCCGTGACAAGGATCTCTACGTCTTCTGCGGCGGCGAGGACGGCAAGATCACGGCGAACGGCGCGCATGCGACAGTGGTCGGCCTGAGCCTGCGCGATCTGCGCGACAAGGGCGGCCGGCCGACCGGCGAGGAGATCTACCGGGTCGCCGTCGAGGGCGAGGTCCACACGGTCGAGTATTCGCAGGCACGGCCAGGCGAGGTCGCGCCGCGCTGGAAGGTCGCCTTCGTGACCAAGGTTGCCGACCAGGTCTGCGGGGTCGGCTACTTCAAGTGAGTTTTTTCGGTGGCCGCCTGCGGCGGGCACCGACGCAGACGAGTTGCTGCAGTAGGCGTCGGTCGCCCGGATCGCCAGCGTTCCGCTCATGGGGAGCTCTGCCTCATACCCCCTCCCCACAAGGGGGGAGGGAGGCGGTCTTCAAGGCCGTCGGTCCTAGCAGGCGGCCGAAGGCTTTTCGGCTATCCGGCGGGGGCGGTCCAGATCTCGACCTGGCCGCGGCGGCCGCGGAGGGGCTCGGTGGCGAGGGGGCGAAATCCAGCGGGGGCGCCGGCGGCGTCGAGGGCGGCGCGGGTGGCGACGAAGGCGACGCCATGCGCCTTGGCGACCTCCTGCAGGCGGGCGGTCACGTTGACCGCGTCGCCGCTGACGCTGACCTTGGCATGCCGGCGGCCGCCGAGCACGCCGACCGCGACCGGGCCCCAGTGCACCGAGACGCGGAGCGCGACGGGGCCGTTGAGGAGCGGGGCCCGGACCCGGTGCCGCTCGGCGACCAGCATCGCGGCGCAGGCGAGCGCGTTGGCGGCGTCCGCCCGACCGTGGTCGGGGCTCGGCTCGGGCAGGCCGAAGACCAGGAGCGCGCCGTCGCCCTGGAAGTCGACGATCAGCCCGCCATGGCGCTCGGCCGCCTCCTCGAAGAAGGCGTGCAGCGAGCGGAGGAAATCGGCGATCTCGGCGGGCCGCCCGGTTTCGGCCATGGTGCTGTAGCCCGCGACGTCGACGAAGAGGATGCCCATCGGCTGCTCGCGCCCGTCGAAGCTCGGCAGCGCCTGCTCGGAGAGCTGCCTGACCAGCGCGGGGGCGATGTAGTGGGCGAGGTTCTCGCGCCCGCGATGTTCGTGCCGCAGGCGCAGCCATCCGCCGATCACGGTCGCGACGATCAGCGCGCCGATGACCGACACGCCGTCGAGCCAGAGCGAGGCGCCCGAGAACGCCGCCTGAAGCGCGCCGAGCGTCAGGAGCCAGCAGGCGACGCCCGCGGCCAGCGCCAGCGCCATGCGCCGGATGCGGAACGCGGCGTAGGTGCCGAGCCCGGCGGCGATCCCCAGCAGGGCGGTGAGCGCGAAGGTCTGTCGGCCGGCCTTGATCGCGCGGCCCTCGACCATGTTCGCAGCGGCGGTCGCAAGCACCTCGACCCCGGCGACATCCGAGCCGAAGGGCGTGGCGAAGGCGTCGCGCAGGGTGGGCGCCGTGCTGCCGACGAAGACCATCCGGCCGGCGAGCGCCTCGCGCTGGACGGCGCCCTCGAGCAGGGCCAGGAGACCGACGGTGTGGATCGTGCCGGCGGCGCCGTAATGGTCGATGACCAGCCGCCCCCGGTCGTCCGGCGTCACCGTTCGTGCGCCCAGGCGGTAGGCGCCGCCGGCCCAGTGGACGAACTCGCTGCGGCCGGCATCGAGGCCGAAGCGCGCGGCAGCGAGCGCGATCGACGGCAGGAGCCGGCCGTCGCCGAGCGCGACGGCGAGCGGGATGGCGCGGCCGGCGCCGCCCGGGTCGGGTGCGACGTTGACATGGGCGAGCAGCCCCGCGCCCGCCAGCCGCGCGTTCGGCAGCACGAGGCGGGGTGCCGGGGCGGCCTCGGACGCCCGCCCGATCACCACGGGCAGCGCGCTTTGCTCGAGCGCCGCCGCCTGCTCGGCCGAGCGCGGCGCAGGGCCCGGCGCAGGGCTCGTCGTGCCGACCGCCAGCAGGACGGGCGCGGCGTCGCGGATGGCGGCGGCGAGCGCCGCGTCGGCGCCCGTCGGGTCGACCAGCAGGATGTCGAGCGCGATGACGCGCGGACCGGCCTCGGCGATCGTCGTCAGCGCCCGGGCCAGCGCCGCACGCAAGGGCTGGAAGGCGCCGATCCGGTCGAGCGCCGCCTCGTCGACGGCGACGATCACCGCGCTGTCGGGCGAGGGCAGCGGGCCGCGCAGCCGGAAGCGCAGGTCGAGCAGCGCGCCCTCGAGCCGCGCGCCGACCGGGTCGACGGCCGCCCAGCGCCAGAGCGCCAGGGCGAGCACCAGCAGGCAGAGCAGGACCGCGGGTCCGCCGGACGCCCGCGCCGCCTTGGCCGCCCATGCCACCCGGAGCACCCGGGCGGCTATTGCCAGCCGAAGCCGAGCGCGCCCGTCGATTGATCGATCCGCGCCTGGCCCCAGCTGGCGACAGGCTTGACCGTGCTGTTCCGCGTGAGCGTGATGCCTTCGCCCGGATCAAGGACGACGGCGATCTCGCGGTTCGAGACGGTGACCCGGCCGCGGCGGACAAAGACGGCGCTGGCGCCGGCGGCGGGGTCGTGCTCGACCAGCCACTTCGTCGAGCGCACGGCGGCGATCACCGCGGGCGTGCGCACCTCGACGGGCTCGGCCAGGCGGTCCGGCGTGACGACGCCGATGATGCCGCTGATCAGCAGCATGACGATGCCGGGCTCGGCGTCGGGCGGCCCGACGAGCTCGGCCAGATCGGCCCGGCTGTCAGGCCCGAGCGTGACGACGAAGCCGCCGGCGCAGCTGATCTCGAGCCGGGTCGCGGCGCCCGTCTCGACGGTGCTGGCCTGGGCCGGCATCGCGCCGGGCTCGACCGGCAGCCAGCCATCGCCGAGCTGCAGGCGCGCGTGCTGTCCCTCGAGCCCCGTCACCTCGCAGTTGCCCGGCGCCTGCGCGGCCGCCTGGCCCGCGCCCAACGCCAGGCCGCACAGGATGGCAGCGAACGTTCGAATGCCCATCGTATCCCCCCGAAGGCTGATCTCGCCCGGCCCGAGGCGCGGATGGCCCACCCCGGCCATGGCGATGCTTTCACGACAGGTGACGCAGGGCAAGCCACCGCCGGCCCGGCGCGTGCCCGCCGCGTTCTCGTGGGCACCTGCGGCAAACCCCGCATTGACGCTGAAGCGGGCGGCGTCCCAGCCTTGGTGCCGGGCACATTGGCTGGGGGGAGGGCCGACCATGCCGCTGGGGCCGCGCCGAGGGCGCGACTGATGGCCGGGATCCTGTCAGGGATGCGCATCGTCGAGGGATCGGCCTTCGTCGCCATTCCGCTGGCCGGCATGACGCTGGCGCAGATGGGGGCCGACGTCATCCGCTTTGACCGGCTGCAGGGCGGGCTCGACGCCGGGCGCTGGCCGGTGACGGCCGACGGGCAGAGCCTGTTCTGGGCCGGGCTCAACAAGGGCAAGCGCTCGATCGCCGTCGACATGGGGGTGCCGCGCGGGCGCGAGCTGGTGACGCGGCTGGTCACGGCGCCCGGCGAGGATGCCGGGCTGTTCCTGACCAATCTGCGGGTGCGCGGCTGGATGGACTGGCCGGCGCTGAGCGCAATCCGGCCGGACCTCGTCATGGTATCGCTGGCCGGCGACCGGCATGGGCGCCCGGCGGTCGACTACACCGTCAACCCGGCCGTCGGCTTCCCCGCGGCGACCGGGCCCGAAGGCTCTGACGGGCCGGTCGCCCATGTGCTGCCGGCCTGGGACTGCATCGCCGGCAACATGGCGGTCGCGGCCCTGCTGGCGGCCGAGCGGCAGCGGCTGCGCACGGGCCGGGGCCAGTCGGTCGAGCTGACGCTGAAGGACGTGGCGGCGGCGATGCTGGGCAATCTCGGCATCATCGCCGAGGTCGCGGTCAACGGCGTCGACCGCGCCAAGTCGGGCAACGCGCTCTACGGCGCCTATGGGCAGGACTTCGTCTGCGCCGACGGCCGGCGCGTCATGGTCATCGGCCTGACCGACCGGCAGTGGCGCAACCTCGTCGCCGTGACGGGGACGGGCGAGGCGATCGACGCGCTGGCCGCCCGGCTCGGCACCGATCTGCGCGAGGAGGGCGCGCGCTGGCAGGCGCGGGCCGAGATCACCGCCGTGCTGGCGCCCTGGTTCGCGGCGCGCAGCGTCGGCGACTTCGCCGAGGCCTTCGACCGCGGCGGCGTCACCTGGTCCGAGTTCCGCAGCTTTGCCCAGGCGCTGGCCGAGGACCCTGACCTCTCGCCCGACAACCCGCTCTTTGCCGAGATCGAGCAGCCGGGGATCGGGCGCTTTCCGGTGCCGGGCTCGCCGCTGGCGTTCTCGGACCACCCGCGGCAGCCGCCGGTGCCAGCGCCGGCGCTCGGCCAGCACAGCGAGGAGATACTGGCCGACGTGCTGGGCCTGCCCGAGCGCGAGATCGGCGCGCTCTTTGACGATGGGATCGTCGCCGGGCCGGGCCGCGCCCGCGGCTGAGCCGGCGGGCGCTGACAGGCAGCGGCGCTGTCTCGAAAAGCGCCCTCAGACAGAGGGTTCCGGGACGCTATCGCGTGGCAGAGACGAGCGTGGCTTCCTTTTCGCGGTTCAGCAGCGCCTCGATTTGGCCCGCCACCTGCCGGGGATTTTCACCAGGCGGCATCGGGCGACAGAACCGAACCACGATCTCGCCCGCGTGCTTGGCGCTGAAACCGACCGTCCAGCAAAGGCCGGCATTGTGCACGACCGGCACGAGCGGGACCTCGCAGGCGCCGTAGAGCAGCTCGAGGCCGCGCAGATGCGGACGCAGGCAGCCCGGGGCGACGCGCGTTCCCTCCGGAAAGATCAGGACGCTGCGGCCTTCGGCCAGGGAGGCTCTGGCCTCGCGCACGATCCGGCGCAGATTGGCGCCGCGTCGGTCGCGGAAGACCGGCGTCATCGGCGCATGGCGCAACCCCCAGCCGAAGACGGGAATGTCCATCGCCTCGGCCTTGGTCACGACGTTGATGTGCGGAACGAGCGCGGTGAATGCGATCGACTCCCAGTATGACTGGTGGTTGCTGACGAAGACGACCGGCCCGTCGGGGATGTGCTCGGTCCCCTCCAGCCGGTAGCGGACGCCGACGATCCGCCGCGCAGCCAGGATGAAGCCCGCCGACCAGAGGCGCAGAACCCTTCGCACGAGCCATGGCGGGCGCACCACCTTGAAGACCGTCAGGATGGCGAGGCCGAAGGGCAGGCTCCAGAGCAGGATCGCGAGCTCGAAAAGCCGCGTTCGCAGAACCTCGAGCGACAGGACCGGAGCCGCGGCCGCCCCGACCTCGGGCGTCGTGATCTCGCTCATCGGTTCACGCGGCAGTCAGCACCCGATCGAACAGGCATGTGACGCATGTGTCTGAGACCAAAGCCAATATGAAACCCAAACGATGATAGCCGGCGCGTCCGGCAATTGCACGCCCCCTGCGCCGCTCCGGTCGCGGCTTCTTGCATGTGTCGGCGCGCGCGGATAGCAGATCTCGATTAGCCTCGGCACTTGTGGTTGCGTGGGAGTGGGACGCGTGGACGCTCGGAAGCCTTTTGTCGTCGGGCCCTACTATGACGGGCCCGAGCAGAAGCAGCGCTTCCTGCGCGAGATCTTCGACCGCACGGCCCCGCTCTACGAGGCGATCGCCAGATGGGGATGGCTGGGCTCGGGCGACGTCTACCGCCGGAACGCGCTGCGCCGCGCAGGCTTGCAGCCGCACATGCGGGCGATCGACGTCGCCTCGGGAACGGGCCCGACGGCTCGCGCGCTGTTGCGCATCGTCCGCCGGCCCGAGCAGGTCGTCTGCGTCGAGCCCTCGGCCGGCATGATCGCCGAGTCGCGCAAGCGCGTTCCCTGCGTGCACCATCAGGCGACGGCCGAAGCGCTGCCCGTGCCGGACGAAAGCTTCGACTTCCTGACGATGGGGTTCGCGCTGCGCCATGTCGACGACCTCGAGGCGACCTTTCGCGAGTTCCGCCGCGTGCTGAGGCCGGGCGGCAAGGCATTGATCCTGGACGTGACCGTGCCCCAGAGCGCCATCGGCCGGGCGCTGTTCACGGCCTATTTCAAGCACGCCCTGCCGAAGCTCACGCTGGCGCTCAGCCGGGACCGCGAGGCCTACCGCCTGATGACCTATTACTGGGAGACGATGGAGCAGATGATCGGCCGCGATGAGGTGGCCGGCATCATGCGCGAGGTCGGCTTCCGCTCGGTCGAGCACCGGGTCCTTCTCGGCTGCTTCTCGGAATACGAGGCGGTCCGCTGATGCCGCGCGATGCTCTGGCCGATCCGGTCTGCACGGTCCTGATCCCGGCCTATAACGAGGCCGGCACCATCCGCGAGGTCGTCGAGGGCGTCCTCGCGCATGTCGACCGGGTGCTGGTGATCAGCGATGGCTCGACGGACGACACGGTGGCGCGGCTGAACGGGCTGCACGTCGAGGTGCTGGCCCACGCCGAGAATCGCGGCAAGGGCGCCCGGCTGGCCGAGGGCCTCGACCATGCCTTCCGGCAGGGCGCCGATTGCGTGCTGACACTCGACGCCGACGGTCAGCACGATCCGGCGCAGATCCCGGCCTTTCTCGACGCGGCGCGCCGGTCGCCCCAAACGCTGATCCTCGGGGACCGGATGGGCCGGCCGGGCCCGATGCCGCGCGCGCGCGCGGCCTCGATCGGCCTTGGCGACTTCTTCATCAGCTGGGCGGCCGGGCACCGGCTGCGCGACTGCCAGTGCGGCATGCGGCTCTATCCCGCCGAGCTGTGGTCGCGCCTCCGCGTGCCGGCCCGCGAATGCCGGCACTTCGTCTTCGAGACCGCGGTGCTGATGCGCGCGGGCGAGGCCGGCTTCGGCCTCGCCCGCGTGCCCATCGAGGCGCGCTATGCGGGCTATCAGCAGCGCCCCAGCCGCTTCCGCCCGGTGCTCGATACGGTGCGCATCACGGGCGCCGTGGCGCGCTTCATTCTCGGGGGCGGGGCGCGCCCGAGAGGTCTGTTGATCGCCCTTGGGGTGGTGCGCTAACCCCGCGGGAGCGGGGGAACAGAGGGAAGAAAGAATGAGCCGATCCATCGCCGCCGTGCTGCTCGTGGCCGCCCTTGCCGTCGCCGGCTGTCGGGCCGAGACGGTCTACAATCCGACCGACATCGCCTATGCCCCTGCCGCGACTCAGACGCGGGCGCTGACCGAGACGGACTACAAGAACGCCATCATCCGCGCCGGCAGCAAGCGCGGCTGGACGTTCCAGGATGCCGGCCCGGGCCACCTCGTCGGCAACCTCGCGGTTCGTGGCAAGCATTTCGCGACAGTCGACGTGTTCTACGACGCCAAGTCGTTTTCGATAAAGTACAAGGACTCGCGCAATCTGAACTACGATCCGGGCAAAAATCAGATCCACCCCAACTATAATTCCTGGGTCAACAACCTCCAGCAGGACATCCAGTCCGAGGTGACGCGAATGGAGACCACCTGAGGGGATGGCCGGGGGCCCCGTCGAGACGTTCTGCAGCCGCTCGGGCTTTCCTGCAGACAGCCGGTGCCTCGACGGGCACTTTCCTGGCCGTCCGATCGTGCCCGGCGCCGTGATGCTCGCCTTCCTGGCGGCCCGCCTTGAGGAGACCGGCCGGGCCTTGGCGCGGATCGAGCGCGTGAAGTTCCGGCGCACCCTGCTGCCCGGCGTCCCCTTCGAGGTACGCCTGACGCCCGCGGGCGAGCGCAGCCGCGCGGCGTGGCAGGACGAGCGCGGGGTCTTCGCCACCGCGCTCGTCGTTCTCCGCCCGGCAGATGGCTGAGGCCCAGCCGGCGTGGCGACGGCAACCCGAGCGTGGAAGCCTGCTTGCGCTGGGGGCGCTCAGCTGGCTTGCCCGACACGCACCCGACGGCGTGACCGATCCTCTGATGGCATCGATCGCACTCTGGTTCACGTTGTTCCCGAGCCGGATCGCGGCGCGCGGCCAAGCCACCTATCTCGGCGCGGCGCTCGGGCGGGCGCCTCGGTTCGCCGACCGGTTCCGGCCAGTGCCAGAGCTTTGCGCACGTCATCCTCGATCGGGCGCGCCTGCTCAGCGAAGGCACCTCGGGGTTCGATGTCCGGGCGCATGGCGAGGAGGTCTTCCTGCGTCGTCATCGGGCTGGGCGCGGCGGCGTGCTGCTGGGGGCGCATTTCGGCAGCTTCGAGGCCCTGCGCGCCTTCGACCGGTCGCTGCAGGGGCTGCGCGTGCGCTATCTCATGTTCCAGGAGAACGCCGAGAAGGTCACGCGGCTGCTGGAGTCCCTCAACCCGGAGGTCGCGGCCCGGGTCATTCCCGCCGCCGACGGCCAGAGCGCGATGCTCGCCGTGCGCGATGCGCTCGAGGCGGGGGAGTTCGTCGCCTATCTCGGCGACCGCATGCCGAGCCACAGCCGGCGCGGCGCGGTAGAGGTCGATTTCCTGGGCGCCCCCATCCGCGTCCCGCGCGCCCCATATCTCAGCGCCATGCTGGCGGGCGTGCCGCTGATCCTGTGCTTCGCGCCACGCACGGGACCGCGTCGTTATGAGATCCGTTTTCTCGAGATCTATGACGGCGGCCATGTCGCGCGCTCCGAGCGCGAGGCCCGCTGCTGCGCGATGGCGCAGCACTTTGCCGACGCACTGGCGCAGATGTGTCGCCGCCATCCTTATAACTGGTTCAATTTTTTCGACATATGGCGCGAATAGCGCCACGCCCTGCGCTGCCGTCGCGCCGGAGGACGCGGCCGCCTTGATCGCGGCGCTGGCGGTTCCGGCCGGCCAGAGGATCGCCTACCGCGAGGAGGTGCGCCACCCCGCCCTCGTCGAGCCGGAGGTCGCCACCGGGACGATGTATGTCGCCGGGGATGGCGCGCTCGTCCGCGAGCAGGAGACGCCGGAGCGGCAGATCAGCGAGGTCGGCGACCGGATGGTCGCGACCCGTCCCTCGCCCGAGGCGGAGCCGACGCTCTACCCCATTCCCGCTGAGCTCCGCGCCGATGCTGCTGGCGCTTCGCCGCATGCTCGCGGGCGACGGGGCGGCGATCCTGGCCGACTTCACCACCGAGCTTTCGGCGGCGCGGCGCAGGCTGGAAGCTGGGCCTGCGGCCGCGCGGCGCCGCCGAGGGCGTGGCGCTGACCTTCGCCGGCTGCGGCGACCGGCTGAAGTCGCTCGATATCACGGGCGGCGACGGCGTGGTGCGGAGCTTCGCCTTCTCAACCCGGCAATGACGCGGATCGCGATCCTCTTCGCGCTTGCCCTCGGCCTGGGCGCGCTGGCGTTCGCGACCGTGCGGGTGGAGTCGGATGCGCGGGCAATCCTGGGCGCGGATGCGGCGACCGCCAACACCCTCGACACGGCGGAGGGCAGGGCGCTGACGGTCGCCATCCTGCATCCCGACCGTGACCGCCGCAGCGCGATCGCGCGGCAGATCTCGGATCGGCTGGCAGCCGATGCGATGGTCGACCGGGTGACGCTCGCGCCGGAGCCTTCCCAGGCGGCGCTCGACTGGCTGTGGCTGCACCGCTTCGCCCTGGCGCCGCCACCGGCCGAGGCGTTCGCGCCCACGGCACTCGTCGCCGAGCTGCAGCGGGCCAGGCGCGCGCTGACCGACGTCGCGGCGGCGCCCCTGGCCGGGCGCTATCTGCTCGACCCGACGGGCAGTTTCCGCAGCCTGGTCAGGACCCTGACAGCGGAGGCGGATCCCCTGCCCCTGCACGATGGCGTGCCGCAGGCGCGCGACGACAGCGCGGCGCTGCTCTTCGTCGAGCTTGCGCCGCGGCCCTTCGACGCCCGGTCGCAAGCCGCCTTCGATGACCGGCTCCGCGCGATGGTCATAGTCGCTCGGGGCCGAGCCGCTGCTGGTCGGGCCGCGCAGCATCAGCGCCGACATCAGCGCCGACATCGCTGAGCGCGCCACCCTCTCGAGCCTGATCGCGAGCACGCTGCTGCTGCTCTGGCTTGCCGCCGTGCTGAGATCGGCCAGGGGCGTCCTGGCGAGCATCGTGCCCGCCGTGCTGGGGGCCGCCGCCGCCGCGCTGGTCGTCCAGCTTGTGTTCGGCCAGGTGCACATCCTCGCCCTGGGGTTCGGCGGGGCGCTGCTGGGTCTGGCGCTCGACTATCCGCTGCATCTGATGGCGGCCGCCCGCGGCGCGGAGGCGGCGCATGCACGCCACTGCATCCGCATCGGCGCGGCGACCACGGCGATCGCCTTCCTGGCGCTGGTCGTCGCCGGCATCCCGGCCATCGCGCAGGTCGGCGCCTTCGTGGCGGTGGGACTGGCGACGGCCGCGGGGGCGGCGCTGTGGATGGAACGAGACCTTCCGCCGGCCCGCTCGCGTCCGGCGCCTTCCGTCGACCTTCGCCTGCGCCACAAGCTTCCGGCGCTGGGGGCGATCATCGTCGCCGGCGCGATCGGCGTGGCGCTGCTGCCCAGCAAGGGCGCCGAGCGGCTGGCAACACTGCCGGCGTCGCTGCGGGGCGACATCGAGCGGCTGGACAGGATGCTCGACCTGCCCTCCGGGCGGCTCCGAGTCGAGGTGGCGGGTGCCTCGCTGGGCGAGCTGCTGGATCGGCAGAGGCGGCTCGCCGAGGTGCTGGAGCGCGCGCGAGCCGAAGGCCAGATCGGCCGGTTCCAGATGCTCGCGACGATGCTGCCGAAGCGGGCCGACAACGAGCACCTTCCCGCCCCCGAGCGGCTTTCCGAGCGGCTGGTCGCCGCTCTGGCCGAGGCGGGGCTGCGCCCAGAGTTCCGCGAGCGGATCGTCGAGGCCTATGGCGCGGCGCTGAGCGGCGCGCGATGTCAGGCCCTCCGACCTTCCACCCGAGGACGTCCTCGTCTCAGCTCTGGTCAGCCGCGACGGCGACGTGCTCCGCGGCACGGCCTTGCTCTGGGACGTCGCCGATGCCCCGGCTCTCGCCACGGCGGTCGCCGGGCTCGGCGATCCCGCCATTCGGCTCGTCGACCAGGGCGCCGAGTTCGCCCGGGGCTTCGACCGGCTGGCCGGCCGGGTCAGGCTCTGCGTCCTCCTGGGCGCGGCCGCCGCGCTCGGCTACCTGCTGGCGGCGGTGCGCCGGCCTCGCGCCGTCGTCGAGATCGCCGCCGGCTGCCTCGCCGCCGCCCTTCTCACCGCCTGTGCCGCAAGCCTGATCGGCGGCGGCCTGAGCGTCTTCCATGTCATGGCGCTCGCGCTTGTGATAGGAATCGGCATCGACTATGGACTGCTGCTGACATTGAGCGGTGACGAAGCACAGCGTGGCGCAGCGGTCCGGTCGGTCCTGCTGTGCGCGACGACCACCCTCATCGGCTTCATCACAATGGCGCTTTCCGGGGTCGGAGTGCTCGAGGACATTGGGACGACCGTCGCCATCGGCGTCGTCGCGGTGGCGGCCATCAACATGATCCGCGGTGGCCGCGGGACGGCCGCACGATGACGCGGCGCGCCGCCCTGCCGCTCGGCGAACTGGCGATCACCGCGCGGGCCGCCGTGACATGTGTCGGCAGCGGCGGGGCCGCGCATGTCGAGGCGATGCGCCGAATGCGCTCGGGCCTGACGCCCTGCGACCTGCCCGACATCGGCATTCGACTGCTACATCGGCCGGGTCCGCGGCATCGAGGAGGTCGCGTTTCCCGGCCGCGCTCGGCGGCTGGGACAATCGCGCCAGCCGGCTCGCGCTGATGGCGCTCGGAGGCGGACGGCGTGCGCGACGCGGTCCGCCGGGCGGTGTCGCGCTGGGGCGCGCGGCGCGTCGGGCTGGTGCTCGGCACGTCGACCTCGGGGATCGAGCGGCTGGAGAAGGTCTACCGCGCGCGCCAGGGCGACGGTCCGCTCGCCGCCGACTACTCCATGCGCCACCACAGCGATCACCACGCGGTGACGTCGTTCCTGATCGCGTATCTCGGGGTCGAGGGGCCGAGCTATACGATTTCCACCGCCTGCTCGTCCTCGGCCAAGGCGCTGGTGGACGCAGCCCAGCTGATCCGGCTCGACCTCTGCGACGCGGTGCTTGCGGGCGGTGTCGACAGCCTGTGCATGACGTCGCTCTACGGCTTCGATGCGCTCGAGCTGGTCTCGCGCCAGCCCTGCCGGCCGCTCGACGCCAACCGCGACGGGCTGTCGATCGGCGAGGGCGCCGGGTTTCTGCTTGCTCGAGCGGGATGGCGACGGTCCGCATCTGCTGGGCGCGGGCGAGACCTCTGACGCCGTCAGCATGTCGACGCCGCCCGCCGATGGCGCCGGAGCGGCCGCGGCCATGCGCGCCGCGCTCGACCAGCGCCGGGCTGGCGCCCGAACGGATCGGCTTTCTCAAGCTGCACGGAACGGCGACGCCCGCCAATGACAGCGCCGAGATGGCGGCCGCCAGCGCCGTCTTTCCGCAGCCGGTGCCCGCCGGCGTCGCTTGAAGGGCCTGATCGGCCATACCCTCGGGCGCTGCCGGCGCGGTCGAGGCGGTGATGTGCCTCGACGCGATGGAGGCGCGGCCTCCTGCCGGGCTCGGCCGGCATCGGCGCGCCCGACCCCTCGCTGCCCGGCGAGATCCTCCAGCGATCCGTCGAGGCAGAGTACGATACCGTCCTCTGCAACGCCTTCGGCTTCGGCGGCAGCAACTGCGCGCTGGTGCTCGGCGCCTGATGGTCGGCCGCGTCGACGTGACTGGCATCGGCTTCGTGGCCCCGGGGCTGCCCGACGCCGAAGCGCTGCGCGCGCATCTGGCCGGGGCGCCGCTGACCGTGCCCGAGGGGTGGCGGCCCGGCGCCGGCCAGCCTGCCGCCGCGCGAGGCGCGACGGCTCAGCTCCAGCATCGCGCTGGCCATCGTCGCGGCCGAACAGGTCGCGCCCGCCCTGCCGCGCGATGCCGGCTGGGTCTTCGCCAGCGCCGTCGGCGAGGGCGAGACGCTGACGAACATCCTCGCCGCGCTCGCGCGGCCGGAGATCATGATCCAGCCGCTGCGGTTCCAGAACGCCGTGCACAACGCCGCGCAGGGCCAGTGGTCCATCCTGGCGGGCGCCGACGGGCCCGGCGACGAGCATCGCCGCCTATGACGAGACGGCGGGCGCGGGATTGCTGAAGGCCGCCATGCAGGTCCTGCTCGAGCGCCGGCCCGTCGGGCTCGTCGTCTTCGACGCGCCCCTGCCGCCGCCGCTGCACGAGAAGCGGCCGATCACGCTGCCCATGGCGGCGGCGCTGGCCTTGGCTCCGGCGGGAGCGGCGGATGCCTCGGGCTCGCTCGATCTCGCGCTCGACCACGATGCGGCGCCGACCGATCCCGGCGAGACGTGGCGCCCGGCGGCGCTCGTCGGCAGCGGCAACCCGGTGCGGTTCACCCTGCCCTGCTCTGCCGCATCCAGCAAGGCGATCCGCGCCCCGTCGTCCTCGGCCTGCCGGCCGGCGGCGGGCTGCGCATCGCATGGCGGGCGAGCGCCGATGCTCGCTGAGGCGCTGGCGCGCATGCCGCACAGGGGTGCCATGCGGCTGATCGCGGCCGTCGAGGCCGCCGACCAGGCTTGCATCCGCTGCCGCGCCACCGATCACGCGCTCGACCGACCACCCGCTGCGGCTCGACGGCGTGCTCTATGCCGCGGCGCTCGTCGAGCTCGGCGCGCAGGCGGCGGCCGCGCATGCTTCGCTCTTCGGCATGCGCGCGGCGCATTCCGGGCTGGTCCTGGCGATCGGCGATCTGGAACTGCGCTGCGTGCACATCGAGGATCCGGCACCGCTGCGCATGCAGGCCGAGCGGCTGGACCAGATCGAGGGCGCCGCCGCCTACCGCTTCGCCGTGTCCCAGCACGACGCGCCGCTCGTCACGGGCGAGATCCTGCTCTCGATGGTGCCGGCGTGAGGCGGGCGCTCGTCACCGGCGGGTCGAGCCCGATCGGCGCCGCGATCTGCCATCAGCTCGCGGGCCAGGGCATGCACGTGATCGTGCACGCCGGGCGCAACATCGCCGGCGCGGAGGCCACGGTCGAGGCGATCCGCGCCGCCGGCGGCAGCGCCGAGAGCCTGGCGCTGGACCTGACGGATATCGAGCGCGCGCTGGCCAGGCTGGGCGAGATCGCCGAGAACGCTCCGATCCAGGTGCTGGTGCACAATGCGGGGCTGCATCGCGACATGCCCTTCGCCGGCATGGGCCCGGACGACTGGCGCGCCGTCGTCGACGTCAACCTCAACGGCTTCTACGCGGCGCTGCGGCCGCTGATCCTGCCGATGATGCGCGGCCGCTGGGGGCGCATCGTCGCCATCTCGTCGCTGACCGCGATCACGGGCAATCGCGGCCAGACCAACTACGCGGCCGCCAAGGGCGGGCTGCTGGCGCTCGCCAAATCGCTGACGCGGGAATATGCGAGCCGGGGGATCACCGCCAACGTCGTCGCCCCTGGCCTGATCGCCACGGCCGAGACCGAGGCGCTGGAGAACTTCGCTGCGCTGCGCGCGCTCTGCCCGGCGGGGCGCGCCGGCACGCCGCAGGAGGTGGCCGCGATGGTCGGCTTTCTCGCATCGGATGCGGCGTCCTATGTCTCGGGACAGCTTATCGCCGTCGACGGAGGGACCAGTTGAGCCACGCAGACGCCAACCCGCGAGGCCGGCGCCGCCCCGGCCCATCGGGCGCAGGAATGCGACGTCCTCGTCCTCGGCGGAGGTCCCGGCGGTTCCGCCGCCGCGGTCTTCCTGGCGCGCCAGGGCCTCGACACGGTGCTGGTCGAACGCGATGCGCACCCCCGCTTCCACATCGGCGAGTCGCTGCTGCCGCAGAGCTTGCCGATCCTCGACGATCTCGGCGTGCTCGAGCAGGTCCGCGAGATCGGCGTCTTCAAGCCGGGCGCCGAGTTCATCAGCGAGGATGGCGGCATCGAGGCGGTCTTCGAATTCCGCCGCGCGCTGCTCGGCGGGCCGACGCATGCCTATCAGGTCCTGCGCTCGGAGTTCGACGAGATCCTCTTCCGGAATGCCGGCAGATGCGGCGCCAGGGTGCTGGAGCAGACGGCGGCGACCGTTCTGGAGCTGCAGCAAGACGGTGCGCTCGTCCGCACCACCGGCCCCGACGGCGAGGTGACCGACTGGCGGACGCGCTTCCTGGTCGATGCTTCCGGACGGTCGACGGTGACCTCGAAGATGCTGGCGCAGAAGCACCCCGACCCCCGCAACACCTCGGCGGCGATCTTCGGCCATTTCCACGACCTCCCGCGCCAGGCGGGCGCGCGGGCCGGCAACATCCGCATCTATCTGACCAGGCCGGGCTGGATGTGGCAGATCCCGCTGCGCCGCGGCGTGACGTCGGTCGGCCTCGTCGCGCCGGGCGACTATCTTCGCGCGCGCGACGGCGGGATCGACGCGTTCTTCGCCGCGCATGTGGCGCGCCATCCGCATATCGCCGCCCTGCTGGCGCAGGGCCGGCCGGCCAACCGGCTGCAATCGACCGGCAATTTCTCGTATCGCTCGACCGAAGCCGCGGGTCCCGAGCCATGTGAAGGTCGGCGATGCCTATGGCTTTCTCGACCCGATCTTCTCGACCGGCGTCCACCTCGCGCTCGTCAGCGCCGGCGAGGCCGCTTCGGCGATTCGCGACTGCCTGGCCCGACCGTCACGGCGGGCGGCGCGGCTGGCCGAGTACGACCGCGCCATCCGCTCCCGCCTGTCCTTCGTCTCGTGGTTCGTCTACATGATCCACGATCCCGCCTTCCGGCACCTGATGCTGAATCCGCGCGACGTGCTGGGGGTGGAGCGGGCGGTGATCTCGCTGCTCGCCGGCGACTTCAGGGCCGACCTGCGGCTGCGGTCGCGCATTGCGCTGTTCAAGCTGTTCCGGTACAGGTTCAGCGCCAAGGGTAGCGTGGAAGCCGTTGCAGATGTTGAACGAGCCGCGTGAGCAGTTCGCCGATGCCGCCTTCCGGCGAGAGATCGCCGAGATGATCGTCGAGGTGCTGGTCCTCGACGACGTGAGCGCCGGCGACATCAAGCCCGACGAGCCATTGTTCGGCGATGGGCTCGGCCTTGATTCCATCGACGCGCTCGAGCTCTCGTTCGCGATCGCCCAGCGCTATGGCATCAGGTTGCGCTCGGATGACGAGCGCAACCGTCAGATTTTCTCGTCCTTGGACGCGCTCAGCCGGCACATCGCCGCGAACCGCACGCAGTGACGGCTGCGGTGAGCCGGCCCGGCGCGCGCATCGGCTGGCTGGCGACGGCGGGGCTGGCCGCCGCGATGCTGGCGCATGGCTTCGGGGTGATCACGCACTTCGCGCTCGACCAGTTCGCGATCGCGTCGCTGGGCTGGGTCTGCTTTCGCCTGGCCCGGCACAAGGGCATCGACGGCAGGACCGCGGCCCTCGCGGCGACGGCGGTCGCGGGCGCGCTCGCCATCCTCCGGCTCGGCATCCCGGATCTGCGCTACATGCCCTATCTGCTGGTCGTGCCGGCGAACCTGGCCGTCGCGTGGCTTTTTGCCAGCGGCCTGCGGCCCGGCCGCGAGCCGGTTCTCCTCCGGCTGGTCAGGCTGATGGGCATAGCGCCGGCCGAGGATGTGCGCTTCCGCCGCTTCATCGCGCGCCAATGCCTGCTCTGGGCAGGGCTCTCGCTGGCGACCGCCGGACTGGCGCTCGCGGCCATGGTGCTGGCCGCTTCGCATCCTGCGCTGGCGGACATGCTGGGCTGGCTGGTCGCGGCCCAGATCGCCTGGTTCATGCTCTCGCATCACTACGCGTCGCTTCGGTATGGCCGGCCGGAGGGCTGGTGGACCACGGCACGCGCGATGCTGCGCCCCGAGATCTGGACCCGGCTCGGCGCCTGATGCGCGCTTCAGCGCTTCCCGCGCCGTCCCGGCCTTTCAGCCTCGGCGCGACAGGGCTGCGGCTCTGGTCCGACCTCCTGGAGGACGCGCGGCGCCTGCGCCCGGCCCTGGCCGGCCACGACGCTGTCTGCAATCTGGCGCCGCGGCGCTCCGACTTCGCCGCGGCATTGCTTGCGGCGATGGCCGAGGGCATCGTCACCGTCCTGCCGCCCTCGCGGGCCGAACGGGCCGTCGCGGCCTCGCTCGAGGGCTATTGCAACCCGCTGGTCCTCGAGGGGCTGGACGGCCGCGCGCCGTCGGCCGGCGCGTCGGCCGGCGCGGAGATCACGTCGCTGAGCGGCCCGGTCCACGTCTTCACCTCGGGCTCGACCGGGGCGCCCGTCCGGCACCTCAAGAGCTGGACCGCGCTGGCCGGCGGCGCGCGGCTGACTTCGTTCCTGATCGAGCAGGCCGGCCTCGCGCCCGGGCGGTCGCTGATCGTCGGCACCACGCCGCACCAGCACATGTACGGGCTCGAGGCGACCATCTTCGCCGGGCTGGCGCACGGGCACTGCGTCTCGGACGACATCGCCTTCTACCCCGCCGATCTCGACGCGATCGTCGGGCGGGCGGCGGATGCCGGCTTCGACGAGATCGCGCTGGTCACCAGCCCGCCGCATCTGCGCTTTCTGGAAGAGCGCATTCGCGCGCTGCCGCGGATCCGCTGCGTCATCTCGGCGACGGCGCCGCTGCACCGCGGGGTCGCCGCCAGGGTGGAGGAGGCCGGCTGCCGCCTCTACGAGATCTATGGCTGCACCGAAGCGGGCTCGCTCGCCTGGCGGCGCAGCGCCTATGACGAGCGCTGGACGCCGTTCCACGGCTTTCGGTTGCTGTCCGGCAGCCGAGGGCTGGCGGGCGAGCGCGCCGCATCTGTGCTCGGTGGTCACGCTTCCGGACGATATCGAGCTGGAGGCGGATGGCCGATTCCGCCTTCTGGGACGGCGCGGCGACATGGTCCGCATCGCGGGCAAACGCCAGAGCCTCGGCGCCCTGAACGCGGCGCTGGCGATGCTGCCTTTCGTGCGCGACGCCGTGCTGGTGCGTGAGCAAGAAGGGGCGGAAGACCGGCTTCACGTCTATGTCGTGCCCGCGCCGGGCGGCGAAACCGATCCCGAGGTCCTGTCCCGGCTCGTTCGCGAGCACATGCGGCGCCATGTTGACGCCGTCTTCGTTCCGCGCGGCGTGACCGTCGTTGGCGAGCTGCCGCGAAGCGCGACGGGCAAGCTGGCGGAGGGCGACCTCGCCGCGCTCTCGCGCGCCCACAGCCTTCGCCGGCAAGATACGGCATGAGCCCAAGGGCGGGGCCGACCACGCTGGTGGGGCGGCCTCGATGACGGTGCCCGGGCCGGCTGCCGGCGGCCGAGCACGGTCGTGATGTTCGCGATCCGGCAGCGGCCGGAGGCAGAAATCCGTTTCGCCTCCTGACCGGGGTGGTATCGAGATCCGCCGGAGATCCACCACGGCCGGAGTCAGGCAGGACGATGCAGATGACGGCGATCAACCCTGATGTCCAGGCGCTGCTGGCGCTCATCCGCGAGGCGGGCCGCCCGCCCTTCGAGGCGCTCTCGCCAGACGAGGCGCGACGCGCCTATGCGGCGAGCCGCGCCGCGCTGCAGTCGGCGCCCGCCGAGGTGGCCGAGGACCGCAGCCTGGCGGCGCCCGGGCGCGACGGCGACATTCCGCTGCGGCTCTACCGCGGCCGGGGGACGACGGCTGACGGCGCGCTGCCCTGCATCTTCTACATGCATGGCGGCGGCTGGATCATGGGCAACCTCGACTCGCATGACGGGGTGTGCCGGCGCCTCGCCAACGCGGCCGGATGCCGCGTGGTCAGCGTGGACTACCGCCTGGCGCCGGAGCATCGCTTTCCGGCCGCCTTGGACGACTGCGCGGCCGCGCTGCGCTGGGTGGCGGGCAGCGCGGCCGATTTGAAGGTCGATCCTGCGCGGATCGCGCTGGCGGGTGACAGCGCGGGCGGGAACCTCGCGGCCGTGCTGGCGCTGATGGGGCGCGACGGCACGGTCCCGCCAGCCGCCTTCCAGGCGCTGCTCTATCCGGTGGTCGACCTCGGCATGACGGGCGAGAGCTATCAGCGCATCGCCGAGGGGATGCCGATCACCGCGGCCTCCATGCGCTATTTCATCGACCATTACGCGCCGGAGCCCGCCGATCGCGCGGACTGGCGCGCCTCGCCCCTGCGGGCGGCGAGCCTGGCCGGGACACCGCCCGCGCTGGTGCTGACTTGCGGCCACGATCCGCTGTGCGACGAGGGGCGCCAGTACGCCTACCGGCTGGAGCGCGAAGGGGTCGCGGTCACCGGGCTGCACCTGAGCGACCAGACGCACGGCATCCTGACGATGGACAAGGTGATCGGCGCGACGTCCGGCGTGCTGGATTTCGTGGCGGCCGCGATGGCGGACGCCTGGCGCCTCGCAGCGGCCAAGACGGCCTGAGCCGCGGCCCGGCACCCCAGGGCGCCGGAACGGCAATCGACCGAGGGGAAGGACAGTCATGGAGTTCGAGGGGAAGGTGGCGCTGGTCACCGGCGGAGCGGCCGGGATCGGGCGCGCCGCATCGGTGAGGTTCGCCGGCGCGGGCGCGCGCGTGGTCGTCGTGGACCGCGACGCCGCGGCGGGAGAGGAGACGGCGACCCTTGTGCGCGAGGGCGGCGGCGAGGCGATCTTCGTCGAGGCCGACGTCACCCGGTCGGCGGATGTCAGGGGCTATGTGCAGGCAGCGCTCGACGCCTTTGGCCGGATCGACTGCTTCTTCAACAATGCGGGCATCGAAGGCAAGGTCGCGCTGACCGGCGACTATGACGAGGAGGTCTTCGACCAGGTCATCGCCGTCAACCTGAAGGGCGTCTTCCTGGGCCTGCGGCACGTCATCCCGGTGATGCTGCGGCAGGGCGGCGGGGCCATCGTCAACACGGCCTCGACCGCCGGGCTGATCGGCTCGCCGGGGCTTTCCGGCTATGTCGCCTCGAAGCACGGGGTGATCGGGCTGACCCGGACGGCAGCCGGCGAATACGGCCGCAAGGGCATCCGGGTGAACGCGGTCTGCCCGGGGCCGGTCGAGACGCGGATGATCGAGTCGCTCGAGCGGCAGTACAACCCCGGCGGCAGCAACAGCGTGCGCGAGGGTTATCGAGGGCTGATCCCGCTGGGCCGGTACGCGACGCCCGAGGAGATCGCCAACGCGGTGCTGTTTCTTTGCTCGGACCTCGCCGGCAGCGTCTCGGGCATCGAGTTCCGGATCGACGGCGGCCGCTTGGCCAGCCCCGGCGGCTTCAGCAGCGCCAGCGCCCGGTCGGCCTGAAGCCCTTCTCGATAGGACGGACTCGCCCAGAGCCCCGTCCACGCGTGGACGCTCTGGTAAGCGATTCACCTCAAGATAAGGCTCCGCGCGTTAACCGAAAAGTCATACGGCGAGCGGGCACCCCTCGAGATCCCGGCTGGTCCAGGCAGAGCGGGCCGGCCCGGGGCCGGTCAGACCCCCGGCCCGGCGACCGAGCCCGCGCCGCGGAAGCCGTCGGGCAGCACGGCGTCGCGCGTCTCCGCCCCGCGCGACAGGCCGAAGCCCGGATAGCCGCGCCGGGCGACGTCGGCGCAGATGTCGCGATAGCGCTTCATGCCGCCGGCATAGGGCATGAAGACGCGCGGCTTGCCGGGGATGTTGGCGCCCAGATACCAGCTGTGGCCGGCCTGCGGCAGGAGGGTGGCGTCGGCGGCCTCGTTGACGTGCTCGACCCAGCGCTCGGCCGCCTCGGCGTCGGCCTCGACACGATCGACGCCCTCGGCGCGCATCGCCTCGATGGCGTCTGTGATCCACTCGACATGCTGCTCGATGGCGACCGGCATGTTGCAGAGGACCGAGGGGCTGCCCGGCCCGGTGACCGTGAACATGTTCGGAAAGCCCGGCACGGCGAGGCCGAGATAGGTCTTCGGCCCCTCGGCCCATGCCTGCGCGCAGCGAACGCCCGTCGCGGCCGCGGATGTCGATGGCCAGCAGCGGCCCGGTCATCGCGTCGAAGCCGGTGGCGAAGACGATGATGTCGAGCTCGTGCTCGGCGCCGCTCTGCAGGCGCAGGCCCGTCGGCGTGATGCGCTCGATCGGGTCCGCGCGCACGTCGACCAGCGCGACGTTGTCGCGGTTGAACGTCTCGAAATAGTCCGTGTCGATCGGCGGGCGCTTGGCGGCGTAGGGGTGATCGATGGCGGCGAGCTTCTCGGCCGTCTCCGGGTCCTTCACGGTCTGGCGGATCTTGTCCTTGAGGAACTCGGCCGCCGTGTCGTTCGCCTCCTTGCTGACCAGCAGGTCCTGGAACGCGGCGCGGAACTGCAGGCCGCCGGTCTCCCACGACTGTCTCGTAGACGGCCAGGCGCTCCTCGGGCGACAGCGTCGAGGGCCTTGCGCTCGGAGATGCGGAACGGGTGGCCGTTCGGCGTCGAGTGCATGATCGCCCGGATCTCGTCCTGGTTCTCGCGGAAATACCGCTTGCGCTCGGCGCTGAGCGGCGCGTTCCGGGCGGGGACGCTGTAGTTCGCCGTGCGCTGGAAGACCGTCAGGTGCTTGGCCTGCGCCGGCGATCACCGGCGCCGCCTGGATGCCGGTCGAGCCGGTGCCGATCTGGCCGACGCGCTTTCCGGTGAAGTCGACGCCGTCATGCGGCCACTGGCCGGTGTGGTACCACTGGCCGCGGAAATCGGCGAGGCCCGGGATCTTGGGCACGTTCGCCGAGGACAGGCAGCCGACCGCGGTGATCGAGCCATGTCGCGCTGTAGCGCTCGCCGGCCTCGGTCTCGACGTGCCAGCGGTTCTCGGCCTCGTCGTAGCGGGCCGAGCGCACGCGGGCGCCGAACCGGATGTCGCGCCTGAGGTCCAGTCTGGTCGGCGCACGAGTTCAGATAGCGCAGGATCTCGGCCTGGCCGGGATAGCGCTCGGACCATTCCCAGCCGTCGAGCAGCGCCTTGGAGAAATAGTAGGCGTAGGAATGGCTCTCGGAATCGCAGCGGGCGCCGGGATAGCGGTTCCAGTACCAGGTGCCCCCGACGCCGTCGCCGGCCTCGAGGACGAGCGCGTCCAGCCCCAGCCGGTCGCGCAGGGAATGCAGCTGGTACATGCCGGCAAAGCCGGCGCCGATGATCAGCGCGTCGACGTCCCGTCCGGTTCCGCGCGTTCCCGCAGCCGCCGTGCTCCCGTCCGCCATGTCCCAGCACTCCTCTCGACCGGATGGCCCGCCATTTCCCACATCGCGCCCGCGAGCGTAAGCGAGCGATGGCCAACATCACGGATGTGGTGACGCAGCGGCGGCGGTGAAAGCGCAGGGCGCGCGCCGGCCGACGGCGCCAAAGTTGCTGGCGCGCGGGCGGTCGCTTTGCGTCGAATGGCGTGACGCGATATCGAAGGTCGCCATGGATCCCGAGACGACCGACTACCTGATCATCGGCGCCGGTTCTGCCGGATGCGTCCTGGCCGACCGGCTGAGCGAGGATGGCGCGCGCGTGGTGCTGCTCGAGGCGGGGCCGCCCGACCGGGTGCCGTGGATCCATATCCCGGCGGGCGTGCTGAAGCTGCTGCGCCACCCGACGGTCAACTGGAACTACCGTACCGATCCCGAGCCCGGCACGGGCGGCCGCGCGATCGAATGGCCGCGCGGCAAGACGCTGGGCGGCACCAGCTCGATCAACGGCATGCTGTGGGTGCGCGGCAACCGGGCGGATTTCGAGCGCTGGGCGCAGATGGGCTGCGCGCGGCTGGTCCTATGACGAGGTGCTGCCGCATTTCAGGGCGATCGAGAGCTATGGGCCCGGCGACCCGGCGCTGCGCGGCAAGACCGGGCCGGTGGTGGTCTCGGACTACAACACGATCAACCCGCTGACGCATTGCTTCGTCGCGGCGGCGCGCCAGGTCGGCTTCGCGATGAACCCCGATCTGAGCGGCGAAACGCCGGCCGAGGGCGTCGGCTATTCGCAGATGTCGCGCGCCGGCCGTTTCCGCGCCTCGACGGCGCGCGCCTTTCTCCGCCGCGCCCGGGCGCGGGCCAACCTGCGGATCGAGACCGGGGCGATGGCGACGCGGCTGCTGTTCGAGGGGCGGCGCTGCGTCGGCGCGACGGTGCGCCAGGACGGGCGCGACCGGAGCTTCCGCGCAGCGCGCGAGGTCATCCTGTCGGGCGGCACGATCAATTCGCCGCACCTGCTGCAGATCTCGGGCGTCGGCCCGGCGGAGCACCTGGCCTCGATCGGCGTGCCCGTCGTGCACGACCTGCCGGGGGTCGGGCGGAACCTCTCGGACCATTACGTCGCCCGCGTCTCGATGCGTGTGAAGGACGTCGAGACCATCAACGAGCTGTCGCGCGGCTGGCGCCTGATGCGCGAGGCGGCCAAGTGGGCGGCGCTGGGCACCGGCGCGCTGACCTTCGGCGTCTCGAGCGCGCAGGCCTATGCCCGCTCGCGGCCCGAGCTGGCCAGCCCGGACCTGCAGCTCCTGTTCTCGCCCGCGAGCTATGCGGCGAGCCGGTTCGGTACGCTCGAGGACAGGCCGGGCATGACCTGCGCCGTCTCGATCGCCAACCCGGAGAGCCGGGGCGAGGTGATGGCGCGCTCGGCCGATCCGTTCGAGCATCCCTCGCTGAGGCCGAATTATCTCTCCAGCCGGACGGATGTCGCCGCGCTGCTGCACGGCATCAGGACGGTGCGCGAAATCTTCGCGGCGGCGCCCTTCGACCGCTATCGCGTGGCCGAGACGGTGCCGGGCCCGGACGTCCGCTCGGACGACGAGATCGAGGCGTTCACGCGGCAGACCGGGACGACGCTCTACCACATCGTCGGCACCTGCCGGATGGGCGACGACCCGATGGCGGTGGTCGATCCCCGCCTGTCGGTGCGCGGGATCGGCGGACTGCGCGTCGTCGATGCCTCGGTGATGCCGACGGTGACGACGGGCAACACCAACGCGACGACGATCATGATCGGGGAGAAGGCGGCGGCGATGATCCGCGAGGATGCCCGGAGGGCCCCGTCTGGCTGAGGGGCCGGGCGCCCGCCGGCAAGGCTGAAAGGCCACCCGGCGAGGAGGTCGCGCGCCTGAGGGGCGGAGCCTATCAGTGGAGTGATTGACCGGCCGTTCGCGGCGGGGCTACCGTGGGGCAGGTGCCGGTCCAGTGCGCCGCGAGCAAGAAGAATGGCCGGCCGCCCGGGCGCCGGCGCGGGAGGAAATGCGATGACCAAACGGATGGGCGGCGTGCGCCGTCGCGACGTGCTCAAGGGCGCCGGTGGGCTGGCCGCGGCAACCGCCGTCTCCGGCTTTCCCTACCTGGCCGGGGCCCAGTCCAGCGTCATCCGGATCGGCATGCCGACGATCCTGTCCGGCCGGGTCGCCATCCTGGGCGAGACCAGCCGGACGGCGGCGCAGATGGCCGCGAAGGAGTTCAACGACGCGGGCGGCATCAACGGCAAGACGGTCGAGCTGATCATCCGCGACTCGAAGGGCGCGCCCGACGAGGCGGCGCGGATCACGCGCGACCTGATCAACGCAGAGGGCGCCGAGATCATCCTGGACGGCGAAGCCTCGTCGGGCGCCTTCGCGGTTCAGGAGGTCATCCGCGACCTGCCGGTGCTGGCCGTGCACACGAACTCGGAGACATCGGCGCTGACGGCCGACCCGAAGATCCGGGTGCCGACGGCGTTCCGCAGCGCCCGCCAGGGCGTCCACGACGCCATCGCCGGCGGCCGCTACGCCGCGGATCTCGCGCGCGAGAAAGGCCTGACCCGCTGGATGACGGTGTCGCCGGACTATGCCTACGGCCGCGACAACACGGCCCAGTTCCTGGAGTACCTGAAGATCTTCGAGCCCTCGGTCGAGGTCGTCGACCAGGCCTGGCCCAAGCTGTTCGAGCCGGACTACACCGCCTATGTCACGCGCGTGCTGCAGACGGCGCCGCAGGCGATGTACTCGGCCCTCTGGGGCGGCGACCTCGTGTCGTTCGTCGAGCAGGCGAACCTCTACGGCATGTTCGGCCTCGAGATAAGCATGTTCTCGGTGAACATGGCCGACCCGCCGATCGTCAAGGCGATCAAGCAGGTGCCCCAGAACGTCTATTCGGTCTACCGCTACGATCCGAACTATCCGGACACCGAGGCCAACCAGCAGTTCTACGACACGTTCACCTCGCAGTCCGAGCAGCTCCCGACCAACTGGGCCTGGGAGACCTACACGGGCATGCAGTTCATCCTCGAGGCCCTGAAGCGCACCAATGGGGACACCGACGGGGCGAAGCTGGCCGAGGCGATGCGCGACATGGAGATCGACTCGCCCTTCGCCGACAAACAGAAGATCAAGATGCGCGGCGAGGACCAGACGATCATCTACTACCCGGTCGCCTGGGCAAAGTCGCAGACCGACCCGGCGGGCTTCAGCGGCTGGGTCGCCGGCGACTGGGACGAGATCCTGGAGCGCGAGAAGGAGTGGAAGCAGCGCCAGGGCTATCTCTGAGCCCGGCGCCCGCCTCCGCGCCCTTTCCCTGACCCTGTCCCGGCGGCCAGCCCGCGGCGCGCCGGGAGCCATCCGCCCGCTGTCGGCCAGGAGGAACGCCCGTGGAACTCGAGGCCCTTGCCGGCTGCCTGGCAGCGCCTGCCTGCGCCGTCACGCAGCTCTCGACAGGCATCATCATCGGCATGCTGCTCTTCCTCGTGGCTTCGGGCCTGTCGCTGATCTTCGGCGTGCTCGGCGTCATCAACTTCGCGCACGGCGCCTTCTACATGCTGGGCGCCTATTTCGCGCTGGCGGGCTATAAGTTCACCGGCAGCTTCGTCATCTCGATGCTGTCGGGGGCGCTGGGCATGGCGATCTTCGGCGCGCTGTTCGAACGGCTGCTGATCAGGCGGATCTACGGCCGCGACGTGCTGATGCAGCTTTTGCTCTGCTATGCCGCGGTGCTGATCCTGGACGATCTGGTCAAGATCATCTGGGGCGCCGACTACAAGCTGATGGGCATGCCGCCGACATTCGCGATGCCGCCGCTGTTCCTGTTCGGCGGGCCGATCCCGGCCTACTACCTGTTCATGGTCGGCCTGTCGGTCGTGTTCGGCGCGGCCTTGTGGTTCGGGCTGGCGCGCACCCGCTGGGGCAAGATCGTCCGCGCCGCGGCCATCAATCCGCAGATGGTCTCGGCGCTCGGCATCAACACGGCGCTGCTCTACGCGAGCGTCTTTGCCATCGGCAGCATGCTGGCCGGGTTGGCCGGGGCGCTGGCCGCGCCGGTTCGCTCGCTGACCCCCGGCATGGGCCTGTCCATCCTGATCGAGAGCTTCATCGTCACGGTGATCGGCGGCATGGGCTCGATCGCCGGCGCCTTCGTCGCGGCGATCATCATCGGGCTGACCCGGGCCTTCGGCTCGATCGGATTCCCGCTGTTCGTCGACGGCATCATGTTCGTCATGATGGGGCTGGTGCTGATCCTCAAGCCGAGCGGGCTGTTCGGAAAGGAGGTCTGAGCCATGCGCGTCTCGGGCCTGCTGCGCGACCTTCTGATCGCCGTCGCGGCGCTGGCCGTCCTCCTGGTGCTTCCGGTGCTGTTTCCCGGGCCGGCGCTGCGTGACTTCGTCATCTACGTCATCGCCTTCGGCATCCTGGCGATGTCGCTGAACCTGCTCATCGGCTACACGGGGCTGGTCTCGTTCGGGCACGCCGCCTATTTCGCCGCCGGCGCCTACTCGTTCGGCCTGATGATGCAGTCGGGCGAGGTCTCGATCCCCGTCGCCTTCGTGCTTTCCGTCGGTTTCTCGGCGGCGATGGCGCTGGTGATCGGGGCCATCTGCGTGCGGCTGAAGGAGATCTACTTCGCCTTCCTGACGCTTGCCTTCCAGATGATGTTCCACAGCGTCATCCTGACCTGGGTGTCGCTGACCGGCGGCGACCAGGGGTTGATGGGCGGGATCCCGCGGCCGGTCTTCTGGGGCATCGACCTGAACGACGGCTGGACCTTCTACGTCTTCTGCGCCGTTATCTTCGTCGCCTGCATGCTGGTCCTGCGCCAGGTCACCGAGTCGCCGTTCGGCTACACGCTGCGGATGATCCGCGACAATCCGGCGCGCGCGGTCTTCCTGGGCGTGAACATTTACCGCGCCAAGCTGACGGCCTTCGTGCTGGCGGGGTCGATCGCCAGCATCGGCGGCATCCTGCTGGCGCTGTTCGCCTCGGGCGCCTATCCGGAGTTTGCCTTCTGGACCACGTCGGGCGAGGCGATCTTCATGATCATGCTCGGCGGCTCGCTGGTCTTCGTCGGGCCGCTGATCGGCGCCGTCGTGCTCGAGACGCTCAATCACTTCGTGACCATCTACACCGAGTACCACGGCCTGGTTCTCGGCTCGATCATCCTGATCGCCGTGCTGGGCTTCCGCCGCGGCATCGGCGATTTCGTCTGGGAGCACTGGAGCGCCCGCAGCGAGCGCCGGTCCGGCGGGCCCGACCGGAAAGGGCCCGAGCTGAAGGAGGGCGCGAAGGCCGGCCCGGGGCGCACCGGGCCCGAGCGGGTGAAACTGTCCGAGGAGGCACGGGGGGCATGACGGGATCGCTCGAGGGCCGCGTCGCCGTCGTGACGGGCGGCGCCAGCGGGATCGGCGCGGCCTGCGTCCGGCGGCTGGCGGAGCGCGGCGCCGGCGTTGCCGTGGTCGACATCGACGAAACCCTGGCGCGGCGGGTCGCGGACGAGACGGGCGGCCAGCATCACGCCGCCTTCGCGCTCGACGTGCGCGACGCCGATGCCGTCGAGGCGCTTGCCAGTCGCATCGAGGACACGCTCGGCCCGGTCGACGTGCTGGTGACCAGCGCCGGGGTCATCCAGATGCCGCAGCCGCCCGAGGAGCTGTCGCTCGACGACTGGGACAACGTCGTCGCCGTCGACCAGCGCGGCGTCTACCTCTCGTGCCTGGCATTCGGCCGGCGCATGGCGGCGCGCGGGCAGGGCGCGATCGTCAACATCGCCTCCATCGCCGGCATGCGCTCGATGCCGCTTCACAGCTATGCGCCGGCCAAGGCCGCCGTGATCTCGATGACCGAGTGCCTGGCCGCCGAATGGGGGCGGAGCGGCGTCCGCGTCAACGCCGTGGCGCCCGGCTACACGCGCACGCCGGCGCTGCAGGCTGCGATCGATGCGGGCCGGCGGGACCCGGCGGCGCTCGAGCAGACCTCGGCGCTCGGCCGCATGGTCGAGCCGGACGAGATCGCCGATGCGGTCGCGTTCCTGGCCTCGGAGCAGGCGCGGGCGATCACGGGCGTGACCCTGCCGGTCGACGCAGGCTGGCTGGTGGCGACGCCCTGGCACAGCTATGGCGGCCTCCGCCCGGCGAGGCGCTAACGCCATGCTGCGCGTCGAGAACCTGTCCAAGGCGTTCGGCGGCGTCCAGGCGATGAAGGACGTCTCGCTGGCGTTCCCGGCCAACTCGCTGACTGCGATCATCGGCCCGAACGGCGCCGGCAAGACCACCTTCTTCAACCTGATCTCGGGCCATATCCGCGCCGACAGCGGCAGCGTTTGGCTGGACGGCGAGAACGTCATGGGCCGCTCGAGCCTGCAGATTGTCCGACGCGGCATGTGCCGCGCCTTCCAGGTGGCCAGCATCTTCCCGAACATGACGCTGGAGGACAGCGTCGTCGCGGCCGTGACGTCGCGCCGGGGCGAGCTGTTCTCGCTGGCTCGCCGGGCGCCGCTGGCCGACGCCCGGGCGCGCGCGCACGAGATCATCGACATGCTCGAGCTCGGCCACCGCGCGCGGGCGATGTCGCGCAACCTGTCGCATGGCGAGCAGAAGCTGCTCGACATCGGCCTCGCGCTCGCGCTCGAGCCCAAGGTGCTGCTGCTGGACGAGCCTACCGCCGGCATGGGCGCCGAGGAGCGCTGGTCGATGATCGGCAAGGTCCGCGACCTCTGGCGCTCGTCGAAGCTGACGGTCGTCTTCATCGAGCACGACATGGACATCGTCTTCGAGATCGCCCAGACGATCCGTGTCCTGAAATACGGGCAGGTGCTGGCCGAGGGGACGGCTGACGAGATCCGCCGCAACCGGGAGGTCATCGACGCCTATCTCGGCACCGATCACTCCGCCCCCGTCGGCGAGCACGCATCGTGAGCGCCATGTCCGATGCCGCCGTCGCGCCCGCAGGCGCTGCGGGTCGCGAACCGCTGCTGGCGGTCGACCGGATCGACGTCTTCTACGGCGCCAGTCAGATCCTGTTCGGGCTGAGCCTGTCGGTCGAGCACGGGCAGATCACGGCACTGATCGGCCGGAACGGGGCGGGGAAAAGCACGACCTTCAAGGCCATCGCCGGCATCGCCCCGCCCAGGGGCGGCGAGATCCGCCTGGCCGGCGCGCGCATCGACGGGCGGCCGGCCTACCGGATCGCCCGCGCCGGCATCGGCTATGTGCCCGAGGACCGGCAGGTCTTCCCCGAGCACAGCGTCGAGGACAACCTGCTGATCGGCCAGAAGGCCGGCGTCTCCGGCCGCGCCTGGACGCTCGAGCGCGTCTACGAGGTGTTCCCGATCCTCGCCGGCATGCGGACGCGGCTGGCCGGGCGGCTGTCGGGTGGCGAGCAGCAGATGCTGACCATCGCCCGGACGCTGATGGGCAACCCGGACCTCCTGCTGCTGGACGAGCCGAGCGAAGGGCTGGCGCCGATCATCGTCGAGAAGATCGGCGAGCTGATCCGTCAGCTGCACGAGATGGGCGTCACGATCCTGATGGCCGAGCAGAACATGCACTTCTGCCTCGGCGTCGCGACGCATGCCGCGGTCATCGACAAGGGCGTGGTCGTCTACAGGGACACGATCGAGAAGCTGAAGGCGAGCGACGAGATCAAGCAGCGCTATCTGTCGGTCTGAGACGCGTCCCGGCACCGGGGCCCGGCGACGCGCCCCTCCGCAACAAGCGCTGTTCCTCTCAGCTTTCTACCCGAAGGCCGTTGTGTCCGACTGGTGGACCTTACCGGACTAGAGTTCGAACCGCCTGTTCCAAATTGTCCAGGAATGGGAAGCCATCTCGCACATCATGACCTCGGCGCTCCGAGGTTCGACCGCAACAAATCGGCATCCTAGTTTCTTGGTAGCAGCACGTGGGACGCAGGAAGCGGAAAGTGCCCTTCGAGCTGCGACCATCCTCCGATGAGGCGATGGCTTTGTACGCCCGCGGGCGCCATCACCCGCTGGCGGCGCCGGCCCGGATGGGGGCAGGCTCGGCGATCCCATCCGCGAAAGGTAGGCTGCCTCCAGGTTGCGGAGGTCGCGCGCCGCTAAGTTTCA
>CAVXNU010000018.1:0-68211 GCA_963763245.1 uncultured Bacillaceae bacterium
AAGGCGGTTCCCCGCAATCGCACCATTAGGGTCATCAGTCGGCCTCTCCGTCGAACACGAGCTCCAACGCAATCCGCATGTTACGGGTGGTCATGGCCGAAGTCCGAAGTCTGACCCGGCAGCGCAACGAGATCAAGGCGAGATCGGTCGAAGCGCTGTCCGGATCGACCGGCTAACCGTTGCTGACATCGATCCCCGGCATCGGGCCGATCTCCGCCGGGTGAAGGCAACATTCCGCACGCAACGCGCATTCCAACCACAGCGCTTTCGCACCATCGGCCGCTGCTGGAGCGAGACAACCGCCATCACGTGGCGCGCTGTCGACTGTCCAGCCATCCCACGGACCTGCAAAAGACCTGCTGGGGCAGGACCAGAAGAAGAAGAGCATGTAATAATTACAACAAACTAATCCCCAGAGAATGTTGGATCCCAGATCGTTTCGGCCAGCCAGCTAAACCTCGGAAAATCTCAAATAAAAGTTAAGGGCCATCCAAGCAGGCGTTGGCAAAATGGCCGAGGCGTTTGCAGTTTTGTTCTTGGCCCGTTCCAAGGCATGCAAACGAGAGTGACCTGGGATTCGCCGTTGCCATCCCGTGCTTTAAGGGACAGGTTGCCGCCTCAACTACGATCGCAAGTGCTTGCCGGCATCTGACGTTCGCGACGCGCGGAGCCATCTCGCGAACATTCGCGAATATCTCACGCTCGCCTGAGAAGGGACGCAGGGATAGCAAAAGGCGCAAGCGCCGTACAGCGCGCGCTCGAGGCTTATCGATGAGGGTGACAACGACGTGCGCGGCCCAGAACGGCCGTTCGGTCGGGCCTGGTGCGGCGGTGCCGCATTCCGGCGAGCGGCCGATCCTTCGGGGTCGAGCGGGTATTCCCCAAGGTTATCGAAGAGGACTCTGTGTGCTCAAATGCGGACCATTGCGGGAGCTTGATCGGCGCTCGAGCTGACGGCAGGCTGGGGCGACGATGCGCTTTCTCCACGCGGCTGATCTTCACCTCGATTCCCCGCTTCGGTCTCAGGCCCTGAGAGACCCCGAACGCGCGCGGAGGCTACACGGCGCGTCTCGGCTGGCGCTCGCGCGCCTCGTCGACACGGCGATCGAGGAGGACGTGGCGGCGCTGCTTCTGGCCGGCGACATCTTCGACAACGGGGTCGGGGACGTGACGAGCCGCATCGCCTGGCCACGGAACTCCGCCGCTTATCGCGCGCCGGCATCCGGACGGTGGCGATCCGCGGCAACCATGACGCCCTGCTCGACTACACGCGCTACGGGCCACTGGAGGAGGGCGTGGTCATGCTCGATGCGGCGCAGCCGACCTGCCGCGTCGGCGAAGCCGCGATCCATGGCCTCGGCTTCGAGAGCCGGCACGTCGCGGCGAGCCTCCTGCCGCGCTACCCGGCGCCCGAGCGGGGGTGGTCAATGTCGGGCTGATGCACACTTCGCTCGGGGGCGCCCCTGGCCACGATCCCTATGCGCCCTGTTCGGAGGCCGATCTTCTCGGCCACGGCTACGATTACTGGGCGCTCGGGCACATCCACAAGCGGTTGAGCGGCGCTCCGAGGCGGCGCTCGCGGTGATGCCCGGCATCCTGCAGGGGCGCCACGCTGGGGAGACCGGGCGCGGGTCGGCGACGCTCGTCGAGATCGACGGCAACGGGGTTCGGGCCCGCGAGATCCCGCTCGCCGCCGTCGCCTTCGAGACGGTCGATGTCGACCTGCCGGCGCGGCGAGCCTCGGCGAGCGGCAGGAGCTGATCGGCCGGGCGCTCGTCGCCGCGGCGCGACCCGACCACGAGGTCGCGGCGCGGCTGCGGATCAGCGGGGCGGGGTCGCTGGCCGCGAAGGCGTCGCTGGCGCAGCAGCTGGCGGAGGCCGCCTGCGAGGAGGTCGACGGGGTGCAGGTCGAGGCGGTTCGGCTGGTGTCCTCCCCGGAACGGGTCGCGCCGGGCGTCGTCGCCGAGCTGGCGGCGCTGATGAAGCAGGACAGCGAGACGGCCGGGTTTCGCGACGAGGCGCTGGCGCTGATCGAGGATTGGCGCGCGGCGATGCCGGGCGAGGTCGCCGAGGCGTTCGATCCCGCCGAGCTCGATGCGATGATCGCCGAAGGGCTCGATGCGGTTGTCGCGCGCCTGACCATCGAGGGCGAGCCGTCATGAGGCTGAACCGCCTCGAGCTTATCCGCTACGGGCGCTTCCAGGACTACGCCCTCGACTTCGGGCCGGTGGAGCGGGACGGGCCGGACGTCTCCGTCATCTACGGCGCCAACGAGGCGGGGAAAAGCACGGCGTTCATGGCGTGGCTCGACTTCCTGTTCGGCTTCCAGGGCGCGTCGCCCTACGCTTTCCGCTTTGACCGGCGGGAACTGATGGTCGGCGCCGAGCTCGAAACGCCCGACGGGCCGCAAACCCTACGGCGGTCGACGGCCAGCGCGGGATCATTGACCGACGCCAACGGTCACCTCGTCGCCGACCAGCGGATGGCTGGATGGCTCTACGGGCTGACCGCGAGGCCTACCGCACCCGCTTCTCGCTGAACGAGCCCATCCTCCGGGAAGGCGGCAAGGAGATCGCCCAGGCGCAGGGCGACCTCGGCCAGCTGCTGCATGCCGGCGCGTCGGGGCTTTCCGGGCTCTCGAACGCGCTGGCGGAGATCGAGGGTGAGATAGCCGCCTTCTACAAGAAGGGCGGCCGCAAGACCGTCGCAACGAGGGCCGGAACCGGCTGAAGGAGCTGGAGGCGCAGCTCCGCACCGTCCGGCTCGACCCGCGAACCTACGACCGGCTGTCGAAGGACCGCGACGACGCCAAGGCCGCCTTCGCCGAGGCCACCCGGGATACCGCCGAGCCCGGCGCGCCCTGAAGCTGCGCGAGGCCGCGGATCAGCGGCGGGACATGGCGCGCAGGATGAGGACATCGATGCAGAGCTGCAGAACTTTCCCGACGGCCCCGACCTGCCGGCGAACGCCGTCGCCCGCGTGGCGAAGGCCGCCGAGAAGCGCAGCGCCGCCGAAGCCACGATCGCGAGGGAGACGCCCAAGGCGAGGCCGCGCCGCCCGCCTTGCGACCCTCGACGGCGATCCGGCTGGCCAACAGGTGGCGATGCACCTCGCAGCCCTCGACGCCGCCGTGTTCGGCGACGGCGAGCCGTTGCTGGCCCGGGCGCAGACCGCGCTCGCCGACCTGCCGAAACGGCGGTCGGAGCGCGATGGCGTCCTCGCGGAGATGGCGGCGATCGCAACGAGGCTGGCGGGGCCGGAGCCGTGCCCGACGCGGTCGTCCTCCCGAAGGCGCTGCTGGCCGAGCTGCGCCGGGCGGCTGACGACGTTCGGACCGCGCGGGCCAACCTCGAGGGGGAGCGCACGGCGCGGCAGAGGGCCGAGGCCGACCTGGGCGAGCCGGTCTCCCCACCGGAGAGCCTCGACCGCCTGGAGGACGCCTTGCAGACATGGCGTCGCAATCCCGACGCCTACGACAACGCCCTCCGCTACCAGCGGACGGCCGAGGCCCAGGCCGCCGATCCCACGGCTGGCCTGCCGTCCGACTGGCGGGCGGCGGCAGAGACGGGGCTTCCCGAGGTCGCCGAGATCGAAGCGGTGACCGAGACGCTTCAGCGCGCCGAGCCGCCTCTTTCAGGTTTGCGGGCCGCCTTGCGGCCGCCGCCGGCATTGGCCAGCTTGGGCCGGCCGCCGCCTGCACTCGCCGCGCCGCCCTGCGGCCGATTGGCCGAGAGCTTCTTGGGTGCCCCGCCGCCCGAGCGCGCCGCGGCGGCGCCCGGCCTGTCGGCACGCGCCGTGCTGGCCTTGCCGCGCTTTGTCGCCTGCTTCGCGCCGGTCAGGTTGCGGTCCCTCTTGTCGAAAGCCGAGGCGCCCCGGTCAGGCTTTCGGCTGGCGAGCTTTTCCTTCGCCTGCGGCTTGGTGATCGGCCTGCCGTCCTGCCGGGTCGCGAGCTGGCCGCCGCCACTTGGCCGGTTTGCGCCTCTGTCGCCGGTCCGCTCGGCCACCTTGCCGCGGACATCCTGGCGGTTCGCCAGCAACTCCTCTCGGCCGCGGGCCCCGCCGCCTTTCGCGTCGAGCTTCTGCTTCAGCGGCGTGCGCCCGCCATCGCCCGCGCCCGGTCGCGCGGCGGCACGCGTGCCCGACGGCGCCGCCCCGGCGCTCTGCGATATTGTTGCGCGCCTGGTCGCGGCTGGCACGATCGGGGTGCCAGTTGCCGTCCCGATCGACGCGGTTGAACCTGGCATCGACATTGCGGTCGAAGTTGGCGTTGATGTCGTTGTTGCCGCCGCGCCAGCCGGGCGGGTAGGGGCGGAAATAGCCGCCGCGCCCAGCCTATCGGCGGCCCATAGGACGGACCCCAATAGCCGCCCCAGTCGTCATCGTCGTCGAAGATCTCGTTGACCAGCATGCCCGCCCCGAAGGACAGCAGCCCGGTCGTGATCATGGCGCCCGTCGAGAAGCCGTCATTGTCGTCGACGACGACGGTGTTGGTCGCCGGATAGCTCGTGGCAGTGGTATCGAACCACGGTCGCGGCGCGGGCATCAGCCGCCGGGGCAGGGGTCGTGTAGACCGCCTGGCTGTCATAGGTCGGGACGTAGACGACCTCGGGCTGGGCGGGCGCGATGCTGATGCTGTCGCCCTCGACGGTCACGGTCTGCGCCTGGTTGGACGGCAGGTTGCCCATCGCGTCGGCCTGCGCCCGCAGGCGCTGGATCGACGTCGAGCACGTCGTCGCTCTGCGTCAGCATGGCGTCGCCGAGCAGCTCGGTCTGGTCGAGGTCGCTCGCCATGGCGTCGATCACCGTCGGGAAGCCCGCGGCCAGCACCGACACGCTCGGGTCCCAGCCCTCGGCCTCGGCGGCGTCGGCGCGCTCGCCCTCGGGCATGTCCTCGTTCGCGGCGACCCAGCGCGACGCTTTGACGACATCGAGCGGGTAGGTCGAGGCGACGAAGACCTGCGCCAGCAGCGCATCGGGGTAGAGCGCGATCGGCGCGACGAGCTCGTCGAGCTCGTCCTCGCTCAGCAGGGCCGCCTCGTCGACGTCGACGTCGGCGCCCGTGTCCTCGGCTGCGTCTTCCGCCTCGGCGCCGGCGCCCGCATTCGCCGCGGCGTCCGCCGCGGGCTCGGAACTCTGCGCCAACGCCGCCGGAGCGCAGGTCGCGAAGAAGGCGGCCGCGATCAGCGCCGACCAAAGGCTGGCGCGCGGACCCAGGTTCTCACGCATTGCGCTCGCTCCTCATGCAGCCGACGATGCGTCCACCGGCATGCCCCCCTGGCGCCGGCTGGTGAGAAACCGCTCGCCCTCCACCGTGTACCACGATTCGCACGGCACGATTGTACAATCCCGGCCAATCGACTGGCGCAATGGATTTTCGCCCGGCGCCGATTCCAGCGCGCAGCGGCGCCCCTCAAGGGAACCATCTCCTGCGCCTGGAGCCGATTATCCGAGACCCACACTGGACGCGCGACGGACCTTTCGCTGGACAAGATCGCGACATTGGCGTGATGGACGTCAAGGCACGAGAGCGAGGGGCCGATGAGCGAGGAATGGCAGCCAGTGGTCGCCGGCGCGCCGCCCGCCGCCGCGCGGGTGCTCTGCATCGTTCTCCACGGGCGCGCCGGGTCACCGCAGACCATGCTGGACGAACTGGTGCGGCACCTGACCGCTCCAGACGTGCACTACGTGTTGCCGCGGGCGTCCGGGGGCAGCTGGTACGACGCCCCGAGCTGCGATCCGCTGGCGGCGCAGACGCGCGGCCAGATCCGCGACGGCGTCGAGCAGATCCGGCGCGACATCGCCCGGGCACAGCAGAACGGCGCGCCGCGCGACCGGGTCGTCGTCGGCGGCTTCAGCCAGGGCGCCTGCATGACGCTGGAATACGCCATGGCCGCCGGACGCTGGCCGGGCGCCGCCTTCTGCCTGACCGGCTGCCTCGTCGGCTGCGCCGAAGACGGGCGCGCGATGGCCGACCTTGAGGGGATGCCCGTCTATCTCGGCAACGGCGCCCGCGATCCGTTCATCAGGCTGCCGGAACTCGCCGCGACCTTGCGCGAGCTCGGCGCCGCCGGCGCGCGGGTGCGCAGCGACATCTTCCCGCGCGATGCGCACGTCATGTCGCCGGCCGAGGTCGCGACCGTCGACGCCATGCTGCGGGCGGTGGCAGAAGGCGCGCCGCTCTTCATCGGCAGCGCGGCGTGAGCGGCGCGGCGCCGCGCGAGGCGTGGGTCGAGCGGCGCCTGAAGGGCGCGATCCGGGCGCTCCGCACCGCCATCTCGGCGACGGAGCTGACCTGTACCCGGCCGGCCTTCGGCTGGCAGGTCCGGCCGGCTGCCGGATCGGTGCTCGCCTCGCCGCGCATCGCCGCCTGGGACCCCGAGCCCGACTACTTTCACCATTGGGTGCGGGACGCCGCCGCCGCGATGCGCGTCCTGCCCGAGGTGATCGGGGCAGTCGGCCCGGACGAGCGGCGCTGGTGGCGCGACGCGTTCCAGGCGCATGTCGAGTTCTCGCTTCGGATCAGCGATCCCGACCGGCGGGGACCCAGCTCGAATCCGCTGCGCGCGACGACGCGGGCCGATCATCTTCGCTTCCTGCGGCCGGATGGCGAGCTCGCTGCGCTCATCGGCACCGCCTGGCTCGGCGAGCCGCGGGTCGCGGCGGATGGCGGGCCCGATCTCGAGCGATGGAACCGGCCGCAGGACGATGGGCCGGCGCTGCGCGCCTCCGCCTGTCTGCGCGTCGTGCGGGCGCTGCCAGATCTCTGCACGCCGCAGGTGGAGCGGCTGCTCGCCCGCGACCTCGACCACCTCCGCCAGGTCGCCGGGCGGCCCTGCATCGGACCCTGGGAGGAGGACACCGCGCGGCGGACGACGTTCACGCTGATCGCCCAGTGGGACGCCCTCGACCGCGGCGCGACACGGGCGCGGGAGCAGGGCGACCCGGCGCGGGCGGCCGAACTCGGGGCCGCGGCGGCGAAGGTCGCCGCCCTGATCCGCACGGCCGCCGATCCCGGCGAGCCCGCCTGGCGCGAGAGCATCGAGGCGCCCGCCGGCCATGTCGATGGCGCGACCGTGCTCGCTCTTCTGCATGCCGAGCGCGCGACAGGGGACTTCGCGCTCGGCGCCCCGCGGACGCTCGGCACCGTCGCCGCGCTGGAGCGCGCCTTCGCCGGCCTCTATCCGATCAACCGCGGCCGGGCCGTTCCGGCGATCGGGCGCTGGGCCGGCGACAGCTATTTCGGCGGCAACCCGTGGTTCCCGGTGACCCTCGGCTTTGCCGAGCTGCACCACCGGCTGGCCGCCCGGACGGGCGACCGAGCCGCCTATGCCAAGGCCGAGGCCTGGATGGCGCTGATCGAGGAGGTGGCGCCGGCGGGCGACGCGCTGCCCGAGCAATTCGACCGGGCGACCGGCGCGCCGGTCTCGTGCCTGGCCCTGACCTGGAGCGCCGCCGCCTTCATCGGCGCGGCGACGGCGCGCGCCGCGGCGCGTCAGGCGATGGCGTCGAGATAAGGCGAGCTGAACCCCAGCGCCGCAAGGCCCGCGCGCACCTCCGGCCGGCCCATGACCAGCCGCCAGAGCAGCCCCGAGCGGTGATTCTCGAGCGCCACGACGATCGGCGCCTGGTCGATGGCGAGCCGGCTCTCGGCCACCCAGCCATGGTGCAGGCTGAAGGCGTCGACGAACCCCGCCTCGCCCCAGATGAGCTCGCCGAGCCCGTCGTGGAAATGGCGGATGGCGGGCATCGCCTCGTCCGGCACGAACGGGAACGAGGCCAGCGCCGCCGTCGGCGTGATGACCCCGGTGTCCTCGCTCGGCGAATGCGCGACATAGCCCGAGGGATCGTCGCTCGCCGTCAGGCCCCAGCAGGCGGGCCCATAGCCGCGCCAGCCATGCGGATTGGCCAGGCAGTGCGCCCGGTTGACGAGCGCATGCGCGCGCGCCTGGACACTGTAGTCGGCATAGGCGTCCGAAAGCCCGCGCGGGTCGAGCCCCAGGAACGGGTACTGCGACAGGAACAGCGGCCCGCCCCAATCGGGACCGAGCGGCAGTTCGATCCCGGCATAGCGCTGCCCGTTCCGGAAGGCCGGCGCCCTCGCCCAGCTCCCGTGGTAGATCTCCGCGGGGATCGGGTGCGTCGGCGAGCCGGCGGCGAGCACGAAGACCGGCATCGCCTCGTTCCAGCCGCGGATCGGCAGCGCGTTTGCCGGCCAGTCCCTGACGGGGTGCCTGTGCCACATCAGCTCGGCCCCGTTGCGGACATGCGACGCCCAGTTCACGGCGCGGTACAGCCGTTCGATGCGGCCGGCGAGCTCGGGCGCCTCGCCGAAATACGCAGCGGCCGCGAGCAGCCCGGTCATCAGGAACGCCGTCTCGACCAGGTCCCCGCCATCGTCGCCCGCCATGAAGGGCAGGACGCGCCCCGACGCGCCGCCGAGGAAATGCGGGAAGACGCCGTCGAAGCTGTCCGCCCGCTCGAGATAGCCGACGATCCGCTCGACACGATCGAGGATGTCGCGCCGCTTGCGCCAGCCGCGCTCGGCCGAGACGATCTGCGCCATGATGCCAAAGCCGGTGCCGCCCGTCGTCACCGTGTCCTCGACGTCATAGCCGAAGGCGCCGGCGCTGCGCTCGCGCGCCATGCCGCTCGTCGGATGGCTCCAGTCGGTGAAGTAGGCGGCGGTCGCCTGCGCGATCCGGTCGAGCAGCAGGGCGTCGTCGAGCCCGCGCGTCACGCCTCCCATAGGAGCTCGACCGGCTGCGTGTCGCGGCTGTTCGGCCCGACATGCAGGATGAAGGTGCCCGGGTCCCAGACCCGCTCGGCGCTCTCCAGCGCCGGCGCGACCGTGTAGCGGACCATCTCGTGGGTGACGGTGAAGCGCACCGTGCGGGTCTCGCCGGGCGCGAGGACGACCTGCTGGAAGTCCTTGAGCATCCGCATCGGCCGGGTGATCCGGGCGACCGGGTCGGACAAGTAGAGCTGGACCGTCTCGGTCGCCGGGCGGTCGCCCGCATTGGTCAGCTCGACCGACAGCGTGGCCGCCGCCTCGGTCCCGCGCAGCCGCTGCGGCGACAGGCTGGGCAGGCCATAGCGCACCGGCGCATAGCCGAGGCCAAAGCCGAACGGAAAGCCCGCGACGCCGTCCTCGAGGTCGAGCCAGCCGCTGCGGAACTTCTCGAAGCGCCCGCGATAGGGCCGCCCGGTCGGCTCGGCCGCGTGATGGACCGGCGCCTGGCCCGGCGCGGCCGGCAGGGTCACGGCGAGGCGCCCGACCGGCTCGGCATCGCCGCACAGCAGATCGACGATGCCCTCTGGCCCCGCCGTGCCGCCGTGCCAGGCATAGACCAGCGCGTCGGCCTGGTTCGCCACCGCCCCCAGCGCCAGCGGCCGCCCGGCAAAGACCAGGACGACGAGCGGCGTGCCGGTCTGGGCCAGCGCCTCGACCAGCCGCCGCTGCGGCTCGGGGATGACGGGGGCCAGCACCGAGGACGCTTCGCCCGCGTGCTCCTTGGCCTCGCCGATGGCGACGACCGCCACCTCGGCCCCTTCGGCCGCGCGGACAGCCTCGTCGAGCAGGACCTCCGCGGGCCGCGCGTCCAGCTCGACCGTCACGCCGTGGCAGTTGAGCCGCTGCGCCAGCCAGGGCTCGCTCACGACGTTCGCGCCGCGCGCGACCACCAGGTCGAGCCCGCCGCGGGCCTCGAACGCTTCGCGCAGCGTCCGCACCTCGCTGGCATGGCCCGAGACGGCCCAGGTGCCGAGCATGTTGGCCCGGTCCTCGACAAAGGGGCCGATCAGCGCCAGCCGGCGCCGGGCCAAGAGGGATCGGGCCAGAAGGGGCAGGGCGCCGTCGTTCTTCAGCAGCACCGCGCCGCGGGCCGCGGCGCGGCGGGCAAGCGCGCGGCCCTGCGGGCGCGGCGGCGCGGGCCGGCCGCCGTCGAGGCTCCGGAATGGCTCGGCCAGCAGCCCGAGCCGATCCTTGAACGTCAGGACCCGCAGGCAGGCCCGGTCGATCAGCGCCCGCACCCGCTCGGCCGAGAGGCAGAGGCCCGCCTCCGGTGCGTCGAGTCCGTCCTCGGCCAGGCGCGGCAGCTCGCGCAGGAAATCCTCGCCGACCATGTCCATGTCGACGCCCGCCAGCAGCGCGCGCGGCGACGACGATGGCCGCAGACCCCAGCCCGTGCTCGGTCAGCTCCTTGACGCCGGTGTAGTCCGAGACGACCAGCCCGTCGAAGCCCGCCGCGCCGCGCAGCCAGCCCTCGACCAGCCCGCCATGCGCATGCATCGGCACCTTGTTGACCGCGTTGAACCCGACCATGACGCTGGCCGCGCCTGCCTCGACCCCGGCGCGGAAGGGCGGCAGGTAGATCTCGTGCAGATCCTCCCAGGCCAGGCTCGCATTGTCATAGTCGCAGCCGCTCTGCGGCGCGCCATAGGCGACGAAATGCTTCAGGCACGCCGCCACCCGGCCGGGCGTGGCGATGCCCTCGCCCTGGAAGCCGCGGGTCATCGCCACGGCATAGCGGCTGGCCAGCAGCGGATCCTCGCCGGGGCTTTCGGCGACCCGCCCCCAGCGCGGGTCGCGCGCCACGTCGATCATCGGCGCATAGACCTGGTGCAACCCCTCGGCACTCGCCTCGGCGGCGGCATGCGCGGCGGTCTCCTCGACCAGGCCCATGTCCCAGCTGCAGGCGAGCGCCACCGGCAGCGGGAACACCGTCCGGTGCCCGTGGATGACGTCCTCGGCCAGGAAGAGCGGGATGCCCAGGCGCGAGCCCGCGAGCGCGCGCTCCTGCATCTCGCGCGCCGAGGCGAGGGATTTGGTGCCGTAGATGGCGCCCACCTGCCCGGCGTCCAGCCGCGCGGCGAGCGGGCTCGGTGCCCCGGCGCCGGTCGCCAGCCCCTCGCCCGCGGCGAGCAGGTTCAGCTGGCCGATCTTCTCGGGCAGCGTCATCCGGGCGAGCAGCGCGGCAGCGGCATCGCTGCCCGCGGCAGGGCTCAGGCGCTGCACCGGCTACTCTGCCGCGACGAGTTGGGTGGGACGTGACACGGGACGAATGTGCCCGACGCCATCGCGCACGTCGAGGACGACGTTGTAGAACGGCTCGCCATCCGGATCGCAGGGGATCTCGTCCGTGTGGAGCACCGCGAGCACGGCCGTATCCGGCAACCGCTCGCGCAGCGCCAGGTGGAACTCGACCGACGCCGTTGATGTCGAGCGCCGAGGTCGCTTCGTCCAGCAGCAGGATGTCGGGCTGCTGCAGCAGGATGCGGGCGAGGACCAGGCGCTGCTTCTGGCCGCCCGAGAAGACGTTGCGCCAATGGCTGCCCTGGTAGAGCTCGGCGCCGATCGAGCTGATGAACGTCCCGAGCCCGACCCGGCAGAGGGCGTCAGCGACGGCGATGTCGCTGAAGGCGGCGCCGCCGTCCGGATAGGTGACGAGCTCCTTCAGCGTCAGCCGGTCGGGCACGTCCGCATCCTGCCCGGCGAAGAACAGCCGCGCCCCCTCGCGCAGTCCGATCCGTCCCTCGCCATAGGGCCAGAGGCCTGCGACCGCCTTCAGCAGCGAGCTCTTGCCGCAGCCGTTCGCGCCCCGCAGATGGACCCGGTCGCCGGGCATGGCGCGAAGCCGCGGCACGCTCAGGAAGGCGGCGGCGTCATGGCCCCGGTGATGCAGCGCGAGCCCGTCGAGCGCCACCATGGGGCCGGCCGCCACTGGCGCGCGCTCAAAGCGGCTGATGCCCGTCTCGGCATAGAAGCGGTGCCGCTCGCGCACCCGCTCGATGGCCGAGGCGAGCTCGGTCAGCCGTCCCGCATTCGCCTTCAGCGTCGCGATGGCCGGCATGACGTTGATGAACCACGAGACGTCCGTGATCAGCTCCGCCGTCAGCTCCGAGCTCGTCGCAAAGCCGCGGAATGTCATGTTCCCGGCCATGTAGGCCGGCAGCGCCGGCAGATAGGCGAGCAGCCGTCGCGACAGGAACGTGTAGGTGTCGTTGAACATCAGCATCCCGGCGGCCCAGACGTTCTGGCGGTGCCAGGTCCGGTTGACGGCGCCGTAGAGCCGCCGGTTGATCTGCCGCTGGGCGCGCTCGCCGCGCGAGATGGCGAGCTGGCCGACCCGGTTCAGCATCGTCGCCAGCTCGCCGCGCCAGGCGCCGTCGCGCCGCTGCCGCTCGAGCTGCTGGCGCTCGAGCACGCGCCCAAGCAGAATGGCGATCAACGTGACGGCCGGCACGTACACCAGGACCAGCGCGCCGGACAGCACCGCGGTGCCGTATTGCCCCGGCGCAAGATCGACCACCCCGGCCAGCCCCAGCGCATCCGTGACGCTCGCGGCAAAGCGGTCCAGCGCCTCGACGGGACCGCTCCGCTGCAGCAGCTCCTCCGAGACGAAGAGGATCGAGGCAACGGCGCCCCAAAGACCCATCGCCAGGCCGATCAGGCCGCTGTAGAGCCCCGTCGAGGACTCGTCGATGCGCTGGTCGATGGCGTCCGGCAGGCGGCTGCCAAGTCCGCCATCGCTCCGGTCGCTCATCAGGTCGAAGGCGATGCGCTCGTCGGCCAGGATCTCGGCGTCGAAGCGCTGGACCAGCCAGGCGCGCGCCCGACGATGCAGAGTGGCCGAGAGGAAATGGCGGAATGCGACGACGGCGGCGCGACCGGTGAAGATCGCCAGATAGACGACGACCGAGAGCAAAAGGACCTGCGCCGGGTGCTCCGCGTCGCTGCGGTGGAATTCGGCCAGCGATGCGATGAAGTCGCCGCTGGCCATCGCCGTCCAGACGCTCGCCTTGCTGAGCAACGTCGTCATCGCGAAGACGACGACCGTCAGGGTCCAGGCCTCTTTCCACCTTTCGGAGAACCAATACGCCGAAGCGATCCCCCAAAAGGTGCGGAGCCTAGAAATTCCCTGACCCTTCGTCACGGCGCACTCCGACACAAACGCAGCCCCCGCCTGTCCTCGGTTCGCACTTTGGTCCAAATGCGTTAACCAAGGTTGTACCGTTCCTCACCTATCCGCAGCGACTTGCCAGCTGTTGCTCGAAAGCCTCCGTGCATTTTCCGTGCCGAACGCGATCCGCTTCACCCGAACAATGCGGATGATGGGCAGGTGTTTGAGGCATTTTTGCGGCGCCAGTCGTCGCAGTCGGGCGCTATGGACTTGATCCGCCCCGCCGGATCGGCCAGTTAACGGCGCTGCTGAAACCGTCCAAGAAGCCATCAAAGACAGGGCCTGATGCCATCCCTCACCCGTCGCAGCGTCCTCGGTTCCGGCATCGCAGCGCTGGCGCTCGCGGGCAACCGATCCGTCGTGCGCGGCGCCGAGACGTCCCTGCCCAAGCTCGGCGAGCCGCAGCCCTTTACCTTTGACGACCTGGTCGAGCGCGCCCGCGCGCTCGCGGCCAAGCCCTTTGTGCCGGCGGAAATCGTCGCTCCGGACGTGCTGGCGCGGATCGACTATGACGCGCACTGGCAGATCCGCTTCCGCGACGCCGCGACGGTGACGCCGCCCGACACCGACGCGCTGGTGCAGTTCTTCCATCCGGGCAAGTACTTCCCCGAGCCGGTACGGATCTACTTCCGCGACGGCGGCATCGCGCGCGAGGTGCTCTACACCGAGGACTATTTCGACATGCCCCCCGACAGCCCGGCGCACGAGCTGCCCGTGGGCGCGGGCTTTGCCGGCTTTCGCGTGATGCGCCCCAAGCTCAAGCCGGACTGGGTGTCCTTTCTTGGCGCGTCCTATTTCCGTACGGACGGGCCGTTCATGCAGTACGGCATGTCGGCGCGCGGCCTCGCCATCGACACCGGCCTCTCGATCCCCGAGGAGTTCCCCCGCTTCTCGGCGTTCTGGCTCGGCGCGCCCGAGAACCCGGGCGACCAGCTCGGCGTCTGGGCGCTGCTCGAGAGCCCCTCGGTCGTTGGCGCCTATCGCTTCGGGCTGCGCGGTGGGGCGCTCAACGCGCCCTCGCTGATCACGGTGCGCACGCATCTCTTCTTCCGCGAGCATGTCGAGAGGCTCGGCATCGCGCCACTGACCAGCATGTACTGGTACTCGCAGCGCGACCGGATCGTCGCCGACGAATGGCGGCCCGAGGTGCACGACAGCGACGGGCTCGCCATCGCCACCGGCTCGGGCGAGCGGATCTGGCGGCCGCTCATGAACCCCGACATCGTGCGCACCTCGAGCTATTTCGACACCGACCCCAAGGGCTTCGGCCTGATCCAGCGCGACCGCCGCTTCGAGAACTACGAGGATGATGGGGTCTTCTACGACCGGCGGCCGTCGGTCTGGGTCGAGCCGCTCGGCCATTGGGGCCGCGGCGCCGTGCAGCTGGTCGAGATCCCGACCAAGGACGAGACCTTCGATAACATCGTCGCTTATTGGACGCCCGAGACCCAGCCGCAGGCGGGCGACGCGGTCGCCTTCGACTACCAGCTGCACTGGGTCGACCGCGACCCGTTGCCCGCTGCGGTCGCGACCGTCTGGTCGACCTGGCAAGGTCAGGGCGGTCCGCCCGGCGGGCCGGTCCCCGAAGGCGAGGACAAGATGGTCATCGACTTCGAAGGTCGGGCTCTCGACGGGCTCGATGCCGACAGCGGCGTCGAGCCGGTCGTCGAGGCGCAGAACGGCCGGATCACCGGCGTCGTCTCGGCTCGCCCCGTCGTCGGCACGGGCCGCTGGCGGCTGATCTTCGACTTCGCCAGCCAGCCTGGCGCCAAGGACCCCGTCGAGATCCGCGCCTGGCTGCGCCTGAACGGCGAGGCGATCACCGAGACCTGGCTCGGCCAGGCGACCACCGGGCGCGAGGGCACCAGCAAGCAGGGCTGAGCGGCGCCCCGGGGCCGTTGCCGGCCCGTTCCTCGCGAGCGGGCTCCGCTTCTCCTCGCAAGCCGATGCAGTGCGCTGTGTTGCCGCTTGCGCGAGCCCCGCGCCGACTTTTACCTTATTCGTTGACGGCTGCTTCTGCCGGCTCCTCCGGCGCGGGCCGCCGCAGCCTAGGGAAAGGCAATCGATGAGAAGGCGCGACTTCATCGCGGCCGCGGGCACTGGCTTGCTGGGCGTCGGCGCCGCGGCGGCGGCGGCCGCGGAAGAGACGCCGGTCCCAGCCGCTCCGCCGCCTCCCGCGCCCGGCTCCTATGCCGAGGTCGTGGCAAAGGCGCGCGAGCTTTCCAAGGCATCGTTCGAGCCCGCCACGGTCGAGCCGACCGGCCCGTTCGCCGATCTCGATCTGGCGAAATATCGCGCGATCCGGCCGCGGACGATCCCCGTCGGCTCGGAGCGGAGCAACTTCGCCATCGACCTGCTGCCGCCGGGGTTCATCTACCGCGATATGGTGGGGATCTCGATCGTCACCCCTGGCGGCGCGCAGGAGATCCCGTTCAGCCCGACGCTGTTCGACTTCGATTCCGCCGTCTTCGATCCCGCCGCGGTCGCCGACGCGGCGGCGAGCGCCCCCGGCCTCGGCTTTTCGGGCTTCCGGCTGCGCCACAACATCAACCGCCTCGACAGTATGGACGAGTTCGCCGTCTTCCAGGGCGCGAGCTATTTCCGGCTGATTGCGCGCGACATGGTCTACGGCCTGTCCGCGCGCGGGCTGGCCTTGGGCACGGGCGACGCCAAGGGCGAGGAGTTCCCGGCCTTCCGCCATTTTTGGATCGTGCAGCCCGCGAACGGTGCGCGGTCGCTCGTCGTCCGCGCGCTGCTCGACAGCCGATCCTGCTCGGGCGCCTTCGAATTCGACATCGCCCCTGGCGAGACGACCACAATGCAGACGCGGTGCACCCTCTTCCCGCGCGAGCCGCTCGGCCAGATCGGCATCGCGCCCCTGACCTCGATGTTCCTCTTCGGCCCGCAATGGCATTCGGGCGTCGACGACTATCGCAACGCCGTTCACAACAGCGAAGGCCTGCAGATGGTCACCGGCAGTGCCGAGCGGCTGTGGCGTCCCCTGACCAATCCGCGTCAGGTCCAGATCTCGGCATTTCAGGACATGGATCCCAAGGCGTTCGGGCTGACCCAGCGCCGGCGCGACTTCGAGCACTACGAGGATGACGAGGCACGCTACGGCAAGCGTCCGAGCGGCTGGGTCGAGCCGCTCGACGCCTGGGGCCAGGGCGCGGTCGTCCTGGTCGAGATCCCGACGGAGTACGAGTCGAACGACAATGTCGTCTCGTTCTGGAGCCCCAGCGAGCCACTGGGCCCGACCGAGCAAGGCCACGAATTCGCCTATGCGCTCAACTGGTGCGCAAATCCTCCGGATGATGTACCAATCGCTCGAGTTCACGCCACACGATCAGGCAGGTCGATGCGCGATCCACGCAGACGCGTCATGGCCGTCGACTTTGCGGCGGATCAACGCTGGCCCGCACCGCCGCAGGTCCAGGCGACGGTGAGCACGGGCGAGGTCGGCGGCCTCACGCTTCGCGAGCTGCCGGACGGCAGGACGACGCGTGTGATCTTCGAGTTTTCTCCGGGCGAGGAGGAACTGGTCGAGCTTCAAATCGTACTTGTCGGTCAGGACGGGCCGCTCTCTGAACGATGGATCTATCGATGGACGCCTGCCTGATGGCGGAGACGGCGAAGCCGGCAGGCTCGACACCCGCCGCGGCGCCGCTCGGCATGCCGACTCAGTCGCTCAAGGGCATCCCTGCCCGCCGCAAAGCCGGACCGAGCATCCGCGTTATCCTGGCCAGGCTGATCGCCTTCGGCGGCGCCGCGGCACTGGCCTGGTACGGCAATTGGCAGATGATGCTGGTCTTCGGCAACGAGACCTCGACGCTCCTCCAGCTCCTGCTCCTCGTGCTGTTCACGATCACCTTCGGCTGGATCGGGTTCTCGTCGACCCAAGCCATCGCCGGCCTGCTGGCGGCCCGGGTCCGCGATGGCGATGAGGGACGGCCGCTGAACGCCCGGACGGTCATCGTCATGCCCGTCTACAACGAGAACCCGGCCGCCGTGACCGGCGCGCTGCAGGCCATGGCCGAGGGTCTCGCCGAGGCCGGTCATGGGGCCGCGTTCGAGATATTCATTCTGTCCGACACGACGGACCCGGCCGTCTGGGTCCGTGAGACGGCCGCCTATGCATGGCTGCGCCGCTCGCTCGCCGGTCGGATGAAAGTCTGGTATCGCAGGCGCCCGAAGAACGTCGGGCGCAAGGCTGGCAACTTGCGCGATTTCGTCGAGCGCTGGGGCGCGCGCTACGACCACATGCTGGTGCTCGACGCCGACAGCGTCATGGCGCCCGAGACGATCGTCCGCATGGTGTGCCGCATGGAGGCCGCCCCCGAGCTCGGCATCCTCCAGACGCTGCCGTCCTCGATCGGGGGCGATACGCTGTTTGCGCGGCTGCAGCAGTTCGCCGGCCGGCTCTATGGGCCGGTCGTCGCCCGCGGCTATGCCGCCTGGCAGGGCGATGACGGGAATTACTGGGGCCACAACGCGCTGATCCGCGTGCGCGCCTTCGCCGAGAGCTGCGGGTTGCCCGACCTGCCCGGCCGGCCGCCCTTCGGCGGGCATATCCTCAGCCACGACTTCGTCGAGGCGGCGCTGATCCGCCGGGCAGGCTGGAAGGTCCGGATGGATTTCGATCTTTCCGGCAGCTGGGAGGGATCGCCCCCCTCGCTCGTCGAATTTGCGACGCGGGACCGGCGCTGGGCGCAGGGCAACCTGCAGCACAGCCGCGTGATCGGCGCGAAGGGGCTCGTGCCGGCCAGCCGGATGCACTTCGCCATCGGCATCGGCTCGTATCTCATGTCGCCGATCTGGCTCGCCATGCTGCTGACCGGCGCGCTGCTCACGGCGCAGAGCCTCCTCTTCCGTCCGGAATACTTCTCGGCGGAGCTGCAGCTCTTCCCGGACTGGCCGATCTTCGACGCCGAACGCATGGTCTTTCTGTTCGTGCTCTCGGCGGTCCTTCTCCTCCTGCCAAAGGCGATCGGCCTCGTCCGGGCGCTGTTCTTGAGCGAACTTCGGGATCGGCTGGGCGGCGCGCATCGGCTGGTCGCCGGGGCGCTCCTCGAGCTCCTGTTGTCGGCCCTCTTCGCGCCCGTCCTGATGCTGATGCAAGTGCGCCAGGTCTGGGAGATCGTGACGGGGCGCGACAGCGGCTGGTCGGCACAACGCCGCAGCGGCGAGGCGATGACCTGGGGTCAGGCCTTCGCTTACCACAAATGGCATGTCATCGCCGGCGTCCTCTCGGGCGCCGTGCTGCTCGAGTTCTCGCCGGACCTCCTGGCCTGGACCTCGCCGGTGCTGGCGGGCCTGATCCTCGCTCCGGCGTTGTCGCGGATGAGCGGCGATCGCCGGCTCGGCACCGCTCTCGGCGTGCTCGACATCCCCGAGGATCGGAACCCGCCGCTCGTGGTGCAGGCCGCGCTCGCTGCGGAGAAGGCGGTCGCAGGCGTCAGCGGCGTCAGCATCCTCGAGCTGGCGAGCGAGCCGGCCCTCCGCGCCGATCATCTGGCGACGCTGCCGACGCCCGCCCCCGAGCCCGCGCGCGAGCACGACCATCTGGCCGAGATCACGGCGCGGGCGAAGATCGAGGCCGCCGCCGACGCACTGCAGGCGGTCGGCTGGCTGACCCGCGAGGAGAGGGTGGCCCTGCTTTCCTCTGGAGAGCTGATCATGCTTCTGGGCAGCCGGTTCGCCGACGCGGCGGGGCCCTCGGAGACCAAACTGGCGCGGGCAAGCTAGGCGCAGACGTCGGGCGCGGCGTCGGGCGCGGCGCCGGCGGACCAAGAGGTGCGGCCGCGTGCCTGATCAGGCGATCAGCCGAGCAGCGGAGAGGGAAGGTTCATGGCTCTACGTCTCAACATCGTCGTCGCGAGCACGCGGCCCGGCCGGGTTGGCCCGGCAGTCGCCGAGTGGTTCCACGGCGTCGCGCGCAAGGAGGCCGGCTTCGACACAGAGCTCGTCGACCTCGCCGACTTCGCGCTGCCCGTCTACGACGAGCCGCGCCACCCGCGCATGCAGCAATACGAGCACGAGCACACCAGGCGCTGGTCCGAGAGCGTCGCCGCGGCTGACGCCTTCGCGCTCGTCACGCCCGAATACAATTTCGGCCCGACGCCGGCGCTGCTGAACGCGCTCAACTACGTCTACAACGAATGGACCTACAAGCCCGCCGCCTTCGTCAGCTATGGCGGCGTCTCGGGCGGCATCCGCGCCGTGCAGGTGACCAAGCTGACCCTGACGACGCTGAAGATGATGCCGATCATGGAGGCGGTGACGATCCCCTTCGTCAGCCAGCACATGAAGGACGGCCGCTTCGTGCCCGAGGAGATCCACGCCCAGAGCGCCGACGCCCTCCTCGGCGAGCTCCGCCGCTGGGCCGAGGCGCTCAAGCCGATGCGCGCTGGCTGAGGCCGGCGGGCCGGGACCGGAGGGCTGGGACCGGAGGCGCCAGCGCGGCGCCCCCGCTCTCCGCTCATACGGCCTCCGAGAGGGTCCTTCGCCGCTTGGCCGGACGGTCAGCGGCCACGGTTTCGATTTGCTGAACGGCCTGGGCCAGATCCCTTGTTTCCAAGGCTTGCGTGAGCGTCCACGCGTAGCGGAGCGTGAGCAGGCCATCGCATTCGGCTCAGGGCAGAGAACCGATCATCCGGAGACGATGTCAATCCTCTTCGCGCTCGATGACGTCGAAGGTCTGATCGAGCTTCAGGTCATAGTCCTGCCCGTCCGCCGTCTCGGCGTCGTCGACGTACCAGTACCCGTCATCGTCCCACTCGATCTCGTCCCATTTGACGAAGCCTTCGCCGCTAAGCACGCCCTCGATGCTGGCGCGCTCGTCAGGCGTCGGCTCCCGGTCGTCGGCCAAGGCCGCGACGGGGACGAGCCAGGCCCCGACAAGGACGACGCTCAGTGCCATGCGACGCATTCCGATTTCTCCAAGATGGCTGTTCCACCGGCCGAGAACGGAATGGAAGCCGTGGGCGTTCCCGCGGCGGCCCGGCATCGCACCGCCCCATGTCGCCGCCGCCAAGCGCGGCGCATCAGCTCGGATAGCGGCCGGTCTCGACCATCAGGACGCGCTCGTCCCCGTCGCGCAGCAGCCGGACATGCGCGCGGCGCCCTGGCGCCGTGTCTGCCACCGTGCGGGTCAGGTCGCGCACCGTCTCGATCGGCGTGCCGTCGAACTCCAGGATGATGTCGCCCCGCCGCACGCCGCCGCGGGCGGCCGGTCCGTCCTCGTTGACGTCGGCGACCATGGCGCCCGCCGCCCGGTCGAGCCCCAGGCTCTCGGCGATCGAGGGCGTCACCTGCTGGATCGAGACGCCCAGCCAGCCGCGCTCGATCACGCCGTGCCGGAGCAGTTCCTCGACGACGGCGCGCGCCTGGTTCGCCGGGATGGCAAAGCCGATGCCGACATTGCCGCCCGAGGGCGAGAAGATCGCCGCGTTGACGCCGATCACCCGCCCCTGCTGGTCGAACAGCGGTCCGCCCGAGTTGCCGCGGTTGATGGGCGCGTCGATCTGGAAATAGTCGTCATAGGGCCCGGCGTTGATGCTGCGGCCCTTGGCCGAGATCACGCCGACGCTGACCGAGGCGCCGAGGCCGAACGGGTTGCCGATCGCCACCGCCCAGTCGCCGACCTTGACCGTCGAGGAATCGCCCCAGGTCACCGTCGGCAGCCGGCGCCCGGCATCGACGCGCAGCACGGCCATGTCGGTCTTGTCGTCGGTCGCGACCAGCTCGGCGTCAAGCTCGGTCCCGTCGTCCAGGATGACGGTGATCTCGTCGGCGCCCTCGATCACGTGGTAATTCGTGACGATCACCCCGCTCGGCTCTATGATGAAGCCCGAGCCGAGCCCCACCGGCTCCGCCTCGTCGTCATGGGGCAGGGCGCGCGGGGCGCTGGGGTCCGCATCCTTGTTGAAGAAGCGCTGGAAGAACTCGCGCAGGCCGGGCTCGGAGTCGTCAGGCCGCGCCGCCTCGCCCAGCTCGGCATTGCCGGCCTCGACCGATGTCTGCACCGTCACGACGGCGGGCTGCGTCGCCTCGACCAGACCCGCGAAGGACGGCAGCAGCGCGGCCGGCGCCGCCGCCCGCGCCGGGACCGGCGCGGCCGTCTGCAGCAGCGCCAGGCACAGTGCACCCGCCAGCAGCAGCGCGGGGCGCCGGGGAACTCCGCTCATGCGCGCCTCCCGTCTTTCTCTCCGGCGACGTGACATGACCGCGCCCGAAAGGTGCAGCGGCAGCCTGCCCGCGTCGGCCGCGCAGGCCGGCGCTCAGCGGAACGCCTGAAGCGTCGCATCGTCGCTCAGCACGAAGACCGTCGCATTGGCGACGACGGCGCCCGTCGTCGACCCGCTCGTCAGCTCGACCGCGCCCAGCCGCTCGCCCGTCGCCGGGTCGAAGAGCAGCAGGTTGCCGGTCGAGTCGGTGACAAGGACGCGGTCCCCGGCCAGCGTCGGCCCGGAATAACCGATCGGATCGTCGCGGTCCTCGGGATCCTCGTAGGCCGGCAGCTCGGTGCTCCAGATCGTCTCGCCCGACTGCAGCGACAGCCGCGTCAGCCGGAGATCGTCCGTCACCATGAAGATCGACGCCCCCGACGACCACAGCGGCCCGATCGCCCCGATCGACCGCGTCCAGCCGCGCCCGCCGGTCTGGCCGTCGACGGCGACCGTGCGGCCCGACTGGTTGGCCGCCACCACGGCCCGGCCGATGATGACCGGGTCGCCGCTGACATCGGCGATGGCCGAACGGGCGAGCCCGCGGCGCGCCCCGCCGAGCACGGCGCTCCAGACCCGCCGGCCCGTCGAGAGCTGCACGGCCACGATCTCGCCCGAGGCGAAGGGCACGACGGCGAAGTCGCCCGAGATCGCCGGGCTCGCGCCGCCGAGCAGCCCGGCGTTCGAGCTGGCCCCGTCGAGCTGCCACAGCGCCTGGCCGTCGATCGCCGAGAGCGCGATCGCCCGGTTGTCGCGCGTCACCGCCAGGACGAAGCCGCCCGAGACCGCCGGCGCGGCCCTGATCGGCGCGCCGGCACGGAAGCGCCAGGCGATCTCGCCCGAGCCTGCGCCGATCGCCAGCACCTCGCCGAAGCCGGTCGTGGCGTAGATGAAGCGGCCGTCCGAGGCGAGCCCGCCGCCAAAACCCTCCTCGCCGTCCTCGCCTTCGGGCGAGAGATCCGTGCGCCAGGCCAGCGCGCCCGACCCGGCGTCGAAGGCGCTGAGCTGCGCGGCCGCATCGAGCGTGAAGACGCGCCCGCCGACCACGATGGGCGCGCCGGTGATGACCGCCTCCCCGCTCGCCCCCTCGCCGGCATCGGCGGTCCAGGCGCGCGTCGGCGTCGCCGGCCCGGTCAGATGCCCGGCGGCATGGGTCGGCAGCGCGTTGGTCTGCGTCCATTCCGCGTTCGTCACCGGCGGCGGCAGCGGCTCGGCCGTCCCGACGCGCTCGGCCTCGTAGCCGGTGAGCTGATTGCGGACGTGGACGCGCTCGCCGGTCAGCGGCTCCTCGTCGTTGAACCAGTCGGTGATGCCGCAGGCCTGCAGCGGCGCCGCCACCGCAATCGCCAGGCTCAAGCCGCGAAAAAACGATCGCCGCGTCGTCATCGGCTCGCCCGCGCCGCTCAGCCGGACTGCGCGGGCAGCGTGCCGCCGGACGCGATCAAGAGCTCGCGCGCCCGCAGCTTCAGCCCGGCCGTCGCCCGCGGATCGGCGAGGATCGCCTCGAGCTCGGTATGGGCCGCCTCGCGGTCGCCGGCCCGGAGGTGGAGCGCCGCCGCCAGCTCGCGCGCCAGCGGCGCATAGGGCGAGGTCTCGATCAGCGGCGCCAGCTCGGCGAGCGCCGCCTGGGGGTCGGCCGTCGCCGCCTCGAGCCGCACCGCCTGCAGCAGCGCCAGCTGGCGGTAATGCGCCGCGACATCGTCGCGCGTCGCGATCTGCCTGATAGCGCTGCGCCGCATCGGCGGTCTCGCCCGCGCGGGCAAGCTGGGCTGCCGCGGCAAGCTCGGCGACGATGCGTGCCGGCGGCTGAAGCTGGTCGGCCAGCGCCAGCTGCGCCTCGAGCGAGTCCGCGTCCACCGCCAGCAGCGCGGCGCCGCGCGCCTCGGCCGCGGCCCGCTCCCGCGCCTGGTTCCAGGACCAAAGCGCGGCCGCGCCCACGATCAGCACGACGGCGCCCATCACGAACGGGCCCCACTTCTTCCAGAGCGCGAACATTCGGTCCTGGCGGACCTCCTCGGTCACCTCCTGGATGAAGCTGTCGGTCTCGCTCAACGCCGTCTCCCTGCCGCAGCCCCTGGCCGGCGGCGCCATACCTACGCCCTTGCGACGCCGAGTGAAAGGCCCTTCGCCCGCAAATCCTTCGCCTGCGGGCGTGCCCGAACAAACGACGATTTTGCCTTTGGCGGAATCGGCCTAAGGTCCCGCAGGCTTGCAGGCTGAAGGACGCGGAGAGGCCATGCCGGGACCGATGCACGGGGTGCGGATCGTCGACCTGACGCAGATGATCTCGGGCCCGCTCGGCGCGATGATGCTGGCCGACCAGGGGGCCGACGTCATCAAGGTCGAGCCGCCGACGGGCGACAACACCCGCAGCGTCGCCACCGAGCGCGGCGGCATGTCGGCGAGCTTTCTCAACAACAATCGCAACAAGCGCTCGGTCGTGCTGGACCTGAAGCGGCCGGGCGGGCGCGAGGCGCTGATGCGGCTGATCGCGGGCGCCGACGTCGTCATGCAGAACTTCCGCCCGGGCGTCGCCGACCGGCTCGGCATCGGCTACGAGGCCGCGCGGGCGGCAAAGCCGGACATCGTCTACGCCTCGATCTGCGGCTTCGGCGAGACCGGGCCCTATGCCTCGAAGCCCGTCTTCGACCCGCTGGTGCAGTCGCTCTCCGGCCTGACCACCGTGCAGGCCGCCTCTGACGAGCGCCGGCCCGCGCTCGTGCGCACCATCCTGCCTGACAAGCTGACCGGCTTCGCCGCGGCGCAGGCGATCACGGCCGCGCTCTTCGCGCGCGAGCGGACGGGCGAGGGACAGCACATCCACCTCTCGATGCTCGACACGGTGATCCATTTCCTCTGGTCGTCCGACATGGGCAACCACACCTTCGTCGGGCAGGAGATCGAGGCCGAGACCAGCCAGAGCTTCATCGACCTCATCTACCAGACGCTCGACGGCTACATCTCGGTCGCCGCCTTCCGCCGGCGCGATTGGGAGCGGCTGGCCGATGCGGTCGGCCGGCCCGACTGGAAGGAGGATCCCCGCTTCCTGACCTCGGCTGGCCTCGAGATCCACAAATCCGAGCGGCTGGAGATGACACAAGGCGTGCTCGGCGCCCGCACGACCGCCGAGTGGACCCGGATCCTCGACGCCCACGACGTGCCCTGCGCCCCCGTGCTGACCCGGCGCGAGATGATCCGCCACCCGCAGATCGCCGCCAACGCGCTGATCGTCGAGCTCGACCACCCCGTCGCCGGCCGCCTGCGCCAGACCCGGCCGCCGGCCCGCTTCGAGGGCACCCCGACCGAGCACCGCCTGGGCGGCCCGGGCCTCGGCCAGCACACCCGCGAGGTGTTGGCCGAGGCCGGGCTGCGCGAGGCCGACATCGACGCCCTCATCGAGACCGGCGCCGCCGCGCAAGGACCGACGCCCGAGGCGCGCCCCTCCGCCCCCCGACGGGGGGAGGGCCGGGGAGGGGGGCGAGCCCCATGATCGACTTCTACTACTGGCCCACCCCGAACGGCTGGAAGGTCGCCATCCTGCTCGAAGAGCTCGGCGCCCCCTACCGCATGGTCCCCGTCAACATCTCCAAGGGCGACCAGTTCACGCCCGAGTTCCGCGCCATCAGCCCCAACAACCGGATGCCCGCGATCGTCGACCACGACCCGGCGCCGGAGTTCGGCCCCGCCCCCGTCAGCGTCTTCGAGTCGGGCGCCATCCTCTGGTACCTGGCCGAGAAGTCCGGCCGCTTCCTGCCGCCCGACCGCCGCCATCGCAAGGAAGCGATGGAGTGGCTCTTCTGGCAGGTCGGCGGCCAGGGCCCGATGGCCGGCCAGCTCAGCCATTTCGTCAACTACGCGCCGGAAGCCGAGCGCGACTATGGCCGCCGCCGCTATGCGGGCGAGTACGACCGCCTGCTCGGCGTCCTCGACGAGCGGCTGGGCGGCCGCGACTGGATCGTCGGCACGGAGTACTCGATCGCCGACATGATCTGCTGGCCCTGGGTGCTGATCGCCAAGCCGCTCGGCGCCGCGCTCGACGCCTTCCCGCACCTCGGCGCCTGGCGGGCGCGCGTCAAGGAGCGCCCGGCGGTGCAGCGGGCCGTCGACCTCGGCAAGGAGCTGCGCCGGCAGGCGCCGCCGGACGAGGCCGAGCGCAAGCTCCTCTTCGAGCAGAGCTCGGCGCATCTGCGCGCAAGGACTGAGGCTGCCCTGCGGCGGTGCGCGCCCTTTCCGCCGCGCGGGCAGCGCCCTATCTTACGCGAACGTCAACGCAGGAACCGGCAAACTCTGCCGTTAGAGCTTCCGGGAGACGATACGTGGAGAGGCCCGGGCGGACACCCCGGGGGACGGCGGCCGATCTCGCTATTGGCCACCGAGCGTTGCGCAGGCTAAGGGTTATCATGCGTCCGATATCGCTGCTTACGGCGCTGCTCGTCGCCGCGGCGCTCTTCTACTGGTTCGAGCTGCGGCACCCCTCGGCCGAGGAAACCGCGGCCGCGACGCCTGTTGCCGCCGCGGCAGCCGCCGCATCCGGACCGTCTGAGGCGGGGCAGGGCGCCGACGCGCCGGTGCCCGTCATGGTGCTGCAGAGCCGGGCGCAGGAGACCAGCGCCACCCTGACCTTGCGCGGCCGGACGCAGGCGCTCCGCGACGTCGAGGTCGCCGCCGAGACCTCCGGCCGCGTCATCTCCGAGCCGCTCCGCCAGGGCGCCGTGGTCGAGCAGGGGCAGGTGCTCTGCCGCCTCGACCCGGGCGTACGCGCGGCCGAGCTGGCCGAAGCCGAGGCGGCGCTGGCCGAGGCGCGAGGCCATGGCCTCGGCGGCGACGCAGCTCGAAAAGCGCGGCTACACGGCCGAGACCGCCGCCAAGGGCGAGCGCGCCCGGCTGCGCGCCTCGCAGGCGCGGCTCGATCGCGTGCGCTGGGACATCGCGCGGCTCGAGATCGCCGCGCCCTTCGACGGCGTGCTCGAGAGCGACACGGCCGAGCTCGGCGCGCTGCTCGTGCCGGGCGCGCTCTGCGCCGACGTCGTCGACCTCAGCGAGATCAAGGTCGAGGCCTTCGTCTCCGAGCAGGACGTCGACCAGCTCAGCCTCGGCCAGACGGCCCAGGCGCGCCTGATCAACGGCATGACGGCGGCGGGCGAGATCACCTTCATCAGCCGCGTGGCGGACGAGGCGACGCGCACCTTCGAGGTCGAGGTCACGCTGCCGAACCCCGATCGCGCCATCCGCGCCGGCATGACGACCGAGCTGACCGTGGCGCTGCCGGCGCAGACGGCGCATCTGGTCCCGCAATCGGCGCTGACGCTGGACGACGAGGGCCAGCTCGGCGTGCGCATCGCCGAGGCCGGCCGCGCCGAGTTCCACCCCGTCACCATCATGCGCGACGCGCCGAACGGCATCTGGGTCTCGGGGCCTGCCGGACGAGGCCGACATCATCGTCGTCGGCCAGGAGTTCGTCCGCGAAGGCCGCCGGGTCGCCGCGACGCCCGTGGCGCTGGACCAGATCGGAATGACCGGCCTCGTCACCTGGTGCACCGAGCGCGCGCGCATGGTGCTGGCGCTGATCCTCGTCTCGGTCGCGGCCGGGCTCGTCAGCTATTTCACGCTGCCGAAGGAAGGCGCGCCCAACATCGACATCCCCGTCCTCTACATCTCGGTGCCGCTGCCGGGCGTCTCGGCGACGGATGCCGAGCGGCTGCTGGTGAAGCCGCTCGAGACCGAGATGCGCGGCCTCGACGGGCTGAAGCAGATGACGGGCGTCGCCTCCGAGAGCCATGCCGGCCTGCTGCTCGAGTTCGAGTTCGGCTGGGACAAGCAGGCGACGCTGGCCGAAGTCCGCGACAAGCTCGACCAGGCCCAGGCCGAGTTCCCCGCCGATGCCGAGGAGCCGACGATCTCCGAGGTCAACCTCTCCGAGTTCCCGGTGCTCGTCGTCTCGCTCTCGGGCGAGGTGCCCGAGCGCACGCTGCTTGCGGCTCGCCAAGGATCTCAGCCGCGCCGTCGAGAGCGATGCGCGCGTGCTGGAGGCCAAGCTGACCGGCCACCGCGAGGAGATGCTCGAGGTCCTGATCGACCCGCTGCGGCTCGATGCGCTGGACGTCACCGCCGCAGGAGGTGCTGAACGTCGTCCAGCGCAACAACCATGCTGGTCGCCGCCGGCAGCGTCGAGAGCGACACGGCGACCTTCGCGGTCAAGGTGCCCGGCGCCTTCGAGTCGGCGGCGCGACGTCTACGACCTGCCCGTCAAGGTCAGCGGCGACCGCGTCGTCCGCCTGCGCGACGTCGCCGAGATCCGCCGCACCTTCGAGGACTCGACCGGCGAGGCGCGCTACAACGGCCAGCAAGTCGATCTCGCTGCAGGTCTCCAAGCGCATCGGCGAGAACATCATCGAGACGGTCGACGCCGCCCGCGACATCGTGCGTGCCGAGGTCGCCAAGTGGCCCGCGCCGCTGCAGCGCGCCGTCACCGTCGACTTCTCGATGGACGAGTCGCGCCACGTCAAGCGACATGGTCGGCCAGCTCGAAGGCTCGGTGCATCACCGCGATCCTGATGGTGATGATGGTCGTGCTGGCGACGCTGGGCTTCCGCTCGGCGATCCTGGTCGGGATCTCGATCCCGTGCTCGTTCCTGCTCAGCTTCGCGCTGATGTCGGCCTTCGGCCTGCCGGTCAACAACATGGTGATGTTCGGCCTGATCCTGGCCGTCGGCATGCTGGTCGACGGCGCCATCGTCGTCGTCGAATACGCCGACAAGGAGATCCAGGCCGGCACCGGGCCGATGCGCGCCTATGGCGCGGCCGCCAAGCGGATGTTCTGGCCGATCGTCTCGTCGACGGCGACGACGCTCTGCGCCTTCCTGCCGATGCTGTTCTGGCCCGGCATGCCGGGCAAGTTCATGGGCCAGCTGCCGATCACGCTGATCTTCGTCCTGTCGGCCTCGCTGATCGTCGCCCTGATCTACGTGCCCGTGCTCGGCGGCGTCGCCGGCCGGATCAGCCGCGCGCTGTCGCGCCTCGTGCCGCGCCGGCGCCGCCGGCCGCGCGGCCGGTCGCCGAGCGGCTACCGCGCGGACCCCGTTCGGCCGGCTGATCGCGCTCGATCACGCTCAACCCCGCCGGGCCGTTCCTCGCGATCGCCGCGGCCATCGCCTTCATGGCCGGCACGGTCGTGCTACTACGGCGCGCACAACAAGGGCGTCGAGTTCTTCGTCAAGACCGAGCCCGAGCGCGCCATCGTCTATGTCCGCGCCCGCGGCAACATCTCGCTGGCCGAGGCCGACCGCATGGTGCGCGCCGTCGAGCAGCGCACTCCGGCCGATCGAGGGCATCGAGTCCGTCTTCGCCTTCTCGGGCGGCGGCGGGCTCGCCAACAAGGGCGGCAACGAGGGGCCGACCGACTCCATCGGGCAGGTGCAGGTCGAGCTCGCGCCCTGGGGCCAGCGCCGCCTGGCGACGAGATGCTGGCCGAGATCGAGCGGCGGATCGCCGGGCTGCCGGGCTTCGTCGCCGAGCTGGCGACGCCAGGAGGACGGGCCCGCAGCAGGGCAAGCCGCTGCAGCTCGAGCTGCACATCGCCGAACTGGGACGACCTGCACCGCGCCGACCGAGATCGCGCGGGCGCAGTTCGAGGCGACGCCCGGGCTCGTCGACATCGACGACACCCGGCCGCTGCCCGGCATCGACTGGGAGATCACCGTCGACCGCGCGACCGCCGGGCGCTACGGCGCCGACGTCGCCACCGTCGGGCCGATGGTGCAGCTCGTGACGCGCGGCGCGCTCCTCGGCACCTACCGGCCGGACGACAGCGACGACGAGATCGACATCCGCATGCGCTTCCCGGCGGAGGACCGGCTGCTCTCGACGCTCGACGAGCCTGAAGGTGCCGACCGACGCGCGGCCACGTGCCGCTCTCGGCCTTCGTCGAGCGCAAGCCCGTGCCGCAGCTCGACCAGATCAACCGGCGCGACGGCGAGCGCTTCTTCCTCGTGCGCGCCGACGTCGCCGACGGCGTCTCGGACATCGCCAAGATCGAGGAGCTCGAGAACTGGATCGCCGCCGAGCACCCGTTCCCGGCCTCGGTCCAGGCCAAGTTCACCGGCGACCGCGAGGAGCAGGAGGAGAGCCAGGCGTTCCTGATGTACGCCTTCGCCGGCGCGCTCGGGCTGATGTTCGTGATCCTGCTGGCGCAGTTCAACTCGCTCTACAACTCCGTGCTGGTGCTCTCGGCGGTCGTCATGTCGGTGACGGGCGTGCTGATCGGCATGCTGGTCATGGGCCAGCCCTTCTCGATCATCATGACCGGGACGGGCATCGTCGCGCTGGCCGGCATCGTCGTGAACAACAACATCGTGCTGATCGACACCTTCCAGGAGTTCAGCGCGCCAGATGCCGCCGCTCGAGGCGATCGTGCGCACCGCCGAGGCGCGCATCCGGCCGGTGCTGCTGACGACGATCACGACCATGGCGGGGCTGCGTGCCGATGATGTTCGCGACCAGCCTCGACTTCGCGACGGGCCGCATCATGGTGGGCGCGCCGACGGCGCTCTGGTGGACCCAGCTCGCCACCGCGGTCGTCTTCGGCCTCGGCATCGCCACCGTGCTGACGCTGGTCGTGACGCCGGCGGCGCTGGCGGCGCGGATCTGGCTCGGCCGCGGCATCGCCTCGCTGGCCGGCGCCCTCTCGGGCGGCGGCGCCGCCCGCCGCGCCGACCGCCGGCTGGCGCGCGAGTTCCGCCGCCAGCCCCCCGCCGACATCCTCTGGGAAGACCCCGCCGGCCGCCCCGCCCCAGCATCATCCGCGCCGCCGAGTGATATGGAGGAGCACCATCGACGGTCCGCCCGCCCGAACACGCACCGTCATTCCCGCACAAGCGCGACCCGCCCGCCAACGACCCGCCGCGGGTGCTCGGCCAGTTCAACGGACCGACTCCCCCGCCGCGCCGTAGGGTGGGTGCAACCCACCACACGCCGTCGAGCGGATCCCCTGTCCCGACAGGCTGCGATGGGGCGAGCGGGGAATGCCGCTCCAGCTAGCGCCGAACGAACCGCGCGGCAAAGAACCCGTCGACGCCGCCGAACTCGGCCCACTGGTCCGGCCGGGTGCGCAGCCGGCCGTCGGCCACGAATTCCGGCGGGATCGCCTCGTCGCTCATGATTGGCGCCAATGCGGCGCCCGGCGTGCGCGCAAGAAAGGCGTCGGCCTGCGCTTCGCCCTCGTCGCGCAGCAGCGAGCAGGTGCAGAAGACCAGCGTGCCGCCCGGCGCCAGCCAGCCGAAGGCGCGGTCGAGCAGCCGTCCCTGCAGCGCGATCAGCTCAGGCAAGCCCGAGCCGTCGGTGCGGAGCGGCAGGTCGGGGTGGCGCCGGATGGTGCCCGTCGCCGTGCAGGGCGCGTCGAGCAGGACGGCGTCGAACGGCGCGTCGGGCGTCCACGCCAGGGCGTCGGCCATGACGGTCTCGGCGGCCAGCCCCGTGCGGCGCAGGTTCTCGCTCAGCCGCCGCATCCGCGCCTCCGAGAGGTCGAGCGCCGTCACGCGCGCGCCGGCGGCGGCCAGCTGCATGGTCTTGCCGCCTGGCGCGGCGCAGAGGTCGAGCACGCGCCTGCCCTGCGGCGCCCGGATCAGCCGGGCGGGCAGGGCGGCCGCGGCGTCCTGCACCCACCAGGCGCCCGTGGCATAGCCCGGCAGCGCCGAGAGCTGCGGCCGCTCGGACAGCCGCACGCTGCCGGTCGGCATCAGCCGGGCGCCGAGCTCGCGCGCCAGCGCCTCGGCGTCGGCCTCGGCCTTCGGCGTCAGATCGTGCGGGGCCGGCGCCAGATGCGCCAGGGCGATCGCGCGCGCGGCATCCGCGCCCCAGTCGCGCGCCAGCCGGGCGCCGAGCCAGGCCGGCTGGTTCAGCCCGGCCGCGTCCTGCGCCGCGACGATGGCCGCGCCGCCCTCGGCGAGCCGCCGGCCGACCGCGTTGACGAGCCCGGCGAGCCGCGCCGTCGACTTGGCCCCCTGGGCGAGACGGACGCCCAGGTCGACGGCGGCATGCGGCGGCGTGCCGGCGAAGAGCAGCTCGGTCGCCATCAGCCGCAGGATCTGCCGCCCCGGCCCGGGCGGCGGCCGATCGACGAACCGGCCGAGCGCGTCGTCGACCTGGCCCAGCCGGCGCAGCGCCAGGTCGGCGAGCGCGCGCGCCTCGGCCCGCTCGGGCCCCGTCGCCGCCCTTCTCCTCCAGCATCTCGCGGCGGCCGAGCACGCCCTCGAGCAGCCGCAGCGCCGCCCGGCGCGCCGCGAGCCCCGGCGCCTCGGCGGCATCCTGCCGGTCGGGCCGCCGGTCGGGCCGCCGGTCGGGGGCCGCGCCGCCCGCATCAGCGCCGTCCCGGCACGGCCGGCGGCCGACCGTCACGACCGCCCTCTCACGACCGCCAGCTCACGACCACGGGCCCGGCGCGCCCGCGGCTCGTCCGTGTGTTCGGCACGCCCCAGCGCCGCGGCGCCTCGGCCATTTCCGGGGCCATCTCCTGGCGGAACCCCGGGCCGCGCGCCCCGCCGCCGATGCCCATCTCGGCCGCCTGGCGCTGCAGCGCCTCGATGCGGTTGGCCGGGTTCGGGTGCGTCGAGAACAAATTGTCCATCCGCGCGCCCGCACAGCGGGTTGACGATGAAGAGGTGCGCCGAGGCCGGGTCGCGCTCGGCCGTCGGCAGCTCGACCCGCCGCGCCGCCGCCGAGATCTTGCCCAAGCGCCGAGGCCAGCCACAGCGGGTTGCCGCAGATCTCGCCGCCCATCCGGTCGGCCGAGTACTCGCGCGTCCGGCTGATCGTCATCTGGATCAGCATGGCGGCCAGCGGCGCCAGGATCACCGAGAGCAGCACGCCCGATGATGCCCAGGCCGCCGCGGTCGCGGTCATTGCCCATGCCGCCGAAGAAAAAGCCGAACTGCGCCAGCATCGAGATCGCGCCCGCCACCGTCGCCGCCACCGTCATGATCAGCGTGTCGCGGTTCTTCACATGCGCCAGCTCGTGCGCCATGACGCCCGCCAGCTCCTCGCGCGACAGCGATCCGGATCAGCCCCGTCGTCGCCGCCACGGCGGCGTTCTCCGGGTTGCGCCCCGTCGCGAACGCGTTCGGCTGCTCGCTCTCGATGATGTAGACGCCCGGCATCGGCAGCTCGGCCTTGCGCGCCAGCTCCTCGATCAGGCCGACGAACTCGGGCGCCGAGGCCCGCGTCACCGGCCGCGCCCGGTGCACCCGCAGCGCCAGCTTGTCCGAGTTCCAGTAGGCGTAGGCATTGGTCCCGAGCGCGAAGACCAACGCGATCAGCGCGCCGCCGGTGCCGCCGATCAGATAGCCGACGCCCAGGAACAGCGCCGTCATGGCCGCCAGCAGCATGCCCGTCTTGACGATGTTCATGTTGTCCCCTTTGCAGGAAAACCCCCGCGCCCTACCTCAGGCTGCGGAACTGGCGAGGTATATATGTCGAACGACAAACCCCTTGAAGATCCGCAGGCCGCCCCGCCGCCCCCGACCGAGCTTCCTCCGGCGGCGCAGCGGGCGCTGGCCGAGGCCGAGGAGCGCCGGCGCGCCGAGCCGCCGCTCGACCTGCCGCCCGAGCGCGGCGGCCGCAAGGGCCCCGAGCCCGTCCGCTATGGCGACTGGGAGAAGAACGGCCTCGCCGTCGATTTCTGAGGATCGGGACGGCGCCATCGCCGGGGCGCATCCGGCCGGCCTGCTCGCCGCGCGGCGGGGCAGCATCTGCCCGTCCGAGGCGGCGCGCGCGGTGGCGAGGCGCCCGAGGGCTGGCGGGCGCTGATGCCGGCGGTCCGCCGGGTCGCCGCCGAGATGGCCGGCCCGGGGCGAGATCGCCGTGACGCAAGCCGGCCGCCCGGTCGACCCGCTGGCGGCGCGCGGGCCGATCCGGCTGGCGCGCGCCCAGGCCCCGCAGTGACCCGTGGAATCTGCGGCCCCGTGCACGGGGTGTGCACGCGTGCACACTTTCCTAAGTGATTGAAATCAAACGAGATCGTCTGACGCGTTAACCAGATGGCAAGGTGCCGAGCACGGCGCGCTGGGCACCATCTTGCGCGCGCCCCGAGCGCTCCCTTGGGCAAGGCGGGCGACGTGCTGACCGTCCGGTTCACCGTCGCCGGCATCCCGTGTGTCGGCCTGAACGGCGGGCCGGTCTTCAGGCACGCGCAAGCCTTGTCTTTCAAGGTCGCCACTGACGACCAAGCCGAGACCGACCGCCTCTTGGACCGCCATCACCGGCAATGCCGGGCAGGAGAGCGCCTGCGGCGGGTCGCAAGGACCGCTGGGGGATCTCGCGGCAGATCACCCCGCGCGTCCTGACCGAGGCGCTGGCCGCCAACGGGGAGCAGGCAAGACGCGCCTTCGGGGCGATGCTGGAAATGCGCAAGATCGACGTTGCCGCCATCGAGGCGGCGCGGCGGGTTCAGGGTGTGCTGGACGCTCACTAAACTGCGACTTTATAAATCGCCCGCACGACCTTTTCGAGTAGCTCGCACGCATACTCCAACTGTGATCGGTCTATGGGCCATCGTTGCCCAGGATAAGATGGATCAAGGTCGGCCTCGTGGGCTATCTTATTTCGGCGATCTATCACGAGTGATAGGTCTGCCTTGAGTTTCTTAGCGGTCAAGCCGAACTCACCCGCGACAGCGTTCCAGAGCTGTACGTCACTGAAGAGCCGAATGGCGTCTGCCACCTTGTCCGGGTGTTGAAACGAAAGGTAGCCGTGTTTTGTGCGTATCTCTGTTTCTAGCACCTGATCAGTAAGGCTGAGGGCTGACTCCATTGGTATGGGGAAGCGGTTGAAAGCTCGGTCTTGGACGAACTTGCCTAAACTCAAGATCCCGAGGCGGGAAATCTCGTGCACGAAGAAATCAAATGCGCTGACCGTAAAACGAGCTCCGCCCGCAACAAGTCAGTAAGGTCGACGACACTCGTGACCATCTGAGCAGCGATGGTAAGTGCATGCCGGTACTTAACGCCGCATGCACTTTTCAAAGGCGTCAAGCGATGTCTGCATCGATTATCTTAATGACTTTGTCAGCTGCTTCGCTAAAGAGACGCTCAAAGTCTTGATGCGACCATTGCGTCACCGACAGAACGGTGCCAGCCTGCTCAAGTTGCGCCGGCGTTAGCTGATATATCGGCACTTGATGCTCCTGAGACTTTGCTATGAGGGAGTTGAAATCTGGCATCTGTAGCATGGGTTTGGTTGGGTCTATTCCGGCATCATTATACGCTGCCGCGCAGAGCATCATTCCAGATTTCTCCAATGCAGGAATTAACTGCTGAACTACATTAGTTTCCAATTGCTCGAACCAAGTTTGAAAGGCGCGCGACGGCGCTCCCGACCGCGGCCTATACTTTTGGACGATATAACCAAGGAATTTAGGACAGTTGTCTGGGAATGGGTACGCTGCACTCTTGAGGGCAGGATTGGCAGCGGCGGCAATCGCCCAGTGCCTCCATTTCGGCAACACGTTTGAAAGTGAACTGATGGCTAAGTTAGAGAAGTAGTCTGGGTGCATAGGAATCAAAAAGTATTGACTAATCGACAATAGGTTCTGATTTATGGCGCCCAAGCTCGGGGACATATCCACGATGATGTAATCGATCAAATGGGCTTCGGCCGTAATATCGATTAAGTGACGGATGGATCCAGGCAAATTCTTTAGCGTAACAACCGATCCAGATAATTCCTGAGCAATGCCGAGCGTGACTTCGTATTCTGCGAGCCCGATGTAGCCCTGAAGAAGGAAGAGGCGATCATCACCGGGGAAGCCGTGAGTTCCACGGCACGGAGCGGGTTCGGCTGCAACTCGAATGCCGGGAGCAATCCCTCCCTAATGTTCAGTGGCCTGCCGTCTCGCATGCCTTGGATACTCTCAGTCAATTCGAGGTCCTCAATGCCAAGCACCATGCCTGTGAGATTGCACTGCGGGTCGCAGTCGACGAGCATGACGCGCTTACCCTTGCGCGAAAGCATCCAGCCCAGATTGAAGACGGTCGTCGTTTTGCTGACGCCGCCCTTGTGGTTGAAGAGGCTGATTACAGTTCCCATGGCCCAGATCTTGCTTTGTTCGGGTTCAAGGCCAACGATTTGACAAAATCGCGGGACCCCACACGCACCCGACTTACGCCGCTGGCGCCGACACCGGGAAACCGGCCGAGTGGCGGAACTTCTGCGGCGCAGTGGCCGGTTGCTTTCCAATCCGGATGCGACCGGGAAGCCCTACCAAAGGGGCGCGGCCTTATCCCCCATCACCCACGTGACACCCGCGCCCCTGCGCCTGCGTTGCGCTTGCAATGCGGATCGCTATGTTCCAGAGCGTGCCGCGGGCGAACGAGGTTTGGATCATGGATGGCGGAAAGGTGAACGCGATGGAGCGGCCGACGGTGGATGTCTCGGTCCGCGACACGTTCGGGATCGATACGGACATGGTCGTGAAAGGCTTTGCCGAGCCCTCCGAGCGGGTGCCGGCCTTCGACAACGCCTACCGCTTCGACCGGGACACGACGCTGGCGATCCTCGCGGGCTTTGCCCACAACCGGCGCGTCATGATCCAGGGCTATCACGGCACCGGCAAGTCGACGCATATCGAGCAGGTCGCGGCGCGCCTCAACTGGCAGTGCGTGCGCGTCAACCTCGACAGCCATATCAGCCGCATCGACCTGATCGGCAAGGACGCGATCAAGCTCAAGGACGGCGTGCAGGTCACCGAGTTCCAGGAGGGCATCCTCCCCTGGGCGCTGCGCACGCCGACGGCCATCGTCTTCGACGAGTACGATGCCGGGCGGCCTGACGTGATGTTCGTCATCCAGCGCGTGCTCGAGGTCGACGGCAAGCTGACGCTGCTCGACCAGAACCAGGTGATCACGCCGCACCCCTCGTTCCGGCTGTTCGCCACGGCGAACACGGTGGGCCTGGGCGACACGACGGGCCTCTACCACGGCACGCAGCAGATCAACCAGGGCCAGATGGACCGCTGGTCGATCGTCACCACGCTCAACTACCTGCCGCACGCCGCCGAGACCGAGATCGTGCTGGCCAAGGCGCCCGAGTACCGCAACGGCCGCGAGAAGATCATCCGCCAGATGGTCACGGTGGCCGAGCTGACGCGCAACGCCTTCATGAACGGCGACATCTCGACGGTCATGAGCCCGCGCACGGTGATCACCTGGGCGCAGAACGCCGAGATCTTCGGCCGCGACTATGGCTTTGCCTTCCGCCTGACGTTCCTCAACAAATGCGACGAGCTCGAGCGCGAGACGGTGGCCGAGATCTACCAGAAATGCTTCGGCGAGGAGCTGCCCGAAAGCGCCGCCTCCGTCAGCCTGGGATAAGGGGCGCCGCCTCGCGTCCCCTCGCCCCGCCGGGGGAGCAGGGAGGGGGCTGCCCCCGCTGCAGAGAGATGAACAAGAAGATCGAGAACCCCGCAGACCCGTTCAAGAAGGCGCTGGGCGACGCGACGCGCGCGCTCTCCGGCAACGAGGAGATCGAGGTCACCTATTCGGCCGACCCGCCGGGGCGGACGAATGCCGGCTTCCGCCTGCCCCAGGTCAGCCGGCGGATGACCCGCCGGAGGTGCTGCTGGCGCGCGGCACGGCCGATGCCTACGCGCTGCGCGAGCGCTTCCACAACACGGACACGAACGCCCGCTACTGCCCGCCCGGCGAGACCGCGCGCGAGATCTTCGACGCGCTCGAGACGGCGCGCTGCGAGGCGATCGGCGCCCGCGCCATGCCGGGCGTGGCCGACAATCTGGACGCCAGGCTGGCCTCCGTCGCCGAGAAGCAGGGCTATGCCGGCATGCGCACCACCACGGATGCGCCCATGCACGAGGCCGCGGCCCTGATGCTGCGCAAGGCGGTGACGGGGCGGGCGCTGCCCAAGGGCTCCGAGCATCTCGTCGAGATATGGCAGGATTTCTTCGACCAGCACCTCGGCGCCAGCATGGACGACATCGGCGCGACCATCGAGGACCAGGCCGCCTTCGCCCGGCGCGCCCGCCAGATGATCGACGAGCTCGGCTATGGCGACCAGCTGGGCGACGACCCCGATCGCGAGGACCAGGAGGACCAGGACAGCGAGTCCGAGGACAGCCAGGACCAGGAGAGCCAGGAAGGCGATCAGGGCGGCGATGACGAGGGCCAGGAGGACGAGTACCTGCCCGACGACATGCGCGGCGAGCAGGAGGATTCGAGCCAGGTCGAGGTCTCCCTGGACGATTCCGACGCCGAGATGGACGAGATGGAGGCGGTCGAGGCCGACGACGCCATGCCGCCGCCCGAGCGCAAGGAGCCGGGCCCCGTCTCCGACGCCGACCCGCACTACAAGGTCTACACGCAGAAGTTCGACGAGGTGGTGCCCGCCGAGGAGCTGAGCGACCCCGACGAGCTCGAGCGGCTGCGCGCCTATCTCGACAAGCAGCTCGAGCCGCTGAGGGGCGCCGTCAGCCGGCTGGCCAACCGGCTGCAGCGCCGCCTGCAGGCGCAGCAGTCGCGCAGCTGGGAGTTCGACCGCGAGGAAGGGCTGCTCGACGCCGGCCGGCTGGCCCGCGTGGTCGTCAACCCGACGACGCCGCTGAGCTTCAAGGTCGAGAAGGACACCCAGTTCCGCGACACCGTGGTGTCGCTCCTGATCGACAATTCGGGCTCGATGCGCGGCCGGCCGATCTCGATTGCCGCCATCTCGGCCGACGTGCTGGCCCGCACGCTCGAGCGCTGCCAGGTCAAGGTCGAGATCCTGGGCTTCACGACGCGGGCCTGGAAGGGCGGCGAGGCGCGCGAGGACTGGCTGGGGCATGGCCGCCCCGTCAACCCGGGACGGCTGAACGATCTGCGCCACATCATCTACAAGGACGCCGACGCGCCCTGGCGGCGCACGCGCAACAATCTGGGCCTGATGATGCGCGAGGGGCTGCTCAAGGAGAACATCGACGGCGAGGCGCTGGAATGGGCCTATCGCCGGCTGGTGCACCGGCCCGAGGCGCGGCGCATCCTGATGGTGATCTCGGACGGCGCGCCGGTCGACGAATTCGACGCTGTCGGTCAACGCCTCGAACTATCTCGAGCGGCATCTGCGCGACGTCATCGCCATGATCGAGCGGCGCCGCGCCGTGGAGCTGGTCGCGATCGGCATCGGCCACGACGTCACGCGCTATTACGAGCGGGCGGTGACGATCACCGATGCCGAGCAGCTGGCTGGCGCGCTGACCGAGCAGCTTGCGGCGCTGTTCGATGCCGATCCCCGGGCCCGCGCGCGGGCGCAGAAGCGCGTCGGCCGCCGCGCGGCCTGATCGCGACGCGCCCGTCGGGGTGGAACGCCGGGGCGACCCGGCGCGTCATCGAAGGGTCCAGCACCGGAGGTTTCGCCATGCCGACGCTTTTCATCACCGGCGCCTCCTCGGGCATCGGCGCGGCGACGGCGCGCGCCGCGGTCGCCGAGGGCTGGAAGGTCGGCCTCATGGCGCGCAGCGCCGACAAGCTGGCGGGGCTGGCGGGCGAGCTTGGCGAGGCGGCGCTGGCGGTGCCGGGCGACGCGACCGATCTGGCGCAGCAAGAGCGCGCCGTGGCCCAGCTGGTCGAGCGCTTCGGCGGCCTCGACGCCGCCTTCGCCAATGCCGGCATGGGGCTGCAGCGCCCAGGCATCGAGGCGGGCGATCCCGACGAATGGCGCCGGCTGGTCGACCTCAACGTCATGGCCGTGCTCTACACCGCGCGCGTCGCCTTCCCCGAGCTGCGCAAGACGCGCGGGCATCTGGTGATGACCGGCTCGGCGGCGGGACGCAAGCACATCCCGGGCTCGATCTACGGCGCGACCAAATGGTTCGTGCACGGGCTGGCCGGCAACCTGGCGGATCAGATGCGCGAATGGGGCGGGCGCTGCACCGTCATCTCGCCCGGCATGGTCAACACCGGCTTCTTCGACGAGCCCAAGCCCGAAAAGCTGCAGCCGGAGGACATCGCCGCGCGCGGTGATGTTCGCGCTGGGGCAGGACCGGCGCGCCGATGTGCGCGAGATCCACGTGATGCCGACCGGCTGACGCGCTCAGCGGCGGCGGATCGCCGAGAGGACGAAGCAGAGCCCGGCGAGCGCGAAGAGCTCGGCCGCCAGCGACCATTCAAGCACCGGCTGGATGACGTTTTCCCACAGCGCGGCGCTGACGTGGCGCTCGACCGCGGGCTGGAACAGCTGAAGGCTGTCCGGCGAGAGCCAGAACCACCACTCGCCGAGCGCCGTCAGGCGCAGACCCGCTGCGCCCGAATGGGCGATGTCCGAGCCAAGGACGACGAACCCAAGCACCAGGAACACCAGCCCGAAAAATCGAAGCACGGCGCATTCTCCCCCTCTGCGCCCCGTTCCCGAGCTGCACCCTAGCATCCTTGCGTCAGGGGGCAAGCGGGCGCAGGTCGGCCAGCATTGATTTAGTCTCGGCGTTGGCATAGTTCGCGCCCATGCTGCGCCCGATCCTCATCCATCCCGATCCCCGCCTGAAGAAGGTCTGCGAGCCTGTCGGCGAGATCGACGATGGGATACGCGAGCTGGCCCGTGACATGCTCGACACGATGTATCACGCGCCCGGCATCGGCCTGGCCGCCCCGCAGGTCGGGGTCAACGCGCGGCTGATCGTGATGGACTGCGCCCGGCGCGAGGACGAGGCGGCGACGCCGCAGCCGATCGCCATGGTCAACCCCGAGATCGCCTGGGCCTCGGACGAGCTGGGCGAGCACGAAGAGGGCTGCCTGTCGATCCCGGAGGAGTACGCGCCAGTGACCCGGCCCGAGGCCGTGACCGTGCGCTGGACGGACCTCGCCGGCGGCGGCGCACGAGGCGACGATGCGCGGGATCTGGGCGGTCTGCGTGCAGCACGAGATCGACCACCTGAACGGCAAGCTCTTCATCGATTATCTCGGCCCGATGCGCCGGCAGATGATCACCTCGCGGATGAAGAAGCTGAAGCGCGAGCGGGCCCGCGCCTGAGCGCCGGCCCGCGGGCGCGCAGGGAGGCTCCGCATGCGCCTGGCCTTCATGGGAACGCCCGACTTCGCTGTGCCGACGCTGCGCCGGCTGATCGCGGCCGGCCACGAGGTGGCGCGCGTCTACACGCAGCCGCCGCGGCCAGCGGGACGCGGCAAGGCGCTCCGGCCCTCGCCGGTGCAGCTGGCCGCCGAGATGGCCGGCCTTCCGGTCGCAGACGCCGGCGCGGTTTCGCGACCCGGGCGTGCTGCAGGATTTCGCCGCTCTCGGTCTCGATGCGGCGGTGGTCGTCGCCTACGGACAGATCCTCCCGCAGCCGGCGCTCGATGCGCCGCGGCTCGGCTGCGTGAACCTGCACGCCTCGCTGCTGCCGCGCTGGCGGGGCGCCGCCCCCATCCAGCGCGCCATCATGGCGGGCGACGCCGAGACGGGCGTCGCCGTGATGCAGATGGAGGCGGGGCTCGACACCGGCCCCGTGCTGGCCGAGGCGCGGACGCCGATCGGGGCAGGCGACACGGCCGGCACGCTGCATGACCGGCTCGCGGCGATGGGCGCCGAGCTGATGGTCGAGACGCTGGCGGCGCTGGAGGCCGGGGCCGTCCGGCCGACGCCGCAGCCCGCGGAAGGCGTGACCTATGCCGCCAAGATCGACAAGGCCGAGGCGCGGATCGACTGGACGCGGCCCGCCGCCGAGCTCGACCGCCATATCCGCGGCCTGTCGCCCGCCCCTGGCGCCTGGACCGAGCTGGCGGGCGAACGCGTGCGTGTGCTGATGTCCCGGGCAGAGGCGGGGCAGGGGCCGCCCGGCACGGTGCTCGACGACGCGCTGCTGGTCGCCTGCGGCCAGGCAGCGCTCCGCCTGACGCGCCTGCAGCGCGCCGGCCGCGCAGCCGCCGATGCCGCCGACCTGCTCCGCGGCTTCCCCGTCCCGGCCGGAACGCGGCTGGGCTGACTGCCTCCGGCTCGATCCGGCCCGCATCTGGCCCGGATCTGGCCCTGATTTGGCGTCGTCTTGATCGGCCTCCGTCGATGTCATAGGTCCAAGGCCACGATCAGCCGGTGCGGGTCGGCGCCTTCTGGTGCGAGGCAGGGGAAGGAGCGCACGTTCCGAAGATGCCGCCGAAGATGCCCCCGAAGATCGCCGCGAAGATCCCCGCGACCGAGGGCCGGCTGGCCCAGAACATCCTGCACTTCGCGCGGGCGCTGCGGGCGGCGGGCGTGCCCGTCGGCACCGGGCGCGCCATTCTCGCCGCCGAGGCTGTGGCGGCGGGCGGCTTCGAGCGGCGCGAGGACTTCTACCACATGCTGGCCGCCTGCTTTCTCTCGCGCCCCGAGCATCGGGCAGTTTTCGACCAGTGCTTCCACATGTTCTGGCGCGACCCGCAGATCCTGGAGCGGATGATGGGCATGCTGCTGCCCGAGATGCGCGTGCCCGCGCAGGAGCGCGAGCGGAAGCCGGGCGAGCAGCGGGCGGCCGAGGGCCTGACGGCGGGCGCCGAGCGGCCGCCGCCGGAGACTGCCGAGCGCGAGGCTGACGAGATCGAGATCGACGCGCGGCTGAGCTTTTCCGAGCAGGAGAGGCTGCGCCAGCGCGACTTCGAGCAGATGACGGCGGCCGAGGTCGCCGAGGCGCGGCGCGCCATCGCCCGCCTCGAGCTGCCCGTGCGCCCCTTTGCCTCGCGCCGGACGCAAGGCGCGCCGCGCGGGCGGCTGGCCGACTGGCGGCGCACCATGCGGGCGAGCCTGCGCGGCGGCGGCGTGCCGGTGCTGGCCCGCCGCGAGCGGCGCGAGCGCTGGCCCGCGCTGGTGGCGCTCTGCGACATCTCCGGCTCGATGGCGGCCTACAGCCGGATGCTGCTGCACTTCCTGCATGCCGCGGCGAACGCACAGGGGGCAGGTGGGGGCGCGGGCTGGTCCAAGGTGCACGTCTTCACCTTCGCGACCCGGCTGACCAACATCAGCCGGCATTTCGCCGAGCGCGACGTCGACGAGGCGCTCCGCCGCGCCGGCCACGAGGCGCGCGACTGGGAGGGCGGCACCCGGATCGGCGCCTGCCTCGAGGCCTTCAACCGCGACTGGTCGCGCCGGGTGCTGGCGCAGGGCGCCGTCGTGCTCTTGATCACCGACGGGCTCGACCGCGACGACCCCGCGCGCCTCGCGCGCGAGGCCGAGCGGCTGCACCTGAGCTGCCGGCGGCTGATCTGGCTGAACCCGCTGTTGCGCTGGGAGGGGTTCGAGGCACGGGCCCAGGGCGTGCGCGCGCTGCTGCCGCATGTCGACGCCTTCGTCGCCGCGCACAACATCGCGAGCCTCGACGAGCTGGCGCGGACGATCGCGTCGGCCGAGGGCCAGGGCGAGAAGCCGCGCCTGCTGCGCGAGATGCGTCTGGGCTGAGACTGCTTGTGACTGCTTGTGACTGCTTGTGACGGCGCCCGGCGCCGATTACCTCAGGGGCAAGAGCGGAGGAGGCCGACATGCTCGCCGAACACGACCGCATCCCCGAGATTGCGCTGGAATGGCACCGACGGCGGCAAGGGCGCCGTCCTCGCGACGGTGGTCGAGACCTGGGGCTCGGCGCCACGCCCCGTCGGCTCGCAGCTGGCCGTCTCCGGCGAGGCCGAGATCATGGGCTCGGTCTCGGGCGGCTGCGTCGAGGGGGCGGTCGTCGCCGAGGCGATCGACGCGCTCGGCGACGGCACGTGCCGGGTGCTGGAATTCGGCGTCAGCGACGACGACGCCTTCGCGGTCGGCCTCGCCTGCGGCGGGCGCATCCGCGTGATGGTCGAGCCGATCGGCAAGGGGCAGGGGCCTGACGAGGACCTGATCCTGCGCGTCGTCGAGGCGCGGGCGCGCCGCGAGGAGCTGGCCGTCGAGACCGACACCGCGGACTGGTCGCGCCGCGTGCTCGGCTATGCGGATGTGCCCGACGCCTTCGACGCCGACCGCTCGGGCTTTGCCGAGGACGGTCGGCGCTTTGTCTGGATCTCGAACCCGCCGCTGCGGCTGGCGATCATCGGCGCCGTCCACATCGCCCAGCCCTTGGCCGAGATGGCCCGGCTGAGCGGCTATGACGTGACGCTGATCGACCCGCGCGAGGCGTTCGCCAGCGAGGGCCGGTTCCCTGGCCAGCACCTGGTGCACGACTGGCCCGACGCAGGCCTCGCCGCCCACGGGCTCGACCACCGCACGGCCGTGGTGGCGCTGACGCATGACCCCAAGCTGGACGACCCGGCGCTCGCGGCCGCGCTGCGCGCCCCTGTCTTCTACATCGGCGCGCTCGGCTCGACGCGCACGCATGCCAAGCGCGCGGCCCGGTTGCAGGAGGCGGGGCTGTCCGAGGCCGAGATCGCCCGGATCGACGCGCCGATCGGGCTCGACATCGGCGCCCGTTCGCCGGCCGAGATCGCCATCGCCGTCATGGCCGAGATGACCGAGCGGCTGCGCCGGCCGGCGACGCGGCCGGGCGCGCGCCGGATCGGCGAGGCGGCGTGAAGTTCGGCCCCCTCCCCGTCGCCGAGGCCGAGGGCGCGATCCTCGCGCATTCCATCGGCCTCGCCGGGGGACGGCTGAAGAAGGGGCGGGCGCTCTCGGCCCGCGACGTGACCGCGCTGGCCGAGGCCGGGATCGATCGCGTGATCGTCGCCCGGCCCGAGCCCGGCGACATGCTGGAGGACGAGGCGGCCGGGCGCATCGCGGCGGCGCTGGTGCCGGACGCCGCCCTGCAGCACGTCAGCGTCTCGGCGCCCTTCACCGGCCGGGCGAACCTCTATGCCGAGGCGGCGGGCGTGCTGCGCGTCGATGCCGGCGCCGTGCGCGAGCTGAACGCGATCGACGAGGCGATCACGCTGGCCACCCTGCCCGACTACGAGCGGGTGGCGCGCCGCCAGATGCTGGCGACGGTGAAGATCATCCCCTACGGCGTCGCCGGCGCGGCGGTCGAGCGGGCCGAGGCGCTGCTGCGTGGGCGCAGCGTCCTGCATGTGCAGGCGCTTGCGGCGCGCTCGGCGCACCTGATCCTGACGCGCACGCCCGGCATGAAGCAGGCGGTGCTCGACAAGGGCGCCGAGGCGGTGCGCACGCGGCTGCGCGCGCTCGGGGTCGAGGAGGTCGCCGAGACGGTCGTCGAGCACGAGACCTCGGCCTTGGCCGGCGCGATCCGGCCCGGCGCGGATCTGACGCTGATCCTGACGGGGTCGGCGACTTCGGACCGTGGCGATGTCGGCCCGTCGGCGCTGGTGGCGGCGGGCGGCCAGGTGACGCGCTTCGGCATGCCGGTCGATCCGGGCAACCTTCTTTTCCTCGGCGAGCTCGGCGGGCGGCCAGTGGTGGGCCTTCCCGGCTGCGCCCGCTCGCCCAAGCTGAACGGCGCCGACTGGGTGCTCGAGCGCCTGGCCTGCGGCGTGCCGGTCGGCTCGGAGGACATCGCCGCGATGGGCGTCGGCGGCTTGCTGAAGGAGATCCCATCCCGGCCCGAGCCGCGCGGCGGCGGCGCCACCGCGCCGCAGCGCCCGACGGTCGCGGCGATCCTGCTGGCGGCGGGCTCGGCGCGGCGGATGGCCGGGCGCGACAAGCTGCTGGAGCCGGTCGACGGCGCGCCGCTGCTGTGCACGCTGGCCCGGCGCCTTGCCGCCAGCGCGGTCGACCAGGTGATCTGCGTCCTTCGCCCGGACGATCCGCACCGGCGGGCGGCGCTGGCCGACACGCGGGCGCGGGCGGTGACGAACCCGCGCGCCGCCGAGGGCATGGGCACCTCGATCGCCGCCGGGATCGGGGCGCTGGGCGCCGACGTCGATGCAGCCGTGATCCTGCTGGCCGACATGCCCGAGATCACGGCCGCTGACATAGACCGGCTGCTCGCGGCCTTCGATCCCGAGGAGGGGCGGGCCATCGTGCGCGCCGTCACCGCTGACGGCAAGGGCGGCCACCCGGTGCTGTTCGGCCGCCGCTTCTTCGAGGCGCTGCGCGGGCTCGACGGCGACCGCGGCGCCCGGTCGGTCCTCGACGAGCACCCGGAATTCGTCGTCGACGTCGCGCTGCCCGGGCGGTCGGCCGAGACCGACCTCGACACCCCCGAGGCGTGGGAGCGCTGGCGGCGCCAGCAGCCCGCCTGACTCAGCGGGTGACCAGCAGCAGCGTCCGGCTCTCGCCGCCGCGCGTCAGCCGCATGGTGTCCTGGCCGATGGCGTTGACCCGCCAGCCCGCGACCTGGTCGCCGCGCGTGACCTTGCGGAAGTCGCCCGAGGGCATGCGCAGCAGCGCCTCGCGGCCGGTGCGCGCGTCGATGACGCCGATCAGGCTTGTCGAGTCGAGCGTCAGCCCGGCCTGGCCTGCGGCGCTGCCGGCGCCCGGCAGCGCGCTGCCGGGCCGATAGGCCAGCACGGGCCGGGCGGCCGGCCGCGGCGCGCTGGGAGCGGCGAGCCGCGACGCGCTGTCGGCGTCGAAGGCGGGCGTGTCCGATCCCTCGGTCTCGGCCTGCTCTGGCTCGGTCGCGGCGCTCTCGGAGGTCGCCGGCCTTGGCGCTGGGCGCCCCGAAACGCGCTTGGGCGCCATCTCGCTCGCGGCCAGCAGGATGTCGTCCTCGGCGTCCACCGGCTGCTCGGCGCGGATCCGCTCGATGCCGTTCATCAGCGGCTCCACGTCGGCGGCCGGCTCGGGCGCCGCCGGCGCCCGCTGCCGGTCCGGGCTCTGACGGCTGACGCCGCTCTCATCCTGGCCGGATTGCGCCGGCGCGCCCGCGGCTGCCGCCGCATCGAGCGATGCGATGGCGCCGGCGCCGGCCTGCCGGTCGGGCGGACCACCCGCCGTCTGCGCCGCCTCCGGGTCGGCCGTCAGCGGCGGGTCCGTGCGCACAGCCTCGGCCAGGCGCGACGCCGAGCCATCGAAGCCGGCCGCAGGCGTCCCCTCCGCCGACGCAGCGGCACCGTCGACCGGGCGCCCGCTCTCCCGTGTTGCCACCATGGCGCTCGCGGGTGCCTCGGCCACGGTCACGTCGGGAGCTCCGTCCGGCACCAGATCCTGCGCGGCCCAGGCGCCGAGCCCGACCGCCAGCACGCCGACCGCCGCGGCGGCGGCCTGCCACCCGGCGAACCGCCGGGGGCCAGGCTCGGGCGCCGCGAAGAGGGGGCTCGCCCCGCCGAACCGCTCGGCCGCGACCTGGGTGGAGACCGCCGCGGGCCGGAACCCCCAGCGCCGGCTGTAGCCCAGCGCCTGCTCGGCCGTGCGGCGGAAGGTGGCGAGCACCGTGACGAGCTCGCCTTCACCGGCCGGCGACAGCGCGACCAAAAGCTCGGCGGCGCGGTGGCCCGTGTCCTTGGCGATTCGCTGCAGCGCCTCGCGCTGGTCGAGGCCGCTGCGCCCGAGCACATAGCGGCGGACGAGAACCTGCTCGGGCGGCAGCCAGATCGTCACGGGCGGCGAGCCCCGCTCGTCCGCCGTGCGGCGCAGCGCATCGATGCCGGCGCGAAAATCGTCGGCGTCGAGCGGCACGCGGCCGAGCTCGACCCAGGCGCCCCCGTCCCGGGCGCTCCCGTCCCAGGCGCTCCCGTCGCGCGCGCACAGGCGCACGGCCTCGCTCGTCAGGTCGAGCGCCAGCTCGGCTTGCATAGGCGGGACCATCTCCCGCGAGGGCACGGGGTCTTCAGGCACGGGAACCTCCCCGGCGGACTACGCCATCACGCTGGTCGTGCGATGCGCCGTTTGCCTGCCGGTCGCACCGCTCCTGCTCTTTGTTAACGATATCCTGCCATCGCCGCCAAGCGATTGCCAGAGCCGATGCGCAGCTGCGAACGGCGTCCGGCTGCGTGACCCGCCAGACGCTTGACCCGCCAGACGCTTGACGCAGACGCTTGACCAGGGCGCGCGGCGCATCTCTGGCGACATGCTGCCGATCGTGCATCACCCCGACTACATCGCGCCGCTCAGGCCCGGTCATCGGTTTCCGATGTCGAAATACGGCTATCTGCGCCAGGCGCTGGAGCGGCGCGGCCTGCTGGGCCCGGGGCTCGGCCTGTCGCCCGGGCCGGCCGGGGCGGCGCAGATCGCGCTCGCGCACGCGCCCGCCTATGTCGAGCGCGTACTCTCGGGCGCGCTCGGCGCCGACGAGGTCCGGCGCATCGGCCTGCCGCAGACCGAGGCGGTGGTCCGGCGTGCCCGGCTCTCGGCGGCAGGCACGACGCTGGCGGCCTGGCTGGCGCTCGAGCACGGGCTCGCCTGCAACGCGGCCGGCGGCTCGCACCATGCGGGGCCCGATTACGGGGCCGGCTATTGCGTCTTCAACGACGTGGCCGTCGCCGTTCGCAACGTCCTGGCGCACGGCCTGGCCGGCCCGGTGCTGGTGGTGGACGCCGACGTCCACCAGGGCGACGGCACCGCCCGGATCTTCGAGGCGGACGCGCGCGTCTTCACCTTCTCGATCCATGCCGAGAAGAACTTTCCGGCGCGCAAGGCGCGCTCGAGCATCGACATCGGCCTGCCGGACGGCATGGAGGATGACGCGTACGTGGCGGCGCTGCGCAGCGGCCTGGCCCGGGCGCTGGACGCGGCGCGGCCGGCGCTCGTCTTCTACAATGCCGGCGTCGACGTGCACGGGCAGGATCGGCTGGGCCGGCTGGCGCTCAGCGACGATGGCATCCGGGCGCGCGACGCGACCGTCATTGCCACGGTGCGGGGCCGGGGCGTGCCGCTGGTGGGCGTGCTCGGCGGCGGGTACTCCGACGACCCGCTGGCCTTGGCCGAGCGCCACGCGATCCTCTTCGAGGAGGCGGCGAAAGCCGCCTAGGCGGGGGGCCGTTCGGATCGACCCGGCAAGGCGTGCCGCAAGCGCCGCCAGGCCTTTCGATCTGCGTTAACGGAAGCCGGATTTACGGAGGAAAAACAAAGGCTGCCCGCGGCAGTGCGTCGTCACGCGTGCACGCCATGTGCACGGCGCTGTCACCCGATCAAGAGCGGCCTAGGGCGCCAGCGCCTCGACCGGCGCTCCGCCGGCGGCCCGCTCGCGGCGGGCGAGCGCGCGCTTCAGCGTCAGCGACCAGACCAGCGCGCCGGTGGCGACGAGCCCGATCAGGATGGTCGCGACCGCATTGATCTCGGGCGTGACGCCCAGCCGGACCGAGGAGAAGATCTCCATCGGCAGGGTGGTCGAGCCGGGGCCCGAGACGAAGCTGGCGATGACCAGGTCGTCGAAGGACAGCGTGAAGCTCAGCAGCCAGCCGGCGATCACCCCCGGCATGATCAGCGGCAGGGTGACGCGCCAGAAGACCGTCGCCGGCCGCGCGCCCAGATCGGCCGCCGCCTCCTCGACCGCGGTGTCGAAGCCCGCCAGCCGCGCCTGCACGACGATCGCCACATAGGCCATCGAGAAGGTCGCATGCGCGATGATGATCGTCATCAGCCCGCGGGCGAGGTCGACGGTGATGAAGGTGAGCAGCAGCGACAGCCCGGTGATGATCTCGGGCATGACCAGCGGCGCCAGGATCATGCCCGAGAACAGCGTCCGCCCGAGGAACCGGGGTATGCGCGCCAGCGAGAACCCCGCCATGACCCCGAGCACGGTCGCGATGCGTCGACGAGCCGAGCGCGACGATGATCGAGTTCTAGGCCGCGTCCATCAGCCCCCGGTTGGACCAGAGCTGCGAATACCAGCGCGTCGTCCAGCCGCCCCAGACCGTGACGAGCTTGGAGTCGTTGAAGCTGTAGATCACGAGCAGGACGATCGGCAGCGTAGAGGAAGACGAACCCCAGCGCCATCGCGATCCGGACGAACCACCCCCCGCCTGTCATTCGCGGCTCATCCGGCGCCCTCGCGCTTGGCAAAGCGCTGGAAGATCATGATCGGCACGACCAGGATCAGCAGCAACAGCACCGCGACCGCCGAGGCGAGCGGCCAGTCGCGGTTCTGGAAGAACTCGGCCCAGAGCGTCCGCCCGATCATCTGCGTCGACGAGCCGCCGAGCAGCTCGGGGATGACGAACTCGCCGACCGCCGGGATGAAGACCAGGAAGCAGCCGGCGACGACGCCCGGCAGCGACAGCGGCACGGTCATGCGCCAGAACGCCGTCGCAGGGCGCGCGCCGAGGTCGGCGGCCGCCTCGAGCAGGCACTCGTCGAGCTTCTCGAGGCTGGCATAGAGCGGCATGATCATGAACGGCAGATAGCTGTAGACGATGCCGATATAGACGGCCGTCGGCGTGAAGTAGATGATCAGCGGCTGGTCGATGACGCCCGAGCCAGAGCAGCAGCCCGTTCAGCAGGCCCTCGGGCTTGAGGATGCCGATCCAGGCGTAGACGCGGATCAGGAACGACGTCCAGAAGGGCAGGATGACCAGCATCAGCAGCAGGCCGCGCCAGGCCGGCGACGCGCGGGCGATGCCATAGGCCATCGGATAGGCGATCAGCAGCGCGATCAGCGTCGAGATGGCGGCGATCTCGAGGCTGATGAGGTAGGAATCGGTGTAGAGGCAGTCGGTCTCGGGCGGCGGCAGGTCGACGGCGAGCTCGACGGCCCGGCCGACCAGCGTGCCCTTGAGGCAGCCGATGCTGGGCCGGACGAACTGGTAATTGTCGAGCGACGGCGAGCTCAGATGCTGGATGGCGTCGCCCAGGCTGTTCCAGACGGGCGTGTAGGGCGGCTGCGCCAGCGCCGGCTCGGAGATCGAGATCTTGAGGACGATCAGGAACGGCGCGAGGAAAAAGCAGAGCAGCCACAGATACGGGACGAGGATGGTGGCCCGGCGTCCCCAGCTCATCGATCGCGCGCCGCTCCGCAAAGCGCTGTCCCCCTCAGCCGCCCCCGTCGAAGCTATACATGGAGCAATATGCGCCGCAACAAGCCGTTGCGTGCACGCGCTGAGCCGCTAGATTGGCCGCGAGGACGGCCGCCCGGCAGCCCACCCGCAGTCCCGGGCGCGAAGGCAGACGGAAAACTGGAGGATCGCATGCTCCCCCGCATCGGAAAAACGCTCGCGCTCGGCGCCCTCGCCGCCATCGCGCTGACCGCCGGCGCCCGCGCAGCAGAGGACAAGGTCGTCAACGTCTACAACTGGTCGGACTATATCGACGAGAGCATCCTCGCCGACTTCGAGAAGGATACCGGGATCAAGGTCGTCTACGACGTCTTCGACTCCAACGACATCCTCGAGACCAAGATGCTGGCCGGCAATTCCGGCTACGACGTGGTGGTGCCGATCGGGCAGCTTCCTGCAGCGCCAGATCCAGGCCGGCGTGTTCAAGGAGCTGGACAAGTCCAAGCTGCCGAACCTCAAGAACATGTGGCCGATGATCATGGAGCGGACCGAGAGGTTCGATCCCGGCAACGCGCACGCCGTCAACTACATGTGGGGCACGACCGGCATCGGCTATAACGTCGATGCGGTGCAGGAGCGGCTCGGCACCGACACGATCGACAGCTGGTCGGTGATCTTCGATCCGGAGAAGATCTCGAAGTTCACCGATTGCGGCGTGCACATCCTTGACGCGGCCGACGAGCTGATCCCGGCGGCGCTGAACTATCTCGGCAAGGACCCGAACTCCAAGGACATCGGCGACATCGAGGCGGCCGGCGAGCTGCTGCAGAAGATCCGGCCCTACGTGACCGACTTCAACTCCTCGGCCTATATCAACGCGCTGGCCGATGGCGATGCCTGCCTGGCGGTCGGCTGGTCGGGCGACGTGCTGCAGGCGCGCGACCGCGCCGAGGAGGCGGGCAACGGCGTCGACGTCGCCTATTCCATCCCCAAGGAGGGCGCGCTGATGTGGTTCGACATGCTGGCCATCCCCAAGGACGCGCCGCATCCGGAGAACGCGCTGAACTTCATCAACTACATGATGGACCCGGAGGTGATCGCCAAGGCGTCGAACTATGTCTACTACGCCAACGGCAACGAGGCGTCGCAGCCGCTGCTGAACGAGGACGTCATCGGCGACCCGGCGATCTATCCCTCGGCCGAGGCGCGCGAGCACCTCTACGTCACCTCGCCCTACGGTCCGAAGGAGCAGCGCGTGGTCACGCGGCTCTGGACCAAGATCAAGACGGGGTCGTGACGAGCGCCGAGACCGCCACCGAGCGGCCGCGCGCCGGCCCCGGCCCGGCGCCGCTGAAGGCCGCGGCGGCGCGGCCGGAGACGGCGGCGCCGTGGCAGCAGCCCGGGGCGCAGCCGCATCTGCGGCTCGTCGACGTCGTCAAGCGCTTCGGCGACACGGTGGCGGTCGACGGGGTCTCGCTCGACATCTACCGCGGCGAGTTCTTCGCGCTGCTCGGGCCGTCCGGCTGCGGCAAGACGACGATCCTGCGCATGCTGGCGGGCTTCGAGACGCCCGATTCGGGGCAGATCCTGCTCGACGGCCAGGATCTGGCGCGCATCCCGCCCTACGAGCGGCCCGTGAACATGATGTTCCAGGCCTATGCGCTGTTCCCGCACATGACGGTCGAGAAGAACATCGCCTTCGGCCTGCAGATGGAGGGGATGCCGCGCGCCGAGATCAAGCGGCGCGTCGACGAGATGCTGGCGCTGACGCATCTGGAACGCCAGGCGCGGCGTCGTCCCGACCAGCTCTCGGGCGGGCAGCGCCAGCGCGTGGCGCTCGCCCGCGCGCTGGCCAAGAAGCCCAAGCTCGTGCTGCTGGACGAGCCGCTGGCGGCGCTCGACCGCAAGCTGCGCGAGGCGACGCAGCTCGAGCTCGTCAACATACAGGAGACGCTGGGCCTGACCTTCGTCATCGTCACGCACGACCAGGAAGAGGCGATGACGGTCTCGACCCGCCTCGCCGTCATGCGCGACGGGCAGGATCGCCCAGCTCGGGCCGCCGCGCGACGTCTACGAGGCGCCGCGGACGCGCTATGTCGCCGAGTTCATCGGCGACGTGAACATCCTGAGCGGGCGCGTCGCGGACCGGGCAGCGGGGCGGATCGCGCATCGATCACGGCGGCGAAGCCGATCTCGGCCATGCCACGCGAGGCGCCCGAGGGCGGGACGGTCGAGCTCGGCATTCGGCCGGAGAAGATCCTGCTCGAGCGCGCCAATGGCGAGGAGCCCGCGCCCCAACCGGCTCTACGGCCGCATCGAGGACATCGCCTATCTCGGCAACACCTCGGTCTTCCACGTCAGGCTGGCGGGCGGCGGCCTGATCCAGGTCCAGCGAACGAACCGCTTCCGCGCCGTCGCCGAGTCGGTCAGCTGGCACGACGCGGTCCGCCTCAGCTGGGACGGCGAGGCGCTGGTCGAGCTCGAACCGGAATAGCGCGCCGGAAAACGCTCCGATCCGCCGTGCAAGTGCGTGCCGCAACCGCGGCCAGCGCGCTTTACGGCATGATAAGCCTTCTGTTGTTTTGATCTTCCCGCAGCCGATGCGTGCCGCGCGGCAGGAAGGAAGCGGAGCTCCGACGGACGGAGAGCCAATTCGGCCGGCGGCGCCTGGCAAGCTCGCCCGGGGTCCCCGCGCGCAGCAAGAGAACGTGAACCGGGAAGGACCCCGTATGCCGGGCCTGATTCTGAAACTCCGCGCGCACGAGCAGATCCTCGTCAACGGCGTCGTCATGCAGAACGGCGACCGCAACACGCGGCTGATCATCAAGACGCCGGACGCGCGCATCCTGCGGCTGCGCGATGCGATCAGCCCTGAGGAGGCGACGACGCCCGTCAAGCGCGCCTGCTATCTGGCGCAGCTCGCAGTATCGGGAGAGTCGGCCCCCGAGGTCGCCTCGCGCCAGCTCTCGGACGCGCTCGACAGGCTGATTGGCGCCATGCCCGACCTGGCCGCGCGCGAGCATCTGGACGAGGCGCGCTCGGCCTTGCTCGCGGGCAACCACTACGCCGTGCTGCGCGCGCTGCGCCGGCTGCTGCCGATCGAGGGCGGCCAGCAAAGCTGCGCCGACGAGGCGCCCAGCTGCGCCAAGGTCAGGCGGGGGGCGGGAACTCCTGCTTGATTCGTGCGAGGAGCTGATCCCTGGTCTGCCTGTAGGCGGCCAGCCGCTCTTCGCGGTGCTCGCCCAGGCCCGTCGGGTCGAGGGTCGGCCAGTAGCTGACCTCGACATGATAGTCCGCCGTTGACTCGAGCGCCCGGCGCTGGGCGCCCGGGCTGAGCGCGATGATCCGGTCATAGGCGTGGATGTCGTCGCCCCAGTTCTCCATGTCGTCAAAGCTGCGGACGCGGTGGCGCGAGATGTCGACGCCGATCTCGGCCGCCACCGCGACCATGAAACCGTCGACCTCCATCTCGTTGATGACCCCTGCGGACTGGACGAACACATGCCGGCCGTGCAGCGCCTTCATGATCCCCTCGGCCATCGGCGAGCGCACCGCGTTGTGGTCGCAGCAGAAAAGCACCGAGCCAGGGAGGGGGCCTGGCAGGGGACGCGCCACCCCGCCCCCGCCCGGCAAAGCGGGGGAGGGCGCCTCAGCCACGGAACTGCAGGGCGCAGATCAGGGTGAAGAGGCGCCGCGCCGTGGCGTTGTCGGTCTCGATCTTTCCGGTCAGCCGCTCGGACAGGATCGCCGCGCCCTCGTCGTGCACGCCGCGCCGGCCCATGTCGATCGCCTCGATGCGCGAGGGCGGCAGCCGCTTCACCGCGTCGAAATAGCTTTCGCAGATGGCGAAATAGTCCTTGATGACGCCGCGCAGCGGCGACAGCGACAGGTGAAGCTCGGTCACCTTCTCGTCCGCCTCGGTCCGCACGTCCATCAGCAGCATCCGCTCGGCCATCCCCATGCCGAGCATATATGGCCCCGCCGCCATCGTTTCGCCGGCCCGCGGCATCGGCTTGAACCGGTTCTCCTCGATCAGGTCGAAGATGGCGACGTCGAGCTCCTGCTGGATCTCGGGCGTCCGCAGGCGGGGCCGATCCTCCACCAGCCGGATCTTCACCAGGCGGTCGGTGGCGGAGAAGTCGGTCAATTCAGCCGCTCCAGTCGCGCCGCGACCGACAGCGCATGCGCCTCGAGCCCTTCGGAGCGGGCCAGCGCTTCGGCGGCGGGACCGGCGGCACGCAGCGTGCCCGGCGCCATGCCGGCGATCGTCGTGCGCTTCATGAAGTCGAGCACCGAGAGTCCCGAGGAAAAGCGGGCCGATCCGGATGTCGGCAGGACGTGGCTCGGCCCCGCAACATAGTCGCCGATGGCCTCGGGCGTCATGCCGCCCAGGAAGACGGCGCCCGCATTGCGCACCCGCCCCGCCAGCGGCTCGGGATCGGCGGTGCAGACCTGCAGGTGCTCGGGCGCGATCCGGTCGGCGAGCGCGACCGCCTGATCAAGCGCGCCGACAATTATGACCGCACCATGATCCCGCCAGCTCGCCCCGGCGATCGCCGCGCGGGCGAGCGTCGCCAGCCGGCGCTCGACCGCCCGGGCGACGGCCTCGCCGAAGGCCGCGTCATCGGTGATCAGGATCGCCTGGGCCTCGGCGTCGTGCTCGGCCTGGGCGAGCAGGTCGAGGGCGATCCAGTCCGGGTCGTTGTCGCTGTCGGCGATCACCAGCACCTCGGAGGGGCCGGCGATCATGTCGATGCCCACGGTCCCGAAGACCCGCGCCTTGGCGGCCGCCACATAGGCGTTGCCGGGGCCGACGATCTTGTCGACGGCGGGGATCGGCGCGGCACCGAAGGCGAGCGCGGCGATCGCCTGGGCGCCGCCGACGCGGAAGACGGTCTCGACGCCCGCCATGCGCGCAGCCAGCAGCACCAGCGGGTTGACCTCGCCCCCTGGCGTCGGCGCGCAGATGACGAGGCGCTCGACGCCGGCGACCCGGGCGGGGATGGCGTTCATCAGCACCGATGAGGGATAGCTCGCCTGCCCGCCCGGCACGTAGAGGCCGGCCGCCGCGACCGGCGTCCAGCGCCAGCCGAGCACGGCGCCATCGGCATCCGTCCAGCGCGCATCCTCGGGCAGCTGGCGGCGATGATAGTCATGGATGCGCGCGGCGGCGAGCTCCAGCGCCGCGCGTTCGCGCGCCGGCACGCGCGCCGCGCCCGCGTCGATCTCGGCCGCGCTGAAGGCGACCGTCTCTGGCGTGAGCTCGAGCCGGTCGAAGCGCGCCGTCAGCTCCAGCACCGCGTCGATGCCGCGCCGGCGGACGTCGGCGATGATGCCGGCGACCGCTTCGTCGACGGCCGGGTCGACCGCCTGCGCGCGTGCCAGCAGCCGCTGGAAGGCCTCCTCGAAGCCGGGATCGCGCTGATCGAGAAATTGCGGCATCCAGAGCTCCGCCGGCGGGTCACCCGTGACCTAATAGGCAGGCGCCGCCTGCGTGGCAACGCCCGGGCCAAACCCCTGGCAGGATGCCGGCAGCAGCCCGCACCGCTCTTGAAGCGCGAGCCTCCTCATCTCACATATCGGGGCGGAACGCCTCAGAGGGTTCCGATGGGAATGGCTGATCCGGCTGCAGATGCGGGTCAGTGGCGATCCGCCGAACGGGGATCGTCGACTGCCGTCTCAGGACCGCCGCAAGGCGGCCCCTGGCCCGTCGCGCATCGCCGCGCACCGGCCGGCCGATTGGCCACTTCCGTCTCCCCTCGCGGGCGAACCCGCATGGCGCCGTCGCGCCGTGCGCGTCGAACGAAAGAGGGAGACGTCCATGCTTTTCTCACCCATGGGGCCCGACCCCTTCGCGCTGATGCGCCGCCTGGCGCAGGATGTCGATCGCTGGCAGCCCGTCTCGGCGCGCGGCTTCCCGGCCGTCAACATCTGGCAGGGCGGCGAGAGCACCGCCGTCACGGCCGAGCTGCCGGGCGTCGAGCCCGCCGCAATCGACATCCAAGTCAAGGAGGACCTGCTGACGATCTCGGGCGAGCGCAAGCCGCCGCAGATCGAGGGCGAGGCCGCCTGGCTGCGGCGCGAGCGCGGCTTCGGCCGGTTCAGCCGCGTGATCCGGCTGCCCTATCGCGTCGACCCCGACAAGGTCGAGGCGCGCTTCGAGGACGGCGTCCTGCAGGTCGAACTGCACCGCCCCGACGAGGACAAGCCGCGGCGCATCGAGATCAAGGCCGCCTGAGAGGAGGGAGAGCGATGAGCAACGAAACGAACAGCACCGAAACGATGCCGACGGGCACCATGGACCGCGCGCCCCAGCGCCAGGAGCAGGGCGCCGAGACGACGCGCGGCGCGACGCTCTACCGGCCGGTCGCCGACATCGTCGAGGGCAAGACCGGCGTCGTCGTGCAGATCGAGATGCCGGGCGTGCGCTCGGGCGATGTCGAGATCTCGGTCGAGCGGCGCGTGCTGACGGTGCGTGGCCGTGGCCGTGTGACGGCGCCCGAGGGCTTTCGCCTCGTCCATGCCGAGTATGGCGAGGGCGACTACGAGCGCGCCTTCACGCTCAGCCAGGACATCGACGAGGGCCGGATCGCCGCCGAGATGAAGAACGGCGTGCTGACGCTGACCCTGCCGCGCGCCGAGGCGGCCAAGCCGCGCAAGATCGAGGTCAAGGCGGCCTGAGCGCCGCCTTGTCCGCAACGCGGATTGGAGGAGGATTGCAGATGCACATCAAGGACCTGATCCCCTGGGCACGCCATGACCAGGCGGCCCAGCCCAAGGGCACGGCCGAGCACCCGATGGCCGAGCTGCAGCGCCAGATGAACCAGGTGTTCGAGAGCTTCTGGGGCAAGATGGACCGGCCGCTCGCCGGCTTCGACTTGCCGTTCGGCGACCAGGCGCCGCGCTCGGACGTCGTCGAGACGGCCGACGGTGTCGAGGTGACGGTCGAGCTGCCCGGCATGGCGCAGCAGGACGTCGAGGTCTCGCTCTCCGGCGACACGCTGACCGTGAAGGGCGAGAAGAAGATCGAGAAGCAGGAGGAGAAGAAGGGATATTACGTCTCCGAGCGCTCCTACGGCTCGATCTACCGGACGATCCCGCTGCCCTCGGGCACCGACACGGACAAGGCGGACGCCGCGTTCAAGAACGGCGTGCTGACGGTCAAGATTCCGCATTCGCCCGAGGCGAAGGCCAAGGTGAAGCGGATCGACGTAAAGCCGGCCTGAGCCGGCCGCTCCGTTCGGCGGGGCGGGCCGGTGCCCGTCCCGCATCGCTCGGTCGGCGGCCGGTCAGGGCGTGATGGCCACCTTCAGCACGCCGTCGCGCTGGTGCGAGAAGAGGTCGTAGGCCTCTTCGATCTGCTCGAGCTTGAAGCGGTGCGTGACCAGCGGGCGGGTGTCGAGCCGCCCTGACGCGATCGTCTCCATCAGCCGGCGCATGCGTTCCTTGCCGCCGGGGCAGAGGGTGGTGACGATCGTGTGGTCGCCGAGCCCGGCCAGGAACGGCCCCGAGCGGCAGCTTCAGATCGCCCGAATAGACGCCGAGCGAGGACAGCGTCCCGCCCGGCCGCAGGACGCGCAGCGCGCCCTCGAACGTCTCCTGCCGGCCGAGCGCCTCGATGGCCACGTCGACGCCGCGCCCGTCGGTGATCCGCATGATCTCGTCGACCGGGTCGCCCTTCGTGAAATCGACGACGTGGTCGGCGCCCATCCGGCGGGCGATCTCCTGCCGCGCCGGAACGGCCTCGACGCCGATGATCGTCGTCGCCCCCATCAGGCGCGCGCCCGCGGTGGCGCAGAGCCCGATCGGCCCCTGCGCAAAGACCGCGACCGTATCGCCGATGCGCACCCGGCCGCTCTCGGCGCCGGAAAATCCCGTCGACATGATGTCCGGGCACATCAGCACCTGCTCGTCCTCGAGCCCGTCGGGGATGGGCGACAGGTTCGCCATCGCGTCGGGCACCAGCAGGTACTCGGCCTGCGCCCCGTCGATCGTGTTGCCGAAGCGCCAGCCGCCGAGCGGCTTGAAGCCGTGCTTGGTCCCGGCCCCGTCCTGGCTGTGCAGGCCGCAGAGGCAGGCGTTGCTGTGGCCGCTGGGGCAGATCGCGCCCGCGATGACGCGCTGGCCCTCCTGGTAGCCCTGCACCGCCGAGCCGAGCTTCTCGATGATGCCCACCGGCTCGTGGCCGATCGTCAGCCCGCGCTCGACCGGGTACTCGCCCTTGAGGATGTGCACGTCGGTGCCGCAGATCGTGGTCGTCGTGACCCGGATCAGCGCGTCGAGCGGGCCCACCTCGGGGACCGGCTTCTCGTCGAGCACGATCCGGTTCTTCTCGACGAAGATCGCCGCTTTCATCTTCCCTGCCATGATGGCTTCCCTTCGTGATTGCCTGCCGGGGCGGATATCGACATCCGTGCATGCGGGCGTTGATGCGTATCAACCCTGGCGGCCGTCGTGGGCCCTGGCCCGGCTCGCGCCCGTGAAGTCGCGCGCCGCCGCGCCACATATCGCCTGCGCCGATGGACCGTCCGCACGGCAGCGGGCAGGGTGGCCCCGAAGGGAGGCGCGCGATGGACTTCGAGCTGACGGACGACCAGCGAAGCCTGGTCGACGGTCTGGCCGCGACGCTGGCGCGCTTCGGCGACGACTACTGGCTCGGCTGCGACCGCGAGGCGCGGTTTCCCGGAAGAGTTCGTCGCCGCGATGGCCGAGGGCGGCTGGCTCGGCATCGCGCTGCCCGAGGCGCATGGCGGCGCCGGGGCTCGGCGTCACCGAGGCGGCGCTGATGATGCTCGAGGTCGCGAAGGCCGGCGGCATGTCGGCGGCCTCGGCCATCCACATGAACATCTTCGGCCCGCAGACGATCGTGAAGAACGGCACGCCCGAGCAGCACGCCCGCTGGCTGCCCGGCATCGTCGCCGGGCGGACGCGCATGTGCTTTTCGGTCACCGAGCCCGATGCGGGCCTGGACACGACGCGGCTGAAGACCCGCGCCGTGCGGCAGGGCGACCGCTACGTCGTGAACGGGCGCAAGATCTGGTGCTCGACCGCGCAGCGCGCCGAGAAGATCATGCTGCTGGCCCGCACCGCCGAGCACGACCCGGCCGACCCGACGGCTGGGCTGTCGCTGTTCTTCACCGATCTCGACCGGTCGGCCGTCGAGGTGCGGGCGATCGACAAGATGGGCCGGGCGGCGGTCGATTCGAACGAGCTCTTCATCGACGATTTCGCGATCCCGGCCGAGGATCTGGTCGGCGAGGAGGGCAGGGGCTTTCGCTACATCCTGCAGAGCCTGAACCCGGAGCGCATCCTGATCGCGGCCGAGGCGGTCGGCATCGGCCTGGGCGCGCTCGATCGCGCCGTCCGCTATGCCGGCGAGCGCGAGGTCTTCGGCCGGCCCATCGGCCAGAACCAGGCGATCCAGCATCCGCTGGCCGCGGGCTGGGCGCGGCTTCAGGCCGCCCGGCTGATGGTGCTGCGCGCCGCCACGCTCTACGACGCGGGCGAGCCCTGCGGGGTCGAGGCGAACGCCGCGAAATGGCTGGCCGCCGAGACGGGGCTCGAGGTCTGCCGGCAGGCCGTGGCGACGCATGGCGGCATGGGCTATGCGCGCGAGTACCATGTCGAGCGGCTGTTCCGCGAGATCATGATCCCCTATCTCGCGCCGGTCAGCCAGCAACTCGCCCTCTGCTACATTGCCGAGCGTGGCTTGGGCCTGCCGAAGAGCTATTGAGGCGTGCCGGTGGCCCGTCGCGGCACCGGCGCTGCGCCGCGCTCTGGCTCGCCATGATCGATGGGGTCGATCGCGGGCGCCGCGGCGCAGGCGCGGCTGGGCCTGACCGCCCTGGTTGTGCCTGCCAGCGCGGCTGGCTGCGCTGTGCCTGATCGAGTCAGCGCGCGCAGATCAGGCGGCGCGCGGCTGATCGGCCCGGGGCGAGTCATGAAGTAAGAAATTGGCGCGCATTTGCCTGAGTATTGCGAAAATATGCGCGTGGCGAACTGGGTTGACGAACTCAGTCGATCTCCTCATCTTTTCCGGAGTAATTTGCTTGCTGGAGATGAGTTGCGTTGGTTCTAAGAAAGATACGAGTGAAGGCAGCAAAGGCGCAGGCGCATTGCTGCATCTACTGTGGCTTGCCGATGTGGGAGGGCGCGCCGGGCGCCTTCGCCAGAAAGTACCGGATCAGCGAGCGCGCGGCGCGGCTGCTGCAGTGCACGGCGGAGCACTTGGTGGCCCGCAAGGATGGCGGCGGAAACGGTGCGAAGAACATCGCGGCGGCCTGCCTGACGTGCAATCGTCGGCGTCACCAGCGGAAGAAAGCGCTGCCTGCGGATGCCTACCAGGCGTATGTGGCGCGGCGCGTGCAGGCCGGTCGATGGCACACCCGATACCTGTTGCAGGCCTTCGAGTGCTCGAGGCAGGCGCGTGGTCTGAGTTCGTAGCCGGAATCGTGGGGGCGGGCTTGATGCCCGCCCCGCAAAGTGTCCTCAGCGATCGTCCTTGAGGCTGTCGCGGACGCCCTTGGCGCCTTCCTTGACGTGGTGGGCTGCGTCCTTGGCGCTGCCCTTGGCCTTGTCGGCCTTGCCCTCGTCCCTCATCCTCTCGTCGCCGGTCATCTCGCCGACGCCTTCCTTGACCGAGCCCTTGGCCTTGTCTTTTTCGCCAGCCATCGGATCCTCCTGTGTTCTGGCAGCATGCAGGAGAAACGGCGGCGGGCCGGGCCGGGTTCCGGCCCTGTTTCAGTCGATCACGCGGCGAGCGCCTCCGCGGCGGCGACGATCGCGGCGTCGATCCGGTCGAGGTCGTCATCGGTCAGCGCGAGGTGGGTGTAGACCTTGCCGGCCGGCTTGAGCACGCCATGCTCGCGGCAGATCGCGCCGATCCGGCCCTCCTTGGCGCGGTCGCCGGCGAACCATTCGCGATAGTTCCTGACCGGGCCGTCGACGACGACGATGTCGAAAAGCACGGGGTCGCCCGGCAGCTGGATGGGCACGCCGGCGCGGCCGAAGGCCTCGGTCGCCGAGCGCATCATGCGCCGGCCATTGGCGCGGATGCGGTCATAGGCGCCGGGGCGGCGCAGGATCTCCATGGTCTTGAGGCCGGCGACAGCGGCGATCGGGTTGCCCGAGAGGGTGCCAACCTGGTAAGGTGAAGCCCTCCTCGCCGACGCGCTCCTTGTCGAAATGCGCCATCACGTCGTCGCGTGCCCGCGATGGCCGCCAGCGCGAAGCCGCCGCCGATCACCTTGCCGAGCGTGCAGAGGTCGGGCGTCACGCCATAGGCCTCCTGCGCGCCGCCATAGGCGAGGCGGAAGCCGGTGACGACCTCGTCGAAGATCAGGACGATGCCGCGCTTTTTCGTCTCGGCCGCGCAGGTGCTCGAGAAATCCGGGGGCGGGCGGGATCAGCCGCTGGAACGGCTCGACGATGATGCCGGCGACCTCGCCCTCGTGCTCGTCGAGCAGGCGCGTCACGGCTTCCGTATCGTTGAAGGGGGCGACGAGCGTCGCGTCGCGCACCGCCTGCAGGATGCCGGCCGAGTCGGGCACCGCCATGGGGAAGTTGACCAGCCGCTTCGGCGCCAGGCTCATCAGGCTGCTGTCGGACATGCCGTGATAGCCGCCCTCGAACTTGAGGATCTTCTCGCGGCCGGTATGCGCGCGGGCCAGCCGCATGGCGTACATGTCGGCCTCGGAGCCCGACGAGACGAAGCGCACCTTCTCGGCGCAGGCGACCGCCTCGCAGATGGCTTCCGCCAGCTCGATGCCGCGCGCGTTCATGGCGAAGAAGGTCTGGCCGAGCGGCAGCTGCTCGCGCACCGCCTCGACGACCTCGGGGTGCGAGTGGCCGACCAGCATGGGCCCGGAGCCGATCAGCAGGTCGACATAGTCGCGGCCGTTCTCGTCCCAGACGCGGCCGCCCTCGCCGCGGGCGATGACGATGTCGGCGGCGTAATTGCCGAAGCCGCCGGCGGGCAGCACGCGGCGCGCCCGGTCGAGCCAGGCGGATTGCGGGTTCGACTGGTCGTCCGGCATCTGGTCCCCTCCTTCAGGCCTTGAGCGCCGCGCGGCCGGCATAGGCGGCCTCTGGCCCCAGCTCCTCCTCGATGCGGATCAGCTGGTTGTACTTGGCCGTCCGGTCCGAGCGGGCGAGCGATCCAGTCTTGATCTGACCGCAATTCGTGGCGACCGCAAGATCGGCGATGGTCGCGTCCTCGGTCTCGCCCGAGCGGTGCGACATCACCGCGCGATAGGCGGCGCGGTGCGCCATGTCGACGGCGTCGAGCGTCTCGCTGAGCGTGCCGATCTGGTTGACCTTGACCAGGATGGCGTTGCCGGCGCCCTCGTCGATGCCGCGCGCCAGCCGTTCGGGGTTGGTGACGAAGAGGTCGTCGCCGACCAGCTGGCAGCGGGCGCCGATCTTCTCGGTCAGAAGGCGCCAGCCCTCCCAGTCGTCCTCGGCCATGCCGTCCTCGATCGAGACGATGGGATAGTCGTCGACGAGGCGGGCGAGATAGTCGGCCATGCCGGCGCTGTCGAGGCGGAGCTTCTCGCCCACCATGTTGTAGCTGCCGGCGTCGAAGAACTCGGTCGCGGCGGCATCCAGCGCCAGGCAGACGTCGTCGCCGGGCGTGTAGCCGGCCTTCTCGACGGCGCGCATGATGAAGTCGAGCGCGTCGCGGGCCGAGGCGATGTCGGGGGCAAAGCCGCCCTCGTCGCCGACATTGGTGCTGTGGCCGGCGGCCTTGAGCTCGGCCTTCAGCGTGTGGAAGATCTCCGAGCCCATGCGTACCGCGTCACGGATCGAGTCCGCGCCGACCGGCATGACCATGAACTCCTGGATGTCGATCGGGTTGTCGGCGTGCTGGCCGCCGTTGACGATGTTCATCATCGGCACCGGCAGCACGCGCGCCGAGATGCCGCCGACATAGCGGTAGAGCGGCAGGCCGACCGACTCGGCCGCGGCCTTGGCGGTGGCGAGGCTGACGCCGAGGATGGCGTTGGCGCCGAGCCGGCCCTTGTTGGCCGTGCCGTCGAGCTCGATCAGCCGGTCGTCGATCATGCGCTGGGCGAGCGCGTCGCAGCCGGCCAGCGCCTCGTTGATCTCGCCATTGACCGCGTCGACGGCGGTCAGCACGCCCTTGCCCTTGTAGCGCTCGCCCCCGTCGCGGAGCTCGACCGCCTCGTGCGCGCCGGTCGAGGCGCCCGAGGGCACGGCGGCGCGGCCGAGCGTGCCGTCTTCGAGCACGACGTCGACCTCGACGGTCGGGTTGCCGCGGCTGTCGAGGATCTCGCGGCCGATGATGTCGATGATCGCGGGCATGGGGGCTTTCCTCTGCGGCGTCGGGCAGCGCCGGCATAGCCGATGCCGGCCGGGCGGTAAACGGGCGGCCTCGGGCCGCGACGGGTGCCGACGAGCCCCACGGGGCGCGGACACGTTCGCTCGCGAATTCGCGCGCGCCCGTCAGGTGACAGGCGAAGCCGATTCCGCCTATTCCGGCTGTGCAAATGCGGCTGTGCAGATGCGGGAGGGCTCGGATGCTTCAGGACCGGTACGGCAACGCGGTCTCGACGGGATCGCAGGCGGCGCGCGATGCCTATGTCGAGGCGGTCGACCGCTTCATCTCGGCCGGCGCCGGCGCCGATGCGGCCTTCGAGCGGGCGATCGGGCACGATCCGGGCTTTGCGCTGGCCCATGTCGGGCTGGCGCGCACGCGCCAGGTGCAGGGGCGCGGCGCCGAGGCGGCCGCGGCGATGGCCGAGGCGCGGCGGGTGGCGAACGGCATGCCACGCAAGCTGACCGCGCGCGAGGCGGCGCACATGGCGGCCTTCGACCTGCTGATCGGCGGCAGGGGGGCCGAGGCCTATCGCGCCATCCGGGCGCACGCGGCCGAGTTCCCGCGCGACGCGATGATCGTGCAGACCTGCACGGGCGTCTTCGGCCTGATCGGCTTCTCAGGCCAGCCGGGGCGCGAGGCCGAGCAGCTGGCCTTCACCGCGGCGCTGCTGCCGCACTACGGCGAGGACTGGTGGTTCCTCGGCCAGCACGCCTTTTCCCAGGTCGAGGCCGGGCAGACCGGGCCGGCGGGCGAGACCATCGAGCGGGCGCTGGCCGGCAATCCGCGCAATGCCCATGCCGCGCACATCAAGGCGCATGTCTGCTACGAGGCGGGCGAGACCCGAGCCGGCTATGCCTATCTGACCGACTGGATGCGCGCCTATGACCGCGAGGGCCAGCTGCACTGCCACAACTCGTGGCACATGGCGCTCTGGGCGCTCGAGCGCGGCGACGTTGAGACGATGTGGCAGGTGGTCGACGCGGCGGTGGCGCCAGGGGCCGCCTGGGGCCCGCCGCTGAACGTGCTGACCGATTCGGCGGCGATCCTCTACCGCGCCGAGCTGGCGGGGGTCGAGGTGCCGCCCGAGCGATGGCAGGCGGTCAGCGACTATGCCGGCCGGTTCTTCCCCAAGCCGGGGCTGGCCTTCGCCGATGTTCACGCGGCGCTGGCGCATGCCATGGCGGGGCGGGGGGAGGCGCTCGAGCGCATCATCTCCGGCGCGACCGGGCCGGCGGGCGACGTCGTCCGCACGCTGGCCGAGGCCTTCCGCGCGGTCGCGGCCGAGCGCTGGGAGGAAGCCGTCCGGCACCTGACCCGCGCCGCGTCGGACCATGCGCGCATCGGCGGCAGCCGGGCGCAGCGCGACCTGATCGAATACGCGCTGCTCGGCGCGCTGCTGAAGCAGGGCAAGCAGGAGGAGGCGCGGCTGCTCCTGTCGATCCGCCGGCCGCTGAAGGCGGATGCGCACGCGGTGCGCGGGCTCTGAGCAGAGCAAGGCGAGCGGAATGCGGGCGTGCGCCCGCATGCGACATGCCCTCGGCCTTCCGCTCCGCTGCAGGCCGAGGACGCGCCACGGCTGCCTGACGCGCAGGCGTCGAGGGCGGGCGGGCTTTGCCGTCGCGGAAGGGAGTGCTGGGGAAGGCCGGACGCGGGCGTCCGGCCGGGCGCGAGCATAGGCGGGCCGGGCGGCGGTCAAGGGCAAGCCGGCTTTCGCCGGTCGCTTCGCGACCCTTGACCGCCGCCCGGCCCGCTGGCGCGTATCCCAGGGATCAGCCCTTCTCGGCCGCCTTCGCCGCGTCCCAGAGGGCGTCCATCTCGGCGAGCGTCGCCTGGTCGGGGCGGCGGCCCTGGGCGGCGAGGGCCGCCTCGATGGCGCGGAAGCGGCGGTCGAACTTGGCGTTGGCGCGGCGCAGCGCCGCCTCCGGGTCGACCTTGAGGTGCCGCGCGAGATTGGCCAGCACGAAGAGAAGGTCGCCATACTCCTCCTCGATCAGATCCCGGTCGGCGCGGTCGATCTCGGCGGTGAGCTCGGCGGCCTCCTCGGTCAGCTTGGCGAGCACGTCGGCGGGCTCGCTCCAGTCGAAGCCGACGCGGGCGGCGCGCCTGGTCAGCGCGACGGCGCGGGTCAGGCCCGAGAGCGTCACGGGCACGCCGTCGAGCACGCCCGCGCGGGCCTCGCCCGTCTCGGCGCGTTCCGCTGCCTTGATCGCTTCCCAGTCGACATCGGCCGGGTCGGCCAGCGGCGCGCCGGGCGCGGCGCCGAAGACGTGCGGGTGGCGCCGCACCATCTTGTCAGAGATGGCGCGGACCACGTCGGCAAAGCCGAAGGCGCCCGCCTCCTCGGCCATCCGGGCGTGGTAGACGACCTGGAGGAGCAGGTCGCCGAGCTCGCCGGGGAGCTCGCCCATCGCGCCCCGCTCGATCGCGTCGGCGACCTCGCAGGCCTCCTCGATCGTGTAGGGCGCGATGGTGCGGAACGTCTGCTCGCGGTCCCAGGGGCAGCCATCGGGCGCGCGCAAGCGCCGCATGATCTCGAGCAGCCGCTCGATGCCTGCCGCCCGGTCGTGCACCAGCCGGTCGGACCGGTCGCGGGGCAGGTCGGGACGCCCGGTGGGCGGGCCGGTCGCTCACTGCACGATCTCGCCGCGCTCGTCGGGCGGCATGCCGAGCGCGCCGAGCAGGCTCCACATGCCGACCTTGCCGAGATTGTACCACCAGGCGAGCGCCTCGCGGCCGATCGTCTGGGCGATGTCCTCCCAGCCCTCGCGCTCGAGGCCCGGGGCGGCGACAAGCCCGATCTCGGGCCGGCCGAAATAGGCGGCGAGGAGCTCGGCCCGCAGGAGGTGGGCGTGGTCGGTGACGAGCGCCAGCCGCTGGAAGCCGTGCTGCTCGGCCAGCGGGAAGGAGAAGAGCAGGTTCTGCAGTGTCGAGCCCGAGCGGCCCTCGACCAGCACGGCCTCGGGCGGCGCGCCGAGCGTCAGCGCATAGTCGCGCATCAGCTCGGCGCCGCTCGGGCCGTCAGGATCCGAATTGGCGCCCGACATGATCAGGTGCCGCGCCTTGCCCGCGCGGAGCAGTGCGACGCCCGTCGCCACGCGCCTTCGGCTGGAATAGGCCGCCAGCTGGTCGGGGTCGATCCCGGCGCCGAGCACGATCGCGGCGTCGACCGGCTGGTCGAGCGAGCGGCCTTCGCCGTGACGGTGCTGCATCCAGGCGGCGGCCACGACGACGGCGACCGCCGTCAGCGCCCAGACGGCGAGCGCGACGAGGCAGAGGCGGCGGAGCCAGCGTGCCGGCGAGGCGGGGGCGGTCTGAGACACGCGTGGCATCGCCGCCGGGTGGCCCGCCGCCCTCGCCGCCTCAGCCCCTGATGAAGGCGAGGATGTCAGGATTGATGACCTCGGGATGCGTCGTGCACATGCCGTGCGGGTAGCCTTCATAGACCTTGAGCGTGGCGTTCTTGAGCAGCTTTGCCGACAGGCGCGCCGAGTCGTCGATCGGCACGATCTGGTCGTCGTCGCCGTGCATCACCAGCGTCGGGATCTCGATGGCCTTCAGGTCCTCGGTGAAGTCCGTCTCGGAGAATGCCTTGATCCCGTCATAATGCGCCTTGGCGCCGCCGATCATGCCCTGGCGCCACCAGTTCTGGATGGTGCCCGGCAGGGCGGTCGCGCCGGGGCGGTTGTAGCCGTAGAAGGGGCCGCTCGCGACGTCGAGGTAGAACTGGGCGCGGTTGGCGGCGAGCTGCTGGCGGAAGCCGTCGAAGACCTCGATCGGCAGGCCGCCGGGGTTGGCGGGCGTCTTGAGCATCAGCGGCGGCACGGCGCCGATGATGACGAGCTTGGCGGCGCGGCCCCTGCCGTGGCGGGCGACATAGCGGGTCGCCTCGCCGCCGCCGGTCGAATGGCCGATATGGATGGCGCCCTGCAGGCCGAGATGGGTCACGAGCTCGGCGACGTCGGCGGCGTAATGGTCCATGTCGTGGCCGCCGCCCACCTGCGACGAGCGGCCGTGGCCGCGACGGTCGTGCGCGATGACGCGATAGCCCTGGCCGAGGAAGTAGAGCATCTGCGCGTCCCAATCGTCGGCGCTGAGCGGCCAGCCGTGGTGGAACACGATCGGCTGCCCCGAACCCCAGTCCTTGTAGAAGATCTGCGTGCCGTCATTGACCGTGATGAAGGGCATGGCGTTCGATCCTTCTGGAATTCCGCTGAGAGTCGAAGGTCGCGCTTAACAGGTGCTTGCGCTCGTCCACCACCTATACTTAGGGCTATTCCCACTCGATGGTTCCCGGCGGCTTCGAGGTGACGTCGTAGACGACGCGGTTGATGCCGCGCACCTCGTTGATGATCCGCGTCGCGACGCGCCCGAGGAAATCGTGCGGGAAGGGGTAGTAGTCGGCCGTCATGCCGTCGACCGAGGTGACGGCGCGCAAGGCACAGACGAAATCGTAGGTGCGCGCGTCGCCCATGACGCCGACGGTCTGCACGGGCAGCAGCACGGCGAAGGCCTGCCAGATCGCGTCGTAGAGGCCGGCCTTGCGGATCTCGTCGAGATAGATGACGTCGGCCGCGCGCAGGATCTCGAGCTTGGTCCGCGTCACCTCGCCCGGGCAGCGGATGGCGAGGCCCGGGCCGGGGAAGGGGTGGCGGCCGATGAAGGCCTCGGGCAGGCCGAGCTCGCGGCCGAGCGCGCGGACCTCGTCCTTGAAGAGCTCGCGCAGGGGCTCGACCAGAGCCATGTTCATGCGCGCAGGCAGGCCGCCGACATTGTGGTGCGACTTGATGGTGACCGACGGGCCGCCGGAGAACGAGACCGATTCGATGACGTCGGGGTAGAGCGTGCCCTGGGCCAGGAAGCGGGCGCCGCCGGCCTCGCGTGCGTGATGCTCGAAGACGTCGATGAAGAGGCGGCCGATGGTCTTGCGCTTGGCCTCGGGGTCGGTGACGCCC
>CAVXNU010000019.1:0-209537 GCA_963763245.1 uncultured Bacillaceae bacterium
CGGAGGGGCGCTGGAACGGTGTCGCCATCCTCGCCCGCGGTGCAGAGCCGGTGCTGACCCGGACCGCGCTGCCGGGCGACGCGGGCGACCGGCAGCCGCGCTACATCGAAGCCGCCGTCAGCGGCATCCTCGTCGCCTCGCTCTACGCGCCGAACGGCAACCCACAGCCGGGGCGGAAATTCGACTACAAGCTCGCCTGGCTCGAACGGCTCCGGCGCCACGCCGCCGGGCTGCGCGCGGCCGAAGTTCCCGTGGTGCTCGCCGGCGACTTCAATGTCGTCCCGGAGCCGCGGGACATCTATCCGACCCGGTCCTACGACGACAATGCGCTTGTCCAGCCGGGGCCACGCGCCGCCTATGCCCGGCTCCTCGCCGAGGGCTGGACCGACGCGCTGCGCGCCGCCGCTCCGGACGCCGAGCTCTTCACCTTCTGGGACTATCGCCGGAACCGCTGGCAGCGGAACGCCGGCCTGCGTCTCGACCACCTGTTGCTCAGCCGCGACCTCGCCGCGCGCCTGCGGAGAACGGGGATCGACCGCGCGGTCCGCAGCCGCGACAACGCCAGTGATCACGCGCCGGTCTGGATCGAGGTCGGCGTGGCCGAGCTGAGGCCCTCGCCGTCAGCGACGAAGCCGATCGTAAGTGCATCGGTGGGTCCGTTGGCCCCGGCTGGCGGGCGAAATCATGCCTTGCGCAGGTGGTAGGATTTCGGTCGGGTCAGCGCAGCATAGCCGAGCGACGAGAGGGCGGCGCCGCGGCCGGTGTCCTTGCAGCCCGTCCAGCAGAGCGCCGGGTCGAGATAGTCGCAGCGGTTCATGTAGACGGTGCCGGTCTCGATCCGGGCGCCGATACGGGCGGCGCGCTCCGGGTCGCGCGTGTAGAGCGCGGCGGTCAGGCCGAAGGGGCTGTCGTTCATCAGCCCGATGGCCTCCTCGTCGCCCGCGACCTTCATGACGCCGACGACGGGGCCGAAGGTCTCGTCGCGCATGACGCGCATCTCGTGCGTGACGTTCGTCAGGATCTGCGGCGCGAGATAGGTGCGCCCGTCGTCCGGGAACCGCTGCGCGTCGATCAGCGGGGTCGCGCCGGCGTCGATGGCCTCGCGCAGCTGCGGCCGGACCTCGTCGGCGAAGCGGACATTGGCCATCGGGCCAAGCGTCGTCGACTGCTCGAGCGGGTTGCCGAGGACATAGCCGTTCACGATCTCGACGGCGCGTTCGAGGAACGCGTCGTAGAGCGGTGCCGCGACGTAGATGCGCTCGATCCCGCAGCAGCACTGGCCCGAGTTGAACATGGCGCCGTCGATCAGCCCGTCCGCGGCGGCGACGGGATCGGCGTCGTCGAGGACATAGCCCGGGTCCTTGCCGCCGAGCTCCAGCCCGAGCGGAGTGAAGGTGCCGGCGGCGGCGCGCTCGACGGCGCGGCCGGCTTTGACCGAGCCGGTAAAGCTGACGAAGTCGAAACGCCGCTCGGCGATCAGCAGCTCGGTCGTGCCGTGGTCGAGAAATACGTTGCGGAAGACCTCCGGCGGCACGCCGGCGGCAGTGAAGGCCTCGACCATGCGCTCGCCGGCGAGCAGCGTCTGGGTCGCGTGCTTGAGGATGACGGCATTGCCGGCGATGAGGCCCGGGGCGACCGCGTTGATGGCGGTGAGATAGGGGTAGTTCCAGGGCGCGACGACGAGCATCACGCCATGCGGCTCGCGCAGGATGCGGCGCTCGAAGCGGTCGCTAGTCCTCGATGACGAGGGGCGCCAGCGCCTGCTCGGCAATGTCGGCCATGTAGGAGGCGCGCTCGTTCACGCCGCCGAACTCGCCGCCATAGCGGACCGGGCGCCCCATCATCCGGGCGAGCTCCGGCACGACGACGTCGTTCATCTCGCCGAGGCGCGCCACGCCGGCGCGGACGAGCGCGACGCGGTCGGCGAGCGGGCCGGGCGGCCCACGCCTTCTGCGCCTTGCGCGTCTCGCGCCACGAGCGCGCGCGCGGCATCCGGCGAGAGCGTCTCGCGCTCGGCATAGACCGAGCCGTCGATCGGGGAAATGCAGCGCAGGACAGGCATGGCGTCGGCCCTCTCGAATGATCCCAACTCGGTCGGCGAGGCAGCGGTCATCTGCCCGACTTCTTCCGACTGAAATGAACGTAGCGGTCCACGACGTCGCGGCCAATCACCACGGGTGCAGCCAGCCGCTGCCCTTCAGGCCGATCCAACTGTTGTGCCGACGCGGCTCCATACCCTGAATGCGTCAGCGCTCGACGATCCGCTTTGGGTGGTCTTGAGGGCACTGCGGGCGTAGCCCACGGGCTGCGCCAACGTGCACCACGCGCCATAAGCAGTCACCCAGGAATCGAGAACCCTATCGAGGGATGCTTATGCATTGCCTGGCTGAGGTCGGTCGGTGAGCCAGTGGTTCGCCTCCCGGCGGAGCGCGCGAGCGGCGTGGTCGACAAACGTCCGGATCTTTGCTGCGCGCAGTCGGCCCTCGGCATGGACGAGGTGAACCGGCAGGTGACGGTCATCGAATTCGCGCAGGATCTCGACCACGTCCCCGCGGCGCAAGGCGTCGGCGACCTGGTATGACAGCACCCGCGTGATCGCCCAACCGTCGAGGGCAGCCTCGATCGACAGGTCGATCGCGTTGCCGACGAGCGCGGGCGCGACGGGCAGCGTCACCTTGCGATTGCCCGCCACGAACACCCAATCCTCCGGTCGTCCGCTGATGCTCGGGGATGCCACCCGATGGTGCGCCAGGTCCTCGAGCCGCTGCGGGCTGCCATGCGCCGCAAGGTAGCGGGGCGATGCCACGACCATCCGCCGGACCTCGCCGACGCGTACGCTCGTCAGGCTCGAGTCGGGCAGGTCGCCGATGCGGACGGCGACCTCGAACCCTTCCTCGATGAGGTTGACGATGCGGTCGACGAACACCGCCCGAGCGGTGACGCGCGGATGCGCGTCGATGAAGCTGCGGAGAAGCGGCGCGATGTAGCGCCGACCGAAGATTACCGGCGCCGTCAGCGAGAGCACGCCTTGCGGTTCCTCATGCGCGCCCGTGGCGGCAGCCTCGGCGCGGGCGAGATCCTCCATGAGCCGGCTCGCGTCCTGGAGCAGCCGTTGCCCGGCTTCGGTCAGCGCGATCTGGCGCGTCGTGCGCGTGAAGAGCCGGGTACCGAGCCGTGCCTCGAGGCTTGCGATGAGACGGGTCACCGTCGGTGCCGAGCGGTTCAGCCGGCGGGCGCCCGCGTTGAAGCCTCCCGCCTCGGCCACGGCGACGAAGGTCTCGAGCTCGCGAGAAGCGGTCCATGCCATTTCATTTTCCGAAACGATCAATGTCACTCTATCCGGATTAATCTTAGCCGTGAAAGCGCCAATTCTCTCCTTCATGCCGCTCGGACGAGCAACTGACCGGAGGATCGGATGGCACGCGCATTTGCAGAGATCGCCTTCACCCCCGCCGTGCGTGACGCGCAGGCCCGTCATGGCTCGGCGAGCGCCTATCACCGCCTGCTTGCCGACGATGCCGAGCCGGCCAACCGCCTTACCGGCGCGGAAAAGGCCTTCATCGAGGCCCGCGACGGCTTCTACCAGGCGACCGTTTCCGAGACGGGCTGGCCCTACGTCCAGTTCCGGGGCGGTCCCGCGGGCTTTCTGAAGGTGCTGGACCCCGAAACGATCGCCTACGCCGATTTCCGGGGCAACCGGCAGTATGTGAGCGTCGGCAATCTGGAGGGCGACGACCGCGTCTCGCTCATCCTGATGGACTATGCGAACCGGCGCCGGCTGAAGATCCTGGGCCGCGCCAGGATCGTGGACATCGCCGACGACCCCGAGCTCGTGGCGCGGCTCCACGCGCCGGGCTACCGCGCCAGGCCCGAGCGCGCCGTCGTCATCACCGTTCTGGGCTTCGACTGGAACTGCCCGCAGCACATCCCACGCCGCCTCACGCTGGAGGAGCTGGAACCCGAACTGGCCCCGCTGCGCGAGGCGCTGGGGCGCCTGACGGCCGAGAACGAGCGGCTGACGGCCGAGCTCGCCACCGCCGTCGCGGCTAAGCCCCGCTGAGCCCACCGGCCAGACAACAGTGAGGACACCCCATGTTCCGCAGCCTCAATCCTCTCGCCGGGAGCGCCGCGATCGTGATCGGTCACGCGCTCGTGCCGGTCGAGACGACGCCCGCCATCCCGAGGATCTCCGCGTCGGAGCCGCTTTGACGCGCGGCGTCGGAAACCGGGCGGCACGACATGCGCTTGCGGGCCGCGCCCGCGCGCTAAAGGCCAAGATCGGAGAGGCCGGGGTGATCGGCGGGTCTCGGTCCCTGCGGCCAGCGGAACATCCGGTCGCTCTCGCGGATAGGCTGATCGTTGATGCTGGCGAAGCGCAGGCGCATCAGGCCGCGCGCGTCGAATTCCCAGTTTTCGTTGCCATGGCTGCGGAACCAGTTGTTGGCGTCGTCGCGCCACTCGTAGACGAAGCGCACCGCGATGCGGTTCTCGGCGCAGGCCCAGAGCTCCTTGATCAGCCGGTAGTCGAGCTCGCGTGTCCATTTTCGCTGCAGGAAGGCGACGATCTCGGCACGGCCGACGGGGAACTCTGCCCGGTTGCGCCAACGGCTGTCCTCGGTGTAGGCGAGCGACACCCGCTCGGGGTCGCGCGTGTTCCAGGCGTCCTCGGCCATGCGCACCTTCTGCATTGCAGTCTCGCGCGTGAAGGGCGGCAGGGGCGGGCGGGCACCTGGCTCGGTCCTGTCGGTCATCGCTCTTCTCCCTTTGCTGGAACGGCGCGCAGCCGCGCCGCGCCGGGTCTCGGACGCTCATGCAGCCTGGCGCAGTTCGGCCTGCGGAAATCTACTCCGACCTGTGCCGCATTGCCGAACAGGTTCGTGAAGGCATTCACCGAGACATGCATGACGATCTTGACGACCTGCCGACGGCAGGCGTTCCGCGCCGAGAGCGTCAACTGGACGCGAGGCCCGCCCGCCGGCCCATGGTCGGATGCGCAGAGTGCACCATCAGTGAACCCCGGCGGGATCTCCGCAACCCGTTTGCATAGGCGAGGGCGCGTTGAGAAGCGCGACGCCGCCGATCGCGGCGACCAGACCGATCATGACCGGCAAGCTCGGAGCTTCCCCGAGGAGCACCACCCCGAGCAGCACGCCGACGCCGGCGCGCAGATAGCTCTGGCTCGCCACGCCGAGGGAACCGAGCGTATGGACCAGGCGGAAGTAGATGAGGAGCGCCGTCCCGGTGCAGAAGACCGACAGGATGCCTGTCGCGGCGAGCGCGTGGATATCCGGACGGATGGCGAGCGGAGCTTCCAGAGCGAAGGCCAGGGGCACGAGAACGACGGTCGCCCAGATCATCGTGCCGAGCGCGGTCTCGAGCGGCCCGATCCCGGCAAACCGTTTTCCGTAGATCGCGGCGCAGGCGTAGAGCATCGCGCCGACTAGACAGGCGACCTGGCCGGCGACCGCAGTTCCAAGGCCGGCGAGCGCGTCGACGCCGACGATCAGCACGACACCCGCCAGGCCGGTGACCGCGCCGAGGATCTTGCGTCCGCCGAGCGGCTCGTGCCGGGTGATCAGCGCCGTGAACAGGAAGACGAAGATCGGCGATGTCGAGTTCAACACGCTGGCGAGCCCGGCATCGACGAATTGCTGGCCCCAGGCCAGCAGTGTCCAGGCGCCGATGCTGTTGAAGAAGGCCTGAACCCCGAGCCTTGCCCACGTTCGGGCATCCTTCGGCAGGCGGCGGCCGCTGGCGACGAGGACGACGAGCAGAAACGCGGCCGCGCCGGCGACGCGCAGGGCGATCAGGGTAATCGGCGGTATCTCGGCCACCGCCACCTTGATGAAGAGGTAGGACGACCCCCAGAGCAGGGCCAGCAGGCCGAGCAGCAGGTACTCGGCAGTCTTCGGCTCGCGAACGCTCATCGAGTGACGCCGTTTCCATGCGTTTCGGGAAACGGGATATCCGATTGTCCGGCGCCAATGCTTCGGCTAAGGTCGAACTATGCGAGAAGGTCCGGACATCGCCTACATCGCCGCGCTGATCGGCGACCCCGCCCGCGCGAACATCCTGACCGCGCTGATGGCGGGCAAGGCGCTGACTGCGACCGAGCTCGCCTCCGAGGCCGGGGTGACGCTGCAGACCGCAAGCTCGCACCTCGCGAAGCTGCGGACGGGCGGGCTGCTCACCTTGCGCAGGCAAGGTCGGCACAGGTACTTCGCGCTGGCCGGCGACGAGGTCGCCAAGGTCCTGGAAGGATTGATGGGGCTGGCGGCCGGCAGCGGCCATCTGCGAACCCGCACGGGGCCCAGGGACGCGGCCCTGAAGAAGGCGCGCCTGTGCTACAGCCACCTGGCCGGCGAGATGGGCACGCGCCTCTACCGCCGCCTCGTGCAGGCGGGCTGCCTGCGCGCCGAGGGCGGGTCGCTGCTGTTGACGCAAACCGGTCGTGCATTTGCGCGGCAGTTCGGGATCGACCTCGACAGCCTGACGCGCGGGCGCGCGCCCTTGTGCCGCGAGTGCCTGGACTGGAGCGAACGCACCTCGCATCTGGCAGGAAGCCTTGGCCGGGCATTCTATGGGCGCATCGAAGAGCTCGGCTGGGCCAGGCGCGACGGCGCGTCCCGCGCGGTGATCTTCTCGCCCCGCGGCGAGCGTGCGTTCGAGAGGCTGCTGCTCGACAGCTGACGGTGCGCTCGCGGCGGCCGCGTAGTTCGCAAAACTCACAAGCGATCGAAGGGGATCATCGGCGTTTCGCCGGCCGTGCCGCGATGCGTGGCGCGCATCGAACCGAGAAGAAGGCGGCATTTCACGCAGTGGACGCCGGCCGGGCAAGTTTCATCGTCGCAGCGGCGCGGCGTGCCCCCCCGGGCCGGAATGGAGTGACCACGATGTTGCGCCTGCTGATCTCCGCCCTCATCCTCCTGCTGCCGTACGGCGCCCTGGCCGGCACGGCGGACGCGGTGCTGAGCGCCTACCGGACATTTGCAGATGCGCAGAACGCACGCGATCCGGATCGGATCCGGCAGTCCCTCGACTCCGGGCCGGACGTCCTCTGGGTGAGCGACGGCAAGAGCTTCTGGGGCGCAAACGCCATCCTCGCGCGCATGAGCGGCTTCCAGAAGGCCGAGATCTGGCGGGTCGAGCCCGACCTCGACGAGGCCCGCGTCGTCGAACTCGGCGACGGGATCGCCATGCTGCACATGCCGCTGACGCTGGTGATCGGAAGCGCCGCATCGCCCGACCGGCTCGGCTTCCTGGTCACCCTGCTGTTCCGGAAACGGCGGCGACGACTGGCGGATCGCCGCTCTGCTCACCACGGCATCAAAGCCTGAATGACCGTCATCGGGTTGCAACGCTCATGGGCTCGCGCGGTAGCAGGTCGCGCGTCAGCCGCCCGTCAGCTCGCACGCCCCGCCTCAATAGGGCGTCCCATCCTTGTGGGTGAAGGTCCATCGGCCATCCGAGCCCATCTCGGCTCGCAGATCGTCGCGAGGATAGGTGCCCTGGTCGCCGGGGCTCCGATCCCCGATCTCGAGATAGACGACGTCGCGGTCGGTCCTGTTCACCAGCTGGTGTGCGATGCCTCCGGCGGGAAAGCCGGCGCACATGCCAGGGGCAAGCTTTGCCTCCCCCTCGTCGGTCACGAGGGTCGGCTCGCCCTCGACGATGTAGATGAACTCGTCCTGCCTGCTGTGCCTGTGCAGCAGGGCGGATTCGCCGCCGGGCCGGATCCGGGTCAGGTTCACCCCGAAGTTTCGCAGCCCGAACAGGTCGCCGAGCGGGCGTTTCTCTCGCCTGCTCATGCGGGTGAAGAACGGCTCGGGGTAGCTCGACCGCGTCGCGCGCAGCGGCGCCGATGCGGCCTCTAACGCGATGGGATGTTTGGTGGGGTCGCTCATGGCCTTTCTCCACTTGGTCATCAGGATGCGGGCTCGCCCTCGCCGGGACCAGGCAGCTGCCTTGATGACCGCGCAGCTGCTGGCCGAAGCGATAAAGCCGCCCGGTGCCGCGACCCAGCCGACCATAGCATGCCGCAATCCAATGCCTGACAAGAGGCACGCCGCCATTCCTCCCTGCCGAACGAGTTCGTAAACTGCTCCTGTACAGGGCCGGCGCGCCTCAGAAGTTCACCACCCGCAGCCACGCCATTTTCCGCCGTTGTCGGGTCGGCGCCAAGGACCGCCATTCCGAGAAACAGGCACGCGCAGATGGCGATCCCGGCAGCAAGGCCGTCGCAGCCGCCTTGGTGAAGCATGGGGCCTTTCTGCCCTGTGCTCCGGCGTCGTTCGACTTCGAACAGGTCGCGCCGGGTCATCGCGGCACCGCCACGACGATGCGCCCGGTCATGTGCGGGTGCAGCGTGCAGAAGTAGTCGACCAGCCCCGGCGTCTCGAAGCGCATCGAGAACGCGTCGTCGGTGTCGAGCGCGCCCGAGCGGAATGCCAGGTTCTGCTCCGCCACCCGGTGGGGAATGTCGTCATGGTTGACCCAGGTCACGGTCGTGCCTGGCGGGATCGCCAGGACCTGCGGTGCGAAGGTGAAGTTCTCGATCGAGATCGTGACCGGCTCGGGGGCGCGGCCGGGTGCGACGCCAACGCTGGCAGCGGTCGCGACGGTGCAGGGCGCAAGCGACAGCGCGACGAGCGCCGCCGCGCGGGCGAGGCGGCCGGTGCGGGCGCTGGCGCCCGGATGCTTGCCGGGCGCGGACGTCGGAAGGCGAAGCATGGCTGTCCTCCTCAGGCCAGGGTGCTGTCGACGATCGCGAGCGGGTTGTCGACGCGGACGAACCCGACCTCCGTCACCCCGAGCCAGCGCCGCAGCTCGCCCGACGGGACGGCGAGCGGCCCCGGCGAGGGCGCCTTGCCGGGCTCGGGCTGGGGAAAGGCGGTCGAGCGCGCCGTGTGGAAGGTGACGCCGCCCTCGACCTTCTGCATGATCTGGTGGATGTGGCCGTTCAGGACGGTGACCGAGCCGTAGCCCTTCAGCAGCTCGAGCACCCGGCCGCCGTCCTCGGTGCCCCAGCCCCATTCGGGATAGACCGTCCAGAGCGGGATGTGCGCGAAGACCACGATCGGCGTGGACTTCGCAACGCCGCGCAGGTCGTCGGCAAGCCAGGCGAGCTGCTCCGCCCCGAGCTGGCCGAGACCGCCGGCCGCAGGTTCACGACATTGACCAGCCCGATGAAGTGGACGCCGTTCTGGTCGAACGAGTACCAGCCGGCGCCCTTCGTGTTCCGGCCATAACGGGTCCGGTATGCCTGGCCCTGCGCGTCGTCGAGCATGTCGTGCTCGCCGGGCACGTAGAAGACGTCGAGGCCGGCGGAACGGATGATCTGGTCGGCGCTGTCGAACTCGGCGTCGCGCGACAGATGCGTGATGTCGCCGGTGTGGATCATGAAGGCGGGCCGGTTCGGCAGCGCCCGGATCTTCGCGACGGCGGCTTCGAGCGTCGCCGTCGCGTCCGGGTTCGCCGCCTTGCTGAAGCCGACATGGCTGTCGCTGATCTGCAGGAAGCTGAAGGCTGGCGAGGTCGCGGCGCGTCGCCGCCTCGGCGAGCTCGACCGAGAGCGGCACGCCGCCGGCGAGCGTCCAGAGCATCCCCGTGCCGGCCCAGAGCATGCATTCGAGCGCGCCGCGCCGCGTGACGCCTGGATCTTCATCTTGCTCGTGGTTGGTGTCGTTGCCGAGTATCATCATGGGTCTCCATTGAGGTCGCAGGGCCGCGATCGGTCCCTGGCAGCGGAGACCTCGCGGGCCGTGCCGGCATTCGCGCCCGGCGATGACGTCCGCGTGATCCGGGCGCGGGAATAAACGGGCCGGCTCCGGCGTCCTGCTCTGCGGGACGGCGGTTTTCGCGAGAGGGGCGGCGTGGCCGAGAGACGATCGCGCGCGGAGTTCGAGGCGGCGTTCCTGCCGCATCTGGCGCAGGCGCACGGCCTCGCCCGCTGGCTGGTGCGCGACCCCTCGGACGCCGAGGATCTGGTGCAGGAGGCGTATCTCCGGGCCTTTCGCGGCTATGCCGCGTTCCGCGGCGGGGACGGCCTGGCATGGCTGCTCGCGATCGTGCGCAACGCCTGCATGTCCCATCTGCGCCGCGCCGCTCGGACGCGCGGCAAGGTCGTGCCGCTGCGGCCGGCCTGGCCCGACCGAGACGCCGACGAGGCGGTCGAGCCGGCCGATCCGGCGGCTCCGGTCGAAGACATGCTGGAGCGCGATGCCGAGCGCGCCCGCGTGCGGGACGCGCTCTGGCGGCTGCCCGAGCCGTTGCGCGAGGTGATCGTGCTGCGCGAGTTCGAGGACCTGCCCTATGCGCGGATCGCCGAGGTGACGGGGCTGCCCGTCGGCACGGTCATGTCGCGGCTGTCGCGCGCCCGCGCGCGGCTGCGCGAACTCCTCGCCGCGGAGCGCAGCCAGGGAGACGCCCATGAACTGTGACGAGGCGCGCGACCTGATCGGCCCGTTCGCCGACGGCGAGCTCGGCGCGTCGGAGCGCCGGATCGTCGAGCGCCACATCGGCGAGTGTGCCGGATGCCGGTCCGAGCTGGCCGCGCTCGAGGCGCTGTCGGTGCGGCTGCGCGGGACGGCGGCGCGTCCCGCGCTGCCGGCCGATCTCGAGACGCGGATCCGTGCTGCCCTGGCAGCGGAGGAGCGTCAGGTTCTGCCCGCCCCGTCGCGTCGCGATCCGCGCCTGGGCCGCCGCGCGATCGGCACGCATCTGGCGGCACTCGTCGCCGGCGGCGCGCTCGCCGCGTCCGTCCTGCTCATCGCGGGTCGTCCAGCGGCGCCCGATCTCGCCGAGCAGGTCCTCGCGACCCATGTCGGCGCCATGCTGTCGGACGAGTTCGGGTCCGTCGCATCGAGCGACAGCCACACGGTCAAACCCTGGTTCGCCGGCAAGCTCGACTTCTCGCCGCCCGTGGTCGACCTTGCCGCCGACGGTTTTCCGCTGCTGGCAGGCCGCGTCGATTATCTGGCCGGCCGCCCCGTCGCGGTTCTCGACTACGCCCGCGGCGCGCACCGGATCTCGCTCTTCGTCATGCCGGCCGGGCGGCGAAGCGGTGCCGGCGATCGATGAGACGGTCAGGGGCTATCACCGTGATCGCCTGGCGGGCATCGGGCTTCTGGTTCGCGGCGGTCTCGGACACCGATCCCGCCGCGCTCCGTCACTTCGTCGGATTGGTTGGAACGCGCACCGCGTCGCCGGACCTGCACGCGCCCGGCGCGCGGGACCAGACCTCGCGCACGAACTGAGCGGCCGCCGATCCGAACCTGCCGCGGTCAGTCGGTCTCCTTCGGCACCGATGCGAGGAAATTCGCCGAGCTGCTGGGCGTAGAGCTTGGCCTCGCTGCCGGTGGTGCCGTGCCCGCGCGTCTCGGGGCTGCCCGGGATGATGTAGACCTGCCCGTTCTTGATGCGCGGCATCTCGCGCTCGAGCACGCCGAGCTCGGGCGGGTTGCGCTCGTCATCGGCCGAGTTGATGACGAGGACATGGGCCGTGATCTTGTCGAGATCGGCCGATGGATCGAAATCGCGCGACGCGTCCCACTGGTACATGACGTCGTTGGCGTCGCCGACCTTCTGGTTCTTCAAGCGCTCGTCGACATAGGCGTCGGCCTGCTCGCGCGTCGGCCCCTTGGCCTGCAGGCCCTGGTTGCCGCCGTTCGTCGCGAGCGAGAACCAGGTGGTGGCGGTGCGCAGGTTCGGCGGCTGCTCGGTGTATTCGCCGTTCTTCCAGGCGGGATCGGTGCGCACGGAGTCGATCACCATGCGCCGCATCATCCAGTTGCGGCCCGACATCGGCGCCGGCAGCGATGCCATGGGAACCAGCGCGTCCACGAAGTCCGGGTGCTGGATGCCCCAGAGCCAGGTCTGCATGCCGCCCATCGAGTTGCCGATGACCAGCCGGAGGTGGTCGATGCCGAGGCCGTCCGTCACCAGCCGGTACTGCGCCTCGACCATGTCGTCGTAATTGTAGCGCGGGAACTTCGCGTGCATCCCGTCCGAGGGCTTGCGAGCTGCCGCCGGTGCCGATGGAGTCTGGCAGGATTAGGAAATAGTCGCCGGCGTCCAGCGGCTGGCCGGGGCCGAAGAGCGCGCCGGCGAAGCCGTCCGAGAGCATGCCCTTGCCGGTTCCGGTCGTGCCGTGCAGCACCAGCACGGGCTCGCCGTCCGGATTGCCGACGGTCGTGTAGTGGACCTTCAGCTCGGGCATCACCTCGCCCGTGTGGAACTGGAAATCCTTGATCGTGTAGTCGCCTTCGGTCTGGTTCGGGTAGTCGGCCGCATACGCGGAGCCAAGCGCCAATGCGGCTCCGCAGGCCGCGAACGCCGCGGCACGCCATTGTCTCATCCCGGAGTTCTCCCTTGTTGCCCGCGAGCCCCATCGGGCTACCGGCGGACGTTCTGTCTGCATCGAGTTGGCGAGCGCCGTTGCAGAGGCTGCGACGTCCCGCCGGAAGAGTGTCCGGCGACCGCCCCGTTCATGCAAGCGGAAGTGCTGATATCTGTCGCCGCCGAGGGTTTTTCGCAGGCGCGCAGCGGCGGCACCGGCCGCAGGCTTCCGGCTGACTTTCGCCGCAAGGGGCACGCCCGCCCGCTCGACCGAACCAACTGATTTCGCCGATGACGGGCGGCGCGGTCGCCGCAGCCGGGATCAACGCTCCTCCGGCGGCTTCACGTGGCGGAACTGGACGAGCAGGAGCAGGTCGTAGGCGATCTTCAGCGAGCCGCAGATCAGCAGCGGCAGCGCCTGGAACGAAGCCGCGAACAGCGCACCGGCGATGGCCGGGCTCGCCGCCGCGGCGAGGCTGCGCGGGACGGAGGTGAAGCTCGCCGCCGCCGCGCGCTCCTCGGGCGTGACGACGGCCATGACGTAGGACGAGCGCGTCGGCACGTCCATCTGCGACAGCGCGGCGCGCACGAGGAGGAGACCGAGCGCCAGCGGCAGCGTCGGCGCGAGCGCCGCCAGCATCAGGGCGATGCTGGACGGGATGTGCGTGAACACCATCGTGTTCACCAGCCCGATCCGGCGCGAAATCCAGGCCGCGACCGGGAACGAGAAGGCGGAGAGGAGGCCCGCCCAGAAGAAGAACAGGCCGGCCGCGGCCAGCGACATGCCGAACCGCTCGAACAGCCACAGCGCCATGAGCGACTGCACGACGAAGCCGCCGGCAAAGGCGTCGAGGCTGAACAGCGCCGCCAGCCGGAAGACGATGCCCCGGGACGGCCCGAGCGCCCGCGCTGGAATGGGCGCCGGGCCGGCGCTCGGCTGCGCGGACCGCCTCGGGATCCGCGCGTAGAGCAGGCCGCCCGCCGCGCCGAGCAGCGCGTAGAGCACGAACATCGCCTGGATGATCGCGAGCCGGTCGACGCCGAGCTGCGGAGCAAGCGCCGGCGCCCCGGCGGCGAGCGCGCCGATCGCGGCGGCGAGCGCTCCGACAAGGCTGTAGCGGGCGAAGACATGCGTCCGCTCGGCCTCGCCGGCCTCGCGCGCCAGCACCGCATGCTCGAGCGGCACGAAGACGCTGACGGTCCCGGCCGAGGGATTGATCGTGCCGGCAAAGGCGATGACGAGCAGCAGCGCGTAATCGTGCACCAGGGCGAAGGCGAGCCCGGTCAGAACCATCAGCCCCGCGGCGGCGACCAGGAGCCGCCGGTGATCGTGGCGCGCGCCGATCAGGCCGATGCCGATGGTCAGCAGCGCCGACCCGAGCAGCGAAGCCGTGGAAATGATGCCGACGGTGAGCGGGCTGAACCCGAGCGCCAGCAGGTAGGCCGGCAGGAGGATGGCGACAAAGCCGTCCCCGAAATCCCGCACCGAGCGGGCGGCGAACAGCCATGTCGCAGGGCGGATGCGTAGTCCGCGCCGGATCGGCGTCTCGAGAGCTGTCCTCGGGTTCCGGCGCAGATCGCATCGCACTTCGATATCCGGCGAATCGTGCGGCTGCACCAGGCGGATCGACGGAGGCAGATTTCGGCGCCGCCCCGCCGGGGGCGGCGTCCGTACCGTGGCCAGGTGCCCCGATCGGGGTGGGCCGTCAATCGAGGCACCGGCGTGGTCTCTGTTCAATCTCGCGGCGTTCCGCGCAGCCGGATCAGCCAATGGTCTCGTGCAGGACGAAGCCTTCCAGCGGGTCGGCCGGCTCCTCCCAGGGCGCCGCATCGAGCACGCGCATGGCGTGCGCATAGCCGGCCTCGCGCCGGGCGGCGATGCCCTGGCGGCTGAAGTCGATGTCCTTCTGGTGGTCCTCGCCGTTCAGCGTCGGCGCCAGCAGGCGGACGACGTGCATGCGGGTGAGACATCCCCAGGATTCCATCTCGCGCACCTCGTCCCGCGTCCGCACCTCGTCCGGCAGGCGCATGGCGAGTTCCTTGACGATGTGGCGCAGCCGGTGCAGCTGGCGCTGGCGGCGGATGTGGCTGACGGCGCGGCTGGCGTACTGGATGTCCTTCTGCCGGTTCATCACCTGCCAGATCGACTCGGGCTCGTGCCCGTCCGGGTTCCAGAGGTGCACGGCGAAGACCAGCGAGTCGCGGCGCGGGTTGTCGTCGAACACCGCCTCGACGGGCGTGTTCGACAGGATGCCGCCGTCCCAGTAGAGCTCGCCGTCGATGCGGATCGCCGGGAAGGCCGGCGGCAGCGCGCCCGAGGCCATGACGTGCCGGACGTCGAGCCGCCCGTCGCGGCTGTCGAAATAGCGCATGGCGCCGGTGCGGACGTTGGCCGCGCCGACCGTCAGCCGCATCGGGCCCCGGTTGATCCGCTCGAAATCGACCAGCTCCTCGAGCGTGCGCCGCAGCGGCGCGGTCGAGTAATAGCCGGCCCGTTCGGCGCCGAGCGGCGCGTGGGCGCTGACGAAGGCGGCGGGGTTCGGCTGGAAGAACGCTCCGACGCCCTGCATCATCGTCATCCAGTTCGCCGCCGCCACGAAGGGCGATGCCGCGAGCTGGTCCTTGAACCCGGCATGCGCCACCCGCCGCCAGAACTCCTCGATCCGGTCGATGCGGGCCGCGAACGGGTTGCCGGCGATCAGCGCGGCATTGATCGCGCCGATCGACGTGCCGATCACCCAGTCGGGCTCGATGCCTGCTTCGTGCAGCGCCTGGTAGACGCCCACCTGGTAGGCGCCGAGCGCGCCGCCGCCCTGCAGCACCAGGACGATCTGCCCCGGCAGGGACCGTCGCGTCTCGGCCGCGGTCCTGAAGTCGGTCTGGACATTCATCTCAGCCTCCCCCGACCAGCGACTCGCGCCCCCCGATCAGCGACTCGCGCCAGCGAACGACCGCCGCGGTCACCAGACCAAAGATCATGTGGCCGGCCAGCGACGCCCAGGCGAGCGGGATGAAGCCAAGGAAAGCCGGCAGCCCGGCGATCACATGCGCCATGAACCAGAGCGCGAACACCCAGAGCCCGACGCCGAACCCAAGGCCACCGCCCACCAGGGCAGGAAGGGCGTGGCGATGCGCGCCAGCGGCCGGGCGATGTAGAGAAAGCCGAGCGGGTAGAAGACGACGCCGACGATCGGCGTGGATCGCCTCGGCCAGGGCCCAGCTCTGCAGCCCGAAGACCGACTGGACGAGCGCCGCGGGCTGCAGCGGGCCGCCGACGAGCAGCGGCGTGACGAGACGGGCCCAGCCCTCCCAGACGAGGTCGGCGGCGCCTCCCGCCAGGACGGCGGTCGTCAGCGTGGCGGCCGTCAGCGGCGGCACCAGCGCGGCCGGGATGGCGGGAATGCGAAGGAGCGCGGTCCATGCGAAGCTCCCATGCAGTTGGACTGCGCCGATCCTCGGCCGGCGGGCGTCCGGCCGGGAAATGCCGTCGCTGCATGGGCTCGATGCGCGCCCGGCATTTCCGATCCGGGCGCGGCCGCGCGAGGGTGCTCGGCAGGGCGCCGCGGCGGGCCCTTCGGATCGGAGGCACGGCATGAGCGCCCGGATCGTCATCGTCGGCGCCGGCTTCGCCGGGCTGGAAACGGCGCGGCGGCTGGCCGGCGCGCGGTCCGAGATCACGCTGATCGACCGGCACAACTATCATCTCTTCCAGCCGCTGCTCTACCAGGTGGCGACTGCGGCGCTGTCGCCCGCCGACATCGCCTGGCCGATCCGGCGGCTGCTGCGCGACCAGCCGAACGTCCGCGTCGTCATGGGCCGGGTCACGGGCGTCGACGCGCAGGCCCGCGAGGTGCTGCTCGAGGATGGCGGCCGGTACGCCTACGACATGCTCGTGCTCGCGACCGGCGCGCGGCACAACTATTTCGGCAACGACGCCTGGGCGGGCGACGCGCCGGGGCTGAAGAAGATCGACGATGCCACCGCGATCCGCTGCCGCCTGCTCGCCGCCTTCGAGGAGGCCGAGACCTGCGACGACCCGGCCGGCACGGGCGGCGCTCCTGACCTTCGTCGTCGTCGGCGGCGGCCCGACCGGGGTCGAGATGGCCGGCGCCATCGCCGAGCTCGCCCGCTAGCACGCTGCGCCGCGAGTTCCGCCGCATCGACACCGCCGAGACGCGGGTCCTGCTGGTCGAGGCCGGGCCGCGCGTCCTGGCCGCCTTGCCCGAGAGGCTGTCCGACCGGGCGCTCGCCGCGCTCCGGCGGCTCGGGGTCGAGGTGCGCCTCGGACAGGCCGTCACCGGCTGCGGCCCGGAGGGCATCGAGCTCGGGCGACGAGCGCATCGCGGCCGCGACCATCGTCTGGGCGGCCGGCGTCGCCGCCTCGCCGGCGGGCCGCTGGCTCGGGATCGCGACCGACCGGGCCGGGCGCGCCATCGTCGAGCCGGACCTCTCCGTTCCCGGCCATCCCGAGATCACTGGTGATCGGCGACACCGCCGCGGTCGCCGGGCCGGATGGCGCGCCCGTGCCCGGCACCGCCGCCGCCGCCAAGCAGATGGGCCGCCACGCGGCGCGGCAGATCCGGCGGCGGCTCGCCGGCCGGCCGGCCGAGCCCTTCCGCTACCGCGACCCGGGCGCGATCGCCACCATCGGCCGGAACGCCGCCGTGGCGCGCATCTGGGGCATCGAGCTCGCGGGTTCGCCGGCCTGGGCGCTCTGGGCCGTGGCGCACATCTGGTTCCTCGTCGCCGCCCGCAACCGGCTGATGGTCACGCTGCAATGGGCTTGGAGCTGGGCCAGCCACGCCCGCCCGGTCCGGCTGATCACGGCCGAGATACGCTCCCGGCGCCCCGCCCGGCGCTGTCGCGGGCCGCCTGACAACGCTCTCCGCCTGGTCCGTTTGGCACCGTCGCGCCGAAGCCGCTGAGCCACCTCCGAGCTCGTGCAGCGGAGACCGCTTACGGAAAAACATTGCATTTCAAAGGTTTGACATGGCTTGCACGCGTGCAAGCCTGTTTCGGAGGCGCGCGGATCGCGGCAGAGGCGCCTGCTCTGCTGGCCCCGGCTCTCAGGCGGCGACCAGCCCCGGGCCGGGCGAGGGCGGCTCGCGCAGCTTCTCGGCCCAGGGATAGCGGCGCGAACTCGTGCACGAAGGCGCCGACCGCCGGCGAGTGCGGCCGGCCGCGCACGGTGACGAGGTTGACGTGCCGCACGACCTCGGGTTCGACCAGCGGGCGCGTGACGAGCCCCGGCACCGTCACGGCGTATTCCGGGATCAGCGTGAAGCCGAGGCCCGCCAGCACCATGCACTGGATCCAGTCGTCGCGCTCGGAGGCGTACATGTAGCGGATCTGCACTCCCTGCCGCTCGCGCAGGTCGCGCAAGAAATCCTTGTACTCGCAGTTCGCGCGGTTGAGGTAGTTCTCGCCTTCGAGATCCGTCAGGCGCACCTCCGGCAGCGCCTGCCAGCCGGTGCGACGGCGCGACCGCAACCATGAACCGCTCGGAATAGAGCGGCAGGGTGTGCAGCGCCTCGGACGGCTCTTCCGGCTTGCAGTAGATGGCGACGTCGAGATCGCCCTGCACCAGGCATTCCTCGAGCGCGCCGGCGGCGCCGTCCTTGAGGTAGAGTTGCACGCCCTGGAAGCGATGGTGGAACGAACCGAACAGGTCGATCAGCTTCGACGGCCCGATCGTGCACATCAGGCCGACGCGCAGCGTCGTGTCGTTCAGCCGCACGAAATCCTGGGCGCGGCGGCGCGCCTCCTCCATGCGGCCCAGCCCCTCGGCGAAATAGGGCCGCATCAGCCGGCCGAGCTCGGTCAGGTGCGTGTTGCCGCGCTCGCGGTGGATCAGCGGCCCGCCGACCTTGTCCTCCAGGCTCTTGATCGCCCGCGTCAGCGCCGGCTGGGTCACGTTGCACTGCTCGGCGGCGCGCGTGAAGTTCAGCGTCCCGGCCAGCGCCAGGAAATAGCGGATCTCGTGCAGCTCCATGCCCGTCCCCCGTTCAAGTCGGCCGCAGGATAGCCGAGTCGCCGGCGCCCCGCGAACTCGCGCGCAAGCACGCAGCCGTGACGGACGCTCGGTCGCCGTCCAAGGCCGTGCGATGCCGCCCCGGCATGGAAACGAATTGCCGGCGGCATTTCCGCCTGCGCTCCCGGCCCGCGACAGTGCGCGCACCGGCGCCGCCCCGGGCGGCGCGCCCATTCCAGGAGCAAGAGAGCATGAACGCACCCATGATGCGGCCGCGCCACGTCCGCGCCGCAGCTTTCCGGCCGCGTCGCCATCGTCACCGGCTCGACCGGCGGCATCGGCCTCGGCATCGCCCGCGCGCTCGCCGAGGCGGGCTCCGCCGTCGTCCTGAACGGCTTCGGCGAGCCCGGCGCCATCGAGCGAACCCGGGCCGAGCTCGCCGAGGCGACCGGCGCCGCCATCGGCTATCACGGCGCCGACATCTCGAAGCCGGCCGAGGTGGCCGACCTCGTCGCCGCGACCGAGGCGCGGCACGGCCGCGTCGATATCCTCGTCAACAATGCCGGCATCCAGCACGTCGCCCCGGTCGAGGAGTTCCCGGTCGAAAAGTGGGACGCCATCCTCGCCATCAACCTCTCGGGCGCCTTTCATGCCATCCGCGCCGCCGTGCCCGGCATGAAGGCCCGCGCGCTGGGGCCGGATCGTCAACATCGCCTCGGCGCACGGGCTGGTCGCCTCGCCCTTCAAATCGGCCTATGTCGCCGCCAAGCACGGGATCGTCGGGCTGACCAAGGCGGTGGCGCTCGAGACCGGCGAGCACGGCATCACCGTCAACGCGGTCTGCCCCGGCTATGTCTGGACGCCGCTCGTCGAGAAGCAGATCGACGAGCAGGCGGCCGCGCACGGCATCCCGCGCGAGCAGGTCGTGCGCGAGGTGCTGCTGAAGAAGCATCCCGAACAAGCGCTTCGCCACCATCGAGGAGATGGGCGGCATCGTCGCCTTCCTGGCCTCGGACGCCGCCGCCTCGATCACCGGCACGCACATCTCGGCCGATGGCGGCTGGACCGCCGAATAGCTGCCCCTCCCCGTCGCATAGCGAGCCCGGCGCGCGCCCCGTGCCGGGCTCGTTCCGTTCCGGAGCCCGTGCCCCGCACCATGCCCGGCGCGCATCGTCCCGAGAAGAAGCCGGCATTTCCGCGCCGGGCGCCGGCCGGGCAGGATCCGGGTCAGGGCCGGCGCTGCGCCGGCCAGAGCAACCAGGAGATCCGCATGAAATCCGTTCTTTTGGCCACCGCGGCTGCGCTTCTCGCCGCCCCTGTCGCCTTCGCCGGCGAGTGCCCGGCCGGCCAGCAGGTCGCCGGCTCGATGGCCGCCGACGGCCACACCCAGAACATCGGCGTCACCGACGTGGTTCTCGCCGTCAACCATCTCGCCGACTACTACCCCGAGCTCGCCAGCCGCGAGCAGCGCGTTCGGCAGCTGACGATCGCGCCGGGCGGCGAGGTCGCCTGGCACGACCACGCCGACCGGCCGGCGCTCATCTACGTCATCTCCGGCGAGATCGTCGAGCACCGCTCGAGCTGCGCCGTCCCGATCGTGCACCGGGCGGGAGAGGTCGCGGCCGAGCTCGGACCCCTGATGCACTGGTGGAAGAACGAGACCGGCCAGCCCGTCGTGCTGATCTCGGCCGACCTGCCGCGCTCGGCCGACAAGGACGACAAGATGATGTGAGCCGGCCCCGACGCCTGTCCCGGGCACGCCCCCGTCGCGCGCCCGGCTTCCCCGTGGCCGCTGCCGGAGCGAACCGATGACACCGCACGCACCCTCTATCGCCATGCCCGCCTCAATGCCGCGCGCGATCCCGCGCGCCGCCGTCCTCGGGCTGATGGGCTTTTTGACGCTCGTCGACCTCTTCGCCGCGCAGGCGATCCTGCCGACGCTGGTCGAGACCTACGGCGTCAGCCGCGCCGCCATGGGCTTCGCCGTGAACGCCAGCACCATCGGCATGGCCGCGGCAGGGCTGATCGTATCGCTCGTCGCCCGGCGCATCGACCGGCGGCGCGGCGTCTGGATGTCGCTCGCGCTGCTCGCGGTGCCGACGGCGTCGCTCGCCTTCGCACCGGACCTCGCCAGCTTCACGGGGCTCAGGATCGCCCAAGGAGTGCTGATGGCGTCGGCCTTCACGCTGACCATGGCCTACATCGCCGAGCGCGCCGGGCCCGCCGAGGCGGCGGCCGGGCTCGCCGCCTATGTGACGGGCATCGTCGCCGCGAACCTGATCGGCCGGCTGGTTGCGGGCTCGGTCGCCGGGGCGGCCGGGCTCGCCGCGAATTTCTGGGTCTTCGCCGCGCTCAACCTTCTCGGCGCCGCCCTGGTCGCGGCGAGCCTCGGGCCGGCGCTGAAGATGGCGCCGACCTGCCGCCCGCTGCAGCCCCCTCTCGCCGCCTGGGCGATGCACCTGGCGGACCCGGCGCTGCGCGCCGCCTTCGGCATCGGTTTTCTCGTGCTCTTCGTCTTCATCGGCGTCTTCACCTATGTGAACTTCGAGCTGTCGCGGCCGCCGCTGGCGCTCTCGCCGATGCATCTCGGCCTCGTCTACCTCGTCTTCCTGCCGTCGATGCTGACGACGCCGCTGGCCGGTCACGTCGCCGCGCGCATCGGGCCGCGGCGCGCGGTCGGCGGCGCGATGCTGCTCTGCCTTCTGGCGCTCGTGCCGCTCCTCTCGGGAGAGCTGACGCTCGTTCTGGCGGGGCTCGCGGTCGTCGGCGTCGCCACCTTCTTCGCCCAGGCCGGCGCCACCGGCTTCGTCAGCCGCAGCGCCGCCTCGGACCGCGCGGCGGCGAGCGGCCTCTATCTCGCCGCCTACTACCTCGGCGGCCTCGCCGGCGCCGCGCTGCTCGGGCCAGGTCTACGACCGGCTCGGCTGGCCCGCGACCGTCGCCACCATCGCCGCCGCGGCGCTTGCCGCAGCCTCCTCGCCACGCGCCTCAAAACGGCGTGAGACAGCTGCGCCAACCAATCAGTTTTCTCTTCCGGACTCGGGTCGGATTGCGGGCCACCGGCGTCTCGGGTGGTGCACAGGCCGCCCCGGAGCCCTCCCCCTCGTCCGTCCCGGCCAGAAACCCGGCAATGGCCGCGGCCGTTTCCTCCGCGAACTCCTCGTGCACCGGCAGCTTGCCGCGCGGCAGGACGACCTCCTGCATGCCCGGGACGGCAGCGAGCGCCTGTATATCGGCGCGAGATTTGGGCGGGGTGTCGGGTGCCCGGCGCTCGGTTTGCCAGCAGAGTTGATGGCGAGATCCGTTTCTGACCACCCCGGAGCGCTTGGCGGGTGCCGCTGTGGCTTGAAGTGCGCGTGAGCCACTCACGAAGTGATCTCGGTTCGGATCGCGGAGAGGCCAACGTCCGCTTTGGCGAAGCGCCCCGGCGAAGGCCTGTCGCGATCCCCGGGCCGCCTCAATCGGGCCGGTCTCAACCGATCCCGCCTTCAACGTCCAGATCTCGTCCATGCAGCTCGCGAGGTCGCGGTCGTGTGTGGCGACGATGCAGGTTGCCTCCGATCCCTCGAGCAGCCGGAGGACCAGTGCCGTGCCGTCGTCGAGCCCGGCTTCCGGTTCGTCCAGAAGCAAAACGCGCGCGCCGGAGAGCGCAGCGCGGGCGAGCCGGATGCGCTGCGCCTCGCCGGTGGAGAGGTTCCGGGCCTGCTCGGAGACGCGGCCGTCGAGACCGCCGAGTCGGGAGAGGACCGGGGCAAGGCCGAATGCCTCGGCCTTGGCGACGAGGGCCGCGTCGTCGTGCCGCCGGTGGGCTCCCATGGTCAGTGCGCGGCGCAGGCTGCCTGCGAGGACGGGAGACTCCGGGGTGACGAGGTGGACCATGCGCCGACGCTCCGCCGGGCCGAGATCGGCGAGGGGCCTGCCTCCGATCGTCGCCTGGCCCCGTCGCGAATGGTGCAAGCCTGCGGCGATGGCGAGCAGTGTCGATTTCCCCGAGCCGTTGGCCCCGACGAGCGCGATGCGGCTGCCGGGGCGCGCCTCGGCTTCGATCCGGGCGAGCGGCCCGGCTGAAACGGACATGAAACGGACGGTCGCCGAGCCGACTTGGATACTGGCGGAATCCGTCCTGCTGCCGCCGAGTGCCGGTGCGTGGGGGCGGGACCGCGGAAGCCGGGGCGTGGAGAGCAGCAGCTCGCAACGGCGACGCGCCTCGACCCAGGCCGCGCGCCTGTCCCAGCAGCCGGCGAGGTCGCGCATGTTGCTCCGGATCATCCCGAGAGCGGCGAGCGACCCCGCCGTCACCCCCGGAGAAATTCCGTTCGCGAGCGCGACGCCGAGAATCGCCCGCCGCAGCCAGCTCCGGCGGCGATGTCGGGAACTCCGCGGAGGAGGCCCGCCACCGTGGCCCGCCGCCTTGCCGCCCGGATCAGCCGCCGGGTTCGCCGGCCGATCAGCCGCTCCTCGCGGCGCATGCGGCCGAGCAGGCGCAGCTCGGGCCCGTGGGGCAGTCGCTCGGCGAGGTCGCCGGCGAGCCGCGCCCTGCGCGCGCGCAGCCGGCGCTGGATCGGGCTCAGCCGGGTGCCGATCGCCGCCATTGCGGCCAGGCCGAGCAGCGACGGGACCGATGGCGGCCAGGCCGAGCCGCGGATCGAGCAGGAAGAGGACCCCGTGACGAGGGGCAGGACGATCCCCGCCGAGATCAGCCGGGCGATGCCGAGGCTGACCCAGCCGCGCACGGCCGAGAGATCGCCGACGAAGCGGAGCGACAGCGCCGCCCCTGCGGCGACGGGCGACCTCTTGGCAGGCATCCGCGTGACGTGCCGGAAGAGCGCGAGCCGGAGGGCCGCGGCATAGTGCTGTCCCAGCAGTTCGGCGGCGACCCGGCCTGCGGTCCGGGCCGCCGCGATGGCGATGCCGCCGCCGGCGATCGCGGCCAGCGCCCCCAGCGGCAGCCCGCCGCCCCGCCCGAAGGACGCGAAGGCGTCGCGCGTGGCGAAGGCGATCAGCCCGGCGGCCATCGCCTCGGCCAGCGCCAGCAGGACGACGCCGCCGATCCGTCGGGCGCGGCCGTCCGCTCCGATCGGCGGCACCGTTTTCATGCGGCGATCCCGGCCGCGGCGGCGGTCCCGGCGCGGAGCCGGTGGAGAAGCGCGCTCGCCGCCGCGGGGTCGCAGAGCTCGTCGCGCCCGACGACCCGGTGTCCGGTCGCGGCTTCCGCCTCGGCGGCGCCGAGCGGCGAGAGGCTGAGGGTGCCCGTCAGGACGGCGGGCGCGAGGCCGAGCGATTTCAGGCAGCGCGCAGGCGCCCGCCGCGCCCATGGCGTCCGGGGCCGCGAACATGATCCCGGCGAAGCAGCTCCGGATGCGCGGCTCGGCGAGCAGCGCCGCCGTCTCGTTCTGGAAGAGGCCGTCGGCGATCTCGACGACCGCAGCTTCGCAGCCTTCCGCCGCGGCGTGGCCCAGCAGCGAAGCGAGCCCCGCCTCGATGCGCCCGATCGGCTGCCGGTAGGTGGTCGCCATGCCGGCATCGGTGAAGTCGGCGACGAAGTGCGCGCCGGCGTCGACATAGGCGTTGAAATCGCCGCAGGCCCCGGTGCCCGTCGCCTTGATCGCGGCCACCCGGTGGCCGGCGCGCGCCAGCCCGTGCACCAGGCTGGCGGCGGCGGTCGTCTTGCCCGCGTTCATCGAGGTGCCGACGGCGGCGATCGCGGTGATGCCCTGCGGGCGGGCCAGAGCGCGCAGCGCATATCGCGCGACGTTCAACGGCGCACCGGCGGCATCGGCGAGGAGCCCGATCGGCGCGACACGCGTCGGCGGCGAGAGCTTCGCGTGGCGCGAGAGCATCCGCCCGACGATGCCGCCGCCGGCCAGCAGGTCGGCGCCCCGCGCGACCGATCTCGGCCAGGCCCTCGAACTGGTCGGGCGCATAGCGCGCCCCGACGGCGGCGACGATCAGGTCGCCGCGGTAGAGCTCGGACGGGCGGCCGGTCTGCAGCTGCAGCCGCCTGTGCGAGCCGGTCTGCTCGACGCGGGCGAGCACCAGGTCGCCCGGCGCCGCCGCCTCCGGCAGATCCACGATCCGGGCGGCGTCCTCGCGGCGGACCCGCCGCGTCACGAAGGACCACTTCGCCTGCCGCCACGCGGCGTTCGCGAATACCTCGACCTGTCCCATGCTTTCCTCCCCATCGCCGCAGCGGCGGCGCTATCTGTTCACCGCCGGAGCCGCCGGCGGACGGGCGGCCTCAGGCCGCGACGCTCTCGAGTGCCCTCCCCGGCGGCGGTCCGCCCGGGCAGCGCGATTTCCGGCAGCCCGCGCGCGACGCACTGGCCGAAGTCGTGCCCGCAGCCTTCCAGCACGTGCAGCCGCGCCCGTGAGGGCATGCCCCGCGCGGCCGCCGCGGCCGTCAGCGCCTCGACCCATCTGGTCGCCCGCGTCAGGCGGTCCGCGCCCTGCTGCCGGTCGAGCTCCGGCCGGCGGCGGGTGTTCTCGTCGGGTGTGCTGTCGGCGCTGCCGACGCAGACCGCGACCGGAACCGCGAGGAAGGCATCGAGCGCCGCCGCGATGCGCGGCCCCCACTGCCCGTTCCGGCCGCCGGCCGCCCCGAGCCCATAGGGAAAGGCGGCGTTCTCCGGAAAGGTGTACCAGCCAGCGGCCGCCACCGTCAGTCGCTCGACCAGATGCGGGTAGAGCATGGCGAAGCGATGCGCGAACTGCGCGCCCCCCGAATAGCCGGCGAGCGCCAGGCGCGGGGCGCGCCAGATCCCCTCGAGCCGCAGCTCCTCCATCAGGTCGAGGAGCGCCAGGTCGGCGCGGCCGCCCCGCACGACCTGCTGGTAGCGCGGCCAGTCCTTTTCGTCGAAGAGCGGCGCGATCACCGGCCGTCCCTGGGCGGCGGCGCGGGCCGCGATAGGCGCGGGCCTGCGCCTCGGGCTGCCGGAAGATGCCGTGCACCGCCACCAGCGGCGCCGCGTCGGCCGCGATCCGCCGGGGCAGCGCCATCCAGCAGGAGAGGCCCCGCCGTCCCGAGCCCTGTCGCGCCACGATCCGGAAGGCGGGCTCGCGCGCCGATCGGTCGGCGCCATCTTCGATCTCGCGGCGGTCGCGGAGACCGGCATCGGCCTGCGCGTCGCTCCGCAGCATCCCCTCGGTCGCACCCGCTCCCAGCATTGCCGGACCCGGCGGGTTTCGTGCTTCTCGGAATGGGCGGCCGGGCCGATGCCGGGCACGCATCCAGGGTGAGGGAAGGCAGACGGTCCATGCGATCTCCCCGCTGACGACCCGCGCCGGGTGGCGCGATCTGCAGGGGAACGACAGGCGGGGACCGGTTATTCCGCCGCTCGCCGAAAAAAGATGCCGCTCAGCGGCAGCTCTCTCCCGGCGACTGCACGAGCCCGAGGCCGTAGACCTCGTCGCGGCCCGGCGCGCCGAGGTCGAGCGCGTCGCGGCTGACCAGCGACCAGGCGGCCGCTGGATCGCCACCGGTCTCGGCGCGCGCCCGCATCAGCGCGGCCATGACGAAGGGGACCGAGAAGCTGGTCCCCGTCCATGCGGTCGTGCCGCCGCCGGCATCCGCCGAGACGACCTGCACCCCGGGCGCCGAGATGTCGATATAGGCGCCCCTCGTGCCCCGCCGGTATGGTCGCCGCCGGGCGTCGACCGCGGCGACCGCGATCACCTCGGGATAGGCAGCCGGATAGGCGGGCGCGCCGTTCGGGCCGCCATTCCCGCCGGCGGCGACCAGCGTCGCCTGGCGCGCCGCGGCCTCGATGCCGCGCTCGAGCGCGCGGTTCGCCGCGCCCGCCAGGCTCAGCCCGACGATCTTGGCGCCCGAGGCGACCGCCCAGTCGAGGCCGCGCAGAACGGCGACGGCATCGGCTCTCTCGCCCTCTTCCTCGCGCGCGAAAGCCTCGGCCACGAGAAGCTCGCCGCCGGGGACGAGCGGCCCGGCGCCGTTGCCGGGTCGGCCGACCAGCAGCGCCGAGATCGCCGTTGCGTGCCCGGCCGGCGCAGTCCCAGCGCCATCGGCGAAGCTTTGGGAGACGATCCGGGCGCCCGCCAGCGCCGGGTGGCGCCGCTCGATGGCGGTGTCGACGATCGCGATCGGCGGCGCGCCGGCGCAGGCATTCCCGTCGACATGGTCGAACCCGACCAGTTCGGCGGGCCAGCAGGCCTCCGCGGCGCAGGCCGATCCCTCGGACGCGTAGAGGTCGTTGAGCTCGAGGGTCGCGCCGGGCGCGAGCGCCTCGGCCGTCGCCAGGCCCTCCCGTGCGCTGAGGCCGAGCGGCACGCGCATCCGGGTGACGGTCTGGCCGAGCGCCGCCAGCCTGTAGTCGCCGATCGGCCTGAAGCCTTCGCGCGCGAGGGCATTGCTCTGTTCTGCCGTCAGCCCGTAGCCGATGATCTCGCCGCGGCGGAACTCGCGGTCGCGGCCGCCCCGCTCGCCGCCACCGCCGCCGAACAGGCCCCCGAAGAGCCCGCCGAAGACGCCGCGGCCGACATCTGCGTCCTCGCTCGCTCGTCGTCGTCGCTGTCGTCGGCGCTGTCCTCGCTTCCCTCGCTGCTGTCGTCGTCGCCGCTCGTCCCCGCTGCCACCGCTCATTGCCGCCGCCGTCATCTCCGCCGCCGCTGCTCCCGCTTCCCCCGCCACTGTCGCCGCCGCCACCGCTCCCGCTTCCCCCGCCACCGCCGCCGCTGCCGCCTTCTCCACCGTCACCGCCGCCACCACCGCCGCCCCCTCGCCGCCTTCCTTCGCGAACGCGGGCGAACCGGCATGCAGCAGCCCCAGATCGTCGCCGACCCGGACGATCTGCGCGGCAACGATGATGGCTCCGGCGAGAAGCAGTCGACGCATGGGCTCTCTTCGGGGCTAGGGCGACCGGCTGTGAAACAGCGGGCGGCAGGAATTATTCCCGGCCGGATGGAATAAACCGCCGCGCGCTGCCGTTCTCAGCGCGATTGCGTGACCGGAACCGCGATGCAGGACGAGCTCAGACGCGAAATCGCGGCCCTGGTCCCGCGCCTCAGGCGCTTCGCGGCCGCGCTCGCCGGCAGCATGGACGAGGGAGACGACATCGTGCAGACCGCCTGCGTCAAGGCTCTCGCCGGTCTCGACGGGTTCGCCCCGGGCACGCGGCTCGACAGCTGGATGTTCCGCATCGTCCGCAACACCTTCCTCGACGCGGTGCGGAGCCGGCGGCGCAGGCCCTTTGTCGATGATCCCGACCTGCTGGAGCGGCAGTCGGACGCCGGGCTCGGCGCGCGCCGCGCCGAGGACCGGCTGGTGCTGGCGCGAGCTGCGCCAGGCCGTCGCGGCGCTGCCCGAGGACCAGCGCGCCGTGCTCGGGCTCGTCGCGATCGACGGGCTCTCGTACAAGGAGGCCGCCGCCGCGCTGGATGTCCCGATCGGAACCGTGATGAGCCGGCTCGCGCGTGCCCGGGGCAAGCTGATGCGTTTCGTCGGCGAGGATGCAGGATGACCCGCGACTGGACCGAGGAGGAGATCGCCGCGCATGTCGACGGCGCGCTCGAGCCGCGGGACGAGGCGCGCGTGCGGCGGGCGATCGAAACCGATCCGGAGGCGCGCGCGGTCGCCGAGCGGGTAAGGGCGCTGAACGGCTTGCTCGCCGCCGCCTATCCGCTGCCTGGCCCGGAGGTTCCCGACGGCATCGCCGCGGTGCTCGGGCGCGGCGCAGGCGCGGTGGTTCCGTTCCGCGGCCGGCCGCGGCCGCAGTGGCCGCAACTCGCCGCAGCGGCGGCGGTCGCGCTCGCCATCGGGATAGGCGCCGGCGTCATGTGGGCGGGCGGTGCCGCGGGTCGCCGGACTCCGGTCCGATGCTGGCCGATGCCGGCCCGGCGCTCGCGCAGGCGCTCGAGACGCTTCCGAGCGGGACGCTGTCCGACGCCGGGGTGCGGCCGCTCTCGACTTTCCGCGACGCGGAAGGGCGCCCCTGCCGCGAGTTCGAGACGGCCGGACAGCCCGCCGGCTCGTAGCGGCATCGCGTGCCGGCAACCGCAGGGCGGATGGGATCTGGTGGCCATCGTCGCGCTGCCGGACTCCGAGCAGGAGGGCGACGGCTTCGCGCCTGCGTCCGGGCCGGAGGACCAGCTCATCGACATGGCCCTGGAGGCGCTCGGCGCGGGCGTGCCCCTGAGCCCGGACGAAGAAGCCGGGCTCCTTCGCTCGAATTGGCGTCAGCCTTAGCGCAGGCCGGTCGAACGCTGTTGCGCTACTTGAACTCCGGCGTGCGCTGCGTGCCCTCGAGCGCGTCCGTCAGGAAGGCGACGAGGTCCGCCACCTCCTGGTCGGTCAGAGTCGAGCGGCTGGAGCATCGGCGACTTGTTCGGGTCGTCGCCGCCGCCCTGATTGTAGAACCGGACGACATCCTCGAGCGTCGCGAGCGCGCCGTTGTGCATGTAGGGCGCGCTCTCGCGGATGTTCCTGCAGCCCCATCGTCCGGAACTTGCCGATGTCGGCGGCGTCATGCGTGATCTGCGCCCGGCCGATGTCGCGGTCGACCGTCTGCCAGTCCGGCCAGCCGGTGCGCTTCGTGTCGAAGCGGATCGAGGCCATCGCCGCCGGGTCGCCGGTGACGATCTCGTCCGGCACGCCGAGATTGTGGAACTGGTTGTCGGTCAGGTTCGGCCCGTTGTGGCAGGCGATGCAGTTGCCCTTGCCGAGGAAGAGCGCGAGCCCCCGCTTCTGCTGCTCGTTCAGGGCGCGCGCTGTCGCCGTCCATGTAGCGGTCGATCGGCGCGTCGTCGAAGACAAGCGTCCGCTCGTAGGTGGCGATCGCCTGGGCGATCCGCTCCTGCGTGATCTCCGGGTCGCCGAACGCCTTCTCGAATGCCTGCGGATAGTCGGTCGTGCCCTGCAGCGTCTCGACCAGCAGGTCGAGATTGTTGTTCATGTGCAGCACGTTGCCGATCGGCCCCAGCGCCTGCTTGTCGAGGCGTCGGCGCGCGGCCGTCCCAGATCAGCGGCTGGTTGAAGGCGACGTTGACCAGCGTCGGCGAGTTCCGCCGCTCCTGCTTCGACGGGTAGGCCGGCCCGAGCGGCTGGTCGACCGCAAAGCCGTGGTCCGGCAGGTGGCAGGTCTGACGCAGGCGATCGAGCCGTCGCCGGAGAGGCCCGGATCGTTGAAGAGCCGCTCGCCGAGATCGGCCTTCGCCTTCGTCATCGGGTTGTCGTCGCGGCACCGGCACCGGGCCGAGATGGCCGATCGCGGCCTTCACTTCGTCCGGCGAGGGAACGTCGTCGGCGGCAGCGGCCCAGCCCGAGATCGGCCGCAAGGTGAGCGCGGTCGCCGGCGACCAGGAATGACAAGTCATTCGTATCCTCCTCCTGCAAAGGGCCGACCGCGTCGGACACGAGGGGCCGCCGCGCGGCTGCTCGTCTCCTTCGGATGCTCACGAGAGCGTACCGGAAACCCGCTGCCGCGATCCGGCAGCAGTTCATCGACGCGGCCGGCGGCCGACGACCGCGTATCCGATCCCGTCGTCGATCTTCGAGACGGCGCCGATCCCCGCCACCTCCGTGGCGGCGAGGCCGGTCTCGCCCCAGGCGGAGACCGGGACGAAGTAGCACGAGACCGGCGCCGCGCTCTTCGCGCCGGCATAGCGCAGCACGATGCCGCGGCCGTCCGCCGAGCGCCGGCTCGTACATGGCCGCGAGCTGCAGGCCGAAGCCGGAGAGGTCGGGCATCGCGAGCTTGCCGCCAGTCACGGCATTCAGCCGCGCCGCAGCGGTCTCGGGGGACGGCGGACGCGGCATCGTCATCGGCATAGGAGAGGTGCGCGAGGACCGCCTGCTGGGCGATCTCGTCCGCCATGCGCGCCAGGTTCTGCCTGTGGCTGAGCCACCAGCCGCCGGTGCCGGCTGCCAGGGCGACGGCGGCAGCCGCGCCCAGAACCTGCCGCCGGTCGGGCTCGGCCGGCCCGATGCGGCTCGACCGTTCCGGCGTCCCCGTCCGCCGGGAGCGGAAACGGCCAGCCCTTTCAGGCCCAGCCGGAGCAGCTCGTTCTGCCGGCCGGTAGGCGTCGACCAGCGCCGCGCTCTCCGCGTCCGCGGCGAGATGGCGCGCGACTTCGCGGCGGCGGCGCCCGCTGAAGCTCGCCATCGACATAGGCGCTGAGCTCCGGCAGCGGTCGGGGGCGCTGGCGGGCCGCGTCACTTCACCCTCCTCAGCGGCACCGGCGCCTCGCCGTTCATCAGCGCGCGCAGCCGTTCCCGCGCGCGCGACACGCGCGAGCCGACGGTCCCTTCCGAGATCTCCAGGACCCTCGCCGCCTCGCGGTAGCTCATCTCCTCGACCGCGACCAGCAGCAGCACCTCGCGCTGCTCTTCCGGCAGCTTCTCGAAGGCGGCCAGCGTCTCGGAGACTTCCAGCGCCAGGCTCTGCGCCGCCGGGGCTGCCAATCAGCGATCTCGTCGAGCTCGACGCCGACGGGCCGCCGCGCCAGGCGACGCCGTTCGTTGAGATGGAGGTTGCGCATCATCCTGAACAGCCATCCTCGCAGCGATACCGGCCGCCAGAGATGGCGGCGCGTGAGCGCGCGTTCGAGACAGTCCTGCACCAGATCCTCGGCCTCGGCGCGGTCGCGCAGGAGCACCCGGGCGTAACGGCGAAGCGCCGGGATCTCCTCCTCCAGCCGTCGCTCGAAGCTCGGCATCCGGGTCACGCCCGACTGTGCATCGCGGCCGTCATCCCGCTACGGGCGCGCCACGGACCAGACCCCTTCCACCCCCTGTCCCGCGACGTCGCCCGGCGCGTCGTCCTCGCGGTAGGCATAGAGCGGAGCGCCATCGTGCGCCCATTGCAGCGAGCCGTCGGGCCGCCTGATGATCGAGAAGCCCGGGGGCGGAGTGCCGCCTGCCTGCGCGACGGCGGGCGGCCAGAACACGGCGCACATGCCGGTGCATGTCGATGCTCCGTCCGGATCCTTGGCATAGGTGTAGAGCGTCATGCCCTCGGCGTCGACCAGCACCTTGCCGAGGGCCGTCTCGCGCACGCCCGGGCCGGTTTGCGGCACGGGCGCACTCGCGCAGGCCGACACGGCGATCGCCGCGCCGATCGCGGCGAGGTGGCGGATACAGGTCATGGGCCACTCCTCACGTTTGTGCCGCCGACGGAAGCAGGCGCCGCCGCCGGCGGCATGGCTCATTCCTTCGCCTCGCCGCTCGGCTCGACGAGGTACCACTCGCCGCCGAAGCCCTTCTTCTCCTGGCCGAGGGTGTCGCCCGGCTTCTGGTCCTTGACGAAGTAGTAGAGCGGCCAGCCGCCATAGGTGACCTGCTTCGAGCCGTCCTTGCGCTTGGTCGTGCCGAGCAGCGATGCCTTCGCGCCCTCGCCGGCGGTCGGCTGGCCGGTGGCGGCCAGCGGCGGCCAGGCGGTCGGCGCACTTGTCGTAGCAGGTGCTGGCGCCCTTCTTGTCCGGCTCGAAGAGATAAAGGCTCATGCCCTTCGGCCCGACGAGGTGGCCGTCCGACACCGAGACGGTCGCCATGTCGGCCGCCACGGCATCCGTCATCGCCGTGGCAATGGCGAAGACCGATCCCATCACCAGAAAGCTGATCCCGCTTCGCATCCGTCATCTCCCTCTGCTGCTGCGCCCCCGCCCCTCTCGTGGACGCGGGCTCCTGATGGTCATGCTCGACGGAACACCGGAGCCTTCCGCTTCTTCCCGCCTCGCGCGGATGTGATCGGCCTCGGAGCCCGGAGCCGGAAGAGGCGGACGCGCTCACATTGCCGAGATCGCGGGGACAGGCGCCGGAACGGTGGTGTTCTGCAAACGCGGAGAGATCGGGCCGCCACTCGTGCGCGGCGCGCCTCGTCCTTGAGGAGAACGCATGGCTGTGCGGCATTCCGCAGAGACCACCGGCAGCAGAGCGCGCATCAGATCGCTGTCGACCCGGGTGCCGCCGCACCTGCTGTCGCAGGACGAGATCCGCGGCATGGCACGCGACCTGTTCCGGCCGCGCATGCCGGACTTCGACCGGCTCGAGAAGATCTTCGGCAATGCCGGCGTCGAGACGCGCGCTTCCTGCGTTCCCCTGCGCTGGTTCCGCGACCCGCATGGCTGGCCGGAGCGGAACGCCCTCTACCAGGGGTCGCGGTCGATTTCCTCGCCGAGGTGCCGAGCGACATCTGCCGCTCCCGCTCCATCGCCGAGAGGGACGGCTTGTCCGCGCCGATGGCGGCCACACGCTCCTCCTGACGCTGCGCCTCCGCCAGCCGGTCGTTCCAGCGCCGCTCGAGCTCGGCCGCGACCAGCCGGTTCGCTGGATCGACGGCGTCGTACTGGCGACGGGCGAGATCGACTTCGTAGCGCGCCTGCGTCAGCGCGAGCTCCGCCTGCTGGCGGGTGTCGGCGATCTCGGCGTCGCGCGAGGCGACCGCAGCGAGGGCGGCCTCGATGCCGAGCGGGCTCAGCAGCCGCAGGACCTCGGCCGAGACCGCCGCGTCGACGCGCATGCCGCCGAACGAGATGCAGGTCTGCGTCCCATGATTGATGTGCGCGCCGCGGCAGTATTAGCGGACGCAGAAGCCGTCGGTGCCGCTGTAGGAGACGTGCAGCCGGCGGCCGCAATGGCCGCAGCGCAGGAGACCCGCCAGCAGCGCGTCGCCGCGGCGGACCGCGCCGCGCGCCATCAGTCCGCGGCAGTTGGCGTTGTCGGCGATCAGGCGCTGGTTCCTCTCGAACTCCGCCCAGGAAACGTAGCCTTCGTGATGATCCACGATCAACACGTCCCATTCCTCGCGGTCGCGGCGGTGGCCGCGGCTGACACGCTTGCGCCCGTTCTCGACGGTCACCCGGCTCGCCGTCCGGCCGAAAGCATAGGCGCCGCCGTAGACCGGGTTGGTCAGAATGCCGCGGACCGTGTTGTAGACCGGCGGCTTCCAGACGATCCGCCGGCCCTCGCCCTCGGTCTCGACCGCGGCGGCAGCAGCACTGCTCCTGACGCAGCCAGAGATGCACCTGCCGGATGCTCTGGAACTCGGCGAACTTGCGGAAGACGAGCCCGAGCGCCTCCTGCACGCGCCGGTCGGGGTCCTTGGCGATCCGGTCGCGCCGGACCTTCACGTAGCCGACGGCCACGTTGAGGAACAGTTCGCCACGCCGCGCCTTCTGGCGCAGCGCCTCGAGCGAGCGCTGGCGCAGGATCGACAGCTCCATCTCGCTCATCGTGCCCTTCATGCCGAGCAGGAGCCGGTCGTTCGGCAGGCGCGGGTCGTACAGGCCGTCCTCGTCGGCGAGCAGGCAGCCGACGAGCCCGCAGAACTCGAGCAGCGTGTGCCAGTCGCGCCCGTTGCGCGCGAGCCGCGACGCCTCCACCGCCAGAACGATCCCGACGCGCCCCTCGCAGATCGCCAGCAGCAGCCGCTCGAAGCCCGGGCGCGCGACGCCGCCGCCAGACCGGCCGAGATCGTCGTCGATCACCACCGGCTCGGCCCAGCCGAGCTGCCGCGCGCGCTCGGCGAGACCGTACTGCCGCCGCCGGCTCTCATGGTTGTGCAGCAGCTGGTCCTGCGTCGACTGCCGGACATAGACGAAGGCCTGCCGGCCGAGATGCTCAGACGCGATCTTGCTCATCGCGCCCTCCCGTCGTCGCGGCGCCGTCCGCCGGCGTCCCGGTCTCCGCCTCCGCCGCCTCGAGCAGGAGCGCCGCCAACAGCGGGATCACCGCCGCCTGCGCCGTCGTCGGCAGCGTCGGCCCCGGCTCCATCAGCGCCAGAAGGTCTCCTTGTCGCCGCAGCTGCCGTGCTCGCCCCATCCCGCTCTCCTCTCTCCATTCCGGAGAGCGAGGATAGGAGCGCATCGAGCGCGAGACGGAGGTCGCGCAATCCCGCAACGGACAGGCGTGGCTGGTCCCTCACCGCCATGGCCGCAGCCGCCGGCGCGCACATCCAGACCGGAATCTGCGCCAGCGTCCCGTCCGTCTGGCGAACGACGAACATGCTGCACGCCTCGGAACCGATGGCGGCGAACGATCTCGACGCGCTCGCCATGGCGAGGGTGGAACGGATAGTGGATCGTCGCTTCGCCCTGATATCGGGCAGTATGCGACGGGCTCAACGGGCACGGGACAAGACGCATGTCACGACGGCACTCGGCGTCCAGGCCGTCGAGCACCACCGAAAAAGGGTCCGCTTCTTCTCGACCATCGAGCTCGTCAACACGCTCGAGCAGGAGAAGGCCAAGGGGAAGGCCGGGCAGATCGCCGAGAGCCTCACGCGCGCCGACCTCGTGATCCTGGACGAGCCGGGCTACCTGCCGTTCAGCCCCACGGGCGGGGCCTTGCTCTTCCACCTTCTCAGCAAGCTCTACGAGCGCACCAGCGTCGCCATCACCACCAATCTCAGCTTCAGCGAATGGGCCACGATCTTCGGCGACGCCAAGATGGTCACAGCGCTCCTCGATCGCCTGACCCACCGCTGCCACATCCTCGAAACCGGAAACGACAGCTTCCGCTTCAGGGCCAGCTCCGAGGCGGCACGCAGCAGGAAGGAGGCATAGGGCATTGACCCAGGCATGAACCGAGCACGATAACCTTCAGGCGGGTCACTTCTCGATGGAAAACCCGGGTCAGTTCCTGACGGCGAGCAAATGCTTTGCGGCGCTCCGGGCCGGGGCCGATGCGCTGAAGATCTTTCCCTCCCTGCAGCTCAGCCCCGAGGGCCTTGCCGCGCTGCGGGCCGTGCTGCCCGCCGGTACGCAGGTCTATGCGGTCGGCGACGTCGGCGCGGACAGCTTGACCCCCTGGATGCTCGCCGGCGCGGACGGCTTCGGCATAGGCTCTGCGCTCTACAAGCCCGGCGACGATGTGAGCAAGGTGGCCGCCGCCGCCCGCGCGCTCGCCGCCGCCTACGACCGGGCGGCGAGCGCATCAACGTGACCGACTTCGACGGCGCCCGCTGCACGCTCGGCGACGGGCAAGCTCTGGCACCCGGAACGATGCCAGCTCTTCTGGTTCTACGTAAGCGGTGCGGACGCACCGTGGCGGGTTCAGCTTGACGGTGTGCTGAATGCCCAAGGGAGGAGGTCGTCGATCTTCGACGCCGGGTGTCCGCCGGCGATCGCTTCGAGGGTGGCCTTGAGGTAGGCGAAGGGCTCGACCCCGTTCATCTTTGCGGTCTCGATCAACGAGGCGATGCGACCCCAGGCGCGGCCGCCCTCGTCGGAAGCAGCTTCATGATGCCGGGAGTCTGGCATTCGAGGCCCTCGTCACCTATCCGTATCACCCGTTAGCTGGCCAGACCGTCCTGGTGGTTGGCGAGCAAGAACATGATGGCGTTCGCCATTTTCTGATCCGGCGCTCGCACGGTCAATTCTACATCCCCGATTGGATGCTGTCTTCAACGGTGGGTTCGGCCGACATCATAGCCGTTCCACGTTTTCCTGTTGGCCACCTGCTTGAGCTTCGCGGGCTCGTCGACCGTCTCGTAGCCTCTTGCCGGGGGTGTTCGACCTCCGCAGGAGGATCAGCCGATGAAGTCTTTGCTGGGAACGCAACTGAATCTGTTCGCCGGCGCCGCCCTGGCTCCGGCGCTGTCGGCCGACAATCGGTTGAAGGCTGTAGCACTGCTGCAGTCGCTGCTCGTCGAGGCGGTATCCGTGCAGGCCGCCGAGCCGATGACCCCGAGCGCGAAGGAGGCGGGCGATGGCCAAGATCTTGCCTGAGCACCTGTCGCGCAGCGCGGATGTCTACGTCCGGCAGTCTTCGGTCTATCAGGTAGTCAACAACCTCGAGAGCCAGCGGCGCCAGTATGGCCTGGTCGATCGGGCTCGGCAGCTGGGCTGGAGCGATGTGGAGATTGTCGATGACGATCTCGGCCGCTCGGGCGCCGGCACGGCCAGGCCTGGTTTCGAGAAGCTTCTGGCGGCGATCTGCGAGGGCCGCGTGGGAGCCGTGGTGTCGCTCGAAGCGTCGCAACTCGCGCGCAACGGCCGGGATTGGCATACCCTGCTCGAGTTCTGCGGCCTGGTCGGCACGCTGATCGTGGACGAGGACGGTGTCTACGATCCGCGCCTGACCAACGACCGCCTGCTCCTCGGCATGAAGGGCACGATGAGCGAGATGGAGTTGTCGGTGTTCCGTCAGCGCTCGGCCGAGGCGCTCAAACAGAAGGCGCGTCGCGGAGAGCTCCTGCTGACCCTGGCTGTCGGCTACGTCAAGGCCGAGGACGCGCGGATCGAGAAGGATCCGGACCTTGGTGTCCAGGACGGCATCGCGATCGTGTTTCGCAAGTTCGCAGAGCTCCAGACGGTACGCCAGGTCCTGCTCTGGTTCCGCCAGGAGGGCGTTCTTGTTCCTGCCGCCGTGGCGGGCCGCGGCAAGCAACCCATTGAGTGGAAGGCGCCAGTCTATCACACGCTCAATCACATGCTGACCAATCCGATCTACGCCGGCGCCTACGCCTATGGCCGGCGTGGCAGCCGGGCGACGATCGAGGGCGGGCGAAAGCGGGTCGTGCGCGACTGCGTGCGCCGTGATTGGAGGGACTGGGAGGTGCTGATCCGTGACCACCACGAGGCGTACATCTCGTGGGCCGAGTTCGAAAGGAACCAGCACCTGATCGCCGACAATGCCAACGGCAAGAGCTACCTGGGGCGGGGCGCGGTCCGGCGCGGCGAGGCTTTGCTGGCCGGTCTTTTCCGGTGCGCGCGCTGCGGTCGCAAGCTGCGCGTCGCCTACAGCGGCAAGGGCCGCAATACGCAGCGCTATGTCTGCTGCGGGAGTTCAATATCAAGACGGCGGACAACTGCATCCGCTTTGGCGGCATGCGCATTGACCGCGCGGTTGCCCAGGAGGTTCTCGACCGCCTGCAGCCGCTTGGGATCGAGGCAGCGCTGGCCGCGATGGAAGTGTACCGCACCCGGTTCCCTGGACAATAGTTTGCACTACGCGGCCGCCTTGAGGTTGGCCGCCATCCAGCGCTCTCTCGCGGCCGTGGGGCTGACGAGGCCGTTCTTCTCGACCAGCCACTCAGTATTGTAGCGGGCGACGAACGCGCGAACGGCGTCGCGGACCTCCTTGATCGTCTGAAAGATACGTCCGTACACGACCTGCTCCTTGAAGGTGCGGAAGAGGCGCTCGATGACGCCGTTCGTCTCGGGCTGGGCGACGAAGGCGTAGCTCGGCGTCATGCCCCAGGCCTTCACCTGGCGCTGGAAGTCCTCGGACATGAAGGCGCTGCCGTGGTCGTGCCGCAGGGCGAGACCTCGGGCGGCGTCGCGGCCGAGGTGCCCGAACTGCTCGGACACCGCCATGCTCATCGCCTGCAGGGCCTCGTGCCGGGTGCCGTGCTTCGTCACATGCCAACCGACGAGCTCGGCGTTCCAGTGCTCGGCGACGCCGAAGAGCCAGACCTTGCCGTCGCGGGCGGTGGTGATCTGCGTCGCGTCGATCGCCCACATCACGTTCGGCGCCTCGGTGACGATCCTGCGATCGTGCGTCTGCTCCGGGCGCGGGCGTGCCCGATGCGGCGAGAGGAGCGCGTTCTCCCGCATGAGGCGAAGCACGCGCTTTCGCGCGACGCGCAGGCCGTCGAGCACACGCAAGCGCGCCCACACCTTGCGATGCCCTTCGCCCGACCAGGGCGAGCGCACGAGGTCGGCCCGGATCGCGGCGAGGAGATCGGCGTCGGAGATCGCGGGCTTCGGTCCGCGCCGGCCGCCCGGCCGCTGCGGCCGCTCCTCGGCGACGGCGGCCCTCGCGGCGTAGAACGACGAGCGCGCCACGCCCCAGACGCGGCAGACGCGCGCGACGCCGTAGCGGCGGCCGGTCGTGGGAGAGATCGCCCCGGCCGTCACCGCGACCTCCTCCGGGCCAAAGGGCCGCTCGGGCGCTCCATCCTCGCGCGCAGGAGCTCGTTCTCCATGGTGAGCGCGCCGATGCGCTGCATGGCCGCGGCGAGATCGGCGTCGGCGGTGTCGCTCTCGCGCTCCTTCAGCGCCCCGTCGAGCGCCGCCTCGGCCTTGTCGCGCCAGCGCTCGAGCTTGTGGACCGGCACCCCGAGCGCGCGCGAGAGCAGCTCGACCAACTCGCCCCGGAGCATCCGCATCACCACCGCCCGCTTGCGCGCCAAGCTCCAGCGCTGCCCGTGGCCGAGCGGCCCGACCTCCAGCCGACCGCCCTCGCTTGCTGCCTCGCCCGTGGACAGCGTGGACGGGCTGCACCCGCCCACCCTGCCCACAGGCGCATCAACAGCAGACGCTCCTTCGCGCGAGTTCATACTGGTGTCCCTCGTCTCGCTCATCTCGATTTCTCCTCGGACAAAATGGTGTCCAAGGAAATCGGGGCCAGCTGGCCGCGATGGAAGCGCGCGGCCAGGAGCATTGCGACAAGCGACAGCAGCTCGAGAACGCGCGAGTGCAGGCCCGATACGAGGCGGAACGGGCCCGCCGGCAATACGATGCGGTCGACCCCGAAAATCGGCTGGTCGCCGGCGAGCTCGAGCGACGCTGGAACGAGAGGCTGACGCGCCTGCGAGATCTCGACCAGGCGCTCGAGAGCCTGGACGTCCAGCAGGCGCCTACGATCTCTGCCGAGGATCGCACGAGACTGATGGCTCTGGGCGAGGATCTCGCCAAGGCGTGGGATAGCCCCGGAGCCTCGGCCGAGACACGCAAGAAGATCATCCGCCTGCTGATCAAAGAGATCATCGTCGATGTCGTGGACGACATGCTGGCCCTGGTCATCCACTGGCAAGGTGGCGACCACACCCGGCTGACGGTGAAGAAGAACAAGGTCGGCCGGACGCGCTGGGCTGTCGCTGGTGATGTCGTGGATCTCGTGCGCGTGCTGGCCCGGCAGATGCCCGACCTGTCGATCGCTGCTGTGCTGAACCGAGCCGGCAAGGCAACGGGAAGAGGCAACAGCTGGACGCGGGCGAAGGTCTGCAGCCTGCGCAACAATCACGATATCGCGCCCTACCGTGAAGGCGAGCGCGCCGCGCGCGGTGAAGCGACGTTGCTTGAAGCAGCCGCCATCCTGGAAGTCAGCCCTCGACCATCCGCCGCATGATCGCATCCGGCGCCCTGCCGGCGGATCAGCTGTGCAAAGGCGCTCCCTGGATCATCCGCGAATTGGATATCCAGACCGAAGCTGTGCGCCACGAGGCCGATGCCAGACGGTCGCGGCGAGGCCCGCCGCCTCGCGATCCTCGCCAAAATGCCCTTCATTTATAAGAGGATCGGAAGATGAGCAGTATGGCGCGCCCTCGTCATGGCCTGCGAAGAGCGCATTCTTCCTGTTCAGGGCCAGCGGGCGGATTTTATTCTCGACGGCATTGGAGTCGATCTCGACCCGGCCGTCGGTCAGGAAGACCTCCAGCCCGGCCCAGTTCCGGGCGATGTAGGCGAGCTTCTCGCCGAGTTGGGACTTCGCGGAGACGCGCGCCCGCACCTGCTTCAGCCAGAGCTTGAAGGCCTGCACCAGCGGCACGGTCCGCTGCTGCCTGGCGGCGAGGCGGGCCTCGGGCGGCCGGCCGCGGACCTCGGCCTCGATCCGGTAGAACTCGGCGATGCGCCGCAGACCTTCTGCCGCGATCGTCGAGCCGTCGCGCTCGTAGACCTCGCGCAGCTTGCGCCGGGCGTGCGCCCAGCAGTTCGCCAGCACCAGCGGTCCGCCCGGACGGTCGGCCCGGGTCAGCCGGTTGTAGCCGGGATAGGCATCGACCTGGAGGATGCCGCCGAAGCCGTCGAGAAAGCCCTCGGCATGCTCGCCGCCACGGCCCTCGGCATAGAAGTAGACGACCCCCGGCGGATCGGCGCCGCCCCATCCCGTTCCCGTCGCGGGCCAGCGCCCAGAGAAAGCCGTTCTTCGTCTTGCCGCGCCCGGGATCGAGCACCGGTGCCCGGGTCTCGTCCATGAAGAGCTTGCCGGAGCCTTTCAGATGGGCGGCCAGGCGGTCGACCACGGGCGCCAGATGGAACGCCGCCTTGGCCTGTCCAGCCGGCCAGCGTCGAGCGATCGAGAGCGAGGCCGGCCCGGCGCATGATCTGGCACTGGCGATAGAGCGGCGCATGGTCGGCGTACTTGGCGACCAGCACATGCGCGATGGCGCCCTCGGTCGGCAGCCCGCCCTCGATCAGCCACGGGTGCGCCGGCGCCTGGACGATCCCGCCCTGGCAGGCGGGACAGGCATAACGCGGCCGCACGGTCGCGATCACCCGGAACTGCGCCGGCACGATGTCGAGACGCTCGGAGCGGTCCTCGCCGATCTTCACCATCTCGCCGCAGCCGCAGGGGCAGAGCGTGCTCTCCGGCTCGATCACCACCTCGCGGCGCGGCAGCTCCTTGGGCAGCCGCCGAGATTGCGCCTCGCGCCGGCGGCGGGCCTGGCGCGTGGCGGAGTCGATGGCGGGGCGGCTTCCGCCTCGGCCACGGCCACCTCGAGATCCTCGAAGGCGAGCTGGCGCTCGTCCGCACCCAGCTTCTCGGACTTCTTGCCGTAGAGCGCCTACCGGAACTCGCGAACGAGGTGCTCGAGCCGCCGGTTGCGCTCGGAGAGCCCAGCATTCGCTTGCGCGAGCGCCGCGATCCGGGCCTGCTGCGCCTCGAAGGCCGCCCGGTACTCGGGCGGCAGCCTGTCCAGGTCGAGATCGCCGGCGCCGGTCGACATAGGCCAACGACTACCAGCATCGCCGAGCACCGCCATCCGGCGATCGGGCCCCCAAGTCACTCCGCCGCAGCCGGCCGTGGCACGCGCTGCGCCATCACCCGGCGCCAGTCCAGCCCCTCAACGAGCGCCTCGAACTGGGCCCGCGACAGCCGCATCACGCCGTCCTGCACCGCGGGCCAAGTGAAGCTGCCCTGCTCGAGGCGCTTGTAGACCATGACGAGGCCGCTGCCGTCCCAGAAAAGGATCTTCGTTCTATCGCCGCGCCTGGAGCGGAAGATCACGACCAGGCCCGAATGCGGGTCGAAGCCGAGCTGGTCCTGCACGACCGCGGCGAGCCCGTCATGTCCCTTGCGGAAGTCCACCGGCCGGGTGGCCACGACGATGCGGACGGCCTGGCCGGGAACGATCACGTCGCCCCGCGCAGCACCGCGGCGATCTCGGCGATGCGCCCGGCGCTCGTCCCGGCCGGCAGGCGCACCGTCACGCCCGCGACGACGATCTCTATGCCCCCATCCGGCTCCGGCGGCGCATGCACCTCCTCGACGGGCGGCGGCGCCGCCGAGGGAGCCTCCAGCTCGAGCATAGCGAACGCAGGCACGTCCTCCGCCGGCAGCGCGAGCTCGCCTCGCCGCGCCCGACCGCGCCATTCGGACAGATGATGCGGCGCGAGCCCGTGGCGCGCCGCCACTTCGTTCACCGTCACGCCGGCAACCAGCGTCTCGGCAACGATCCGACCCTTGATCTCGTCAGGCCAACGTCGCCGACCCGTCGGCCCCGCCAGAACCTCCATCCGGCAGCCGGACTCCATCCGGCGCTCCCTTTGGCCTCCCAAGGCGATCCTCCCGTCTGAACAAGACGGCCATGGATCGCAGCTCAGCCGGTCCCGCAGAAGACGGGGGCTGCGCACCGCTTACGGTTGACGAATTTCATCTCCGGCGCGTTGGCCTCGTCACCCAGCGGATAGACCTTCAGCGACGTTTTGACCAGATCGACGCCCGGCTTGGGCGAACCATTCTCGTCGAGGAACGAGCGGAACGGCATCCAATTCCCGTAGGTGGTCGGTCGGACCACGAAGTAGCCGTCGGGCACCTCGCCTTCGAAGCCGGGAGGAAGGATCAGGTACTTGCCGCCCTTGCCCTTGTCCGCGCCGGTGATGCCGACATCGGCCACCCAGCGCTACCACATGTCGTCGATCAGCCCGAGCACGTCGGGCGGAACCTCCATGACCAGCGGTCCCTTGCTGGTGTCGAGCCACACGAAGCTGTAGACGACGTTGTCGTTGGCCGTCAGTTCGACGGTCTTGGACTCGACCAGATCCTCCCAGATCACGTCGGTGGTGTTGACCGGACCGTATTCCTTCAGCGCGTTCCGCATCGCCAACTGGTTCACGATCGGGATACCCAGCAGATAGGCCTGCAGCGCCCGCGACCGGTCGAGATTGTCGTAGATCGCCTGGGTGGTCTTCATCGCGCGCAGCACGTCGACGGTGTATATGTCGAGCTTCAGCGGGTCGTCGATCTCGCGATGGTGTGCGTCGCACATGAGCATCAGATTGCCCGGATCATCCGCAAGCTGCGGCGACAAGACCGGGTCGCCGCGCTCGCCGCCAGGCGCTGCGGCGATGATATGGGCGATATAGCTCTTGTTCCGGTTGAGGTTTCCCGATGCCAGATCCCCATCCAGGCGCTCGTGGCAATTCCGATAGTGGCAGAGGCCACCGGCACGCCCCCAGATGATCATTTTGGTTACGGGACGGGCATCAGCCCTGGCCTTCGACATGCGCTGTCAGCTCCTTTTCAGGCCCGAGGCCCGCTCCGACTGAGATCGGGCCGGGTGCGTTGGCGCCGCGCCAGACGCCGTCGACATGCCAGAGCTCGTAGTGGTGGAGCCATTCCGACGCCCATGGCACTGTCGTGTCCGCAATCCACATGGTTCTGTTCCATTCGCCTCCGGCGGGATTGAACAGGCAGAGCGCAGACTGCTCGGGTCGGTCCCGATTGAAGAGGAGATGGGGAATGTCGATGAACCGCTCACCATCCCGAGGGCGGAGAACCGGAGAACCGGCTCAAGAATAAACACATGCGGGAAGGCTCGATCGGCGGCCCAGTTCCATTGCACCTGAACACGATAGGACATCTGAAAACCCGCGAAGCGGACCGATCCAGGCCACCGTGTTGTTCGCGACGACGTCCACGTGCCGCATCTCCGGCCAGCGCATCCGCAACCGCATCAAGGTCGACGAGGTGGACCCGAATGCCCTTGAAGATGCCCTCTCCAAGGATGAGGCCTTGCTGGCCCCGCTCCTGAGCGAAGTGATCGCGGCCGGCAATTTCCCAACGAGTCCTCCACCGGCATGCCGTCCTCTCCTTCGCCGCAATGCTTTCGATCCGGAGCGGCCGTTTCCGGTCGGCAATCCACGATTTCATGGTCGACCTGACCACCAAGATGATGGACCTTCGGCTCCAGTCGAAGGAGCGCTGGGACGCCCTTCATGCCGGCGAGGAGATATCCTTCGATGAGATCAAAGACTTCTGGGATCGCAAAGATTTCGAGCTGACTTTTGAGCAGACCTACCTGATCGGGCAAGAGCTCAAGACGGTCGAGCTTGCCGTCGATCTGCTCTCGAAGCGGAATTGGTGTTTCGTGCGAGCTGGGGGCTCGAACCGTTTCATTACCAGCGATGCGCCCGTGGCGCTTTACTGGAAGGAAGGGCGTAAACCTGGGCTGTATCCTCCCGGGCTGGGCGTTTCGGAGACAGCCGTGACGTTCCCGCTCTCGCCAGAGCTGACACTACATGGCACGTTCGAGCCCATCGCGGCTCAACACACGGTAAGCGACTTCCAGGTCGCGCTGTTCAATGACGCAACAGCGTGGCACTCGAGGCGCCACTTCTTCGCTCGCGACAAGCAGTTCCAGATCTATACCCCGGCGGGCATTCGGCCAGCCTCCGATCTCCAGAGGATCATCAAGTTGTCGAAGAAGATGGCCGCTGCCGGCGAAGACGACGCGGCAGTATAGGCCTGCGGCTCGCAGGACGGCCGGCGTCCTCACCGTCCCTGTCTTTCTTTCTGTCGACCCTCGCCGGCCATAGCGCCGCGCCGGGCCCGATATCCAGGGCAGCGCCGCCCGGCGGCGGCACCTGAGGATTCCCGCACATGTTCGCAAAATTGGGACGAGGCCGAGCTGCGCGCCGCCATCCGCATACTCTGAGACTGGCATGGGCAACCGCATCATCGTCGCCGCCGATACGGGACAAGCTCGCCGCCCTCGAAAGACAGACAGCGTGCTGATGATCGCCAGATTCCTCATGTCCCGCTTCGGTCTGGCCGCTGCGATCGCCGCGGTCGCGGCCGGCATCTGGGTCACCTGTACGCTTGACAGCCAAACCGACCGGATCGCGATGGACGGCCTCAGGGCCAAGCTCGCCACAGCCGAGACCGAGCGCGAAGTCGCCGAGGCCCAGAGTGCCATGCTCAAGGGGCGGGTGGCCGCGCTCGCCCGCAAGACCGAAACCGACCGGCGCGTCCGCGCCGAGACCGACCCAATCCGCAATGAGATCCGCCGTGCCCCGAATGATGCCCCTCTACCTCCTCTCCCGCGCGATACTCTTGAGCGCCTGCATGGACTCCAGGGTAATTGAGCGGCCAATCTACGGCCCGGTTCCGGCGGAGCTGACGACCCCCCGCCCGACAATCCCCGAGCCAGAGACGGCGACGCCGGCAGATTCCGCGGAGCTGATCGTCGACTACCACGAGGCCCTGGGCGTGTGTAACGGCAAGGTCGATGCGATGCGCAGCCTGGCCGACGAGATCCCACTCCCTCCTGTCCTGCCGAGGAGTGAGGCAGGGGCGCGTGGCATGCGCATTGCATCGCCCCGCAGAGCCTCGACCGCACGCCGGGGCGCGTCGAGTGGGCCAGCAGATGAGCTATTGGGAACAGGCCGGAGAAGAAAACCTCCGAGCGCCTGGTCCCAATAGATCCCATTAGGCGCATGATGATGTGCGCCGTTAGGTCAGTTGTGGCGATCGCCCTCCCGCTCGTGTTCTTGGGAATCGTCTTCCTGCCGTTGTTTCTCGATCGCTGACGAGGCGGGCCATCTGGCCCGGCCGGCGCCTCATCTTTCGTCTTCCGTCGCCTCACCCAATTCCGGCTCACCTGTCTCTGGATCTGTAAGCGCGTCGGCAGCCGCAAGGATTTCGCCCACCTCAGGCTCGCCCGTGTCGGGCCGCTTGTCGGACGGGTCGCGCAGGTCGATCCTCAACGTGCTGTACCGCCCCCTGTGATACCGCCAGCTCTCGATCAGGCCCTGACGCAGAGCCTCGTCCCGATCGGTGAAGATCCCGCCAACGACGTCGGCGTCATAGTCGGCGAGCACGCGCGCCGGCACACGGACTGTCACCTCGACCATCTTGGGCGGCTCTGCGCCTGCGGCCGGCTCCTCTTTATCGCTCATCGCGATCATCTCCATGACGACAGCGGGGTTTGCTGCCGTCAAGGACATTGGCGAACCCTTCGCCGGGCGAAGCGAAACACCCCCATTCGAACCAGCGCCGCGCGCATTACCAGCTGCTCCCGAACGATCCGACGTCCTCGCCGCAATAATGGATGGTGCGGCGATGAAGACGAAAAATTTCTTTTGTAGATAAATATGATGGCGCTGTGGCTGTGCCGATCGAGCGCCTTGCGGACGCGGTGCGCGCCGGTGACTTGCTCCACGGGAGGCGGGCGTGACCAAGCGCGCGACCTTCACCAAGGCGGACCTCAACCGGGCGCTGGTCGTCGCCCGCAAGCACGGCATGACGGTCGAGATCGCGCGCGACGGCACGATCCGGATGGTCGAGGCCATTGACGCCAAGCCCATACCAGCGGAACCTGAGAACCCGGTCGAGGCGCGCCGCCGGCGCCTCGCGGCCAAGGGGGCGTGAGATGGCGAGGCTTGAGGGCATCCACCGGCAGAAATCGAAGCTCGCCGACGGCAGCGTCCGCCAATACCACTACGCTTGGCGCGGCGGCCCCTGTTTCTGGAAGTCCGACAGCGACATACGCGAGGGGTCTGACGCTTATCTCGCGGCGCTCGACCAGGCGCGGCGGCGCACCCGGGGCGGCGGGCTGATGACCCCGGATATGGTAGACCAATTCTTCGACAGCGCCGAGTTCCTCAAGCTCGACACTCGGACGCAGTCGGATTACCGGATCTGGGGCGGGCGCCTCGCCGAGGAGTTCCGGGAGGACCAGGCGACGCTCTTCACCTATGACGAGGCGCGCACCGAGCTCCTGCGCTGGCGGGACAAGTGGGCGTACTCGCCGAAGCTGGCGGACATGGCGATCGTCACCGCCGTCCGCATCCTGAACTGGGCCGGGCCGAAGGGGCGGGGGCTGATCGGCCGGCACACCTGCGAGGGCATCCCGCGACTCTACCAGGGCAATCGGGCCGAAATCATCTGGAGTCCGGAAGACATCGCGAAGTTCGAGGCCGGAGCGCCGGGCTGGGTGGTACGGGCGCTGACGACGCTGGTCGAGACCGGGCTCCGGCCGGGGGACGCGCACCGACTGTCGCGCAATCATATCAAAGCGACGCCGGAGCGCAGGCGCATCCAGATCCGGGTGAACAAGGGCAAGAAGAAGAACCGCTTCGCATCGATACCTGTGACCCAGGCGATGGCGCGGGTGATCGACGAGACGCCGTCCGACCGGCTGATGATCCTGGTGCGCGCCGATGGCGGACCGCTGACGCAGCGCGGCGGCGAGCGCGATCAAGTACTGGCGGGACGCGCTGGGGCTGTCGGCCGAGCTCAGGCCCTACGACTGCCGCGGTACGGCGATTACCAAGCTGCTGATGGCCGGTGGCGGCCTCAAGCACCTCGCGACGACCTTCGGCTGGTCCCTGCGGTATGCGCACCAGGTCATCGAGAACTACGTGGCACTGGTTCCGGAGGTTGCAGACGAGGTCGGCCGGCTGCTCGCCGCCCAGAACGGAACGTGAAGGCGTCTGTAAAATGGCTGTAAAATGACCTACCCGGAACAATGCTAAGTCATTGAGGCGACGGCCGGAATCGAACCGGCGTGCACGGATTTGCAGTCCGCTGCGTAACCACTCCGCCACGTCGCCAGGGGAGTCGCGCGAGCGAAACCGTCGCGCCGGGGCGTCAATACTCCCGCAACCATACGAATGCAAGCTGCGGCGCGCGGGCGGCTTTTCTTGCGTCCCGACGACCATTGTGGCAGAGCGAAACCCGGTTTCGAGAGCAGTCCGGATCAACAGAATGACCGATTTCGCGGCGGCGCGCTCGTTCATGGTGGACAGCCAGATTCGCACCGCGGACGTCACGAGCCATTCACTCATCCATGCCCTGAGCGAGGTTCCGCGCGAGCTCTTCGTGCCGAAGGCGCTGCGCGAGGTCGCCTACGCCGAAGCCGAGATTCCGATCGCCCCGGGCCGTGCGTTGCCGGCGCCGCGGGCGCTCGGCAAGATGCTCGACGCCGCCGGCATCAGCAGCGCCGACCTCGTGCTCGAGATCGCGCCGGGCACGGGATATTCCACCGCCGTCATCGCGCGGCTTGCCGCGGCGGTCGTGGCGATCGAGCCCGATGCCGCCCTGGCCAAGCAGGCGGCCGACACGCTGCAGCGGCTCCAGGCCGTCAACGCTGTCGTCAGCGCGGGCGAGGCCACGGCCGGCGACCCGGCGCACGGCCCCTATGACGTGATCTTCGTCAACGGCGCCGTCGAGCAGCTGCCCCAGGCGCTGACGGACCAGTTGAAGGATGGGGGCCGGCTCGTCGCGATCTTCCTCGAGCGCGGCGTCGGCAAGTGCCGCGTCATGCTGCGCGTCGGCGACGAGGTCGCGGCTCGCTACGCCTTCGACGCGACGGCGCCGCTGATACCCGGCTTCGAGACAAAGCGAGTCTTCGCGTTCTGAGGCAGCACCGTTCTGAGGCAGCACGGGGAACAAGAAAAATGAGGGGCATGGGCATCGGGCGGCGCCGCCGGGCGGCGGCAGCGGTCTTGCTTGGAACTGTGGCGATGGCCTGCGCGCAAAACGCCCGGGCGCTGACATTGTCGGATGCGCTGGTGACCGCGGTTCTGACCAGCCCAGAGCTGGCGCAGGCACGGTCGAGCGTCAAGGTCCTGGCCGAGCGCGCCGTGCAGGCGCGCGCCCGCGGCCGCATCCAGCTGAACGGCACGCTCGATTTCTTCACGGACTTCGGCGAGTTCGACACGCTCGACGATCTGCAACTATCCGACGCAGATGACGCTGGAGGCCGAGCAGCCGATCTACACCGGCGGGCAGGTCGCGAATGCCACCGAGGCGGCACTGACGCGCATGACGGCGCAGGAGGCGCGGGTCATCGCGACCGAGCAGCTCGTGCTCTTCAACGCGGTGCAGGCCTATCTCGACGTCCAGCGCGACGAGACGCTCGTCGAGCTGGGCGAGAACAACGTCAAGGTGATCAGCGAGCAGCTCCGCGCCGCGGAGGAGAGGTTCAATGTCGGCGAGGTGACGCGCACCGACGTCGCCCAGGCCGAGGCGCGGCTCGCTGCGTCGCGCAGCCTGCTCGCCGCCCGGCGCGGCGCGCTCGAGGTCTCGCGCGAAGCCTTCAGGCGCAGCGTCGGGGTCTTCCCCGAGGAGCTGCAGCCGCCGCCGCCCATCCCTGACCTGCCCAACAGCCTGGACCAGGCCATCACCATCGCCTTCGCCGAGCAGCCCGAGATCCTCGCCGCCCGGCTCGAGCGGATCGCGTCGGGCAGCGACGTGCGGTCGGCGATCGGCGCCTTGCTGCCCCAGGTCTCGCTCGCCGGACAGCTCGGCCGCACCGATGAGCTGAGCGATGAGCTTCGATTCTCAAAACGAGGCGACGATCGGTGTCCGCATCGTGCTGCCCTTCTACAACGGCGGCTTCAACTACAGCCGCGTCCGCGAGGCGCAGGCGCTGGTCGAGTCGAACGAGGCCGACATCGTCAGCTCGATGCGCGACACCGCCCAGCGCGTCGGCTCGGCCTGGTCCGATCTCAAGGTCGCCGACGCCACCATCGAGGCGGGCCAGCTCGAGGTGCAGGCGGCGCAGATCGCCTTCGAGGGCGTTCGCGAGGAGGCCAAGGTCGGCGCGCGCACGACGCTCGACGTGCTTGATGCCGAGCAGGAGCTGCTGAGCGCGCGCGGCCGATCTGATCGTCTCGCGGCGCGACGAATATGTCGCGGCCTACGGCCTGCTGTTCGCGATCGGCAAACTGAGCGTCGAGCATCTGGGGCTCGAGGTCCGCGACGTTACACCGGCCGGGGCCTATTACGCATCGGTCGAGGACCGCAATTTCGGCTGGGATCGCACCGACGATACCGTCTGGACACTTTCCTACCGCCCATGACAAACTCGCGCGGAGGACAGAAGACGCGGCCCGGCCGCATGGTGGCCCGAGGCGATTTCCCATGAGCGACAGCGACCGCAAGTCGATGGACGACGTGCTGGCTTCGATCCGCCGGATCGTGAGGAGCGACAGGCCGGACCCTGGCTCGGACGCCTTCGACGACGCCGCGGCGGGTTCGTCCGACGAGCCGTTGCTGCTGACGCCCGACATGCGCACCGATGGCGGTGGCGAGGCGGGGGCTGCTCCCCTCGGGGATTACGCTGAGGCAGCCGCGGCCTCGCCCGAAGCAGAGGGTCCGCCGCCTGCGCCCGACCCTCTGCACGCCATGATCCGTGCCGTTCTGATCGAGGAACTCGGCGGCGAGACGGCCCGTGACGCGGTCCGCGCGATCATTCGCGACGAGCTGGTCAATGGCGAGATCGGCGGCAATCTTTCGCAGAATGTCGTACGTCTTGTGCGGGACGAGGTCACGCGCCTGACAGCCGAGCGCTGATCCCGGGACCGCGATCGACGATGCGCCCGTGGGCGGGCGCGCCAGCCCCTTGACCGGAGAGGACCGATGCCCCGCAAGCTCGTCGCCGGAAACTGGAAGATGAACGGGCTCGGCGCTTCGATGTCCGAGCTCGACGCGATGATCGCGGGCACGCAGGAGAGCGGCTGCGACGTGCTCGTCTGCCCGCCGGCGACGTTGATCGCCAAGTTCGCCTGGCGCGCCGGCGACCGCGCCGTCGCCATCGGCGGGCAGGACTGCCATCCGGCGCCCTCCGGCGCCCATACGGGCGACGTCGCCGCCGAGATGCTGGCCGATGCGGGGGCCAGCCACGTCATCGTCGGACATTCCGAGCGGCGCGCCGACCATGGCGAGGATGATGCGCTCGTCCGTGCCAAGGCCGAGGCCGCGCATCGCGCCGGTCTCATCGCCATCGTCTGCGTCGGCGAGACCGAGGCCGAGCGCGACGGCGGCCGCGCGCTCGACGTGGTGGCGCGCCAGCTCGCGGGCTCCGTCCCCGATGCCGCGACGGCCGCGAACACCGTCGTTGCCTACGAACCCGTCTGGGCGATCGGCACGGGGCGGACGCCTTCGACCGGGGATATCGGCGAGATGCACGGGCACATGCGGGCGCTGCTGACCCGGCGCTTCGGCGAGGCCATCGGTGGCAGCGTGCGCCTGCTCTATGGCGGGTCGGTCAAGCCGGGCAACGCCAGCGAGATCTTCGCCGTGCCGAACGTCGACGGCGCGCTTGTCGGCGGCGCCAGCCTGAAGGCGGCGGACTTCCTAGGCATCATCGCCGCCGCCAAGGCATGAGGCACGGCCGGCCCCATTGCTACCGGGCGGTGGCCGATCTCGTCGATGCCATTGCCGGCGGAGCGGCATCCGCATTCGAGAGCATCGTTTGAATAGCTGAATTTCGCAGCAAGGGCGCGCTCAGGGCGCAACCAATTGCGCCGTGATCGGAGGCCGGCGGCGGCTCGTCAGGCCGCTGTCGATCGGCTCTCTTCTCCGGGTCTGAGCGCGCTGACCGGAACTCCAGGTCAGTCGACGTGCTGGATGGTGACGCCGGCGAGGAAGCTGTCGATGTTGCGCGGATAGGGTTTGCCCGCCTTGCCGTCCGCCTCCATCGCCGGCCTCCTTCTCGGCGATCCGGTCGAGCTCGTCCGCGGCCTGCTCCAGCATCGCCTGCGGCACGACCACCACGCCGTCCGTGTCGCCGACGACGATGTCGCCCGCCTCGACCCGCTGGCCGCCGACCCAGACCGGCAGGCCGACCGAGCCCGGGCCCGCGCTTGGTCGGCCCGCTCGGCCGGATGCCGGCGGCGAAGACCGGCACGCCGATGCCGCCGAGCGCCTCGGCGTCGCGCACCATGCCGTCGGTGACCACCGCGACCGCGCCCCGGTTGCGCGCGAACGCGATGATCAGGTCGCCGACGACGGCGCAGCCGACATGGTCGTGCGTCGCCACCATCATCACGTCGCCCGGCCGGACGCTCTCGAGCGCCGCCCAGAACGCCAGGTTGTCGTGCCGGCCGCAGTCGACCGGCAGCGCCGTGCCGACGAAGCGGCGCAGCTCGGTCACCGGCTTGATGTGCGGCGCCAGCGCGCCGGCCGCGGCCGGCCGCGTCCGAGACGTTGCCGCTCGGCCGGTCGCGGAAACGGTCGACCAGCGCCGCCTCGGGCCGCTCCCAGCTGCGCTTCACGGTTATGATGGGTGCGTCCACGGCTTTCCTCCCCGGCCCGCTGTGCTCTGTGTCCCGAGCAAAGCAGAAGCGGGGACCGAGGGAATGCGCAACGACGCCGAGGTTGTGATGATCGGGGCCGGCGCCATGGGCGGCGTCATCGCCGGCGCGCTGGCGCGGGCCGGCGTCCGGCTGTCGATCATCGACACCGACGCCGAGCATGTCGCGGCGATCCGCGCGCGACGGCCTGCGCGTCGCCAATCTGGGCGATGGCGCGCCGCTTCACGGTGCCGGCGATGACGGCGCCGGAGCGCGAGGGTTGGGCCGACCTCGCCGTCGTGATGACGCCGGCCTACGAGACGGCGAACGCCGCCGCGACGGCGGCGCGCGTGCTGAAGCCCGACGGCGCCGCCGTCTCGATGCAGAACGGGCTCGGCAATGCCGAGGCGCTGGTGCAGGTGCTGGGCGCGGGCCGCGTCTTCATGGGCTCGACCCGCGTCAGCGCCGATCGCGTGGGCCCCGGCTGCCCGCGCGCGACGCGCATCGACCCCTCCGCCGTCGGCGAGCTGAACGCCGAGCCGCTGCCGCGCACGAGCTGGTTCGCCGAGATGCTGACGGCGGGCGGCCTGCCGACCGAGGTCTCGGACAACGTCGTCGGCGTGCTCTGGTCGAAGTTCATCCACAATTGCGGGATCAACGCGCTCTCGGCCATCACCGGCCTGCGCATGGGCGAGGTCAGCCGCGTGCCCGGCCTCGCCCAGCTGCGCTGGCAGGTGATCGACGAGGCGCTGGCGCTCGCCACCGCCAAGGGCATCCGGCTGCAGTACCCTGACCCCGTGCCCGAGCTGAAGCGCCACACCTGGCGCAAGTTCACCAAGCCCTCGATGCTGCAGCATGTCGAGGCCGGGCGGCCGATCGAGATCGAAGTCGCTGAACGGCTGGCTGGTGCGCGAGGCCGAGACCATGGGCCTGGACGTGCCCGCCAACCGCGTCGTGACGGCGCTGGCGCGCGGCCGGGCGCTGGCGGCGATGCGCGCCGCGCCAAGGCGCGCCGCCCGACTACGACGCTCTCGGCGCCGAGGCCGAGGCCGAGATCGCGCGCGGCGAGACGCCCTGGAACCAGGTTCCGGAACACTGAGCCCGAACGGAGAAGACGCCATGAGCCCGAGTCCCTGTCGACCCCGTCGCCCTCGCCCGGCTTGGCCGAGTGGGACACGCCGACCATCTGCAACGCGCTCGAGGTGATCGACCCGGCGGCGCGCCTCTCGGGCTACACGATCCAGGCCTTCACCTGCCTGCGCCCCGAGCAGAAGCCGATGGTCGGCTTCGCCCGCACGGCGACGATCCGCGCCTCGGTGCGCGCCGCCGTCCCGGCCGAGGAGGCGCAGGCGATGCGGCTGCGCTATTACGAATATGTCGACCGCGGGCCCAAGCCCTCGGTCGTGGTCATCCAGGACCTCGACACCCATCCCGGGACCGGCGCCTTCTGGGGCGAGGTGAACACCGCCATCCACAAGGGCCTCGGCGCGCTCGGCGTGGTGACGAACGGCTCGATCCGCGACCTCGACGCCAGCGCGCCCGGCTTCCAGGCGCTGGCCGGCCAGGTCTGCCCCAGCCATGCCTGGGTGCACGTCGACGGGCTTTGGCGAGCAGGTGCAGGTGCACGGCATGAGCGTGCGCGACGGCGACATCGTCCATGCCGACCGGCACGGCGCCGTCGTCATCCCGCCCGAGGCGGTCGCCAAGCTGCCCGAGGCCGTCGAACTGATCGCCCGGCGCGAGGCGGTCGTGCTCGAGGCCGCCCGGGCGCCCGGCTTCGACGCGGCGAAGCTGCGCGCGGCGATGAAAGGCGCGGCCGACATCCACTGAAGCGACGGCCGCACTGCAAGACTGCGCGCCACCGTGCACGCTGTGCACGCGTGCACAAGCGCGCAAGCCGTTGAAACTAAAGAAGACCGGCTTGCGCGTTTACCGAAATTACGCTGCGAAGGCGGTGCGGGCGTCAGGGCAGGGCGGCGACCACCATGATCTCGACCGTGTAGTCGGGGCGTCGCCAGCGCCGCCTCGACGCAGGCGCGCGCCGGGGCGTGGCCCTGCGGCACCCAGGCGTCCCAGACCGAGTTCATCACGGGGAAATCGTCCATCGACTTCAGCCAGATCTGCGCCTGCAGGATGTGGCTCTTGTCCGTGCCGGCGCCGTCGAGCAGGCTGTCGATCTTGGCCAGCACGTCGCGCGTCTGCTGCTCGGTGCTGCCGCCGGCGGTGCCGACCTGGCCGGCCAGATAGACGAGCGCCGTTGTGGACGACGGCCTGGCTCATGCGCTGGCCCGTCTGGTAGCGTTTGGTATCGGCCATGGTTCTCCCCTCGGCTTAGCGGAATCGGGCGGGCGAAAGCGCCGCGACGGTCGCGTCGGGCAGGGCAGGGGGTAGCCCGAGCACCAGGTCCGCCGCAAGCCGGCTGAGCGCGGGCGAGGTCTGGATGCCGTAGCCGCCCTGGCCGCAGAGCCAGAAGAAGCCGTCGACGCCCGGCTCGGGCCCGACCACGGGCGTGCGGTCGGGCGGGAAGGTGCGCAGGCCCGCCCAGGTTCGCTCGACGCGCGTCACCTCCATCGCCATCATGCGCTGGAAGCGGTCGATGCCCTCGGCCAGCACCATGTCGTCAGGCCAGGCGTCCTGCGGCTCGACCGGGTCCTCGTCGGCCGGCGAGACCCAGAGCCGGCCGCCATCGGGCTTGGCGTACCAGTCCTCGGCCGCCGAGACGATCAGCGGCCAGCGGCGCGGATCGTGGCCCTCGGGCACCGGCACGACGGCGATCGAGCGGCGCATCGGCTGGAGGCCGACCGGCGCGACGCCGGCGCGGCCCGCGACCACGTCGCCCCAGGCGCCGGCGGCGTTCACGACGACGGGCGCCTCGAAGGGGCCGGCGGCGGTCTCGACGCGCCAGGCCGTCGCCCATCGCGTCGCATCGCGCGGACCTCGGCATGCGGCACCAGCTCGCCGCCATTGCGCGCGCAGCCGGCGCAGGAAGGCCTGCAGCAGCGCGTCGACGTCGATGTCGCTGGCGTCCGGCTCGAAGGCTGCGCGCACCACGGTCTCGCGCCGCAGCAGCGGGTGCAGCCGCACCGCCTCGTCGGCGGAGATCTCGCCCATGCCGGTCTCGAGCGCGCGCTCGAGCGCCGCCTCCTGCCCGGCCGGCGCGACCATGCAGCTCGCCGCGCGGGTCGCCGAGGAACGCGCCGGTCCTGCAGGTCGCCGCCCGTGCGCAGCAGCGACTCCGAGGCGCGGTTCAGCACCCGGATCACCGCGTTGCCGTAGTTCGGCACGAAGGTCGCGGCCGAGCGCCCGGTCGTGTGATAGGCGGGCCGCTCCTCCATCTCGAGCACGATGACGCGCGCCTCGGCCGCCAGCCGCGCCGCCGCGCTGACGCCGGCCATGCCGGCGCCGATGACGAGCACGTCAGCGGTGCGGGTCATGCCTCACGCCCCCTCTTCCATCTCTCCCCCAAGGGTGCGGCCCGCTCCGAGCGCGGAACGTCCGGTCGGGCATCGCGCGCGGCTCTCCCTCTCCCGCTTCGTGGGGGAGGGTCGGGCAGGGGGCGCCGCACGCACTGCATGCCCTCAGAAGTGGATCGCCCGGCCATAGGCGTCGAGCACCGACTCGTGCATCATCTCGCTCAGCGTCGGGTGCGGGAAGACGGTGTGGATCAGCTCGGCCTCGGTGGTCTCGAGCGTGCGGCCGACGATATAGCCCTGGATCAGCTCGGTGACCTCGGCGCCGACCATGTGCGCGCCCAGGAGCTCGCCCGTTCGCCTCGTCGAAGATGGTCTTGATCATGCCCTCGGGCTCGCCCAGCGCGATGGCCTTGCCGTTGCCGATGAAGGGGAAGTGGCCGACCTTGATCTTGTGCCCCGCCTCCTTGGCCTTGGCCTCGGTCAGGCCGACGCTGGCGATCTGCGGCTGGCAATAGGTGCAGCCGGCGATCGAGCCGGGGTCGAGCGGGTGGACGTCGTTCTTGCCGGCGATCAGCTCGGCGACGATCACGCCCTCGTGGCTGGCCTTGTGCGCGAGCCAGGGCGGCGCCGGCGACGTCGCCGATCGCATAGATGCCGTCGACGCCCGTGCGGTTGTAGGCGTCGGTGACGATGTGCGTCTTCTCGACCTTGACGCCCAGCTTCTCCAGCCCCAGCCCCTCGGTGTTGCCGACGATGCCGACGGCCGAGATGACGGTGTCGAACTCCTGCGCCTCGGTCTTGCCGTTCGCCTCGATATGCGCGGTCACCTTGCCGTTCGCGCGGTCGAGCTTCTTCACCATGGCCTTGGCCATGATCTTCATGCCCTGCTTCTCGAACTGCTTCTTCGCGAAGGCGCCGATCTCGGCGTCCTCGACGGGCAGGATGCGGTCCAGCACCTCGACCACGGTCGTCTCGGCGCCGAGCGTGTTGAAGAAGCTCGCGAACTCGATGCCGATGGCGCCCGAGCCGATCACCAGCAGCTTCTTCGGCATGTGCGGCGGCTGCAGCGCGTGCTTGTAGGTCCAGACCGGCTTGCCGTCGGCCTCGAGCCCCGGCAGCTCGCGCGCGCGGGCGCCGGTCGCGATGATGATGTTCTTGGCGGTCAGCTCCTGCGCCTTGTCGCCCTTGACGCGCGACCTTGCCCGTGGCCGGGATCGTCGCCTCGCCCATGATCGACGGTGACCTTGTTCTTCTTCAGCAGGTGGCCGACGCCGCAGTTGAGCTGGCCGGCGATCTTGCGCGACCGCTTGACCACCGCGTCGAGGTCGTAGCCGAACTTCTCGGCCGTCAGCCCGAAATCCTTGGCCCGCTCCATCAGGTGGTAGACCTCGGCCGAGCGCAGCATCGCCTTGGTCGGGATGCAGCCCCAGTTGAGGCAGATGCCGCCCAGGTGCTCGCGCTCGACGACCGCCGTCTTCAGCCCGAGCTGCGCTGCACGGATGGCGGCGACATAGCCGCCCGGACCGGCGCCGATCACGACGACGTCATAGCTGCTCATGGGGTCCCTCCAGCATGCCTGCGGGCGCAAGCCTAGGGGGGCGTCCCAGGCAATGCAATCGGGCCGGGCGGCACGTTTGCCTCCGATCAGCCGAGCGATTTGCGCATGTAGACGCGCCGGTGCCCCTTTTCCTGCCGCCGCTCGGTCTCGAGGTAGCCGCGCCGGGCGTAGAGGGCGATGTTCTCGGCCATCAGCTCGTTGGTGTAGAGCGTGATGGTCGCGAAGCCGGCCGCCCGCGACGCCGCCTCGGCATGGTCGAGCAGCACCCGCCCGATACCGGCTCCCTGCGCCTCCGGCGCGACGGCGACGTTGTCGAGCAGCATCGTCTCGGGCTGCGGCAGCAGCACCAGCACGCCCAGGATACGCCCGCCCGCCTCGAGCACGCTGACGCGGCCCTGCTCGATCAGCGTCCGGTAATCGTCGAGCATGGGCGCGGGCTTGCGCCCGATGCGCGGCACCCAGGGGCCGTAGGCGGCCTCGACCACCCGCTCGACCTCCGCCAGATCCTCCGGCCGCGCCGGGCGGACCGGACCCGGCGCCGTCATGACATGTAGCCGCCGCCCGCCCGGTAGGCGCGCTCGTCTCCGGTGTCCGCCCGGCCGAGCGCCGCGTTGCGGCTTGGGAACCGGCCGAAGCGGCGGATGACCTCGCGGTGCTGCATGGCGTGGTGCCGGTTCTCGGCACCGGTCGCCGGCAGCCGCATGAGGACCAGGCGCACGCAACGCTCCTGGTCGGCCAGGCTCTCGGAGTGCATCAGCGGCAGGTAGAAGAACTGCCGCTCCGGCTCGGGCACCGCCAGGTCGTACCCGTTGTCGATCGCGGTCTTGGCGACGGCCCGGGCACGCCGGTCGCCGGCGAAGGCCTCGGCCGTGCCGCGGAAGGCGTTGCGCGGCAACTGGTCGAGCAGGATCAGCAGCGCCAGCGCGCCCCGCGCGCGTCGCCTCCCAGTGCGAGAGGCGCCCCGCCCGGGCGTCGGCGATCAGCGGGCCGAACTCGGCTGCGCAGCGTCGTCGAGCGCGTCGTCGACCCGGTACCACCCCTCGGGCCCGACCTCGTCGAGCCAGAAGCGCAGCACGCGGTCGACCGCGTCGGGGCCGGTCATCTCGCTCATCTCACGGCACCGCCGCCGCGGGTCTCGCGACGCTCGGGCAGCTCCTTGGCCTGCTCGAGCGCGGCGTCCCGCGCGACGTCGGCGCGCCAGCGGGCCTGTCACCTGGCTCAGCGGCACGACCGGAGCAGACCTCGCCGACGACGACCCTGACCGGGCGCCGCCGCATGCGCCAGAGGGCATAGACCGTGATCGCCGCGAACGAGCCGGCGAGGAACAGGAAGAAGGCGGCATCCCCGATCGTGTCCATCAGGTAGCCGACGATGATGGGCGCCGCCATGGCGCCGATGCCGTTGAGCATGATCAGTCCCGCCGAGGCCGCCGGCATGTCCTCATGCTCGAGGTAATCGTTCACATAGGCGACGACCAGCGAATAGAGCGGGTTCGAGATGGACCCAAGGAAGAAGCCGGCCGCGACGATCGTGGCAAAGCTCGGCCCGATCACCGGAGAGATCAGGCAGCCGAGCGCGCCGATCGCCGTCATGATGGTGATCAGCTTGCGCCGGTCCATCCGGTCCGACAGCCAGCCGATCCCCGGCTGCGAGATCAGTCCGCCGAAGTAGATCGTGGCGATGAAGATCGAGATCTGGAAGTTGCTGAGCCCGCGCCCCGTGGCATAGACGGCGCTCATGCCGAACTGGCAGGCGAAGACGGCGCCCAGCAGGACGATGGCGACGCAGCCGAGCGGCGAGGTGCGGAACAGGCGCCCCAGCGTCATCGCGCGCGCCGTCTCGAACATCGGCACGGGCGTCGAGGCCAGCAGGATCGGCGCGAACGAGACCGAGACGACGACCGACATGATGATGAAGAGGTCGTAGCCGCCGGGGTCGGCGACGTTCAGCAGCCCCTGCGCCAGGATGATCCCCAGCATCTGGACGATGATGTAGGCCGACATCGTCTGGCCGCGCGTCTCGTTGGTCGCGCTGTCGTTCAGCCAGCTTTCGGCGACGACATAGACGCCCGAAAAGCAGAAGCCGATGATCAGGCGCAGCAGGAACCAGGCGATGGGGTCCACCACCGCGGCGTAGAGGATGAAGGCCGCCGAGATCAGCGAGGCGAGCGCCGCGAAGACGCGGACATGGCCGACCCGGCGCAGCAGCCAGGGCGTCGCCTTGGTCCCGCCGAGGAACCCGACGAAGTAGCCTGCCATGACATAGCCGAGCGTGGTGCTCGAGAACCCCTCGGCGCCGCCGCGGACGCCCAGCACGGTGCCTTGCAGGCCGTTGCCGATCATCAGCATGAACATGCCGAGCAAAAGCGGCCAGGCGTTGCGAATCGCGCCGAGCATAGATCCCCCGGGAGGCCCGCCATCCCGGCGCTGGTCGCGCCGGGCGGGCCGTCCCTAGCACCTGTGCCGGGCGGTGCGCCAGCCCCCCGCATGCCGCGCCCCCCTCGATGCCCCTCCGAAGCGGAGGGGCAGGCGCCTGCCTCGCCCTCGGCTCCAGTCCTCGTCGGGCTGTTCCCGATCGTCTGCGCGCGAGCCTGGGCGCAGCCCTCTGCTTCGTATCTTACCGGCGACGCCTGCCCCCCTCCGCTTCGCAGGGGGGCAGGGCGGCGAGGACGGGTCGGGCCAGCCCTCAGCCGCTCGGCAGCAGCAGCGAGGCGTCGCCGTAGGAGTAGAAGCGGTATCGCTCGCCGATCGCATGCGCGTAGAGGCTGCGCATGCGGTCGAGCCCCATCAGAGCCGAGACCAGCATGAACAGCGTCGAGCGCGGCAGGTGAAAGTTCGTCATCAGCCCGTCGGCTGCGCGAAAACGGTGGCCGGGCCGGATGAAGATGTCCGTCTCGCCGCCGAACGGCCGGACGCGCCCCTTTTCGTCGGCGGCCGATTCCAGCAGGCGCAGCGCGGTCGTGCCGACCGGGATCAGCCGTCCGCCGGCGCTGCGCGCCGCGTTGATCGCGTCGGCCGCCTCGGCGCCGATCTCGCCCCATTCGGCGTGCATCCGGTGGTCCTCTGCCCGGTTGACGGTGACGGGCAGAAACGTTCCGGCCCCGACATGCAGGGTAAGCCGCGTCGAGAGCACGCCGCGTTCGGCCAGCCGGGCGACCAGCGCCTCGTCGAAGTGCAGGCTCGCCGTCGGCGCCGCGACGGCGCCGGGCTTCTCGGCGAACATCGTCTGGTAGTCCTGCAGGTCCTGCGCGTCGGCCGGGCGGCGCCCGGCGATGTAGTGGGGCAGGGGCATCACGCCCGCCGCCGCGACCGCCGCGTCGAGCTCGGCGCCGCTGCGGTCGAAGGCGAGGCGGACCTCGGTGCCCTCTTTCGCGACGACCTCGCCCGTCAGACCGCCGAAGTCGATCCGGTCGCCTGGCGCCAGCCGGCGCCCGGGCCGGGCGAGCGCGGTCCAGGTCGCCGGGTCCTCGCGTCGGATCAGGGTCGCCTCGATGCGCGCGACCCCCGTGCCGTCGGCGCTCGGGCGGCGCCGCTCGCCGGTCAGGCGGGCCGGCAGGACGCGCGTGTCGTTGAAGACGAGCATGTCGCCCGGCCGCAGCCAGTCCGGCAGGGCGCGCACCGCCGAATCGTGCGTCTCGGCCCCGCGCGCCACCAGGAGCCTGGCCGCGCTGCGCGGCCGGACGGGGCGCAGCGCGATCAGCTCGTCCGGCAGCTCGAAGTCGAACTCGTCGAGGTCCAGCTTCAGGCCGCCTTGGCCGCCTTGGCATGCGCGGCGTTCAGCGCCTGGTCGAGGTCCTCGATCAGGTCGTCCGGGTCCTCGATGCCGATCGAGAGCCGCACGACGTCGTTCGCCGCGCCGGCGGCCGCCCGCTGCTCGTCGGTCAGCTGCCGGTGCGTCGTCGAGGCCGCGTGGATCACCAGAGACCGCGCATCACCAAGATTGGCTACATGGCTGAAGATGTTGAGGGAATCGACGAAACGCATGCACGCCTCATAGCCGCCCTTGAGCTGGATGGTGAACAGCGCGCCGGCGCCGTTCGGGCAGATCTTCTTGGCGCGCCGGAAATAGGGCGAGGACTTCAGGCCGGCATAGGTCACCGCCGCCACATGCTTGTGCCCCTCCAGCCACTCGGCGATCTTGCGCGCGTTCTTCACGTGCCGCTTCATGCGCAGCGACAGCGTCTCGACGCCCATCAGCGTGTAGTGCGCCGCCTGCGGGTTCAGCGTCATGCCGAGGTCGCGCAAGCCCACCGCGATGCCGTGGAAGGTGAAGGCCATCGGCCCGAAGGTCTCGTGGAAGCGCATGCCGTGATAGGCCGGCTCGGGCGCGCTCAAGCTGGGGAACCGGTCCGAGGCCGACCAGTCGAACTTGCCCGAATCGACGACCGCGCCGCCCGTCACGGTGCCGTTGCCGGTCAGGTACTTGGTCAGCGAATGGACGACCAGCGTCGCGCCGTGCTCGATCGGCCGGCAGAGATAGGGGGTCGCCGAGGTGTTGTCGACGATCAGCGGCACGCCGTTCTTCTCGGCGATCTCGGCCAGCTTGGGCAGGTCGGCGACATGCCCGCCGGGGTTGGCGATCGATTCGCAGAAGATGGCCTTGGTGTTCTTGTCGCAGGCCTTGTTGATGTCGCCCATCTTGTCGATGTCGACGAACTTCGCCTCCCAGCCGAAGCGCTTGATGGTGTGGCTGAACTGGGTGATCGACCCGCCATAAAGCCGGTTCGAGACGACGACGTTGGCGCCGGGCCCCATCAGCGGAAACAGCGCCATGATCTGCGCAGCATGGCCGGACGAGCAGCAGACCGCGCCCGCGCCGCCCTCCAGCGTCGCCACCCGCTCCTGCAGCACGGCCACGGTCGGGTTCGTCAGCCGCGAGTAGATGAAGCCCACTTCCTGCAGGTTGAAGAGCGCCGCCGCATGGTCGGCATCGCGGAAGCAATAGGCCGTCGTCTGGTAGATCGGCGTCTGCCGCGCGCCTGTCGCTGGGTCCGGCCGCGCGCCGGCGTGCAGCTGCAGCGTGTCGAAGCCGTAGGTCTTCTCGGCCATCATTTCCTCCCCAAGCGGTGTTGCGGGCGATTACTAGCGCAGGCGCCACCGATTCACAGGGAAAAATGGGTCAGCGCAGCTTTGAGGACAGGACGCCGGAATTGATGCCGCCCCAGCTGAGCTCGCCCCAGAGCCGCTGGTATTCCATTTTCGGGCAGCGGTTCATGATGACCTTGACGCCCTTGGCCTCGGCGCGCCGGGCGGCTTCCCAGTTGATCACGCCGATCTGCATCCAGATCGTCTCGAGCCCGCGGTCGAGCAGGACGTCGAGGGCCTCGTCGACCACGGCGGCCGCGTCCTCGGAGCGGCGGAAGATGTCGACCATCTGGATGGGATCGTGGTCGCGCGGTATCGCGGCAAGGCTCTCGTGCACAAGCTCGCCAAAGGCCGTCTGCCCGGCATAGCGCGGGTTGACCGGGATGACCTTGTAGCCCTTCAGCTTGAGATAGCGCGCGACGTAGAAGCTCGGCCGCACCTCGTTGAGCGAAACCCCGACGGTTGCGACGGTTTTCGTCCTGGTCAGGATGTCGCGCAGTTCGGCGTGGGTATATGTCGGCTCGTCCATCACCGTTCCTTCAGGTGGGGCTTGCCGGGCGCGCGGAAAAGGCGCGGCAGAGCGGAAAAAAGGTCCGCCGGTAGTTCTTTATGGGGGGAGAATCCGGCGGACCTTGAGTCGGAACGAGGGACAGTGAGTGTTGAGACGGGGTCGTTCAAATCCCGCCTCCGTGCCTATGATATGGGCAAAGCTTGACCAACTGTAACCCTCTGTCGCAAATTCGTGATCAATTCACCTTCAACCCCTTGAAGTGAGCGAGGAATCTTTTTTAGCGCCTCGCTCGCGTGCGGCGAAAAGTGCCACCGCCGCCGCGTTCGAGACGTTCAGCGAGCCGAAGGGGCCCGCAGGGGTGATTCGCGCGAGCTCGGAACAGGAGGATCGCGTGCGCTCGCGCAGGCCCGCGCCCTCGGCGCCGAGCACCAGCCCGACCGGCTGCCCGCCGGCCTCGGCCACCGCCTCGCCGAGCTCCCGGGGGGCCTCTCCGTCGAGACCGATCAGCCTGTAGCCGAGCTCGGACAGCTCGGCCATCGCGTCGCCCAGGTTGCGCACGCGCAGGTAAGGCTGGCGCTCGAGCGCGCCGCTCGCGGCCTTGGCGAGCGCCCCGGTCTCGGGCGCCGAATGGTGCCTCGGGGCGATCACGGCGCGCGCGCCGAAGACCTCGGCCGAGCGGAGGATGGCGCCGACATTGTGCGGGTCGGTCACCCGGTCGAGCAGGACCGCGAGCGGCGCGGGGGCGCCGGCAGTCGGCGCGCAGAGCTCTTCCAGCGTTCCCCAGTCGAGCGGCAGCGCCTCGAGCGCCGCGCCCTGGTGCACCGATTGCGGATCGAGCGGCGCCGGGAAGCGCCGCGCATCGGCGATCTCGGGCTCCATGCCGGCGGTCGCGATGGCATCCGCCAGCCGGTCGGCGGCGTTCTGCGTGACGATCAGGCGCCGCCGGACCCGGGCCGGGTTCAGCAGCGCGTCGCGCACCGCGTGCAGGCCGAACAGCCAGACCGGCTCGGGGCCCGCCTTGCGCGCCCGGTCGCGGTCGATCGCCCATTTCGGCTTGCGCTGTGGCGAGGTCATGCCCGTGCTCCCTCGCCCTGCCATATCGGCGCCTGGGATGCCGCCGCAAGAGCTTGCATCCGGACAGGCGCCAGGAACGGGGGCGATCCCATGTTGACAGCCGGGCGGCCGGGGTCTTATCCCCACCGCCTGCCGAGCGGGCCGGTCCGGCCGCCCGACTTGCTCGGGGGACGTGCTGCAAGGTGCGGCAGCGGACTGTAACTCCGCCGGGGTAACCCATGCCTGGTTCGATTCCAGGGTCCCCCACCAGCACTCAACCACCGAGCGTCAAGGTCGTTGCGGTGCTATGCCCAGGCGCAGAAAGGGGCGCGCTCGCGCCCCTTGCTTGCCATAGAGGATCCCCGGCGGCCTCGCCTCCGGCGCTTCAGGCGGCGGCGTCGGCCTCCTGGTCGGCTGCCTCGCGCGGGGTCCGGCGCACCGGCACCGGGCGCAGCAGGAACGCCGGGACATGGTCGCCCATTCCGACGACGCGGTCGCGGGCGTTCGCCTGCCCCGACTTGCGGTCTTCCCTGCGGTCGGGCCGGTCGGGCTTGGCGTCCCGGCGGTCGGGCTTGGCGTCTGGACGGCCGCGCTGCCCGCGCCGCTCGCGCGCCTCTTGCTTCGCCCCTGCCTCTGCCGGTTCGGGCGCGGCGGCCGAGGGGCGACGCTCTTCAGCCTGGTCGCGGCGGCGACGGCCGCGCCGGTCGTCCTCCTCGACGGCGACGTTCGGCGCCTCGGCGCGCGGGATTTCCTTCTCGATCAGCGCCTCGATCGCGTCGAGGTACTTCTTGTCGGCCGGCATGGCGATGGTGATCGCCGTGCCGCTGCGCCCCGCCCGGCCCGTGCGTCCGATGCGGTGCACATAGTCCTCGGCATGCGTCGGCACGTCGAAATTGAAGATGTGGCTGACGTTCGGGATATCGAGCCCGCGGGCCGCGACGTCCGAGGCGACCAGCAGCTTGATCTGGTCGTCGCGAAAGGCGTTCAGCGTCGCCGTGCGCACCGACTGGTCGAGATCGCCGTGCAGCGCGCCGGCATTGTAGCCGTGCTTTTCCAGCGATTTGAACACCACGCCGACATCGCGCTTGCGGTTGCAGAAGATGATGGCGTTCCTGAACGCCTCGCCCTCGCCCTCGATCAGCGCGCGCAGGGCGGCGCGCTTTTCGCGATCGGCGCCTTCCTTGCGGCTGGGCTTGAGCGCGATGACGCGCTGCTCGACGCCTTCGGCGGCGGTCGCCTGGCGCGCAACCTCGACGCGTACCGGGTTCGACAGGAACGTCTGCGTCAGCCGGGTGATCTCGGGCGGCATCGTCGCCGAGAAGAACAGCGTCTGACGCGTGAACGGCGTCAGGTTGAAGATCTTCTCGATGTCCGGGATGAAACCCATGTCGAGCATCCGGTCGGCCTCGTCGACCACCATGATCTGGATGCCCGTCAGCATCAGCTTGCCGCGCTCGAAATGGTCGAGCAGGCGGCCGGGTGTCGCGATCAGAACGTCGACGCCGCGGTCGATCAGCTTGTCCTGGTTGCCGAAGTTCACGCCGCCGATCAGCAGCGCCATCGAGAGCTTGTGGTACTTGCCGTACTTCTCGAAGTTCTCGGAGACCTGGGCGGCGAGTTCGCGCGTCGGGCAGAGGATCAGGGAACGCGGCATGCGCGCCCGCGCCCGGCCCTTGGCCAGCGCATGGATCATCGGCAGCGTGAAGCTCGCCGTCTTGCCGGTGCCCGTCTGGGCGATGCCGAGGACGTCGCGCCCGGCGAGTGCATGCGGGATGCCCTGCGCCTGGATCGGCGTGGGCGTGGTATAGCCGGATTCCTCGACCGCCTTGATGATATTCGCGTCGAGTCCGAGATCGGAAAAATGCATGTAGGCCCTTTCGCTTGGTTTGCGGCCAGTGTTTGCGGCCGCAAATTCCAGCGCGGCCCTCAGCACCCGGATTGGTGCGTTTCCTGATGGGCCATATGCTTATGCCGGGCCGAGAAGTCAATAAGACTGACCGATCGAGAAGAGTGACCGATCGAGCCTGCCCGAGGCGTCGCATCCGCATTTCGGCCGGATTTCGCGGGGCATTTCGTGCAACATTTCGCACGGCGACACCCACCAGTGGGTCGAAGTAGAGGTTTTCGACGATTACTACCCCGTTTGGGGGATGTCTTCGGACGGGTATCGCGGGATGATTTGGGCGTCAAGAATTCACGGGGAGACTTGAAGATGGCCCTCATCGACGAATTCATCGGCAGGCAGGCGCATTCCGAGCGGGCGCGCAGCTTCAGCACCGAGGTGTTCCACATCATCGGACTTGCGCTGTCGGCACTGGCTGCCGGCTGGCGCGCCTCGCTCGACTACGAGCAGCTCAACAGGCGGTCGGACCGGCAACTGCACGAGGTCGGGCTCTCGCGCGATCAGCTGCCGAAGGCGATCCACGAGCGGCATTTCGCCAAGCTCGGACGCTCCACGAACAGCTGACGGCACGCCGGTCTTTGGCGCCCCGTCGGCTCCGCCCGACGGGTCGGGGGCTGCATGCGGTGGCATGCCGCCCCCCCGCGTGCGGGACCGGCTCAGAGCACCCAACTCGCGCCGAGCGTGTAACAAAAATCACAGGATTCGCCGCCGGGGGAGTGTCTCCTCGCAAGGAACCTCCACAGCATCCCCCGCCGGACGGGGTCGCTCCATCCGGCGCCACGAGGGAGCGGCCGATGCGCGAGACGGCGAGCGAGAAGCGGGTTCGTGTGGCCGCGGCCGAGGCCCGCAGCGACAGCGAGGCGTTCGACTGGCTCGAGGACTGGGCCGCGGCGCTCGAGGCGGCCGGCCGCGCCGTTCTGGCGCTCGACACGTCGGGACGGGTCGTCGTCCGCAGCCCGGGCGCCTCGGGCTTGCTGGGCGGTCGCGTGCAGATCAAGGACGGTCATCTCGCCATTTCCGATCCGGACGCCCAGCGCGGCCTCACCGCGCTTCTGGCGGCGGCGTGGCGGCACGACCCGGCGGCGCCCGGGCCGCTGCCACCGCCCCTGGTCATGCGTCGCGCATCGGGCCGGCTCCTGCATATCGACGTATGGCCGATCAACGGGCTGGCCGGCGGGCGGATCGCCGTTCTGCTGCTGCTGCGCGAAACCGAGGGCGAGGCGGCCTCCCGCGGCGAGCTCCTGCGCGAATGGTTCCGCCTGACGCCCGCCGAAGTTCGGCTGGCGCTGGCGATCGCCGATGGCGCCGGCCTGCGCACGGCCGCCGATCGGCTCGGCATCCGGATGTCGACCGCCCGCGCGCACCTCAAATCGGTCTTCCTCAAGACCGAGACGCACCGCCAGGCCGAACTCGTGGCCCTGCTGGCAAGGCTCGGCTGATCGTGCGCGCGCCAAGGCTCGGCTGAGCCACGCGCGCGCCGCTGGCAGTGACGCGCTCAGTGAACCGACGGCCGCTTGCGGCGTTGCTGGGGCATGGAAACACTCGATATGATGGCCTTGCCCTCGTCGCCGCCACCCGGGCCCACACCGCCCGAGGTACCGCCCGGCCCCGGCCCGGACTTCCCACCCGAGGCGCCCCCGGGCCCAGGGCCCGGTACCCCGCCCGAGGTGCCGCCGGACCCTGGGCCGAACATGCCGCCCGAGACGCCGCCCGGGCCCGGTCCGGACTTTCCGCCCGAGGTACCGCCTGGCCCCGGCCCCGACACCCCGCCCGAGGTGCCGCCCGACCGCGAGCGCTAGGTCGAGAATCGGCACTCCAGCGACGCCTCTGCAGGACCCCGCCCGGGCCGGCCGGGCGTGTCGCTCCCGGACCTGCTTGCGGCGCCTTGCGGCTTTCTAGGACCGGCGGGCTGTGCAATACGGCCCCGGCTGATCAGGTCGGGGCCGTATCAGGGAGCTGGGGGCCATGCTGGAGATCCGCTGTCCGTGTTGCGGCGCGCTGTGCGCCGAAACCGAGCTTTCGCCGGGCGGCGAGGCGCATCGCAAGCGCTTCGGCCCGGGCGCGTCGGACGAGGACTTCGCGGGCTATCTCTTCGACCGCAAGAACCCCAGGGGCGTGCACTTCGAGCGCTGGCGCCATGCCTATGGCTGCGGCAAGTGGTTCCACGCCGCGCGCTGCACGGTGACGCTCGAGGTCTTCGGCGTCTATTCCGCGCAGACGACCGAGCCTCCGGCCGAGATCGTCGACGCCATCAAAGCCCGCCGGCCGGAGTGGCAGCCATGAGCGTCCGCCTTGCCCGCCGGCGGCTTGCTGATCGACCGCGACCGGCCGCTCGGCTTCACCTTCGACGGCGCGCGGCTGCAGGGCTTTGCGGGCGACACGCTGGCCTCGGCGCTGCTGGCGAACGGCCGCGTGCTGGTGGGGCGCTCGTTCAAATATCACCGGCCGCGCGGGATCATCGCCTCGGGCGCCGAGGAGCCGAACGCGCTGATGGGCGTCGGCGAGGGCGGCCGCGCCGAGCCGAACCAGCGGGCGACGACGACCTGGCTGTTCGAGGGGCTGGTCGCGGCATCGCAGAACCGCTGGCCGAGTCTCGAGCACGACGTCGGCGCGGTCACGAACTGGCTCTCCAAGCTCGCTCCCCTGACCCCGGCCGGGTTCTACTACAAGACCTTCCTCTGGCCGCAGCAGGCCTGGAAGCACCTCTACGAGCCGGCGATTCGGCGCGCCGCCGGCCTCGGCAGGCCGCCTGCCGAGGCCGATCCCGACCGCTACGAGCATTTCCATGTGCATGTCGACACGCTGGTCGTGGGCGGCGGCATCGCGGGCCTGCGCGCGGCGCGCGAGGCGGCGGAGAGCGGCCGCGAGGTGCTGCTGGTCGAGCAGGCGGCGCATTGGGGCGGCCGGGCGCTGGTCGACGGCGACCGCATCGGCGGGCGGCTCGGCTGCGCGACTGGGTGGCCGAGCAGGTGGCGGCGCTCGAGGCGATGCCGAACGTTCGGCTCGGCCGCGCGCGATGGCGGCGGGCCTTTACGACCACGGCTATGTGCTGGTGCACGAGCGCGTCGCCGACCACCGGCCGGGCGCTGTCGGGCGCGCCGCGCCACCGGCTGTGGCGCGTCCGGGCGCGCCACGATCGTGCTCGCCACCGGCGCGCTCGAGCGGCCGCTGGTCTTCGCCAACAACGACTTGCCGGGCGTGATGCTGGCCTCGGCCGTGCGCGACTATGTCCGGCTCTGGGGCGTGCTGCCCGGCCATGCGGCGGTGGTCTTCGCCAACAATGACGACGCCTACCGCACCGCGCTGGCGCTGAGCGAGGCGGGCGCGAGTGTCAAGGCGGTGATCGACACGCGGCCGCGGGTCGAGGGCGAGCTGCCCGAGCGCGTGCGCGCGCTGCGCATCCCCGTGCGCGAGGGACACGGCATCGACCATGCCGGCGGCGGCTTGCGCGTCACCGAGGTCGCCATCGCCCGGCTGACGGGCTCGGGCGGCATGGGCGGCACGCTCGAGCGGATCGGCTGCGATCTCGTCGCCACCTCCGGCGGCTGGAGCCCGGCCCTGCACCTCTGGTCGCATCCGGGCGCCCGCCCGGTCTGGGACGCGGCCGAGGCCATGTTCCGCCCCGATCCCGAGCGCGCGCCGATCGGCGCCGATGGCGCGCCGCTCGCGCGACTGCGTCGGCGCCGCGGCGGGCGAGCTGCGCACCGCCGCGATCCTGCCCGACGTCGCGCGTCGAGGCGCCGGAGGAGGCGCCGCTGCAGCCGCGTTGGTCGATCCCGGCGCGCGGCCGCTATGCGCACGGCACCAAGCACTTCGTCGACTTCCAGAACGACGTCACGGCGGCGGATGTGCGCCTGGCCGCGCGCGAGGGCTATGAAAGCGTCGAGCACGCCAAGCGCTACACGACGCTCGGCATGGCGACCGACCAGGGCAAGACCAGCAACATCAACGGCCTGGCCATCCTGGCGGACGAGCTCGGCGCGCCCATCCCCGACGTCGGCACGACGACCTTCAGGCCGCCCTACCAGCCGATCAGCTTCGGCTCGATCACCGGGCAGGCCAAGGGGCCGCTCTTCAAGGCGGTGCGCCAGACGCCGATGCACGCCTGGTCTGACGCCAACGGCGCCGACTGGGAGCCGGTCGGCGACTGGCGCCGGCCGTTCTGCTATCGCCGCGCCGGGCGAGGACCGGCACGCCGCCGTCACGCGCGAGATCCTGAACGCGCGGCAGAAGGTCGGGATGCTCGACGCCTCGACGCTCGGCAAGATCATCGTCAAGGGGCCGGACGCGGCCGAAGTTCCTCGACCTGATCTACACCAACGTGATGTCGAGCCTGAAGCCCGGCCGCTGCCGCTATGGCCTGATGTGCAACGAGGCGGGCTTCCTGTTCGACGACGGCGTCGTCGTGCGGCTGGCCGAGGACACGTTCCTCTGCCACACCACCTCGGGCGGCTCGGACCGCGTGCACGCGCATCTCGAGGAATGGCTGCAGACCGAATGGTGGGACCTCGCAGGTCTTCACCGCCAATGTCACTGACCAGTGGGCGCAGATCGCGGTGGCCGGGCCCAAGGCGCGCGACGTGCTGACGGGCGCCGGGCACCGAGATCGACCTCTCGGCCGAGGCGCTGCCCTTCATGTCCTGCACCGAGGGCCAGGTGGCCGGCTGCCCGGTGCGGCTCTTCCGCATCTCGTTCTCGGGCGAGCTCGGCTTCGAGATCGCGACGCCGGCGGGCCATGGGCTGGCGCTGTGGGAGGCGCTGCTGAAGGCTGGCGAGCCGCATGGGATCATGCCCTACGGCACCGAGGCGCTGCACGTCATGCGCGCCGAGAAGGGCTTCATCATGATCGGCGACGAAACCGACGGCACGGTGACGCCGCAGGACCTGAACCTCGGCTGGGCGGTGTCGAAGAAGAAGGCCGACTTCATCGGCAAGCGCGCGCAGGAGCGCGCCAGACCTGACGCGGCGCGGCCGCAAGCAGCTGGTGGGCTTGCGGACCGAGGACCCGAACGCCGTCCTGCCGGATGGTGCGCACGCCGTGCGCCATGTGCGCGAGCACATGGCGATGACGACGATCGGCCATGTGACGTCGAGCTATTTCTCGCCGACGCTCGGGCACTCGATCGCGATGGGGCTGGTCGAGGACGGCCTCTCGCGCATGGGCGAGTGGCTGCAGTTCCCGGTCGAGGGCGGCAAGGTGATGCGGGCGCAGATCGTCGACCCGGTGTTCTACGACAAGGCGGGAGAGCGCAATGTCTGATCCCCGTCTCGCCCGTCTCGGCTCTTGGCCGGCGCCAGCGCGCGCGACGCCTTCATCGGCATCGAGGACGCCGGCCCGCGCGGCCAGGTCCTGCTGAAGGGCGATCTCGGCAGCCGGCGAGCTGGCGCAGCGCGGTCAGCGAGATCGCCGGCGTCGAGGTGCCCGAGGATCTGGAGCGTGCGCATGGCGGGCGAGCGCGGCGCCGTCTGGATGGCGCCGGACGAGCTGCTGCTGCTGCTTGCCCCGCGCCGAGGCAGCGGGGGCGGCCGAGCGGCTGGGCGAGATGCTGGCGGGCCGGCACCATCTGGCGCTCGACGTCTCTGACATGCGGGTGGTGCTGCGCCTGACCGGGCCAAGCGGTGGGCGAGGTGCTGGCCAAGGGCGTGCCCTGCGACCTCTCCGACCGCGCCTTTCCGCCGGGCAGCGCCCGGCGCACGACGACGGCCGGGATCGCCGTGGCCCTCTGGCGGCTCGAGCCGGAGCTGTGGGAGATCGTCGCCTTCCGCAGCCATGCGCGGCACCTCTTCGCGTTTCTCGAGGACTCGGCCCGGCCCGGTTCGGAGGTCGGCTGGGGCTGACGCGGTCGGGATCGCCGGATCGCCGGTCGTGCTGGTGGACAAGACTTTACGTATGCGGCAACCGGCCTTGCGCCGGACGCCGGTTATTGCACCGCAGCATGATGCCCATCTGTGCTGTCCGACACGAGCGGCATGTGCCGCACGAGAAAGGACAGAAGATGAGGATCGAGACCAACACACGGATTCCGAGCCCGGCCGAGGCGCGCGCGACCATCGAGCGGGCGCGGCGTGCTGCGGGCGCAGACGCTCCGCCGGATGCTGAGCGCCGCCTGGGCGCTGCTGGCGCGCCAGCAGCCGGGCACGCCGACTGGCGCGATGACGCACGCGGGCCCGTAGAACTTTCGCGCTCCCGCGAGAGAGGCTAGGACGGGCGCATGACCGACGCTTCGCCCGACAACTCGCCCGCCGACCATCGCCATGCCGACGACCGTCCACCTGACGATCGGCTTGCAGGCCATTCGCCGGCGGATCGCGCAGAGTTCCCTCGCCGCCGCGGACCGACCGACGGTCCGCCTGCGCCCCGGCAGGGGGCGGCGCCTGGCCGAAGGCGCTCCCTGGGCCTTTGCCGACGAGATCGCCATGGACCGGCGCACGCGCAAGCTGCCGGGCGGCGAGCTCGTCCGGCTGATCGACGGCGAGCGGGCGCTGGGGCTCGCCGCCTTCAACCCTGAAAGCCAGATCGCCGCGCGGCTGCTCGACGCCGACTCCGAGGCGGTCGTCGATTCCGGCCTGGTTCGCGGCCCGCTTCCGGCGGGCGCTGGCTCTGCGCGAGCGGCTCTTCGACGGGCCGTTCTACCGGCTGGTGCACGCCGAGGGCGACGGCCTGCCGGCGCTCGTGGTCGACCGCTATGGCGAGGCCGCGGTCGTGCAGCCGAACGCCGCCTGGGCGGATCGCTTGCTCGAGCCGCTGGTCGAGGGCCTGGTGCAGGCCACCGGCTGCGCGACGGTCGTGGTCAACGCGACCTCGCGCGTCCGCGGTCTCGAGGGGCTCGGCGAGCGGCTCGAGGTCGTGCGGGGCGCGCTCGACGGGCCCGTCAGGGTGCCGATGAACGGCGCGGTCTATCTGGCCGACCTGACGGGCGGCCAGAAGACCGGCCTCTATTACGACCAGCGCGACAACCACGCCTTCGTGCGCCGGCTGGCCACGGGCGCGCGGATGCTCGACGTCTTTGCCCATGTCGGCGGCTTCGGGCTCGCGGCCATCGCCGGGGGAGCGGCCGACGTCCTGGCCGTCGACAGCTCGGCGCCGGCGCTGGCGCTGGCCGAGGAGAGCGTCCGGCGCATGGGGCTGCCCGAGCGCTATGCGACGCGGCAGGCGGACGCTTTCGACGCGCTCGCGGGACTTGCCGGCGAGCGCTTCGACATCGTCGTCTGCGATCCGCCGGCGTTTGCGCCCGCCAAGCAGGCGGTGCCGGCAGGCCTGCGCGGCTATGCGAAGCTGGCGCGCCAGGCGGCGCCGCTGGTGGCGCCCGGCGGCTTCCTGGTGCTCTGCTCGTGCAGCCATGCGGTCGGCGTCGAGGCCTTTCACGGCGCCTGCGTCGACGGCATCCGCAAGGCCGGCCGCGGCGGCGCGCTGATCCATTCGGGGCGCGCCGGCCCCGACCACCCTGTCCACATCGGCCTGCCCGAGACGGGGTATCTCAAGGCGCTGGTCTTCCGGCTGGACGCGTGAGGCGGGAGACTTCGCTGGCGGCCGCACCCGTCCGGCCGCCGCTCCGCCGCCCGCCCACCCGCCCGCCCGCGGGCGACGGATCGCCGTCCGGACGGGTGCGGCCGGTCGGCGACGGCCATCTCGCGCAGAAGGGAATCGGCGGCGGCCGAGGATCCCCGCGGGCGCGGGGATGACGGCGGGCGTGGCGGTCCAGGCGGTGAAGCGGGTCTTCCTCGACGCCTGCGTGCTCTATCCCTCGCTGGTCCGCGCGATCTTGCTCGGCGCGGCCGAGGCCGGGCTCTATGCGCCGCTCTGGTCGCGCCGCGTGCTGGACGAGTGGCGGATCGCCGCCGCGGCCAAGCTGGGCCTGGCCGCCGAGGACGCGGCCCGGGCGGCGCAGGCCGAGATGGCGGCGCGTTTCCCGGCGGCCCGCGTCGAGCCGCGCGCCCGACGCCGAGGCGGCGATCCGCCTGCCTGACCCGGCCGATGCGCATGTCCTGGCGGCGGCGGTGGCGGGCCGCGCCGATCTGCTCCTGACCTTCAATCTGCGCGATTTCCCTCGCCGGGCACTGGCGGGCGCGGACCCCGGCCATGCGCTGGAGGCCCGCCACCCCGACGGCTTCCTGTGGGAACTGCTGAGCCTGGCGCCGGGGCCGATGGCCGGGGTCGTCGCGGCCGCGCTGGCGCAGGCCGGGATCGCGCCCGGGCGCGCCCGGGCGGCGCTCAAGCGGGCGCATCTGCCGCGGCTCGGCAAGGCCTGGGAGGCGCTTGGCGCCGCGCCGCCCGAGTGATTAGGATCGGCGCGAGCAGGAGGCGCACATGCACGTGGAGAAGATCACCGGCCGGATCGGGGCCAGCATCACCGGAGTCGATCTGCGCCAGCCGATCGGCGACACTCTGGCCGAGGCCCTGCGCGACGCGCTGGCCGCCCACGCGGTCGTGATCTTTCCCGACCAGCACCTGGACCTGCCGGCGCAGAAGCGGCTGACGCAGGCCTTCGGGCCGATGATCCGCACGGAATACATCGATGCGATGGCAAGCGAGCCCTTCGTCATCCGCGTGCTGAAGGAGGCGGACGAGGCGGGCGGCACCTTCGGCGGCGACTGGCACGCGGATCTGAGCTTCCTGCCCGAGCCGCCGGCGGGCTCGATCCTCTCGGGCGTCGAGATACCCAGCCATGGCGGCGACACGCTCTGGGCGAGCCAGATGGCCGCCTGGGAGACGCTGCCCGAGCCGATCCAGGCGATGCTGGACGGCCGGGACGCCATCCATGTCGGCAAGCCCTACGGCGTCAGATGGGCGCCGCCGACGGCCGAGCGGTCGGGCAAGTCGATCACCATGCGCCGCGGCGACCCGAAGGCTGACGAGGAGGTGCGCCATCCGGCGGTCTTCGCCCATCCGCGCACCGGGCGGCGCGGCCTGTTCCTGAACCCGACCTACACGGTGCGGCTCGACGGCATGAGCGAGGCCGAGAGCCGCCCGCTGCTGGAGCAGATCCAGCGCCACACGCTGCGCCCCGAGTTCCAGATGCGGCTGCGCTGGCGGCCGGGCACCGTCGCGGTCTGGGACAATTTCCAGACGCAGCATTTCGCGGTGAACGACTATTTCGGCCAGCGGCGGCTGATGTACCGCACGACCTTCGGAGGACCGCCGCCCGCGCGCTGAGCCCTCGGGATTGCGACGACGACCCCCGTCCACTCTGGGGTCCACTCTGCGCGACGTCGCCAGAGACCGGCGCCTGGGCTATGATGGCCCGATGCGCGGCGGTTCCGGAGACGATCGATGCGGCGGGCCGAGGTGGAACGGGTGATCGAGGCGGCCTACGCCGCCAGGCGGGCCGAGGATGTCGAGGGCGCGCTGGCGCATTTCCTGCCGACGGCGACCTTTCGCATGGTCGTCAACGACCGGTTGGGCGAGGCCGGTCGGCAGGTCAGGGGCTTCGATGATCTTCGCGCGGCCTTCGGCGAGATGTTCGCCACCTGGGACTTCCGCGAGCTGCCGCTCGCGCAGGTCGTGATCGACGACGCGGCGACGCCGGTCCGGGCCGCCGTCCACTCGAGCGGCACGGTGCGGCACGCGCCGAGCGGCCAGGAGTTCAGCTTCGAGATGCTGGACCTCCTGACCTTCGAGGACGGCAAGATCGCGAGCTTCCTGCAATTCTTCGACACCGACCTGCTGGCGCAGGTCGTCGGCCCGCCGGACGCAGGCTGAGCGAAAGCTGCGCGAAAGCTGTCCCCGTCCGCGCCGTTCGCGGCCGGCCCCCGGCGCAAGGGCCGAGCGCGCGAGTAGCGACCTATGGGTCGAGCTGCTCGCCCATCAGCCGGGGCAGGCCGGCTCGATGGGCGTCGCGCAAGGCGGCGAGCGGCACCTCCGACGTGCCGAGGCGGACGGCGGCGCCGCCGGTGCGGCCGACGGCGCGGGCGGGGACCGAGGCCGCGCGGGCCCGGGCGAGGACGGCGTCGGGGTCGCTGGTCGCCAACAGATAGCGCGCCTGGTCCTCGCCGAAGAACCAGGCGCCAGCGGGCATGTCCGGGGTCGAGGGCTGGCATCCGCGTCGAGCGTCAGGCCCGTGTCGCCGGCGAGCGCCATCTCGGCGGCGGCGAGGGCGAGGCCGCCATCCGAGAGGTCGTGCGCGGCCGTGATCAGGCGCTCGGCATGCAGGCTGCGGACGAGCTCGCCCGCGGCGCGCTCGGCCTCGAGCTCGACGGGCGGCGGCGGTCCCTCGGCATTGCCGAAGAGCTCCCAGGCATAGGCGGACTGGGCGAGGTGGCCGCGGGTCTCGCCGAGCAGGACCAGCGCCTGGTCGGGGGCGGGCGCCATCCGGATGATCTGGTCGAGCGTCTCCAGCAGGCCGACGGCGCCGATGGTGGGCGTGGGCAGGATCGCCCGTCCGTCCGTCTCGTTGTAGAGCGAGACGTTGCCCGAGACGATCGGCATGTCGAGCGCGCGGCAGGCCTCGGCGATGCCCTGGATGCAGCCGACGAGCTGGCCCATGATCTCGGGCCGCTCGGGGTTGCCGAAATTGAGGTTGTCGGTGGCGGCGAGCGGACGGGCGCCGGTGGCCGAGAGGTTGCGGTAGGCCTCGGCCACCGCCTGGCGGCCGCCCTGGCGCGGGTCGGCCTTGCAGTAGCGGGGCGTCACGTCCGCGGTCAGCGCGACGGCCTTGCCCGTGCCGTGGACGCGCACGACGGCGGCGTCCGACCCCGGTCGCACCACCGTGTCGGCGCCGACCATGTGGTCGTACTGCTCCCAGACCCAGGCGCGCGAGCAGAGGTTCGGCGTGGCCATCAGGCGGAGCAGCGCCTCGGCCGGGTCGATCTCCGGCAATCCGGGAGCCGCGGCGGGGGGCGGGGTCTCGTGCCAGGGCCGGTTGTACTCGGGTGCCGTGCCGGAGAGGGCCTTGAGCGGCAGGTCCGCCTTCACCTCGCCGTTCAGGCGGATGACGAAGCGGTCCTCCGGGATCGTCTCGCCGACGATGGCGAAGTCGAGGTCCCATTTGTCGAAGATGGCGCGCGCCTCGCGCCTCCTTTTCCGGGCGGAGCACCATCAGCATGCGCTCCTGGCTCTCGGAGAGCATCATCTCGTAGGCGGTCATCGCGGTCTCGCGCACCGGCACGCGGTCGAGGTCGAGGCGGATCCCGAGATTGCCCTTGTCGCCCATCTCGACGGCCGAGCAGGTCAGGCCGGCCGCGCCCATGTCCTGGATGGAGACGACGGCGCCCGTCGCCATCAGCTCGAGGCAGGCCTCGAGCAGCCGCTTCTCGGTGAACGGGTCGCCGACCTGCACGGTCGGGCGCATGGAATGGACCTCGTCGCCGAACTCGGCCGACGCCATGGTGGCGCCGCCGACGCCGTCGCGCCCCGTCTTGGCGCCGAGGTAGACGACCGGGCGGCCGACGCCCGAGGCGGCCGAGTAGAAGATGGCGTCCGTCTCGGCGAGGCCGGCCGCGAAGGCATTGACCAGGCAGTTGCCGTTATAGGCGGGGTGGAAGCGCAGCTCGCCGCCGACGGTCGGCACGCCGAAGGCGTTGCCATAGCCGCCGATGCCGGCGACGACGCCGGCGACCAGCGCGCGCGTCTTGGGGTGCGCGGGGTCGCCGAACGACAGCGCGTTCAGGCAGGCGATGGGGCGCGCGCCCATGGTGAAGACGTCGCGCAGGATGCCGCCGACGCCCGTCGCCGCGCCCTGATAGGGCTCGATATAGCTCGGGTGGTTATGGCTCTCCATCTTGAAGACCAGCGCCTGCCCGTCGCCGATATCCACCACGCCGGCGTTCTCGCCGGGGCCGCAGATCACCTGAGGCCCTTGGGTCCACAGCGTGCGCAGCCAGCGCTTCGACGATTTGTAGCTGCAGTGCTCGTTCCACATGGCCGAGAAGATGCCGAGCTCGGTGTAGCTGGGCGTCCGGCCGAGCAGCTCGAGGATGCGGGCGTATTCGTCGGGCTTCAGCCCGTGCTCGGCGGCGAGCGCCGGCGTGACCTCTGGCTCATTCATCATCGGACTGCCTTGCCTGCGACGGGCCCGTGTTCTAGCCGGGCAGCACGCGCGGCGAAAGCGGTGATGGAGCTCTCCCTTGACGGATGGCGGCGAGGCGAAGCCCTGGCTCGGCCTGCTCGGCGGCGCGATCGCCGTCGCGATCTGGAGCGGCTGGGTGGTGGCGACGCGGCACGCCATGACCGAGCAGCTCTCGCCGCTGGCGGTCGCCGTCATGCGCTACAGCGTGCCGGCGGTGGTGCTGGCGCCGGTCTGGCTGCGCCGCGGGCTGGTGCCGAGCGGGGTGCCGGTCGCGGCCATCGTGCTGATGACGATCGGCTGGGGCGCGCCCTTCGCGCTCTTGACCGCGCAGGGCATGAAGACGGTGCCGGCGGCGCTGTTCGGGCCGCTGGTGCCGGGGCTGGCGCCGATCCTGGTCGCGGGGCTCGCCTGGGCGGTCGATGGCGAGCGGCTGCGGCCGGCCGGCTGGATCGGACTGGCGCTGATCGCCGGCGCGCTGGCGCTGATCCTCGGCCAGTGGGCGGTCGAGGGCGACGTCGCGGCGCTGAGCGGCGCGCCTTTCCTGCTGACGGCCACCTGCGGCATGGCCGTCTATGCGGTGGCCTTCCGGCGCAGCCGGCTCGGCCCGGCCGCGGCGACGGCCTATGTCGGGCTCTACAGCCTGCCGCTGCTGGCCGTGGGGCTGGCGATCCAGCCGGGCGTCTTCGCCGGGATGACCGCCGGCCAGCTGGCGGGGCAGCTGCTGATCCAGGGGGTGCTGGCGGGTGTCGTGGCGGCGTTCGCCTATGGGATGGCGCTGCGCCATCTGGGGATCGCGCGCGGCTCGACGGCGAACGCGCTGGTGCCGGTCTGCGCGGCGCTCGGCGGCATGACCGTGCTGGGCGAGAGCCTGACCCCGCTCGACTGGATCGCGGTGGCGGCTGCCTCGCTGGGCGTCGCCGTGGTGAACGGCGCCTTCCGCGGGCTGGGCCGCAAGGGCCGGATCGCCAGCGGCTAGTCGGGCCAGGAGCGTTGAGCGGCTCAGCCCGTCGGCGCCGCACAGGCGGTCTGGCCGGTCGCGGCGGCGAGGTCGAGGGTCTCGACCAGGCGGCGCGTCTTGACCTGGTCGGCAACCACAGGCCCTGTGAGGCGGACCCGGCTCTGCCCGCCTTGCGTCGAGAGGAAGGCGGCCTCGAGCAGCTCCTCGGTGTCCGAGACGATGATGACGCGGCCGGTCTGGCGGTCGACGATCATCGAGGCACCGCCGAGGATGCCGTCGAGCCAGCACTGCGCGGCGACGAGCTCGAGCAGGTCGCGGGCGGGCTGGCCCGTCTCGGCGAACTGGACGATCGTCTCCGGCTGCACCCGCGGCTCCGGCGGGGCGGCGGGCTGGGTGCAGGCGGCGAGCAGGGCGGCGAAGGCGAGGGCGGCCGGCGGCGGGCCGCAACGCCCCCCTCCCCGACCCTCCCCCCGGCGGGGGGAGGGGGCGCGCCGCTCCCGGTGGCGGCAGGCGGGCCGTCGAGCTCGATCCCGGGGGGATCGGGGCATCAGGCGGGTTCCGTGGCGCGGAGAAGGCTGCGGAAAAGGCCGGTGCCGTCGGTGCCGCCGAGGGCGGCGTCGGCGAGCCGCTCGGGGTGGGGCATCATGCCGAGCACGCGCCGGTTGGCGCTGAGCACGCCGGCGATGTCGTCGAGCGAGCCGTTCGGGTTGTCGCCCCCTCCCTCGGCGGCCGAGCCGTCCGGGCGGCAGTAGCGGAAGGCGACGCGGTCCTCGGCGCGGAGCTGCGCCAGTGTCTGGGCATCGGCGACGTAGTTGCCGTCGTGATGCGCGACCGGCACGCGGATCACCGTGCCGGCGTTGAGCGCGCAGGTGAACGGGCTGTCGGAGGTCTCGACGCGCAGGTGCACGTCGCGGCAGACGAATTTGAGGCCGGCATTGCGCATCAGCGCGCCGGGCAGCAGGCCCGCCTCGATCAGCACCTGGAAGCCGTTGCAGATGCCCAGCACGACGCCGCCGCGGCCGGCGAAGTCGACGACCGCGCGCATGATCGGCGAGCGCGCCGCGATGGCGCCCGAGCGCAGATAGTCGCCGAAGGAGAAGCCGCCCGGCACGGCGACGAGGTCGAGCCCGGGCGGCAGCGCCGTCTCCTTGTGCCAGACCATCCGCGCCGGCTGGCCGGCGGCCTGGCCGAGCGCGACCGCGAGGTCGCGGTCGCAGTTCGAGCCCGGGAAGACGATGACGGCGGTTCGCATTGCAGCGCCTCGTGAGGGTCTCGTGCGGAGGGACGCCGGCAAGCCGGCGTCAGCTGAGTTCGATCCGGTAATCCTCGATCACGGTGTTGGCGAGCAGCTTCTCGCACATCTCGGCCACCTTGGCGCGGGCCGCCTCGGCGTCCGTTTCGGCGAGCTCGAGATCGATGACCTTGCCCTGCCGGACGCCCTCGACGCCGGCAAACCCCATGGCCGAGAGCGCGTGACGGATGGCCTCGCCCTGCGGGTCGAGGACGCCGGGGCGGAGCGTGACGTGGACGCGGGCGTGCATGGGCCGGAGCTCCCTCGGGGTGGCTGCGCGGGGCTTACGCGATGCGGGCGCGGGCGGCAAGGCGGGACGGGCGCTGCGCCGTGCCGGATCAGCGCCACGAGGAGCAGCCCGAGCACGCTGCCGTTCAGGAGGTGCCACATGAAGTGCGTGCCGGCCGGCCAGGCCGCGCACAGCGGGGCATCGAGGGCCCGGAAGGTGAGCGACAGCGTGAAGGCGCCGGCCGCCGCCAACAGCCAGGCGCCCGCGGCATGCGCGCGGGCGCGGAGCCAGATGCCGACGCCGAGCAGCGCGGCCAGCGCCGGCACATAGCTGGACGAGCCGCCGATCAGGGGCGCGAGCGTGACGCGCAGCAGCGCCGAGAGCGCGACCATGCCGATTAGAAAGGCCAGCATCAGCAGGAGCGAGCGGCCCCAGCCGAACCCGCCGAAGCGGTTCATGGCGATGGCGATGTAGCTGAGGATGAAGAGGCCGATCGGCCCGGTGTCGGTCATCGCCGCCCAGACGGTCGCATGCGTGTGGAAGAGGAACGAGCCGGTGCCGACGGCGAAGGTCAGCGCGATCAGCCAGGCGACGGGGCCGTCGAGCCGGCCCGAGCGGATGGCGAGCCAGAGGGCGACGAGCGCGGCCAGGATGAAGGCGGCGTTCGTCGCAGCGTTCAGCGGCTCGGCCCAGAAGCCGGGGCCGAGGCGCTCGCAATAGCCGTCGATCTGCCGCGTCAAGTCCATGGGCGCTCCCCGTCCGGCTTTCCTTGGTCCGGGGCCGCGGTGATCTAGGCCGGGCGGCGGCGCATGGAAGGCCGTGGACGGCGGTGAGCCTCAGTGGACGAGCTTGGGCCCCGAGCGGGCGCGGCCGCCCTCGGGCAGGATGCCGAGACGGCGGGCGACCTCGGTATAGGCGTCCGACAGGCTGCCGAGGTCGCGCCGGAAGACGTCCTTGTCGAGCTTCTGGCCGGTCTTGACGTCCCAGAGGCGGCAGGAATCGGGGCTGATCTCGTCGGCGACGATGACCCGCTGGAAGTCGCCCTCCCAGATGCGGCCGCATTCGATCTTGAAGTCGACGAGCTTGATGCCGACGCCGATGAACAGGCCCGACAGAAAGTCGTTCACGCGCAGCGCCAGCGCGATGATGTCGTCGATGTCCTGCTGGCTGGCCCAGTTGAAGGCGGCGATGTGCTCTTCGGTGACCATCGGGTCGCCGAGCGCGTCGTCCTTCAGGTAGAACTCGATGATCGGGCGGGGCAGGGCCGTGCCCTCGTCGATGCCGAGGCGCGTCGAGAGCGAGCCCGCGGCGATGTTGCGCACGACGACCTCGAGCGGGATCATCTCGACGGCGCGGATCAGCTGCTCGCGCATGTTGAGCCGGCGGATGAAGTGGTTCGGCACCCCGATCGCCGTCAGCGCCTGCATGATGTGCTCGGAGATCCGGTTGTTCAGCACGCCCTTGCCGTCGATGACGTCCTTCTTCTGGGCGTTGAAGGCGGTCGCGTCGTCCTTGAAGTGCTGGATCAGCGTGCCGGGCTCGGGGCCTTCGTAGAGAATCTTCGCCTTGCCCTCGTAGACGAGCCTGCGCCGCGCCATTGGCGTTCTCCCTTTAGGGAACAGAGCGCGGGGAAATGCCCGCAGCTTTCCGCACTCCTATAGGTGCTGGGGCTTTTTTGCCAAGGCCCGGGCCCGAGCGCATCCGGGACCCGTGGCACCGGGCGCCATCGCCGCATTGCCCTCGGCTGCCCGCGCACATTCTGGCTGTCCTAGATTAGTCGCAAGGGAAGGTTTCAGGGAGGCGAGGCCCGGCATGACGTCGTTGAAGGACCGCGAGAAGGGGTTCGAGCGCAAGTTCGCCCATGACGAGGAGATGAAGTTCAAGGCCGAGGCGCGGCGCAACCGGCTGCTCGGCCTGTGGGCGGCGCAGAAGCTCGGGATCACCGATGCGGACGAGGCCAAGACCTATGCCCAGCAGGTCGTCTTCGCCGACTTCGCCGAGAAGGGCGACGAGGACGTCTTCCGCAAGGTCAAGGGCGATTTCGACGCCAAGGGCGTCGCCGTCCCGGAGGCGGAGATCCGCAGCCAGATGGCCCAGCTGCTGGCCGAGGCGAAGGCGCAGCTGATGGACGAGGCGAGCTGAGCCGGGGCTGAGGCCGCGCCGAGGCCTCAGCGCGGATAGCGCCGCGCGATCACGAGGCGGAACGGGATCAGCGCCAGCACGGCGAGCGCGAGCTTCACGCCGAAATCGGCGAGCCCCAGGCTGACCCACAGCGGCACGGCCGGGCCCGTGCCGAGGAGCGGCAGCACCTCGTTCGCCCAGGCGACGTCGTTGGCCGGGTCGATCCAGGCCAGCGATGCCGAAAAGGCGATCGTGAAGAACAGCGCCGTGTCGAGGCTCGACCCGAAGAGCGTCGAGACGAAGGGCGCGCGCCACCACGAGCCGCGGCGCAGGCGGTCGAAGATCGCGACATCGAGGAGCTGGGCGGCGAGAAAGGCGGTCGCCGAGCCAAGCGCGATGCGCCAGGTGACGAGCGGCCCGAACGCGCCCTCGATCTGCGTGCCGATACCCGAGCAGACGAGGCCCGACGGCAAACCCCGCGAGCACGACCCGGCGGGCCGCCGCGGCGCCGTGCACCCGGTTCGTCAGGTCGGTCACGAGAAAGGCGAAGGGATAGGTCAGCGCGCCCCAGGTCAGCCAGTCCCCGAGCAGGAACTGCACGAGGATGTTCGAGGCCACGACGATCGCGGCCATGGCGAGCACGGCGGGGAGCAACGCCTTCGACATCTCAGCACTCCGAGCCCAAACCAAGCGGGGCGGTTCAGCGCGCGCAGCTACTCCCCTTCGCGCATCGGCGCAAGGGCGGGGCTGGCGCGCGCCCGATCCGCGCTACCTACGGCGTGACCCCGAGCCAAGTGCCCAACAGGTGACGGAGCCGCGCATGAGCCGCCTGCGCTTCGACGATCCGGAGGGTTGATGGCGCGGATGCGCCGCAAGGCCGAGCTGCCGCGCAAGACCTGCGCCGGCTGCGGCCGCCCGTTCGCCTGGCGGCGCAAATGGGCGCGCGACTGGCAGAGCGTGCGCCATTGCTCCGAGCGCTGCCGGCGGGCCAAGGGGGCGCCGCGTGGCTGAGCTGCTGATCGTCCTCGGCGACCAGCTCGACATGCGCGCCGCGGCCCTGCAGCGGCTCGACCCCGCCCGCGACGCCGTCGTCATGGTCGAGGCGCGCGAGGAGGCCGCCTATCTGCGCCAGGGCAAGAAGCGGCTGGTGCTGTTCTTCGCGGCCATGCGGCACTTCCGCGACGCGCTGCGGGCAGCGGGGTGGACCGTCCACTACATCCCGATCGACGGCGCCGAGCCGGCCGCGACGCTGGCGGACGGGATCGCCCGCGTCGCAGCTGACCGGCGCCACGTGACCCAGCCCGGCGACTGGCGGGTGCTGCAGGCGCTGCGCGCGCGCTTCCCGGGGCTGGAGGTCCACCCCGACCGGCACTTCCTGGTCGATCCGGCCGATTTCGCCGGCTGGCGCGGGGGGCGCCGGCGGCTGGTCCTGGAAGACTTCTATCGCTGGCAGCGGCAGCCGGACGGGCTGGCTGATGGAAGGCGCCGAGCCGGTCGGCGGCGCCTGGAACCTCGACCGCCAGAACCGCAAGAGCTTTGGCCGCGAGGGGCCCGGCTTCACGCCAGGACGGCCCGAGACCGCGCCAGACGCGATCACGCGCGAGGTGATGCGCACCGTCGAGCGGCTGTTCCCCGACGCGCCCGGCAGCGACCGAGGGCTTCGCCGAGCCCGTGACCCGCGCGGCGGCGCTGGAGCACCTCGACCATTTCATTGACGAGCGGCTGGTCCATTTCGGGGACTTCCAGGACGCCATGGCGACCGGGCACCGGACGCTCTGGCACTCGCGGCTGTCGGCGTGCCTCAACCTCAAGCTGCTCGACCCGCGCGAGGTCTGCGCCCGCGCCGTCGCGGCCTACGAGGCGGGCCGGGCGCCGCTGAACGCCGTCGAGGGCTTCGTGCGCCAGATCCTCGGCTGGCGCGAGTTCGTGCGCTGCGTCTACTGGAGCGAGATGCCGGGCTATGCCGAGCTGAACGCGCTCGACGCCAGGGCCGGGCTGCCGGGCTTCTACTGGACGGCCGGGACCGACATGGCGTGCCTGGCCGACGCGCTGGGCGGCCTCATCGAGACGGGGTACGCCCACCACATCCAGCGGCTGATGGTGATGGGTCTCTTCGCGCTGCTCTGGGGCGCGCACCCCCACCGCTTCCACGACTGGCACATGGAGCTCTACAACGACGCCATCGACTGGGTCAGCCTGCCGAACACGCTGGGGATGAGCCAGCACGGCGATGGCGGCATCGTCGGCACCAAGCCCTATGCCGCCTCGGGCGCCTATATCGACCGGATGTCGGACCATTGCGGCGGCTGCCGGTACAACCCGAAAAAGGCGGTCGGCGCGGATGCCTGCCCGTTCACGGTGCTCTACTGGGACTTTCTGGCCCGCCACCGCGCCCGTTTCGCCAAGAACGCGCGCATGCGGATGCAGGTCCGCAACCTCGACGCCAAGCCCGACGACCAGATGCGCGACATCCGCCGCGGCGCCGAGGCGCTGCGCCGGCGGCTCGGCTAGAGCCGGGTCTCGATGCGGCGCCACATCCGCCAAGAGCCCGTCAAACCCTTTCCGCGCGGTTAATGCGACTTCCATTTTCCTTGCGGATCAATGGCTTAGGAAAGTCCGTGCACGACGTGCACGTGTGTGGACGGGGATGTCGCAGTCGCCTGATCGAAGCCGCGCTAGGCGCCGAGCAGGGCCTCGATGGCCTGGCGTCACCTCGGGCGCGTCGGGCTCGATGCGGGTCGGGAAGGCGGCGACCAGCTCGCCGTCAGGGCCCAGCAGGTATTTGTGGAAGTTCCAGCGCGGCGCGCCGGCGCGCTCGGCCGCCCAGGCGTAGAAGGGGTGGGCGTCGGCGCCCGTGACATGCGTGATCGCCGTCATGGGGAAGTCGATGGCGAAATTGACGGCGCAGAAGGTCTTGACCTCGGCCTCGCTGCCGAGCTCCTGGTTGAAGTCGTCCGAGGGCACGCCCAGCACCACCAGGCCGCGGTCGCGATACCGGTCATAGAGCTTCTGCAGCGCGTCGTACTGATAGGTATAGCCGCAGCGCGAGGCGGTGTTGACGACCAGCACCGGACGCCCGGCGAACTCGGCGAGCCGCAGCTCGCCCGTCTCGTCGATGTCTTCGAAAGCGAAGTCATAGGCGCCGGCGGCGCGCACGGCGGCGGCGCCGAAGGCCATCGGCGCGGCGGCGAGCAGGGCGGCGAAGCGGCGTCGGGTCATGGCGGCGTGCATGGGCGGGTCCTCCTCGGCCGGGATATGGCACGGCGCCGCCCGCCGGCCAGCCCCCAGCCGGGCCAGTCCGGCCGGGCCAGCCCAGCCGGGCCGATCAGCGGCCGGCGCGGGCGGGCGCGCCCGAGCGGCACCCGGGCGAGCCCGGCCAGCAGGATGACGGCGAGCCCGGCGAGCGTCCAGCCGTCCGGCCGGTCGCCGAAAAAGCCCCAGCCGAAGACGGTGGCGGCGACGAGCTGCAGGTAGACGACCGGCGCCAGCACGACGGCCTGCGCGTGCCGCACCGCGAAGAGCTGGAGCAGGTTGGCGAGCGCCGAGCAGAGCGCCATGACGACGAGCCAGCCCGGCGCCTGCATGCCCAGGCGCAGGAAGTCCCCGACGCCGAGGGGCGCGAGGAAGGCGAAGCCGAAGAAGAGCTGCCCCGTCAGCTGCGCCAGCGGCGGCGCGGTGCCGGCCGCCCAGCGGGTGGCGACGAGAAAGCCGCCGAAGCTGAGCCCCGCGCCCAGCGCCCAGAGCAGGCCTGGGCTGACCGCGCCCGTCGGCCGCACGATCAGCAGGACGCCGGCGAAGCCCATCAGGACGGCCGCCCATTCGCGCGGGCGCACCGTCTCCTTCAGCAGCAGGCGGGCCAGCACGATGGCGGCGGTCGGGCCGACGAAGAAGGCGCCGTAGACGTCGGCCAGCGGCGCCGACTTGACCGCGTTGATGACGCAGGTGATGGCGCTGGCGACGAGGCCGCCGCGGATCGCCTGGCGCAGCAGAAAGCCGGCCCCGAGCCCGCGCAGCTGGCCCGCGGCGGCGGCCGCCGGCGCGACGAGGGCGAGGCCGACGACGAAGCGCGACCAGGCGAGGAACCCCGCGCCATAGGCGGTGATCGCCGTCAGGTGCTTGGCCGCCGCGTCGCCGAGCGGCAGCAGCGCCATGGCGAGCGCCATGAGCGCGATGCCGGCAGCCGGAGAGGTCATGCGCAGCGGCGCGTCACTCGGTGCCGCCGAAGACCCGCTCGAAGATCGTGTCGACATGCGCCGTGTGGTGCGCCGTGTCGAAGAGCCCCGCGAGGGCAGTCGGGTCGAGCGCGGCCGTCACCTCCGGATCGGCCTGGAGCGCGCCCAGGAAATCGGTCTGCTCGCGCCAGCTCTGCATCGCGTTGCGCTGGACGATGGCATAGGCGTCCTCGCGGCTGAGCCCCGCCTGCGTCAGCGCGAGCAGCACCCGCTGCGAGTGGACGAGGCCGCGCGTTCGCTCGAGGTTCTCGCGCATCCGCTCGGGGTAGACGACCAGCTTCTCGATCAGCCCGGTCAGCCGGGCCAGCGCGAAGTCGAGCGTGACCGTCGCGTCGGGGCCGATGTTGCGCTCGACGGACGAGTGGCTGATGTCGCGCTCGTGCCAGAGGGCGACGTCCTCCATGGCCGGGATCGCATAGGCGCGCACCAGGCGGGCGAGGCCCGGTCAGGTTCTCGCTCAGCACCGGGTTGCGCTTGTGCGGCATGGCCGACGAGCCCTTCTGGCCGGGCGAGAAATACTCCTCGACCTCGCCCACCTCGGTGCGCTGGAGGTGGCGGATCTCGGTCGCAAGGCGCTCGACGGACGAGGCGATGACGCCGAGCGTGCAGAAGAAATAGGCGTGCCGGTCGCGCGGGATGACCTGCGTCGAGATCGGCTCGGGGTCGAGGCCGAGCTGCGTCGCCACATGGGCCTCGACGCGCGGGTCGACGCTGGCGAAGGTGCCGACGGCGCCCGAGATGGCGCAGGTGGCGATGTCGTGGCGCGCCGCCCGCAGCCGGTCGCGGTTGCGGTCGAATTCGGCATAGGCCTGGGCGAGCTTCAGTCCGAAGGTCGTGGGCTCGGCATGGATGCCATGGCTGCGCCCGATGCAGAGCGTGTCCTTGTGCTCGAAGGCGCGGGTCCGCAGCGCCGCCATCAGCCGCGCGAGGTCGTCGAGCAGGATGTCGGAGGCGCGCACGAGCTGGACCGAAAAGCAGGTGTCGAGCACGTCCGACGAGGTCATGCCCTGGTGCAGGAAGCGCGCCTCGGGCCCGACATGCTCCGCCAGATGCGTCAGGAAGGCGATGACGTCGTGCTTGACCTCGCGCTCGATCGCGTCGATGCGCTCGACGTCGAACCGGGCGTCGCGCGCCTTCCAGACGGCTTCTGCGGCCGAAGCCGGCACGATTCCGAGGTCGACCATGGCATCGAGCGCGTGCGCCTCGATCTCGAACCAGATACGATACCTGGTCTCGGGCGCCCAGATCTCGGCCATTTCGGGACGGGAATAGCGGGGGATCATCGGGCGCCCTTTGGTCGAGAGTGCAGGGAGCGGGGGGTAGCAGAGCCGCATGATCCGCGCAACGAAGAGCTATTTCGAGGGCAACTGGCTGCTCGTGCGGATCATCGAGAAGTCCCCCGAGGGGCTGATCGGCGAGGTCTGGGGCGAGGCCGACTTCGTCGACGACGGCGAGGGGCTGACCTGCTACGAGAGCGGCGTGCTGCGCTTTCACGGCGAGGACCACCACGTCGAGCGGACGTCGCTCTGGCGCTTTCCCGAGGCGGGCCGCGTCGAGGTCCGCTACTCTGACGGCCAGCCGTTCCACCACTTCCTGACCGAGCGGCCGATCGCGCTCGAGATCACCGAGGACGCGTCCTACGAGATCGCCTACGAGTTCGAGCCGGACACGTGGCTCAGCCGGTGGGAGATGGTGAGCCCGGGCACAGCTACACGATGACGACCCGCTACCGGCGCTGACCTCCCCTGCGCGAGCGTGCCAGGCCATCGAGACAGACCGCCCGACCCGAGCCGGGCGATCTCGATTACAGCCGCGCCGTCAGCCCCGCCTGTCGCCGGCGGCCTACCGCCGCAAGTTCCAGGGGCTGGCGGCGCTTGCGCGCCCGGTGGAGCGGACGGCGGCTGAGTGACCGCCGGAAAGCTGGCGACAATCTGGCATATCTTGTGCCGCGCCAGCCGGCCGTGTACAGATGTTCCCGCGCATGCCGGTTCTGGACCCGCCGGTGTGCCGGCCGGCCGACGACGCTAAAGGCCACCTCGCCCGTGACCCTCAACGATCGTGACCGTCTGTTTCGGCAGTCGACGCGAAAGGGTCAGGGAGACACACTCGATGAACTTCATCCTCGGCACCGTTCTGGTGGTGGCGTCCATCATGCTGCTGGGCTTTGCCAAATTCGCGATCACGCGGTGGGAGGGCTCGTCCTGGATCGAGCGCTTCGCCGGGACGGAAATGATGGCGCTGACGATCACGGCGCTGATGGCGTTCGGGATCGCCTTCCTGTTCGGCGGGCTCGCCGCGAGCCAGTCGGGCGTGGGCCTGACCGAGCTCGCCGCCTCGATCGGCTGCATCGTCCTGGCCGCGATCGGCGTGTTGCGCGTCTTCCGCCGTGCCCCGGCGCGGGTGCGGGCGAGGCCGGCGCGCGCGTCGGTCTGAGACGGCGCGCCGCCCGGAAAATGCCCCGGCTGGCCCGGGGCATGACCCAAGCGGGAGGGAGATCGCCCGATCGCCTCTTGTCCGACCGCGCCTGCCCTGAGATAGCTGCGGAGCGACTGGCGATCGGTGCCGGCGCGGATCGGGGCGGGGAGGTTCGGCGCGATGCGGGGGCGCATTCTGGTGGTGACGTCTGCGGCGGCGCTGTTGCTCTCGCCGTTGGCGGCGCTGTCTCAGGACGAGATGGAGCAGCAGCGCTGCGTCTGGCGCTGCCTCGCCGACTCGAAGGGCAACACCGACCCGGCCTATGGCGCCTGCGTCGAGCGCTATTGCACCGAGGCCGCGCTGTCGGCGCCCGCCGAGCCGGTTCGGCCGGTTCAGCCGGCCCGGCCGGCGCCGCCCGCCCCGGCGGCAGCACCAGGGCAGGGCACCGCCAGCGCCGCCGGGGCGCGGGACCGGATGACCGTCACCGTCGTCCAGCGCGCCTTGGGCGACCTGGGGCTCTATTCCGGGCCGGTGGATGGCGTCTATGGCGCCAGCACGGCGGCGGCTGTCGAGAGCTTCAGGGCGTCGAGGGGGCTGGGGCCCGGCGGGATCGACCAGCAGACGGTCTATCGCCTGCGCCAGGAGAGCGCGGCCGCGCGGCGCTAGAGCGGCGTTCGGATGTGAGCACGCAAAGCGTGCACGCGTGCACGGATCCGCAAGTCATTGAAATTGCAGAAGATCTGGAATGCCGTTAACCGCATTGAAAGGTCTTGGCGGCGCTTGCGGCAGGCTGTGCCGGGTCGATCCGATCGGACCCGTTGCAGGCGTCAGCCGAGCAGCCGGTCCTGGACGACCCGCAGGCGCTGGGCCTGCCAGGCGTCGACCTCCTCGCGCGCCTGGAAGCGCCGCCAGGTCGCGCCGTCGCAGAGCTCGAACGGGCGATAGCCGATCTTGTAGTCCATCTTGCGCGAGCCGGCGACCCAGTAGCCGAGATAGATGTAGGCCAGCCCCATCTCGCGCGCCATGGCGATGTGGTCGAGGATCATGAAGGCGCCGAGGCTGCGCTCGGCCAGCGCCGGCTCGAAGAACGAATAGACCATCGACAGCCCGTCGCCGAGCACGTCGCTCAGGCAGGCGGCGACCAGCCGGCTCGCGCCCAGCTCGTCCTGCTCGGTGTACTCGACGACCATGGTGTTGACGGGCGTCTCGTCGACCATCGAGGCGTAGTCGAAGGCGTCCATGTCGGCCATGCCGCCATCGGCGTGGCGCTCGTTCAGATAGCGGCGGAAGAGGGCGAACTGCGTCTCGGTCGCCCAGGCCTCGCAGGGGCGGCGGGCGATGCCGGCATTGCGCCGCAGGATGCGGCGCTGGGCGCGGCTGGGCTCGAAGGCGCGGACGGGAATGCGGATCGACATGCAGGCCGAGCAGCCGACGCAGGCCGGCCGGTAGATGACGGACTGGCTGCGGCGAAAGCCCTTGTGGCTGAGGGCGTTGTTGACGCTGACCGCGCTGCTGCCGTTCAGCGTCGTGAACACCTTGCGTTCCTCGCGGCCCTCCAGATAGGCGCAAGGCTGGGGCGCGGTCAGGTAGAACTGCGCCTTCAGCGAGGATTCGTGGTGACTCAATTCAGCCTCCGGGCGGGTCGCTCAGCAAAGCACGATAGCGGATAAAATCCCGTTGTCACGAGCCACCACGTGATGATTCTCGGACCTCGGCGGCCCCGCTTCAAGCGGGCCGGTTGATGACGACGGTGCCGAGAACCAGGTCGTGCAGCATCTGCCGGCGCGGCGTGGCGGCCATCACGATCCAGCCGATCACCAACAGCGGCGTGAAGAAGACCGAGACGTAGAAGCCCGCCACGTGCAGGAAGGCCGTCACCGGGTCGAGCGGGCCGCCGGTGGCGCTGCGCACCTCGATGCCGGTCAGGATCATGCCGAGCGTCGCCGAGCGCTGGCTCAGCATGGCCCAGCGATAGGCGAAGCTGGTGACGGAGAAGACCACGACCGCCAGCGGCGTGGCGATGCCGAGCGTCAGGACCGAGACCAGCAGGCCGAGGATCAGAACCACGCACCAGAGGCCGATGATGACGACGATGTCGATGCAGAAGGCGACGAAGCGGCGCAGCGGAACGCCCTGGTAGAACTGGCTGTCGTGGACTGGATCGGGAACGCCCATCGGACCCTCGGGATGCGAGGTGCGAAGATGGCGATGGCTGTCCGGCGTGCAAGGGGTGGCCCGTCAGCCGGGATTGCGAGGATCGTGCCGACCGGGGCGCATCGGTCAGCCGCGCCCGTCGATCCGGTCGAGCGCGGCCAGGAGCTGGGCCGGCGCCGCATGGTGCGCCATGTGGCCGACGCCGTCGAGCAGCGTCAGCCGGGGCCGCCTGAGCGACGCGGCGAACGGGATCGGCTGTCGCGCCGGCTCGATGATGAAGTCGGCCCGCCCGCTGATGATCTCGACGGGCATGTCGAGCCCGCGATAGCCCGGTGCCTGGCGGCGCAGCGCCCTGTTCAGCGTGGCGATGTCGTCGATGTTGGCCGCCACCGTCTGCGGGCGCAGCGCCAGCTGGCCGCCGATGTAGTCGACATAGCCGGGGGGCGGCTCCTGCGGATGGAAGATGCGCTGGACAAAGCCCGCGACGCCGCCGCCCGCCGATTGCAGATGGTCGAAGTAGAAGCCGATCAACAGCCGGTCGAGCCCGATCATCTCGGCCAGCATCGGCTGGTCGCCCCAGGGCATGACGGCGCCCGAGACCGTGACCACGCCGGCGACCTCGTCCGGATAGGCCAGCGCCCAGGCCATGGCGAGCGCAGCGCCCCAGCTGTGGCCGACGAGGATCGGCCTGTGCACCCCCAGCCTGCCGGCAGCCGCGTGCAGGATCCGGGCCTGGACGGCCGGGTCGCCGGCGCCGACGGGCGGCCGTTCGGACCAGCCATTGCCCGGCCGGTCGAAGGCGATGGCGCGATAGCGCCCGGCGATCTGCGGGGCGAGGTCGAAGGTCCAGTCGCGCAGATTGCCGTTGGCGCCGTGCAGCAGGACCACGGGCTGGCCCTCGCCGCGCTCCCAGGCATGGATGCGCAGGCCCATGGCCTCGACGAACCTGCCCTCCGGCGGCCAGCGGTCGCCGACCTCGGCCAGATCGACCGTCGGGCCGGCGCCGCAGCCGGCCAGCGTCGCCGCGGTGCCGAGCGCTGTGCCGAACGCGCAGCCGTGCATCAGGAAGTCGCGCCGGTTCATCCGAGCCTCCCGCACGCCGCCGCTCGCATCCGGCCGTCGCATCCGGCCGTCGGCTCGCGGCACAAAGCCTCGTTTCGGTCGGCTGTCCTGCAAGATCCGTGCAAGATCCGGGCAAGGTCCGGGCACGATCCGGGCACGGTCCGGGCAAAGGTCCGGGCAGGAGCTCGTGTCCGGCCGAGCTTGCCGCTGCGTCGACGCGCCCCGCGTCCGAGGTGATTCGCCCGTTGTCGGGTGCCCGCCCGTGCGGGTAGACCGTCGCCGTCGAATGGCAGCGCGGCAAACGCGCGACAAACGCAAACGGGCGGGGCGGCATGGGCGAACTGGAGCGGGTGATCACGGGCATTGCGCTCGAGGCCGGCGCGCGGATCATGGAGGTGTACCGCTCGGGCGAGCTCGAGGTCGAGGCGAAGGCCGATGCGAGCCCCGTGACCGCCGCCGACCTGGCCGCCGACCGGGTCATCGCCGCCGGGCTGGCGGCGGCCTTCCCCGACATCCCGGCCGTCACCGAGGAGTGGGCCGCGAGCCATGCCGAGACCGGGCACCGCCGGTTCTTTCTGGTCGATCCGCTGGACGGCACCAAGGAGTTCGTCCGCCGCGAGGGCGATTTCACCGTCAACATCGCCCTGATCGACGAGGGGCGGCCGGTGGCGGGCGTCGTCTATGCCCCGGCGCGGGGCCGGCTCTGGGCGACGCGCGACGGCGGCGCGGTCGAGGCGGCTGTCGAAGGCGGCGCGGTCGTCCGCGGGTCGGAGCGGGCGATCCATGTCTCGAAGCCGGACAATTCGGCGCTGGTCGTGATCGCCTCGAAATCGCACCGCGACAAGGCGACCGACGACTACATCGCGGGCTTCGAGGTGGCCGAGTTCCGCAGCGCCGGCTCGTCGATCAAGTTCTGCCTGCTGGCCGCTGGCGAGGCCGATTTCTACCCGCGTCTGGGGCGCACCATGGAGTGGGACACGGCCGCGGGCCACGCCGTGCTGGGCGCCGCGGGCGGCCAGGTCCTGCGCTATGACGATCATGCCGAATTGCGCTACGGCAAGCCCGGATGGGAGAACCCGTTTTTCCTCGCCATGGCGCCCGGCGTCGATCTGTGACAGGGTGGCGCACAACCGTTGGGCGAAGGACGCGATGCGCATGAGCGCAATCATCGTCATTCCCGCGCGCTACGACTCGTCGCGCTTTCCCGGCAAGATGCTGGCGCCGCTGCGCGGGGCGACCGGTCTCGACAAGACGGTGGTCGAGCGGAGCTGGGAGGCGGCGCTGGCCGTGCAGGGCATCGACGCCTGCCTGGTCGCGACCGACGATGCGCGCATCGTCGACGAGGTCGAGCGGTTCGGCGGGCGCGCCGTGATGACCTCGCCCGACTGCGCCAATGGCACCGAGCGCTGCGCCGAGGCGATCCGCGGCATGCACCCGGCGCCGGAGATCGTCGTCAACCTGCAGGGCGACGCGCCGCTGACGCCCCCCTGGTTCGTCGAGGAGCTGGTGCTCGCCATGCGCGCCGATCCCGAGGTGCTGGTCGCGACGCCGGTTCTGCGCTGCGACGTCGAGGCGCTGGAGAGCTTTCTCGAGGACCGCCGGGCAGGGCGGGTCGGCGCCACCACCGCAGTCTTCGACCGCGACGGGCGGGCGCTCTACTTCTCGAAGGAGGTCATCCCCTTCACCGGACCCGAGATCGGGCCCGAGCGCATGCTCGACGGGGTCGTGCCGGTCTTTCACCATGTCGGCATCTATGCCTACCGGCCGGTGACGCTCGCCGCCTATCTGGCGCTGGCGCCGGGGCCGCTCGAGCGCTGCGAGGGGCTCGAGCAGCTGCGCTTCATGGAGCACGGCGTGCCGGTGCGCTGCGTCGAGGTGGCCAGCCGCGGCGCACGGTTCTGGGAAGTGAACAATCCGCGAGGACATCGCCCGCGTCGAGGCGGTGCTGGCCGAGCGCGGCACGCCATGAAGCAAGGGTTGCCTCGCGGCCCGGTCGCAACGCAAGCACCGGCCAGGGCGTAAGGCGTTGGGCCGGCGCCGCCGGCAGCACGACAGGAGCAGGAGCCGAACATGTCCAAGAAGGTCCGCACAGCAGTCTTCCCGGTCGCCGGGCTCGGCACCCGGTTCCTGCCGGCGACGAAGTCGGTGCCGAAGGAGATGCTGCCGCTGATCGACCGCCCGCTGATCCAGTACGGCATCGACGAGGCGCGCGCCGCCGGCATCGACGAGTTCATCTTCGTCACCGCCAAGGGGAAGTCCGCGCTGGAGGACTATTTCGATTCGGCGCCAGAGCTCGAGCGGACGCTGCAGAAGTCGAACAAGACCGAGCTGCTGGCCGAGCTCGAGAAGTCGACCATGCCGTCGGGCGCCATCGCCTATGTGCGCCAGCAGGAGGCGCTGGGGCTGGGCCACGCGGTCTGGTGCGCCCGGCGGCTGGTCGGCGACGAGCCCTTCGCCGTCATCCTGCCGGACGACATCATCGCCGGCGAGCGGCCGTGCCTGGCGCAGATGGTCGAGGCCTATGAGCAGGCGGGCGGCGGCTGCATGGTCGCGACCGTCGACGTGCCGCGCGAGCAGACCGCCTCCTACGGCGTGATCGACCCCGAGGACGAGCGCGGGCCGCTGGTCAGGGTGCGGGGCCTGGTCGAGAAGCCCAAGCCCGAGGACGCGCCCTCGACGCTGGCGGTCATCGGCCGCTACATCCTCTCGGCCCGCGTCATGGAGACGCTGAGCAAGACCAAGCGCGGCGCGGGCGGCGAGATTCAGCTGACCGACGCCATCGCCGCGCAGATCGGCGGGCCCGAGCCGGTGCACGGCTTCCGCTTCAAGGGCACGCGCTACGATTGCGGCTCCAAGCGCGGCTACCTGCAGGCGACGATCGCCTTCGCGCTGGCTCGCGCGCGATGTCGGCGCCGGCGCGACTCCTGGACTTCATCCGCGGGCTCGACCTGAGCCGCGCCGCGGCCGGAGTAGGGCGGGCGGGCCATCTGACATCCCCGCGCCGGCGGGGGTCCCGCCTGAGCCCGAAAGCGGCCGCCGCGTCCGCGGGAATGCGCGGTGAAGATCTGAAGACGGCGCTACCCTGCCGCTTCCCGTTCCCGCCGGCGGCGCTTGAGGGGCGCAGGTCGATGGCGCCCGGGTGCTCGCGCGGATCGTCGTTCTGCGCGAAGATCGCGCGCTTCACCAGCTTGGCCGAGGTGCCCATCGGCAGCTCGTCGAAGAAGACGAACCAGGCGGGCGCCTTGAAATAGGCCATCTTGCCCAAGGCGTCGTCGAGCAGCTCGCGCGCCAGCGCCTCGCCTGGCTCGACGCCGTCCTGGGGCACGACGCAGGCCATGATCTCCTCGTCGCGCATGGCGTCGGGCACGGGGATCACGGCGACCTGCTTGACCTTGGGGTGCGCGATCACCGCCTCCTCGATCTCGGCGGCGGCGATGTTCTCGCCCGAGCGGCGGATGATGTGCTTGAGGCGGTCGACGAAGACGAACATGCCGTCAGCGTCGCGCCGGGCGACGTCGCCGGTGTGGAACCAGCCGCCGCGCCACGCCTCGTCGGTCGCCTTCTCGTCCTTGAGGTAGCCCGAGAAAAAGCCCTTTCGCGGCGTCTCGGCGCTGTGGCGGACGACGAACTCGCCCGGCGTGCCGTCCGGCAGCTTGCGCATCTCCGGGTCGACCACCATGGCGTCGCAGCCGGGGACGGCGCGGCCCATGGCGCGCTCGTCGATGCGGCGCGGCTCGTGGTTGTCGCAGATCAGGCGGCCGACCTCGGACATCGACCACATCTCGACGACGGGAAAGCCGAAGCGCTCCTCGAAGGGGCGGTGGTGCACCGGCTCGATGCCGGCGCAGTTGGCGAAGCGGACATGGTGGGCGCGGTCGAGCCCGGACGGCGGCAGCTTCAGCAGCACGTTCGGGATGATGCCCTGCATGTGGCAGCAGGTCGCCCCCGTCTCGACCAGGTCCTGCCACCAGGTCGAGGCGTGGAAGCGGTCGGGAAAGATCAGGCAGCCGCCCGTCAGCAGCATGGCCTGGGCCGAGATCGACAGCGCGTTGGCGTGGTGCAGCGGCAGGGGGTTGTACATCCGCTCGGCACCCTCGCGCATCGCGTAGAGGCCGCCGCGCGAGAGATAGAAGGTGCCGAAGCTGTGGAAGTACTCGTTGGTCATGACGCAGCCCTTGGGCCGCCCGGTCGTGCCCGAGGTGTAGAGGAGCGCCGCCTCGGTCGCGTGGTCTGGCTGGCCGGGCATCGGCGGCGTGCGCGCCTGCGGGCAGCGCGCCCGGCGGGTCGTCGAAGGAGGCGACGGAGAAGGCGTCGCCCGATTGCCCCTGGACCGCGCGGAGGTCGTCGAGGCGCGGCTGTCGATGGCGAGCGCCAGGCGGGCCTCGGAGTGCTCCATGAGATAGGCGATCTCGCCCTCGCGGTAGTCGGGATTGATCGGCACGACCGAGACGCCGAGCGCGTTCAGCGCGTACCAGTGGAAGAAGAACTCGGGCCGCTGATGCGCGAGGATGGCGACGCGGTGGCCGAGACCGTAGCCGGCGTCGGCATAGCGCCGGCGGAGCTCCTCGGCGCCGGCGGCGATCTCGCGCCAGAGATAGGTCTTGCCGCCCGGATGATAGGGCCGCCTGGGCATGGCGGGGACGGCATAGGCCGGCAGGTCGCCCCAGCGCGCGACGGTCTTGCAGGAACGTCTCGTAGAGCGTCCCATAGCGCGCCGGGTCGCCGTACTGCATGACGCTCATCGGCGCGCCTCCATCAGCGCCGCCTCGCGAGTTCCGCGTCGTTCCAGGGCGTCAGCGCCTGGTAGTCAGGGACGAAGCCCAGCCCCTTGGTGGCGTCGGACGAGACGGCGTCCTGCGAGGTGACGACGTCGACGACCGCCGGCGCGTTGGCGATGGCGCGCCGGATGGCATCGGCAAGGCCGGCCGGGTCGGTGACCCGCTCGCCATGCGCGCCGAGAGCGCGCGCCATGGCGGCGTAGTCGGCGTCGCCCAGCGTCGTGCCGACGACACGGCCGCCATAGTTCATCTCCTGGTCGTAGCGCTCGATGTTCCAGGCGGCGTTGTTCGACACGATCACGACGATCTTCGCCCCGTGCCGGACGGCGGTGTCGATCTCCATCGCGTTGAAGCCGAAGGCGCCGTCGCCGGTGGTCACGATCACCTGGCGCGAGGGGTCGTGCAGCGCGGCTGCGATGGCATAGGGCACGCCGACGCCGAGGCAGCCGAAGGTGCCCGAATCCATGTAGTGCCGGCTGGTCAGCCCGACGCGGGCAAAGCTGAGCAGGTCGCCGCCATCGGCGACGGCCAGATGGTCGGGGTCGGCGACCTCGGCCAGGGCGCGGAATATCGCCAGCGGGTGGATCTTGCCGTCGCGCGTGGCCGGCAGGGCGGCGGCGCCCGCCTTCGCGGCCCGCTCGAGATGGCGTTTGCGCAGCCCTTCGGACCAGCCGCGGTCGGTGTCGGGCGCCCGGTTGCCGGCGGCCTCGACGATGGCGGCCAGCGCCGCGGCGGGGTCGGCCATCAGCTCGGGCTGGCCGCGCCGGTTGTCGATCAGCTCGCCGGGGGTCGCGGCGATGCGCACGAAGCGGGCGTTCGGGAACACGGCGGGCGATCCATAGCCGAGCTGGTAGTCGAGCCGGCGGCCGACCAGCACGACGAGGTCGCTTTCCGCCATCACCTGCGCGCGCATGGCGCCGACGACCGCGGGGTGGTCGGCGGGCACCAGGCCGCGGCTCTCCTGCGTGTCGAGGTAGACGGCGCCCGTGGCGTCGAGCAGCGCGCGCAGCTCGGCCGCGGCGCCGCGGGCGCCGAGGCCGGTGATGACGGAGGGCTTCCTGGCCCGCCAGATCGCCTCGACGGCCGCCGCGACGGCCTCCGCCTCGGGCGCCGGGCGGCGCGGGCGCTTGGGCGCCATCCACTCGTCGAGAACCAGGCCGCGCGGCACCTCGGCGCGCAGCACGTCGGTCGGGATCTCGAGATAGGCGGGGCCGGGCATGCCGCGGTCGCCCAGCATCAGCGAGACCGCCGCGTCCATCTCGCGGATCACCTGCTCGGGCACGCGCAGCGTGCGCGAGACCCGCGTGACGGGCCGCAGGATGCCGGCGTGGTCGATGTCCTGCAGCGGCCCCATGTTGACCTGCGGCCGCGGCGGGCAGCCGCCGATCAGCAGGACGGGCGCGCGGGAGAGGTCGGCGTTCGCCATCGCGGTCACGCAGTTCGTGACGCCCGGGCCGGCGGTCGCCATCGCGACGGCGAAGCCGCCGGTCAGCTCGGCATGGGCGTGGGCCATGTGGACGGCGGCGCCCTCGTCGCGGACGTCGACGATGCGCACGCCCAGGCGCCCGAGCCAGTCCCAGATCGGCTGGATGTGCCCGCCCTGCAGGCCGAAGATGCGGTCGATGCCGCGGCCCTGCAGGAACCGGGCGATCCACTCGGCGACGTCTGGACGGTCGGTGGCGGACATCCGGCGGCTCCTCCCAAGGGCTCTTCGGGCTCAGCAATCCATGGCCCGTGCCCAGCGTCAAGCCTGCCGCTGGGCAAGCTCTTCGGGCGGCTGTAGACTGCGCGCGACGGGGGCTGGAGGACAGGATGCAGATCGCGGGGGCGACGCTGCGGCGTCGAGTGTCGAGGGCCTTGCTGTGTGCTGCGGCGGGCCTCGTGCCGCTGCTGGTGGCGGCGCCCTCGGCGTGGAGCGCGCCGGCGGCGCTGGTCACCGATCTGGCCGGCCAGGTGACGCCGGCGGTGGGCGTCTTCGACGAGGTCGATGCCGGGACCGAGCTCAGCCTCGGCAAGGGATCGACGCTGGTCGTCGAGCACTATGCGAGCTGCGAGGCGGCGAAGGTGACCGATGGCGTGATCGGCGTGCGCAGCGACGGGTTCGACCTCTCGCGGGCGCAGGTGGCCGAGCGCTGGAAGATCGACTGCCCCGAGACCGTGTCCCTGCACCAGGGCGAGATGATCGGCGCCGGCATCGTGCTGCGCAGCGCCGACCGGCCGCAGCGGATCCCGCTGGCGCCCGAGATCGTCGTCGCCGGCGGCGGGGCGGGCTTTGACAGCCTGCGCGTCGAGCGGGACGGCCAGCTCGTCTGGACGCTGCCCGTTCGCCACGGCCGGGTCGACTGGCCGAAGGGGCAGCGCTTCCTGACCGACCAGGGGGCATATCTGCTGGTGCTTGCCGGACCGGCGGGCGAGCACCACGCCAGGGTCGTCGCCGACCGCGGCGCGGCCGGCCGCACCGTGCTGCGGCCCTGAGGGCGCGCGGGGACGGCAGCGGCGCCGGCAGGTCCGCTCGACCGCTGCCGGACGCGAGGCCGCGATAGGCGTGTCGATAGAGCAGAGGGGCGGCGCACATGAAGGTCGCGGTTCTCGGGGCGGGCGTGGTCGGCGTCACCTGCGCCTGGGAGCTGATGCGCGACGGGCACGAGGTGGTGCTGGTCGACAAGGAGCGGCACGCGGCGCTCGGCACCTCCTTTGGCAATGCGGGCTTCGTCTCGCCCGGGCCACGCCTATGCCTGGGCCAGCCCCAAAGCGCCCGGCATCCTGCTGAAGTCGCTCTATCGGGGCGACCAGGCGCTGCGCTTCAAGCCCTCGCTCGACCCCGCCCTCTGGCGCTGGATGGCGAAGTTCCTCGGCCAGTGCAATGCCGAGCGGGCGGCCTGGAACACGGCGCGCAAGGTGGCGCTGTGCGTCTATTCCAAGGCGCGGCTGAACCTCATCGCCGATGAGACGGGCATCGCCTTCGACCATGTCAAGCAGGGCTGCATCTATCTTTTCCGCAGCCAGGCCGGGCTCGAGGCGGGGGCGAAGAAGGCGCAGATCCTCATCGACCAGGGCGTGGCGGTCGAGACCGTCGACATGGCCCGCGCGGCCGAGCTCGACCCGGCGCTGGGCGGGCTGCGGGACCGCTTCGCCGGTGCGCTCTTCACGCCCGGCGACGAGACGGGCGACTGCCACAGCTTTGTCCGCCGGCTGGCCGAGCGCCTGGCCGAGCGCGGCGCCGACGTGCGCTATGGCACGACGGTGCAGCGGATCGAGACGCAGGGCGACCGCGCCACGCGCGTGGTCACGGACAGGGGCGACATCGTCGCCGACGCCTATGTGCTGGCGCTCGGCACGGCCTCGCCGAAGATCGGCGCGGTGGCGGGCGTCGACCTGCCGATCTATCCCGTCAAGGGCTATTCGATGACGGCGCCCGTGGCGGGGCGGAACCGCGCGCCGACGCTGGGCGGCATCGACGAGGAGAACCTGATCGCCTGGGCGCGCTATGGCGACCGCGTGCGCGTGACGGCGACGGCCGAGTTCGCCGGCCATGCGACGAGCTGGACCGAGGCCGATTTCCGCCACATGGACCGCACCGTGCGCGAGCTCTTCCCCGACGGCGCCGACTGGGACCGGGCCGAGCGCTGGGCGGGGCTGCGCCCCATGACGCCGTCGGGCCTGCCGATCTATGGCCGGGGGCGGCTGGCGAACCTGTGGCTCGACACCGGGCAGGGCCATATGGGCTGGACGATGGGCGCGGGCTCGGCGCGGATCACCGCCGACCTGATCGCCGGCCGGACGCCCGAGATCGACACGGGCGGGATGATGGCTGGCGAGACGCGGAGGGCGGCGTGAACGTGTTGGCTGAACCCGCCGGGACGGCGCGCATCTGCCGGCCGCCTCGGTCGGTGCGGCGGCGCGCCGCGTCGCCCGAGGCGGCGGCAGGTCGATGCGCTCATCGTCGCCTGCACTCGCTGCGCCCGCTCGAGCGGCGCAGGCCATCGAGGGCGAGCTCGGGCTCGCCGTCACCTCGTCGAACCACGCGATGATCTGGCACAGCCTGGGGTTAGCGGGCGTTAACGATAGCCTGCGAGGCTTGGGCCGGCTCTAGATGATCTCCTGAGAGGAATAGGCTTGAAGCCCAGGCTTTTCTGTGCGGCGCAAATGACCGCCGCTCTGCTCGTCGCCGGCTGCACGATCAGCCAAACCGTGGATCCCGTCGAGGTTCGGCCGGCCGAGGTCTGCATCGTCCGCAATGAAACGGTGCATATGGAGGGCTTCCATGACGAGCTCGTCCGGCAGATCGAAGCCCGAGGGATCGCGGTCCGCAGCTTTGACGGCGTCCCTGCCGAGGACTGCCGCTCTCGCGTGAGCTACACGGCGAACTGGCGCTGGGACATGGCGATGTACCTCTCCTATGCGCAGATCAACGTCATCGAGGACGGCCGGCCGGTCGGATCGGCCGTCTACGACGCGACGCAGGGCGGCGCGAACATGGGCAAGTTCGGACCTACTGCCGAAAAGCTTGCGCCGCTGGTCGCCCAGCTCTTCGGCTGAGCCGGCGAGGGCGCCGGCTCGGGATCCGGCTCACGCCTGGGGCTGCTTGGTCCGGCGCAGATAGGGCAGCACCTTCTCGAAGCCGCCGAAGCGCTTCTGGGCGTCCTCGTCCGAGACGGCGGGCGTGATGATGACGTCGTCGCCATGCTTCCAGTTGGCGGGCGTCGCCACCTGGTGCCTGGCCGTCAGCTGGATCGAGTCGATCGCGCGCAGGATCTCGTCGAAATTGCGTCCCGTGGTCATCGGATAGCTGAGCATCAGCTTGATCTTCTTGTCGGGCCCGATGACGAAGACGGTGCGTACCGTCTGGTTGTCGGCGGGCGTCCTGCCCTCGGAGCTGTCGCCGGCCGAGGCCGGCAGCATGTCGTAGAGCTTGGCGACCTCGAGAGTTCGGGTCGCCGATCAGCGGATAGGCCGGCTCGTGTCCCGTCGCCGTCTTGATGTCCGCCTTCCACTTGTGGTGGCTCTCGACCGGGTCGACCGAGATGCCGATGACCTTGGCGTTGCGCGCCTTGAAGGCGTCCAGCATGCCGGCGACGACGCCGAGCTCGGTCGTGCAGACCGGGGTGAAATCCTTGGGATGGCTGAACAGCACGGCATAGCCGTCGCCGATCCAGTCGTGGAAGCGGATCCGCCCTTCGGTCGTCTCGGCGGTGAAGTCGGGGGCAGTGTCGTTGATGCGCAGTGACATTGTGGTTCTCCCCGTGAGTTTATGTGCGCCTTTCTACCCGCTTGGACGGGCCCGCGTCGAGTGAGCCGCGCCCTCTCAGAAAGACTCCAGTGCGCCGGCGGGCGCGAGCTCGCCGCAGATCCGGTGCATCCACCGGCCAGGCTCGGGCGTGACGCTCAGCGGCAGGGCGTTCGGCATCCGCGGCAGGTCGGGCTCGACCGCCACATAGGTGCGCGCGGCGATCCACAGGCCGCCATGCGCGACGATCAGCGTGTTCGGCCCCTGGGCGACGGCGCGCTGCATCGCTGCCCAGACGCGGGCGCGGAACTGGTCGAAGGTCTCGCCGCCGGGCGGGGCGTAGGTGCCGCGGAAGAACTCGGACAGCCAGGGGCCGTGCGGCTCGCCCTGGTGCCGGCCGAGATGGCATTCCATCAGGTCCTCGTCCGTCTCGACCGGCAGCCCGTGCCGCGCCGCGACGGTGGTCGCCGTGTCGAGCGCCCGGCTGAGCGGGCTTGCGACGATGCGCGCGATCGGCTCGCCGGCCAGCGCCTCGGCGGCCCGTTCGGCCTGGGCGATGCCCGTCTCGTTCAGCTTGGCGTCGATCTGGCCCTGCGTGGTGCCCGCGCGGTTCCAGTGCGTCTCGCCATGACGAAGGAAGTAGAAGGGATGGGCGAAGGCCCCGGATTGATCCACGTCGCGCCTCTGGTTGACAGGCCGGTCGGCTCCTCCCTAGCGTCTCGGCCGCTGACTGTCACCGTCGCAGGGCGTCGCGGGGAGATATGATGTCCGACCAGGGCCCGGACCAGACTGGCGTCCGCGCGAGCTTCCTGCGGGGCGGCACGTCGAAAGGACTGTTCTTCCGCTGGGAGGACCTGCCGCCCGAGCCGGGCGACCGAGACCGCTTTCTCTGCGCGGCGCTCGGCAGCCCGGACCCCTATGGCCGCCAGCTCGACGGCATGGGCGGGGGCATCTCGTCGCTGTCGAAGGCCATGATGGTCCGCCGCTCGGAGCGCGCGGGCGTCGATGTCGACTATCTCTTTGCGCAGGTCGAGGTCGGCGCGCCCGCCGTCGATTATGCCGGCAACTGCGGCAATCTGTCGGCGGCGGTCGGGGTCTTCGCCGTCGAGCAGGGCTATGTGCAGCTGCCGGACGGCCCGGGCGTCGTGCGCATGTTCAACGAGAACACGGGCAAGCGCGTCGACTGCCATCTGCAGGTTCGCGCCGGCCGGGCATCGGTCGGCGGCGCGGCCGAGATCGCGGGCGTGGCGGGGCAGGGGTCGCCCATCCGGCTCGAGTTCCGCGAGCCCGGCGGGTCGCGCACCGGGCGGCTGCTGGCGGGTGGTCCGCGCTTCGAGGCGCGCCTCGACGACGGCCGGACGCTTTCGGCCTCGTTCGTCGATGCCGCCAACCCTTGCGTCTTCGTCGCCGCGTCCGAGCTTGGCCTGACCGGCGCCGAGCTGCCTGCGGAGATCGCCGCCATGCCCGCCGTGCTGGCCGCGCTCGAGCAGGTTCGGCGGGCGGCCGGGGTGGTGGCGGGGCTCGGCCCCGACGCCGCGCGGGTGCCCGAGAGCGTGCCCAAGGTGGCGCTCGTCGGGCCGCCGTCGCCCTGGAGGACGCTGTCGGGCGAGGCGCTGCCGGCCGAGGCGGCTGACGTGCAGCTGCGCATGATCTCGATGGGCAAGCCGCATCTGGCGATCCCGCTGACGGGCGCGCTCTGCACCGCCGTCGCCGCGCGCATCGAGGGCACCGTCGTCGCCGACCTCGCCCGCGCCGTCGCGCCCGGCGAGCCGCTGCGCATCGGCACGGCCTCGGGCGTCGTGCCGGGCTTTGCCGATGTCGCGCTGACCGGCGATGGCTGGCACGCCGCCGGCGCCTCGGTGCTGCGCACGGCGCGCACGCTGATGACGGGCGTCGTCTATGCGCCCACCCACCGCCTGGAGGCCGCCGAATGAACGAGCATGTCGACACGCTGAAGGCGCTGATCGCGACGCCGGACGTCTTTCTCGCGCCGGGCTGCTTCGACGGCCTCTCGGCGCGGCTGGTCGAGCAGGCGGGCTTTCAGCTCGCCTATGCCTCGGGCGGCGCCATCTCGCGCGGGGCGGGCATGCCGGACCTGGGGCTGCTGACCGCGACCGAGGTCGCCGACCGCATGGCCGAGATCGCCGCCGCCGTGCAGATCCCGGTCATCGCCGATTTCGACACCGGCTATGGCAACGCGCTGAACGCCCAGCGCGCGGCGCGCCTGTTCCTGCGCGCGGGCATCGCGGGCATGCACATCGAGGACCAGACCTTCCCCAAGCGCTGCGGCCATTACAGCGACAAGGCGGTGGTTCCGACCAACGTCATGCGCGGCAAGATCCGCGCCGTGCGCGACGTCGTCGGCGACGAGCTGGTGCTGATCGCGCGCACCGACGCGCTGGCCGTCGAGGGCTTCGAGGCGGCGATCGAGCGCTGCCACGCCTATGCCGATGCCGGCGCCGACGTCATCTTCTTCGAGGCGCCGACCAGCGAGGAGCAGATCGCCGAGATCGCCCGTCTGCTGCCTTATCCCAAGCTCCTCAACATGTTCCGCGGCGGCAAGACGCCCGTCGTGCCGCTGTCGCGGCTGCGCCAGATGGGCTACAGGCTGGTCATCGTGCCGTCGGACCTGCAGCGCGCCGCGATCGGCGCCATGCGCCGGGCGCTGGCGGCACTGGCCGAGGACGGCAACACCGAGCGCATCGCCGGGGAGATGGTCAGCTTCGCCGAGCGCGAGGCGATCGTCGGCGCCGAGCACTGGGACGAGCTGAACCGAAGGTACGCCGAATGACCTACGAGGTCTTTGCCCTGAAATACGGCTCGGTCAACGTGCCGGGCCATTATGCGACCATCCTCGAGGATCCGAACGATCCGCATTCGGGCAAGTCGCGCGAGCTGACCTATTACGTCTGGCTGGTGCGCGGCGAGGGCCGCAACATCCTGGTCGACTGCGGCTTCGACCACGAATGCGGCGCCAAGCGCGGGCGGAAGGTGGACCGGCTGCCCGACGAGGCGATCGCGCGCATCGGCACGACGGCCGAGCAGATCGACACGGTGGTCGTCACGCACCTGCACTATGACCATGCCGGCAATTTCGGCCTGTTCCCGAACGCCGAGTTCCTGGTGCAGGACAAGGAGGTGGCCTTCGCCACCTCGCGCTACATGCGCTATCCGGCGGTGCGCCGGCCCTTCGAGCCCGACCATGTCTGCGAGCTGATCCGGCTGAACTTCGGCGAGCGCGTGCGCTATCTCGACGGCGACCACGAGATTGCGCCGGGCATCACCGTGCACCTGCTGCCGGGCCATGCGCACGGGCTGATGGGCGTGCAGGTGCCGACGAAGCGGGGCCGGGTCTTCCTCGCCTCGGACGTCGCGCACTTCTACGACAACGTCTGGAAGCGCAATCCCTTCAGCATCCTGCAGCACATCCCGGAATACTGCGACAGCCACGACAAGATGGTGCGCATGGCCGAGAGCCCTGATCACATCATTCCGGGCCATGACCCGTTGGTGATGGAGATCTACCCGCCGCATCCTGACGATCCCGACACGGTCGACCTGACGGTGCCGCCGAGCCGGTCGATGGGCGGCTGGGGGTGAAGGCGCCGCCCCGGGGGAGGGGAGGGGGCGAGGTGCGCTCGTTTCGCGAGATCGCCGCATGAACCTGTCGATGGGGCTCGCGCAGGTCGCGGCGCGCCAGCCGGAGGCGCCGGCCATCCTGTGGAGCGGGGCGAGCCTCCCTCTCCGACCCTCCCCCCGGCGGGGGAGGAGGCGCCCGTGGCGGGCTCGCCGCGCTGAGCTATGGCGAATTCGAAGGGCAGGCGGCGCGGATCGCCGGGGCGCTCAGGGGCCGGGTGCCCGCCGGGGGCCGCGTCGCGATGGTGCTGGAGAACGGGCCCGAATTCCTGCCAGTCCTCTTCGGCATCTGGCGCGCCGGGCTGACGGCGATCCCGGTCAACGCCCGGCTGCACCCGCGCGAGCACGCCTGGATCCTCGACAATGCCGAGGCAGCGCTCTGCGTGGCGAGCCCGGCGCTGGCCGAGGCCCTTGGCGAGCTCGCTCCCTGCCCGGTGCTGGTCGTCATCGGCGCGGGCTGGGACGAGCTCATGGCCGGTCCGCCCGTCGCCGGCGTCGTCAGCGCGCCCGAGGCGCCGGCCTGGATCTTCTACACCTCCGGCACCACCGGGCGGCCGAAGGGTGCCGTGCTGACGCATCGCAACCTGATGGCGGCGAGCTGGGCCTACTGCACCGATGTCGACCGGATCGGGCCGGACGACATCCGCCTGCACGCGGCGCCCATGACGCATGGCTCGGGCCTCTACGCGCTGCCCTTCGTGCTGCAGGGGGCGCAGAACCTGATCCCGCCGCCGGGGTTCCAGCCGGAGACGATCTTCCGCATCCTGGCCGATCACCGGAACGTCAGCTTCTTCGCCGCGCCGACCATGGTGGCGCGGCTCGTCAACGACCCGGCGGCGCGGCAGTCCGACCATCCCGGCTTGAAGACGCTGGAATATGGCGGGGCGCCCATGTACCTGGCCGATCTCGACCGGGCGCTCGAGGTCTTCGGGCCGCGGCTCTACCAGCTCTATGGCCAGGGCGAGGCGCCGATGACGATCACGCATGTGACCAAGGCCATGCACGCCGACGTTCGCCACCCGCGCCATCGCGAACGGCTGGCCTCGGCCGGCTGCGCGCGAACGGGGTGCGAGATCGCCATCCTCGACGACAACTGGGTGGCGCAGCCGCCCGGCACCGAGGGCGAGATCGCGACCAAGTCCGACATCGTCATGGCGGGCTACCTCAACAACCCGCAGGCGACGGCGGCGGCGATCCGCAAGGGCTGGCTGAGGACGGGCGATGTGGGCGTCATCGACGAGGAGGGCTTTCTCACGATCCGCGACCGGTCCAAGGACCTGATCATCTCGGGCGGCATGAACATCTATCCCCGCGAGATCGAGGAGGTGCTGCTGACCGACCCCGCCGTGCTCGAATGCGCCGTGGTCGGGCGGCCGAGCGCGACATGGGGCGAGGAGGTGGTCGCCTTCGTCGTCGCGCGCGCCGGCGCCACCGTCGACATGCCCGCGCTCGAGGCGCGCTGCCTCGAGAACCTCGCGCGCTTCAAGCGGCCCAAGGACTGGCGCGTGCTCGACGCGCTCCCGAAGAACAATTATGGCAAGGTGGTGAAGACCGATCTGCGCCAGGCACTGGCGCGCGAGACCGACGAGCCCGAGCGATGACGATCCTGCAGCCCCCCGAGTTCAGCGTCGGCGCGTTCAGCGTCCGGCAGATCCCCGAGCTCGAGGAGGTCTTCCTGCCGCTGGGAGAGGCTTTCCCGCGCGCGAGGCCCGAGGAGGTGGCCGAGATGCTGCCCCGCCTCGAGCCATGGTGCGTCGATGCGCAGGGCCACATCCTGATCGTCGTGCAGAGCTATCTGGTCCGGACCGCGCGGCACACCATCCTGATCGACGCCTGCATCGGCTGCGGCAAGACGAACAGCCGCTTTCCGCAATGGCACAAGCGCACGGACGCCGGCTGGCTCGAGCGGCTGGCCGCGGCCGGCGTCGCGCCCGAGGCCGTCACGCACGTGCTCTGCACGCATCTGCATTCGGACCATTCCGGTTGGAACACGCGCGCTGATCGACGGCCGTTGGGTGCCGACGTTTCCGCGGGCGACCTACATCTTCGCGCGCGAGGAGGTGCAGCACGCCGAGGCGGCCGAGTACGATCTCTACCAGGAGAACGTGCTGCCCGTGATCGCCTCGGGCCAGGCCCTGCTGGTCGAGACCGACCACGAGATCGAGGACGGCATCTGGCTCGAGCCGACGCCGGGCCACACGCCCGGCCATGTCGCCGTGCACCTGGCCAGCGAAGGCCAGCACGCCGTGATGTGGGGCGACCTGCTGCACTCGCCGGCCCAGTGCATCCGGCCGGACTGGGCCTATCGGCGCGACACGAGCGCCGAGGACTCGACCGCCTCGCGCCGGCGCGTTCTGGCCGCCTGCGCCGAGCACCGGCGCCTGGTCATGCCCGCGCATTTCCCGTTGCCCTCGACCGGCTATGTCGAGGCCGACGGCGCGGCCTGGAGATTCACCTACGCCGACCGGGGCTGACATGACCCCCGGGCGCGACGGCATCCCCTCCCCCTGCGTGGGGGAGGGTTAGGCAGGGGGTTTCCGGGCACAGCGCCCGGCAGACTGGCCTGCAGACTGGGAGGAGAACATGAAGGACAGGGTCGCCCTGATCACGGGCGGGGCGAGCGGCATCGGCGAGGCCTGCGCCCGGCGATTCGCGCGGGTCGGCTACCGCGTGGCGATCGTCGACGTGAACCCCGAGCGCGCCGGCCAGGTGGCCGACGACATCGCCGGCGAGGGCGCCGAATGCCGGGGCCATGTCGCCGACGTCGCCGACGCCGACGCGATCGGCGCCGTGGTCGCGGCCGTCGCCGCCGACTGGGGGCGCATCGACGCCTGCGTGACCGCGGCGGGCGTGCTCGAGAGCGTGTCGACCGTGATGGAGATGGACCTCGCGACGCATGAGCGCATCTGGCAGGTCAACTACAACGGCACGCTGCACACCTGCCGCGCCGTCGGCCGGGTGATGCAGGAGCACGGGGCGGGCGCCATCGTCACGCTCGGCTCGGTCAACTCCTTCGCCGCGCTGCCGCTGCCGGCCTATTGCCCCTCCAAGACGGCGATCCTGCGCCTGACCGAGATGCTCGCGGTCGAATTCGGCCGCTTCGGCGTCCGCGTGAACGGCGTGGCACCGACCTATGTGCTGACCGCGGCGATCCAGGCCAAGATCGATTCGGGCGAGCGCGACCCGGAGGTGATCCGCCGGTCGAACGCGCTCGGCATGTTCGTCGAGCCGGCAGACGTCGCCGACGTGGTCGCCTTCCTCTGCTCGGACCAGGCGCGCGCCGTCTCGGGCGTCATGCTGCCGGTCGATGCCGCGCACCTGTCGGCCGACCACTACTTCAGCTTTGCGGGCGGGGTGCCGTGGCGACGATGACGCTGCACGATCTGCTCGCGGCGATCCAGGGCTCGGAGATCAGCCAGGCCATTCGCTTCTCGCAAGGCCGCTATGCGCTCGTCAACACGGTGCACATCCTGGGCGTCGCGCTGCTGGTGGGCGCCATCCTGCCGATGGATCTGCGCCTCCTCGGGGCGTGGCGGCGCCTGTCGCGCTGCGATCTGGCGCGGCTCCTGCTGCCGTTCGCATTTTCTGGACTGGTGCTCGCGATGATGGCGGGAGCCCTTCTTTTCTCGGTCCGGGCAAAGGATTACGGCGTCCATCCGCTGTTCCAGGTGAAGATGCTGATCGTGCTGACGGGGGCTGCCGCGGCGCTGGTCGCGCATGCGCGCGCCGGCCTGTGGCTGGAGCGGATGACGCCCGCGCAGGAGCGCCTGCACGGCGGGCTCTCGGTCCTCTGCTGGGTCGGCGCGCTGGTCTGCGGGCGCATGATCGCCTACACGCACTGACCGTCGCGCTTGACGCAGGTCAATTACCGGCCGCCCGGACGAGCGGAAATCTCGGCCAGCCGCCCTACAGAGGAAGCATGATGCCCAGGTTCTCGCGTTCGATCCTTCTCGCCGCGGCGCTGCTCGCCGCGCCGGCGACGGTGCTGGCGCACCATGGGCTGATGATCTGGGGCGACGACGTCGTCACCATCGAGGGGTTCGTCTCCGAGGAGATGGACGGGTTTCCGCATTGGGAGATCTCGGTGCGCACCCCCGACGGCCAGGACTGGGACGTCGACGTCGGCAGCGACTTCGAGATGGAGCATGCCGGCATGAAGGCTGCAGACCTGCCCATCGGCACCAAGGTCAAGGTCGAGGGCAACCTGCCCAAGGACAAGCCGGACGCCAGGCTGCTGCGCCCGCTGAAGGTCATCGCGGGCGACAAGGTCTACGAGTTCCGCGGCAACTGGAACTGAGCTCGGGCCGTTACGCCTCTCCGCGCATCTCAGCGCGAGGGCTCGGCGACCTTGACGAGCGCTTTGCCGAAATTGCCGCCCCGCAGCAGCTCGAGAAAGGCGCCGGGCGCGTTCTCCAGCCCCTCGGTGACCCATTCCCGGTACTTGACCCGGCCGTCGCGGATATAGCCCGAGACGTCCCGCTGGAAGTCCTTGAAGCGGTCGTAATGGTCGAAGATGATGAAGCCGCGGACGCTCAGCCGCTGCACCAGGATCGTGCGCCAGAGCCGCGGCAGCCGGTCCGGCCCCGTGCCGCCCGCCATCCCGAGCCCGCCCAGATTGTACTGCGAGATCATGCCGCAGATCGGAATGCGGCCCCAAATGTTCATCAGCCCGATGACCGCGTCGAGCGTCTTGCCGCCGACGTTCTCGTAATAGATGTCGACGCCGTTCGGGCAGGCGCGGGCGAGCTCGTCGCGCAGCGCGTCGGCGTCCGGCGCCGCCCTGTGGTCGACGCAGGCATCGTAGCCGAGCTCCTCGACCGCATAGGCGCACTTCTCCGCTCCGCCGGCCACGCCGACGGTGCGCAGGCCGTGGATCCGGCCCAGCTGGCCGACCAGCGAGCCGACCGCGCCCGTCGCGGCCGAGACGACGAGCGTCTCGCCCTGCTTGGGCCTGCCATGGTCGTTGAGCCCGACATAGGCCGTCAGGCCGGGCATGCCGAGCACGCCCAGCGCCGTCTGGATCGGCGCGATGGAGGGGTCGACCTTGCGCACGCCCTGGCCGTCGGAGGCGGCATGCGTGCACCAGCCGAAGCGGCCCTCGACGATGTCGCCGGCGCGGAACTTGGGGTTCTGCGATTCGAGCACCTCGGCGACGCAGCCCGCCTCCATCGTGCCGCCGACCGGCACCGCCTGGGCGTAGGATTTGGACTCGTCCATGCGCCCGCGCATGTAGGGATCGAGCGACTGCCAGAGCACGCGGACGAGGATGCCGCCCTCGGGGCAGGCGGGCAGCGCGTCCTCCTCCAGCCGGAAGTCGTCGAGCGTGGGCTCGCCCTTCGGCCGGCTGGCCAGGACGATCCGCCTCATGGTCTCTGCCATCCCGTGTGCTCCTTGTCCGGGGTCCCGATCCTGTCGCGAACTTGCGCGCAGAGTTTCCCCCCTCGCAAGTCGGAAATCCGCTGATAGGATGGGGACGGCGTGATTGCGGGGGCGCGATGCTGACCGGCCTGATGATGCACCGGCCGCTTCTGGTGACAGACATCCTCGACTATGCGGCCGAGATCCATCCCGACCAGGAGGTCGTCTCGTCGACCGTCGAGGGCGGCCTGCACCGCGCCAGCTACCCGCAGCTCCGCCGCCGGATCGCGCGGCTGGCGCACGCTCTCAGGGGCTTGGGGGTCGGGCCGGGCGACCGGGTCGCGACGCTCGCCTGGAACGGCTACCGGCATTTCGAGCTCTACTACGCCATCGCCGGCATCGGCGCGGTCTGCCACACGCTGAACCCGCGGCTTTCGGCCGAGCAGTTCGCCTATGTCGTCAACCACGCGGCCGACCGGCTGTTGTTCTTCGACGTGACCTTCGCGCCGCTTCTGGCGGCCTTCCGCGACCACCTGCCGCCGGGGCTGCGCACGGTCGCCATGTGCGCGCCCGACGCGGTGCCTGAAGGCGGGCACGCCAGCTACGAGGCGCTGCTCGAGGGCCAGCCCGAGACGATCGACTGGCCCGAGCTGCCGGAGGAGGCGGCCTGCGCGCTCTGCTACACGTCCGGCACGACCGGCGAGCCCAAGGGCGTGCTCTATTCGCACCGCGCCATGGTGCTGCACTCGCTCTTCCTCGCCGCCAGCCTGAGCCGGGTCTATGGCGAGGGCCGGCGCGTCCTGCCGGTGGTGCCGCTCTTCCATGCCAATGCCTGGGGCATTCCCTACGTCGCCCCGCTGACGGGCGTCTCGATCGTCATGCCGGGGCCGCGGCTGGACGGGCCGAGCCTCTGGGAGCTGATGGAGGGCGAGCGCGTCACCTGCGCCTTCGGCGTGCCGACCGTCTGGCTCGGCCTTCTGGCCGAGATGGAGGCGAGGGGGCGCAAGCCCGCGGCGCTCGACACCGTCGTCATCGGCGGCTCGGCGGCGCCGCGCCGGATGATCGAGCGCTTCATGGCCGATTTCGGCGTCGACGTGATCCATGGCTGGGGCATGACCGAGATGTCGCCCGTCGGCACGCTGTCGCGCCTGACGCCCCGGATGGAGGCGCAGTCGCTGCCGCGCCGCATCGAGCTGAAGGCGCGCCAGGGCCGGCGCATGTTCGGCGTCGAGATGAAGATCGTCGACGAGCAGGGCGCCGAGCTGCCGCGCGACGGGGCGGCGACCGGCGAGCTGCTGGTGCGCGGCAACGGCGTCGCCTCGGGCTATTTCGAGAACCCGGCCGCCGGCGCGGCGGCGCTGGCGCCGGATGGCTGGTTCCGCACGGGCGACGTCGCGGCCATCGACCCGGAGGGCTTTCTCCACATCGCCGACCGGACCAAGGACCTGATCAAGTCGGGCGGCGAGTGGATCAGCTCGATCGACGTCGAGAACATCGCCATCGCGCATCCGGGCGTCGCCAATTGCGCGGTCATCGCCGTGCCGCACCCGAAATGGGACGAGCGGCCGCTGCTGGTCGTGCAGCGGGCCAAGGGCGCGGACCCCGAGCCCGAGGAGCTGCGCGCGCATCTCGCCCGCCACCTCGCCGGCTGGCAGGTGCCCGACGACGTCGTCTTCCTCGACGAGCTGCCGCTGACGGCGACCGGCAAGGTCTCGAAAAAGAGCCTGCGCGAGCGCTTTGCCGACCACCCGCTGAAGCACGCGCCGAAATGAGCGCGGCATGACCCAGGGCAGGACCCAGGGAACGGCCCAGGAATGGCCCAGGCAACGGCCCGGGCGTCTGCCTCGTCATCGGCGCCGGCGACGCGACGGGCGGCGCCATCGCCCGCCGCTTCGCCGCCGAGGGCTACACCGCCTGCATCACCCGCCGCCCGCGCCACCTCGACACGCTCGAGGCGCTGGCCGCGCGCATCCGCGCCGATGGCGGGCAGGCGCATGCCTTCGGCGTCGACGCGCGCGAGGAGGACGACACCGTCGGCCTGTTCCACGAGATCGAGCGCGACATCGGCCCGATCGAGGTCTGCGTCTTCAACATCGGCGGCAATGTCCGCTTTCCCGTCGTCGAGACCACGGCGCGCGTGTTCCGCAAGGTCTGGGAGATGAGCTGCTTCGCCGGCTTTCTGGCTGGCCGCGAGGCGGCGCGCCACATGGTGCCGCGCGGGCGGGGCACGATCCTCTTCACCGGCGCGACCGCGTCGCTGCGCGGCGGCAGCGGGTTCGCCGCGTTCGCGGCGGGCAAGCACGGGCTGAGGGCCGTCGCCCAGTCGATGGCGCGCGAGCTCGGGCCCAAAGGGCATCCACGTCGCGCATCTGGTGGTCGACGCCGCGATCGACACCGAGTGGATCCGGACGAACTTTCCCGAGCGCTTCGCGCGCGGCCCCGACGCCGTCGTCGCGCCCGAACGGATCGCGGAAACCTACTGGCAGTTACACTGCCAGCACCGCTCGGCCTGGACCTTCGAGACCGAGCTCCGCCCCTGGACCGAGACCTGGTGATCCAAATGTCAGAGAAGACCGTCGAATTTCTCTTCGATTTCGTCAGCCCGACCTCGTACCTCGCCTATACGGTGCTGCCGAAGATCATCGACCGCGCCGATGCGAGGGTGACCTGGACGCCGATCTTCCTCGGCGGCATCATGCAGGCGACCGGCAACCGGCCGCCAGGGCAGGTCGAGAACAAGGGCCGGTGGATGCAGGCCGACATGGCCCGCTGGCTGGCGCATTACGGCATCCCCTTCAAGCGGAACTCGCATTTCCCGTTCAACAGCCTGGTCGCTCCTGCGCGGCGCCGTCGCCTACATGGACGACCCGGTGCATCAGGCCCTATTGCGACGCGATGTTCCGCGCCGCCTGGGTCGAGGGCCGCGACCTCGGCGATCGCGACGAGATCGCCAAGGTGTGCGACGAGGTCTGCATCGAGCCCGATTTCTTCCGCGAGCGCATCGCCGACCAGGCCGTCAAGGACAAGCTGAAGGCCAACACCGACGACGCGGTCGCCCGCGGCGTCTTCGGCGCGCCGACCTTCTTCGTCGACGGCAACATGCATTTCGGCCAGGACCGGATGTGGATGGTGGCCGAGGACCTGGGCATCCCGGTGGCCGAGGCCTTCTCCATCATGTTCGCGGGCGGCGAGCACAACGGCCTCGAGGGCAGGACGGGCACGGCGGCATGAGCTTTCTCGACGAGCTGTTCGGCGTCGCCGGCAAGACGGCGCTGGTCACCGGCGCCGCCACCGGCATCGGGCGCATGATGGCCGAGGCGCTGGTGCAGGCCGGCGCCCGCGTCCTGATCGCCTCGCGCAAGGGCGAGGCCTGCGAGGCGGTCGCGGCCGAGCTGAACGCGCTCGGCGCCGCAGGATCGGCCGCGGGATCGGCCGAGGGGTTCGCCGGCGACGTCTCGACCGCCGAGGGCTGCGCGGCGCTGGCGGAGGCCGTCAGGGCGCGCACCGACCGGCTGCACATCCTGGTCAACAACGCCGGCAAGAGCTGGGGCGCGGCCTATGAAGAGTTCCCGTTCGAGGCCTGGGACAAGGTGATGAGCGTCAACGTCGCCGGCCTCTTCACCGTGACGCGCGACATGACCCCGCTGCTGAAGGCCGCGGCCACGGCCGAGGATCCCGCCCGGATCGTCAACATCGGCTCGGTTGCGGGCGAGACGCCGACGGGCGACCTCGTCTACTCCTACTCGGCGTCGAAGGCTGCCGTGCACCACCTCACGAAGATCCTCGCCAAGGAGCTGGCGCGGTCGCACATAACGGTCAACGCGCTCGCCCCCGGCCCCTTCGTCTCGAACATGACCAAGCACTTCATGCGCTCGGACGAGACGCGGGCGCAGATCGCCGCCGACTGCCCGATGGGCCGAATCGGCCTGCCCTCCGACATCCAGGGCTGCGTGCTCTTTCTGTGCGGCAAGTCGGGCGCTTATGTCACCGGCGGCGTCATCCCCGTCTCGGGCGGCATCAACGTCAACCACGGCCACGAGCTCTTCGGGGGCGTCACATGACCGACTACTTCCGCGCCACGCTGCCGCTCGAGGAATTGGCGCGCCGCGAGGGGCAGGAGATGGTCTCGCGCTGGTTCGCGATGACGCAGGAGCGGGTCGACGCCTTCGCCGAGGCGACCGAGGACCGCTATTTCATCCACACCGAGCCCGAGCGCGCGCGGGCCGAGACACCCTGGGGCGGCACGATCGCGCATGGCTTCCTGACGGCCAGCCTCCTCTCCGCCATGGCCTACGACGCGGTCCCCCGGGTCAAGGAGGCCAAGCACGGCGTCAACTACGGCTTCGACCGGCTCCGCTTCGTCTCGCCCGTGCCGACGGGCTCGAACGTCCGCGGCCGCTTCCGGCTGGACAAGGTCGACCGCTCGAAACCCGGCGAGGTGACGCTGCGCTGGACCGTGACCGTCGAGGTCGAGGGCGCCGAGCGCCCCGCCCTCGCGGCCGAGTGGCTCACCCGCCAGTTCCTCTGACCGCAATCGCCGCCGGCGGGAGCCGCCGCATGGGGCGTGAGCGCCTCCCTTGCCCCGCGCAGGGGAGGCACGGGGGGGCTGCGACGCGGCCGCGAGTCGCGCCGTCGCTCGCTCTCACGCCCCGTAGCCGAAGGGCACCACCTGCACCTCGTCGTGCACCTCGCGCACGCCGTCCACCGCGCGGACGATGTCGAGGATGTGGCCGATGCTCTCATTGGCGACGAGCGCGCCCTGGACGGTGACGACGCCGTCCTCCGCCCGCAACTCGAGCCCCACATCGGGCACGCCCTGCTCGCCCAGCGCCTCGCGGACGCGCGCGACCAGCAGCAGGTCGGCCAGCCGCCGGCGGCTCTCGTCGGTCTCGGCGAAAGCCGGCTCGCGCGCCAGCCGCACGACCAGCTCGGCCGCCGCCTCGACCGACATCCGCCCGGTGTTCAGCACCAGCGCATAGCCCGTGGCGTCGCGCCAGTCGGCGTCGACGACGGCGCGCACCGCGCGCTCCTGCGCCTCGTCGCTGCGCTCGATCTCGCGCTGGGCCGCATCGTCGTCGGCGAGCATCAGCCGCCGTCTGACCACGCCGATCCGGAAGGACATCGGCGCGCAGACCCGGATGCAGATGACGTGCCCGACATCGCGCAACAGCTGCGGCGCGGCCCAGCCGCGGATCAGCACGCGGCCCTTGTGCGCCAGCGCCAGGATCTGCGCCGAGGTGAAGTGCGAGACGCGGCGGCGGTCGATCCGCCAGCGCTCCCACAATGACGCCTCGCCCTCGAGGTAGCGGCGCAGCAGCCCCTCGTCGAGCTGCAGCTGCGCCGAGAGGTGCCGCTCGACCAACTCGTCATGCACGACGTCGAGGCCGAGCTCGCCCGCGACGAGCGCCGCGACGTCGTTGCCGCGCGCGCCCAGCTCGCGCGTGGTGGCGATCACAGTCATCCGTCCACCCCCTGCCGGCTGCCGGTCATCGGACAATGCCTTTCGCTGGAAGCGAGCATGACATCTTGCTAGGTTTTGTCTACCTGCGCCCGCGATCAGCGCGCGGCGAGGCTGAGGGGGAGTTGATGCTTTGAAGGGGATTGCCTGCATAGCCGCCGTCCTGGCGGCGTTGTCGCTGCCTGCAGCGGCGTCCGAGGAAGACGATTTCCTGATTCAGTCGGCCGAGGACCTCGCCGACATCTGCGACGAGCCGGAGAACGTCGCCGCGATCCACATGTGCCAGGGCTATCTGGTCGGCGTGAACCAGATGCATGCGGCCATCGTGGAATCGCTCGGGGTCGAGGTCTACTGTATTCCCGAGAACGCTGGTGTCACGCGCAACACCGTGGCCGCCGACTTTTCGGCATGGGTGTATGCGCATCCGGACATGGCGGACATGTCCGCGCGCGAGGCATTGCTGACCTGGGCGCGTCAGACATATCCGTGCAGCTGAGGCCGGGAATGGAGATTCGGAAGATGAAGAACTACGTTCTTGGCGTTGCGGTGGTCCTCGCCCTGGCGGGTTGCGCCGACATGACCGACACGCAGCAGCGGGCGCTGACCGGCTCGGCCGGCGGCGCGGCCGGTGGCGCCCTGATCGGCGCCATTGCCGGCAATGCCGGAATGGGCGCCGCCATCGGCGCGGGCGCGGGGCTCGTCGGCGGCCTGCTCGTCGACCAGTCTAAGAAGCAGCAGGAGGCGGCTTTCCAGCAGGGTGTCGCCGCCGGGCGCAGCGGGGGCTGAGGCGCTTCACGCCAGTCGCGCGCCGGGCATGACCGGCTGACGGACCTCACCGACCTGATTGCCGATCCAAGACGCGTCGCGGCGTTTGACAATGCCGCGACGCCGATGGGAGAGAGACCTCCGAGCCAAGGAGGTCCCCATGAGAGAAGCCGTCATCGTCTCGACCGCGCGCACGCCGATCGGCAAGGCCTATCGCGGCGCCTTCAACGACACGCAGGCGCAGGAGCTCGCCGGGCACGCCATCCGGCACGCCGTCGAGCGGGCGGGGGTCGCGCCGGGCGAGATCGAGGACGTCGTCATCGGCTGCGCGCTGCAGCAGGGCTCGACGGGGTCCAACATCGGCCGGCAGGCGGCGATGCGCGCCGGGCTGCCGACCTCGGTCGCCGGCATGTCGATCGACCGCCAATGCGCCAGCGGCATGATGGCGATCGCCACCGCCGCCAAGCAGGTCATCCATGACGGCATGCAGATCGCGGTCGGCGGCGGCGTCGAATCGATCAGCCTGGTGCAGAACCAGAAGATGCGCACGGATCGCTTGCGCGACCCCTGGCTGATGGAGCACCTGCCGGCGCTCTACATGACCATGATCGAGACCGCCGAGACGGTGGCCGAGCGCTACAAGGTCAGCCGCGAGGCGCAGGATGAGTACGCGCTGCAGTCGCAGCAGCGCACCGCCACAGCCCAGCAGGCCGGCCGCTTCCAGGACGAGATCGCGCCGCTGCCCTCGGTGATGAAGGTGCAGGACAAGGCAGACGGGCGAGATCTCGGACAGACAAGTCACGCTCGAGCGCGACGAGGGCAACCGCCCGACGACGACGCTGGAGGGGCTGCAGGGGCTCGCCCCGGTCTTCAAGGACGGGATGACGATCAAGGAAGGCCGCTACATCACCGCCGGCAACGCCTCGCAGCTCTCGGACGGCGCCTCGGCCTCGGTCGTCATGGAGGCGCGCGAGGCCGAGCGCCGGGGGCTCACAGCCGCTCGGCTACTACCGCGGCTTGGCCGTGGCCGGCTGCGACCCCGACGAGATGGGGATCGGCCCGGTCTTCGCCGTGCCGAAGCTGCTCGAGGCGCACGGGCTGAAGATGGACGACATCGACCTCTGGGAGCTGAACGAGGCCTTCGCCGTCCAGGTGCTCTATTGCCGCGACAGGCTGGGCATTCCGAACGAGATCCTGAACGTCGACGGCGGCGCCATCTCGATCGGCCACCCCTATGGCATGTCGGGCGCCCGCATGGTCGGCCACGCGCTGATCGAGGGCAAGCGGCGCGGCGCGAAACACGTCGTCTGCACCATGTGCGTCGGCGGCGGCATGGGCGCCGCCGGCCTGTTCGAGGTCGCCTGACGCAGCGTCGTTTCTCATGACCTGACCACCAGGCGGCTCCCTCCCCCCTTGTGGGGAGGGATGGGGGAGGAGGCTCTGAGCCGGGAGATGAGCTTGGACGACGCGCGCAACCTGCAGACCGAGTTCCTGACGCTGCACGAGTTCGTCGCCGCCGCGCGGGCGCGGCTCGACGCGAACGGCTGGGACTATCTCGTCGGCGGAACCGAGACCGAGACGACGCTCGCCCGCAACCGCGCCGCGCTCGACGCCGTCGCCCTGCGCCCCCGCGTGCTGGTCGACGTCTCGCAGATCGACACGGCCGCCGATTTCCTCGGCGCGCCGGTCCGGCTGCCGGTGCTGCTCGCCCCCGTGGGCGGGCTCGAGACCTTCGACCCGGAGGGCGCCGTGGCGGCGGCCGAAGGCGCCGGCGGCTTCGGCGTGCCGGTGATGATGAGCTCGGTCTCGAAACGCACCAAGCACGAGATCCGGGCGGCGACGCCGGCCCCCGCCACGTTCCAGCTCTATGTCAGGGGCGGCGGCCGCTTCATCGAGGACGAGGTCGAGCAGGCGCTCGAGGCCGGGCTCGACGCCTTCTGCCTGACCGTCGATTCCGCGCTCTACTCGCGCCGCGAGCGCGACATCGTCAAGCGCTTCGACAAGCCGTGGCGGCAGGGCGTCGACCTTGGCGCCGTGCGGGCGCAGGCGGCGCTGAGCTGGAAGGACGTCGAGCGCATCCGGCGGGCCTATGACGTGCCGCTGATCCTCAAGGGCATCATGACGGTCGAGGACGCCCGGATCGCCGCCGATCTGGACGTCGCGGCGGTCTATGTCTCGAACCATGGCGGCCGGCAGCTCGACCACGGGCTCGGCGCCATGGACGTGCTGCCGGCGATCGTCGAGGCGGTCGGCGACCGGACGAAGCTGATCGTCGACGGCGGCTTCTGCCGGGGCACCGACATCGTGAAGGCGGTGGCCCTCGGTGCGCACTGCGTCGGGCTCGGCCGGCTCTATTGCTATGGGCTGGCCGCGGCGGGGCCGGCGGGCGTCGTCCGCCTGCTCGAGATCCTCGAGGAGGAGGTGCGCTCGGCGCTGGGCCTCGTCGGGGTGACGGGCTTCGCCGAGCTCGCGCCCGAGCATGTCAGCCGCGGTGCGCCGCTGGTGGCGCGGCCCGGCGTGCTCTCGGCTTTCCCGCTGCTCGGCTGAGCGTGCGCCTGCTCGGATCGCTGGCGGTCCTGGCGCTGCTGGCGGCGCCCGTGCCCGCGCCCGTGGCGGCGCAGGAGACGGCGCCGCGGCAGGAGGAAGCCGCCCCGCCCGAGCAGGCCGTCTCGGTCGAGCCGACGGCGCGCGACGAGGCGATCGAGGCGCGGATCGCCCGCATCCTGCACGCGACCGGCTGGTACGAGAACATCGCCGTCAACGTCGACGAGGGCGTCGTCTTCCTCGACGGGGTGACGGGCAGCGACGAGCATCGCACCTGGGCGCGCGACCTCGCCGCGCGCACCGAGGATGTCGTGGCGGTCGTCAACCGGCTGCAGGTCGAGGAACAGGTCAGCTGGGACTTCGCCCCGGCGCTGAACGAGAGCGCGGCGCTGGCCCGTCGGTTCGTCGTCGCCCTGCCGCTGCTCGTGCTGGCGCTGCTGATCCTGCCGCTGGCGTGGTGGCTGTCCGGCCTCGTCGCGCGGATGACGCGCCACCTGCTCGCGCCGCGCGTCGACTCGGCCTTCCTGCGCGACGTCATCTCGCGCGCCGTCGCGATCCCCGTTTTCCTCATCGGCCTCTATCTGGTCCTGCAGGTCGCCGGGCTGACGGGGCTGGCGGTTTCGCTCCTGGGCGGCGCCGGCGTCATCGGCATCGTCGTCGGCTTCGCCTTCCGCGACATTGCCGAAAACTTCCTGGCCAGCCTGCTGCTCAGCATCCGCCGGCCGTTCCGCAGCGGCGACTACATCGGCGTCGCGGACCACGAGGGCGTCGTCCAGACGATGAACACCCGCTCGACGGTGCTGCTGACCATCGACGGCAACCACGTGCAGATCCCGAATGCCACGATCTTCAAGAGCACAATCGTCAACTACACGGCGGCGCCCGCCCGGCGGATCACGGCCGATGTCGGAATCGGCTACGACGCCTCGATCGGCGACGCGCAGGCGGTGATCGCCGCGGGTGCTGCGCAGCCACGAGGCGGTGCTGAACGATCCCGAGCCCATGGTGCTGGTCGACGCGCTCGGCGCGGCGACCGTCAACCTGAAGGCGCATTTCTGGATCGACGGCAGAACCTATTCGGTCGACCGCGTCCGCTCGGCCGCGCTGCGCCTGATCAAACGGGCGCTGGTCGAGCACGGCATCTCGATGCCCGACGAGGCGCGCGAGGTGATCTTCCCGCAGGGCGTGCCGATCGTGCGCGAGGCGCCGGCCGTCGCCGCGCCAGCCGCCGCCACGAGGCCGGCGCCGCGCCAGCCGGAGCGCGAGGAGGCCGCGACCAGCGCCGAAGGCGGCCTCGGCAACGAGGCGGCCGAGCTGACCGGCGAGGTCGCCGACGCGACCATCCCCGAAGCGGCGTCCGAGAACCTGCTGAATCGATAGCGCCGTCCAAACGGGAGGGGCGGCCTGCAGGCCGCCCCGAGAGCCTGCACGAGGCGCGCTTACTTGATGGCGATCGGCGAGCCTGCCGAACCCGTCGCGCCGGCGATCGGCACCGGGCTGTAGATGTAGGTGAAGACCCAGGTCTTGTCGCTCGCCAGCTCGGAAAGCACCAGGTTCTCCTGGTTCACGATGCCGTGCCGCGTCTGCAGATAGGCGTGAACGCAGAAGACGCAGCCCGGATCCGGGTTTGGCACCGCGTCGCCGGCCCAGGTGTCGGCCCCGGTGACGCCGATCTTGTTCTCGGCGACCCAGCGCGCGACCTCCATGCCGGTGCCGGGCTCGCCGCTGTTGAAGGTCTCCGCGTCGTCCCAGTGCTTTTCCCAGCCGGTGCGGAACAGGACCGCATCGCCCGGCTGGAACTCGAAACCGGCCATGCCCTGGGCTTCCAGCGCCTTGTTGACGTGCTCCATCGTGATCTCGTCGCCGGGCTGCATGTCGCCGTCCCAGATCCCTGCGATATCGATCAGCACGCCGCGCGCGACGATCGGGTGCAGCTTCTCGACGCCGAGATGCTTCAGCCCGTAGACGTTCTCAGAGTTGGCGAGCTGGTGGCCGTTGTACCAGCGCATCGCCTCGGCATCTCTTGGCGCCGTCGGTGGCGACGCCGATATGGCCGAGGCCGTCGAACTGCGTGCCGACCTGGCCGATCTCGGTGGCGATGAACTCGTCGTTGTAGACCATGTTGTCGGCGCCGAACGGCCCGCCGGCCGGCAGGCCGGGAATATGCATGCGCGAAGGTGCGCGCGCCGAAAAGCGGCATGTCCGACGTGTATGGATGGCCGAGCTTGTAGACCTTCTGCGCGTTGTTGGCCGACAGCGCGCGCTGCAGCACCTCGGGCTGCGTATAGTAGTTGGTCGAGCCGGCCTCGTCGTCGTCGCCCCATTGCTCGTTCGGCCACCATTTCGAGCCCAGCGGGGTCTCCATGGTGTCGCCGTCGACCCAGGGCTTGCCCTTGCAGCGCCTTCCAGTTCTCGGCCGAGCACTCGTCCTGCGCCAGGGCGCCGCCCGTGCCGACTGCGAGCAGCGCCGCGACGGCCGCCCCGCGATGATTCCGCGTGTCATTTCTTCCTCCCTCGTTTCGGGTCGGGATTCGTCCCGCCGCGACGCTTGCGCAGCTGCTATGCGCTGGCAAGAGGTCGCGAGCGGCTTGATCCGGGTCGGTCCTCGGCCCCCGCGGCCGCGGCCCGGCAGCAAGAAGAGGCGAGCCCATCAGGCGGGCCGCGCCGGTCGGCGCGGCCCGAAAGGGGCTTACCACATCGCGACCGGGTTGATCATGCTCTGCACCGCGCCCTTGAAGCGGGCCTGGCCCAGTACGAACATGAACTCCTTGACGCCCTGCTCGGCCAGCGGCCCGGTGTCCATCGTCTCGAGGATGTAGATGCCGTTGTCCTTCAGAAAGACGACATGGTCGTAGAAGACCTTGTCGCCCTCGACCGGCGGCACGGCGCCCACGGTCCAGGAATCCAGGCCGATCGCCATGATGTTCTGCGAGGCGAGATACTCTGCCGCCCCGGTGGTCACGCCGGGCTGGCCGCTGACCCAGGCTTGCGGATCGCTCTCGAGCATGGAGTCCGTCCAGCCCGTGTAGAACATGACGACGTCGCCCTCGCGGATCTCGACGCCCTGCTCCTCGGCGGCGGCCTTGATGTCGTCCGCGGTGATGCCCTGGCCGGCGTCCATGTGGTCGACGCCGAAGTGCTTGGTCATGTCGAGAAGCACGCCGCGGCCCACCAGCGGCGGGATGTTGTGGATGCCGAGCTTGGTCAGCCCGGTGATCTTCGCAAAGTCCGCGCCCTTGTTGCAGTTGTAGAAAAGCGCGTTGTCGCCATGACCTTCGCCGAGATGGCCGAGCCCGTCGATCTGCGGCCCGATGCCCAGCCAGGTCTCGACGAGGTCGTCGTTGTAGGTCATGTCCCAGCCGACGCCGCCCTCCAGGCTCTGTCCGAACTGCTGGTTCGGCTGCACGACCTGCAGCATCATCTTGCGCGGCGGGAAGGCCGGCATATTGGGGTCGATGACCACGCCGAGCGCGTGGACCTTACCCTCCTTGACCAGACTCGTCGCCATCTTGACCTGGTCGGCGTCGACATAGTTCGCGGCGCCGATCTCGTCGTCGGCCCCCCATTTCGACGGCTGGCACTCCTGAGCCTGCGCCGCGGCGCAGAACCCTAGCACGGCGGTCAGCGCGGCACCCGCGACCGAAAGCCGAATCGCTCCCCTCATCTCTTCCTCCTCCCATGATTTTCGGGACTTTGCCCCGCCCGAAGGTTCCACAACTCAGGCGCGATGGGAAGGTCTGCGCACCCTGTTTCGGATCACCTGCGGGATAAGCCTGGCTGACGCCAAGCAGGGCCGGCTCGGGGCTGGCGGAACGACTGCGCCGAGGTCATAACGACGGCGAGGACAGGAACGGGAGAACGGCCATGGATCTCGGGATGACCGACCGCGTGAAGCCGCTGGTGGAGCAGGTCCGCCGGATGGTCGAGGTGGAGATCGCACCGCTCGACGCCGAGTTCCACGCCGAGGTGGGCAAGGGCGGCGACCGCTTCGCCTACACGCCGAGGATGACCGAGATCCTCGACGGGCTGAAGGCCAAGGCCAGGGAGCGCGGGCTCTGGAACTTCTGGCTGACCGGCTCGGACAAGGGGCATGGGCTGACCACGGTCGAATACGCCTACCTGGCCGAGGAGATGGGCAAGGTCCGGATCGCGGCCGAGGTCTTCAACTGCTCGGCGCCCGATACGGGCAACATGGAGGTCTTCGAGCGCTATGGCTCGGAGAAGCACAAGGAGCGCTGGCTGAAGCCGCTGCTGGCCGGCGAGATCCGCTCGGCCTATGCGATGACCGAGCCGGACGTCGCCTCGTCGGACGCCACCAACATCTCGCTGCGCGCCGAGCGGGACGGCGACGGATGGGTGCTGAACGGCGAGAAATGGTGGATCTCGGGCGCCGGCGACCCGCGCTGCAAGGTCTACATCGTCATGACCAAGACCGATCCGCAGGCCGACAAGCACCACCAGCACAGCCAGTTCGTCGTGCCGGCCGACACGCCAGGCATCGAGATCCTGCGCCCGATGGAGGTCTACGGCCATGACGACGCGCCGCATGGCCACATGCACATGCGCTTCACGAACGTCCGGGTGCCGGCCGAGGACCTGATCCTGGGCGAGGGCCGCGGCTTCGAGGTGGCGCAGGGCCGCCTCGGGCCGGGGCGCATCCACCACTGCATGCGTGCCATCGGCCAGGCCGAGCGGGCGCTCGAGCTGATGTGCCGCCGCTCGCTCGAGCGCACGGCGTTCGGCAAGCCGCTGGCCCAGCTCGGCGCGAACTACGACATCATCGCCACCGCGCGGATGGAGATCGAGCAGGCGCGGCTGCTGTGCCTGAAGGCCGCCTACATGATGGACACGGTCGGCGTGCGCGAGGCGCAGCCCTGGATCAGCATGATCAAGGTGGTCGCCCCGAACACCGCGCTGCGGGTCATCGACGAATCGGTGCAGATGCAGGGCGCGCGCGGCATCAGCCAGGACGCGCCGCTCGCGCATATGTGGACGCATGTTCGGACGTTGCGCTTCGCCGACGGCCCCGACGCCGTGCACCGCCGCCAGGTGGCCCGCCGCGAGCTGCGCCAGTACACCAACGAACGCGTCTGACGCGCGCGGCCCCTGGGCCGTCGCTGGCGTCCTGTTCGGAGGGGGCTCGGGCTGGGGAACGGGCCGGTTCGACTGCGGCGGCGCCATTCCGGGAGGTCCGCGCGGTCGGCGCGGGTAAGAGATGTGGCTGCGCAGCCACGGGGGTCCGTTTCGGCTCGGGTAGAGCCGCGACGCCTCCGGCGGGTCGCTACGCCGCCATCCGCACCGCTTGCCCGGGCTCGGGTCGTGGTCGCTTTCGCTGGACCCGGCTTGCGCGGGCGCTTGTACGCAGGGTTGGTTGAGACCCGGTTACTCGGCGTGAACCGGGCGGGAGATCGGAATGGCCGTCGAGCTCTGGCTGGTCCGGCACGGGCAGGCCGCCTTCGCGACCGATGACTATGACCGGCTGACCGAGCTCGGCCGCCAGCAGGCCGTCTGGCTGGGCGAGCACCTGCGCGAGATGGGGATCGGCTTCGACCGGATCGCCGCGGGCACGCTGCGGCGCCAGCAGGAAACGGCGATGGCGCTGGCCGAGGTGCTGGGCGGATCGGTCGAGACGGTGCCGGGGCTCGAGGAATACGACGCGGACCGGCTGCTCGCGGCGCATGGCCACGCCGCGGGGCAGGGCGGCCCACACCCGGACGGGCGGCGCGAGCACTTCCAGCGACTGCGCGCCGCGCTGCTCGACTGGGCGGCCGGGCACATCGAGGGCGCCGAGAGCTGGGGCGAGTTCGACGCCCGCGTCCGCGCCGCCATCGCCGAGCTGACGCGCGCCGGCCGGACCAACAACGGGGGCCGCGTCGTCGCTGCCAGCTCCGGCGGGGCCATCGCCATGGCGCTGACCCAGGTGCTGGGGATCGGGCCGGACAAGATGGTCGAGTTCAACCTGCAGGCCCGCAACACCGGCGTCACGCGTCTGGTCTTCACGAAGCGGACCGTCTACTTCAACATGTTCAACGCGATCCCGCACCTGGAACGCCCGGAGCGCGCCCATGCAGAAACCTACAGCTGAGCAGCACGCCGCGGCGCGGCTGGATGCCGAGACGGTCGAGCGCTATCTCGCGCGGCACGTGCCCGGCTTTCGCGGGCCGCTGCAGGTGCAGAAGACGCCGACCGGGCAGTCGAACCCGACCTTCATCCTCTCCTCGCCCTCGGGCCGCTATGTGCTGCGGCGCAAGCCGCCGGGGCAGCTGCTGAAGTCGGCGCACGCCGTCGACCGCGAGTTCCGCGTGCAGCGGGCGCTGGCCGGCACGGACGTGCCGGTGGCCCAGATGCACGTGCTCTGCGAGGACGAGAGCGTCATCGGATCGATGTTCTACGTGATGGAGTGCGTCGACGGCGAGGTGCACTTCGACCCGCGCCTGCCCGGCAAGGACGACGCGACGCGGGCCGCCATGTTCGACGACATGAACCGCGTGCTGGCGGCGCTGCACGACGTCGACTACAAGGCCGTGGGGCTGGAGGATTTCGGGCGGCCGGGCAGCTATTTCGCGCGCCAGCTGTCGCGCTGGACGCAGCAGTACCGGGCGTCCGAGACCGAGACGATCGCCGATATGGACGCGCTCATCGCCTGGCTGGAGGCGAACATGCCGGCCGATGACGGCCTCACCACGCTGGTGCATGGCGACTACCGCATCGACAACATGATCTATGGCCGCGACCGCCCGGTCGTGCTGGCGGTGCTGGACTGGGAGCTCTCGACGCTGGGCCACCCGTATTCCGACCTCGCCTACCAGTGCATGCAGTGGCGCATGCCGCCCGGCGAGGACACGCGCGGGCTGGAAGGGTTCGACCGCAAGGCGCACGGGGTGCCGACCGAGGAGGAATATGTCGTGCGTTATTGCGAGCGGCGCGGGCTCTCGGGCATCCCGATCTTCGACTTCTGCGTCGCCTTCAGCTTTTTCCGCATGGCGGCGATCGTGCAGGGGGTGAAGAAGCGCGGGCTCGACGGCAATGCCTCGAACCCGGAGCGGGCCTTGAAGATGGGGACCTATGTCCCTGTGTTCGCGCGCAAGGGTGTGGAGGCCGCGGGCGGTGGCTGAGGGACGCTTCGAGGGCAAGACGGTCCTGATCACGGGCGCCGGCAGCGGCTTTGGCCGGCTGGCTGCCGAGCGCTTCGCGGCCGAGGGCGCGCGGCTGGCGCTGGCCGACATCAACGAGGAGGCGATGGCGGACACCGCACGGCGGCTGGAGCGCTCGCCGCACATCGCCATCCGCACCGATGTGAGCCGCGAGGACGATCAGCGCCGGCTGGTCGAAGCGACGTTGGCGCATTTCGGCCGGCTCGACATCGCGCTCAACAATGCCGGGGTGGGCGCGCCGCTGGCGCGCCTGCCCGACACCTCGGTGGAGGCGTTCGACCGCATCATGGCGATCAACGCGCGCGGCGTCTTTCTCGGGCTGAAGTTTCAGTTGCCGGTGATGGCCGAGGCGGGGGGCGGCTGCATCCTGAACACCGCCTCGGCGGCGGGCCTCGTCGGCGCCGGGATGCTGTCGGCCTATGCGGCGTCCAAGCACGCCGTCGTCGGCCTGACGCGGGCGGCGGCCGACGAATATGCGCGGTTCAACGTGCGGGTGAACGCGATCTGCCCGTCCTTTGCCGTGACGCCGCTTTTCGACGAGATGGCCGACGAGATCGCCGGCGCCCGCAACGAGAGCCGCGAGGCCGCCTACAAGCGGATCGCCGGCCGCATCCCGATGCGCCGCGTCGCCGCGCCGGACGAGATCGTCGCCGTCATGCTGATGCTGTGCGATCCATCGAACACGTTCATGACCGGCCAGGCGGTCTCGGTCGATGGAGGGCTGACCGCGGTATGAAAGCGTTCTTCGCAGAGGAGCAGAAGCGGCACGAGCCGCAGAAGTTCATGGTCGCCGGCGTCTTCCGCGCCTCGGCCGAGCAGGCCGAGCGCGCCGACCGGCTGCTCGCCGGCGCGCAGGAAGCGGGGCTGCAGATCGAGCGCCCGGCCGAAAGCGGGCTCGGCCCTGTCGCGGCGATCCACACGCCGGCCTATTTGCGCTTTCTGGAGACGATCCACGGCCGCTGGCAGGGCGTGGAGGGCGCCTCGGACGAGGTGCTGCCGAACGTTCATCTCGACCGGACGCTCGGCGGGTACCCGACGGCGCCCGTGGGCCTCGCCGCCTTCCACCAGGCGGACACGGCCTGCCCGATCGGCCCGCACACCTGGGAGGCGGCCTGCTGGTCCGCCCGCACCGCCGTGGCGGCGGCCGAGGCGGTGCTGGCGGGCGAGCGCGCGGCCTATGCGCTCTGCCGTCCGCCGGGGCACCACGCCTATGCCGACCTGGCGGGCGGGTTCTGCTTTCTCAACAACGCGGCCATCGCCGCCCAGAGGCTGCGCCGGGCGCATGAGCGCGTGGCGATCCTCGACGTCGACGTGCACCACGGCAACGGCACGCAAGGGATCTTCTACGCGCGCGCCGACGTGCTGACGGTGTCGCTGCACGCCGATCCGGCCGACTATTATCCCTTTCTCTGCGGCTATGCGCACGAGCGCGGGGCGGGGCCGGGCGATGGCTATAACCGCAACCTGCCGCTGCCGCGCACGACCGAGGACGACGGCTACATGGCGGCGCTCGACGAGGCCTTGGCGACGGTGCGCGCCTACCGGCCCGGTGCGCTGGTGCTGGCGCTGGGGCTCGACGCCCATCGCGACGACCCGCTGAAGGGGATGCGGCTGTCGACGGCGGCCTTCGAGCGCATCGGTGGCGGCCGTCGCGCGCCTGGGCCTGCCGACCGTTCTGGTACAGGAGGGGGGCTACCTCTCCGATGCGCTCGGGCTTAACCTGACGGCCTGCCTATCCGGCTATCGACAGGCGGCGGGCATCTGAGGCGGATCGGCGAGAGGCGTATGAACGAAGAGCTGCACCCCGAGGTGGCGTGGGCCGGCGACCGCGTGCTGCATTGGGCCGCCGAGCGGCCCGACGCGATCGCGCTGACGGACCCGCTGGGGCGGCTGAGCTATGCCGAGCTCGGCGCCGCGGTCGAGGCGGCGGTGGCGCTCTACCGCTCGCTGGGCGTGCAGCCAGGCGACCGCGTGCTGGTCATCTGCGAGAACTCGCGCGCGGCGGCGGTGGCGATCAGCGCCGCGCAGCGGATGCGCGCCTGGGCGGTGCCGCTGAACGCGCGGCTGACGGGGCCCGAGGTCGACAAGCTGGCGGCGCACTGCCGGCCGCGCATCGTCGTCTGCACCGACGCGGTGTCCGAGGCGGCGGCGCGGCATGCGCAGCGGCTGGGCGCGGTGCGGCCCTTCCTCGACCTCGGCGGGCGGATCGGCGGCCATGCCGATCCCGGCCAGCCGGAGGCGATGACGGGCGATCCGGCCCGCGACGTCGCCGCGCTGATCTACACGACCGGCACGACGGGCACGCCCAAGGGGGTGATGCTGACGCACGACAACCTGACCTCGGTCGCCGCGGCCTTGACGGCGCAGCGGCCCGGGGGTCCGGCGCGCATGTCTGGTGCCCGCTGCCGATCAGCCACATCTTCGGGCTCGGCGCCGTGCTGGGGACCGCGCTCTACCAGGGCAATCGCGTCGACTTCGTCCCGCGCTTCGACCCGGCCGAGGCGCTCAGGGCCTTTGCCGAGGATGGCGTGACCTCGTTCTCGGGCGTGCCGGCCATGCATGCGGGGATCGCCGCTCTCGGCGAGGCGCGGGGCGGCATCAGCGCGCCCGACTTGCGCTTCATCGGCTCGGGCGGGGCGCCGCTCGATCCGGGGCTGAAGGCGCGCATCGAGCGGCTGTTCGGCATGCCGCTCAGCAATGGCTGGGGGCTGACCGAGACGGCGCCGCTGGGCGCGGTGACGCCGCAGGGGCAGTATGTCGAGGGCACGAGCGTCGGCCCCGCCTGCCTCGGCGTCGAGCTGCGCATCGCCGGGACCGACGGCCAGCCGCTGCCGCCGGGCGAGGTGGGCGAGGTCTGGGTGCGCGGCCGCTGCATCATGCGCGGCTATTACAAGGCGCCCGAGCTGACCGCGCAGGCGATCACGCCCGAGGGCTGGTTCCGCTCGGGCGATCTCGGCCGGATGGACGAGCGCGGCTGGCTGACCATCGCCGGGCGGCTGAAGGAGCTGATCATCCGCTCGGGCTTCAACGTCTACCCGCCCGAGATCGAGGGCGTGCTGACCAAGCATCCGGCGGTGGCGATCGCCGCCGTCGTCGGCCGGCCGGTCGAGGCGGGCAACGAGGAGATCGTCGCGTTCCTGCAGCTGGTGCCGGGCGGCAAGGTCGATTGCGCCGAGCTCGACGCGCTCGTCAGGGCCGAGCTCGCCCCCTACAAGCGGCCGGCGGCATACCATGTGCTGCCCGCCCTGCCGGCGGCGGCGACCGGCAAGATCCTCAAGCACAAGCTGCTCGAGGCGCTGAAAGAACCAATTCAGTGACTGCTGGGGAGCCGCTGTTCGGCGGACGCCCTAGGACGTCAGTTGCGGCGACGGAGCGCGGCGAACGCCGCGAGGCCGGCGAGCAGCAGCGGGAGAGAAGCCGGCAGCGGGATCGCGTTCGTCCCCTGCGGGCTCAGGCTGACCCGGGTGAGCAATGCCCCGAGGTTGTCGCCGCCGGCATTGCTGAAGCTCAGAGGCGAGCCGCCGGCGCCGACCATGACGAGCGCATTGATCACCTGCTGCGACCCGTCCGAGCTGATCGTGAACGTGTTCAAATAGTCCCCGAGCGAAACCGTGACCTCGTCGGTCGATCCGCGGCTGCTGCCGTAGAGCAGGAAGGACAGCAGGTAGCTTCCCGGGTCCACAGGCGACCCCGTGCTGAAGACGCCGGCATTGCCGGACGAGCCGTCGAGGTCGATGCAGGCGGCATCTCCGCGGCAGAGCGATCCGAACGAGCTCCCGCTCACGAGGTAGTCGACCGTGCCGTCCGTGGTCTTCCAGGCCCCGCCGAAGAGGCTGTCCGGCGCGTTGAGGACAGTCGACGCGGCATAACCCGAGAAATCTTCATTTATCGTGGTCGCGCCAGCGATGCCGGCGGAAGAGAGAACGATCGAAAATGCGGCAATCAGGGCTCTGCGCATGTGGTACGTCCTCCAGGAAAGAGCGGGAGCAATTGATCCAAGCCAGGAGAATCTACCTTGAGTCGAAGCTGTCGTCTACCGCCAGGCGAATCGCGTAAAGATTGCGGTCTAATCATCTCAAGGATGAACGGGAGCCGGAATCCGTTGTCACGCGGCGTGGCTCTATTTCTGTCGTTTGGCGACCGGGCGAGCCCATGCTGCGCGCCCGCGCCGTCCGGGATGCCGCTTTATCGCGCCGAACTGACCGAAGGAGATGCACCGAATGCTGGAACTCAGGCCGAACTGCGAGCGCTGCGACCGCGACCTGCCGCCGGAGAGCGTCGAGGCGCGCATTTGCTCCTATGAGTGCACATTCTGCGCCGATTGCGTCGACAACCACCTGTTCGACGTCTGCCCGAACTGCGGCGGCGGCTTCGTGCCGCGGCCGATCCGGCCGCGCACCGAATGGCGCAAGGGGGTCAGCCGCGTGCACCAGCCGCATGCGGTCGAACGGCGGCGGCTGAAATACGACGACCACGACATCGCCGCGCATGTCGCGCGGATCAGGTCGATCCCGCCCGCCGAGCGCTGAGCGCCCTCAGGCGGGCGCCAAGCGTCCCTGGCGCCAGGCATAGGCCAGCGGCAGGAGCGCGACGACGAAGCCGCCGACCGTCAGCTCGACATGGCCGATGCCGAGAGCACCCCCCGCCGGGGCGGCGATGGCGAGCGCCGCCAGCACCAGGATCGCGCGCATCAGGTAGCCCATGGGCGAATAGGGGAACGGCCCGAGCCAGGCGACATAGGCCTGCATGGCGGCCGCCAGGAACCAGACGCCGACCAGCGCGCAGGCGAGCACGATCACGACCTCGAGCCACGGGCCTTCGCCGATCAGCGCCGGGTTCAGCACGAAGAAGAAGGGCGCGATGTAGATGACGCCGCCGAGCCGCATCGCCTCGAGCCCCGTCTTCATCGGCGAGGCGCCGGCCATCGAGGCGGCCGCGAAGGCGCCGAGCGCGACGGGCGGCGTGATGTAGCTGACCATGCCCCAGTAGAGGATGAAGAGGTGGACGGCGAGCACGTTCAGCCCGCCCTGCACCAGCGCCGGGGCCAGCACGACGGCCAGGAAGATGTAGCAGGCCGTCACCGTCATCCCCATGCCGAAGATGAACGAGGTCAGCGCCCCCATCAGCAGCAGCATGACGACCGAGTCGCCCGCCATGAAGATGAGCTCGGTCGCCAGCGGCCCGGTCAGCCCTGTCGCCTGGAAGGCGCCGACGATCATGCCGATGCCGAGCAGCACGGCGGTGAGCTCGGCCAGCGTGCGCCCGACCGAGACGATCATGTCGAGGAAGCTGCGCAGCGTGAAGCGCGAGCCGCGCATGATCTGATTGGCGATCAGCAGAAGCACGATGGCGTAGAACGGCGCCCGCGTCTCCCAGCGGAAGGCGACCATCAGGAAGATCAGGACGCCGAAGACCAGGATGTAGATCCAGCCGCTTTTCAGCGTCGCCAGCATGCGGGGCAGGGTCTCGCGTGCCATGCCCCTGAGGCCGCGCCGCGCCGCATAGGCGTCGATCTGGGCGAAGAGGCCGAAATAATAGAGCAGCGAGGGGATCGCCGCCGCCAGCATGATGTCGACGTAAGGCCGGGCCAGCCAGGACGCCATGACGAAGGCGGTCGCGCCCATGATCGGCGGCATCAGCACGCCGCCCGTCGAGGCGCAGGCCTCGGTCGCAGCGGCGTAGCGGGGCGAGAAGCCGGTCGCCTTCATGGCCGGAATCGACACGGCGCCCGTCGTCAGCACGTTCGAGATCACCGAGCCCGACATCGAGCCCATGAAGCCCGAGGCGAAGATCGCGACCTTGGCCGCGCCCCCGCGATACTGGCCGACCATCGCCAGAGCGAGGTCGTTGAAGAACCGGCCGCCGCCGGTGAACTGCAGGATGGCGCCGAACAGGATGAAGCCGATCACCAGCGTGCCGAAGGCGTTCATCGGGATGCCGAAGGACGCCTCGGACGAGATCATGAAGAACGGGATGACGTCGAGGAACGGGCTCTGGAAGCCGCTCAGCGGGTCGGGGACGTGGCTGGCGAAGGTCGGGTAGAGCGAGAAGAGCAGGACGATGAGGAACAGCACGAGGCCGCCGGCCCGCCGCGTCGCCTCGAGGATCATCAGGTAGAGCGCGACCGAAAACCAGACCGCCTCCTGCGGGGCGGCGTACTCCCACCCGCTCTCGAGGCTCTCGTCGGCCGTCCAGGCGAAGAAGCCGCAGACGACCAGCGCCAGCCCGGCGAGCAGCCAGTCGAACCATGGCACGGCGCTGGGCGCGACGCGCCGGCCGCGCAGCGACAGGGCGAGCCAGACGGCGAAGGCGGCGAACAGCGCCAGGAACAGGAGCTGCAGCCAGCTTTCGGCCGTCTCGAACGTCGGGATGGTGAAGATCTGGGTCGTCGCCACCGCATCGGGCAGCCAGCCGAGCACCGAGAGGTAGCGGATGACCGAAATGGTCGAGTAGGTGAGCACCGCCGCGACCATGCCGCCGGCCAGGAACGCCTCGAAGGTCGACGTCTGCGCGGCCTGGCTGTGCCGGAAGCAGACATATGTCAGCGACAGGAAGATGCCGGCCAGCACATAGAGGTACATGCCCGAGATCAGCACATAGCCGCCGAGCTGCAGGTTGAAGAGCTGGTTGATCGCGAGCGCGACCGCCGCGAGCGTGCCGACGATGATCAGCCAGCGCGCCGGCCCCGAATAGCTGGCGCGCTCGGCGGCGAGTTCGCGCTGCAGGGCGGACGGGCCGCCGCCGAGCTTGTCCGCCTCGGCCGGCGCGCCGGGCGCGACCAAGGGCGGCTGGCCTTCGCCGGGGTTCGGGTTGGTCCCGGGCATGCGGCGATCGTCGTCGGAGTGGTTCATGGTGCGGACCGCCGAGGGGCGATCGGAGCATCGCCGAGGGTTGGTTGGCCGAGGCTGGCGCCGCGCCTGGCGCCGGGTCGCAGCCGGGCCGGCACGGGCGACAGCGCCCCGTCGGAAGCGAGGCGTGCGCCCTCCCCCGGAGAGGGGGAGGGTCGGCGAGGGTGTCCGGCCACGGGCCGGTGTCAGCCGAGGATCAGAACACCACCTCGAAGCCGCCGGCCTTCAGCGCCTCCCGGCGCTTCTGGTCCCAGGCCTCTTCCCAGTTGTCGGGGTTCTGGGCCTGCAGCTCCTCCCAGGCTTTCTGCAGGGCCTCCTGCCGCGCGATCAGCTTGTCGTTGTGGGCCTGCGCCTCGTCGTTCCAGACGCCGATCTCCTTGAAGTACTTGATGGCGCCCGGGTGGTACGGCGCCACCCAGGTGAAGTCCTGGTTCTTCACGTCCCAGCCCTTGATCCCCGGCACGTCCGATGCGCCATAGGCCGGCAGGAGTTCGACCATCGCCTTGGTCATGTTGTAGACGAGGTCCTCGTCCTGGTCGGCATAGGTCATCAGCACGGGATAGGCGTATCCGGCGGTCTGGCGCCCGCCCTCGACCCCGTCGATATTGGCGCCGACGGTCGCGGTCATCGGGGTGAAGAAGGGCGCGATCGCATACATCCGCTTCAGCGCTTCCTCGTTCGTCGGGTCGACCGGCGGCCAGACCAGCCCGCGCGGGCTCGACGCCGCCTCGTAGGCCCGGCCCGAGTTCGTCGAGGCGAAGGCCGCGTCGACCGAGCCGTCGACCATGCCGGTCCAGCTGTCGCCGAAGCCGCCGAACTCGACCTTCTCGACGTCGTCCCAGGTCAGCCCGCCATAGGCGAGGTAGGCCTCGTTGTTGACGTTGAGCGAGGGCGAGCCCTTGACCCAGGCGACCCGCCGGCCCTTGAGATCCGAATATTCGAAGCCCTCGCAGTTCGGCTTGCCGACCTCCTCGCAGACCGCGGCCGCGACGCCGAGCGCGAGGCCGACATCGCCGTTGTTGGCCAGCAGCACGCGGACGGGCTGCGGCCCCCAGTTCTTGTCGCCGAACTCGAACACGCCTTCCTGCGCCATGAAGCTGCCGCCGACGCCATTGGCCGAGAACTGCACCTTGCCCTGGCGCAGCGGCTCGTTGCGGCTGACGTCGTTCTTGCCGGGCAGCACGCGCAGGTTCGTGCCCAGCGCCGACTGCAGGGCCGAGCCGATGGCGACCGCCTGGTTGTAGCCGGCGCTGCCCGTGTCATAGGCGGTCCAGGCGAGCTGTCCGGGCAGCTTGGCATCGGTCTCGGCGGCCAGCGCCACTCCGGCCATCAGACAGGCGGCCGTCGAGATGGTGATCAGGCGCATGAGATCCTCCCTTGGTGTTTTCTCGTTCCGCGCCCTTTTTGCGGAATGGCTTGCGGCATTCAAGCGAGAAGGGCGGCCGTGGCCCGGGTTTTCGCGCCGAGGCTGCGCAAGGCCGGGCAGGGGCCGGGCAGGGGCCGGGCAGGGGCCGGCGCGGCCCCGTGCCGACGGCCGGCGAATCTGCAATGTCAAGTCGCAGGCGGCCACCGGGTAACTAGCGCGCCGCGTGTCGGCAAGTAAGAGGATCGGTCGCGCTCTGGTCGTCTCACGACAGGACGCCGTTCACGCTGCGTGTGTTCTTGCGAGAATTGAGCGACGTTTTGAGACAACCAGCTAAAAACTGCTGGAATTTGCGTGATCCTTGCGGAAGTCTGGACGCGAGCAGAGCGTCAGGCGGCCAGTAGCGCCAACGTGTTGGGGTACGCGCATGGATCACGTCGGGTTCTTCGAAACGATCGCCGAGCCGAGCACCGAGCGGCTGCGCCTGTTCGGCCTGGCGCGCCAAGAGGTGGCCGATGGGCGTGCCGTCATCGTCTCGCATCTGGTCTCGAAGAACGTCTTCACCGCGTTCGACACGGCGCTGTCTCGGTATCTCGCCGCGGTGACGGGGGCGGGGCTGCCGCAGGCGACGATCGAGACGCGGTTGCGCGACACCGCCAGCGGGCGGTCGTCGGCGCAGGGCGTGCCGCGACATGCGGCCTCGGCGCCGGCGGCGCTGGCGATCGCGGCGCGGCTCGCCATCGGCGGCGAGCAGCGGGTCGCGGCGCGGCTCGGCAACTGGTGCGCCGGCGAGGACGGGCTCGGCCGCGAGCAGGTCATCACCGCTTACATGGTCGAGGCGCTGGAGCATGCGCTCGGCATCTGCGCTCGGATCGGCGCCCCCGACTTCCTCGAGATCTCGGGCGATCTTGAGCGGGTCGTGGTCAGGCCCGCCGGCGCCGATCTCGACGTGCTCACCATGGACCTGGCGCGTGGGACGGTGACGGTCCCCGGGACCCGGACGGCTTCGGGCCAGGGTCTGGACCAGAACGGCGGTCCCGTCCAGGCGCCGCTTTTCGGCTTTGACGAGGCGGCGCAGACCGTGCCGGCGGTCGGCGCCTATCTCGGGCGGGCGCGCCACGCCGTCGCGGCGGCGCGCGAGGCCGCCATCGCCGCGTTCCGCGAGGCGGCGGAAGAGCGCATCATGGCCTTCGACGCGGCGCTCGCCGGTCGGCCGCTGACCGGCTATCGGCTCGACGCCGCAACCGCGCTCGTGTCACGGCTCCAGGCGGTGCTGGGCGACGCGCTTCTGGGCCTCTCGGAGGCGGCGCGGGTCACGGCGCTGGACTGGGCGGCGCTGATGGCGTGCCCGGGCGCGGCCGGGCCGATGGCTTCGGCGGCACGGCCGTCGCTGCAGCGCCACATCGTCTAGCGATCGCGGCCGCCGTCGCCGCTGGACCAGGGCGGCGGATCAGGGGGCGGCGGGCCAGGGCGGCGGGCGGCCACGGTGCCGGCTCGGGCCGGCACCGCAGTTTCGCTCAGTTGCCGAGCGCGAGCCAGATGCAGGCCGCCACCGCCCGGCCGCTCGGCTCATGGCGGATCTCGCCGCGCGAGACCTGGCACGCCTCCGGCGCCGCTCCCCAGCCCGGGGCGACGGCCGCGGCCAGCGCCTGCCGTCCGGCGGCGATCGCCTGCGCCGGCGCCGCGACCACGGCGCCCGTACGGTCGGCGACGGGCAGATAGGTCGCGGCCTCGGAAGACCGATGGCCGATCACGACGCGGGCGGGCTTGCCGGGCGACCATCGCACCCATGCCGCAAGCGCGCCGTCGATCTCCGGCGCCAGCCTCGTCATGTCCGAGGCCAGTGTCGGCGGGGCGGCGGCGGTGGCCGCCAGCGCGGCTGCCGCAGAGAGGAAGGCGCGCCGGTCGAGCTCGATTGCCCTGATGAGATTGTCCATGATCCGGGCCCCGCTCGTCAGCCCTTCTTGGTCAGGTTCTCGACGGGGTTCGCGACATATTTGAAGGCCGGATCTTTGTTCCACGGACCGCGCTCGCTGTCGCCGGAAACCTGGTGGCTGAGGTTGTAGTAGACGTCGACGGTGTCATCGGGCTGCAGGTCGCCGAACAGCGGCTCGGTCAGCTTGTCCATCGAGCGCAGCGCCTCCATGAACATGTGCGTGTGCGCGACCTCGCGCGTCGCCAGATGGTTCAACGTCTTCTTCGTCCCATCGTCCTGCGCGTATTTCAGCAGCGTCTCGTAGGTCTGCAGCGCGCCCGCCTCGGCTGCGACGTCGGCGCGCAGGTCGCGCACAGGGCTGCCGCCCTCGTTGACATAGCGGCTGTCCCAGCTCGAGCCTTGGCTGTCCAGCAGGTGCGGGCCCATGCCGCGGACGGCGAAGAGGCTGCTGGCATAGGCGCGGTCCTGCAGGTCCTCCGACGCCTTCTTCGTGTGCTGCTCGATCAGCATGCCGACCATCTCGAGATGGCCGAGCTCCTCGGTCGCGATGTCGAGCAGCATGTCGCGGATCCCCGCATCGTCCTGGTGGAACGACTGGGTGAAGTAGGTCAGCGCCGCCGTCAGCTCGCCGGTCGCGCCGCCGAACTGCTCGAGCAGCTTCTCGGCAAAGAGAGGATCGGGCTCGCCGACGTTCACTTCATGGAGGGGCTGTTTGATGTGGACGAACATAGATCAACCTCATTCTGGTTGAGAGCGGTACACACGCCACGCGAGTACCTGGAGGAACAACAGCAACTCTGCGCCTGCGTTCCGGCCGCCGGACGAATTAACCTTTCGCCAAGGCGGCGGACGGGGCGGCGGGCCGGCGGGATGGGGCGGCGGGATAGGGCGGCGGGACGGGGTAGCGGGATGGGCGGCGATCAGCCGGCCCGTGGCGGGCCGGTTTCAATTCGCGCGGCGGGTGTTAATGTGGCGCCGACTCCGGCATTGAACCCGGCGCGGAGACCGGGGCCAGGCGGCCGGGCAGGGAGGCGAGATGCGACATCCGGACGATCCTGCTTACACGGTCGGCGTGGCCGGCTGCGGCGCGATGGGGCAAGGGATCGCCCAGGTTGCAGCCCAGGGCGGGATGCGCACGATCCTGTTCGATGCGCGCGAGGGCGGTGCCGCGGCGGCGCGCGAGAAGATCGCCGGGCACATCGACCGCATGGCCGAGAAGGGCCGGGTCAGCGCCGACGAGGCGGCGGCCGCCAAGGGGCGGCTCGAGGTGGCCCCGTCGCTCGCCGGGCTCGCCGGCTGCGACGCGGTCGTCGAGGCGATCTTCGAGGACCTCGACGCCAAGCGGAAGCTGTTCGCGGAGCTCGAAGGGGTGGTGCGCCCCGACTGCCTGATCGCGTCCAACACCTCGTCGATCCCGATCGCCTCGCTCGCGCGCGCCTGCGCGCATCGCGACCGCATCGGCGGATTGCACTTCTTCAACCCCGTGCCGCTGATGAAGCTGGTCGAGGTGATCCGCGCCGCCGAGACCTCGGACGCGACGATCGAGCACCTGATGGCGCTCGGCCGGCGCATGACGCGCACCCCCGTCGAGGTCAAGGACAGCCCCGGTTTCCTCGTCAACATGGGCGGGCGGGCCTACACGACCGAGGGGCTGCGCATCGCGCATGAGGGCGTCGCGACGCCCGCCCAGATCGACGCCGTCATGCGCGATTGCTGGCATTTCCGCATGGGGCCGTTCGAGCTGATGGACCTGACCGGCATCGACGTGAACTATCCCGTCAGCCGGATCATCGCCGGCGGCTATATGGACGACCCGCGGCTCAAGACCTCGGCCAACCACATGGCGATGTTCGATGCCGGGCTCTTCGGCCGCAAGGCGGGCAAGGGCTGGTTCGAGTACGAGGGCGGCAAGCCCAAGGACCGACCCTCGCCCGACTTCGTCACCGACGCGCGCCCCGCGCGGAAGGTCGCGCTGGCGAGCGAGGGCGCCGAGTCGCTGGCGCTGCTCGACGCGCTCGCCGACGACAACGAGGAGGCGGATTTCGCCGGCCTGCGCGACGAGATGACGGGCGACGACGTGTTGCGCCATTTCTGCGCCGAGATCGGGCTCGACATCATCGAGGACGACGGCAGCTGCCCGATCCTGGCGGCGCCGATCGGCAAGGACGCCACCAGCATCGCCGTCGACGGCGCCGATCACGAACGACTGCTCTGCGTCGACCTGATGGGCGACCCCTCCAAGCGCGTCACCGTGATGGCCGCGCCCGGCACCGACCGCGAGCGGCTGGCGCCCGTCGCGGCCGCCATCGCCGCCTCGGGCCGCGCCGTCACCTGGATCAACGACAGCCCGGGCTTCGTCGGCCAGCGCATGGCGGCGATGGTGGCCAATCTCGGCTGCTACATGGCCGAGATCGGGCTGGCGAGCCCGGAGGACATCGACACCGCGATGCAGCTCGGCCTCAACTACCCGCGCGGCTCGATCGCGCTCGGCGAGGAGATGAGCGGCTGGAGCTGCTATCAGGCGCTGAACGCCATCCAGGAGATCACCGGCGAGGACCGCTATCGCCCGACATCATGGCTGCGCCGCCGGGCCCTGCTCGGCCTCAGCCTCTACACCCCCAACTGAGGACGCCGATGCGCTGGAAGAACAGGCCCGAGGGCTCGAACTGGGGCGATTTCGGCCCCGACGACCAGATCGGCCGGCTGAACTGGCTGGGGCCGGAGCAGGTGAAGAAGGGCGTGGCCGAGGTGCGCGAGGGCCGCGCCTTCTGCCTGTCGATGCCGCTCGACTATCCTGGCGGCAATCTGCTGAACCCGGCGCGGCACCCGCCCCGGCGGTTTGCCACCCGTACGCCCGACGGCACCGACCGCTTCGTGCTGCGCATGGCGGACGCCATGGGAAACCCGGACCTGACGGACGTCGTCAATGACGACCGGGTGATGTTGCACACGCAGTATTCCACCCAGTGGGATGCGTTCGCCCATGTCGGCTCGTGGTTCGACGCCGATGGCGACGGGCAGCCCGAGGCCGTCTTCTACAATGGCTGGCGCGGTGGCGAGCACATCGCGACCGCCGGCACCTGCGAGGATCATGGCGGGCTGACGGCCAGCGAGGCGCAACGGCTCGGCATCGAGACGATCGCCGAGACCTGCGTGCAGGGCAGGGCCGTCTTGATCGACCTGCACGCCGTCCATGGCCACGACCATCTCGACATCGACATGGCGGGCCTGGACGAGGCGATGCGCGCGCAGAAGGTGACGGTCGAGAAGGGCGACATGGTCATGTTCCACACCGGCTGGACCAAGCTGATGCTCGACGCCAACCGCCAGCCGACCAAGGAGATGCTGCACGGCAGCTGCACGGCGCTGGAAGGCCGCGACCCGCGCCTGCAGGAATGGGTGCGCGACTCCGGGCTCGTGGCGCTGATCGCCGACAACTACGCCGTCGAGCGCGCGCCCTCGCGCACCGGCCAGGGCCAGCGCGCCGGCCTGCCGCTGCACGAGCTCTGCCTCTTCAAGCTCGGCATCCCCCTGGGCGAGATCTGGTGGCTCTGGGACCTCGCGCACTGGTTCCGCGACAACGGCCGCAACCGCTGCCTGCTGACCGCGCCGCCGCTGCGCCTGCCGGGCGCGGTCGGCTCGCCCGCCACCCCGGTGGCGACGGTATGACGTCGCGCAGGGTGGGTGAAACCCACCGTTCCGGCCACGGTGGGTTGCACCCACCCTACCGGCGGGAGGGTCGAGGAGCGGCGCATCGCACCACCCTCGACGACCTGCTCAGCCCGCGGCACGTGGCGATCGTCGGCGCCTCGGACAACCCGCGCCGGATCGGCGGCCGGCCGCTCGCCTATTTCATCGAGCAGGGCTTCGAGGGCGCCGTCTACCCGGTCAACCCGAACCGCGAGAAGGTGCAGGGCCTCGACGCCTTTCCGACGCTCTCGGACATTCCCGGCCCGGTCGACTTCGTGCTGGTCGCCGTGCCGGCCGCCCAGGTCGTGGGCGTCATGCACGAGGCCGTGGCCAAGCAGGCCAAGACCGTGATGATCTTCTCCTCCGGCTTTGCCGAGGCCGGCGAGGAGGGCGCGCGCTGGCAGGACGAGCTGGCGCGGATCGCCGCCGAGACGGGCGTGCGCGTGGTCGGCCCGAACTGCCTCGGCGCCTTCAACGCGGCCAGGAGGTTCTACCCGACCTTCACCAACACGATCAGCTATTCGACGCCGCTGCCCGGCGGGCTCGGCATCGCCTCGCAATCGGGCGCCTATGGCAGCCATATCTACTACGTGGCCCGCAAGAAGGGCCTGGGCATGAACTACTGGGTCACCAGCGGCAACGAATGCGACCTGCACACGGCCGAGGTGATCCGGCTGATGGCCGAGCACGATGACGTGCACACGATCTGCGCCTATGCCGAGTGGATCAAGGACGGCGCCGTGCTGGTCGACGCGCTGGAGACGGCGCGGGCGGCGCGCAAGCCCGTCATCTTCATGAAGGTCGGCCGCTCGGATGTGGGCGCGCAGGCCGCCTCGTCGCACACCGCCTCGCTCGCCGGCGAGGACAAGGTCTATGACGCCGTGCTGCGCCAATGCGGCGCGCACCGGGCGCGCACCACCGAGGAGATGCTCGACGTCGCGCTGGCCTGCCGGCCGCGCATCTACCCGGCGGGCCGCAAGATCGGCCTCGTCACCATCTCGGGCGGCGCCGGCGTGCTGATGGCGGATGCCGCGGCCGACCACGGCCTCGATGTCGCCCCCATGCCGGCCGACGCGCAGGCCGAGCTGAAGAAGCTCGTCCCCTTCGCCGCCCCGCGCAATCCGGTCGACGTCACGGCGCAGTTCTTCAACGATCTCAGCCTCGTCGAGACCTTCACGCGCATGATGCTCGACCGCGGCGGCTATGACGCGCTGATCGGCTTCTGGACGACGGTGGCCGGCAACCCGGCGATCGCCGGCGACATCATCGGCGGCTTGCGCGCGCGCCATGAAGGGCCGCGACCGCACGCTCTTCATCCAGTCGCTGATCGCGAGCGACGAGATCCTGGCCGAGTACGAGGCCGAAGGCTTCCCCTGCTACGAGGACCCGACCCGCGCCGTCGCCGCCATGGCGGCCGTCTGCGGCTTCGGCCGGGCCTTCGACCGCGGCGTGCCCGAGGTGCCGCAGGTGCCGGCGATGCCCGCCCTGCCGACCGGCCCGCTCGGCGAGCGCGAGGCCAAGCAGATCCTGCGCAAGGCGGGGCTCGAGGTCGTCGAGGACCAGCTCGTGCGGTCGTCCAAGCAGGCGCGCGAGGTTGTGGCGGCGATGCACGGTCCGGCGGCGATGAAGATCGCCTCGCCCGACATCCTCCACAAGACCGAGGCTGGCGGCGTCGCGCTGCGCGTCACCGAGGACATCGCCGGGCAGACCTACAACCAGCTGACGAACAACGCTTCGCACTACAAGCCCGATGCCCATATCGACGGCGTGCTCGTCTCGCCGATGGTCAATGGCGGGATCGAGCTGATCCTCGGCGCCAAGATCGACCCGGTGTTCGGCCCGGTGGTGATGGCGGGCCTGGGCGGCGTCTTCACCGAGGTGCTGGGCGACGTCGCCTTCCGCCGCGCGCCGATCAGCGACGACACGGCCTGCGAGATGGTCGAGGAGCTGCATGGGCGCGCCATGCTGCACGGCGCGCGCGGCAAGCGGCCCGTGAACATGCGCGCGCTCGGCGAGGCGATCTCGAAGCTCTCGGTCTTCGCCGTCGCCCATGCGGCCGAGATCGAATCGGTCGAGATGAACCCGGTGCGCGCCCGCGAGCACGACTGCATCGCCCTCGACGCACTGATCGTGCGGAGGCGCTGATGGCGCTGCCGCCGATCCTGCAGAACCTTCGCATCCCGGCCTTCGGGGCGCCGCTCTTCATCGTGCAGAACCCGGATCTGGTCATCGCCCAGTGCAAGGCCGGCATCCCGGGCTGCTTCCCCGCGCTGAACGCGCGCGAGGCGCCGCGGCGAGCCGCCGCTGCTCGACGCCTGGCTGACCCGCATCCGCGAGGAGCTCGACGCCCACAACCAGGCGCACCCGGACCGCCCGGCCGCACCCTTCGGCGTCAACCAGATCGTCCACCGCTCGAATGCGCGCCTCGAGCGCGACATGGAGATCATGGTGCGGCACCGCGTGCCGATCTGCGTCAGCTCGCTCGGCGCCCGCACCGAGGTCTACGAGGCCGTGCGCGCCTATGGCGGCATCACGCTGCACGACGTGATCAACAACCGTTTCGCCCGCAAGGCGATCGAGAAGGGCGCCGACGGGCTGATCGCGGTCGCGGCGGGGGCGGGCGGCCATGCCGGGGCCATCTCGCCCTTCGCGCTGGTCGAGGAGATCCGCGAGTGGTTCGGCGGCCCGCTGCTGCTCTCGGGCTCGATCTCCCGCGGCAACCAGCTGCTGGCGGCCGAGGCAATGGGGGCCGATCTCGGCTATATCGGCACCGCCTTCATCGCCACGCACGAGGCGAACGCCGATCCGGACTACAAGCGGATGCTGGTCGAGGGCACGGCCGACGACATCGTGTATTCGTCCTTGTTCACGGGGGTTTACGGCAACTACCTCAAGCCCAGCATCGCCCGGGCCGGCATGGACCCCGACAATCTTCCCGAGAGCGATCCGTCGAAAATGGACTTCTCCTCCGGCTCGTCCAAGCCCAAGAGCTGGAAGGAGATCTGGGGCTCGGGCCAGGGCATCAACGCCATCAAGGGCGTGATCGGCGCCGCCGAGCTGGTCGACAGGCTCGAGGCCGAATACCTGGCGGCGCGCCAGCGCCTCGGCCTCGCCCTCAGGGAGGCGGCAGAATGATGGGCACCGGATAAAGGCACCGCAGAATGGGAACCGCGCAAGCCATCGTGCATGTCGACAACGACAAGACCCGCGTCACCGAGTACCGCTTTGCCCCCGGCGACGCGACGGGCTGGCATCGGCACGAATACGACTATGTCATCACGCCTGTGACCGACGGGCGCCTTCGGCTGGTCGGCCCGGACGGCCGGGAGAGCCAGGCCGATCTGGCCGCCGGCCGGTCCTATTTCCGCGAGGCGGGCGTCGAGCACGACGTCATCAACGCGGGCGACAAGGAGCTGAGATTCGTGGAAGTGGAGTGGAAGCGATGAGTGCCGGGACCCGAAGCCCAGTTCCAGGCCTATCTCGCCGAGGGGCGGTTCATGATCCAGCGCTCGCGCTCGACGGGCGCGCACGTCTTCTATCCGCGCCCCTTCGTGCCGGGCACGGGCGAGACCGACCTCGACTGGGTCGAGGCCAGCGGGCGAGGGCACCGTCTACGCCACCACCGTCAATCGCCGCTCGCCCGACAAGGGCGGCAGCTTCAACGTGGCGCTCATCGACCTGGCCGAGGGCCCGCGCATGATGAGCCGCGTCGTCGACATCGCGCCCGAGGAGGTGAAAATCGGCATGCAGGTCCGCGCGCGTGTCGAACAGCTGAACGGCGCCCCGGCCGTCGTCTGGGTGCCGGCATGACGGATCTCTCGCACCTGCGCGGGAAGGCCGCCTGCGTCGGCATCGCCACCCATGGCACGGGCGAGGCGCCCGGCTGGAACTCGACCGAGCTGATGGGCGTGGCCGTGCTCAAGGCGCTCGACGATGCCGGGCTCTCGCTCGACAAGGTCGACGGCATCTGGGCCGCGACCGCGGTACATTCGATGGCGGCGATGTCGCTGGCGGAGTATCTCGGCATCCAGCCGAAATTCTCGTCGGGCTCGAACATCGGCGGCTCGTCCTTCCTGGCGCACGCGCTCGACGCGGCGCTGGCGCTCGAGGCCGGACTCGTCGACGTCGCCGTCATCGCCTATGGCTCGAACCAGCGCACGGCGGGTGGCTTCCGCTCGGTCTCCGAGCCCATGCCGTTCGAGGCGCAGTACGAGCCGCGCAACCCGATCACCGCCTATGCGTTGGCGGCGGGCCGCTACATGCACGACTATGGCGCGACGCGCGAGCACCTGGCCGAGGTGGCCGTCGCCGCCCGCGCCTGGGCGAGCCACAACCCGGAGGCCTTCACGCGGGACCCGCTTACGGTGGAGCGAGGTGCTGGCCTCGCGGCCCATTTCGGACCCGCTGGGAAAGCTCGACTGCTGCCTCGTCACCGATGGCGCCGCCGCCGCCGTGATGGTGCGCGCCGACCGGGCGAAGGACTTCAAGAAGCCCGTCTACCTGCTCGGCGCCGCCATGGCGCACGACCACCGGATGATCAGCCAGATGCCGTCGCTGACGACGACCTGCGCCGCCGATTCCGGCAAGCGCGCCTTTGCCATGGCGGGCTACGGGCCGCAGGACATGAAGACGGTGCAGCTCTACGACGCCTTCACGATCAACACGATCCTGTTCCTCGAGGACCTCGGCTTCTGCGCCAAGGGCGAGGGCAAGGATTTCGTCAGCGGCGGCCGGATCGCGCCGGGCGGCGAATTGCCGGTCAACACGAACGGCGGCGGCCTGTCCTGCGTTCACCCCGGCATGTATGGCCTCTTCGTCATGGCCGAGGCGATCCGCCAGGCGCGCGGCGACGCGCCGGGCAAGCAGATACCCGATGCCGACCTCTGCCTGGCGCATGGCAATGGCGGCGTGCTCTCGTCCCAGGTCACGACGATCTGGGGCACGGAAAAGACCCTCTGAGGAGGCCCGCGATGGACCTTGCCTACAACGCCGAGGAAAAGGCCTTCCAGGCCGATGTCCGCGAGTGGCTGCGCCGCGAGCTGCCGAAGGAGCTCGCCGACAGGGTCCGCAAGGGCCAGCGGCTGAAGAAGGACGATTTCCTGCAATGGCACGCGCTGCTGCGCAGCCGCGGCTTCCTCGCCTGGCACTGGCCGAAGGAGTACGGCGGCACCGGCTGGGGCCCGGCCGAGAAGAACATCTTCGAGGAGGAGATGGTCGCCGCCGGCGCGCCCCGCATCGTGCCCTTCGGCCTCAACATGCTCGGCCCCGTGCTGATCAAGTTCGGCACCGAGGAGCAAAAGAAGGAGTACCTGCCCAAGATCCTGAACGACGAGCAGTTCTGGTGCCAGGGCTATTCCGAGCCCGGCGCCGGGTCGGATCTGGCAAGTGTCCGCACGACCGCCGTTCGCGAGGGCGATAACTACGTGGTCAACGGCCAGAAGACGTGGACGACCTATGGCCACTTCGCCGACTGGATTTTCCTGCTGGTGCGCACCGATCCCAAGGCGGCCAAGCCGCAGGAGGGCATCAGCTTCCTGCTCTGCGATATGGCGACGCCCGGCATCGAGGTCAGGCCCATCGTGACGCTCGAGGGCGAGCACGAGGTCAACGAAATCTACCTCACGGACGTGCGCATCCCCGCCGAAAACCTTGTCGGCGAGGAGAACAAGGGCTGGACGCTCGCCAAGTACCTGCTGACCTTCGAGCGCACCGGCATCGCCGGCGTCGGCTATTCCAAGGCGGCGATCCGCGGCATAAAGCGCGCGGCGTCCGACCAGCAATCGGGTGGCCGCCCGCTGATCGACGACCCGCTCTTCGCGGCGCGGCTGGCCCAGGTCGAGATCGACCTCAAGGCGCTCGAGGTCTTCAACAACCGGGTGGTCGCCGCGGCTGGCGCGGGCCAGGCGCCGGGGGCGGAAAGTTCGCTCCTCAAGATCAAGGGCACGCAGATCCGGCAGGAGACGACGGACCTGATGCGCCGGGCGGTCGGCGCCTACGCGCTGCCCGACGTGCCAGAAGCCTTCGATCCGGGCTGGAACGGCGAGCCGCCGGGGCCGGACTATGCGCTCAAGGCCGCGCGACAGTACTTCAATATGCGCAAGACCTCGATCTATGGCGGCTCGAACGAGATCCAGCGCAACATCGTCGCCAAGGCGCTGCTCGGCTTATGACCCAAGGGGGTGGGTTGCACCCACCCTACACGAACCCCGTAGGGTGGGTGTAACCCACCATGATCGCACCTCACCCAAGGGTAACCGCATGGACTTCGCGCTCTCCGAAGAACGCCAGATGCTCAAGGACACGGCCGAGCGCTTCGTGCGCGAGCGCTATCCGATCGAGAAGCGCCACGCCGCGGTCAAGTCCGAGACGGGCTTCGACGTCGATCTCTGGACCGAGTTCTGCGGTCTCGGCCTCGCCGGCGCGCTGGTGAGCCCTGAGCATGGCGGCTTCGGCGGCACCGGCGAGGACATCGCGCTGATCTTCGAGGCGGTCGGCCGCGGCCTCGTCGTCGAGCCGTTTTTGCCGACGCTGCTGGCGGCGGTGCCGTTGGCCGAGCATGGGATGACGCATGCGCTGGAGGCGGCGATCGAGGGCAAGACGCTGCTCGCCTTCGCGCATTACGAGCCCGAGAGCCGCTATGACGCGGCCCGGATCGCCACGCGCGCCGTCGAGCGCAACGGCAATTGGGAGCTGACGGGCCGCAAGGCGGTGGTGATCAACGGTGCCACAGCCGAGCTGATGATCGTCTCGGCGCGCCTCTCGGGCGAGCCCGGCGACGAGAACGGCATCGCGCTCTTCAATCTCTCGCCGAATTCGGCGGGCGTCGAGGTCCGCGACTATGCCGGCATCGACGGCCCGCATGTCGCCGAAGTGATCCTCGACGGCGCCAACTGCCATCCGCTGGGCGCCCCCGGCGCGGAGGCGTTCCCGCTGGTCGAGAAGACGCTGGCCGCGGGCGCGCTCGCCGTCTGCGCGGAGGCGATCGGCATCATGGACGTCTGCCGTGAGGGAACGCTGGCCTATCTCAAGGAGCGCAAGCAGTTCGGCCGCCCGATCGGCGCCAACCAGGCGCTGCAGCACCGCATGGTCGACATGATGCTCGAGATCGAGCAGGCGCGCTCGGCCGTGATGCTCGCCGCCAACACGCTCGAGGCGCCGCGGGCCGAGCGCGAGCTCAATGTTTCTGCCGCCAAGAACCTCGTCGGGCGCACCGGCCGGCTGGTGGCCGAGGAGACGATCCAGATGCACGGCGGGGTCGCGATGACCTGGGAGTGGCCGCTCGCCCATTACGCCAAGCGCCTGGTGATGATCGACCACCTCTTCGGCGACACCGACCATCATCTGCAGCGCTACATCGCGCTCAGCCGGGACGAGGGCGCCCCCAAGGTTGAAAGTTCGACGTCCTGAGGCGATACTTCCCCGGCTTGAGTTTCCGGGGGCTGATCATGTTCAGGCGATTTCTTGCGGTGCCGGCACTCGCCGCGGCACTGATGTCGGTGTCCGCGCAGGCGCAGAGCCCGTCCTATAGCGCGAGCGACATCGAGGCGTTCTTCGCCCCCGCGGTCGAGGGGCAGGTGCGCACGCGGGCGGTCTGCATCGGCACGTCGAGCGCCTGCGCGACCGACCAGGCCGCGGCGCCCGACCCGGGCGGGTTCGACATGCTGATCACCTTCGAGCTCGGCTCGGACCGGCTGAGCCGGCAGGCCCAGGAGAACCTGGCCGAATTCGCCAGGGCGATGACGGGAGAGAAGCTGGCCAAGGCGACCTTCAACATCGACGGCCACACGGACGCGCGCGGCACTGACGCCTATAACATGGAGCTCTCGAACCGCCGCGCCGAGGCGGTGGTCGTCTACCTGGAGAGCCTCGGCGTCTCGCGCGAGCGTCTGCTGGCCCAGGGCTATGGCGAGAGCAAGCCCAAGGTCGACGACCCCTTTGCCGCCATCAACCGGCGCGTCGAGGCGACGATCCGCTTGCAGTAGAGGCCGCCCGGACGACGGGGCGAGGCGGCTCGCGAAGCGCGTCGTGATCAGATGCGCGATTCCGAGACCGCGGGCCCTTGCGCCCGGGCGGCTTTGCGGTAGACCGTCCGCGCCACGAGCGGGAGGGCGAGCATGGCCGACCAGGTCACAGGACAGGAAGGGCGCATCCTTCTGGAACGCCACGGCCGCGTGCTGAAGGCGGTCAACAACGATCCGAAGACGCTGAACGCGCTGAGCTGGGATTTCTATGACGGCTTCCGCGCGGCGGTCGAGCAGGCCGGCGCGGACCCTGAGATCGGCGCGATCGTGCTGACCGGCGCCGGCGGCTTTTTCTGCTCGGGCGGCAACATCCACGGGCTGAAGGAGCGCTGCCAGGCCGATTACGCGACGCGCCGCAGCTCGGTCGACCGGCTGCACGACATGATCCTGGCGATGCGCGCCTGCCCCAAGCCCATCATCGCCGCCGTCGACGGCGGCGCCGCCGGGGCGGGGGCCTCGATCATGGCCGCCTGCGACCTGATCGTCGCGGCGCGCGACGCCTATGTCTCGGTCGCCTACATCCGCATCGGGCTGACGCCCGATGGCGGCTCGACCGCCTTCTTCGGCGCCGCCCTGCCGCGCCAGTTTGTCTCCGAGATGGTCTTCACCGGCGACCGCATCCCCGTCGAGCGGCTCTACGCCGCCGGCATGATCAACCGGCTGTCCGAGCCCGGCGGCGCGCTCGAGGCGGCGATGGCCTGGGCGGGCCAGATCGCCGCCCAGCCCTCGCGGGCGCTCGCCAACGGCAAGAAGCTGATCGAGGCGGCCCGCCAGCAACAGCCTGAAGGCGCAGCTCGACGCCGAGGCCGACGGCATCGCCGAGGCGCTGGCCGGGCCCGAGGGGCAGGAGGGCATCGACGCCTTCCTCGCCAAGCGGCGGCCTGACTGGGACCGCGTGCGATGACGGGGAGGGCGGGGGCATGACCCGGCTGCCGGAGATCCCTTACGACCAGCTGACGCCCGAGCAGCAGCGCGTCCACGACGCGATCGTCGGCGGCCCGCGCGGCTCGATCCGCGGCCCGTTCCTCGCCTGGCTGGCCAATCCGGCCTTCGCCGACGCGGCGCAGAGGCTGGGGCAGTATTGCCGCTTCGGCACGACGCTGCCGCGCGACCTGGCCGAGCTCGCGATCTGCGTCACCGCCGCGCATTACCGGGCCGAGTTCGAGTGGTGGGCGCACAGCCGCATGGCGCATGAGGCGGGCGTGCCCCCGGCCGTCACCGACGCGATCCGTCGCGGCCGCGAGCCGCAGCTCGACACGGTGGCGGCCCGCGCCGTCCACCGGGCGGCCGTGGCGCTCAACAAGCGGCACCGCCTCAGCGACGCCGAATTCGCCGAGGCGCGCGAGGTGCTGGGCGAGCAGGGGCTCGTCGACGTCGTCGGGCTTTGCGGCTATTACGCGCTCGTCTCGCTGACCCTGAACACCTTCGAGGTGCCGGTGCCGGATGGCAGCCGCGCCTTCGAATGAGCGTGGGGCGGATCCCCGCCCCACGCCGCCGCAGCTTTGGGTAGGCTTGCAGCCCGCCCCATCCCGACACGAGGAACGGACCGATGCCGAAGACCCACCTCTTTGACCCGATCACGCTCCGCGAGCTCGAGATCCCGAACCGCATCGTCGTGGCGCCGATGTGCCAGTACTCGGCCCGCGACGGCGTGCCCGGCAACTGGCACCTCGTGCATCTGGGCCAGTTCGCCATCTCGGGCCCCGGCCTCGTCTTCGTCGAGGCGACGGGCGTCGAGCCCGAGGGCCGGATCTCGCCCGGCGACACCGGCCTGTGGTCGGACGAGCAGGAGGAGGCCTTCCGGCCGATCGTCGACTTCTTCCGGGCCTATGGCTCGGGCAAGATCGGGATGCAGCTCGCCCATGCCGGGCGCAAGGCGTCGGTGGACGTGCCCTGGCGCGGCGGCGCGCCGCTCAAGCCCGAGCAGGGCGCCTGGCAGACCGTCGGCCCCTCGGCCGTGCCTTATGCCGATGGCTGGCACACGCCCGAGGCGCTGGGCGACAATTCGCTGAAGCGCGTGCGCGATGCCTTTGCTCGAGCCGCCAAGCGCTGCCTGCGCCTCGACTTCGACGTCATCGAGATCCACTCGGCGCATGGCTATCTGCTGCACCAGTTCCTGTCGCCCATCTCGAACAGGCGCGAGGACGCCTATGGCGGCAGCCTCGAGAACCGCATGCGCTTTCCGCTCGAGGTCTTCGAGGCGGTGCGCGAGATCTGGCCCGCCGAGCGCCCGCTCGGCGTCCGCTTCTCGGCGACCGACTGGGTCGAGGGCTCGGGCTGGGACCTGCCCGAGGCGATCGAATACGCCCGCGCCCTGCATGCGCGCGGCTGCGACTTCGTCGACGTTTCGTCAGGGGGCAACTCGCCCTTGCAGGACATCCGCGTCGGCCCCGGCTACCAGACCCGCTTTGCCGCCGCGATCAAGGGCGCGCTGCCGGAGCTGACCGTGATTGCGGTCGGCAAGATCACCGACCCGATCCAGGCCGAGCACATCCTGACGAGCGGGCAGGCCGACATGGTCGCGCTCGCCCGCGGCATCACCTATGACAGCCGCTGGGCCTGGCACGCCGCCGAGCGGCTCGGCGACAACCGGGCCGCCTTCCCGGCGCAGTACGCCCGCTCGCACCCGACGATGCAGGCGCTGCCGATCCCCGGCAACCCGCCGCCGGCCAAATAGCCCGGCGACCGGCTCGCCTCAATCGCGCTCGGGGTAGAGCTCGTAGACCCGGTCGCCGATCCAGAGCCGCTCGGCTTTCAAGCGCCGCTCCGCCGCATCGGCGGCGGGCTCGCCCTCGATGCGCAGCTCGACGCCCGGCGCGAGGTCGCCATCCTGCAGCCCGGCGCGCTCGTTCCGCCAGGGCTGGCCGACCTCGACCTGCCAGAGCTCGCCCTGCACCTCGATCATAAGCACGCCATGCGGCATGCCGAGATCGGCCTCGCGGACCACGCCCGCCAGCTGCCTGTTCTCGCCGACCGTCCACGACCAGCCATGATGGGCAGCCGCCAGGCCGGGCGCGAGCGCGACCAGCAGCGCGGGTAGCAACCGTCGCATCGGGACCTCCGTTTCCGTTGCCCGGAGAGATCGTCCCCCAGCCGCGAAAGTCCAGCCCGCGCGCGTCGGGCCCCTGACCGCGCGCCCCGGGGCTTACGCCCAGCCGAGCGCTTTCAGGGACTGGTGATCGTTCCAGATCTTGGTCATGTGGCGGATGCGGTCGCCGTCGAACTCCATGACATAGGCATAGTCAGCCGCCACGGCCTTGCCGGTGGGCGGCACGGGGCCGCCCTCGCCGCTGTGCGTGCCGTGGAAGACCGCGGCCGCCACGACCTTGCGCCGCTTCTCGTCGGTGGCGAAAGCCGTCAGCTCGTAGCGGCCGTCCGGCAGCGGACCCAGCAGCCCCTTCATCCAGTCGCAATAGCCGCGCAGCGTCGTCACGTCGGCGAGCGCATCGGTCTGGGCCGAGAAGGTGGCGCCGTCATGGCACCATTGCCGGCAGGTCTCCCAGCCCTGGCCGGTTTCGCAGGCCTCGAAGAAGTCGCGGGCGGTGGCGGTGATGTCCTTGGTCGCCGTCATGGCCATGCTCAGTCTCCCCCTGTCAGGGCGGCGGGATGCAGCCCTCTCATTGCCGGGCGGCGGATCCCGCCCGTCCGAGTCGCGCCTGCGCGCGGCCGGAAGCACCTCTCAGGCGGGCCGCGCCGATGCCGCGGCCGCCATCGAGCCCGCGGGCGCCACGACGGCGCGGCGGTAGAGGTGCCAGGTCGCGTGTCCCAGCACCGGCACCACGACGATCAGCCCCAGGAACAGCGGCAGCGACCCCAGCACCAGCCCGCCGGCGACGATCGCGCCCCAGGTCAGCACCGTCCTGGGGTTCTCGGCCGTCACCCGCACCGAGGTGACCACGGCCACCCGAAGCCCGACGTTCCGGTCGAGCAGCAGCGGGAACGAGACGACGCTGACGGCCAGCACCACGAGGGCGAAGAGAAAGCCGACCGCGCAGCCGACGACGATCATCGCCCAGCCCGAGCCGGTGAAGAGCACGGCCCGGGCGAAGTCGCCGACCGAATGGATCGCGTCGGGCCCGAGCGTCACGCTCCAGATGCCCCAGGCCGTCACCATCCAGAGCACGAAGACGGCGAACAGGGCCAGGCCGAGCAGCAGGATCGCTCCGAACGAGGGCGAGCTCAGCACGCCGAGGGCGTCCGTCCAGCCGGCAGGCTCGCCCCGCTCGCGCCGCCGGCTCATCTCGTAGAGCCCGACGGCCGCGACCGGCCCGAGCAGCGCAAAGCCCGAGGTCGCCGGAAACAGCAGGTGCAGGGTCCGATAGTCAAAGAAGAACCAGGCGAGGATCAGCCCCGCCAGCGGGTAGACGAGGACGATGAAGGCCACGTCGGTCCGGCAGGCCATGAAGTCGTCGACGCCGCGGCGCAGCGCCTCGCGCAGGTCAGCGGTGTCGATGCGGCGCACCGTGGGCTCGGCTGCGTCGGCATGCTCGCCGCGCACGGCCCGGCCGACCGAGCCGAGATGCCCCGTGGCGGCGCCGAGCTGGTCGGCGGTGAATTCGATCGGATTGCGAATGGTGGCCATGTCGTTCCTCCGCGCGCTCCCTGCCGCGGCGCTTCGGGCCGACCCGCACGCGGCCCGCGCCGCGACGTTTTGACCCGAGGCTAGCACATGCCGTGCGCGCCGTCGTCCGGATTCGACCCTTACGTGTAGGCCCTGGCAGGCCCTGCGTGCGGGGTTGACCGCGGCCGCCGCGCCGCCTTGAAGTCACGTGCGGGGAGGACGCCAATGGATCTGGGCGAATGGGACTATATCGTCGTCGGCGCGGGCACCGCCGGCTGCCTGCTGGCGAACCGGCTGAGCCGCGATCCGCGCGCCCGCGTGCTGCTGCTCGAGGCCGGCGGGCGCGACAACTATCACTGGATCCACATCCCCGTCGGCTATCTCTACTGCATCGACAACCCGCGCACGGACTGGTGCTTTCGCACCGAGCCGGAGCCGGGCCTCGGCGGCCGGTCGATCCTCTACCCGCGCGGCAAGGTGCTGGGCGGCTGCTCGTCGATCAACGGCATGATCTACATGCGCGGCCAGCGGCAGGACTATGACCGCTGGCGGCAGATGGGGTGCACCGGCTGGGGCTGGGACGACGTTCTGCCCTACTTCCTGGAGCACGAGGACCACTGGATGGGCCGCGGCTTCTCCGGCGGCGGGCTGCACGGGGAAGGCGGCGAGTGGCGGATCGAGGCGCCGCGCATCCGCTGGGAGATCCTCGACGCCTTCCGCGACGCCTGCGCGGAGGTCGGCATCCCGAAGATCGACGACTTCAACACCGGCGACAATTTCGGCTCGTCCTATTTCCATGTCACCCAGCGGTCCGGCCTGCGCTGGAACGGCGCCAAGGCATTCCTGCGCCCCGTGCAGGATCGGCCGAACCTGCGCATCGTCACCGGCGCGCACGCGACGCGCATCGAGGTCGAGCAGGGCAGGGCGACCGGGCTGGCCCTCACCGTCGACGGCCAGCCCGCCCGCGCCCGGCTGCGCGGCGAGCTGGTGCTGGCCGCCGGCGCCATCGGCTCGCCCCAGCTCCTGCAGCTTTCGGGGATAGGCCCGGGCGAGCTGCTCGCCCGCCACGGCATCGCGCCCGTTCTGGAGGCGCCAGAGGTCGGCCGCAACCTGCAGGACCATCTCCAGCTGCGCTGCATCTTCCGCGTGCAGGGCACCAGGACGCTGAACCAGACGGCGGGCACGCTGTGGGGCAAGGCGCTGATCGCCGCCGAATACGCGCTGACGCGCAAGGGCCCGATGTCGATGGCGCCCAGCCAGGTCGGCGTCTTCGCCCGGTCGGACGACAGCTTCGAGACGCCCAACCTGCAATACCACGTCCAGCCGCTGTCGCTCGACGCGTTCGGCCAGCCGCTCCACGCTTTCCCGGCGATCACCGCCAGCGTCTGCAACCTGCGGCCCGAGAGCCGGGGCGAGGTCGCCATCACCTCGCCCGATCCGGGCGCGCCGCCGGCCATCCGGCCGAACTATCTCTCTGCCGCCGGCGACCGCCGGGTCGCGGCCGAACTCCATCCGGCTGACCCGGCGCATCATGGCGGCGCAGGCGATGGGCCGCTTTCGACCGGACGAATACCTGCCGGGCGTCTCGGTCGAGGACCAGGCGGCGCTGGAGGAGGCGGCGGGAAAGATCGGCACGACGATCTTCCACCCGGTCTCGACCTGCCGCATGGGCGCGGACCCCGGCGCCGTCGTCGACCCGCGCCTGCGCCTCAACGGCCTGCGCGGCATCCGCGTCGCGGATGCCTCGGTCATGCCGGCCATCGTCTCGGGCAACACCAACGCGCCGACGCTGATGATCGCCGAGAAGGCCGCCGCGATGATCCTCGAGGACGCGCGCGCCGCCTGACGCCGCGACACCGCGGCCCCTCGTCGGCGCCGCCGCGACGGGGCATCCTTCCGCCATCGTCCACGGGGGAGGATCAGCGACCATGCCGCGACGGACCCGCGCCGTTGTCCTCGGCCTTCTCTGCACGATCGTCGCCGGCCCGGCCGGCGCGACGGCGGACGGGCCGGATTACTTTCGCGTGACCGGCATTCCGGCCGGGCAGGAGCTGTCGATCCTCGCCCAGCCGGACGAGGACGCGCCCGCGATCGCCAGCGTGCCGGGCGATGCCGACGGCCTCGCCAATTTCGGCTGCATCGGGGGGCTCGATCTCGCCGCCTGGCAGGCGGCGACCGAGGAGGAGCGGGCGGCGGCCGCGCAGACCCGCTGGTGCCGGATAGGCTATGACCGCGCGATCGGCTGGGCGCCGGGCCCGCAGCTCGCCGAGGGCAGCGATACCGGCGCGTTTCGCGGCGGCGCAAGGCTCGACGGCCTCGCCGGCTCGGAATGGCGGCTCCGCGACCTTGCGGGCCAGCCGGCCGCGGCCGAGGCCTGGATCGGCTTCAAGGCCGACGGCGCGGCCGCGGGGCAGGGCGGCTGCAACCGCTTTACCGGCGGCTATCGGCAGGGCCCCGGCACGCTCGGCTTCACGCCGCTGGCCGCGACCCGCATGGCCTGCCCCGAGCCGATGATGCGCACCGAGGCCGACTTCTTCGCGGCGCTCGACGCGACGCGAGACGCGGTCGCCACTCACCTGCTCCTGGCGCTTTTCGACGCTGACGGCAGGCTGTTGGCGACCCTGACGCGCCGCGACGCCGATTGAGGGGCTGGCGCGCAAATCGATCAGCTCGAAGCGCTCCCGTGCACGCCGTGCACGCGTGCACGCTCTGACGGGCCATTGATTCTGCGAGGAAATTCCGATTGCCTTAACCACATTGAAAGGGTTCGGCGGCGCTGGCGGCACGCCTTGCGGGCCCGATCTGAACGGACCCGTTCTAAGCGGCGCAACGCGCCGCCCAGGGCAGGGCGGTGCCCAGCCATCGAGGATCGGACAGCCCGACCGACCCGGCGCCAGTGCCAGTACGGGGACGTGAGTGGCGCAGACTGCGTGCAGCGTTTTTGCCTCGGCGCTGAACCGCGGCAGGGCCGAATGCCGCCCTTGTGTTCATGCCTCGACATACCAGATCGGGATCGGTAGAAGCCCGGCCGACCCGAACCGCAGGCATCCTCATGGCAACCGTCGTCCTGATCGTCCACCTCGTCCTCGCGATCTTTCTGATCGCGGTCGTCCTGCTGCAGCGCTCGGAAGGCGGGGCGCTCGGGATCGGCGGCGGGGGCGGCGGGCTCGTCTCGGCGCGCGGCGCGGCGACGGCGCTGGGCAAGCTGACCTGGGCGCTGGCGATCGGCTTTTTCTGCACCTCGGTCGCGCTGACGATCCTGGCGGGCGGCGGCGGGCCGCGCTCGGTCTTCGACGATGCCGGGCCGGTCAGCGACGAAGCCATTCCGTTGCCTGCCCTGCCCGGCGGCGGCACCGATGGGGCCGGCGCGCCGGCCCCCGGCGCCGATGTGCCGCTGCCATCCGGCGATGGTGGCGTTCCGCTGCCACCGGCGCCAGCGCCGGCCCAGTAAGTCGCCGGCGCGATGCCGGCGCTGCTCGACCGGATCGAGGCGCTCGCGCAGGCCGTCATCGACTGGGCGTCGGCCTCGCCGCTCCGGGCGGCGGCTCTGGTCGGCCTCGTGGCGCTGGCCGTGATCGTGCCCGGGCTCGGGAGCCTTCCCGTCACAGATCGCGACGAGGCGCGCTTCGCGCAGGCGTCGAAGCAGATGCTGCAGACGGGCGACCCGGTCGACATTCGCTTCCAGGACGCGCCGCGCTGGAAGAAGCCGGTCGGCATCTACTGGCTGCAGGCGGCGTCGGCCGCGGTCTTCGGGGGCGGGGCGGAGGCGGGCATCTGGGCCTATCGCCTGCCCTCGGCGGCGGGGGCGGTGCTGGCGGCCGTCCTCGTCGTCTGGGCGGCGTGGCCCCTGATCGGGGCGCGCGGCGCCGTGCTGGCAGGGCTGATGCTGGCGACGACGCTGCTGGCCGTGGTCGAGGGGCATATCGCCAAGACGGACGCCGCCCTGATGGCGTGTGCCGTCGCGGCGCTGGGTGCGCTGGCGCGGCTCAAGGCGGGGCAGGGCGGCCTCGGCGTGGCGCTGGTCTTCTGGCTGGCGATCGCGGCCGCCATCCTCGTCAAGGGCCCGGTCGTTCCGGGCATCGTCGTGCTGACGCTGGGGGTTCTGCTGGTGGCCGGGCGGTTGCGCGATTGGCGCGCGTTTCGCCCGGGGCTGGGACTGGCTCTCGTCTGCCTGATCGTGGCGCCGTGGCTGATTGCCATCTGGCACGTCTCGGACGGCGCCTTCTTTGCCGAAGCGCTGGGCCGGGATCTGGGCGGCAAGCTCGTCGAAGGGCAGGAGAGCCATTGGGGCCCGCCGGGGCTCTATCTGCTGCTCGTCTGGCTGACGTTCTGGCCCTGGGCCGCCCTGATCCCGGCCGCGGCGCCCTGGCTCTGGCATCAGCGGCGCGCTGGCTGGGCGATGCTGCTCGCCGGCTGGGTCGTGCCCTTCTGGCTGGTGCTCGAGCTCGTGCCGACGAAGCTGCCGCACTATGTGCTGCCGCTCTACCCGGCGCTCGCCATCGCGCTGGCGGCCTGGGCGGCGGCGGGCGCTTGGGGGCGGGCGCGTTGGGGGCGGGCCGCAACCGCCGCGCTGGGCAAGGCGGGCGGGGGCGGTGCTGGTCGCGCTGCCGGGCCTCGTGCTCGCGCTCCTCGTCGTCCTGCTGCCGGCGCTGCTCGCGCGGCCGGATGTCCTGCACGCGGCGCTGGGCGATCGGCCGGGCCCGCTCGCCAGCGCACCCAGCTGGGGGGCCGTGCTCTTGGGTGTCCTGGGCGGGGGGGCCGCCCTGGTCGCCGCGCGTGCGGCGCTGGCAGGCCGGGTGCCCGCCCAGACCGGCGCGAGCATCGCCGCGGCGGTGCTGCTCTATCCGGCGGCGCTCGGCTTTGCGCTGCCGGCGCTCGGGGTTGTCTTTCCCAGCCCGGAGCTCGCGCGGCTGATTGCGCAGTACCGCCCCTGCGCCTCCGGGCCTGCGTTCAGCGTCGGCTATCACGAGCCAAGCCTCGTCTTCCTGACCGAGACCGGGCTCCGCCTGGCCGAGCCCGAGGCGGCCGTGGCGGCGCTGCGCGACGACCCCGGCGCCATGGTGCTGGTCGAGGACCGCTGGCGCGAGATCCTGGGCGAGGCGGCCTTCGCCGGCAACGTCGTGCGGGCCGAGGTCAGCTTTTTCAACTATAACCGGGGCAAGGCGGCGACCGCACGGCTGCTGACGCCGGACGATCCGCGCTGGGACGCTTGCGCCCGATGAGGGCAGGAAAGCCCCTTTGCGCGGCAGTGTACGGGGGCGATTCCGGTTGGCGCCCTGCGCCGGCTCGCCTATACCCCCCGCCGATGAAGACCCTCGCCGACAGCGCCGCGCCGCGGCTGAGCATCGTGCCCGCAAGCAGCCCCGCCGAGGCGCCCCGCTTCAGCGTCGTCGCGCCCATGCTGAACGAGGCCGAGAACGTCGAGCCGATGGCGCGCGAGATCGGCGAGGCGTGCGCCGGGCTCGAGCCTTTCGAGGTCATCTTCGTCAATGACGGCTCGACCGACGCGACGGCCGAGCGGATCGCCGCGCTTCGCGCCGAGCTCCCCTGGCTGCGCGAGGTGCGGCATGCCCGGCCCTGCGGCCAGTCGGCGGCGCTGCGCTCGGGCGTGCTGGCGGCGCGCGCCCCGCTGGTCTGCACGATCGACGGCGACGGCCAGAACCCGCCGGCCGAGATCCCGCGGGTTCTGGCGCCGCTGCTGGACGGGCGGCACGCTCGGCCTCGTCGCGGGGCAGCGCGTCGACCGCAAGGACCGGCGGACCCGGCGGCTGGCGTCGCGCCTTGCGAACGGCCTGCGCGGCTGGCTGCTCGACGATCACACGCGCGACACGGGCTGCGGGCTCAAGGCCTTTCCGCGCGAGGTGTTCCTGAGCCTGCCCTATTTCGACCACCAGCACCGATTTCTGCCGGCGCTCGTCCGGCGCGAAGGCTATGAGATCCGCCTGGTGGACGTCGCGCACCGGCCCCGCACGGCCGGGCGGACCAAATACACCAATTTCGGCCGCGCCATGGTCGGTCTTCTGGACCTGCTCGGCGTCTGGTGGCTGCTGCGTCGTCGCAAGCTTGCGAGCGTTGTCCACGAGGACAGCTGATGCAATGGCTGATGTCGGCGCTGCACGTCGAAAGCGGCTACGAACTGCTGTGGGTCGGCGTCGGGCTGGGCGGCCAGCTGATGTTCATGCTGCGCTTCATCGTGCAGTGGATCGTCTCGGAGCGGGCGCGCCGCTCGGTGATCCCGATCTCGTTCTGGTGGCTGTCGATCGCAGGCGCGGCCATTCTGCTCGCCTATGCCATCCATCGCCGCGATCCGGTCTTCATCCTCGGCCAGTCGCTCGGCTTTGTCGTCTATGCCCGCAATCTGTGGCTGATCCAGGCTGAGAGCCGCCCTGCCCGCGGCACGAAGGCCGGCCGGCGACCCTGACGGGCCGCTGCCGAGCCGGTCCACCTCTCCAGCCCGATTCGGGGTCTGCCGCATCACACAAATGATATCTGTTTTAGGATTGGGCTTATCCGCCCCGGCTTGCGACCGGCCCAAGTTCCGCGACGAAGACTGCCCCGCAGGCGGGCAAATCAGCGGAAAGTTGCAAGCAGAACAGGCAAATCTGCGCAAAGCGGGCATCGGCGGGGCCGCTCGGCGCGAATCCAGCCGGGATGCCTTGACGGCGGCTCGGCTGGCCGCGCATGTTTCTCAAAGGGGCTGATGCTCCTCAGAAAGCAACCGTGGGCGCAACGCCCGTCCCCCGTCCCCCGGGGCAATGAAACGAAGAGGTATCGATGAAAACAGCCGTTCTCATGGGCACGCTTGCCGCCGCCGGCATCGCCGTCGGTGTCGCTGGCGCGGCGACGCTCGACGACGTGAAGGCCCGCGGCCATCTGCAGTGCGGCATCTCGACGGGCCTCGCCGGCTTCTCGTTCCAGGACGCGAACGGCGAGTGGAACGGGTTCGACGTCGACATGTGCCGCGCCGTCGCGGCGGCGATCTTCGGCGATCCCAACGCCATCCAGTTCACGCCCACCACCGGCAAGACGCGCTTCACGGCGCTGGCGTCGGGCGAGGTCGACACGCTGTTCCGCAACACGACCTGGACGTTCAGCCGCGACACGGACCTGAAGTTCGATTTCGCCGGCGTGAACTATTATGACGGCCAGGGCTTCCTGGTGCCGAAGGCGCTGGGCGTCAGCTCGGCCAAGGAGCTGGACGGCGCCACGGTCTGCATCCAGACGGGCACGACGACCGAGCTGAACCTGGCGGACTTCTTCCGCATCAACAACATCAGCTACGAGCCGGTGCCGATCGAGACAAACGCCGAGGCCGAGCAGAAGTACCTCGCCGGCGCCTGCGACGCCTACACGACCGACGCCTCGGGCCTCGCCGCCACCCGCGCGACCTTCCAGAACCCGCAGGACCACATCATCCTGCCCGAGATCATCTCGAAGGAGCCGCTCGGCCCGGCGGTCCGGCACGGCGACAACCAGTGGGGCGACATCGTCCGCTGGACGCTGAACGCGCTGGTCGCCGCCGAGGAGCTCGGCATCACGCAGGAGAACGTCGAGGAGCTGGCCAAGGCGCCGACCGACAATCCCGAGATCAACCGCCTGCTCGGCACCGAGGGCGAGTACGGCGCGATGACCGGCCTGCCCAAGGACTGGGCGGTGCACGCCATCAAGGCGCGCGGCAATTACGGCGAGATCTTCGACCGCCATATCGGCCCGGATACGCAGATCGGGCTGGAGCGCGGCCTGAACGCGCTGTGGACCAACGGCGGCATCCTCTACACGCCGCCGTTCCGCTGATCCAGTGGGGCGCGCCCGGAGCACCGGGCGCGCCCTTCTCCTTCCTGCCCGGTCGCCGACGAGGGGGTGAGATGAGATGAGCGTGACGACCGCGCCGCCGGCCGCGACATTCCGGATCGACATGCTGTGGAACGACAGCCGCTATCGATCCACGTTCCTGCAGATCATCGCGCTCTTCGCCTTCTTCACCCTGCTGTTCCTGCTCTTCAACAATGTGCGCGACAACCTCGCGGCGCTGGGCAAGGACTTCAGCTTCGGCTTCATGGCGCAGCCGTCCTCCTACGACATCAACCAGCAGCCGATCGAATATACCTCGCGCGACAGCCATTCGCGCGCCGCCGTGATCGGCATCCTGAACACGCTGCTCGTCGCGGGCGTCGGCTGCCTGCTCGCCACCGTTCTGGGGGTCTTGGCGGGCGTCGCGCGGCTGTCGAAGAACTGGGTCGTGCGCAACCTGATGGCGGTCTACGTCGAGGGCGTGCGCAACATCCCCGTGCTGATCCAGATCCTGCTGTTCTCGGCTTTGATCGTCGAGACGCTGCCGCAGCCGCGCGAGTTCCGCGGCGAGGACGCGCAGGCCTCGATGCTGTTCGACGCGATCGCCGTGACCGGGCGCGGACTCTATCTGCCCAAGCCCGTCTGGCTCGACGGCTCGTGGATCGTCGTGGCGGCCCTGACGCTCGGCATCGTCGCCGCCATCACCTTCGGCCGCTGGGCCGCGGAGCGCCAGCGCGACACCGGCGAGATCCTGCCGGTGCTGCCGGTGCAGCTCGGCCTCGTCCTCGGCCTGCCGATCGTGACCTACTTCGTCACGGGCATGCCGATCGCGCTCGAATATCCCGAGCTGCAGGGCTTCAACTTCCAGGGCGGCCTCTATGCGCGCGAGAGCTATGTCGCTCTGACGCTGGCGCTGTCGATCTATACCGGCGCCTTCATCGCCGAGAACGTCCGCGCCGGCATCCAGTCGGTCTCGCGAGGGCAGACCGAGGCGGCCTATGCGCTGGGGCTCCGCCCGGGGCGCACCATGCGCCTGGTGATCCTGCCCCAGGCGCTGCGCGTCATCATTCCGCCGATGATCTCGCAATACCTGAACCTGACCAAGAACTCGTCCCTGGCGCTGCTGGTCGGCTACATGGACGCCACGGGCACGCTCGGCGGCATCACGCTGAACCAGACCGGCAAGGAGTTCGAGACGCTGTTCCTGCTGATGGCGTTCTACCTCTCGGTCTCGCTCGGCATCGCGGCGGTGATGAACCTCTACAACGAGAGCGTCCGGCTGGTGGAGCGGACCAGCGTCTCGGGCATGGGCCTCTCGTTCCTCAACGTCTTCGACCGCTGGACCGGCAGCTGGGAAAACCTGAAGCGCGGCGACGCGAAGATGAAGCGCGCCTACGGCATCCGGCGGGAGCTCAACCTCTACTGGCTCTTCTACCTCGCCGTGCTGCTCCTGCTGCTCGACTATGTGTTCCTCCAGCGGATCGTCGTCATGGACGACTATCTCGACATGTTCCACGTGCTGGGGACGCGCGAGGCCATCGAGGCGGCGCTGGCGCAAGGCCCGGCCGCGGTCATTCCTGCCAAACCAGCCCGCGCCGTTCCTGCGCGTCCTTCCCGAAGCGCAGATGCGCGAGGCGCTGGCCTACTATCTGTCGGCGACGGACGCGCCGCAGGTGACGAACGACGTGCTCCGCGAGATCGTGGTCGGCCTGCGCGAGACGGTGTACATCCGGCCGAGCTATTTCGATTGGCCGACGGCCATCCAGGTCGGCGCGCTCGGCATGATCCTGTCAGCCTTCGGAGCGCTGACCACCTGCCTCTTCAAGAACGCGCGCTTCATCGACATGGCGTGCCTCGAGCTTGTGATCTTCGTCTACGGCATCCTGGTCGGCTTCCCGTTCGGTGACCTCACCAACGCGCTGAGCTGGACGGCGGTCGTCGTCGGCGGCCTGATCCTGCGTGTCGCCATCATCGGCTACACGGCCTTCGGCTACAGGCCGAACCTCACCTTCTTCAACCGTGTGCGGAGGGCCTGAGCCGTGGTCGACCGGCACGCAAACGGCTTTGTCGCCAATGCGACGATCCCGCCCTCGCCGCCGCCCGCGAGGGACACGGGCGCGATCGGCTGGCTCCGCGCGAACCTGTTCAGCGGGCCAGCCAACACGATCCTGACGATCGTCTGCATCGGGCTCGTGCTCTGGATCGTGCCGGGCATCATCGAATGGGCCTTCGTCGACGCGGTCTGGCATGCCGACAGCCTGGAGGGCTGCCGCGCCGTCAATCCGAACGGCGCATGCTGGGCGGTCATCGTCGAGCGCTTCGACCAGTTCATCTATGGCTTCTACCCGGAGCCGCTTCGCTGGCGCCCGAACCTCGCCTTCGCGCTGCTCCTGGTGGCGATCGCCTTTGTCCTGTTCGACAACATGCCCTTCCGCCGTGTCGGGCTGGTTTTTGCGGCGATTTACCCGGTCGTGGGCTATTTCCTGATCTGGGGCGGGACGATCTGGGGGCCGATCTTCATCCTGCTGACCGCGCCCGTCGCCTTCGCGGCATTCCGGCTCGCCGGCCGCTTCCTCGACCCGATCTTCGCCGTCGCGGCGGCGTTCGCCGCAGCGGCTGTCTGGCTGCTGTTCGTCGTCGGACCCGCTGACCGGGCGATCACGCGCGCCATCGGCGACATGCGATATGAGGACCAAGTCGCTCAGCTCGAGGTGCTGGAGACGCGGCTCTCCGATCTCGAGAGCGAGGTGTCGGAGGCGCACGCGGCCGAGCTGGCCGAGATCTCGGACCCGCAGGCGCGGGCCGCCAAGCTCGCCGAGCTGGTCGCGGCGCGGCGCGGCGACATCGAGGCGCAGCTGGCCGAACTCGGCAGTCTGCACAGTGATATGCAACGGCTGGGCGAGCTGCGCGCCGAGGCGCTCGCCCTGCGGTCCGCGGCGCCCGTGGATTTCCGCGACATCGCCGATCTGCGCGAGCTCAAGGTCGTCGATCCGCCGCCCGAGATCGCCGAGCAGCTGCGCCAGGCGATCTCGTTCGAATCCGAGGCACAGGCGCTCGAGCAGCGGACGAACAGGGTCTACGAGCAGATCGGCCTGATCGGCCTGCAGCCCGTGCAGAGCCGGGACCTGGGCGGCTTCCTGCTGGCGACGATCATCGGCGTCGCCGGCATCACGCTCAGCCTGCCGATCGGGATCTTGCTGGCGCTGGGCCGCCGCTCGGGCATGATCTTCATCAAGTCGATCTGCGTGATGTTCATCGAGTTCATCCGCGGCGTGCCGCTGATCACGCTGCTGTTCGTGGCGAACTCGGTGCTGGCCTATTTCTTCCCGCCGGGGTCGAACCTCGACCTGATCCTGCGCGTCGTCATCATGGTGACGCTGTTCTCGTCGGCCTACATGGCCGAGGTGATCCGCGGTGGCCTGGCGGCGCTGCCGTCCGGCCAATACGAGGCGGCGGACTCGCTCGGGCTCGACTATTGGAAGTCGATGCGGCTGATCATCCTGCCGCAGGCGCTGAAGATCTCGATCCCGAACATCGTCTCGACCTTCATCGGCCTGTTCAAGGACACCACGCTGGTCGTCGTCATCGGCCTGCTGGACCCGATCGGATTGATCAACGCCATCCGGGCGGACAGCGCCTGGCACGGCATCGTCTGGGAGTTCTACGTCTTCGTCGCCGCGTTCTTCTGGGTCATCTGTTTCTCGATGTCGCGCTACTCGCAATATCTCGAGCGCAAGCTCGCCACCGATCGCCGCTGAGGAGGCCTGAGATGGTCGATACCGCCAGAATCGACGAGCACATGCCGCCGGACCACATTCCCGACCGCACCAAGATGAAGGTGACGGACGAGGTGGCGATCCAGATCACCGGCATGAACAAGTGGTACGGCGAGTTCCACGTGCTGCGCGACATCAACCTGACCGTCTACCGGGGCGAGCGCATCGTCGTCTGCGGCCCGTCGGGCTCGGGCAAGTCGACGCTGATCCGCTGCATCAACCGGCTGGAGGAGCATCAGGTCGGCGACATCCTCGTCAACGGCGTCGAGCTGAACAGCGACCTCAAGAACATCGACCGCGTGCGCGCCGATGTCGGCATGGTGTTCCAGCACTTCAACCTGTTCCCGCACCTGACGGTGCTGGAGAACTGCACGCTGGCGCCGATCTGGGTGCGCCGGACGCCGAAGCGCGAGGCCGATCAGACGGCCATGTACTTCCTGGAGAAGGTCAAGATCCCCGAGCAGGCGCACAAATACCCGGGCCAGCTTTCGGGCGGGCAGCAGCAGCGCGTCGCCATCGCCCGCTCGCTGTGCATGAAGCCGCAGATCATGCTGTTCGACGAGCCGACATCGGCGCTCGACCCCGAGATGATCAAGGAGGTGCTCGACACCATGATCAGCCTCGCCGAGGAGGGCATGACGATGATCTGCGTCACGCACGAGATGGGCTTTGCCCGTCAGGTGGCGAACCGGGTCATCTTCATGGACCAGGGCCAGATCGTCGAGCAGAACGAGCCTGAGGAGTTCTTCCACAACCCGCGCTCGGACCGCACCAAGCTGTTCCTCAGCCAGATCCTCGGGCACTGACCTTCCGGGGCGCGCAGCGCATCCCGAGGCCAGAGTACTCGCTGTCGGCGAGTGACGAACATCACAGCCCGCTTCGGGAGAATCAGCTATCCCCATAGGCGTCGGAGAAGACGACGGCCCAATCGGGGAGTAAGTCAAAATGACGTATCTGGTTTATTATCCGCTCATCATCGGCGCGGTGCTGTTCGTCGCCATGGGGACGGGCCTCGCCTGAGGGCCAACTGCCCTCAGGCCTCCATCAACTCGCGCGGAACAGCGAAATCCACGAAACGCGCCTGATCGAAATCGATCTTCGACCAGTCGTCCACGTCCAGCTCCAGAACCGCAGCGGCGCCTGTCGGAAAATGCTCGTAGGCGCGCCGACACCGCCGGTTCTCCGTGCCATCAGCCATCTTCCGGACGAGCGATCCCAGGCCGGGATTGTGGCCGACGATCATCACGGTGCCGCACGCCCGCGGCAGCTTTGCCAGGCGATCGCGCATGGTGCAGGGCGAGGCGTGGTAGAGTTCGCGCTCGATCACCGGTTCGGGAAACTTCGGCATCGCCTTCCGCAGCCGGCTGACGGTTTCCCTGGTCCTCGCCGAAGACGAGCAGAGCACCGTATCGGGGACGTGGCGCCGATCCGACAGCCAATGGCCGATCAACGGGGCGGTGTCCCGGCCGCGCTTGTTGAGCGGCCGGTCGTGGTCTTCGAGGCCTGGGTCGTCCCAGCTCGACTTGGCGTGCCGCAGGAGAATGACCTTTTTCATGCGTCGCCGATTCGGTGCCTGACCGAGCGATTCGTCAATTTCCCGCTGACGTTGTCCACAGATTTAGGCGCCGCCTGTGGACAACCGCTGCGCCCTGCGCGCGCAGGAACGCCGCCATGTGGAACCGGCGCTGCTCGACCGGCAACTCCACCTCGACGCCTGCAGGGCAGATCGCGCGCACGAGGCAGCCGCTCCTGCACCCGGCGCCGGCTGGCCCCGTCACGTGGGCGACGCAGGCCGGCACGTCATAGCGGCCGCCGGCAAAGGCATCGACCGGGCAGGCGCCGAGGCAGGGCGCGGCGCAGCCGAGGCAAGGCGCTCCCGACGGACCCGGCGCAAAGTCGTCGAGAGGCACGTCGGCGGCGAAGCCGAGCGCACCGCGATAGGAGGCCCAAAGCCCGCGCCGGGGCGTCGCCTGCATGCCGACGGGGGAAGCCACGGCGCTCTCGCCGCGGGCGGCCCAGCGCTGGAACGGGTTCCATGGCGGGCCACCGAAGGGAAAGAGCGCGACCGCGCCGAGCCTGTCGGCGAGCTGCCCGATGATCCGCCGCGACCAGCGGTCGAGTGGGTCGGGCTGCCCGTCATGCGCCTCGGTGCTGCCGCTGAAGACGGTCCACATGGCCCCGTCGGCGGGGCCGAGCAGGACAAGCGTCCGCACGCCGTCAGGCGCACCGTCCTCCGGTCCAGGATGGAAGGCGCCGACCAGTCGAAGTCCGGTGCCGCCGACGGCTCCCGCCATGTCGGTCAGGGTCATGACCGGAACGGGAATGCCAGCGACCAGCCGATGCGCACCGGCTCGTCCCCCTGATGGTTCGTCAGCCCGATCGTCATGCCGCGATGCCCGAGCCGCGGTTGCGCGACATAGGTCCGGAACAGCCGGTCCCAGAAGCTGAAGTTGAAGCCGTAATTGGCATCATGCTCGCGCCGGTCGACCGAGTGATGGACCCGGTGCATGTCGGGCGTGACGAAGACCATGCGGACCCAGCGCTCGAGCGCTGCCGGCAGGCGGATGTTGGAGTGGTTGAACATGGTCGCACCATTGAGGACGACCTCGAAGAAGACAACCGCCGCCACCGAGGCGCCGAGCGCATAGACGACCGCGATCTTCCAAAGCATCGAAAGGGCGATCTCGATCGGGTGAAAGCGGATGCCCGTGGTGACGTCGAACTCACGGTCGACGTGATGCACCTTGTGCAGCCGCCAGAGCAGCGGCCAGCGATGGCTGACCAGGTGCTGCAGCCAGATCGCGAGGTCCAGAACCACGAAGACGACCGCGCCCTCGAGCCATGCCGGCCAGTCGAGGTGATTGAAGAGGCCGATGCCGCGCGCCGCCGCATCCGCGGCCGCGAGCACCGCCGCAAGGCCGAGCGCGAAGGTCATCGCGGCCGTCACGCCGGCATTGAGGGCCGAGAGCGACCAGTTGGCGAACCAGCGGCGTCGGCGCGTGAACAGACGCGCGCGCGCCGGCGCCACGCTCTCCCAGAGCGCGAGAGCGAGGAAGATCCCCGAGAAAGCCCCGAGGCGCAGAAACGTCTCCGAAACCAAGGCACGACCTCCACCCTGACGAGGAGATAGTGCGTCCCGGCCGTCATTCGAAGCTTGCAGGCGCCCGACTGGGAGAGAGTGGCTGCGGCAATTGGGCCAGCGGAGATCGCGTCCGTCTCGCGGTCGACGCCATGATCAGTGCTGCCATCTGCGCGACGGCGGGTGCCATTCGGCGACAAGGTCGGGAGGGGCGCTCAGCGAGCCCCTCCCAGCACCCATCACTGCGAGGCGGGCAGGTCCTGCACCATCTCGAGGTGCTCCTGAAGGGTCGGCAGCGTCTGCTGGGCGAACTGCTGCAGCTGCTGGTTGTCGCCCTGATCCGCGTATTGCTGGAACAGATCGATCGTGTTGCGGTGTGCTGCCAGCTGCTGCTGGGTGTAGGTCTGGCTCGGCTCATCGGCGCTCTTCAGCTGGTCCATCATCTGCTTCTGCTTGGCCTGCATGTCCGCCGGAACCTGCAGGCTCTGCTTCTGCGCTATCGACTCTCAGCTTGTCGTTGGCCTTGGAGTGGTCATCGACCATGTGCTGAGCGAACTCGCTGACATCGGCCGGCGCCTGGCCCTGATCGAGGATGAACTGGCTGGACTGGACTTCGTACATGCCGCCGCTCGCGGCGTCCGTGACGAACTGCTGGGCCGTCATCTGCTGGGCGAAGGCGGACCCGGCGAGCAAGGTTCCGAGGGATGCGGCCGCAAGGCTGGTCCTGAACATCACGCTACTCCTGAAGGTTGCGGCGCCGCGATCATCGCGGCTCCGGCACCCTAATGAGCTGGCGAAATGACTGGTTCCCGATCCGGGCGGGGAAGGACGCCCAGGACTAGGCCGGCCGGCACCCGATCATTCGGCCGGCACGGCCGATTGCGGGGCGGGCAAGCGTTGCGGCAGGCACGCCACGGCCGTGAAGATCACGGCGGCCGAGCCGGCAAGGATCAGGAAAAGCACATCGAACCCCCACCGCTCGTAGACGATGCCGATCAGCGGCAGCGTCACCGCCAATACCGTGAAGCTCACGACATAGCGCACGGCATAGATCCGGGCGCGAAAGGCGCCGGCGGCCATCTTGCCGATCATGAAGTCGTTGATCGGGATCTGGCCGAAGGCGCCCAGCATGAAGCCGAGGGCGACCATGAAGGCCACCGCGCCCGCGGCCTGCGGCATTGCGAGGAAAAAGACGACCTGCAGGGCGGCCACCACCATGAAGACGCGGCGCGGCCCGAAGCGGTCGAGCGACGAGCCGACGGCGAGCTGCGCCAGCGACGCCACGGCGAAGACGACGAAGGCGAGCAGGCCGACGGTCGTCGCGAGTTCCGCATCGCCGGGCGTCGCCCCGTCGAGCCAGGCCGAGACCTCGCGCGCGAACCCGCGCAGGCGCTCGTCGAAGATCCTGGGCAGCGCGAACGTGGTCGACTGGAAGATGATGCTGGACACGGCCGTCGTCAGAAACACGATCGCTGATATGCGGGCGAGGGTCGCGCGGTGCGCCGCCGAAGGCTCGGGCGCCCTCGGCGCGCCCGGCAGCGCCCGCTCGGAATGCGCCGACATCAGGTCGCGGAAGATGGCCGCATAGACCCCTCCCAGGATGATCGAGATGACGCCCGGCAGGACGAACGCCGCTCGCCAGCCCGCATTGTCGATCATCCAGCCGGTCATCAGCGCCGCGCTGGCGACGCCGAGATTGCCCCAGACGCCATTGACGGCGATCCGCATGCCCGTGTTGCGCCATTTGGCCGTGACGATCGCCAGCCCGACCGGGTGATAGATCGCCGCGAACATGCCGATGGCGAAGAGACCTGCCCCGATCTCGAACGGCGATCGGGCGAAGGATGTGGCGATGGCCGCGAGGCCGGCGCCGACGAAGAAGACGACCATCATGCCGTCGCGGCTCCACCGGTCGGCCAGCCATCCCGCGGGCAGCGCGAAGAGGCCGAAGGCGAAGAACCCGGGTGTCGCATAGGCGATAAGCTCGCCATAGCCGAGCCCCCACTCGCGCGAGAGCGCCAGCGCCGCGACGGTCGCGAAGACGAGCATGAACAGATGGTCGAGAAAGTGCCCGAGGTTCAACAGCAGGAAATGCGTCCGGTCCCGGGTCATCGCGGCCTCGCCGTCGTTTCACGCCAGTGATAGCCGCATCGGCCAAGCGGCGCAAAGCCTCCTGGCCTTGCGGGCGGGCGGTGGAGCGACTACGGGTGGCCAAGGCCGGCAGCGAGCCGCGAGAGGGAGAACGGCATGAGCTATGAGAAACTGGAACTCTTGATAAACGGCGAGTTCCGCCAGGGCTCGGGCGGCGTGACCGAGGACGTGCTGAACCCGGCGACCGAGGAGGTGCTGGCGGCCGTGCCGCACGCCTCGAAGGAGGATCTCGACCGCGCCATCGCGGCATCGGCCGAGGGCTTCAAGGTCTGGAAGGCCAAGGCGCCCATCGAGCGGCAGAAGATCATGGCCAAGGCGGCCGACATCCTCGAGGCGGATCATCGACCGGCTGGCGCGCAATCTGACGATGGAGATGGGCAAGCCGGTCGGCGAGGCCAAGCTGGAGCTGGGCTTCGCCATCGACGTGCTGCGCTGGTACGGCGAGGAGGGCAAGCGCGCCTATGGGCGGATGATCCCGCCGCGCATCCCGGGCGCGCGGCAGATCGTGACCAAGGAGCCGGTCGGCCCGACGCTGGCGTTCGTGGCCTGGAACTTCCCGGCCGTGAACGTGATGCGCAAGGTGGCGGGGGCGCTGGGCGCCGGCTGCTCGATCATCATCAAGCCGTCGGAGGAGACGCCCGGCACCGCGGTCGCCATCGCCCGGGCGCTGATGCAGGCGGGGCTGCCCAAGGGCGTGCTGAACGTCGTCTTCGGCGTGCCGGACGAGGTCTCGCGGCACCTGCTGGCCTCGCCGATCCCCAAGAAGCTGAGCTTCACCGGCTCGATCCCGGTCGGCAAGCACCTGCAGAAGCTGGCCGCCGACACGCTGAAGCGCTGCACCATGGAGCTCGGCGGCCACTCGCCCGTCATCGTCTTCGACGACGCCGATGTGGATCGGGCCGTGCAGGTGATCGGCGCCAACAAGTTCCGCAATGCAGGCCAGGTCTGCATCTCGCCGACGCGCTTCTACGTGCAGGAGAACGTCTACGAGAAGTTCGTCGACGGCTTCACCGAGGTGGCGAAGTCGATCAAGGTCGGCAACGGCCTGGAGGACGGCGTGCAGATGGGCCCGCTCGTCGCCGCGCGCCGGCTCGAGGTCATGGAGGGCTGGGTGCAGGACGCCCGCGACCATGGCGCGACGATCACCACGGGCGGCAACCGCATCGGCAATCTCGGCTATTTCTGGGAGCCGACGATCATGCGCGACGTGCCCGAGGACGCCCGCATCATGAACGAGGAGCCGTTCGGTCCCGTCGCCCCGGTCAGCCCGTTCAAGAGCATGGACGAGGTCGTCGAGCGGGCCAACAAGTTGCCCTTTGGCCTGGCCTCCTACGTCTTCACCAGCGACGGCAAGAAGGCCAAGGCGATGGAGGAGGCCATCGAGGCGGGCCTGGTCGGCGTGAACCACCCGGGCGTCAGCATGCCCGAGACCCCGTTCGGCGGCGTCAACGAGTCGGGCTATGGCTCGGAGGGCGGCATCGAAGGGCTCGAGGCGTTCCTGCGGACCAAGTTCGTGACGGAGCTCGGGGTGTGATCTGTTTGTGGGGTGGGTGGACCCCACCCCCCCGCTTGCCGAGATCGACTTGTGACGCGGGTCAGTGCCGGCGGGCCTGGACGAGATAGCCGTCGACGGTCGTCTCGCCGAGCGCTTTCAGGGCCTGGAGCCGGTGCAGGCCTTCGACGAGCACGAAGCGTTCGCCGTCAGCACGGACCTGGATCGGGGTGCGCTGGCCCTCCTGCAGGATGCTCTCCGCGATCGCCTCTACCTTTCCTGCGTCGAGCGTCCGCGCGCGTTTTGCCGGCACATAGATGCGGTCCATCGGGAATCGCTCGATCTTCAGCATCGCGGTCTCCTCGGCACCGGCATCCTTCCGCCAGTAGGCGCCTGGTGGCCGCTCGGCACAAGCGCGAACTCTGTGGGCAGGGGGGCGAGGTCTGTGGAGGGCGTCCGCCCGGAGGCGGTTCTGGCTCAAGGGAAACGCGAGCTGGAGGCGGCGGCGGGCGACAACGGGGTGGTCGGCGTTGACGCGGTAGAGGCCGCGGCGGATGCGCTCGAGACCGGTCGAGTCACGGCATGACGTCGATACCGACATGTGCTGCGACGATCCCTGAAGCCCACTGACGGTTGCGGCGGAAAGGTGTTAGCGTCCCAGCGCGCGAGTCCCTCGCATGGACCGCGCCCAACAGAATGGGGGAGCGAAACGATGACCAAGGAAGACGAGCAAGACGAAGGGGTGGCCAGGTTCGACCGGCGGGCCTTTTTGGCGGCTGCGGCCGGGATCGCCGGCGTCACCGCGATGGCGCCGGAGGCGTTTGCGCGCAATTTCGCGCCGGGCGCCGAGCCGGTGCGCTATCCCGACCCCGACATCGTCGCGCTCGATCCGCGCTTCAAGGCCAAGCTCGGCAACACGCCGATCCGCGGCACTATACCGGGACGCTCTGGGCCGAGGGCCCGGCCTGGAGCGGCGTCGGCCGCTATCTGCTCTGGTCGGACATCCCCAACAACGAGCAGCTGCGCTGGCTGGAGGAGGACGGCCATGTCGCCCGGCGCTTCCGCTATCCGTCAGGCAACTCGAACGGCAACACCTTCGACTTCCAAGGCCGACAGATCGCCTGCGAGCACGGCAACCGCCGGGTCGTGCGCTATGAGCCGGACGGATCGATCACCGTGCTGGCCGACAAGGCGAACGGCAAGGAGCTGAACGCCCCGAACGACGTCGTCGTGCACCCGGAGGATGGCTCGATCTGGTTCACCGATCCCGGCTACGGCGCCCTGATGAACTATGAGGGCCACCGGCTGGGGCTCGACTCGGTGCAGCCGGTCCAGAAGGAGGCCGTCTACCGCATCGACGCGCAGTCGGGGAACATGACCACGCTGACAGACGAACCGTTCAAGCCCAACGGGCTCTGCTTCAGCGAGGACTACACCAAGCTCTACGTGGCAGATACCGGACGGTCGCACTATCCCGAGGCGACAAGCCAGATCTGGGTCTTCGACATCGACGGCACCAGCTTGAAGAACGGGCGCCAGTTCACGTCGATGACCTTCGATGGAAAGACCGGCATGGCGGACGGCATTCGCTGTGACGAGGACGGCAACATCTGGTCCTCGGCCGGCTGGGTCGGCGATGGCTATGACGGCGTCTTCATCTTCGCGCCGAACGGCGACCGGATCGGGCAGATCCGGCTGCCGGAGATCTGCTCGAACCTCTGCTTCGGCGGGAGCAAGCGCAATCAGCTGTTCATGACGGCAAGCCAGTCGCTCTATTCCGTCTTCGTCGAGACGACGGGCGCGCACATCACCTGAGCCGGCCCGGCCCTCGGTCAAGAGCGGGGCGGCCGCCCGAATTTCGGGCGGCCGCCCCGGACGGCCGGCTCAGCGGTCCGAGATGTCGCGCGGGAAGCCGGCGCGCATATAGGCGATGATCTGCCAGATCTGCTGCCGACTCAGCTGTTCGCTGAAGGCCGGCATCGAACTGCCGAAGGCGACGCCGCCTTCGGCCACCGACCAGAGCAGGTACTCGTCAGCCGCCCAAGGGCGCCGCGAGATGTAGGTCTTCAGCGCCGGCGTGGGCCTGAGGGTCGCGCCGGCCTCGCCGTTGCCGCGTCCCTTGCGCCCGTGGCAGCCGGAGCAGTGCATCGAATAGAGCCGGGCACCGGCGGCGATCGCCTTTCGCGAATCGTCGATCGGGCTCGCGGCCCCCTGGTACTGCCTGCGGCACGCCTTCGATCATGTAGGTGCGGTGGCGCACCAGCCGGCTGCGCTGGTCGGGCCCCATATCGGGCGTCGTGGCGACGGTGCGGCGGAACGCGTCAGGGTTGTCTTGGCCTGCCTGCCATTCGGGCAGCGCCGGCGCCCCCGTCGGCCCGTCCGGCAGCGCCGCCTGAACGCTGGTTGCAAACAGCAAGCAGACGAGAAGGCGCCATGGTTTCATCAGATCTCCCCCGAGATGATGCAGAAAAGTTAAAGCAAGTTCCGTGCCGCCGCTGCTCGTGCGCCGAGGCAAAGATGGCCCGGGCGTCCCTCAGGTCGTCTTCCGGAGAGCGGCGTGTCGTATGGCCGCAGCCCGAGCCGGCCGTTGTGACGGACGTCGAGCCGGCGTCCGGCCGGCGAGGAATCGGCATGCCACTCTGCGGCCCGAACCGGCGAACGTGGCGCGGCGCGGTTGCCGTCATGGCGTGGAGCGGTTGCGCGTCATGGGCGCTCCTGTCGGGACATCGAAGACCTCGCGAGCGCAACTCGTCGAGGCCGACACGACCCAGTTGTGAAGCAAGACGGTTAACGGCAGGTAACTACATCTTGGCCGAATCGGCGCAGCATAAATCAATACCTAGTTGCCGGCGCTGCCGCCTGCACACGTTCTGCCCCGTTTCGGAACGCTCTAGGGCCGGCGCGGCTGAGTCACCGCCGCGAGCAGATCGAGTTCTACGCCGAACCGCGCGACCGTGGTGCGGTCGAGCGGCGTGCCGGCGCGCCGGCTGGCGGTGTTCAGCCGCCGACGCCAGGCCGAGTGTGGTCCGTGCAGCTCGGAATGGTTCTCGCCGGTATTGACCAGATAGGCACCCGATACCGGCAGTCGGGCAAGCTTCGCGCCGATCCTGGCCGCAGTCGCCGGCCACAGATGATGCGAGCCGAGCGCGCCGTGCGGATCGCGGCGCACCGGGTCGGGGCTGCCGGGCTCGATGCGGCCGACGGTGCTCGAGCCGCAGAGCTCGAGAAAGGGGCCGTCATAGACGCGGGCATCCGGCAGGCGGATGAAGCGCAGGCTGGCGCAATCGAGCAGAATGCCGTGGCCGATATAACCGCCGAGGTGCTCGCGCCCGATCTCGCGGCGTGCCGCGGCGACCGTCCGGCGGTCGACGAGGTCGTCGGCGTCGAGGAACATGAGCAAGCCGCCGCCCGTGCGGCGGACGCGCTCGGCGATCATCCATTTCTTGCAGCCGCCGTCATCGTTGCGCAGCGTCGGCTCGCTCGGGTCCCAATCCGCCCGCATGAACCGAAAGCGATCGTCGCGCCCGACGAGGCGCGTCCAGCACTCCGGCAAATCGTGCCCGGCAAGGAGCAGCTCGAAGTCGGCATCCGTCTGAGCCAGAACCGAGCGAAGCGTCAGGCCGAGCAGGAGGTCCACTCGCCGCCAATCGGCGGCGGCCGCCCGGGAGATCAGGGGAACGCCGAAGACGAACCGCTCGCGGCGCTCCGGCGCAGGCGGAGCCACGCGCGCTCAGGACGACCGGTTGCCGGGCTCGTGGTATCTGGTGTCGAACGTGTCGTTGCCACAGTTCGGACATTTCGGGATCTTGTCGCCTTTGGTGACGTGCGTCTGCTGGTGGCACTTCTCGCACCGGAAATCGCCGGTTTCGCGGGCGTTTTCGCCGGAATGCGCTGCCATGGCGGGGTACTCCTCGAACGCTTGACCAGATGCGCGCGCAACGCGTCCCGGGACTGCACCGTTCCCGCCATCGGCAGGTCCGCGGGGCAGCGGCCAAGGAACCATTCGCGACTGCCATTGTTCCTCCTCCCGGAGGGCGACCGGGCGAGGCTGCTGCCACCCCCCGCCCGGCATGGCCCGGAGACAGCGCGCGAGGAGACCTCCGACCTTGAAGTTCGTGCTGTTCGGCCTGACGGTCAGCTCGTCCTGGGGCAACGGTCACGCGACGCTGTGGCGTGGCATGATCAGGGCACTGACCGCCCGGGGCCACCGAGGTGGTCTTCTTCGAGCGCGATCAGCCCTTCTACGCGGTTCACCGCGGACCTGCGCGACCTTGGCGAGGGGGCGGCACTGCATCTCTACCCCGACTGGCCTTCGGTGCGCGAGCGCGCGGCCGCGGAGGCCGCGGAGGCCGACGTGGCGATGGTGACGTCCTACTGCCCCGATGGCGCGGCGGCGGCGGAACTGGTCGTCGAGCACGCGCCGGGGCTGACCGTCTTCTACGACATGGACACGCCCGTCACCCTGGCGACGCTGGCCGAGGGCAGGACGGTCGCCTATCTGCCGCCGCAGGGTCTTGGCGATTTTGACCTGGTGCTGAGCTATACCGGCGGCGAGGCGCTCGACCTGCTGCGCAGCCGGCTCGGCGCCCGTCGGGTCGCGCCGCTCTACGGGCATGTCGACCCGGCGACCCACCGTCCCGCCGAGCCGATGGAGGCGTTCCGGGGCGACCTCTCCTATATCGGCACCTATGCGGCTGACCGGCAGACTGCGCTGCAGGCGCTGTTCGTCGAGCCCGCGCGGCTCTGCCCGTCGATGCGCTTCGTGCTGGCAGGGGCGGGCTACACGGCCGAGTTCCCGTGGACGGACAACATGTTCTTCGTCCGGCATCTGCCGCCCGGCGACCATCCGGGCTTTTTCGCCTCGTCCCGGCTGACGCTGAACGTGACCCGCGCGGCGATGGCGGCGATGGGATGGTGCCCTTCGGGACGCCTCTTCGAGGCGGCGGCCTGCGGCGTGCCGATCCTGACCGATCGCTGGCCGGGTCTGGAGGCGTTCCTGCGGCCTGGCGTCGAGGTCCTGACCGCCGGCACCGCGTCCGAGGCGGTCGACGCCCTGAACCTGTCCGCCGGCGAGCTCGCCGGGATCGCCGCGGCGGCGCGCGAGCGCGTGCTGGACGAGCACAGTTCGGCGCGGCGCGCGGGAGAGCTGCTGGACCTGCTGCACGGCGGAGGCGCAGCGTCGCGGGCCGAAAGGGCGGCGGGGGCAGGCGGTGCGACGATGGGAGAGGCGTGAGATGTGGGGCGTGATCCCGGCCGCCGGCAACGGCTCGCGCATTCAGCCTCTGGCCTTTTCGAAGGAGCTTCTGCCGGTCGGCGGCGGGTCGCGTGACGGCACGGCGCGGCCGCGGGCGGTGAGCGAGTTCCTGGTGGAACGCATGGCGCGGGCGGGCACAAGCAAGATCTGCTTCGTCATCTCGCCGGCCAAGTCCGACATCGTCGAGTATTACGGCCGCAATCCGCAGCCGGTCGACATCGCCTATGTCGTCCAGCCGCGTCCTTCGGGTCTCTGCGATGCGATCTTCCGCGCGGCGGCGGTGATCCCGGCCGACGAGCCGGTCGTCGTCGGGCTGCCGGACACGATCTGGTTCCCCGAGGACGGGCTGGCCGCGCTGCCGGACGACCGGCTGTCGTTCCTGCTGTTCCCGGTCGAGCGGCCCGAGCTCTTCGACGCCGTCGTCACCAACGAGGCCGGACGGGTCCTGGAGATCCGGGTGAAATCGGCCGACGCGCCGACGCGCTGGATCTGGGGCGCGTTCAAGATGCCGGGCCGCGTCTTTCACGAGCTGCACCGGTTCTGGCAGGCCAGGCCCGAGCCCGACGAGTATGTGGGCACGCTGGTCAACGCCTGGCTGGCAGAAGGTGGTGAGGCGATCGGCGTGCGCGCTGGCGTCTCCTATGCCGATGTCGGCACGCTCGAGGGCTATCGGCAGGTGATGCAGTCCCTGGGGCCCGCGCCTTCGACAGCCGCCGTTGCCGCGCTGCGCGCCGAGGTCGAGGGGTGAGATGGAGCTGCTGGCGGAGCTTGCGGCGGGCGCGGTGATCGAGGTGCCCGTCGCGATGGTCGTGGCGCACCAGGACGACGAGATCCTGGGGCTCGGCAGCCGGATGGACCGGCTGCGCCGGCTGACGGTCATCCACTTGACCGACGGGGCGCCGCGCGACATGCGCGATGCCGGGCGCGAGGGGTTCTCGACCTGGCAGGACTATGCCGCGGCGCGTCGGGTCGAGCTCGAGCGGGCGCTGCAGGCGATCGGCGCGGGCGGCGCCGTGCGGATCGGCTATGACGCGCCCGACCAGGACGCCATCAGGCACTGCAACGCCATCGTCGATCGGCTCGTGCGCGACCTGCGCGGGCAGGCCGCGGTCGTCACGCATCCCTACGAGTTGGGCCACCCCGACCACGACACCGCCGCGCTGGCGGTCTGGCTCGCCTGCCGGCGACTGCGACAGGAAGGAGTTGGGGCGCCCGAGCGGCTGGAGTTCGCCTCGTATCACCTGCGCGGCGGACGGCCGGTGCTGGCGGAGTTCTGGCCAGATGCGGATGCGCCCGAGGTGGCGCTGCCACTGACCGAGAGCGAGCTCGCCCGCAAGCGCGCCGCAATGGATTGCTTCGATACGCAAAAAGCGCTGGGCGGCCGTTTTCCGCTCAGCCCCGAGCGTCTTCGACGCGCGCCCGACTACGACTTCTCCGTGCCGGCGCCGCCGGGCGAAGCGGTCTACGACCGTTGGGGCCTCGCCATGACGAGCATGGAATGGCGGCGGCTGGCCGACGAGGCACTGGCGACGCCGCGGCAACCTTCGCGGGCTGGCAACGGGGGTACGGCTTGCCCCTGACAGTGCTGAGCGTCGGCTATCCGTTGGCGACGATCTCGGCCGACCCCGTCGGCGGGGCCGAGCAGATCCTGGCCTGCCTCGATGCGGCGCTGGTCGCAGCGGGCCACCGGTCGATCGTGGTCGCGCCCGAAGGCTCGCGCGTGGCCGGCGATCTCGTTCCCGGGCCGCGCGTCCCGAATGCAATCGGTCCGGCGGAGCGGGCTCGCGTGCAAGCGGCCGTTCGGGGACGGATCGCTCGGGTGCTCGCCCGCCAGCATGTCGACCTCGTGCACATGCACGGGCTCGATTTCGACGCCTATCTGCCGCCTCCGGGCGTGCCCGTCCTGGTCACGCTGCATCTGCCGCTCGAGTGGTATGTGCCGGGCGCGCTCTGCCCCGGGCGGCCGCGGACTTGGCTGCAGCCGGTCTCGGTCAATCAGGCGGCGACGGCGCCGGCCGGGGCGGCGCTTTTTCCGCCGATCGAGAACGGCGTGAGGGTGTCGCGTGTCGAGGCAATGCGGCGGCGTGGCTTTGCGCTGGTCCTTGGTCGGATCTGCCTGGAAAAGGGCGTGGACGATGCGCTTGCCGCCGCACACGCGGCCGAGATGCCGCTGCTGCTTGCCGGCCAGGTCTTCCCCTATCCCGAGCACCTCGCGTTCTTCCGCGGCCGCGTGATTCCGCTGCTCGACCGGCGGCGGCGGTGGATAGGCCCTGTCGCCGGCCGGTCCAAGGCCCGGCTGCTGGCGCAGGCGCGCTGCGTCGTCGTCGCCAGCAAAGCGCGCGAGACCTCGTCGCTGGTGGCCATGGAAGCCTTGGCGGCCGGCACGCCGGTCGTCGCCTATGACAGCGGCGCACTATCCGAGGTCGTGGCGCATGGCCGGACGGGGATCGTGGTCCAGGCGGGCGACGTCGCGGGGCTGGCCCTCGGGATGCAGGAGGCCGCCGGCATCGACCCGGCCGACTGCCGGCGCGAGGCTATGGCGCGCTTTTCCGCGGACCGGATGATTTCTGCCTATTTTTCGCGCTATGCCGAGCTGGTCGAGCTGGCGCCGGCCTGAGCCCGCCGGCGCCCGAGCGGAGATCGAGCTGCTCGATGGACCGGCGCTCGAGCGCGTCGCGACGGAGTGGGCCGAGCTCTGGCGGCGCTGTCCGGAGGCGACGCCCTTCCAGTCGCCGGAATGGATTTTGCCGTGGATCGGGCGCTATGCGCCGGGCCGCGCCGGCGCGGTTGCGCTGCGCTGCCCCGGGTCAGGCAAAGGGTCAGGCGGCGGGTCAGGCGGCGGGTCAGGCGGCGGGTCAGGCGGCGGGATCCTCGGCGGGACTCTCGACGGGCTTGCCCCGGTCTTCACCTGGCAAGGCGCGCTGCTGCTGGCCGGAACGGGCCCGAGCGACCATGGCGACTGGCTGCTTGCGCCGGGCGCAGAGGGCATGGCCGACCGCTTGCTTGCCGCCCTGCCAGAGGTGCCGTGCGGACACTTCGATCGCATCGAGCTGCGCCAGCTGCCGCCCGGATCGAGGCTGGTGTCAGCCGCCGCGCCGGCCGGTTGGTCGGAGGTGGGACCGGCTGACGAGCGCGGGACTGACACGCCGGCCTCGGGCGTCGGCCGTGCGGGCGACCGCGCGGCGGACGAGCCGTGCCTGGTCGCGCCGCTGAGGGGCGAGGACGGGTTCGGCGCGGCGACCAAGAAGTGCCGCGCGAACTGGCGCTATGCCCTCCGCCGCATCGACCGGTCGAATGGCACGATCGAGCAGGTGCCGGAAGCCCAGGTCCCGGCTGGCATGGCCGAACTCGCGCGGCTGCATGGGCTGCGCTGGCAGGCGCGGGGCGAAACGGGCGTGCTGGCCGACCCGCTGCTCGACGGGTTCCTGCGGGATGCCGCCCCGGGGCTGGCCAAGTCGCGGCTCTTGCGGCTTTACCGGCTCCGCTTCGGGGCGCAGACCGCGGCCGTCCTGCTGGTGCTGTCAGGCCGAAGCGAGCACCATTATTACCTCGGGGGGTTCGATCCTGATTGGGCCGCGCTGAGCCCCTCGGCCGCACTGGTCGGCTTTGCGATGAGGTCCGCCGCGGAGGAGGGGATGGCTGGCTTCGACTTTCTGCGCGGGCGCGAGCCCTACAAGTTCCGCTGGGGAGCGGAGGAGCGGCCTACCTGCCGGCGGGCGTTTGTTCGCGCCGGCTGAGCGGGCCCACGGAACCAACTGCAATCGGCATCGTTGAAGCCTGCGACAGATTGAAAAGCGGCGCCCCGTCCCTGCGGTGAAGGCATTTCTGGCGCGTGCGGCGCGCAGCGCCTGTCGAGCCGGGATGGCGCCCGAGAGGGAGGGGCCTGGTGGCGTGCAAATGACGGCCATGGCATGAGGCTCGCGCAACCCGCGGCGTTGGCGGATCCTTCCGACGCAAATCTCGCGCAACGCATCGAGGCGCTGGCGCCCTGGTTCCAGAACATGAACCTGGGCGGCCATTGGACCGCGCCCGACCATTTCCTCGGCAATTATCCGGCCGACAAGTTCGGGCGCTTCGCCGATGTGCTGCCCGACGATCTGAGCGGCCAGACCGTGCTCGACATCGGCTGCAATGCGGGCTTCTACGCGATCGAGATGAAGCGACGCGGCGCCGACCGCGTCGTCGGCATCGACGATGACGAGCGCTACCTTGCCCAGGCGCGCCTCGCCTGCGAGGTCACCGGATGCGAGGTCGAGCTGCGCAAGCTCTCGGTCTATGACGTGGCCGCGCTCGGCGAGGCGTTCGACGTCGTCCTCTTCATGGGCGTGCTCTATCATCTGAGGCACCCGCTGCTGGCGCTGGATCTCGTCCGCGCCCATGTCGCGCGCGGCCTGCTGGTCTTCCAGTCGCTGCAGCGCGGCGCAACCGAGGTTGCCGAGCCGCGCCCCGATTATGCGTTCGAGGACACCGACCACTTCCACCATCCGGGCTATCCGAGGCTGCACTTCGTCGAGCGCGAATACGCGCATGACTGGACGAACTGGTGGATCCCGAACCGCGCCTGTTCAGAGGCAATGCTGCGCGCATCGGGCTTCGCCATCGAGGAGCGTGTGCCCGAAGACGTCTACATCTGCCGCACCGCCGCGGTGCCGTACAGCCGATGGGAGCAGGCCGCCGTCTATCCGGCGCGCGGGCAGGGGGAACAGCGATGATCGAAGCGGTGATGCTCTGGAACGAGCCGAACAACAAGTCGCATTGGGATCCGGAGCTCGACCCCGAATGGCGGCTGTACGGCGACACGGTCAAGATCGCCGCGCGGGCGATCGAGTCGGTCAATCCCCGGATGACGCGGGTGCTGGGCGGCATGTCGCCGATCGACCCGATCTTCGTGCGCAACATGGCGGGGCAGGGGGTGCTCGACCATGTCGACGTGCTGGCGGTGCACGGCTTTCCGCTCGACTGGAACCTCTGGAGCATCCACGAGTGGCCGGCGAGGATCGCCGAGATCGAGGCGACCGCGCCGGGGCATCCGGTCTGGGTCACCGAAGTCGGCGTTGGCAGCTTCGGCGCCGAGGAAGTGCAGGTCTTCGGCGTGGAAAAGACCGCCGAGCTGCTGGTCGGCCGCGTGCCGCGGATCTTCTGGTACAGCCTTTATGACCTGCCGCAGGCCTGGGGCGCCACGACCCGGCACAAGGAGGCGGAAGGGTCGAGTTACTACCGGCATTTCTACATGGGCCTGTTGCGTGCCGACGGGACGCCGAAACCCGCGCTCGAGCGCTATGCGCCGCATGCTGACCGGATGGGGCTGATGCAGTGGTTCCATTTCGAGGACCCGCGCCTCGACGACGCGGTCGCCTGGATGAAGCGGCTGGGCGTGCGCCACCTGCGGACGGGCCTGAGCTGGGCCGACAGCTTCCGGCCGAACGCGCTCGACTGGTTCGACCGGCAGATGGAGGCGCTCGCCGATTTCGACGTGACCGTCACCTTCTGCTTCACGCCCGAGCATCTGGGCCTGGCGCCGCACCACACGAGCCCGCCGCGCGAGCCCGAGCGGTTCGGCGACTTCTGCGCCTGGATGGTCGATCGCTACGCGCCGGCGCGCGCCGCCTCCGCCGCCGCGCGGCCCTGAGAGCGGCGCCCGAGGAGAACCGCATGCTGGACGCCCGCCATTCGGGAAAATCGGACGCCAACCGCATCAACGTCGCGCTGGTCGGCGTCGGCAACTGCGCGAGCTCGCTGGTGCAGGGCGTCGCGCAGTACAGCAATGGCGGCGCCAACGAGCAGATCGGGCTGATGCACTGGGATCTCGCCGGGTACAGGCCGAGCGACCTGCGCATCGTCGCCGCCTGGGATATCGACCGGCGCAAGGTGGGCCGCGACGTGGCCGAGGCGATCTTCGCCAAGCCGAACTGCACGACGGTGTTCTGCGACCACGTCGCGCCGACCGGGACAACGGTGCGCATGGGCCGCGTGCTCGACGGGCTTTCGCCGCACATGGCGGACCATCCGGCGGACCGCACCTTCCTGCCCGCCGATGCGCCCGAGCCGGAGATGGCTGACATCGTCGACGCGCTGCGCGCGACAGGGACGGACGTCCTGGTCAACTACCTGCCCGTCGGCAGCCAGCGCGCGACCGAATTCTATGCGACATGCGCGCTCGAGGCAGGGGTCGCCTTCGTCAACAACATTCCGGTCTTCATCGCCAGCGATCCCGCCTGGGCGCGGCGCTTTGCGGCCGCCGGCGTGCCGATCATCGGCGACGATATCAAGTCGCAGCTCGGCGCCACGATCGTGCATCGCGTGCTGACCGACCTCTTCGCCAAGCGCGGCGTGCGGCTGGACCGGACCTACCAGCTCAACACCGGCGGCAACACCGACTTTCTCAACATGTGGAACCGCGACCGCAACGCCTCGAAGAAGAAGTCCAAGACCGAGGCGGTGCAGTCGGTCGCCGAGCGGCGTCTCGACCCGGAGAACATCCACATAGGGCCATCCGATTATGTGGCCTGGCAGAACGACAACAAGGTCGCCTTCGTGCGCATGGAGGGGCGGCTCTTCGGCGGCGTGCCGATGAACCTCGAGCTGCGGCTGTCGGTCGAGGACAGCCCGAACTCGGCCGGCGTCGCGATCGACATGATCCGCTGCGCCAAGCTGGCGCGCGACCGCGGCCTCGGCGGGCCGGTCGAGCCGGCTGCGGCCTGGTTCTGCAAGCACCCGCCGCGCCAGTTCAGCGACGACGAGGCGCATGCCCGTCTCGAGGCCTTCATCGCCGGCGATGATTTCGTGCGTTGAGCCACGCGACAGAGGGGAACCTGATGGAAGATGAAGCGGCGCGGCTGGTGCCGAGCGACGAAGGCGACGAGAGGGGGCTGGAGCTCGGGCGTGCCCAGGGCGAGGCGCTGACGCGCACGCTCCGGCACATGACGGACGAGGTCGCGCATGACGGCCGCGAGCTGCGCGCCGGCGAATACCTCGTCGCCTATGCGGTCGAGGAGGCGGAGGGCATGTACATGCCGGGGGCCGACGGCCTCGACTGGGTCGAGCCCGAGGGCGAGAACGCGCACATCGAGGTCGCCGTCCGCGACCCGGCCGACGGCAGGCTGATCCCGGGCCTGACGATCGAGGCAACCGTCTTCAGCGCCGACGGGACGGAGCTCGGGACCAAGCCGCTGCCGCTGCTTTGGCACCCGTACCTCTACCATTACGGGGCCAACTGGAAGCTGCCAGGCAGCGGCAGCTACACCCTGCGCGTCCGCTTCGACGCGCCGAGCTTTCCGCGCCACGACAAGAAGAACGGGCGGCGCTTTCTCAAGGGCTGCGAAGTCACCTTCGAGGGCGTGAAGGTGAAGGCGGGGCAGGACTGACGGAGGCTGAAGCGGGTCCAGGGTGGGTTGCACCCACCCTACGGGCCACAGTCCAGGGTGGGTTGCACCCACCATACGGGCAACAGTCGAGGGTGGGTGCGACCCCACCCTGAACCGTTCGCGAGGCGATCAGAGGGCCGCCATCAGGTCCTCGGCGCCGGTCTTCTCCATCACGCCGGGGCTGTCTTCGACGTTGAGCGCCTTGACGACGCCGTCCTCGACGATGGCCGAGAAGCGCTTGAACCGCACCCCGAGCCCGCGGGCCGACGCGTCGAAGTCGAGACCCATGCCGCGGGCGAGCTCCGCCGCGGGGTCCGCCAGCATCCGGATGCCGGCATTGGAAGCGCCGCAGGAGGCGCCCCACTCCTTCATCACGAAGGGGTCGTTGACCGACACGCAGACGATCTGGTCGACGCCTTTTCCGCGAAGCGCGTCGGCGTTATCGACATAGGTCGGCATGTGCTTGTGGTGGCAGGTCGGCGTCCAGGCGCCCGGCACGCCGAAGAGGGCGATCTTCTTGCCCGCGAAGACCTCCTCGGACTTGACCGGCCCGGGTCCGCCGTCGCCGATCTCGAACAGCGTGGCCGACGGGATCTTGTCTCCGACTGCAATGGTCATGTCTGCGGCTCCTGACTATTTGGGTCCCATGCGGATCGCACCGTCGAGGCGGATCACCTCGCCGTTCATGTATCCCGTCTCGGCGATGAAGCAGACGAGGCGGGCGTATTCGTCGGGGTCGCCAAGGCGCTGCGGGAACGGCACTTGGGTGGCGAGGCTCGCCTGCGCCTCCTCGGGCAGCCCGCGCAGCATGGGCGTGCCGAAGATGCCGGGCGCGATCGTGACGACGCGGATGCCGTTGCGCGCCAGATCGCGGGCGGCGGGCAGCGTCAGCGCGGCGACGCCGCCCTTGGACGAGGCATAGGCGGCCTGGCCGATCTGGCCGTCGAAGGCGGCGACCGAGGCCGTGTTGACGACGACGCCTCGCGCACCGTCTTCGTCGAGCGGCTCGGCCTGGGACATGGCCCAGGCGGCGCGCGACATCACCCGCATCGTGCCGATCAGGTTGATGCCGATGACCTGCTGAAAGTGCTTCATGTCGATCGGGCCGTCGCGGCCGATGGTCTTCTGAGGCGTGCCGACGCCCGCGCAGTTGACGACGATGCGGGGGCGCCCATGCGCCTCGACCGCGCGGGCGATCGCCCGGTCGACGCTCTCGTCCGAGGTCACGTCCGTCTCGCAGAAGAGGCCGCCGATCTCGCTCGCGACACCATCGCCGCGGGCGGCGAGATCCAGGATGGCGACCTTCGCCCCCCGGGCGGCCAGGGCGCGCGCCGTGGCCTCGCCGAGGCCGCTGGCCCCTCCGGTGACGATGGCGGGGGTCTCGGCTCCGATGCGCATGGTCGCGTCTCCGTCTGGGCCCGTCCGGCAATTAACCCTGCGGTTCGGGCGTGCCAAGGGGTCGGTCGGCCGCGTCGACGAAAATCTGCACGCGCGTGTCGCCATAGGCCCGATCACTGACCGGGGTCAGGCCGGGCAGGTCCGGCAGCGGCTCGTCGAGCCCGGTCTCGACCACCACGACGGCGCCCGGCGCGATCCACGCGCCCTCGCGCGCCGCGCCCAGCGCCGCCTGCGCCAGCCCCTTGCCATATGGCGGGTCGGCGAAGATCAGGTCGTAGGGCGCGCCGCGGCACGGGCCGAGCCGGGCCGCGTCGCGGCGCCAGAGCTTGGTCTGCCCTGTCAGGCGCAGCCGCTCGACGTTCTCGCGGATCAGCGCCCGCGAGGCGGGGTGGTCCTCGACAAAGACGGCGAAGGCGGCGCCGCGCGACAGCGCCTCGAGCCCGAGCGCGCCGGTGCCGGCGAAGAGGTCGAGCACGCGCCGGCCCTCGGGCGGGGCAGGGGTGCCATAGGCCCCATGCGCCAGCAGGTTGAAGATGGCTTCGCGCACCCGGTCGGAGGTCGGCCGCAGATGGCCATGGCTCGCGGCCGGGCCGGGGGCGCCGAGCCGCGTGCCGCGGAAACGCCCGCCGATGATGCGCATGGCCTCAGGCGTTGACGTCGACGACGACGCGGCCCTTGACCTGCCCCTTCAGGATCGCCTGGCCGAGACCGGGCAGCTCGGAGAGCGTGTTCACGGCGACCATCGCCTCGAGCTTGTCCATCGGCAGGTCGCGGGCGATGCGGTGCCAGGCCTCGAGCCGGTCGGCCTTGGGCTGCATGACCGAGTCGATGCCGAGCAGGTTGACGCCGCGCAGGATGAAGGGGATGACGGTCGCCGGCAGCTTGGGGCTGCCGGCGAGCCCGACCGAGGCCACCGAGCAGCCGTACTTCATCTGCGTCAGCACGCGGGCGAGCATCGTGCCGCCGACGGCGTCGATGGCGCCCGCCCAGGTCTCGGCTTCGAGCGGCCGCTTCGACTCTTCGGCCAGCTCGGCTCGGGGCACGATGCGGGCGGCGCCGAGATCCCTGAGATAGGGCTCCTGCTCGGGTCGGCCGGTCACGGCCGCCACCTCGTAGCCGAGCTTGGCCAGCACGGCGGTGGCGACCGAGCCGACGCCTCCGGTGGCGCCGGTCACGAGCACGGGACCGCGCTCGGGCGTCAGCCCGTGGTGCTCGAGCGCCATGACGGCCAGCATCGCCGTGAAGCCCGCGGTGCCGACCGCCATCGCCTGGCGCGTGTCGAGCCCGTCCGGCAGCGGCACCAGCCAGTCTGACTTCACGCGCGCCTTCTGCGCGTAGCCGCCCCACCAGACCTCGCCGACGCGCCAGCCGGTCAGGACAACCTTGTCGCCCTTGGCGAATTCGCCGGCATCCGAGTGCTCGACCGTGCCGGCGAAGTCGATGCCCGGGACGTGCGGGTATTTGCGCACCAGCCCGCCGCCGCCTGTCAGGCAGAGGCCGTCCTTGTAGTTCAGCGTCGAGTACTCGACGTCCACGAGCACGTCGGCCTCGGGCAGTTGCGACTCCTCGAGCTCTCCGAGCCGCTGGGTGACGGTGCCGTCCTCGGCCTTGTCGACGATCAGCGCGCGAAAGGACATGGGCGTTCTCCCTGGGCTTTGGCCGGACCCGGCCCGGCGGCATTCTCCGCGTGAGCGGGTGCGATTGACAACTGGCAGAGAACCCATTTCATGGCAACCCGCCCGGCGCCCGGGCCTCCAATCGGTCCGGTTGGCGGATAAAAAGGGGCGTGCCCGCCGGCCATCCATGAAGCCGGGGTGAGGTCGGAGGCGATGAGCGCGGCAAAGCTGTTCCGACTTCTGCACGATCCGCGCGCGATCACGCTCGGCGCCGTGGCGTTGCTGTCGGCGGGGCTGTGGCTCGCGCTCTGGCACGCGATGGCCGGCATGCCGATGAACGCGGCGCCGCAAGCCGCGATGCCGGGCATGGCGATGGCCGCGCCGAACTGGTCGGCCGGCCTGATCCTGTCGACCGTCGCCATGTGGCTGTTGATGATGGCGGCAATGATGCTGCCCGCCATGGCGCCGATGATGGCCGTCTATGCGGGTCTCGCGGCGAAGGAGGATCGCGGGGCCGTCCTTGCCCTGCGGATCGCGCTGTTCGCTTGCGGCTATTTCGTGCTTTGGGCGGCCTTCTCGGTGGTGGCGGCGTCGGGCCAGCTGGCGCTGCGCCAGAGCGCGCTCTTCACGATGGGCGGGACGCTCGCCACGCCGGCGGTCGCCGGCGTGCTGCTGCTGATCGCCGGAGCCCACCAGTTCACCGCGGTGAAGGACCTCTGCCTGACGCATTGCCGCCACCCGCTGACCTTCCTGATGATGCACTGGCGCGAGGGGCTGCGCGGCGCCGTCCCGATCGGCGCGCGGCACGGGGTCTATTGCTTCGGTTGCTGCATCGCCTTCATGGGCCTGATGTTCGTCTTCGGTGCCATGAACGTCTTGTGGATGGCCGTGATCGCGCTGTACTTCCTGGCCGAGAAGGTCCTGCCGCACGAGCGGGTCTGGGGCCGGGCGGTCGGCGCCGGGCTGCTGGTCGCCGGGGCGGCGACGCTGATGCGGGAGGCACTCTGATGGCGCGCAAGGCTGTGGGCGAGCGGCGGGTCAGGCGGCGGACCAAGGCCGACCCGGCCGACACGGCCGAGACCGTCGCCGCGACCGACCGGCTGGCTGCGCCGCCGATCTCGGCGCGCCTGGCAGGTGCGGGGCCGGCGCGGGCGCCCGCGCCGCGGGCGGCGCCGGCGAGCTGGTCCATCACGGGCGAGCTGGCGCTGAACTGCTCGTGCGAGGTCTTTTGCCCCTGCGTCGTCTCGCTCGGCCAGCATCCGCCGACCAACGGCTATTGCCAGGCCTGGGTCGGCATCCGCATCGACGAGGGCCATGCCGACGAGACGCCGCTCGCCGGCGTCAACGTCGCCATGCTGCTCGACATCCCCGGCCGCATGGCCGAGGGCGGCTGGACCGTGGCGCTCTACATCGACGATGGCGCCACTGACGACCAGGTTGCCGCGCTCGAGCACATCCTGTCGGGCCAGGCCGGCGGCACCACCGGCCTCTTCAGGCTGCTGGTCGCCAACTTCCTGGGGACGCGGCGCGTGCCCGTGACCTACGCGGTCGAGAACGGCGTGCGGACGCTGCAGGCGGGACGCGCGATCCTGGCGTCGATCCGCCCGATCGACGGCGCCGAGCCGGGACAGCCGGTGGCCATCGAGAACACGTCCTACTGGATGGGCCCGCGCGTCATCATCGCCCGCGGCCTCAAGTCGAAGCTGCGCGATTTCGGCCGGGTCTGGACCTTCGACGACTGCTCGGCCGAGCTCTGCGACATCCGCTGGAGGGGGCCTTGACGATGCCGCCGCTGCCGCGTGCTCCGCTGTCGGCCCTTCGCGGCGAACGCCTGCCCGGCATCGGTCACAACCAGGGGCCATCATTCGAGGCTGGCCGCAGCTGGCGCGCGCATTGCTGGAAGACGGCGCGGCGCGAGCTGCTGCCACGGATGCCGCTCGAGGTGATCCGGCGCCGCGTGGCTCGGGCGCGCCAGCTGGGCCTCGCCTATCCGCAATACGCCGCGATCCTGCTGGGCACAGGACGCGACATCGTCGCCTTCCTGTTCACGGGCGAGAGCCTCGGCCTTCGGCTCGAGCGCGAGCTGTCGATGCCGGGCCGGGTCGCCGAGCGGCTGCGGTCGCTCGAGCGCTGCGACCGGCTGCTGATGGTCGAGGGCGGCCCGGACCTCGCGGGCCTCGGCCGCCGCCTTGCCGATCGGCACCTGCCGTTCGCGACGCTGGCGCCGGCGCCGCCGCGGCATGCCGCCTGGTCCGAGGGCCGCGCCGCCATCCGCGCCGCACTCGACCCGCGCAGATTGCCGAGCGACGCCGTGGTGATGATCGGCACCTCGCCCGAGGAGCGGGTCTGGGCCGATGCCGCGCAGCTCGCGAGCTTCCTGGCCGCCGACAGCTATTTCTCGGGCCCCTGACCCGGGCCCGCCGAGGGGAACGAGATGAAGGATATCCTTGAACAGCTCGAGACGCGTCGCGCCGAGGCGCGGCTCGGCGGCGGCAAGCGCCGGATCGAGGCGCAGCACGCCAAGGGCAAGCTGACCGCGCGCGAGCGCGTCGAGCTCCTGCTCGACGAGGGCAGCTTCGAGGAGTTCGACACCTTCGTCGCCCATCGCTGCACGGATTTCGGCATGGCCGAGAGCCGGCCCTATGGCGACGGCGTGATCACCGGCTGGGGCACGGTGAACGGGCGACAGGTCTATGTCTTCAGCCAGGACTTCACCGTCTTCGGCGGCTCGCTGTCCGAGACGCATGCGGCAGAAGATCTGCAAGGTCATGGACATGGCCATGAAGGTCGGCGCGCCGGTGATCGGGCTGAATGACTCGGGCGGCGCGCGCATCCAGGAGGGCGTCGCCTCGCTGGCGGGCTATGCCGACGTCTTCCAGCGCAACATCATGGCGTCGGGCGTGGTGCCGCAGATCAGCGTGATCATGGGGCCCTGCGCCGGCGGCGCCGTCTATTCGCCCGCCATGACCGACTTCATCTTCATGGTGCGCGACACGTCCTACATGTTCGTGACGGGCCCCGACGTCGTGAAGACGGTGACCAACGAGCGGGTGACGGCCGAGGAGCTGGGCGGGGCCAAGACGCACACGTCGAGGTCCTCGGTCGCCGACGGCGCCTTCGAGAACGATGTCGAGGCGCTGGCCGAGGTGCGCCGGCTGATCGATTTCCTGCCGCTCTCGAATCGGGCCGAGCTGCCGGTCCGGCCGTTCTTTGACGACCCCGAGCGGGTGGAGCCGAGCCTCGACACGCTGGTCCCCGAGAACCCGAACCAGCCCTACGACATGGCCGAGCTGATCCGGAAGGTGGCCGACGAGGGCGACTTCTTCGAGATCCAGGCGGCGTTCGCGCGCAACATCATCACGGGCTTCATCCGGCTGGAAGGCCGCCCGATCGGTGTCGTGGCGAACCAGCCGATGGTGCTGGCGGGCTGCCTCGACATCGATTCCTCGCGCAAGGCGGCGCGCTTCGTCCGCTTCTGCGACTGCTTCAATATCCCCGTGCTGACCTTCGTCGACGTGCCGGGCTTCCTGCCGGGAACGGGGCAGGAGCATGGCGGCGTCATCAAGCACGGGGCCAAGCTGCTCTATGCCTATGGCGAGGCGACGGTGCCGAAGGTGACGGTGATCACGCGCAAGGCCTATGGCGGCGCCTATGTCGTCATGGCGTCCAAGCACCTGCGCGGCGACATCAACTATGCCTGGCCGACCGCCGAGATCGCCGTGATGGGCGCCAAGGGCGCGGTGGAGATCCTGCACCGGAGCGAGGCCGGCGCCCCCGAGAGGATCGCGGCGCGCACCAAGGAGTACGAGGATCGCTTCGCCAATCCCTTCGTCACCGCCGAGAAGGGCTTCATCGACGAGGTGATCATGCCGCACTCGACGCGCCGCCGCATCACCCGCGCCTTTGCCGCGCTGCGCGACAAGAAGCTGGAGAACCCGTGGAAGAAGCACGGGAACATTCCGTTGTGATGGACTTAAATGGCTCTGAGGTTCTGGGGATAGACTGTGACTGGTATGGTCCAAGTGAATCCAAATCTTCCGTGATAGGGCTGCCTCAAGCGGGCTGGTAGAATGCGCGCCGCAAGACTGGCATTCCATCTTGCCAACAGATTGAAGATTTTTACGTTTGTCTTGTTCCGAAGTCACATCCGTTCGATCAGTTAGTCTCGAGACACCTCCAGACAGAGAAGGCCAATGTTCTTCTTGCGTTGCCGGATGAGGAATTGCTAGAGTTAGTGAGCGACCTACCTGATTTAGATAGCAGTGTCGCTTTCTAGAGATTGCGGCATTTGGAATTGCAGAGGAGATGGCAGGACGCCTATGTAAGATTTGGACTAGGCAGCGTATATGGAAAGTAGAGATGGGGAAGTGATTGAAGCGATCGTCCATTTTCGACGGAGAGGCGGATCGATTGGCATCCGAAATGAGGCGAAAAGTCATAGATTGCCAACTTTAGGATGATATTCGCAGGTCGATGGAAGATCTGTGAAGGCGATTGGGAGGCAGCATTGACCGAAACCCTCTTTCACATGATCGCCGGCGGGCCGCGGCCGGTCGCGCCGTTCAGCCACGCCGTCGAAGTCGACGGCTGGGTCTTCCTCACCGGCCAGATGCCGACCGATCCGGCGGCCCCTGACGCGCCCCTGCCCGACGGCATCGAGGCCCAGACCCGGCGCGTCATGGAGAACCTGAGGATCGTGCTCGGCGGCATCGGTCTCGGTCTCGGCGACGTTGTCCAGTGCCGCTGCTACCTGACGCAGTTCGAGCGCGACTACGCGGCCTTCAACGAGGTCTATCAGAGTTTTTTTCCACCCGACCGGCGTCCGGCGCGAACGACGATAGGGGTCACGGCGTTGGCGGTGGGCGCGCTGGTAGAGATCGACATGCTTGCGCGGCGCGATGCATAGCATGGGAGGCGTGCCCATGAAGTCGAACGCGGACCCCTACAGGCTCGTAAAGTACGTGGCGCTCGGCGCGGGCGAAGGCATCTTTGCCGGCTGGGCGATCCTCATGATCATCGTCAAGCTCGAACCTGATGGGGCTCGGCGGCCTGATCGACCGGTCGGCCGATGGCGCGCTGGCGCTGATCATGCTGCTCGGCTTCTTCGGCATCACTTTCGGCATGGTCGGCATCGCCTGGCGCGTTATGGTCCTGTTGCCGGACGAGCCGGACTGATCCGATCTGGGGGAGGGCAGCGTGAACCGGATGTGGAAGGACCAGGCCTTCACGGTCAGCCATGCGGATGGCGGCCGGTTCGAGGGCAGGGGCCTGCGGGCGTTCTTCGAGTACCGCCAGCTGGGCATCGCCGAAGCGACAGGGGGCCGCTATGGCGCGCATGTCATCCGCGCCGTGCCGGGACGACACTCCGAGGCCGAGTGGCACACGCACGAGCTTGATTTCCAAATGGTCTATGTCACCCGCGGCTGGGTCGTCTTCGAGTACGAGGGCCAGGGCGAGCATATCCTGCGCGAGGGTTCGTGCGTTCTGCAGCCGCCGGGCATCCGCCACCGCGAAGTGCGCCATTCGGACGATCTGGAGCTGGTCGAGATAACTTCGCCGGCCGAGTTCTCGACCCGCTCCGCCGATCCGGAGTGACCGGAGGGTTCGTTTGACCCGCGACTGACTCGCCCCGCCGCCACGTTTCAGCAGCATGAAACGCAGTTGGTGGAGGCTCTCATGCGGCGTTCCTTGATCTCGGCGGGCGTGCTTGCGGCAGCGTTGAGTGCTTGCGGCTATTCGACCGCCGACCGGGCGATCAGCGGCGGCGCGATCGGCGCCGGCACGGGCGCGGCCGGTGCGGCGATCACCGGCTACGATCCGCTCGCGGGCGCGGTCATCGGCGGTGCCTTGGGTGCCGCGGCCGGCGGGCTGACGGACCCCGACGACATCGATCTGGGGCGCCCGATCTGGCGCTGACGGCAGCCTGCGGCGCCGGGAGGTCGCTGCCGCCCGCCGCGTTCAGCGCCTTGGATACGAACCCCTGCCTTCTGCGTTAGCCGACGAGAAACGCAGTGACGGAGGCAGAGATGAAACTGAAGGTGCTGACAGTGCTTTTGGTGGCGGGCGGTCTCGCCGCCTGCGGTGAGACGACGACGGATCGCGCGATCAGCGGCGGTGCGCTGGGCGCTGGCGCGGGCGCTGCCACGGGCGCGATCGTCGGCGGCGGGGCGCTGGAGGGTGCAGCGATCGGCGGCGCGCTGGGCGCTGCGGGCGGCGCACTGACTGACGACGACGACATCGACCTGGGCGATCCGGTCTGGAAGTGACGCGCGCTCACGTGGATGACGGCCGCGGCTGGCGGCATTAGCCTGCCGCGGCCCTCTGGCATTTTGTTGCGCGCCTCTCTAATCACCGTCTGACCGGCGGGGTTGGGGAGACGCGCTGATGTTCCGGAAGATCCTGATCGCGAACCGGGGCGAGATCGCCTGTCGTGTCATCAAGACGGCGCGGCGGATGGGGATCGCCACCGTCGCGGTCTACTCTGACGCCGACAAGAACGCGCTGCATGTCGAGATGGCCGACGAGGCGGTGCGCCTCGGGCCCCCGCCGGCGGCGCAGTCCTACCTGCTGATCGACCGCATCGTCGAGGCGTGCCGGGAGACCGGCGCCGAGGCGGTGCACCCGGGCTATGGCTTCCTGTCCGAGCGCGCCGAGTTCGCCCGGGCGCTGGACGATGCCGGCATCGCCTTCATCGGCCCGCCGGTCGGCGCCATCGAGGCGATGGGCGACAAGATCACCTCGAAGAAGCTGGCGGCCGAGGCCGGCGTCTCGACCGTGCCGGGCTATATGGGCATCATCGACGATGCCGAGGAAGCGGTGCGGATCGCCTCCGATATCGGCTATCCGGTGATGATCAAGGCCAGCGCCGGCGGCGGCGGCAAGGGCATGCGCATCGCCTGGAATGACGGCGAGGTGCGCGACGGCTTCCGCTCGTCGCGCAACGAGGCGCAAGGCCAGCTTCGGCGACGACCGCATCTTCATCGAGAAGTTCGTCACCCAGCCGCGGCACATCGAGATCCAGGTGCTGGGCGACCAGCATGGGCATTGCATCTATCTCGGCGAGCGGGAATGCTCGATCCAGCGGCGCAACCAGAAGGTCATCGAGGAGGCGCCCTCGCCCTTTCTGGACGCGGCGACGCGCCGGGCGATGGGCGAGCAGGCCGTGGCGCTGGCGCGTGCCGTCGACTACGCCTCGGCGGGGACGGTCGAGTTCATCGTCGACCCGCAGCGCAACTTCTATTTCCTCGAGATGAACACCCGGCTGCAGGTCGAGCATCCGGTGACGGAGCTGGTCACCGGGATCGACCTGGTCGAGCAGATGATCCGGGTGGCGGCGGGCGAGAAGCTGGCGCTGAGCCAGGAGGACGTGCGCCTGAACGGCTGGGCGATCGAGAGCCGGCTCTATGCCGAGGATCCGTACCGCAATTTCCTGCCCTCGATCGGGCGGCTGACGCGCTACCGCCCGCCGGCCGAGGTGCGCGACGAGACCCATGCCGTGCGCAACGACACCGGCGTCTTCGAGGGCGGCGAGATCAGCATGTTCTACGACCCGATGATCGCCAAGCTGTGCTCCTGGGCGCCCGACCGCGCGGGCGCCATCGAGACGATGCGGACCGCGCTCGACGAGTTCGAGGTCGAGGGCATCGGCCACAATCTGCCGTTCCTGAGCGCGGTGATGGACCACCCGCGCTTCGTCGCGGGCGAGATCTCGACCGCCTTCATCGCCGAGGAGTACCCGGAGGGCTTCTCCGGCGCGACGCTGCCACCCGACGTCGTTCGGCGCCTTGCCGCCGGCGCCGCGGCGATGCGCCTGGTCGACGGCGCGGCGCGAGGGCCGCATCAGCGGCACCGTCAACGCGCCGCGAGCGCCCGCCCTCGAGCCGGCTGGGTCGTCGACATCGCGGGCGAGCGCTTCTCGCTCACCGCCGAGCGCGCCATCATCGGGCCATGTGCGGACCGAGGAAGGCGGCGAGCTGCTGCCTGAGCGCCAAGGGCCGCGATCCGCGCCGCCCGCAGATCCTGGTGCAGGGGCAGGGGGCGGTGCAGATCACCTTCGACGACGGCGAGAAGATGACCGTCGAGGGCGACTGGACGCCCGGCGACCGGCTGACGACCGCCACCATCGGCGGTCAGCGCATGTCGGTGAAGGTGCAGCCGGTGACCGAGGGGTTCCGCGTGCGCTATCGCGGCGCCGATCTCGACGTGAAGGTGCGCACGCCGCGCGCCGCCGAGCTGTCCGCGCTGATGCCCGAGAAGGTGCCGGCCGACACGACGAAGATGCTGCTCTGCCCGATGCCCGGCCTGGTCGTCTCGATCGACGTCGAGGAGGGTGCGGAGGTCTATGACGGCCAGCCGCTCGCGACCGTCGAGGCGATGAAGATGGAGAACGTGCTGCGCGCCGAGCGCAAGGCCGTGGTGAAGAAGATCAACGTCGCGCCGGGCGCCAGCCTGGCCGTCGACGAGGTCATCATGGAGTTCGAGTGAGAGCCGAGGTCCCCATCACTCGGCGCGGCGCATCTCCCGCTGCCGCATCGGCATGCCGTCGATGAGCTCGTAGAACGGCGCGCGGCTCGATCACGGCATCGGCGCGCGCCTTCTCGCCGCCGTCCTTGCCGACGAGGATGACGGCAAAGCTGCTGTCGGTCAGGCCGAAGCGGTCGCGGAGCGCGGCCGCGCCAGGAGACGGGCGCGCCGTCGATCCGGGCGACGAGGCCCTTCCACGACGACGAGGATCACGTCGCGCGCGCGCCTGGCGGCTCGGATCGGCCGCGAAGCGCTCGGCCTGCTCGGTCAGGCGCGGGTCGCCGGTCGGGCGCGAAGACGAGGATGGGCCGGCTCTCCCATCGATAGGCCGGTCAGCGGGTCCGGTGACGCGCTGCCCGCCGAGCCGCCGGCTGCCGCTGCGGCGCAGAAGCCTGTTGCGAAGAGGATGCGCAGTGATCCAGTTCATGCCTATAGTCCCGTCAAGCCATCCGGGAGACTGCGCCATGACCGACAGGTTTCAAGACTGGAAGAAGCTGGCCGAGGCGCGAGCTGAAGAACCGCGCCCCCGAGGATCTGGTCTGGCAGACGCCCGAGGGGATCGCCGTCAAGCCGGTCTATACCGAGGCGGACCTCGAGGCGCTGCAGCACCTCGGCAGCCTGCCCGGCGAGGCGCCCTTCGTGCGCGGCCCGCGCGCGACGATGTATGCCGGCCGGCCCTGGACGATCCGCCAATATGCCGGCTTCTCGACCGCCGAGGAGTCGAACGCCTTCTACCGCAAGGCGCTGGAGGGCGGGCAGCAGGGCGTCGAGCGTCGCCTTCGACCTCGCCACCCATCGCGGCTATGACAGCGACCATCCGCGCGTCGAGGGCGATGTCGGCAAGGCCGGGCGTCGCCATCGACTCCGTCGAGGACATGAAGATCCTGTTCGACGGCATCCCGCTCGAGGAAGATCTCGGTCTCGATGACGATGAACGGCGCCGTCATCCCGGTGCTGGCGTCGTTCATCGTCGCGGGCGAGGAGCAGGGGGTCGAGCGCGCCAAGCTCTCGGGGACCATCCAGAACGACATCCTCAAGGAGTTCATGGTCCGCAACACCTACATCTACCCGCCCGAGCCCATCGATGCGGATCGTCGCCGACATCATCGAGTACACGGCGCGCGAGATGCCGCGCTTCAACTCGATCTCGATCAGCGGCTACCACATGCAGGAGGCCGGGGCGAACCTGGTGCAGGAGCTCGCCTTCACGCTGGCCGACGGCAAGGAATACGTGAAGGCGGCGCTGGCCCGCGGCATGGACGTCGACGACTTCGCCGGGCGGCTGAGCTTCTTCTTCTGCATCGGCATGAACTTCTTCATGGAGGCGGCGAAGCTGCGCGCGGCGCGGCTGCTCTGGCACCGCATCATGTCGGAGTTCGAGCCGAAGAAGACGCAGAGCCTGATGCTGCGCACGCATTGCCAGACCAGCGGCGTCAGCCTGGCCGAGCAGGACCCCTACAACAACGTCGTGCGCACGGCCTATGAGGCGATGTCGGCGGTGCTGGGCGGCACGCAGTCGCTGCACACCAACAGCTTCGACGAGGCGATCGGGCTGCCGACCGAGCGCTCGGCGCGCATCGCGCGCAACACGCAGCTGATCCTGCAGCACGAGACGGGGCTGACGAATGTCGTCGACCCGCTGGCCGGCAGCTACTACGTCGAGGCGCTGACCGACAGCCTGGCGCGCGAGGCGTGGAAGCTGATCGAGGAGGTCGACGGCCTCGGCGGCATGACCAAGGCCGTGCAGTCCGGCATGCCCAAGCTGCGCATCGAGGAGGCCGCCGCCCGCAAGCAGGCGCGCATCGACCGCGGCGAGGAGGTGATCGTCGGCGTCAACCGGTTCCGCCGCGACAAGGAGGACCTGATCGACCTGCTCGACGTCGACAACGTCAAGGTCCGCGCGAGCCAGGTCGAGCGGCTGGAGACGATCCGCGCCAGCCGCGACCAGGCCGCCTGCGAGGCGGCGCTGAAGGCGCTGGAGGACGGCGCGCGCGGCGACGGCAACCTGCTGGCGCTGGCGATCGAGGCGGCGCGGGCGCGCGCCACGGTGGGCGAGATCTCGGATGCGATGGAGCGCGTCTTCGGCCGCCACCGGGCCGATGTGAAGACGCTGTCGGGCGTCTATGGCGCGGCTTACGAGGGCGACGAGGGTTTCGATCGCATTCGCCGCGAGGTCGAGGCCTTCGCCGAGGCCGAGGGCCGGCGCCCGCGCATGCTGGTCGTCAAGATGGGCCAGGACGGCCACGACCGCGGCGCCAAGGTGATCGCCACCGCCTTCGCCGATATCGGCTTCGACGTCGATGTCGGGCCGCTGTTCCAGACGCCGGCCGAGGCGGCGCAGGACGCGATCGACAACGACGTCCACGTCGTCGGCGTCTCGTCGCAGGCCGCCGGCCACCGGACGCTGGCGCCGCAGCTGGTCGAGGCGCTGCGCGCGCAGGGGGCTGATGACATCCTGGTCGTCTGCGGCGGCGTGATCCCGCAGCAGGACCACGAGTTCCTGCACGCCAAGGGCGTCAAGGCGATCTTCGGGCCGGGCACCAACATCCCCGAGGCGGCTGCCCGCATCGTGGAGCTGATCGAGGCGCAGCGCCGGCCAGAGGCGGCCGAGTAGCGCCCCTCCATTCCGGGGCGCGCCGAGACGGGCATCCGACCGCCCAGGCGGCGCGCGTCGCAGCGCCCGGGCGAACCCCCGGCGCGCGCTCGGCTTTTCGCCGTGACGGGGTCTGGCGCAAGCGCCGTCTCCCGTGCCAGACTGCCGGCGATGCCGCCGGAGACGCGGCACGGGCGAGAGGAGAGGTCTCGTGATGAACGACTATACCGCCGCCGAGCAGGCGCTGAAAGAGGCGGCGCTGCGCTATCACGAGGCGCCGACGCCGGGAAAGCTCGCCATTCGCGTGACCAAGCCCATGGCGACGCAGCGCGACCTCAGCCTCGCCTACAGCCCCGGCGTCGCCGAGGCCTGCCTGCAGATCCACCGCGACGAGGCCATGTCCTTCGCCTACACCGGCCGCGGCAACCGTGTCGCGGTCATCTCGAACGGCACGGCGGTGCTGGGGCTCGGCGATATCGGCGCGTCGGCCTCGAAGCCGGTCATGGAGGGCAAGGTCGCGCTCTTCAAGAAGTTCGCCGACATCGACGGCTATGACATCGAGGTCAACGAGACCGACCCCAGAAAGCTCGCCGAGATCGTCATCGCGCTCGAGCCGACCTTCGGCGCCGTCAACCTGGAGGACATCGGCGCGCCCGCCTGCTTCGAGGTGGAGCGGCTCTGCAAGGAGCGGATGCGCATCCCGGTCTTTCATGACGACCAGCATGGGACGGCGATCGTCGTCGCGGCGGGGGTCATCAACGCGCTCTACATCGCCGGCAAGCGGTTCGAGGACATCAAGCTGGTCTCGACCGGCGGGGGGGCCGCGGGCATCGCCTGCCTGCAGTTGCTCGTCGACCTCGGCGTGCGGCGCGAGAACATCTGGCTGGTGCGACAAGGACGGGCTTTGCCATCTCGGGCGCGACGATCTGGACGAGACCAAGCGGCGCTTCGCGCGGCCCGGGCCGGTCGGCTCGAACCGGCTGGGCGACGTCATCGACGATGCGGACCTCTTCCTCGGTCTCTCGGCGCCGGGGATCCTGACGGCCGAGATGGTCGCCAGGATGGCGCGCGTGACCGATCATCATGGCCTTGGCCAATCCGACGCCCGAGATCATGCCGCTACGAGGCCAAGGAGGTGCGCGACGACGCCATCATCTGCACGGGCCGGTCGGATTATCCCAACCAGATCAACAACGTGCTTTGCTTTCCCTTCATCTTCCGCGGGGCGCTGGACGTGCGGGCGACGCAGATCAACGAGGCGATGAAGATCGCGGCCGCGCATGCGCTTGCCGAGCTGGCCCGCAAGACCTCGTCGGCCGAGGCGGCGCTGGCCTATCAGGGCGAGCTGATGGTCTTCGGCCGCGACTATCTGATCCCGAAGCCCTTCGACCCGCGGCTGATCTCGACGGTGGCGCCGGCGGTCGCCAAGGCGGCGATGGAGACGGGCGTCGCGCAGGTTGCGATCGACCTCGGCGAGTACCGGGCCAAGCTCGAGGGCAGCGTCTTCAAGACGGCGATGCTGATGCGCCCGGTCTTCGAGGCGGCCCGTTCCGCCAGCCGCCGCGCTGATCTTCGCCGAGGGCGAGGACCTGCGCGTGCTGCGCGCCGCCCAGTCGATCGTCGAGGAGGGCGTCGATAACCCGATCCTGATCGGCCGGCCCGACGTCATCGAGAGCCGCATCGCGCGCGAGGCCCTGCCGATCAAGGCCGGGCGCGACTTCGAGGTCGTCGACCCGAACGACGACCCGCGCTATCGCGCCTATTGGGAAACGCTGCACGGCCTGCTCGAGCGCCAGGGCGTGACACCCGACACCGCCAGGACGATCATGCGCACCAACACGACGGCGATCGCCGCCGTCGCCGTTCGCCGCGGCGACGCCGACAGCATGATCTGCGGCACGGCCGGGCAGTATCGCTGGCACCTGAGCTGGGTCGAGCGCATCCTCGGCGGCATCGACGACGACCACGGCGGCAGGCTGCATCCGGTGGGCGCGCTCTCGCCCCTGATGCTCGACCAGGGCGTGATCTTCATCGCCGACAGCCAGGTGAACCTCGATCCGACGCCCGAGCAGGTGGCCGAGACCTGCATCGGCGCGGCGCGGCACATCCGCCGTTTCGGCGTCGCGCCCAAGATCGCGCTCCTCAGCCACTCGGTCTTCGGCAGCCTGCAGACCGAGTCCGGCAAGAAGATGCGCGCGGCGCTCGCGATCCTCGATGCCAAGGGCGTCGACTTCGAATACGAGGGCGAGATGCACGCCGACCACGCGCTGAACCCCGAGCTGCGCGAGCGGGTCTTTCCGAATTCCCGGCTCAAGGGCGCGGCGAACTGCCTGATCTTCGCCAATGTCGATGCGGCTTCGGGATCGCGCAACATCCTCAAGCAGTTGACCGGCGGGCTCGAGATCGGGCCGATCCTGATGGGCATGGGCAACAAGGCGCACATCGTCAGCCCCTCGGTGACGCCGCGGGGGCTCTTGAACATCGCCGCGCTGGCTGGCACCCCTGTCGCGAATTACGGGTGAGGAAGCGATGACGAGCTATCGCGAGGTCTACGAGGCATGGCGCGCCGATCCTGAAGTCCTTCTGGATGAACGCCGCCGAGGCGATTGATTGGTCGAAGAAGCCACAAACGTGCGCTCGACGACGCCAACCCGCCGTTCTACCGCTGGTTCGCTGATGGCGAGGCCAACACCTGCTGGAACGCGGTCGACCGGCATGTCGAGGCGGGGCAGGGGTCGCGGTCCGCGGTCATCTACGACAGCCCCGTCACCGGCGCGAAGCGCACGATCAGCTTTGCCGAGCTGCGCGATCAGGTGGCGCAGCTCGCGGGCGCGCTGCAGGCGCGCGGGATAGGCAAGGGCGACCGGATCGTCATCTATATGCCGATGGTGCCTGAGACGATCGTCGCCATGCTCGCCTGCGCCCGGCTCGGCGCCATTCATTCGGTGGTCTTCGGCGGCTTTGCGGCGCATGAGCTCGCCGTGCGCCTCGACGATTGCGCGCCCAAGGCGGTGGTCTCGGCCTCCTGCGGCATCGAGCCCGGCCGCATCGTCGCCTACAAGCCGCTGCTCGACCGCGCGATCGAGGCCGCAAAGCACAAGCCCGAGTTCTGCGTCATCCTGCAGCGCGAGCAAAAGCCCTGCGAGCTGGTCGAGGGCCGCGATCACGAGTGGCATGACTTCCAGCGGGACGCCGAGCCGGCGGAGTGCGTCCCCGTCGGCGGCGCCGACCCGCTCTACATCCTCTACACCTCCGGCACGACCGGCCAGCCGAAAGGCGTGGTGCGCCCAACCGGCGGCCACATGGTCGCGCTGCACTGGACGATGCAGAACGTCTACGGCGTGCGCCCCGGCGAGGTGTTCTGGGCGGCATCGGATGTCGGCTGGGTCGTCGGACACTCCTACATCGTCTATGCGCCGCTGCTCGCCGGCTGCACGACCATCCTCTTCGAGGGCAAGCCGGTCGGCACGCCCGATGCCGGCACATTCTGGCGGGTCATCGCCGAGCACAACGTCAGCGCCCTTTTCACCGCGCCGACCGCATTTCGCGCGATCAAACGAGAGGACCCGCAAGGCCGGTTCATCGAGGAATACGATCTCTCGCGCTTCCGGACCCTGTTCCTGGCCGGCGAGCGCGCCGACCCCGCGACGATCGAATGGGCGCAGCAGAAGCTGAAGGTCCCGGTGATCGATCACTGGTGGCAGACCGAGACCGGCTGGCCCATCGCTGCCAATCCGGCCGGCATCGAGCTTTTGCCGGTGAAGCTCGGTTCGCCTTCGGTGCCCATGCCCGGCTATGACGTTCAGGTGCTGGACGAGGCCGGCGAGCCGGTGCCGGCCGGCACGCTTGGCGCCATCGCGGTAAAGATGCCGCTGCCGCCGGGATGCCTGCCGACGCTCTGGAACGCCGACGACCGCTTCGTGAAAAGCCTATCTCTCCCGTTTTCCGGGCTATTACGAGACCGGGGATGCCGGGATGTTGGACGAGGACGGCTACCTCTACATCATGGCCCGCACCGACGACGTCATCAACGTCGCCGGCCACCGGCTCTCGACCGGCGCGATGGAGGAGGTGTTGGCCGGCCATCCCGACGTGGCCGAATGCGCCGTCATCGGGATCAGCGACCAGATGAAGGGGCAGGTGCCCATGGGATTCTTGTGCCTGAACAAGGGCTGCAACCGCCCGCATGACGAGATCGTCGCTGAGTGCATCGCGCGGGTGCGCGACGAGATCGGCCCCGTGGCCGCCTTCAAGCAGGCCGTCGTCGTCGATCGGCTGCCCAAGACGCGGTCCGGCAAGATCCTGCGCGCAACCATGGTCAAGATCGCCGATGGCGAGCCTTACAAGGTGCCGGCGACCATCGACGATCCGGCGATTCTCGACGAGATCGGTGCCGCGCTCGGGCGAACAGGATAGGCGGAAGCTCCATCCGCCTTTGTGGCGCCGCGGCGACCCTGACGCGGCGCCCGGGCGCGCAGTCGCATTTGCAAAATCGAAAGCTGTCTGCGCCTAGAAGGCCATCCAAGACGATTGTCCAGCTGTGTTGTCGAGGTACAATTGCTCAGGACAGGCTCGGCACACTATCTAGAGTTGTGCGATCCGGTAGCGTCCGGTTGCGTTGAGCGCGGCGACCCGCGTGCCTGCCACGCGGTCCACCGGGGTGAACCGCCTGAGCAAGCTGCGCCCGGAGCGGGGCGTGGTGCAGCCACAGGACCGGCCATGGGCGAGAGGCAAGCGGAACAGTCGATGACACTCGCGGGCGTGAACGTTCTGCTCGCCGAGGACAACCCGACCAATCAATTGGTCGCGGTCCAGATGCTCGAAAGCCTCGGCGCTGCGGTGACGCTTGCGTCCGACGGCGCAGAGGCGCTCGGAATCCTCGGCAGTCAAAGCTTTGATGTCGCGCTGATCGACATCGAGATGCCGCGCATCTCGGGCATCGACCTGATCCGACAGGTGCGCGCCGATCCCGGCCCGGCAGGGCAGATGCCGATGATCGCGCTGACGGCCTATGTCATGCGCGAGCAGCGCGTTGCCATCGAAAGTGCCGGCGCCGACGGCATCATCGCCAAGCCGATCCTGTCGATCGAGAAGTTCGGCGACGACATCGTGGGGTTCATGCGGCAGCGGCTCGGCCGGGCAGCGGCCCCTGGCGCGGAGAATGCACGTCCGCAAGCGACCCCTGCGCAGATCGACCGCAAGATCTTCGGCACCTTGTGGGACTCCTTCAAAGCCGACGAGCGCGTCGAGTTGAAGTCTCGCGTCACGCAGGACATCCGCGGCGCGGTCAGCTCGATCAGCTCTGCTGTCCAGAATCGGGACTATGCCAAGCTCAGAGCGGCGTCTCATGTGCTTATTTCCGTGGCAGGGGTGATCGGCGCGCAGAAACTGCAGTCGCTCGCCCGTCGCCTTAATTCTGCCGGACACGCAGGCGATGAATCCTCCCTAGATGGCGACGGCGCTGAACTGGTCGAAGAGGCCGACCTGGTCCTGGACTACGTCAGTCGCAAATAGGAGGGAGGCGGCACCGATGAACCTCGAGTTCCCGGATCCGGTGCTACTGGTCGAGGACACACCATCGCTGTCGATGGTCTACCAATCGGCGCTCGAACGCGCCGGGCTTTCAGTGACGCCCGTGTTCTGCGCCCGGGACGCGCTGGCCGAGTTCCAGAAGCATGCCTGCCGCGTGGTTCTCCTCGACCTCATGCTGCCTGACGGCAATGGGCTCGACGTCCTTCGCGAAATGCGCCGGCGCAGCCCCGAGACCCGGATCGTCGTCATCACTGCGAACGGGTCGATCAATCGCGCCGTCGAGGCCATGCGCAGCGGCGCGTTCGACTTCCTCGTCAAGCCATTCGACGACCGCCGGCTGCTCAGCGCCGTCAGCAATGCGATCACGTCGGTGGCGCTCGAGGCCGACGAGGCGCGCGGCGGCCCGCAGCGTCCCGCCGTCGTACCCGAGATGCGCGGGTTCGTGGGCTCCTCGCCGCGCATGCGCCAGATCTACAGCATGATCCGCAACATCGGCCGATCGACCGCGACGGTGTTCATCACGGGCGAGAGCGGAACCGGCAAGGAGATCGCGGCCCACGCCATCCACCAGCAATCGGTCCGCCGCAGCGGTCCCTTCGTGCCAATCAACTGCGCCGCAATTCCGAAGGACCTGCTGGAATCCGAGGTCTTCGGCCATCTCAAGGGCTCGTTCACGGGCGCGATCTCGGACAAGCTCGGCGCCGCCGCGGCGGCCGATGGCGGTACTCTTTTCCTGGACGAGGTCTGCGAGATGGATCTCGCGCTGCAGACCAAGCTGCTCCGCTTCCTGCAGACATCGATGATCCAGCCGGTCGGCGCCGTCGAGCCGCGCAAGGTCGACGTGCGCATCGTCTGCGCGACGAACCGCGACCCGGCGGCCGAGGTCCAGGCGGGCCGGTTCCGCGAGGATCTTTTCTATCGGCTGCACGTCGTGCCGATCATCATGCCGCCGCTGCGCGAGCGGGGCGACGACGTCATCGAGATCGCCGAGCTGCTGCTCGACCGTTATGCGCGCGAGGAGGGCAAGTCCTTCCGGCGCTTCAGCCGGGCGGCGCGCGAGGCACTCTGCGCCTATTCCTGGCCGGGCAATGTCCGCCAGCTCGAGAACGTCCTGCGCAACGCCATCGTCCTGCACGACGCAGAGGAAATCGGGCTCGACATGCTGCCGGCGACGGTGCTTTCGGCAGAGCGCGCCTCGGTCGGTGTGCTGCGGCCGATGCTGAGCGGCACCGGCGCGGCCCATGCCGTCGGGCCCGGCGTCGCGCCCTGCCACACCGACGAGCAGGTGATTCGCGACACCTTGCGCAGCCTCGTCGGCGCGACGATGGCCGACATCGAGCGCGAGTTCATCGAGGCGACGATCATCGAGTGCAAAGGATCGATCCCGCGCGCCGCGCGCCTGCTCGATGTGAGCCCCTCGACGCTCTACCGCAAACGCGAGGCCTGGGAGCGCTCGGCGTCCTGACCCGCCTCTCTCCGTCGACGACAGGCAAAAATGTTGTCGCCCCAGCCTGTGCTGGCTGGGGCGACGATACCCGTGTCAGGGTATTGGGGCTTTCTCCCGGAGGAGGCGAAAGAGACGGGTGTGAGAACGGGGGGTGATCCGCATCCCTACCGCTGACCGCCGGAGAGCAGCCTCTGAATACTGCAGCCACGGTAAACGATCGGTTAATACCGGCTTGCGATAGCGCCGACTCGCGTTGGGGATTCCCAAGATCGCCGATGTCTGACTCTCTGTCGAAAACGGGCAGGGGGCAGGCATGGGACGGGCGCTGGCGCTTCGAGGGGACTTCACTGCGGCGGATCTGAAGCGGCTGGCGCGGGCGAGCCGGGATGCGGACCAGACGCGCCGGCTGCTTGCGCTGGCCGTGATTTATGATGGAGGGAGCCGGGCCGAGGCGGCCGAGACGGGCGGTGTCGGGCGGCAGATCGTCCGGGACTGGGTCGTGCGGTTCAACGCCGAGGGGCCGGACGGGCTCGTGAGCCGCAAGCCGCCGGGCAATCCCTCGAAGCTCAGCGACGCGCAGCGGGCCGAGCTCGTGCGGATCGTCGAGCGCGGGCCGATCCCGGCGACGGACAGCGTGGTGCGGTGGCGGCTGATCGATCTCGCCGCCTGGGTGTGGGAGACATTCGGCATCTCGGTCAGCGAGGCGACGCTCAGCCGGGAGCTCAAGGCGCTCGGCTACTCGAAGCTGTCGGCCCGTCCGCGCCATCATGCGCAGAACGAGGAGCGGATCGCCGCTTTTAAAAAGACTTCCCCGCCCGCCTGGCGGAGATCCGCGACGCGCTCCCGTGCGGCACCGAGATAGAGCTCTGGTTCGCCGACGAGGCGCGGGTGGGGCAGAAGAACAAGATCACCCGCCGCTGGGCGAAGCGCGGCACGCGCCCCTCGGCCCCGCACGACCAGCGCACGCAGTCCGCCTACATCTTCGGCGCGATCTGCCCGAAGAAGGGCAAGGGCGCCGGCCTCGTCATGCCCCGCTGCGACACCGACGCCATGACCGCTCACCTCGCCGAGATCAGCGCCGCCGTCGAGCCGGGAGCTCACGCCGTCCTGATCCTCGACCAGGCCGGCTGGCACATCTCGAAGGCGCTCGTCGTCCCGGACAACATCACCCTCATGCCGCTGCCGCCGCGATCTCCGGAGCTGAACCCGGTCGAGAACGTCTGGCAGTACATCCGCGACAACTGGCTCTCGAACCGGGTCTTCGCGAGCTACGACGACATCGTCGCCCTCAGCTGCGAGGCATGGAACCGGCTCATCGACCGCCCTTGGAAGATCATGAGCATCGGCCTCCGTGAATGGGCTCACGGGTGCTGATCACCGCAAGCTGGTATAAGTCGTAGGACGATTTGCCCCTGGTCCCGTGCCAGAAACTGTTGTTTCGCATTGCCTTCCACGCGGCCCGTCGCTATGAAGCGCCTCGTCCTGTCGCTCGCCGGATCGAGGAAGTGACGACGGGCGTGGAGTGGCTTTTCCGGCGTAGCTCAGTGGTAGAGCATCGGACTGTTAATCCGCTGGTCGTAGGTTCGAATCCTACCGCCGGAGCCAGCCTCCAGGAAAATCCCAGCAGAAACAAGGCTTTGCGCGATATGGCGTGAGGCTTCTGCCGTGAATCACGCCCTCTGTGCCCACGGGTGCAGCCCCCGGCTGTGCCCCAGGATTCGGAGCTGCGTATGGGCAGGACGGCCTTCCTCACCCGGCGCGGCGGCCGCTGGTGGTTCCGCCGCCGCCCGCCGCGCCTGAACCCGCCGTTAAGCTCGATCGGCAAAGATATCCCGGGGGCGTGCGACATGCGCCGCCGCGACCACCTTGCGCTCAGCCTGCGGACCGCCTGTCCGCGCGAGGCGCGGCGGCGCGCGGCGCGTCTCGCCGCGCTCTTCGAGTTCGGCTGGGCAAGGTACGAGCAGGCGATGCAGGACAGACCGGAGCTGGCGGGCGCCAATCTCCAGCAGGAGTTCGCCAAGGGGCTGATCGGCCTCCTGCGCGCGCATGTCGACATGGTCGAGCAGCTGTCGAACACGGCCATGTCGGAGCCGGCCCGGCTGGCCGCGCAGGAGCAGCTCGAGGCCGGCAGCCGGCGCGCCATCGGCGCGGCCGTGCCGCAGGCGGCAGAGGCCCCCTCGCCGAGGAAATCCTCCAGCCTGATCGACGATCCGGAGTTCGAGGCCGCCCTGCTCGAGCTCGCCGACCAGCGGGGCTGGTGGCAGGACGACCCCGACGAGATCGTCGAGCAGTTCGACTGGATGCTCGTCGGCCTGATGGCCCTGCAGGAGGAATACGTGCGCTACTGCGCGCGCAAGAAGCTCGACCCGGCCTCCGCCCTGCCGTCGATCGCGAGGCTCGCGGCGGGGCTCGGCGAGGTCGCGGCGGCGACGGGCATTGCGGCCGCTTCCGCCGGGCCGGCGCCCGCCGCCGCCGCGCCTGCCGCTGAAGCCGCGCCCGCGCCGGCGGCACCTGCCGCCGACTCGGAACCTGCACCGACCGCCCCGGCCGCCGACGCGGCTGCCGCGCCGGCCGCTCCGGCGGCCCCGGTCGCCAGGCAGGGGCTCGACGCGCTCGATGCAACGCCGATCAGCGCCCTGGCGCTGCGCTATCTCGATCTGCGGAGCGCAGGCTACATGCTCGACCGCAAAACGGAGAAGCCGCATGCCAAGACCGGAGCGAGCTTCCGCTGTTGATTTCCGCTGAGAACTGACCCGGGCGGCCGGGAGATTTCCACTGAGAAGTGACCCATGTTCGAACGTCCCCTGGCTGGAGAAGCGGGGGCAACGGAGTGATCGACATGGCGCTACTGAGCGTGATCCGACGGTGGGCATTGCGTGATCAGCTCTCCATTCGGGAGATTGCACGGCGGACGGGGCTGTCGCGGAACACGATCCGCAAGTACCTGCGGTCCGGGACCGGTGGAGCCGGCGTTCAGGGTTCCGGAGCGGCCGAGCAAGCTGGATCCCTTCGCCGACAAGCTGTCGGCCTGGCTGAAGACGGAGGCGGGCAAGTCCCGCAAGCAACGGCGGACCCTGAAGCAGCTCCACGCCGATCTGGTCGTCCTCGGCTACGAGGGCTCCTATAGCCGGGTCGCGGCCTTCGCGCGGAAGTGGAGGGCCGACCGCCAGCGCGAACAGCGGACCGCCGGGCGCGGCACCTTCGTGCCGCTGGCGTTTGAGCCCGGGGAGGCCTTCCAGTTCGACTGGAGCGAGGACTGGGCGACGATCGCCGGGGAGAACACCAAGCTCCAGGTCGCCCACATCAAGCTCTCGCACAGCCGGGCGTTCCTGCTCAGGGCCTATCTTCTGCAGACCCACGAGATGCTGTTCGATGCTCACCGGCACGCATTCCGGGTCTTCGGCGGCGTGCCGCGGCGGGGCATCTACGACAACATGAAGACGGCGGTGGACCGGGTCGGCTCCGGCAAGGCGCGCCAGGTCAACGCGCGGTTCCTGGCGATGACCAGCCACTACGTCTTCGAGCCCGAGTTCTGCAATCCGGCCGCAGGCTGGGAGAAGGGGCAGGTCGAGAAGAACGTGCAGGATGCGCGTCACCTGGTCCTGCAGCTGATGCCGGACTTCCCCGACCTGGCGGCACTGAATGCCTGGCTCGAGCAGCGCTGCATCGAGCTGTGGGAGCGCACGCCGCATGGCACGCTGCCGGGGACCATCGCGGAGGTCTGGGCGCTGGAGAAGACGGCTCTGATGCCGACGCCGCCGGCCTTCGACGGCTTCGTCGAGCAGAGCAAGCGGGTGTCGCCGACCTGCCTGATCAGCTTCGAGCGGAACCGCTACAGCGTGCCGGCGTCTTTCGCCAACCGCCCGGTCAGCCTGCGGATCTACCCCGACCGGCTCGTGGTCGCGGCCGAGGGGCAGATCCTCTGCGAGCATCCGCGGGTGATCCAGCGCTCGCATCACCTGCCGTCCCGGACGATCTACGACTGGCGCCACTACCTGGCCGTCATCCAGCGAAAGCCGGGGGCGCTGCGCAACGGCGCGCCGTTCGCCGAGCTGCCCGAGGCCTTCCGCGTGCTCCAGCAGCATCTGCTGAAGCACCCGGGCGGCGACCGGGAGATGGTGGAGATCCTCGCCCTGGTGCTGCAGCACGACGAAGAGGCGGTGCTTTGCGCGGTGGAAATGGCCCTCGAGGCCGGCGTGCCGACCAAGACCCACGTGCTCAATCTGCTGCACCGGCTGATCGACGAAAGCCCGCAGGCGCGCCCGAGGTCGCCCCGCCAACGGGTCTGGCGCTGACCGAGGAGCCCAAGGCGAATGTCGAGCGCTATGACGGCCTGCGCGGCCGGCCGGGAGTGCGCCATGCGTCATGATCCCGCCAGCGCCGCCATCGTCATCATGCTGCGCAGCCTGAAGATGTACGGGATGGCCCAGGCCGTGGCCGATCTCATGGAGCAGGGCTCGCCCGCCTTCGAGGCGGCCGTGCCGATCCTGTCGCAGCTGCTGAAGGCCGAGGTCGCGGAACGCGAGGTCCGGTCCATCGCCTATCACCTCAAGGCCGCGCGCTGCCCCGCCTCAAGGACTTGGCAGGGTTCGACTTCGCCGCCAGCGAGATCGACGAGGCCCTGGTCCGCCAACTGCACCGCTGCGAGTTCATCGACGGCGCCCACAACGTCGTCCTGATCGGCGGGC
>CAVXNU010000020.1:0-72213 GCA_963763245.1 uncultured Bacillaceae bacterium
TGCTCCGGATCTTCGAGGAGCTGCGGGAGCTGGATTACGAGGGCGGCTATGATGCTGTCCGGCGCTATGCGGCCAACTGGCGGCGGCGGGAGAGCGCGGCGGCGGCCGCAGCTTTCGTGCCGCTGAGCTTTGCGCCGGGCGAGGCGTACCAGTTCGACTGGAGCCACGAGGTCGTGCTGATCGACGGGGTCACCTTACGGTCAAGGTGAGGCACATGTCCGGCTCTGCCACAGCCGGATGCCGTTTGTCCGGGCCTACCCGCGCGAGACGCAGGAGCCCTCCGGGCCTTGCTCTGTTTGAAACGCTCCACCGGAGCGTTTAATCCGGGCCGGCCCGGACCACGTCGCAAGGGTGTTCGACGCGCACGACCGGGCGTTCGCCTTCTTCCGGGGCGCCTGCACAAGAGGCATCTATGACAACATGAAGACCGCGGTGGACGCGATCTTCGTCGGGAAGGAGCGCGCCTACAATCGCCGGTTCCAGCAGATGTGCAGCCACTATCTCGTCGAGCCGGTCGCCTGCACGCCGGCCTCGGGCTGGGAGAAGGGCCAGGTCGAGAACCAGGTGGGCACGGTACGGCAGCGCTTGTTCGCGCCGCGGCTGCGCGTGAAGAGCTATGACGAGCTGAACGCCTGGCTGCTCGACCGCTGCGTCGCCTGGGCGAAGACGCAGCCGCATCCCGAGATGCGCGACAGGACGATCTGGGAGGTGTTCGAGGCTGAGCGGCCGAGTCTGGTCCCCTATGCAGGCCCTTTCGATGGCTTCCATTCGGTGCCGGCGTCGCCGTCGAAGACGTGCCTGGTCCGGTTCGACAACAACAAGTATTCGGTCCTGGCGAGCGCCGTCGGCCGGCCGGTCGAGATCCGCGCGCCTATGCCGATCGCATCGAGCTGCGCCAGGATGGCCGCGTGGTCGGCAGCCATCGGCGCGCCTTCGGCCGCGGCGAGACCGTCTACGACCCGTGGCACTACGTTGCCGTGCTCGCCCGCAAGCCGGGCGGCTTGCGGAATGGCGCGCCATTCAAGGACTGGGTGCTGCCGGCCGCGATCGAGCGGGTGCGCCGGAAGCTGCGCGCCGCCCGCGACGGCGACCGCCAGATGGTCGAGATCCTCGGCGCCGTGCTGTCGGACGGCCTGCCTGCCGTCGAGGCGGCCTGCGCCGAGGCCCTGAGCGAAGGCGTCCACTCCGCCGACATCATCCTGAACATCCTGGCCCGGCAGCGCGACCCCGGCCCGCCGGTGACGATCATGACCCCCGAGGCGCTGCGGCTGCGGCACGAGCCCGCGGCCGACTGCGCCCGCTATGACAGCCTGAGGAGGGCAAGCGGTGATGGAGCGAACCGAGATTCTGGAAGCCATGGGCGGGCTGAAGCTCTTCGGCATGAAGGCCGCCTATGACGAGATCGTCGCGACCGCGGTGAAGCGGCAGCACGAGCCGCAGCGGGTGGTCGGCGACCTGCTCTCGGCCGAGATCTCCGAGAAGCAGGCGCGTTCGATCAAGTACCAGATCACGATCGCCAAGCTGCCGCTCGCCAAGGAGATCGAGGAGTTCGTCTTCGACGGCACACCGATCAATGAGACGCTGGTCCGCGACCTCGCCGCCGGCGACTTCCTCGCCCATCAGCGCAACCTGGTCCTCGTCGGCGGCACCGGCACCGGGAAGACGCAGGTATCCATTGCGACGCCGGGTTCGATGCCACGGGGAAGTCAGAGGAGTTCTTAGCTTCGGCGACGTGATCGCGGATCGGACCCGGTTCCCGGCATGCGGGAACCGGGGCAGGGTGTCGGCGCGAACCAGGCCGGTTCGGGCTCCGAAGACCCTGAGAGATCCGAGGATCGTCTCGTGACCGTGACGCAGTCAGCCCCACCCGGCCGCGCCGACCGGGGCAAGTGTAACACGATTGTGGCGGCGCGGCCTGGCCGGGCGCGACGGCCACGAATGACGGACCTGACTGTGCCAGCGGCGCGCGGTTCTTTCCCAGCCAAGGAGCCTCGCGATGACCCACAGAACCATCGGCGTCGATCTCGCCATTCGCGGCGATCATGTCGCCCAGATCTTCGACGACGGGCGACCTCTCGGCCCGCCGTTGCGCTTTCGGCACGACCCGGCGTCCCTCGATGCCTTCGTTGCCCGCGCCACCGCCGGGCTCGGCGACGCCGACAGCGTGCAGGCGGTGATGGAGCCCACCGGCATGAGCTGGTTCCCCGTCGCCCATCGGCTCGCGGATGCAGGCGTCGAGGTCGCGCGCGTCAAGGGCAAGCGCGTCAAGGCGCTGCGCCGCTACCTCTGTGAGCACGCCAAGACCGACCTCGCCGACGCCCAGGTGCTGGCCGCCATGCCCGGCTTCGGGGGACCGCGTCTCGATCCTGTGCACATACCCGCCGCCAGGAGCCACGCGCTCCAGCGGCTCACCAAGCAACGCGGCCGCTTCCAGGACCGCATCGCCGCCAGCAAGCGCCGCCTGATCGACCTCGTCCGCTGGGCCTCGCCGGCTCTCGAGCGCGTCCTGCCTGACCTGAGGACGCGCCTCGCCCTGGCCTTGCTGCGGCGCTGGCTCGATCCCGATGCGGTGCTCGCCGCGCGCAAGTCCGTCATCGCCCGCTTCGTCGCTCGGCACGCCAGCGGCAATCATCCCCACAGCGGCCCCTTCGTCGACGCTCTCGTCGATGGCCTGCGCCACGCCGCCCGAGAGGCGCGCGCCCTGCACCGGACCCACGTCGACTTCGCCGAGCTCCAGGCCGAGGTCGCCATCGAGGTCGACGCAATGCTCGCCGACATCGAGGCGGTGACCGTGCTGCAACGCCGCATCGACGCGCTCTACGCAGAGCTCCAGCCCGACGACGTGCTGCGCTCCATTCCCGGGGCGGCCAGCACCTCGCCCCGGTCCTGCTCGGCGTGCTCCATACCGCCGATCGCTTCCGCTCCGAACGGCACATCCGCGGCTTCTGCGGCCTCTTTCCCCGCCGCGCCGACAGCGGCGGCGCAGAGCGGCCCGGCCAGAGGATCACGCAGGGCGGCAACGACCGGATCAAGCGCGCCCTCATGCTCGCCGCCGATACCGCCCGCAAGATCGATCCTGACCTCGCCGAGGTCTACTGGCGCATGATGACCACCAAGGGTCACCACCACAAACAGGCGCTCTGTGCCGTCGCCAACCGTCTCGTCAATCGCATCCTCAGCGTTCTGCGCAGCGGCAGGTCCTACGTTCTGCGCGACGTCGACGGACGGGAAATCTCGGTCGCAGAGGCCAAGGCCATCGTTCTCCAACGCTTCACCGTCCCAAACGACATCCGCGCCACGCGCCGCGCAAACCGCACATCGGTCGCCGCGTGATCCGGCAAAGGGCTTGCGCTGTAGGTACAAGATCATCTCGCGGTCGGCATCGCTCGGGCCTGCATCCGGAACGGCGCCCGCGGCCGCTTCTTCAACGTCGTCGACCACACTACACGACTCCAGGCATTTTGAGTGGGTTTCGGGGGATGTTTCGCCAGGTGACGACGGCGGTTGGAGGATCGGTGCGCAGGAGGCTGCGGACGTGGTCGAAGCCGGTGCGGAACCAGGACTTGGCGAAATAGCCGTGGCACTTGCGCTTGGGAGCGCGGCGGCCGAGGAGCAGCACAGCGGCGCGCCCGGCCCAGGCGACGGCGAGGGCGACGAGGGCGAGCAGGAGGTCGAGCTTGCGGGGATCGGTGAGGCGCGTGTCCTCGAGGTTGAGGCCGCGGGTCTTGGTGTCGCCGAACAGGCACTCGATGGCCCAGCGCTGCCGGTAGGCCTCGAGTGCTGCGCGGGCCGGGGTGTTGGAGACGACGATCAGGAGCTCGCCATCCTTGAGGCGCTTGGCGGCGACATTCAGCGTCAACGGGTGGTCCGGATCGCGGGACAGATCGGCGCGGAACACTCGCTTCTTGCGGCAGGTGCGCAGGAGCGAGTCCAGGCGCAGCGCCCGGCCGTCCTCGGTGGTGACGATGAGCTTCCCCTTCATGCGAACGGCGAAGGGGACCTTGCTTTCGTTGAGAAATCCGAGCCAGCGCACGCCCATGAACTCCCGGTCCGCGAGCAGGAGCTCGACCGACGCGGCGCCGAAGAGCGCCAGGTAGCGCCGCATCAGCGCGATGCGCGCCTCGCTGTCGCTGGTGCCGGCCCCCTCGATCAGGCTCCACATCAGCGGCACCCGGAAGCGCGGGGTGAGCACGGCCAGCATCAGGATGTTGACGTCCTTGGCGCCGACCTTCCACTGGGTGCGATCGAGCGCGAGCCGCCACCGCCCCTTGAGCCCGAGCAGCCGGATCACCAGCGGCGCCGACCAGTCGGGGGCGAGCCGGACGTGTTGGAAGAAGCGCTGCAGCCGCCGGTAGGTCGAGGCGATCAGCGCCTCACTCGGCCGTTCGCTCGCCACATGGCTGAGGTTCACCGTGCGCGCGCTGATCATCCCGATGACCATCAGGCAAAGCGTCTCGAGTTGGCTCTTGCTCAGGTTGAGGTGGGGGCGCAGAATCCCCCCGGAGGGCGGTGATGGCGCGGTGCGGCATGGGGCGATCCTTTGGTCAGAGTCGCCCAGTAGAATCGCTCCCCGCCGCCCTCACAAGCACCGCGTCGTGTAGTGTGGTCGTCGACCTCGTAAACAAGCTCGAGGCGAGGCGCGCGCCGGCCGGCAGGGCCGCATCGCCGACCACCTCGCCCGGCTCGACCTCGTCGTCCTCGACGAGCTCGGCTATCTGCCCTTCGCGCAGTCCGGCGGCCAGCTGCTCTTCCACCTGGTCAGCCGGCTCTACGAGCAGACCTCGATCATCGTCACGACCAACCTCGCTTTCGGCGAATGGCCCGCGGTCTTTGGCGACGCGAAAATGACCACCGCGCTGCTCGACCGCCTGACGCATCACTGCGACATCGTCGAGACGGGCAACGAGAGCTGGCGCTTCAAGAACCGCGCCTGACTCCGTCAGCTCGCCCCGGAGCCGGACCTGATCCGGCTCCGCAACCCCGACCAGCTCCAGGATCAGGTCCGGCTCCTCACCTCAAAGGGGGTCAATATTCGACGCCGATTGGGGGTCAATTTCTGACGCCGATTGACAATCTGGGCAGATCTTGAAGGAATTTGCGTCCAGCAGCCCCGCGCGGAGCCGCACCCCGAGTACAACGAGATCGGAATGGTAGCGCATGATGGGACTGGTCGCTCGCCGCCACCGCATAGCCTCAAAGGCTTCCATCGGGAGCCCGGTCAGCCAGGAGAGACGCTCCCACGGGTCGTTCCGTTCGCTTCGGGGATCATCGAGTGGCGCGATCCCGCGCAGGCCGAGCACAGAAAGTGCGGTCGAAAGCCGCTCGAAGCCATTCGCCGCGGCGAGGCGGCGGACGTAGCCGTGGATGCTTTCGCCATGGACGGGAGCGGGCACGATCGGCAGTACCGCTGTTTTCTCGCCCGCATTGCTTGAGGTTTTCTCGGCGCTTCTCCTGGCGGCGGGCTGAACTGTAGCGCACCCGAGCACGCGGGCCGCCCATAGGAGATTGGCCACGTCGCGAGACGCGAAAGGATGCCGTCCGGATTTTCCGCCTCATTGACAGAACGGCCGGTCGCCGCGCGGCGGAATTGCGCGTGCAAATGCAAGCTCCGCGGTGGATGCTGATGGAAAACAAGCAATTTTGAAGTGCAGGCAGCCCTTCCCGCATGTCCGACATCGACTTCAAGATTAAGGCGCGACAGTTCGTCAAGATCTATGGCCAGATGGCATCGATCATGCCGTTCGAGGTTGTCGAATGGGAGAAACTGTTTTGGTTCCTGAAATTCCTGGTCCGGAAGCTGAAGATCAAGGACCCCGATCAAGACATGCTCGACGAACTACTGGAAGCAGTCGACTTGTCGTCCTACGGCCTCGAGCGGACGAAACTCAACCATGCCATGGCTCTGGATTCGTCACCGGCCGAGCTTGACCCACAGAATCCCAATCCTCGCGGCTACAGGGAGGCAGAACCAGAAAGGGATCCGTTGGACGAGATCATCCGCACCTTCAACGAGAGGTGGTTCCAAGGATGGAGCGCAACGCCGGAGGAACAACGAGTCAAGTTCATAAATATCGTGAACAGCGTCAGATCCCACCCGGATTACGGCGAGAAGTATGAAGCGAATGCCGACCCCTACAATCGCGAGCTGGCGCTGGAGAAGATGCTGCAGGATGTGATGCTTAAGCGCCGAAAGGAGGAGCTCGAACTTTACAAGCTGTTCGCGTCAGATCCAGCGTTTAAAACGGCTTGGAGCCAGAGCATCGCGAGCGCCCTTGACAGCCAGGTAGTAGAATAAATACTCTCATCTGAGATATCAGGCGATGGTATTTAACGAGACATCGACATTGAAACCTCGCTCGATCAATATTTTTCTATTCGATGGCGATCCGAACGGAACCCGGGTGGCGCAAATCTCAATGTCGACGATTTAAGCTATCGCCTTCCGGCGAAACCAGCTCAAGCGCGTCCGCGACGCATTCCCAGAGATCGAGCGGCCGGGCGTCTACGTTCTTATCGGGGAAGACGAGAACGAGCCCGACCGCCAACTCGCCTACATCGGCGAGTTGGAAGGTGTTGGGGCGCGCCTTCCTTATCATAACTCCAACGAAACCGGTCGAGATTCAAAAAGCTTTTGGACGGACAGCGTGGTTCTGATCAGCAAGGACGAAAACCTCACCAAGAGTCATGCACGTTGCGTCGAAGCCTGCCTTATCCGGAGCGTAGGTAGCAATCCCCGCTGGTTGATCCCGAATACGAAGCGGCCATCCGAGGATGCGGGCAAGCTCCCCTTGCCGGACCGCGCCGCCATGCACGAATTCGTAGACCAGACCAAGACGCTGGTCGGATCACTTGGTTGGGACCTATTTCGCGAGATGCGCGGACGGCCGACGGAAACCGGCCAAACGCTGCAAAACCTTCCTCAGACCGCGATCTCGGATGATCTTCGATTCTTCTTTCGAGGCGAGGGATTCACCGCCGAGATGAAGCTGGGCGCATCGGGCGACTTCGTGGTGCTTGCCGGATCCAAGGCGAGGGTTCGGACAACCACCACTATTCCGCGCGGAACAACTGCTCTGCGCCGAACGCTCCTCGACACCGGAGTGCTGCGAGAGGACGGCGACTGTCTCCTTTTCACGAGCGACTACAGCTTTTCCTCTGCGTCGGCCGCCGCGGCCACGGTAATCGGCGCGAGCGCGAACGGGCGTACTCTTTGGAAGCTCCCAGACGGCCGCACTTATTCTGAATGGGAAGCGAACCAGGACAATGGAACTGGTGCCGGCGTGCGACCGTAGCGCACGAGACGGAGCGGCAGGGTTCCGATGAGCGGGAGTCACCCGGAGATTACGCCGCCCTCCAATTTCCACCACCTTCGTGACACGCCACGCGGTCAGAGGTCGGAAGGGCATTGGTCCGCGCGGGACACTTTACGGGGTATCACCGGGACACTTTATGGGGGTCTGTAACACACACACACCTACACGAGGGCCCGGATGGCGGATCGGGCCAGGAGGTCGGCGCGTTCGTTTTGCTCGTGGCCGGCGTGGCCGCGCACCCAGGCCCAGGTCACGCGGTGGGGTGACTGCGCGGCGTCGAGGCGCTGCCAGAGCTCGGCGTTCTTGACGGGCTTTTTGTCAGCGGTCTTCCAGCCGTTGCGCTTCCAGCCGTGGATCCATTTGCCGATGCCGTCGCGCAGATAGGTCGAATCGGTGACGATCGTGATCGCCGCCGGCCGCTCCAACGCCTCGAGGGCGGCGATGGCGGCCATCAGCTCCATGCGGTTGTTGGTGGTCAGGCGCTCGCCGCCCGAGAGCTCGCGTTCCTTGACGAGCGCGCCGCCTTCGATCGCTTGCAGGACGACGCCCCAGCCGCCGGGTCCGGGATTGCCGCTGCAGGCCCCGTCGGTGTAGGCGAAGAGCTCCATCCGCCGGCCAGGCCGGGCGCTTCAGGCAGGCTCGCGCAGCACGCGCGGCATCTTGAAGCTGACGCTCTCCTCGGCGGTGACGACGCGCTCGATCTCGACGTCATAGCGCTCGCGGAAGGCGTCGAGCACGCCCGTGACCAGCACCTCGGGGGCGCTCGCCCCGGCCGAGAGGCCGACCGCGCGCACGCCCTGCAGCGCGCGCCAGTCGATCTCGCGCGCCGATTGCACCAGCATGGCATAGGGACAGCCGGCGGCGCGGCCGACCTCGACCAGGCGCTGCGAGTTCGACGAGTTCGGCGCGCCCACCACCAGCAGCGCGTCGATGTGCGGCGCCATCGCCTTGACCGCCGCCTGGCGGTTCGTGGTGGCGTAGCAGATATCCTCCTTGTGCGGCCCGATGATCTTGGGGAACCGCCGCTGCAGCGCCTCGACGATCGCGGCCGTGTCGTCGACGCTGAGCGTCGTCTGCGTGATGAAGGCGAGCTTGGCCGGGTCGCGCGGCGCGATGCGGGCGACGTCCTCGGGCGTCTCGACCAGGATCACCTCGCCGGTCGGCAGCTGGCCCATGGTCCCGACCGTCTCCGGGTGGCCGGCATGGCCGATCATGACGATCTGCAGCCCGTTCGCCGAGTGCCGCTCGGCCTCGATGTGCACCTTGGACACCAGCGGGCAGGTCGCGTCGACATAGAGCATGTGGCGCCGCTCGGCTTCGGCCGGCACCGCCTTGGGCACGCCGTGCGCCGAGAACACGACCGGCCGGTCGTCGGGACACTCGTCCAGTTCCTCGACGAAGACGGCGCCCTTCTCGCGCAGCGCCTCGACAACGTGGCGGTTGTGCACGATCTCGTGCCGGACGTAGACGGGCGCGCCCCATTTCTCGAGCGCCCGCTCGACGATCTCGATGGCGCGCACCACGCCTGCGCAGAAGCCGCGCGGATCGGCGAGGTGGACGGTCAGCTTCGGCTTCGTCATGCGGTCGCTCCCTGCGATCCGGAACGGTGTCGGCCGCTCGGTGCGGCCGCGTCGGTGGCCAAGATAGTCGTCCCGGTCCCGCACAACCACCCGGGCAGACCCGAAAGGACGACGTGGCAGCCGGCGGACCGCCGGCGGCGCGGCTTGGCCCTGCGCCTTATCGCCTTCGGCTTGCCGTGGCCAGCGTCATCGCGCCCGCGTCCTGCGGCGCCATGGGCGTCGGGGCGCCGTGTCGCCCGGCGGCTCTGGCGCCGGCGCCATGCTTTCGATCAGACGCACGAGGCGGCCGCGGGCGCCGGGCAGCTCGGCCAGCTCGAAGGCGGGGCAGACCCGGCTCTGAAGGAAATGCCCGGTCAGACGAAGCGCCGCGCCCACCTCGGAGATGCCTGGCGCGCCGCCGTCGAGCAGGAACGCCGGAAGCGGCAGCATGCGCGCGGCATAGGGCGCGCCGGCGCCGCGCGACACCGCCCGCCCCGAGCGCGGCGAGACATAGGCCAGGTCGTCGCGGGCGCCGGTGGCGGCGCAGCTGCCGAGGTCGAGCCCGAAGCCGAGCGCATCGAGAAGCGTCATCTCCCAGCCGGCATAGAGCGCCGGCCAGCGCCGGTCGTCCGCCCCGAGCGCGTCGACGAGCGCCAGCGTGGCGGCATAGACGGCCGGGTTCGGCTCGCGCTCGGGCAGCAGCCGGACGAGCAGCGCGCTGACGGCGTTCAGCGCGGCGAGCGCGTCGCGGTGCGCCATGATCGCGGCGGCGCGCGAGCGGATCAGGTCGACCTTGAACGTGCCCAGGTGGTCGGCGAGCCGCGCGTTCCATTCGAGCGAGAGCTGCGCGCCCGGCTGCAGCACGGGGCCGAGCGTCTTGCCGGCGCCGCCGCGCACCAGTCCGGCGTGCCGGCCGTGCCGCGGCGACAGGACCTCGATGATGACGCTCGACTCGCCATGACGGCGCACCCCCAGCAGGATGCCCTCGTCGCGCCACTCCATAGCCGTCCTCCCGCGCGGCAACCGCCGGCTCACGTCGATTCTGATGGCGTTGATGCGGCTTTACAAGCCGCCGGTCTGATTTCGGCTGCGCAGTGCCCGACAGGTTCTGGCGCGCCACGGCGCGGCACGAACACCTCGGCGTTGGCCGGGCGAGCGGGCGAGCGTGGGATTCGGCCAATTCGGAGTGCCCGCACAGCGTCCACGCGTGGACGCTTTCTCAACCTTTTGCAATCGAGCAGATCACGCGCGCCTTAATCACATGGAAAGGCTTGGCAGCCCGTGAAGGACGTCCTAGCCGGCCGCTCCGACCCGGCCAAACCTTCAATCGAGCCCCTCCTCGTCCAGCAGGTGCCGGCCGCGCGGGTCCTCGACCTCGAGCACCCAGAGGTCGCGGTCGAACCGGCGCTGGCGGGCGATGGCGGCGTCGGCCTCGGCCTCGGGCGCGGCCTCGACCAGCGCCGTCCAGACCCTGTCCCCCTCGCCGTCGAGCGTGCGCACGAAGAGGCTCGCCCTGCCGTCCATGGTCGCGAGCTTGACGGCGACGGCGCCCGCCGTCGCCTCGCCCCGGTGCACGACATGGGCATAGATGCCCTGGCCCTGCAGCCGCATGAGATAGGCCGAGACCCAGATGCCGCTGGCGAGCCGCGCCATGGCTCAGCCGTCCGAGAAGTCGAGGCCCATCTCGCGATAGCGCTCGGGCTCGTCCTGCCAGTTCGGCCGCGTCTTCACGGTCAGGAAGAGGTGCGCCGGGCGGCCGATCAGCTCGGCGATGTCGCGGCGCGCCGCCGCGCCGATCGCCTTCACCGTCTCGCCGCCGCGGCCGAGCACGATGCCCTTGTGGCCCTCGCGCCCGACATAGATGATCTGCTCGATCCGCGCGCTGCCGTCCTTGCGGTCCTCCCAGCGCTCCGGTCTCGACGGTCAGCTGGTAGGGCAGCTCCTGGTGCAGGCGCAGCGTCAGCTTCTCGCGCGTGATCTCGGCGGCGATCAGCCGCAGCGGCACGTCGGCGATCTGGTCCTCGGGATAGTGCCACGGCCCCTCGGGCAGGCTGCGCGCCAGCCAGCGCCTGAGGTCGGCCACCCCGTCGCCCGTCTCGGCCGAGATCAGGAACGTCTCGGCCCAGTCGCGGCGTTCGCCCAGCTGCTTCAGCAGCGGCAGCAGCGCGGGGCGCTTGACCCGGTCGATCTTGTTGACGGCCAGCGCCACGGGGCGGTGGCCGGCATGCGCGTCGAGCGACGACAGGATCGCCTCGACCCCCTCGGTGATGCCGCGATGCGCCTCGACCAGCAGGACGACGATGTCGGCGTCCTCGGCGCCCGCCCAGGCCGAGGCCACCATGGCGCGGTCGAGCCGCCGGCGCGGCCGGAAGAGGCCCGGCGTGTCGACGAAGATGATCTGCGTCGTCGCCCTCGATGGCGATGCCGCGGATGCGCGTCCGCGTCGTCTGCACCTTGTGCGTGACGATCGAGACCTTGGCCCCGACCATGGCGTTCAGCAGCGTCGACTTGCCGGCGTTCGGCTCGCCGATCAGCGCGACGAAGCCGCAGCGCGTCTTGCCGACCGGCTCAGCCATTCGAGTCATGTCCTGATGCCTGCCGCAGGCCAGTGGGGGAGGCCGGGTCTTAGCGCCGACGTCGGGCCCGGCGATGCCGAGCTCGCCCATCAGCACGGTCGCCGCCTCCTGCTCGGCCAGCTTCTTCGAGCCCGCCTGGCCGGTCGCCGTCTCGCCGGTCGCGAGCTCGGCCTCGACGGTGAAGGTCGGCGCATGGTCGGGCCCCGAGCGCTCGACCAGCCGGTAGGCCGGCGGCGCCAGCCCGCGCGCCTGCGCCCATTCCTGCACCCGCGTCTTGGCGTCGGTCGGCGCCGAGGTCAGCTCGCGCAGCCGGCCGCGCCAGCGCGCCGCGATGAAGGCGCGCGCCGCCTCCATGCCGCCGTCGAGATAGAGCGCCGCGATCACCGCCTCGGTCGCGTCCGCCAGGATCGCCGCCTTGCGCCGGCCGCCCGACAGGCTCTCCGAGCGGCCCAGCCGCAGATGCTCGCCGAGGCCGATCTCGCCCGCGACCTCGGCCAGCGTCTCGCGCCGGACCAGCGCGTTGAAGCGCGGCGCCAGGGCGCCCTCGGCGGCGTCGGGATAGGCTTCGAGCAGCGCCTCGGCGATGCAGAGGCCGAGCACGCGGTCGCCCAGGAACTCCAGCCGCTGGTTGTCGGGCCGCGCGGCGGAGGCGCCGGAGGGGTGCGTCAGCGCCTGCTCCAAGAGGGCGGGATCGCGAAACGCGTGCCCGAGGACCTCTGCCCAGATCCGCCGTTCGCGGGCCGCCGCATCGCGCCGCCTAGTGGATCACTTGAGGAACCGGTCGGGCCGCCACTTCCAGACCTCCCAGAAGGAGCCGCTCGAGGAGAGCGCGATGATCTCGGCCCGGCCGATCAGGTTCTCGACGCGGCACCTGGCCGACCTCGGGAAAGCGGCTGTCGACCGAGTTGTCGCGGTTGTCGCCCATGAAGAGGATATGCCCCTCCTGCACCTTGATGGGCGGCGTGTTGTCGACATAGCTGTCGCCGCAGGTTCAGCACGTCGTGGCGCACGCCGTTCGGCAGCTCCTCCGCCCACTGCTCGATCGCGCAGTCGCCGCCCTGCGGCGACGGGCTCGTTCAGGCAGCCGGCCAGCGCCATGACCTCGCCCTCCAGGCCCTTGGGCTCGAAGAAGTCCGTCGTCGCGCGTCATGCCGACCGGCACGCCGTTGATGTTGCAGCACGCCGTCGATCATCTGGATCGTGTCGCCCGGCAGGCCGATCACGCGCTTGATGTAGTCGACGCAGTCGTCGGGGTCGCGGATCGGCCGCGTCAGCCCCACGGTGGCCAGGATGTTGCTGCCGATCCGGGCGGCGAACTCGACCGGCCCCTCGCTGCACTGGTCCTTCCTGGGGTGCTTGAAGACCACGACGTCGCCGCGCTCGGGCAGCGAGCCCCAGATCCGGCCGCTGAACCAATCGGGCGAGAACGGGAACGAGTAGCGCGAGTAGCCATAGGCGTACTTCGACACGAACAGATAGTCGCCGACCAGCAGCGTCGGCTTCATCGAGCCCGAAGGGATCGAGAACGGCTGGAACAGGAACGAGCGGAACACCATGGCGATGACCAGCGCCCAGAAGATGGTCTTGGTCGTTTCCCAGGCGCCTTCCTTTTTCTTGGCGACCGCCTTGGCCATATCGGGGATCCTCTCGCGCCGGGGTGCGGCGTATGTGACGGCGCCTCCTCCCAGAGTCAAGCGGCGGTCCCCGAGGCATCCCCGAGGGGAGACGAGGGGTCAATCCCGGCGGGAAACCACGGCCTCGATGACGACGAAAGCCTGGGCGTAGGGGTCGTCGTCGGTGATCGTCACGTGGATGCGCGCTTCCATGCCGCCGGGGATCAGCCTCCGCAGCCGCTCGGCGGCGCCGCCCGTCAGCTGCATGGTCGGCTGGCCGCTCGCCAGGTTGACGACGCCCATCTCGCGCCAGTTCACGCCCATGCGCAAGCCGGTGCCGAGCGCCTTGGAGCAGGCCTCCTTCGCGGCCCAGCGCTTGGCGTAGGATGCCGCCCGCTGCCGCCGGCGATCCGATCTCGCCTGCTCGACCTCGGTGAAGCAGCGTTGCACGAACCGGTCGCCCCAGCGCTCGAGCGTCCGCGCCACGCGCCTGATGTCGGTCAGGTCCGTGCCGATGCCGACGATCATCGGAAGCTCCTTGTCCGACCGCCGCTCTGCGAGGGGGCGAGCCGACTGATACCACAGCGGCGCGAGCGGTCCAGCCGGCCTGCGGCGGCCCGAGCGGCGGGGCCGGCGATGCGCTATATTGCCCGTCCGACTCGCTTCGAGGAGGGAGCCTTGGAGGCATCGCGGCACGACGCTTGGGCGGCAGGCGACAGCTATGACGAGTATATGGGACGCTGGAGCCGGCGGATCGCGCCGCGCTTTCTCGACTGGCTCAACGCGCCGCCCGCGCTCGACTGGCTCGAGGTCGGCTGCGGGACTGGCGCGCTGAGCGAGGCGATTCTCCTGCGTGGTGCGCCGGCCAGCCTGCTGGCGATGGACCCCTCCGAGAGCTTTGTCGCGACGGCGCGGCGCCGCAATGCCGCCGACGGGCGCGCGCTGTTCCGCACCGGCGACGCGCAGGCGCTGGGCGAGCCCGATGCCAGCCGTGACGTCGTCGTCTCGGGCCTCGTCCTCAACTTCGTGCCCGACCGGTCGACGGCGCTGGCCGAAATGCGGCGTGTGCTGCGCCCTGGCGGCCGTCTTGCCTTCTATGTCTGGGACTATCCGGGCGGGGGCGTCGGGTTCATGCGCGCGTTCTGGACCGCCGCCGCCGCGCTCGATCCCGGTGCCGCGGATCTGACCGAGGACCGCCGCTTTCCGTTCTGCACGCAGGATGGCCTGTCGGGGCTCGTCGCAGCGGCGGGCCTGCGGGTGACGGGATCGGCGGCGCTCGAGGACGACGCCGTCTTTCGCGATTTCGACGATTTCTGGCGCCCGTTCACCTTGGGCGCCGGGCCGGCGCCAGGCTATTGCGCCGGACTTGCGCCCGAGGCCCGCGAGCGCCTGCGGGCCCGCCTGGACCAGACGTTGCCGCGCGAGGCGGGTGGCGCCATCCGTATGCCCTTGCGCGCCTGGGCGGTGGCGGCCGAGCCGGGCTGAGCGCGCGGGCCGCGGCTCACCCGGCGCGCGCCGCGTCCATCGCTGCGCGCATCCGGCGGATCGACTGGGCGAGGCCGACGAAGATCGCCTCGCCGATCAGGAAATGGCCGATGTTGAGCTCGACGACCTGCGGCAGCGCGGCGATCGGACCGACGCTGTCATAGGCCAGCCCGTGCCCGGCATGGACCTCGAGGCCGAGGTCGTGCGCGAGCGCCGCCATCTCGCTCAGCCGCGCCAGCTCGGCGTCGCGGGCGGCCGCCCGGCCCTCGACCCAGGCATCGCAATAGCCGCCGGTGTGCAGCTCGACCACGGCCGCGCCGACCCGGGCCGCCGCCTCGACCTGGGACCGGTCGGCCGCGATGAAGAGCGAGACGCGGCAGCCGGCCCCCGCCAGCGGCGCGATGAAGCGCCCGAGGCGCGCCTCGTCCGCGAGCGACGTCGAGCCCGCCCTCGGTCGTGCGCTCCTCGCGCCGCTCGGGGACGATGCAGACGGCGTGCGGGCGGTGGCGGAGCGCGATCGCCTGCATCTCGTCGGTCGCCGCCATCTCGAAGTTCAGCGGCAGGGTCAGCTCGGCGATCAGCCGCTCGATGTCGGCGTCGCGGATGTGCCGCCGGTCCTCGCGCAGATGCGCCGTGATCCCGTCCGCGCCCGCCTCGGCCGCCAGATGCGCCGCCCGCACCGGGTCGGGCACCGCGCCGCCGCGCGCGTTGCGCACGGTCGCCACGTGGTCGATGTTGACGCCCAGCCGCAGGCGTCCCGCCGGCATCCCCGGCCCGGTTCCCTTCTCAGGCCCCGTCTCAGGCATTGTCGCCCTCCCGTGCGTCCGCCGAGCCATAGGCGGCAAGCTCGGCGTCCACCCGCGCCCGCTGGCGCGCCTGGATGGCGAGCAGCTTCTTGCGCCGGCGCTCCTGATAGGCAGCGACCAGCGGCCCCATCACCCAGTAGCAGATCACCGCGACGATCAAGCCCGGGATAATGCCGCCGACCAGATAGGGCAGGAACACCTGCAGCATGAAATCGCGCAGGCCGTCGAGCATGGACGGGCCATAGCCGAACCAGCTCTTCACCGTGCCCCAGAGCGAGTTCATCCCTTCGGCGAAGGCATGCGTGATCGCCTCGAAGTTCGAGCCATGCTGGTAGAGCCCGAGCAGCCAGCGGCCCGTCCAGAGCGATGTCGAGGCGATGAAGGGGAACGTCAGCGGGTTTCCGACGATGGTGCCGAACAGCGCCGCGATGATGTTGCCGCGCACGAGCCAGGCAAAGGCGGCCGCGACGATGAAATGCAGGCCGAAGAAGGGCGTGAAGGATGCCATCGCGCCGCAGGCAAATCCCAGCGCGATGCGGTGCGGGCTGTCCGGCAGCCGGCGCATCCGCTTGTTGATGTAGTCGAAGCCGCGCCAGAATCCCTTGCGCGGCGCCAGCGCGGCGCGCACCCGGTCATAGGTCTTGGGGCGATCGCGCCGCTTGAAGATCATCGCTCCCCGCGTCCGGAGTCAGTGCGTCAGCATGGCCGCGCTGCCGAGCGGCAGGCGCGGCTGGCCCGCTTCGCCCGGCCGGTCGGTCGCGCCGGCGCGACCCGTCGCCCTGTCGACCTGGTTGACGAAGCTCTGGGCCTTCAGCGCGCTGAGTATGTCGCCGAGATGTTTCGTATCCCTGACCTCGAGGTCGATGCTCATCTGGAAGAAGTCGGGCTTGCGCGTGGTGATCGACAGGTTGTCGATGTTGGCCCGCTGCTCGCCGACCAGCGTGCAGACGACGCCCAGCGCCCCTGGCTGGTTGGCCAGCGTCAGCTCGATGCGCGCGAGATTGTTGGCGTTGCGCGAGGCCTCGTCGGCCCAGGCCAGGTCGTGCCAGCGCTCGAGCGCGTCCTCGAACTCCTCGAGCATCGGGCAGAAGATCGCGTGCACGACGATACCGCCCTTGCGGCCCAGCCCGATGATCCGGTCGCCCGGGATCGGCCAGCAGCAATCGCAGAACTTCACCGCCCGGCCGCGCTTGATGCCGCGGATGCGCGTGCCGTTCGTCGGCTCCTCGACGGGCTCGACACGCGCCGTCGGCTGGGCGGGGTAGACGGCCCCGATGATCTGCGCCGTCGTGATGCGGCCGCGGGCGAGGTCTGCCAGCATCTCCTCGGCCGAGGCATAGGTCAGCCGCTCGGCGGCGACGGCGAAGGTCTTCTCGCCCGCCTCGCGCCCGGCGCGGGCAAAGCCCTGCATGGCGAGGTCACGGCCGAGCGCCACCTGCTCGCTGCGCAGCCGCGTGCGCAGCGCCCGGCGGATCGCCTGCTTGGCGCGGCCGGTCTGGGCGATGTCCTCCCAGTGCGGCGACGGCGACTGCCCGCGCGCGGTGATGATCTCGACCTGCTGGCCGTTGCGCAGCCGCGTCCACAGCGGCACGCGCCGCCCGTCGACCATGGCGCCGGCACGTGTGGTTGCCGACCTTGGTGTGGATCGCATAGGCGAAGTCGATCGGCGTCGCCCCGCGCGGCAGGCCGACCACGTCGCCCTTGGGCGTGAAGCAGAACACCTGGTCGTGGAAGAGGTCGAGCTTGACGTTCTCGAGGAACTCCTGCGGCTCGTCGCCCTTCTCCAGCCGCGCCACCAGGTCGCGCAGCCACAGATAGGGGTCGACCGCGTACTGGTTCTCGACCCGCACGCCGTCCTTGTAGGCCCAGTGCGCGGCGACGCCGCTCTCGGCGACCGCATGCATCTCCTCGGTGCGGATCTGGATCTCGGTGCGCGTCGCCGAGGAGGAATAGACGGTCGTGTGCAGCGAGCGATAGCCGTTCGCCTTGGGGCTGGAGATATAGTCCTTGAACCGCCCCGGCACGGCGCGCCAATGCCGGTGCACGGCGCCGAGCGCCCGGTAGCAGTCGCCCTCGGTCCGGCAGATGATGCGGAAGGCGTAGATGTCCGAGAGCTGGCTGAAGCCCGTCTGCTTCTCCTCCATCTTGCGCCAGACCGAGTAGGGCCGCTTCTCGCGCCCCTCGATGCGGACGTCGAGCTCGGCCTCGTCGGTGAAGCCTCTGATCTGGGCGCTGATCTTCGGGATCAGGTCGCCGGTGTCGCGCCGCAGCTTGAGGAAGCGACGCAGGATGGACGTGCGCGCCTCGGGGTTCAGCACCTCGAAGGCCAGATCCTCGAGCTGCTCGCGGATGGTCTGCATGCCCATGCGCCCGGCGAGCGGCGCATAGATCTCCATCGTCTCGCGGGCGATCCGCTCGCGCTTTTCCGAGCCCAGATTGCTGATCGTCCGCATGTTGTGCAGCCGGTCGGCGAGCTTCACCAGGATGACGCGGACGTCGCGCGCCATTGCCAGCAGAAGCTTGCGGAAGTTCTCGGCCTGCGCCGTCTCGGTCGAGGTCAGCTCGAGCTGGGTCAGCTTGGTGACGCCGTCGACCAGATCGGCGATCTCGGTGCCGAACAGCCGCACGATGTCGTCATAGGTGGCGTCCGTGTCCTCGAGCGTGTCGTGCAGCAGCGCCGTCACGATCGAGGCGTCGTCGAGGCGCAGATCCGTCAGGATCGCTGCCACCTCCAGCGGATGGCCGAAATACGGGCGCGCCATCGGCCCGCCGCTGGCTGGCGTGCATCTTCGCGCCGATAGACATAGGCGCGGTTCAGCAGCGCCTCGTCGGTATGAGGGTTATAGTCCCGGACCCGCTCGACCAGCTCGAACTGACGGATCAACCGGGCCTCCTTACCCCCGGCAGCCCGGATCTCCCGGGCGGCCGCCTACCTGCCCTGCTCGGCCATCAACGCCCGCAGAAGCTTCTCCTCGTCGAGATCGTCGAGCGAGGGCTGCGGCGAGGCCTCGGCGCCGCCCGCCATCAGCAGCGCCATGTTGTCCTCTTCGGGCTCGTCGACCTCGATGTGGCGCTGATGGCTCTCGACCGCGCTCTCGTAGAGCTCGTCGGGCGGGGTCGTGCCGTCGGCGATCTCGCGCAGCGCCACGACCGGGTTCTTGTCGTTGTCGCGGTCGATGGTGATCGGGCTGCCGGACGAGATCATCCGCGCCCGGTGCGCGGCGAGCATGACGAGGTCGAACCGGTTCGAGACCTTGTCGACGCAATCTTCGACGGTGACGCGAGCCATAAGCGGCGCTTCCTTTCGGGTCGGCGGCTGGAAGACCAGACATTTAAGCGCAGCGGGCTCGCGATGCAAGCCGCTGCAGGTCCGGTCTCGGTCGGGGTTCCCGGCCGGCGGCGGCGCGAATCGTCACGCCCGGGCGAGCGGCCGCTGCAGCAGCGCCACCGCGGCGCCCGCGAGCAGGATGATGGCCCCGGCCGCCATCCCCGCACCCGTTCCGCCCGTCCGATCCGACAGCGCCCCCGCCGCGACAGGGCCGATGATCTGGCCGACCGAGAAGACGACGGTAAAGAGCGCGATGGCCGGTCCCAATTGGCGCCCGGCCAGGTTGCCGCGGCAGAAGGCCGTCACCGCCGCCGGCACCATGAAGAACGAGACGCCGAAGAGCGCCGCCGACCCGATGAAGCCCGCCTCGGTCGCCGCCAGCACGGGCAGCGCCGAGCCGGCCCCCGTCGCCGCCATCGTCAGCGCGGTCGCGCCGCCGCCGCGCGCCGCGCCCAGCACGGGCCGCCAGAGCAGCGGAGAGAGCGCCACCGCCGCCCCCATGACCGACCAGCTTGTGGCGACCAGGGCCGGCCCCGCCCCGGCATCGCGCATCCAGGCGACCAGAAAGGTCATGTAGACGAGATAGCCCAGGCCGAAGAGGAAATAGGCGGCCAGCGCCGGCAGGATGCGGAGCACCGGGATCGGGCCGGCCAGCGCGGCGCCGGGCGCGGCGTCCGGCGCCGCCTCGGCGGCCAGCCAGGACGGCACGAAGGCAACGAGCCCCGCCGCCGCCAGCATCAGCCAGGCGAGCGGCCATCCCGCCGGCCCGAACCACGCCAGGAAGGGCGGCAGGCCCAGGCCGCTCGGCAGCATGCCGAGCCCGCCGCCGCCGAAGTACAGCGCGATCGCCAGCGCACTGCGTCGCGCATCGCCGGCGAAGAGCGCGGCCGCGATCGCGCCGCCGGCGACGAAGACCGGCGCGCCGCCGATCCCCGCCAGGACGCGCCAGAGTCCGAGCGTCCAGGGATCCCGCGTCAGCGCCGACATCGCCAACGCGGCCACGGTCAGCGCCATGCCCCAGACGAACAGGCGGCGCGGCCCGAAGCGCGAGATCGCCGCCAGGGACAGCAGCGCGCCCGCCAGGTAGCCGATCGAATTGGCGGTGTTCAGCCAGCCGGCCTGCGTGTAGCTCCAGCCGAGATCCTCGCGCATCGCCGGCAGCAGCAGCCCGTAGGCGAAGCGCGCCACGCCGTTCGAGACCGCCGGGCCGAGCGACAGCCCGGCGGCGATCCACCAGAGGCGCGCCCCTGATCGGTGTCGCCGCGCGCGCTTGCGTCACCGCATCCATGATGCGCCGAGGCTGGCGCGGCGCAGCAGCCGCCGGCAACGTTTTCGTCGTTCCGTCCTCTCGCGCGGGGGCAGATCCGGCCGCAGATGTTGCCGCCGGGTGCCGCCCCGGCACGGCCGTGCTAACGATAGGCGAGGAGGACCGCCGATGAGCGACAGCGACGCCTCGAATCCGTTGATGGCGCAGATGCGCGAAAGCGGCATCCCGGATGTCGACATCGCGCGGGCGGATGCCATGCTGGGGCTGCTCGCCATCACGCGGCGCACGCGGCGGCACGGCGCGGCGCCCGAGCACGCCGCGCTCGACGCGTTCTTCGCCTTCGCCCTGCCGCGCGCGCACCTCTCGCAGTCGCAGATCATGCAGGACCTGTGGGTGCTGCACGAGCTGCGCGGCAAGCAGGGCGGCTATTTCGTCGAGTTCGGCGCCGGCAACGGCGTCACCATGTCGAACACGCACCTGCTGGAAAAGCGCCATGGCTGGACCGGCATCCTGGCCGAGCCGAACCCCACCTTCCACCGACGCCTGCGGCGCGAGCGCTCGGCCGCCATCGAGCATGACTGCGTCTGGGCGCGCACGGGCGAGACGCAGACCTTCCTGTGCACGGAGAAGCCCGCCTTCTCGCGGCTGGCCGGCATCGCGCCCGACGACATCTTCGAGCGCGAAGGCCGCCGCGTGGTCGCCCGCGAGATCACCGTCCCGACGATTTCGCTGAACGACCTTCTCGACCGTCACGCCGCGCCCGATCGAATCGACTATATATCGGTCGACACAGAAGGGGCCGAACGGGCCATTTTAGAGGGCTTCGATTTCGAACGGCGCCGCGTCGCCCTGTGGACCGTCGAGCACAACTTTACGCCCGAGCGCGGTGCCGTCCACGAGCTGCTGGAACGCCACGGTTACGTCCGCCGTTTTCCCGAATTCAGCCGCTTCGATGACTGGTACATCCACCGGGAATTCGCCGAATAGCGCGCTCGGTTTCAGGCCGAATCAGCGTTTGCCTTCCGTTAAGAACATCTTTGTTATGGAATGATCGTCGGCAATTGGTCGAGCGAGCATTTGGGACAATCGAGATGGCTCGAAAGGCGACTGCAGAAACTACCACGAAGAAGGCGGCCCCCGAGGCGGGCAAGGTCGCCGGCAAGTCAAAGGCAAAGACGGCAAAGCTCGCCGCCGTGGCACCTATGAAGGCGAGCGGCGCGGCCAAGCCTGCGGCAGCGCCGAAGGCGGCGAAGAAGACGCCCAAGCTGACCGTCGTGTCGAGCAAGCCCGCCAAGGCGGCAAAGCCCAAGCCAGCCGCGACGAAGGCTGCCAAGGCGGCACCCGCTGCCGCGGCACCAAAGAAGGCGAGCAAGCCGGCCAAGCCTGCTGCCGCCGCTGCCAAGAAGCCGGCCAAGGCGGCGAAGCCTGCCGCGGCCAAGACGGCCAAGGCCGCCAAGCCTGCGGCGGCGGCCAAGAAGCCCGCGAAGGCGGCAAAGCCCGCGGCGGCCAAGAAGCCCGCAAAGGCTGCGAAGCCCGCAGCGGCGTCAAAGAAGCCAGTGAAATCGGCGGCGAAGGCCGGCGGCAAGAAATAGGCTCGGGCGCGCTCGGGACGGCTCGCCGTCCCGCTCGATCTCGGCCGCGTGGGTCGGGTGGGTGCCTGCACCCACCTCCCCCGCTCACCCCCGCATCCGGGCTCCGTCGGCGTCGACCAGCGGCGTCGTCGCGATCACGGCCGGCCGCCGCTGGCCCAGGATCTCGATCGTGAACGCGGTCCCGTCCTCGGCCCGCTCGCGCGGCACCAGGCCCATCGCGACCGACTGCCTGGCATAGTGCGCATAGCCGCCCGAGGTGACGAAGCCGACCACTTCGTCGCCGTCGAAGATCGGCTCCCAGGCGACCGCGTCGGCGTCGTCGGCCTCGACCAGCAGGGGCACGAGCTTGCGCGCCGGCGGCCTCTCGCGCTCGCGCGTCGCCGCGTCGCGGCCGATGAAGTCGTTCTTCTTCCAGCTGATGAACCGGTCGAGCCCCGTCTCGGCCGGCGTGTAGTCGGGCTTGAACTCGCGCAGCCAGCTGCCGAAGAACTTCTCCAGCCGCAGCGACATCATCGCCCGCATGCCGAAGGGCTTCAGGCCGAGGTCGCGCCCCGCCTCGGCCAGCGCCAGATAGAGCCCGACCTGGTGCTCGGCCGCGCAATAGATCTCGTAGCCGAGATCGCCCGTGTAGCTGATCCGCTGCACCCGGACCGGGAATATGCCCGACCGCCGCCTCGCGTGACCGACAGGAACGGGATCGCGGCGTTCGAGACGTCGCGCCCCGTCACGCGCGCCAGCAGCTCGCGGGCATGCGGCCCGGCGATCTGGAAGCCGAGCAGCCTGGTCGAGACGTTCTCGACCGCGACGCCCTCCTCCATCCGCATGCCGAACCAGCGCATGTGGTAGGCCTGCGCCGAGAAGCTGGCGGTCAGCTGCACCCGGTCCGGCCCCAGCCGCGCCATGGTGAAGTCGCCGATGATCCGGCCGCGCGGGCTCAGCATCGGCGTCAGCGCGATGCGCCCCGGCTCGGGCACCCGGTTCGCCATGATCCGGTTCAGCCAGTCGACGGCGTTCGGGCCGCTGACCAGGTACTTGCCGAAGTTGTGGATCTCGTTGATGCCGACCGCCTCGCGCACGGCCCGGCATTCCTCGGCCACCGCGTCGAAGGCGTTCGAGCGGCGGAAGCTCGGCGTCTCGTAGCGCGGCTGCCCGTCGGGCGCGAAATAGTTGACGTGCTCCATGCCGTAAGCCGCTGCCCCAGACGGCGCGCTGCGCCTCCCAGATGCCCCAGGCGGGCGTCGTGCGCAGCGGCCGGCCGACCGGCAGCTCCTCGTTCGGATAGCAGATCGAGAACCGCCGCTGGTAGTTCTCGGTCACCTTCAGCCGCGTCCAGTCCGGCCCCGTCCAGTCGCCGAAGCGGGCGACGTCGATGGCGAAGATGTCCGTCTCGGTCTCGCCCTCCGTCATCCACTCGGCCAGCGCCTTGCCGACGCCGCCGCCCTGGCAAAAGCCCGCCATCACCGCGCAGGCCGACCACAGCCCCGGCTTGCCGGGGATGGGCCCGACCAGCGGGTTGCCGTCGGGCGCGAAGGTGAAGGGGCCGTTGATGACGCGCTTGATGCCGGCGCGGCCCAGCACCGGATAGCGCCGGAACGCGGCCTCCAGCGGCTCGGCCACGCGGTCCATGTCGTCGTTCAGCAGCTCGTGGCCGAAATCCCAGGGCGTGCCGTCCACCGCCCAGGGCACCGCCTTCTGCTCGTAGATGCCGATGACGAGGCCGCGGCCCTCCTGGCGCAGATAGGTCTCGCCGGCCGGGTCCATGACATGCGGCAGCTCCTCGCCGCGCTCGTAGACCTCCGGGATGTCGTCGGTGACGAAGTACTGGTGCTCCATCGGCGTGCAGCGGCAGGTAGACGCCGGCCATCGCGCCGACCTCGCGCGCCCAGAGGCCGGCGGCGATGACGACGTGCTCGGCCCGCACCGTGCCCTGCTCGGTGACGACGTCCCATTCGTGCCCGACGGGCGTCAGCGCGGTCACGCGGTTGCGCAGGATGATCTCGGCCCCGGCCATCCGCGCGGCGCGGGCATAGGCGTGCGTCGTGCCCGAGGGGTCGAGGTGCCCGTCCAGCGGGTCGTAGAGCCCGCCGACCACGCCCTCGACATTGGTGATGGGGGAGCGCCGCGCGATCTCGTCCGGCCCGATGATCTCGGTGTCGAGCCCCATGTAGCGGTGCTTGGCCCGCTCGGCGACCAGGTAGTCCATGCCGGTCGCGGTCGGTGGCGATGGTGATGCCGCCGACATGGTGCAGGCCGCAGCTCTGCCCGGTGATCCGCTCGAGCTCGCGATAGAGCCGGATCGTATAGCCCTGCAGCGCCGCCATGTTGGTGTCGGCGTTCAGCGTGTGAAAGCCGCCCGCCGCGTGCCAGGTGCTGCCGCGAGGTCAGCTCGGACCGCTCGATCAGGCAGATGTCCGTCCAGCCGGCCTTGGTCAGGTGGTAGAGCACCGAGCAGCCGACGACGCCGCCGCCGATCACCACAACGCGCGCATGGGTTCTCATCAGGCCCTCCCCCGGATCGCGCCAGCTAAGCGCGAATCGGGCGCAGCGTGAGCCCGGATTCGCGCCGATTTCCACCGCAATCGCGACAGGCTCAGCGCAGCCCCCGTTCGGCGCCGTCGCGGCGCGCCATCAGGTCGGCGAGCGTCCGGCCCGGCTCGGGCTCGAAGTGGTCGTCGAGAAACCGCGCATCGTGCACGCCGTCCAGCCGGAAGGTGCGGAAGTCGCCGCGCATTTCGCACCAGCTCGTCAGGTTCCAGACCGCGCCGTAGAACGACAGCAGCAGCGGGCGCACCGTGCGCTCGGTCACGTCGCCGGCCTTGGACTGGTAGGTGAACGCCAGCTTGCGCCGCTCGCGGATGGCGCGGCGCAGCGCCGCGATGTCGATCTCGACCGGCGCCGCCCAGTGGTCGCGCGGCGCGGCCAGCGGCACGCCGTCCATGTAGTCGCGCAGCCGCTCGGGCAGCACCGCCTCGATCTTGGCCAGCACCCGGCTCGCGGCATGGGCCAGGCCAGGGTCGGCCCAGCCCTCGACGATGCGCGCGCCCAGCACCAGCGCCTCGATCTCCTCCTCGCCGAACATCAGCGGCGGCAGGTCCAGCTCGCCGCGCAGGATATAGCCGACCCCCGCCTCGCCCTCGATCGGCACGCCCGAGGCGATCAGCGCGGCGATGTCGCGGTAGATCGTGCGCTCCGAGACCTCGAGCTCGCGCGCCAGATCCTGGGCGCGCACCAGCTTGTTGCGGCGCATCAGCTGGATGATGTCGAACAGGCGGTCGGCGCGGCGCATCGGAGGCCTCCCGGGGATTCTGCCCGGCATCATAGCCGAAAGCTCCTGACAGCACGCTGTCAGGAGGTCGACGGGCCGTCCTGACGGGACGCTGTCAGGAGGCCTCCATTACCTCCTTCGCCAGACGACACGCAACATCTGGTCTGCCTGATGGGAGAAACCGCCATGCATGCCCTGTCTACCGCGCCCTGCCCGGCGTCCCCAGCCTGCCCGGCTCGGCCTGCCGCCGCTGGCCCGCTGGCGCCGGGTCAGGCGCGAGCGGCTGCAGCTGCTCGAGCTCAACGACCACATGCTGAGCGACATCGGCCTGACCCGCGAGCAGGCCGACCGCGAGGCGGCCCGGCCGTTCTGGGACGTCGCCGCTGCGGTGAGCCGGTGCCGAGCGGCCGCTATTCCTCGCGCCCATGCGCCAGCAGGCGGGCGTGCAACGCGTCCGCCTCGGCCGCGCCGGTGGCCAGCGCGAAGACATAGGCGTGGGTGAGGTAAAAGCAGGCGGCGTCGATCTCGCCCGCCGCCTCGGCCACGTCGCCGGCCCGCGCATAAAGGCGCACCAGCGCCGGCTGGTCGTCCGCGGCATGCGCGGCCAGCAGGGCGGCGTCGAGCGCGGCGCGGTTCGTCCCCCACGCCATCCCTCCCCCACGGGGGGAGGGAAGCCGCTTGCGTCGCTGTCGCGCCCAATTCAGGTCGCTCATCTGGCGGGCGACCCAGTCGTGGAAGCAGTGCGTCGGACTGTCCATCACGGGCGAGAACTTGCCGCCGTCGAAGCCGCGGGCGTGGCGGCCCTTCTGCATGCCCTCGACGACGAAGACGTCCTCGGCGAAGACCTCGCGCCACATGGCGGCGTTGCGCGCGCGCATGGCCTCCCAGGCCTCGCCCGTCACCTGCGCGTCGGCATACCAGATCCCGACGCGCTCGACCGTCCGGTCGTGGCTGACGGGCTGCAGCAGCATGGCGAAGGTGTGGTCCTTGTGCACGCCCAGGAGCACGTTGGGATAGAGCGCGGCGTATTCGGCGCCGTCGTCCCATTTTGACGACAGGCTCGGCAAAGGCCGGGAACCGCCGGCCGTCCTCGCTCAGCATCGGCCGGTAGGCGAGCGTGCCCTGGCCCGAGAACCGCCCCGGCGCCTCGATGTGGTAGTGATCCTCCAGCCGGGAATAGCTGTTCAGCCCCGGATGCACCCAGGGCAGGTGATAGCTCTCGCAATAGTTCTCGACGGCCAGCTTCCAGTTGGCCGCGAGCTCGAGCCCGAAGGTCGAATCGGGTCCGCCATGGTGCAGCGGCCGGTCGAACTCGGCCCAGCGCGCCAGAAGCTCGGCGTTCGCCTCGTCGAAGGCCGGCGCCTGGCCGTCCAGATTGACGAAGACGACGCCCAGCCATTCGTGGCTGCGCACCTCGATCAGCCCCAGCTCATCGCGGTTGATGTCGTCATGGCGGTTGCGCCCCGGGCCGCCGACATGCGGGGTCGTGCGCAACCGCCCGTCGAGCTCGTAGCACCACGAATGATAGGGGCAGCGGATCGCCCGCTGGAGCTGGCAGGGCTCGGCGACCAGGATCATGCCGCGGTGGCGGCAGACGTTCTGGAAGACGCGCAAGCGCCCTTCCTTGTCGCGCACCATCACCAGCGGCTGCCCGAGGAAGTCGACCGGGCGCGCATCGCCCGGACCGGGCACGTCGCTGGCAAAGCCCAGCGCCGCCCAGTTGCGGAAGAAGATCCGCTCCTTCTCGACCTCGAACAGCGCGGGATCGACATAGAAGGGGTTCGGCAGGCCCGCGGGCCGTCGCGACGGGGCGGGTGACGGAACCAAGGTCAAAGGGCAGGGTCATGGCGCGTGCCTCCGGCAGTCTCTTCCCGCGCGATAGGCGCGGCAAGGCCGGCGGTCTGATCTGGGCGCGACTTCCTGCCGTCGGATTCGGACCGCGTCTTGCAACGGGATGCCAGCGGGGCCAGTTCAGAAGCGAGCCAGGAGGATCCGCCAGGAGTTGCGATGCCCGCGCGCATGGTCGCCCCGACGCTGTTGCTGACGCTTGCGCTCGGCGCGGCGGCCGCCTGCCAGCCGGCTGGCGACCGGGACTATTCGACCGTCTACCGGCCCATCCAGCTCGACCGCCTCGCGACGGCCAACCTGCTCGACGCGACGCCCGAGGAGATCGCGGCGGCGCGCGCCGAGGACCGGGCGATCTACCAGGCCGAGCTCGCGCGCCAGCGCATGCTGGCCGGCAGCCTCTCGGCCCAGCAGAGCGCGCGCCGCGGCGCCCAGCTCCTGCGCCAGCAGCAGGCGCTCGAGCTGGCGCAGCGCGATGCCGTCTGGGCCGAGCGCGACCTCGCCCGGCAGCAGCGCGAGCTGCGCTCGGCCGAATGGCTCGACCGCGAGCCGGTCTTCACCGGGCCCTATGACCAGGCCGATGCGCTGCGCCGCCACGAACAGCTGCAGACCCGCCGAGCGCTCGACCGGGCGCAGCAGGCGCAGCGGCGCACCGCCCGTGCGGCCGACCGGCTCGACCGCCAGGCCGCCGCTGATTCCGACCTGGAGCGGATGCGCGTGATGGACCGCATCGACCGCCGCCAGGCCGAGCGCGCGCGCGCGGCCGAGTTCGGCCCGCCCGACCCGCTGCAGCGCTGGCTGCCCTATCGGCGCACGGGTGAGAGCGCCGAGGCCCTGCGCGCCCGCGTCGCGGCCGCCGAGGCCCGTTCGGCAGAGACGGGCGCATCCATTGAAGCGATCCTGCGGGAACAGCGCGACTGAGCGGCCAATTCGACGGCGTCGGCGCCGCAGGCTTCAGGCGAGTTCATTGCCACGCGTGTCGGATCGCTGCTTCTCGTCCATACTTTGGATAATGAAGTTCATGGCGCCGCAGATGTCGGCCTCGATGAAGCGGCGTGCAGAGCCCGCGTCCTGGGTCTCGAGCGCGTCGATCAGCATGCCGCGCAGGTTCCCGCGCTCGCGCAGCGAATAGTCCGGAAAGAGAAGGCTGACATAGGGCGCGGTGCGCAGCCAGCAGCCTTCGATGAGCCCATAGAGGTGAGCCAGGCCCGGCAGGCGATAGATGAAGAAGTGCAGCCGCTGGATGTGCTCGACGGTGGCAGGGATGTCGCCGGCGTCGCGGTGCCGGATGATCGAAGCGTGCAGGGTCCGAAGCTCGGCGATCGCGGCGGCATCGGCGCAGAGCGCGGCGCGCTCGGCGGCCATGCCTTCGAGGGACATGCGAATGTCGCGCAGTTCGCCCAGCTGCGCGGGGGTCAGGATCGGCACCCGGATATAGCGGTTCGGCGCGAAATCGATCGCGCTCTCGGCCGAAAGCTGGCGAATGGCGTCGCGGATCGGCGTCGACGAGATCTGCAGCGTCTCGGACAGCCCGCGCAACGTCAGCTTCTCGCCCGGACGGAACCGGCCCGTGATCAAGGCCGTCGCGATCCTGTTGTAAGCGTAGTCCGAAAGCGTCGCCTCCCTCTCTAGGACGAGCGGCCTCACTGGGGCACCCGGTGGTGCATCCCGTCGGTGGCGCGCGCCTGGGGCATGCGCGCGCCAGCGATGCCGGGCCCGGTGCCGGCGGGGCGCCGCGCCGCGATCGGGCCGCGGTCGCGCTCGCGGCGACCACCGTGCAAGGCCGTGCTCAATAGGTGGCCCCCGCCTCGGCCTTCGCCGCGGGCCCGCGGCCACGCACCTCGACGACCGAGGCGGCGAGGTCCTCGAGGTAGCGATCGGCCGACACCGCGTGCACCGGGTTCAGGTGCATGTGGATGCCCACCGGCTCGGCCTGGCGGCCGACGAACCAGCCGCGGGCGATCATCGCCTCGGCGACCGCGCCGATGTCGAGATCGGGGTCGGTCGAGCGGTAGACGAAGAGGCAGAGCTCGTGCGGCTTCAGCACCTCGAGCCCGTCGATCCGGTCGATCCCGTCCGTCAGCTTCTCGACCGTGTCCATCAGGATCTTCGCCCATTTCACATAGCCCTCGCGGCCGAGATAGTTCATCACCGCCCAAGCCGCCGCGACCGCGCCGCCGGCGCGCGTGCCCTGCATGGTGTTGTTGACATAGGGCCCACGTTCCCAGTCCTGCCATTCAAAGGTCTGGTACTTCTGCAGCGCCTTGTCGCGCAGCAGCATCAGCGACGCGCCCTTCGCCGCATAGGCGTATTTGTGCAGGTCGGCCGAGATGCTGGTGACGCCCGGCACTGAAAAGTCGAAATCCGGAATCTCGTGGCCGAGCTCCCTGACGAATGGCGCGAGAAAGCCGCCGACACAGGCGTCGACATGCATCCAGAGGCCATGTTCCTGGGCCAGCGCGGCGATCTCCCGGATCGGGTCGAAGACGCCGAACGGATAGTTCGGCGCACTGCCGAGCAGCATGATGGTGTTCGCGTCGATGCGCTTGGCCATCTCGCCCGGATCGGCGCGAAAGTCGTTGCGCGTCGTCGGCACGCGGATCGGGCGGATGCCGAGGAAATGCGCGGCCCGGTCGAAGGCCGGGTGCCCGGTGCGCGGCAGGACGATGTTGGGCTCGGAGACGCCCTTGGTCTCGCGCGCCCAGTCGCGGGCGGTCTTCATGGCCATGAAGATGCTCTCCGAGCCGCCGGAGGTGAAGGTCGCGGCGGCCTCGGGCGGCGCATGATGGAGGCTGAGGCCCATCTCCATGACCTCCTGCTCCAGCCTGCGCATGCTGAGGAAGGCCTTCTGGCCCATGGCGTTCTCGGTCCAGTAGGCGAGATACGCCTCCTGCTGGACGCGCTTCACCTCCTCGTCGAGGTAGTAGAAGTAGAGCGCCATGCGCCCGTCGCGCCAGGAGAAGTCGTCCTTCTTCGCATCCTCGAGCTCCGCCTTCAGCTCGGCCCAGGGCCGGCCGGTTTCGGGGATCGACATCATCGGGGCGTTCTCCTTGGCTTGGATCTTGTCGGGTCAGGCATGCATGATCTGGTCGAGGAAGGCGCGGACGCGCGGGTTGGCGCGGCCCGCGTCGAAGAAGGCGTCGGGGGCTGCGTCCTCGACGATCTCGCCAGCGTCCATCATGACGACGCGGTCGGCGACGCGCCGCGTGAAGCCCATTTCGTGCGTCACGCAGATCATCGTCATGCCGCGCTCGCTGAGGTCGGTCATCACCTCCAGCACCTCGCCCACCATCTCGGGGTCGAGCGCCGAGGTCGGCTCGTCGAACAGCATGATGCGCGGGCGCATGCAGAGGGCGCGGACGATGGCGACGCGCTGCTGCTGCCCGCCCGAGAGCTGGTCGGGATATTTCAGCGCCTGGTCGGCGATGCGGACGCGGGCGAGCTCGTCCATGGCGCGCGCCTCGGCTTCGGCCCGGTCGAGGCCCAGCACCTTGCGCGGCGCGATGCAGCAGTTCTCGAGCACGCTCAGATGCGGGAAGAGATTGAACTGCTGGAACACCATGCCGATGTGCCGTCGCAGGTCGTGGGCGGTGCCGCTGCCCTCGGAGACCGGGATGCCGGCCACGGTGATCTGGCCGCGGTCGTGGCGCTGCAGGCCGTTGATGCAGCAGATCGCCGTCGACTTGCCCGAGCCGGACGGGCCGCAGATGACGACGCGCTCGCCCTCTGCCACGTCCAGGTTGACGTCCCTGAGCACGTGCAGCGGCCCGTACCATTTGTCGACCTTGCGCAGCGAGATCAGCGCTGTCATGGGGCGGCCACCCCCCGCGGGCGGGCGGCGAGCCGGCGCTCGAGCCAGCGGCTGTACCAGGACATGCTGGCGCAGACCGTCAGGTAGATCACGGCTATGAAGAAGTAGGCCTCGACGAACAGGCCCAGCCACTCGGGATCGCTCTTGGCCGCGTTCGCCGTGCCGAGCAGGTCCATCATCGAGATGACGATGACCAGCGAGGTGTCCTTGAACCCGGCGATGAAGAGGTTGACCATCGAGGGGATCGTCACCCGCAGCGCCTGCGGCAGGATGATCCACAGCATCATCGACCAGTAGCCCATGCCCAGCGCCTTGGCGGCGGCATACTGGCCGAGCGGGATCGACTGCAGCCCGCCGCGGATCGTCTCGGCCATGTAGGCGGCGAAGAACATGATGAAGGCCAGCTGCGCGCGGACGATGTTCGGGATCGTCACGTCCTGCGGCAGCAGGATCGGCAGCATGATGTTCGCCATGAACAGCAGGCTGATCAGCGGCACGCCGCGGATCAGCTCGATATAGGCGATGCAGAACCAGCGGATCGCCGGCATCTCCGAGCGGCGCCCGAGCGCGAGCATGACCGACAGGACGAAGCAGCCGGCCATGCCGACGAGGGCGAGCATGACCGTCAGCGGCAGCCCGCTCCACAGCCGGATCTCGACCTCCTGCAGGCCAAGGCCGCCCGCCATGAGAACGGCGATGATGCCGAAGCCGATCAGGAGGACGCCAGCCAGCCAGCGCCGCCGCTCGACATTGCGCCACGAGGCCGGCAAGCAGGCGAGAACGATCAGCCCGGCCAGCAGCGCGAGCGCCAGCGCCGGGCGCCACTGCTGCTCGTAGGGGTACATGCCGAACAGGATCAGGCGCCACTTGTCCTGGATGAAGGCCCAGCAGGCGCCGCCATTGTCGATGCACTCGCGGATCGTCGCCGGGGCGACGGTGGCGTCGAGGAACGCCCATTCGACGAAGGTGCTGACGGCCGACCAGATGATCCAGCAGACCAAGAGCGTCAGCACCGAGTTACCGATGCTGCCGAAGAGGTTGATCCAGACGCGCCGCGCCGCGCGCTCCAGCGGACCCGGGCGCCGGTCCACCCCGCCGAGGGCCTCGGCCGCCACCGGTCAGGCCTCCACGAAGGCGATGCGGCGGTTGTACCAGTTCATGAAGGCCGAGGTGAGCAGGCTGAGCGTCAGGTAGATCGCCATGATGATGGTGATGCATTCGATCGCGCGGCCGGTGTCGGAGATCACGGCCGTCGAGACGCGGACGAGCTCGGGATAGCCGATGACGACGGCGAGCGAGCTGTTCTTGGTCAGGCTCATATACTGGCCCGTCATCGGCGGCACCACGATGCGCATGGCCTGCGGCAGCACGACCTTGGAGAGCACGAGGCGCGGCGGCAGCCCGAGGCTGCGCGCGGCCTCGACCTGCCCCTTGCGGACGCCCAGGATGCCGCTGCGGATCGTCTCGGCGGCAAAGCCCGACTGGTAGACCGAGAGCGACACCAGGACCGCGACGAACTCCGGCGAGACAAAAGTGCCGCCGCGGAAGTTGAACCCCCTGAGCTCCGGCAGGTCGAAGGACAGGCCCGCGCCGCCCGCAAGCAGCACCAGCCCCGGCAGGCCGATGACCAGGATAAGCGAGATCCAGCCGGCGCCGAAAGACCGGCCCGTGCGCTCGCGGTGGCGGCGGCCCAGCCGCAACAGGACCAGCGCGGCGGCGCAGCCGATCGCGAAGGCGGCGATCGCCCAATGATGTGCAGAGGTCAGCTCGGGCGCCGGAAGATAGATCCCGCGGTTCGTGACGAAGACGCCCTCGACCGGGCGCCACGCCTGGTTCGGCAACGGCAGCAGGGTCGAGAAGCCGTACCAGAACAGCATCTGCAGCAGCAGCGGGATGTTCCTGACCGTCTCGACATAGAAGAGGGCGACGCGCGAGACCAACCAGTTGTCCGAGAGCCGCGCGAGAGCGACGATCAGACCAAGAGCGGTGCAAAGGAGGATGCCGAGGACCGAGACCCGCACCGTGTTCAGGAAGCCGACCAGGAACGTCATCCAGACGGGATCACGCGCCGTCGCATCCAGGTAGTTCGGGCCGATCTCGAAGCGGGTGGGCAACGTCAGGAAGTCGAGGCCGAAGCCGAGGTTGGACCGCGGCAGGTTCGAGTTCACGTTCGCCACGATCGACCAGGCGATGTAGAGGACGGCAAGGAGCAGAAGCGCCTGCCAGCCGGCCGCGTGCACCCCCGGTCGCCGCCAGAGCGGCCGCGGCCGGATGTTCTCGAGCGTGCCGCCCGAGGCCGGCATCAGCCCGCGCCGCGCCTCTGCAGTTTCCGTCACGCGATCACCCGTCTAATCCTCGTCGCCGCGCGAAAGCCGAGGCCGGGCGGGGCTGCGCCGGTCCGACCTCGCCCGCAGGCGTCAGCTCAGCGCCAGACCGGTGACCATTGCAGCCCGCCATCCTTCGGCAGCGCGTTCATGCCGCGCGGCAACTGGACGGGCGATTTCATGCCGAAGTTGCGCTCGTAAATGTCGGAGTAGTTGCCGACTCCGCGGATGATCGCGACGACGAAGTCGTTCGGCAGGCCCATCTTCTCTCCGACCGTCTCGGTGATGCCGAGAAAGCGCTGCTTGTCGGGGTCGGTGGTTTCCATGGCCTGGTCGATGTTCTCCTGGTTGATGCCGAACTCCTCGGCATTGAGGAGCGCATAGTGCACCCATCGCGCGACGTTCGACCATTGCGGGTCGCTTTCCAGGATGATCGGCCCCATCGGCGACTTGACGAAAGTGTCCTTCAAGATCGTGTGCTCGTCGGGGTTCTTCATCCGCAGGCGGCGGGTTCCGAGGAACTCGATCTCTGAAGTGACGACGTCGCAGCGCCCGTTCTCGTAATATTCGTAGCGCTGGTTCGAGTTCTCGAACGCCACGGGCGTGTAGGTCAGGCCGCGCGCCTTGAAGTAATCCGAGATCAGGCTGTCGGTCAGCGTGCCTGCCACGACGCAGATCGAGGCGCCGTCCAGGTCCTCGATCTTGGTCGCACCCGTGCGGTTGTGCACCATGAAGCCCTGGCCCGAGTAGAGGGTCGGCCCGACGAAATCGAGGCCGAGCTCGGTGTCGCGGCCGATCGTCAAGGTCATGGCGAGGCCCGCCATGTCGACCTCGCGCGACTGCACGGCCGGGATGCCCTGGGCGAAGGTCATGGTCACGAACTCGACCGCGTCCGGCGATCCGAACAGCGCCGCGGCCACCGCGCGGCAATAGTCGACATCAAAGCCCTGCCAGCGTCCCTGATCGTCCAGCGTCGCGAGCGCGGGCACGTCCTGATAGATGCCGCAGCGAAGCTTTCCGCGCTCCTTGATCTCGTCGAGGATCTGCCCGGCAGACGCCTGCGCGGCGAGCATGCAGGCCATGCCGCCCGCTGCGGCGAGGACCGATAGAACCTTTCTCATCTTTTCCCTCCCGTCGGCCGCGCCGCGATGGCGCGGGTGTTGCCTGACCCGCCAAAGATGGCCGATGTTGCAACATCTGTCCACGACTCGTTTCTGTGGTCTTCTCCTCTGATAAGAAGCAAGACGGCCGACAACGGCCTCTGGCTCGCTCTACCACGCTGTTCTCCTCCCTTGGCAGCGAGCTTCGACGGCGCTCACGCCCGCGCGCCGCAGCCGGATCAGGGGCAAGAATGATGCAACGAACAGCGCAGGCCCGATGCGGAAGACGGGCGGCGTTCCCCCGACCACCACGGCCCGGGCGCCATTGAACGCTAGCTGAATGCCGTCTTGACTGACGAGGCGGTCTGGCGCCGTGGACGCCTGCCCGGCGCCGCCGTCGCCACCAGGCCGAGACAACTGCCCCCGCCTATGGACGGTCGACGGGCGCCTCTCCGCCGTGGGACCGGACGCCGCGAACGAACCCGTTGCTTCGTCCCGACGCCGCCCTGGTCAGAACCGTTCGAGCAGCCGCTCGAAATAGTCGAGCTCAAGCTGCGGGCGGCTGGTTTCGGCGGCGCGGCGGCGCAGTTCCCGCATGAGCTCGCGGGCGCGGTCGATCAGCGCCTGGTCGGGCACCTTCGTGGAGCGTCCGTCGAGCGCGCCATAGCTCGAGGTCGGCCGGTCGAACGGATCGTTGCGCGACTGGTCGCGGCCCTGGCCCCGCCCCTGGCGATCACCCTGGGCGCTCGCCTCGCCCTGGCCCTGCTGCATCTCCTGCGCCAAGGCCTCGGCGCCCTCGTTCAGACGGTCGAGTGCCTCCATCTGATCGCGCACGGCATCCGAGTTCTGGCCGCCCTGCAGGTCGTCGCGCGCCTCGCCCATCGCCCGGGCCGCCTCCTCGAGCGCCCGGGCCGCCTCCTCGCCGCCGCCGAGCCCGCGCGACAGCTGGTCGAGCTGCCGACGCAGCGCCTCCTGCTCGCCGGCGAGGCCACCCTGACCACCCTGGCCTGGGCTCTGACCGTCGCGCTCGCCCTGCCCGGACTCGCCGCGGCCCTGGCCCTGCCGACCGTGTTCGTCGCCGCGCCCCTGGCCCTCGCCCCAGCCGGGCTGCTGGCCGGGCATCTGGCCCTGCTGGCCCTGTTGTCCTTGCTGCCCCTGCCCGAGCTGCTGCTCGCGCCGGCGCTGGCGCAACTCGTCGAAGGTGCGGTCCGACAGGTCGCGCTGGCGCTGGATCATCTCCTGCAGCTCCTGCATCGCCTGCTGGCCGGGGCCCATTTGCGGCTGGCCCTGCATCGCCTGGAGGTTCTCGAGCATCTGCTGCAGCTGCGAAAGCATGTCGCGCGCCTGGTCGCGAAGGCCGCTCTCGGCCTGCTGCTGCAGCCTGTCGAGCATCTCCTGCAGGTCCTGCTGGCTCAGCATCTGGTTGGGATCGGTCGGTTGCGCCTGTGCATTCGGGTTCTGCTGCATCTGCTGGGCGAGCTGCTGCAGATACTCGTCGATAGCGGCGCGAAGCTCCTCCATGGCGCGCTGGATGTCCTCGTCAGTGCCGCTCTCGAGCGCCTCGCGAAGCTGGTCTTGCGCGGTGCGCAGCCGCTCGAGCGCGGCGGACAGGTCGCCGTCCTCGAGCGCCAGCGCCGCCTCCCACAGCAGCTCGACGACCGCCGGGGCCTCGTCCGGCACGGTCTCGGTCCCGAGGCCATGCGCGAGCCGGCGGATCGCGCTGCGCACCGTCAGGAAGATGCCAGGGTTCTCGAAGATCTCTTCCGGCCGGCGGGTGACCGCCTGCAGGACGTCGAGCACGCGGCCCGACTCGGCATAGTCGAGCGCCAGCTCGCGCCGCTGCTCGACGAGCGCGCGGGCCAGCGGGTGGCCAAAGCGCCGGTCGGGCAGGATGATCTTCACGGGTTCGGTGGCGGTGACCTGGCCGGCGCCGTCCTCCGCAAACAGCCGCAGCACGACCTCGGCGCCCGCCCAAGGGTGGGACGTGAAGTCGCGGATGGCGCTCTCCTCGATCTCGTCCGGATGCCCGGTGATCGGCAGCGGCAGGCCGAAGCTGATGACGGGCAGCGGCAGGCCGCGCGCCGCCTCCGGATCATGGCCTTCGGGCGCCATCTCGGCCCAGGCCGCGGTCACGCCGTAATCGTCCCCGGCGCGGAAGGCGAGCTCCAGCGCGCGGGTCAGCGTTGCCTGCGGCGCGCCGTCGAGCGCGATCTGCGGCGGCGCGTCGGGGATCATCTCGATCGCCCAGCGGCCGAGTTCGCCTCCGGGGCCGCTCACCGCCAGCTCTCCCGAGCCCGACACGACGCCGGTCGCCTCGGCAAGTCCGCCGCCGAGGGTCTGGAAGCCCTCGATCCCGGCGAGCGCGCCGCCGTCGAGCGTCGGCATGTCGCCGGCATCGGTGACGCGGATCGTCAGCTCCGAGCCCTGGGGCACCTTGACCGGGGCGACCGGGGCGGACGCCTCGGCCCCGGGCGCACGGCGCTCGAGGTAGATCGTGCCCAAGCCGGTATAGGCAGGCGGCGTCGCCCAGGCTTCGGCCATCGGCACCGGCTGGCCGGCGACGGGCTGGCTGGTGATGGGCGCCGGGCTGGCGATGGTGGCGATGCGGCCGGTCCAGTCGCCGCCCGTGGCGATCAGCCCGGCGATCAACAGCGCCGGCGCGAAGAGCCGCAGCGCCCAGCGGTCGCGCGACGAGAGCCGCAGGTCAGGCCAGCTCGCGCGCAGCCGCGCGGCGGCGGCGGCGGCACGCTCGCGATGCGCCCGCCACACCGACTCTGTCGGCCCGGTGCCGCGACCGACCGCAAGCTCGTCGTCCAGCGCCGCGAGGGGCCGACGCGGATCGCTCGAATCCAATCGCGCGCGGACCGCTGCGTCGCTCGGGCGGCTGAACCGGGCGCCGCCGAGCACAAGCGTCGCGACGAGCGCGATGGCGAAGACGCCGAGCAAGATCCGGTGGCCGGTCGGCCCGAAGGCGGCGAAGACGCCGAGCAACGCGAGCGCCACGGCGAGGCAAAGCACGACGAAGACCGGCCAGAAGGCGCGCGCGACCGATTCGGCCCAAATGCCCCAGCGGGTCAGGGCGAGCTCGCGCCTCAGCTGGCGCATTTCCGCCCCGCGCAGCGTTCCGGCCTTGAAAATCCGCATCCGGCCCGTCCCTCTCCGTAACTCGGGCCCGCGTCAGCTCCCGGCTGAGCTCTGGGGCGCCGGCATCCAGGGCGGCAGCGTATCACGCGCCAACATCTCGGTATATGTGGGACGCTGGCGGACCGTGGCAAATGCGTCACCCATCACCAGCACCTCGGGCGCAAGCGGGCGAGCATTGTATTCTGACGCCATCACCGCGCCGTAGGCGCCGGCGGTGCGGAAGACGACCAGATCGCCCGCGTCGAGCGGCGGCAGCGGGCGGGCGCGGGCGAAGGTGTCGCCCGTCTCGCAGACAGGACCGACGACGTCGACGGGTGCCACGGTCGCGCCTGGCGGGGGTTCGTTCACGGGCACGATGTCGTGCCAGGCGTCGTACATCGCCGGCCGGACCAGGTCGTTCATGGCGGCGTCGAGGATCAGGAAATCGCGCCCCTCGCCGGCCTTTCGATAGATCACGCGGGCGAGCAGCACCCCGGCATTGCCGGCGATCAGCCGGCCAGGCTCGACCTCGATCTCGCAGCCAAGGTCGCCGACCGTGCGCCGCACCAGCTCGCCATAGTCGAAAGGCAGCGGCGGCGCCTCGTTCGAGCGTGCGTAGGGGATGCCGAGCCCGCCGCCCAGGTCGATGCGCCGGATCTCGTGTCCATCGGCGCGGAGCTCGCGCGTCAGCTCGGCCAGCTTGGTGAACGCCGCCTCGAAAGGCGCCAGCTCCGTCAGCTGGCTGCCGATGTGCAGGTCGACGCCAACGATCTCGAGGCCCGGCAGACGGGCCGCGTGGGCATAGACGTCGCGGGCGCGCGAGATCGGCACGCCGAACTTGTTCTCCGCCTTGCCGGTTGCGATCTTGGCGTGCGTCCGGGCGTCGACATCCGGGTTGACCCGAATGGCGATGCGCGCGGTCCGGCCCGACGCGGCGGCGATGCGGGAGATGGCCTCGAGCTCGGGCTCGCTCTCGACGTTGAACTGGCGGATGTCGTGCCCCAGTCCCAGGCTGATCTCGCGTTCCGTCTTGCCGACGCCCGAGAAGATGATGCGGTCTGACGGCACTCCGGCCGCGAGCGCGCGGCGCATCTCGCCCTCGGACACCACGTCCGCCCCGGCGCCGAGGCGCGCGAGCGTCGCGACCACGGCGAGGTTGCCGTTCGCCTTGAGCGAATAGCAGATCAGGTGCGGCAGGCCCGCCAGCGCCTGCTCCATCACGCGATAGTGCCGCTCGAGCGTCGCGGTCGAATAGACATAAGCGGGCGTGCCGACCTCGGCCGCGATGCGCGTCAGGGGCACGCCCTCGGCGTGCAGCACGCCGTCGCGATACTCGAAATGGTCCACGTCAGAAGACTTCCTCGCCCTCGGGCGTCGTCGCATCCTCGGGCGTCGGCCCCGGCGGGATCGGCGGCGCCGGCAGAGCCTCGGGCTGCTGGGACGCGCGCGGCGCCGGCCTGATCGGATCGCCCTTCCGGCCGCAGCCCGGGAGGGAGACGAGCAGCGCGAGCAGCGCCAATGTGACGACGCGCGCGCGCATCATGAGATCCCTTCCAGTCTGTGGCGCCAGGCTGCGACCTGCTCGCGGATGCGCGCCGGTGCCGTGCCGCCCTCGGAGGCGCGGCTGGCGACCGAAGCCTCGACGGAAAGGACGGAGAAGACGTCCTCCGCGATGCGGGCGTCCACCGCCTGCATCTCGGCAAGCGGCAGCTCGTTCAGGGCGCAGCCGCGCTGCTCGGCCAGCCGGACGATGCGGCCGGTGACATGGTGCGCCTCGCGAAAGGGCAGGCCGGCGGCGCGCACCAGCCAGTCGGCGAGGTCCGTCGCTGTCGAGAAGCCGAGCGTCGCGGCCGCGCGCAGGTTCTCGGGCACCGGAGCCATGTCGCGGGCCATGCCCTCGGTCGCGGCCAGCATCAGCAGGATGGTGTCGGCCGCGTCGAAGACCGCCTCCTTGTCCTCCTGCATGTCCTTGGAATAGGCGAGCGCCAGGCCCTTCATGACCGTCGCCAGCCCGGCGAAATGGCCGATCAGCCGTCCAGCCTTGCCGCGCACCAGCTCGGCCGCGTCCGGATTGCGCTTTTGCGGCATGATGGACGAGCCCGTGGTGAAGGCGTCCGAGAGCCGCACGAAGCGGAACTGGGCCGATGCCCAGAGCACGATCTCCTCGGCCAGCCGCGACAGGTTCGTGGCGCAGATCGCGGCGGCGGCAATGAACTCCAGCGCGAAGTCCTTCGAGCTGACGGCATCGATCGAATTGCGCATCGGCCGGTCGAAGCCGAGCGCCGCCGCCGTGGCCGCCCGGTCGATCGGGAACGACGTTCCCGCCAGCGCCGCGGCGCCGAGCGGGCTTTCGTTCATGCGCGTCCGCGCATCGCGGAAACGGCCGCGGTCGCGCGCGAACATCTCTGCATAGGCCAGCATGTGGTGGCCCCAGGTGACCGGCTGCGCCGTCTGCAGATGCGTGAACCCCGGCATGACGAGATCGGCGCCCGCCTCGGCCTGGTCGACGAGCGCGGCGATCAGCCGGGCGAGCGCCGCGTCCGCCTCGTCGCAGCGCGCCCGAACCCAAAGGCGGATGTCGACCGCCGCCTGGTCGTTGCGCGAGCGGGCGGTGTGCAGGCGCTTGCCGGGCTCGCCGACGAGATCGATCAGCCGGGCCTCGATGTTCATGTGGATGTCTTCGAGCGCGCGGCTGAAGGCGAACTCGCCCCGCGCGATCTCGCCGGCGATCTGGTCCAGCCCGCGGTCTATGGCGTCGCGGTCGTCCTGCGAGATGATGCCCCGGTCGGCCAGCATGGCGGCGTGGGCGCGGCTGCCCTCGATATCCTCCATCGCCATCCGGCGATCGAAGTCGATCGAGGCGTTGATCGCCTCCATCACCGCCGCCGGGCCCTCGGCGAAGCGGCCTCCCCACATCGTGTTCGCTGACGGGCGGGATCCGGGCTGTGCGGCCGCGCCGTCCCGGCTATGGTCTGCTCCCGACATCGGTTCAGTCACGGGAGACCCCGCATGCGCCTGTTTCACCTCGGAGCCCTGCTATACGGGCTCGCAGCCTTCGGGGCAAACGCCGTTGCGGGCGGGCTTTCCTCCGGCGATCTGGCGACGCTGGATGCGCTTCGGCAGGGCGACATGGAAAGGCTGGTGCTGCACGATGAGGCGCAGGCGCCCGTCGAGGAAAGCTTCACCGACGCGCAAGGCGGCGCCCTCAGCTTCGGCGACTTCAACGGCAAGGTGGTGCTGGTGAACCTCTGGGCCACGTGGTGCCCGCCCTGCCGGGCCGAGATGCCGTCGATCGACCGGCTGGCAGGCGAGATGGCCGGGGCCGACCTGGCGGTCGTGGCGCTTTCCACCGACCGTTTCGGCGCCGAACGGGTTCAGAAGTTCTTCGACGAGATCGACGTCCGCAACCTGGCCGTCTATCAAGACAAGCGCAGCGAGGTGGCGCGCGCAGTCGGCGCGATGGGCCTGCCCGTGACCCTGATCCTCGACCGCGAGGGGCGCGAGATCGCCCGCCTGACCGGCGATGCGCATTGGGACAGCCCCGAGGCCAAGGCGTTCCTGACCCGGCTGATCGAGCTGACCGCACCCCGGGCCTGAAGATCGTACGGCGAACGCCGGGGCTCCCGGCTCGTGCCGCTTGCCGCCAGCCATCGGGCCAGAGCGGCGGCAAGGCGTCGGGATTGCCAACGGCGTGGCCCTGCGCCGCAGGGCTCAGATCCCCGGCGTTGCCCGCCGGGGTGCCCGGACCTATCCTTCTGGCATGGAGGCGCAATGACCCTCGGCCGATGGCTACGCCGGGCATTCACCGCGGCCGCAGGGCTGGCGGCGGCGGCCGGGGCGGGGTTCGGCCAGGATGGCGGGGCGGGTCTCCGCTCGCAGACGCCCCTGGTGCTCGTCGGCGCGGTCGAGGGCGCGATCGGGCCGGCGACGGTGCGACATGTGGAGCGGCTGGTCGCGACCGCCGCCGAGCGCCGGGCCGAGGCGCTGGTCCTCAGGCTGAACACGCCTGGCGGCCTGACCAACTCGACGCGCGACATCATCGCGGCCATCCTCGGCTCGCCCGTGCCCGTGATCGGCTGGGTCGCGCCGCCCGGGGCGCATGCGGCAAGCGCCGGCACCTACATTCTCTACGCCACCCATCTGGCCGCCATGGCGCCGGGCACGAACCTGGGCGCGGCGACGCCGGTGCAACTCGGTGCACCAGGCCTGCCGGCACCGGACGCGCCCGAACCGGGGCACGAGCCGACCGGGCCGACCGAGCCAACCGGGCCGGCCGATGGCACGGATCAGGCCGCCCCGATGCCGCGCAACCCGCTCTCCGGCGCCGACGCCATGGCGCACAAGGTGACGAACGACGCCGTCGCCTTCATCCGCAGCCTCGCCGAGATGCGGGGCCGCAATGCCGACTGGGCCGAGCGCGCGGTGCGTGAGGCCGAGAGCCTGTCCGCGACCCAGGCCGCCGCCATCGGCGTTATCGACTTTCTGGCGGAAGATCTCGACACGCTGTTGGTGCGGGCGGATGGCCGCACGGTGCAGGTGCTGGGCCATGCGCGCGTGCTGAAGACGCAGCCCGCGACTGTCGAGATGGTCGAGGTGGGCGCCGTCACGCGGCTGCTCGCCGTGCTGTCGAACCCGAACGTCGCGCTCGTGCTGATGATGATCGGCATCTACGGGCTGATCTTCGAATTCATCAGCCCGGGCCTGGTCGGACCTGGCGTCATCGGTGCGATCAGCCTGACGCTGGGGCTGTTCGCGCTGAACCAGTTGCCGCTCGACTATGCCGGGCTGGCGCTGATCGGGCTCGGGCTCGCCTTCATGGTGGCCGAGGCAGTCTCGCCCAGCTTCGGGGCGCTGGGGCTTGGCGGGATCGCCGCCTTCGTCCTGGGCAGCGCGATGCTGGTCGATACGGACGTGCCGCAATATCAGATCTCCTGGTGGCTGATCGGCACGATGGCGGCCGCCTCGGGCGCCGTCTTGATCCTGCTGGTCGGCATCTCGTGGCGCGCCTACCGTCGGGCGCCGGCCAGCATCAGTCCGATGCAAGGGCTGTCGGCCGAGGTGCTGGACTGGTCGGCCGGCGCGGGCCACGTCCGGGTGGAAGGCGAGCGGTGGAACGCCGTCGGACCGCCCGACTTGCTGCCGGGAGAATCGGTTCGGATCAGGGCCGTCGATGGGCTGACGCTGACGGTGTCTCAGGGCGAGACGGCCGCGGCTGCCGCAGGGAGAGAGCGATGGAGATGATGGTCTTCAACTGGCTGGCCTATGCGGTGCCTGTCCTGCTGCTGTTGCTGCTGCTGTTCGCGTCCGTCTGGATCTTTCGCGAATACGAGCGGGGCGTCGTCTTCACGCTCGGCCGCTACACGCGGGTGGCGGGGCCGGGGCTGGTCCTCATCATCCCCTTCGTCCAGCAGGCGGTGCGCACGGACCTGCGCACCTTCGTCGAGGACGTGCCGCCGCAGGACGTGATCTCGCACGACAACGTCTCGGTGAAGGTCAACGCGGTCATCTATTTCCGCATCGTCGACCCGCAGCACGCCATCATCAACGTGGCGAATTTCCGCGAGGCGGTCAGCCAGCTGGCGCAGACGACGCTGCGCTCGGTGCTGGGCAAGCACGACCTCGACGAAATGCTGGCCGAGCGCGACAAGCTGAACGCCGACATCCAGGAGATCCTCGACCGGCAGACCGATGCCTGGGGCATCAAGATCGCCACGGTCGAGATCAAGCATGTCGACATCGACCCGCAGATGGTGCGCGCGATCGCCAAGCAGGCCGAGGCCGAGCGTCTGCGCCGCGCGCGTGTCATCAACGCCGAGGGCGAGCAGCAGGCCGCGGCGATGCTGGTCGAGGCGGGGCGCATGCTGGGCGAGCAGCCGAACGCGATGCAGCTGCGCTATCTGAACTCGCTGGCGGATTTCGCGGGCGAGCGGGCGTCGACCATCATTTTTCCGCTGCCGATGGACCTGCTCCGGCAGTTCTCATCGATGGCCCAGCGCCCGAGCGCCTCCGGCGACTGATCGCAATGGCCACCGGATGACTTTGCCGCTCCCGAGCAAGTTCGACGGTCCGTGCACGCGTGCACGCGTGCACACTTGGCTAAGCCATTGATATCACTATGAAGCCCCCGGGCCATTAACCAAAACGAAAGGTGGGCTGCCGACCGTAGGCTATGCCAGCGGCGGTGTCAGATGCACTCGGCGTAGAGCGCCTCGGCGGCCTCGCGGGTCAGCTTCACCGGATTGCCGCCGGCGGTCGGATCGACGATGGCCATCTCGGACATCTGTGCGACGCGGTCGGTGCCGACCCCCATGCCCCCCAGGCGCTCGGGGATGCCGAGCTCGGCGCGGAGCGACATGACCCAGTCGTAGAAGCCATCGAAGCCCGCGAGGCCCCAGATAGGCGGCGGCGCGGCCGAGCTTGTTGCTCCACGGCCGGGCGGTTGAAGCGCAGCACCATGGGCATGACGACGGCGTTCGTCGTGCCGTGGTGCGTGCCGTAGAGCGCGCCGACCGGATGCGACAGCGAGTGGATGGCGCCGAGGCCCTTCTGGAAGGCAACCGCGCCCATGGCGGCGGCGCTCATCATATGCGCGCGGGCCTCGAGGTCCGTGCCGACACGGAAGGCACGGGGCAGGTACTCCTTGACGAGGCGCATGCCTTCAAGCGCGATGCCGTCGCCCATCGGGTGGTAGGAGGGCGCGCAATAGGCCTCGAGGCAGTGGGCGAGCGCATCCATGCCCGTGCCGGCCGTCACGGCGGGCGGCAGGCCGACCGTCAGCTCCGGATCCATGATGACGACCGAGGGCAGCACCTTGGGGTGGAAGATCACCTTCTTGGTATGGGTCGAGGTGTCCGTGATGACGCTGGCGCGACCGACCTCCGACCCGGTGCCGGCGGTCGTCGGTACCGCCACGTTGGGGAAGATGGCGCTGGCATCGGCGCGGGTCCACCAGTCGCCGACATCCTCGAAATCCCAGATCGGCCGGGTCTGGCGGGCGGCGAAGGCGACCATCTTGCCGAGGTCGAGGCCCGAGCCGCCGCCGAAGGCGACGACGCCGTCATGGCCGCCGGCGCGGAACGCCTCGATCCCGGCGGCGAGATTGGTGTCGGTCGGGTTGGGGTCGACCTGCGAGAAGATCGCGCGGCCGAGGCCGGCGGCGTCGAGGATATCGAGCGCGCGTCCCGTGATCGGCAACGACGCCAGACCCCGGTCGGTGACGAGCAGCGGCCGCGCGATGCCTGCGGCGCGGCACGCCTCCGGCAGTTCCGCCACGCGGCCGGCGCCGAAGCGGATGGCGGTCGGATAGGACCAGTTCGCGGTCGGGGCCGTGCTCATCGGCTGAAGACGCTCTTCAGCTTCTGAGCGAACGAGTTGCGCTTCTTCTTGCGGTCGAGCTCGGCCTGGTTGGCGACCCAGGCGACCTGCACGACGCGGCGCTCGCCCGAGAAGGGGCGATGTCCGTGCCAGGAATTGTCCGAGCGCAGGAAGGCGAACACGGTGCCCATGGTCGGCGGCACCTCGGCCGCGTAGGGCTCGAAGTTCTTGTCGTCGTAGAGCACGCGCAGCCTGCCCTCGGCGCCTGCATTCCAGTCGTCGTTCATGTAGACGAGCATCGTCATGATCTTCGAGGCGCCGTCGGTATGGATGACGCCGTGCTTGGGCGAGGACTGGCTCATGATCGTGGTCAGCCGCGGGTACCTGGTCAGGTCGCGACCGAACTTTCTCGAGAGTTCCTCGCTCAGCTCCTGGCCTTCCAGCTCCTCGATCAGCGTGCGGAAGCGGCCGTGCAGCTGCACGTCGTCGACCGTGAGGTAGCCGGTCTTGGTCATGGCGGGGAAGTCGCGTCGAAGGTCGTCGATGGCGTCCTTCTTGAGGAAGTCCGAGCCGCAGAAATGCGGGTACGGCTCGCGCGCCAGCGAGGCGTCGCGGATGGCGGTAAGGTCCAGCGTCTGCATCCGACGCCTCCATTCCTTCAGAACTCGATCGGACCTTGCTATGCCTGCCCGGTCCCTCGATGCAAGGGACGCCGAGCCGCAGATAGGGGCGCAGTCAGGCCCGCTCGAATCCGCGGCGCAAGTCCCAGTCGGTCACGCGCCGGTCGGCCTCGAGCTGCTCCCACCGGCCGGCGTGGACGTAGTGATCGACCACCTCGTCGCCCATCGCCGCGCGCAGCATGGCCGAGCCGTCGAGCGCTGCGACGGCGTCGCGCAGCGTCTTGGGGATTTCGCGCCCCTGACCATGATAGGCGTCGCCGCTGAAGGCGGGCTCCAGCTCCAATTTCCCTTCAAGGCCGGCGATGCCGGCGGCCAGCATGGCGGCGGATGCCAGATAGGGGTTCAGGTCGGCGCCGCCGACGCGGCATTCGACCCGCACGCCCTTGGTCCCCGCGCCGACGACGCGATAGCCCGCCGTGCGATTGTCGACCGACCAGACGGCCTTCGTCGGCGCGAAGGTGCCCGCCATGAAGCGCTTGTACGAGTTGACGTAGGGCGCGAGGAAATAGGTGATCTCGGACGCGTGCGCCAGCAGGCCGGCCACGTAGTGGTGCATGGCCTCGCGACATGCCGTGCGGGCCCTCCGGGTCGTGGAAGGCGGGCGCGCCGCCGTTGCCGACGAGCGACTGGTGCACGTGGCACGAGCTGCCGGCGTGATCATAGGACCACTTTGCCATGAAGGTGACGGCGCGGCCCTTGGCCCAGGCGATCTCCTTGACGGCATTCTTGATGATCGAGTGACGGTCGGCCATGGTCAGCGCGTCCGAGTAGGCGACGTTGACCTCCGCTTGGCCGGCATCGGCCTCGCCCTTGGTGTTCTCGACGGGAATGTCCGCGCCGGCCAGGCCGAGGCGGATGGCGCGCATCACCTCCTCTTCCTTGGTCGTCTGGAAGATGTGGTAATCCTCGTTATAGGCGCTGATGGGCTCCAAGCCGCGATAGCCCGCGGCCGCGGCCTCCTCGAAGCTGGTGCGGAACAGGAAGAACTCGAGCTCGGAGGCCATCATCGGCGCGTAGCCGAGCGCGTCGAGCCGGGCGATCTGGCGCTTGAGCACCGCGCGCGGGCTGATCGGCACTTCGGCATCGGTGCCGTGTTCGAGCAGGTCGGCGAGCACGAGCGCGGTTCCGGGCAGCCAGGGCACGCGGCGGAGCGTGGCGAGATCCGGCTTCATCGTGTAGTCGCCATAGCCCCTGTCCCAGCTCGCCGATTTGTAGCCGGGGACGGGCGTCATCTCCATGTCGACGGTCAGCAGGTAGTTGCAGCTGTGCGTCTCCTGCCAGGCCGTCTCGACGAAGTGGCGGGCGTGGAAGCGCTTGCCCATCAGCCGGCCCTGCATGTCCGTCTGCGCCACCAGCACCGTGTCGATCTCGCCGGCTTCCACCAGCTGGGTCAGCTCACCGAGCTTCAGCCTTCCCGCCATGCCTTCCCCCTCCCCGTCCAATCGCGAGCGCTCCGTCGAGCGCGATAGTCTCTGCAGAGGTCACTCTGATGTATCGAACCCCGCAGTTGCTGCGGGGAACAGGGTGCGCTGGAACGCACCCTGCCTAGAGCGCGCCCTGCCTCGGCCGGGCTCTGGTGTCAGTTGTAGCGGTAGGGGCGGCCGGCCTTCTGCATCGTCTCGTTGTAGTCCTTGAGGATCTGGACGATCTTGGCCTTCGTCTCCGACTCGGCGGCGATCTCGTCCCAGAACTTGCGGGCGGCGGTCTCGACTTGGTCCCATTCGGCGTCGGGAATTGTCGTCAGCTTCATCTTCTCGCCAGTGACGCGCAGTTTTGCCTCGCCGTTCCAGTACCAGTGCTGGCGGTAAAGGTGCGAGCTGTCGAAGGCGAGCCGCAGCATGGTCTGCAGGTGCGGCGGCACCTCGTTCCAGCGGTCCATGTTGGCGAAGAAGTGGCCGATCCAGGCGCCCGAGATGTTGTTCGTCAGGAAGTAGTTGCAGACGTTCGCCCAGCCGACCGTGTAGTCCTCGGTGATGCCGGACCAGGCGACGCCGTCGAGCTCGCCCGTCTGCACCGCGATCTCGACGTCCTCGTAGGGGATCGTGACCGGCACGACGCCGAACTGGGCGAGGAAGCGGCCGGCGGTCGGGAAGGTGAAGACGCGCTTGCCGTTGAGATCCGCCAGGCTGTTGATCGGCTCCTTGGTGGCGAAGTTGCACGGGTCCCACGACCCGGCCGAGATGTGCTTGATGCCGAGCTTGGAATATTCCTCGTCCCAGATTTCGTTCAGCCCCCAATAGTTGAAGAGCGCCGGCACGTCGAGCGAGTAGCGGGACGCGAACGGGAAGTAGCCGCCGAAGACGGTCACCTCGGTCGGCGAGGCCATCGAGTCATCGTCCGACTGCACCGCGTCGATGGTGCCGGTCTGCATCGCGCGGAAGAGCTCGCCCGTCGGCACCAGCTGGTCGGCGGTGTAGAGCTCGATCTCCATCTGGCCGTTGGCGGCCTCGTTGAAGGCGTCGATGGCGGGTTTGACGACATGCTCGGAGAGCGCGACGCCGGCATAGGTCTGCAGGCGCCATCTGATCGGCGAGGACTGCGCCCGGACGGCAGGCGCCGCCAGCGTCGCGGCGCCGGCGATCCCGGCGGTGGCGATGAACTTGCGTCTGGTGGTCATGATTTCCCCTCCTGTTTTTTTCCGGCGGCCGACGTCATTTGGCGTAGACGTGGTTCGGCAGCCAAAGCGCAATCTGCGGGAAAGCCGTCACGAGTGCCAGCGCCACGAGCATCACGCCCACGAACGGGACGATGGATTTGTAGATGTCGATCAGCGTGATCTCGGGCGGCGCCATGGCGCGCATCAGGAAGAGGTTATAGCCGAAGGGCGGCGTCATGTAGGCGATCTGGCAGGTGATCGTGTAGAGCACGCCGTACCAGATCAGGTCGAAGCCGAGCGAGCCCACAAGCGGCACGTAGAGGGGCGCGACGATCACCAGCATCGCCGTATCGTCCAGGAACGTGCCCATGATGAGATAGCTGATCTGCATCAGGATCAGGATCTCCCACGGGCCGAGGCCGAGCTTTTCGACGAACAGCCCCTCGATGGCGCGCACGGCGCCGAGGCCGTCGAAGACGGCGCCGAAGGCGAGCGCGGCCAGGATGATCCACATGAACATGCAGGAGATGCCGAGCGTGTTGCGGACCGAAGCCTCGAAGACCTTGCGCGTCAGGCGCCCGCGCAGCGCCGCGGCGGCGAGGGCCGTCAGCGCGCCGACGGCCGAGCTCTCGACCAGCGATGTCCAGCCGTTCATGAACGGGACCATCATCGTCGCGAAGATGGCGACGGGCAGGAGGCCGGCGCCAAGCAGGCGGAGCTTTTCGGCCATGGGCACGTCGCGCTCGCTCGGCGGCAGGGGCGGGCCGAGATGCGGCTGGAAGCGGCATCTGACGACGATGTAGAGGATGAAGAGCGCCGCCATGATGAGGCCCGGGATCACCCCGGCGAGCCAGAGCTGGCCGACAGGCTGGCGCGCGATCATGGCATAGAGCACCAGGACCACCGAGGGCGGGATCAGGATCCCGAGGCTGGCGCCGGCCTGGATGACGCCCGTCACCATGATCTTGTCGTAGTTGCGGCGCAGCAGCTCGGGCAGCGCGATGGTGGCGCCGATCGCCATGCCGGCGACCGAGAGCCCGTTCATCGCGGCGATCAGCACCATGAGACCGATCGTGCCGACCGCAAGCCCGCCATGCAGCGGCCCCATCCAGACATGGAACATGCGGTAGAGATCGTCGGCGATGCGGCTTTCGCTGAGCACGTAGCCCATGAAGATGAACATCGGCAGCGTCAGCAGAGGGTACCACTTCATCAGTTTGATGGCGGCCGAGAAGGGGATCTCGCCGCCCCCGGTGCCCCACAGCGCCAGCGCCGCCACCGAGGCGACGACGCCGATGGCGGCGAAGACGCGCTGACCGGTCATCAGCATCAGCATCATCGACGCGAACATCGAGAGCGCGATGAGCTCGTAGGTCATGCGGGGCTCACGGCAGTTCCTCGCCGCGGATCCGGGCGACGTCGCGGATCAGGATCGCCACCGACTGGAGGATCATCAGGAAGATGGCGACGCACATGCAGATCTTGATCGGCGCCATGTAGGGGCGCCAGGCGCTGCGGGTGCGCTCGCCGTATTCGAGGGCGTAGGCCGTGCTCTGCGAGGCGCCGTAGAGCAGGACGCCGAGATAGAAGATCAGCGCCAGCACGGTGAACGCGTCGACCCAGGCGCGGGTGCGGTCCGACCAGCCGCCGTAGAAGAGGTCCATGCGCACGTTCGAGCCGAGCTGCAGCGAGTAGGGGCCGCCCAGCATGAAATAGGCGACCATCAGGAACTGCGCCGTCTCGAGCGTCCAGAGCGAGGGCACCAGCGCGACTTTGGAGACGGACGACCAGAGCAGGACGGCCATCATCGCGAACAGCAGGTACATCGCAAAACGGCCGATCCGGCGGTTCATGCCGTCGACGATGCGGACATAGGCACGGAACGATGGGTGCATCAGACGGCGGCGCCCCCGGAGGACGCCCGGAGGACGCACCGTATCGGGCTGGTTCGCTCTGATCCCCCTCTGACATGCAGCCGGACAGTGTCCGAGCCGCCGGGGGGCGTCAATATCCGGCGTTCGCCCTCATTGGCCGTCGGGGCGACGGAGCGATGGCAGGCGGATGCCGTCAGGAAGGTAGCGGCGACGCCAGAGCTCGATGCGCCGGCGGCCGCGGATCAGCGTCGCCGAGATTGCCGGCCGCATGGCAGGCACGTCGATCGCGAGCAGCAGCAGGCCGGCCGGCAGCATCCAGAACCCGAGCACGGGCAGGAATCCGAGCAGGCCGCCCGGGATCAGAAACAGCGCAAGCGGGATGCGCAACGAGCGGTAGTGGCGCTGGCGCAGCGCGCGCACCATCCCCTTGCCGACCGGCAGCACCCGCTCGATCGCCTCGAACTGCCGGCGCAGCCGGTGCTCGTGCTTGTCCGGTTCGATCGTGCCGTCCGCCATCCGATGAACGTCTCCGGTGCGCGGGCCGCTACCCGCGGTCGCGACTCTGCCACGCATTTGCTTGCTGCCGGATGACCGCCGCTGGCCCGGCCAGCCGGTGCGCGCACCTGACCCGGCTCATCTAGACCTCGGCCGTGACGGCAGCAAGATGGTGGCGTGTCGCTGAAACGACGGCTCGCCGCTTCGTGACGCGGCCGGGGCGGGACCTCACGCGCTGAGGCCGGCGTGCCCCTCGCGCAGCGCGTAGACGTCGCCCGAGTTCGCGGCGTCGGGCAGCTCGCCTATGGCTTGCCGCATGGCAGTCGGGTCGGTCCAGCCGGCGGCAAAGCGGTGCGTTTCGCCGAGGGAGAGGCGGAAATGGCGATAGCCGAGCGCCTCGGCCCGGGCGAGCGCCTCGAAAGCGGCAGGCCGCAGCGCCGTGACGATCTCGAAGGACAGGGCAGGCGGGGCGTTCCCGCGCGAGAGGCCGGCGAGAACGGCAGGTTCGTGCCCCTCGACGTCGATCTTGACGAAGTCGGGGGTGCCATGCGCCGCGATCAGCCGGTCGAGCGTCGTGACGCGCACGCGCGTGGCGCAGTCCCACCGCTGGTCCTGCCAGCCCGGCGCAGCCGCTGCGGCGGCAAGGAGGCCCGGCGAGAGCGTCGAGACCGTCGGGTTGCGGCTGTTGATGCGGAACTCGGCCTCACCCGGCGCGGCGCCGACCGCCTCCGGGACCAGGACCACGCCGGGGTCGCGGCCATGCAGCAGTCGCAGCATGGCGTGCGCCGCTGCCCCGGGCTCGACTGCGACGACCCGCGCGCCAAGCGCGCGGAAGGCGCGCGTGCGGTCGCCGACATGGGCGCCGACGTCGAAGACGAGACCGCCGGCCGGGACGAATGGCCGGTAGAGGCGAACGAGCCCCTGATGGTGGCCCGGGCGGAGCCGGTAGAGCGCGACCGAGCGGAGGATGCCGCGGGCCTCGGCCAGACCCCTCACTCGATGCCGAGCTTGGCGCGCACCAGGCCCTGCACCGCCTGTGGATTGGCCTTGCCGCCCGTGGCCTTCATCACCTGGCCGACGAACCAGCCGGCCATGCTGGGCTTTGCCTTCGCCTGCTCGGCCTTGTCCGGGTTGGCCGCGATCACCTCGTCGACGGCGGCCGAGATGGCGCCCGCGTCGGTGACCTGGCGCATGCCCCGCGCCTCGACGATCTCGGCCGGGTCGCCACCTTCCGTGTAGACAATCTCGAACAGATCCTTGGCGATTTTGCCCGAGATGTCGCCGCGGGCGATCAGGTCGACGACCCCGCCAAGCTGGGCCGGCGAGACCGGGCTGTCGGCGAGCCTCCGGCCTTCCTTGTTCAGCCGCCCGAAGAGCTCGTTGATCACCCAGTTCGCCGCCTGCTTGCCGTCGCGGCCGCTGGCCACCGCCTCGAAATAGTCGGCGTGCTCCCGGTCGGCCGTCAGGACGCCCGCGTCGTACTCGGTCACGCCGTACTGCTCGACGAAGCGCGCCTTTTTCGGGTCGGGAAGCTCCGGCAGCGTCGCGGCGATCCGGTCGACCCAGGCCTGCTCGAGCTCCAGCGGCAGCAAATCGGGGTCCGGGAAATAGCGGTAGTCGTGCGCCTCTTCCTTGCTGCGCATCGGCCGCGTCTCGCCCCGGTTGGGGTCATAGAGCCGCGTCTCCTGGTCGACCGTCCCGCCATCCTCGAGCACGGCGACCTGGCGGCGCGCCTCGTGGTCGATGGCCTGCATGATGAAGCGCATCGAGTTCATGTTCTTGATCTCGCAGCGCGTGCCGAGCTCGGCCGAGCCCTTGGGCCGCACGCTGACGTTCACGTCGGCGCGCAGGCTGCCCTCCTGCATGTTGCCGTCGCAGGTGCCGAGGTAACGCAGGATCTGGCGCAGCTTGCGGACGTATTCCGCCGCCTCCTCGGGCCCGCGGATGTCCGGGCGCGAGACGATCTCCATCAGCGCCACGCCGGTGCGGTTCAGGTCGACGAAAGACAGCTCCGGATCCATGTCGTGGATCGACTTGCCGGCGTCCTGCTCGACATGGATGCGCTCGATCCGCACCTTGCGCGCGATCCCTGGCCCGAGGTCGACCAGCACCTCGCCTTCGCCGACCAGCGGGTGCTTGTACTGGCTGATCTGATAGCCCTGCGGCAGGTCGGGGTAGAAATAGTTCTTGCGGTCGAAGACGCTGCGCAGGTTGATCCGCGCCTTCAGTCCCAGGCCGGTGCGCACCGCCTGCTCGACGCAGAAATCATTGATGACGGGCAGCATGCCCGGCATCGCCGCGTCCACCAGGCTGACGTTGGTGTTGGGTTCGGCGCCGAAGGCGGTCGATGCGCCGGAGAACAGCTTGGACCTGGACGAGATCTGCGCGTGCACCTCCATGCCGACGACGATCTCCCAATCGCCCCTGAGACCCGCGATCGTCTTCGTCTCGGGTTCGCGGTAGGCAAGCTCGGTCATGGCGGATCCTCGGCGCCCATTCCGGGAGGGCGCCCGTTTCTAAGCACGCCGCAGTCCGCCCGCAAGGCGGTCAGCCCCAGGCCGCCCCCAGGCCGCCCCCTGGCCGCCCCCGGGGCGCCGCGCCCGGTCTCGGAGACGGCTTGCGCGCGCTCCCGGCGCCCGTGTATCTGCGCTCCGGAAGGCCCCTTAGCTCAACTGGATAGAGCAGCGGACTTCTAATCCGCAGGTTGCAGGTTCGAGTCCTGCAGGGGTCGCCAATCTCGCCATCGAAGAATTGCTATATTTGGGGACCGTCACCATCATCTCCTCTACATTTTCCTCTCTGGGCCCGATGCCGATCGAGGTGACGAACTTGTCGCCCTCTTGTGGGATGCACCGGGGATGCAAAGCGCCGCGGCACCTCTCCGATGGTGCAGGCGGGTCGAGCGAACGTCGAGCCCGGATTTAGATTCCTTCCGCGGCACCCGAGGGCAGATCCCGATCTGTCGACGTTTCCGGCGAGCTGGCCATGGACCGACCTCCTCCACATCATTCGCGGAGGACAACGTGGCAAAAAATTACCTTCCTGAACCAACCCAGCGCCTGATCAAGATCCGGGAGCTCATTGAGCTGACCGCCCGCTCGCGCGCATCGCTCTACCGAGACATGGCGGCGGGTCGCCTCCCGCCGCCGATCAAGATTGGCAGCTCGTCGCGCTGGCGATACGGCGACGTCATCGCTTCTATTGCTGCCATGAAGGCCGCTTCCACTAGCAGATAACGATCGAGAGGGCCCATGCTCGGTTCAGCGCGTGTCGCGCATGGCGTCGAGGACCGCCTCGTCGTCGCCGAACCGATCCCCGGCAGCCGCTGCAGGACACGGAAGCCGGCGATCCGATCGCTCGGGCTTTCTGCCATCCGGGACACCGCCAGCACAACCTTGGCGGGCGCCGTGTCCAGGAATCTTCAGGCGCATGATGGAGAGGTCCGCTCCGCTTCGCCGTGCCTCGCCGCCGGAGACCGGATGGCCGCGCGCGGCCGTGGCGCCAAAGAAACTCGCCATATTAAGGAATGAACAGGGTGAAGCCCCGCGCACTCCACCGAATTTCATCCTCCTGTCTGTTTTTCTCTCATTCTCTGGCGCCCCTGTGCGGAAAGACAGACAGACAGGCGCAGCATCGGCATCCGTCGCGCTTCGGCCCGTGCACGATCAGCCATCCGGCGGGTATCTTTGCCGCCTCAGCAGCTACCGCAAAAGTTAAGCGCAGCCGTTCGATCCCGCCACGGCCGGACGCTCAGGTCGAGGACTTCGTCTCGCCGTCGAGATCCGCGCCAGAGATGATGGAAGACCTCATCAAGGTGCCAGCGCCAGAGAGACGTGGCCGGCGCAGGCAGATCTCGGTGGCATGGACATGGCCGAAGTTCAGTACCCACCGGCGCACCGTCTTGTAGCAGGTGTCGATGCCTCGTTCAGCCAGCAGATCCTCGACGTCGCGCTAGCTCAACGCGAACTGCGGAAGCACAGCCAACGGCGTGCTGGATGACGATGGGCGGAAAGCGGTGGTGGGCGTAGGAATGCGGCTCATCTCCCGGTCGAGATGGATGCCGTCGCTCCGATCGCCATCCTGTTAGCGTGACAGAGACCGTATTGCCAATCGGAGACCTCGAAGAACCTGGTTTGCTGAGCGGTTCGCTCGTGGGAGAGAGCGACCGCCTGGCGCTGCGTCTGGGTAGAGGGGTTCATTCGCGTGCTGCCGAGCTTCGAGGGCGACTTCGGCCCTGTCGGAGCGTCAGGCGGGGGCGGGCGTCCTTCGAGCCAGGCGAGGCGGGTCAGGTTGTAGGCGATGTTGGCGAGCGCCAGCTTCGCTCTGGCGCGGGCGATGCCGACGGTGCGGATGATCAGCTTCGTGCGGGACTTCTGGGCGGCGAAGACGTGCTCGACGGCGGACCGGACGGTGGCGCGCGCCGCGTTGGCGCGGCGGATGTGCGCCGGCATCGGCCGGCCGCGCGGCTTCGGCCGCTGCAGCTCGGCCGCGAGGCCGCGGCGCTCGAGGAGAGCGAGGTTCGCCTTCGAGCGGTAGGCGGTATCGGCCCAGACATGGCTCGCCGTGTTCGCCGGATCGAGAACGGCGCCGAGCTGGCCGCCGTCATGCGCCGCCGCGTGCGTCACGGCGAAGCGCCGGATCAGCCCGTGCTGCCGGTCGATCGAGAGGTGGTTCTTGTAGCCGAAGGCCGGCACGAGGATCTCGCCCGTGGCGATCCGCTTCGCGCCACCCGCGGGCGCCGGCGCTTGCGGCCGCGCTTCAGCGTCCAGCGGCCGTCCCGGTCGACCTGGCGGGCGCGCGCCGGCTTCCAGTCCTCCGGCGTGCCGCCGCCAGAGGTTCTGTTGGATCCGCGGCCGGCGGGCCTCCACGATCGTCGCGTCGACGATCTGCCCTCCCATGGCGAGGAAGCCGCGCTCGCGCAGGATCGCGTCGAAGCGCTCGAACAGCCGGTCGAAGGCGCCCGCCCGCACGAGCTGCTCGCGGAACAGCCAGATCGTCTTGGCGTCCGGCACCGGATCGGCGAGCGACAGCCCGGCGAAGCGCATGAAGGAGAGCCGGTCGCGCAGCTGGTATTCGGCCTGGTCGTCCGACAGCGTCCAGAGCGTCTGCAGCACCAGCACCCGGAACATCAGCACGGCGTCATAGGGCGGGCGGCCGCCCTTCGCCCGGTCCGAGCGCTTCAGCGCCGCCTCGAGCTCCGGCCGGAACAGCTCGAAGTCGACCACCGCCGCCAGCCGCCCGAGCGGATCGCCCGCCTCCGACAGCCAACGCAGCCGCTCGTCCGTGTCGAAGAAACCAGGCTGCCGCGCCATCCACCCCTCCCTCGCCGCTCACCACGACGGAATCACGCCAGAGGCTCTGCCGCTACAGGTTTTTCGAGGTGTCCAATCGTAGACCTGCTGGCCCGTCAAGTCGGCCCGACCCGCTTCAGGAGCGCGAGTCTCTTTCGCCGCCTACGTCGACGTTGCCCGAGCCTCAGGCGGTCTGGCAAGCAGTCCGATCGCAGTCGCGCGCCGATCACGCCCATGGACAAAGCGCGGCTGCGACGTGCGTGGCGGTATCTCATCCGCGCTCCAAACCTGGATGAGTTGCCCCAACATCGCCGGCTCTGTGCCCGCCGGCACAGCCAGACGGCGGCCCTTCACAAGAGTGACTTCCACTCTCTCGATGGTTGCCGTGTCGCGGCATTACTTTGGCCGCTCGGGCTGCTCCGGCGGGATCGATATGGGCGAGAACTGCGCGACGGCGCTACCGCGAACAGACCCAGCTCGACGACGCTGGACCACGAAAACTTGGCACTAATCTGCGCCAGGGCTGCGCGATCTGTCTCGACTGCGGCCACTCCAAGTGGCCTAGAGGGTTGGATATCAGGATATTGTCTGAATTCAGCATAAAGACCTCATTTGGAGGGTTTTGGCGCTCATCCGTCGAGGCTTTCGCGCCCATGCTGAATTTGCCACTCGCAAAAGGGAAGCCGGAGAAAACGCATTAGGACCGCCCTTCCCTTCGGAAGTTAGCTTCGGAGCTCAGAACCTGTCCTGGAAGTTTCTCAGCGTGCCAAGCGGCGTAGCATGATCTTGATCATGGCGAGCTTGACGAGGGCTTCCGCCGTTCGGGCGAGGTGCTCGTAGTCGCGCGCGAGGCGGCGGTTGCGCCTGATCCATGACAGGGTGCGCTCGACGATCCATCGTTTCGGCAGCACGGCGAAGCCCTTCGTTCCGGGTTCGCGGCGCACGATCTCCAGACGCCATCTGCCGGCCGACGCGATGATTTCGGCGGCCTTCGGCCCTTGGTAGCCCTGATCTGCGAACACGGTCTCGATGAAGGGAAAGCGCCGCCGCGTGCGCTTGTCGAGCACCAGCGCGGCGCCGTCGCGATCCTGCAGATTGGCGGGGTGGATCACGACGCGCAGCATCAGGCCGAGCGTGTCGACGAGCACATGGCGCTTGACGCCCTTGGTCTTCTTGCCCGCGTCAAAGCCCGTTTCCTGCGGTTTGCGCCCCCTTTTTCCGCCGACTTGACCGTCTGGCTGTCGACGATCGCCGCACTGGGTTGGGGCGCGCGGTCCTCCGCCTCGCGCAGGGCCGCGTAGAGCGTCTCATGGATGCGATCGAGCGTCCCGTCGTAGCGCCACAGGTCAAAATACGCCCAGACCGTGCTGCGCGGCGGAAAGTCCGTGGGAAGATGCCGCCACTGACAGCCGGTCTCGAGCACGTAAAGCACGCCCTGCAGAACCTCGCGCACATCGACCTCGCGTCGCCGCCCGCCGCGCTTCGCGGGCGGGATGTGCGGCTCGATCAGCGCCCACTCCGCATCGCTCAGATCGCTCGGGTAGCGCAGCACCCGCCGATCATATCTCCGGCGATCTTCCCCACTCCACATCCGACGCCTCCATCGCTCCCTGGCGTCGGACACAGAATCACAAACGATTCCAGAGACTCAAGGAGTTTCAGGACAGGTTCTCAGTCCTGGATCTTGGCGGTGATCCGAAGCATGATGTTGCGGATCGCGCCCGAAAGGGCTGTGAGGGCGCTTGCGACCCCATCAGCCAAGACTTCGGCGCGGAGTTGGCGTGAAGCCTCCAGCTGCTGTTCCATTGCGGCGTAGGTATCAAATTTTCGGCGCCCTACTGCGAGTGTTGTTGTCAGCATTTTCCGGCTCCCTAATTATCGACATTTGTTGCCGCCGATCAATGGCAGGGCAGAATGCTGCAGGAGGGGGCAGTCCTGTATCGGCCGAATGCAGCATTTCGGATACTGCACTTGCAGCATTTTGGTTATGCTGAGTTAGCGGAGGGCCCTTGGGGTGGACACGAGCCAGAAAGCCGAGCGACTTAGCTCTAGGGAGCTTCAGATCGCCGAGGCGTATGCAGGCGGTCGGAGTTATCGACAGATCGCCGAGCAACTCTTCATCGCGCCCACGACCGTGCGCACGCACCTCGGCACGATCTATCGGAAGCTCGGCGTCTCGACGAAGATTGAGCTGCTGAGGGCGCTCGAGGCCGCCTATGCGGTACCGACTCCCGCTGCGACCACGGAGGGATCATCTTCCGAATACCGCGGCGCGCCGATGCCGCCCGAGACAGCTCCCTTCGCCCAAAACGAGCCCGCCGACGGTCGGACCGCCGCTGTCCCGGGACGGAGGTGCTAGCGCCCGACCCGCGCGTCGAAGCGGCTACAGGTGACGAACAGTCACCTATGGCATCGACCGCCGGGTCACCGGCGGAGCGTCGCCATCTCACCACCCTCTTCGCCGAGCTCGTTGGATCAATTGAACTTTCGACTCGGGTCGACCCCGAGCAGATGCGGGACTTACTTGAGCATTATCACGGAGCCGTGGCAAAGGCCGTCGTCCGGTTTGGGGGCCGCGTTGCGACCTCTTGGGCGACGAGGTGCTTGTCTACTTCGGCTGGCCGACATCGCACGAGGACGACGCGGAGCGCGCGGTCCGGGCCGCACTCGCGGCGAGAGCGTCGGTCAGGACTCTTCCCGGCCGCGAAGGCGAATGCCTGGCCGTGCGAATCGGCATTGCGAGTGGGCCGGTAGTCATCGGTGAGGGCATGGGACATGAGGCCGTCGCGGTCGGCGGGCCGCCGAAGCTTGCGTCCCACTTACGGTCGGTTGCCAGCCCCGACCAAATCGTCATCGCCCAGAGTACGCGGCGCCTGGTGGGTGACAACTTTGAGTTGGAGGATCCGCGCAAGAGCAGCATCGACGGCATAGGCGAGCCTGTCGAGATCTTCACCGTGATCGGCGATCAACCGGTCGAAAGCCGGTTCGAGGCGCGCAGCGGCTCCGCGGTCCTGCCGATGGTTGGCCGTGATCTCGAGCTGGCGCTCCTGCTCGAACGCTGGGCGCTGGCTAAGGCCGGAGAGGGCCAGGGCGTCCCGTAGCGGCGGAAGACGTCCGCCACCTCCAGACCGCCCGTCATACCAGAGCGTCAGGCGGGCGGCGTCACCTCCAGCCGCAGCCGATCGAGCGGGCTCTCCGTCCGGCGGATGACAACCTGCGAGACATGCGTGTAGCGGGCCGTCGTCGACAGGTGGGCGTGGCCGAGCAGCACCTGGATGACGCGAATGTCGACGCCGCTCTCGAGGAGATGGGTGGCGAAGCTGTGCCGCAGGACATGGACGGTCACCTTCTTGTCGATGCCGGCCGCGGCCCGCGCCGAGCGGCAGGCGGCGTGCAGCACGGTCGCCTCGATGGGCCGGCTCGCGTCCCGCCCCGGAAACAGCCAGTGTGCCGGGCGGGCGAGGCGCCAGTAGGTCCGAGAGGCATGCCGAGCAGCGGCTCGGAGAGCATCACATAGCGCTCCTTGCCGCCCTTGCCGCGCTCGACCCGGATCAGCATCCGGCCACTGTCGATGTCGCCGACGCGCAGCCCGATGACCTCCGAGACGCGCAATCCGGCCGCGTAGGCTGTGGTCAGCGCCGCGCGCGCCTTCAGGCTCGGCACGGCCTCGAGAAAGCGCACCACCTCGTCAGCGCCCAGCACCACGGGAAGGCGGCGCGGCTCGCGGGCGTAGGCGATCCGTTCGGGAACCTCCGCCAATCCGAGCGTCACGCCGTAGAAGAACCGAAGCGCCGCGACCGTCTGGTTCAGGCTCGCCCACGCCACGCCCTGCGAGGCGAGATGCACTTGGAACGTCCGGACGTCCTCAAGCGTCAGGCGGTCCGGAGAGCGGCCAAAGAACCGGCTGAACTTCGAGACCGCGTGGACATAGGATCGCTGCGTCGCCGGCGAGAGGTTGCGGACGGTCATGTCCTCGAGCATGCGCCGGCGCAGAGGGCTGATCTCGGCCATCGGAAATCTCCTGTCTGGAAGTGGGTTGCAGCAACCCAGAGCTTCCAATCAGGAGCGCCGACGGTCCGGGCCATGCAGAGGCTGCGCCCCTTTGATCTCATCTGGCTGGAAGAACCGATCGCGCCCGACGACCTCGACGGCTACGTCCAATTGCGGCGGCTGGGGCTGGTGCCGCTCGCCGCCGGCGAGAACCTGCACACTCTCCCCGAATCAACGGCGCTGATCGCGGCCGGTGGCGTCGATTTTCCCGAGCCGGACCTGACCACCTGCGGCGGCATCACGCCATTCTGAAGGTTGCCCGCCTGGCGGAGGCGCATGGGCTACCGGTCACAGCCACGGTGCGCACGACACGCGGCGACCGGGTCGAGCCGAAAAAGACATTAGGTCGTGAAAGCAATGCTCAGTCGACTGTCGGCGAGCCAGCTGGCAAAGAGCCGGATCGAATGCACGACAACTGGGGCTCAGCCCGCGTCTCGGTCATTGGTCTGACTGATCATTCAAAAGCGGTCAGTATTTCACCGCGCCTCCTCCACCCGCGCCAGCGCCGCGACCAGCCGATCCAACAGCGCCGGCGGGTAGCGCTCCGTCCGCGCGAACCCCTCGACGGTGAACGCCGGCTCCACGTCGAGGAGCCGGCGCATCGCCCTCGCCGCGGCGTCGGGCTCGCCGAGGTTGACGTGAGCCGCGACCAGATAGGCATAAGGCACGCTGAATGCCGGGTTGGCCTGGATCGTCAGCCGCGCGTAAGCCGCCGCCTCCTCGAAGCGCCCGGCAAAGAGCCCGGCCACCGCCAGCGCGCAGAACGGATGGTAGCTCAGCGGGTCGTCGAGCGGGCTCAGCCGCAGCGCCTTCCGCGCATGCACGACCGCCCGCTCGTCGCGCCCGCAATGCGCCGCCGCCATGGCGCTGAACCCGTAGGTGAGCGCCGAGCTGGCGTTGATCGCCAGCGCCCGGTCGAACACGACCAGCGCCGCGTCGTAGTCCCCGGTCAGCATGGCGCGTACGAAGGCGCCGATGCTCATCGCCTGCGGATCGCCGGCGTTGACCCCCAGCACCACCTCGGCGTGCGCCAGCGCCGCGGCGCGGTCCGCCGGGTCGAGCCCGCCGCGGAAATAGCGCTGCTCGTGCAGCCAGGCGGCGTAGCCGTGCGCCGGCAGCAGCCCGGGATCGAGCTCGAGCGCCGCCCGGAGCAGCCGCAGCGCCTCGTCGGTGCCGCCGACCTTGTTGGTCAGCACCTGCGGCACCGCCCGCAGGTAGAGATCGTAGGCGTCGAGCCGGCCGGGCGCCTTGCGCTCCGCCCGGGCGATCTCCGCCCGGCGAAGCGACGGCTCGAGCACGCCCACGATCTGCTCGGTCAGCTCGTCCTGCAGCTCGAAGACGTCCTCGGCCGTCCCCTCGAACCGGCCGGCCCAGATCTCGGCCGCGGTCGCGCCGTCGATCAGGTGGGCGTTGATGCGCAGCCGCGGGCCCGCCCGCCGCACGCTGCCGTCGAGCAGGTACCGCACCCCGAGCTCCGCCGCGATCCGCCGCAGGTCCGTCTCTCGGCCGCGATAGGAGAAGGACGAGTTCCGGGCGATAACGAACAGCCCCGGCAGCCGCGAGAGCCCGGTGATCACCTCCTCGGCCAGCCCATCGACGAAGTGGCTCTCCACCTCGCCCCCGGTCACGAACGGCAGAACCGCGATCGAGGAGCCGCCCGGCGCCGTCGCGCGATCGTCCGGCAGGTTCAGCCGGTAGCCGCGCCGCGAAACCGTCTGCAACAGGCTTCGGTCGTCATCGCCGAGCGCCCGGCGGATGGCATGGATGCACTGCACCAGGCTGTCGTCGGTCACCGCGACCCCGAACCAGACCGCCTCGTGCAGCTCGGCCTTGCTCACCAGCCGGTTGGCGTTGGCGATCAGATAGCGCAGCGTCGCGAACGCCTGCGGCCGCAGCAGCGCCGTAGCGCCATTCGGCGGGCGCAGCGTATGGCCCTCGAGATCCACCTCGACGCCGTTGATGACGACTTTGCCCGGCAGCGACGAGCCCATCCCGGAGCGACACAACTGAACCGATCCCCGGCGCGGACCCTAACACGAACCGGGCGCGGCCGCCGAAATTTCGCCAAACGATCGGAAGACGTTCGCCACTTGCGGCCGGGCACGCCGCTATCCTCCTCGCGTGATGACTGCACGAGGTGCTGAAGATGATCCGCAGATTTCTCTCCGTTGCCACCGTCGCCGCGGCGCTCGCCGCCGGGGGTTCCGCGCTCGCCGACGAGGCCCAGCGCCTCCAGGGCCTGTTCTGCAACACCGAGGCCCAGATCGACCAGGCGCTCGCCGACATTGCCGCCGGCGTGTCGCCACGTCGCGCCGCGGACCTCGCGAACCGCGACGCCGTGGTCTGCACCTACGTCGATCGCATCGAGTACCTGATCGCTCGCCCCGTCACCCTCGGCGACGCCGCGCTGCCGCTCGTCAAGTACCGCGGCACGCTGGTCGGGGTGTTGGTCGGCGACGCCCTCAGGCCGGTCGCCCCGGAGGCCGAGCTCTACTTCTTGACGCCGCGACAGGTCGCCGGCGCCGCCATCGAGTGGCGAACCTGAGCCCGCGGCCGGCCGCCGCATGTTTCAGCGCCGCGCTTTTAGTCTGAGACGTACCCTACGGCTATGAAGTAGTTCCGGCACTCGTCGGGATCGAAGAATCCGCAGATTCCGCCGATGGGGTTGAGCATGGCGTCGATGGTGCGGGCGCCGATGCGGCGCTTAGGAGTTCCTGATGCTGCATGGCGCTCAGTATGGACGGGCGACAGGCGGATGGGGTCACGTTGCCGGCGCGGTTCAGGGCTTTTGGTGCAAGTGGGAGGCAGAGAGCCTGGCAAGCTTGTCGTGCAATCGGCCAGCGAAACGTCGCCTTCACCAGAGGTGGCTCAGCAAATCTGAACATGGGCGCTGAGTGGTGGAGCGGCTCGAGATCGGCAAGAAGATTGCTGAGAACCGAGGAGCGTCCATGACGAAACGACCGCGCCGGAACCACAGTCCGGCCTTCAAGGCGAAAGTCGCGATAGCGGCCATCAAGGGCGAGAAGACGCTGGCCGAGCTGGCCCAGCAGTTCGATGTGCATCCGAACCAGATCACGCAATGGCGCGGCCAGCTTCTGGAGGGCGCGACGGCGGTGTTCGGCGAGAGCGCCAAGGCCGACGCTGCTCCGGCGGTCGACGTCAGGGTCCTGCATGCGAAGATCGGCGAGCTGACGCTGGCCAATGATTTTTTAGCGGGCGCGCTCGACAAGGCCGGACTGCTGGCGAGCGCAAGGAAATGATCGACAGGTCCCATGAACTGCCGCTGACCGGGCAGGGACGGGGCAGGCGAAGGCGCTCGGGATCAGCCGGGGCAGCGTTTATTACCTGGCGCGGCCGACCTCGGACGCCGACCTCGTGCTGATGCGCCGGATCGATGAGCTGCACCTCGAGCATCCGTTCGCGGGCAGTCGGATGCTGCGGGATCTGCTGAAGGCGGAAGGCGGCGATGTCGGCCGCCGGCACGTTGCGACGCTGATGAGAAAGATGGGTGTCGAGGCGATCTATCGACGGCCGAACACCTCGAAGCCGGCGCCCGGGCACAAGATCTATCCATACCTGCTGCGCAGCCTGGCGGTGACGCGGCCCAATCAGGCCTGGGCGAGCGACATCACCTACGTGCCGATGGCGCGGGGGTTTGTCTATCTCGTCGCCATCGTCGACTGGTTCAGCCGCAAGGTCCTGGCCTGGCGGCGTTCAATCACGCTGTCGGCGGACGTCTGTGTCGAGGCTCTGGAGGAGGCGCTTGCCCGGCACGGCAAGCCCGAGATCTTCAACACGGATCAGGGCAGTCAATTCACCTCGACCAACTTCATCAAGGTACTGAAGGGTGAGCCGCAGGCCGCCACCGGTCCGAGGCCGGCGGCGAACGAAATCGCGATCAGCATGGACGGCAAGGGCGCCTGGCGCGACAATGTCTTCGTCGAGCGGCTCTGGCGGACGGTCAAGTACGAGGAGGTCTATCTGCGCGCTTACACCGGCGTCCTGCAAGCCCGCGCTTCACTCGGCCGGTACGTGAGCTTCTACAACGGAAAGAGGCCGCATTCGTCGCTTGGCGGGCAAACTCCCGATCAGGCATACACCAACCTGCCGACGCCCATCCCGGCGGCGGCCTGAAAGGGGCGGCGAAGCCACTCAAGAACCCTCGGGAAGGTGTTCAGACCAACCGAGCCACCTCTATGCGCCGTATCCAGACCCTCATTTTACCACCGATCCCCTGTGCTCGCTCCGCACTCCGGAGATGGCTTCGGGCACTGCCGGTCGAACACGGAACTGCTTGATCGGGCGGTCGGCTCACATCACGCTCCTAACGGCGTCTACGCGATATGGAAGGGGCGCGGTGACCAGGCTGAACCTCGAGCAGATCAGGGCTTTCCTGGCCGTCGTCCGACTGGGCGGCGTGCGTCGCGCGACACAGGTGCTTCATCTCTCGCAGCCCGCAATTACGGCGCGCCTGAAGAACCTCTAGGAGTCGTTGTCGAAGTCCCTGTTCGACAGGATGGGGACGGGGCTCAAGCTGACCAAGGAGGGCGAAATCTTCTTCCGGTATGCCGAGCGTTTCGAACATCTCGCCGACCTGGTCGAGAAAAACGTTGTTGGCGATGCGGGGGTGGAGGGCTGCCTCCGGGTCGGCGCCTTGGAGACAATCACGCAATGCTGGCTGCCCGACTTCGTCTCGGAGCTGCACCGGAATTCCCGAGGCTCGAGGTCGAGATCAAGTCGATATATCGGTAAACCTGCGCGCCGGCCTCCTCGACCGCGAGATCGACCTCGCCTTCCTGCTCGGGCCGATCTCGGAGCACTCGGTCAACAACGTCGCGCTGCCGCCTTTCCAGCTGGCGTGGTACAAATCCGCCGGTCAGAACTTGCCCGACGACCCTGCGGGCTATCTGGCCAGGCCCGTGACCTCGTATCTTCGCCAGACCCGGCCCTACCGCGAGCTCAAGGCGCTGCTGCTGGAGAAGGTCGGGCCGGGCGTGATCATCTTCTCGTCCTCGTCGCTTTCGGCGTCCTTCCGCTTGGTGGAAGCCGGAATTTGCGTCGCCGCCTTGCCCAGGCGTTGGGAGACCCCTTCGTCGCGCGCGGCAGCATCGTCGAGTTCGATCCCGGATGGCTGCCGGGCCCGCTGCAGTTCACCGCGTCGTATCTCGGCGACCCGAAGAGTCACATGATCGAGGCCGCAGCGAGGGCGGCGCTCCCAACCGCCCGCCGGCACGCGGGTATCGAAGAAGCTGATCAAGATCGGTAAAAATAATCGATTTGCTTCGATAACCTCGATGTCGGAGTTTCCCTTGCGGAAAGTGAGGTCCGAGTGATCGGAACATACAGAGAATTGAAGTCCGCCGACCTCCGGGCGGTTCGCGCGGCCATTAGGGCGGGCCGTTACAGATCGCACACGGCGGGGCTGGGCAACGGCTTTCTCCAAGCCAATCTGGCGATCATGCCGGAGCGGGCAGCTTTGGATTTCATGCGATTCTGCCAGCGCAATCCGAAGCCGTGCCCGCTGGCGGGCGTCTCGGACACCGGCAACCCGATGATGTTCACGCTGGGGCGCGACATCGACATCCGCACCGACGTCCCGGCCTACAACATCTATCGCGACGGCGTCCTCGACGAGACAGTCGCCGACATTTGGGACATTTGGCAGGACGATTTCGTGGCTTTCGCGCTGGGCTGCTCGTTCACCTTCGAGCACGCGCTGATGCGCGCCGGCATTTCGGTCTGGCACATCGAGAACGACACGACGGTGCCGATGTTCCGCTCCGGCATCGACACGGTCCCCGCCGGTCCGTTCGGAGGCAAGATGGTGGTCAGCATGCGGGCGATCCCCGAGGCGCAGATGGATCTCGCGGCCGAGATTTCGGCCCGCTTCCCAATAGCCCATGGCGGCCCCGTTCATCGCGGCGACCCGGCGGCGATCGGCATCGCCGACGTGGCGCGCCCCGACTGGGGCGACCCGGCGCCGGTGCCGGAGGGTTTCGTGCCGGTCTTCTGGGCGTGCGGCGTCACCCCGCAGGTGGCGCTGGAGCGCGCTGGCCTGCCGATCTGCATCACCCACCGGCCGGGTCACATGCTGATCACCGACATTCCCGAGGACGCCGAGACCACGGTGCTTTCGATCGTCTGAAGCAAAACCGAACCGAGGAGGAACGACCATATGAAACGAACATTGTATCTGCTCTCCGCGGCGGCGATGGTGGCGACGCCAGCGCTGGCCGAGGATCTCAGCGTGGTCGGAAGCTGGTCCAGTCTGCCGCTGCACCAGCAGTACGAGAAGCCATTCTGGGAAAAAACGCTGCCCGAGGCGTCCGGCGGGAAGATCAACGTGGCCATGACGACGCACGACCAGATGGGGCTGGGCGTCGGCGACGTGTTCCGTTTGCTGGGCCAGGGCGTCTACGACGTCGGCATGACGGTCTCCGACTATGCCGTCGCCGACGCGCCGGAGCTGGAAGGCCTCGACGTGCCGCTGCTCGCCGTCACAGCGGACGAGGCCAGGGCGATGGTCGACGCGGCGCGGCCGATGATCGAGGACATCTTCAACAAGCGCTTCAACGCGCACGTTCTGGCGATCGCGCCCTATCCGCCGCAGATCGTCTTCTGCAACCGCCCGATCTCGGGCCTGGCGGACCTCAAGGACCTGAAAGTGCGCGCCTCCGGGCGGATGACGGCGAAGTTCATCGAAGCGCTGGGCGCCGAGGGCGTGAACGTCGCCTTCTCGGAGGTGCCCGGTGCGCTGGAGAAGGGCGTCGTCGACTGTGCCGTGACCGGCGCCGGATCGGGCTACAGTGCCGGCTGGTGGGAGGTGTCGACGCACCTGATGCCGCTGCCGCTGGGCGGCTGGGACCCGGTCGTCACCGCGATCAACCTGGACAAGTGGAACAGCCTCGACACCGAGACGCAGTCGCTGATCAGCGAGAAGATCAAGACCGATTTCGAGGACCCGGCTTGGGCCGCCGCCCAGGGCGCGCTGAAGAACGACGTCGCCTGCCTGACCGGCAACGGCGAGTGCGCCTCGGGCGAGGCGCGATCGATGACGCTGGTCGAGCCGAGCGAGGAGGACTTCGCCAGCGCCCGCGAGATCCTTGTCAACCAGGTGCTGCCCGAGTGGGCGGAGCGCGCCGGTCCCGACTATGTCGCCCGCTGGAACGACACCGTCGGCAAGACGGTCGGCGTCACCGTCAGCGCCAAGTGACCGCACGCGGTCGGAGGGAGGGCCTCATGGCGCAGACGTTCCTGATCAGCCTGCGCAAGCTCAACGTTTGGGTCGCGCTTTTCGTCGGCGTCATGCTGCTGTGCTGCGCGGCCTTCGTGCTTGCGGACATCATCCTGCGGCAGGTCGGCTCTTCCTTCGGCGGCACCGACGAGATCAGCGGATATGCAATGGCGATCGCCACCTCCTGGGGTATGGCGTTCACCCTGCTGGAGCTGGGCCATGTGCGGATCGACCTGCTGCGCAGCCGGCTGCCCGCGCGCGGACGGGTCCTGGGCGACCTGTTCTCGATGCTGGTGCTGAGCTCGACGATCACACTGATCGCGGTGCAGTGCTGGCCGGTCGTCGGCAACTCGCTGAAGAACGCCTCGACGGCGAACACGCCGCTGGAGACGCCGCTGGCCTGGGTGCAGCTGCCCTGGTTCGCCGGCTGGGTATGGTTCGCCGCGATGGCGTGGCTGACGCTGGCCGGGGCGGCGGTGCTGTTCCTGCGCGGACGGGTGGACGAGACCGAGGCGGCGATCGGCGCCTTCGCCGAGCAGGAGGCGGTCCTGTGATCCTCTATGTCTCGGCGGGCCTGCTGGCGCTCCTCAGCCTCTCGATTCCGGTCGGTATCGTCCTGTTCCTGCTCGGTTTCGGCGTCGACCAGTTCTTCAGCCCGTTCCCGCTGATCCGAGGGCTCGGGAACCTGGTCTGGTCGTCGTCTAACAGCGCGACGCTGATCGCGATCCCATTCTTTGTGCTTCTCGGCGAGATCCTGGTGCGCAGCGGCGTGGCGGCCCGCACCTACTCGGCGCTGGACAAGTGGGTCTCGTGGCTGCCCGGCGGGCTGATCCACGCCAACATCGCGACGGCGACGATGTTCTCGGCGACCTCCGGCTCTTCGGTGGCCACCGCGGCGACGGTCGCGACCGTCGCCATGCCGCAGGCCGAGCGGTTGGGCTATGACCCGAAGCTATTCTCGGGCGCGATCGCGGCGGGCGGTACGCTGGGCATCATGATTCCGCCCTCGATCAACCTGATCGTCTACGGCTTCCTCACCCAATCCTCGATCCCGCGGCTGTTCCTGGCGGGGCTGGTGCCGGGCATCGCGATGGCAATTCTCTTCGCGCTGGTCACCGCGCTCATCTGCATGGCGCGGCCCGGCCTGGGCGGCGAGCGGCGGATGTTCCCCCTGGGCGTGATGCTGTGGGCGCTGCAGGACCTGGTCCCGATCATCATCCTGTTCACCATCATCATCGGCACCATCTACAACGGCTGGGCGACCCCGACCGAGGCGGCGGCGGTGGGCGTCGCCGGCGCGCTCGCCATTGCCGCCGCCTTCGGCGGCGTCTCGGCCCGGATGATGATGGAGAGCCTAACCGGCACCATGAAGATCACCTCGATGATCATGCTGGTGGTGATCGGCGCGTCCTTCCTGAACTTCACGTTGGCCTCGGCGGGTCTGGGCAACGAGCTGCGCGGCTTCCTGGAAGGGCTGGGCATGACGCCGCTGACGACGATCCTGGTCGTTGTCCTGCTTTACATCGTGCTCGGCTTCTTCATCGAGACGCTGTCGCTGATGGTGGTGACGATCCCGATCATCGTGCCGCTGGTCCAGGCGCAGGGCTACGACACGATCTGGTTCGGCATCCTGATGATCGTGCTGATCGAGATGGCGCTGATCACGCCGCCGGTCGGCCTCAACCTCTACGTCGTGCAGGGTGCGCGCAAGCGCGGCAGCATGAGCGAGGTGATGCTGGGGGCGGTGCCCTACGTGCTGGTGATGCTGGCGATGGTCGTGGCGCTGATCGTCTTCCCGCAGATCGCGCTGTTCCTGCCGGGCGCGCTGTAGGGCCGGCGCCCCGCCGGCGGAGCGAGGGCACGACTGACCTACAAAACGACGAGGGCCGCCCGCCTGCGGGCAGGCAAGGAGCGAGATGCGACCTGTGGCAGTTCTGGGTTGACCGCGGCGGCACCTTCACCGACATCGTGGCGCGCAGGCCGGATGGGTCGCTGCAGAGCCACAAGCTGCTCTCCGAGAACCCCGAGCGCTACAGGGACGCCGCCGTGCAGGGCATCCGCGAGATGCTGGGGCTCGGCGCCGGCGAGCCGGTGCCCGAGGGCGCGATCGAGGCGGTCAAGATGGGCACCACCGTCGCCACGAACGCGCTGCTCGAGCGCAAGGGCGAGCGAACGCTGCTGCTGATCACGCGCGGCCTGCGCGACCTCTTGCGCATCGGCTATCAGACCGCGGCTGTTCGACCTGCACATTGTCCTTCCCGAACTGCTCTATGACGATGTCCGCGAGGTCGACGAGCGCGTGGCGGCCGACGGCGAGATCATCGTGCCGCTCGACCGGGGGCAGGTGCGCACGCTGCTGCGCGAGGCGCGGGCGGCCGGCTACGACTCGGTCGCGGTCGCGCTGATGCACGGCTACCGGTTCCAGGATCACGAGAAGATCGTCGGCGAGCTGGCCCGCGAGGGCGGCTTCGGGCAGATCTCGCTCAGCCACGAGGTCAGCCCGCTGATCAAGCTGGTCTCGCGCGGCGACACCGCCGTGGTGGACGCCTATCTCTCGCCGATCCTGCGCCGCTATGTCCGCCAGGTCAGCGATGCGCTGGGCGCGGCGCATGGCGGGGTCGGGTCGCTGATGTTCATGCAGTCGAACGGCGGCCTGACCGATGCCGGGCTGTTCCAGGGCAAGGATGCCATCTTGTCCGGCCCGGCCGGCGGCGTCGTCGGCATGGTCCGCAGCGCCGAAGCGGCCGGCTTCGGCAAGCTGATCGGCTTCGACATGGGCGGCACCTCGACCGATGTCTGCCACTACGCGGGCGCCTACGAACGGTCGTTCGAGACCGAGGTGGCGGGCGTGCGGATGCGCGCTCCGATGATGAGCATCCACACGGTCGCCGCGGGCGGCGGCTCGATCCTGACCTTTGCCAACGGCCGCATGCAGGTCGGCCCGGAAAACGCCGGCGCCAATCCCGGCCCGGCCTCGTACCGCCGCGGCGGGCCGCTGGCCGTGACCGACTGCAACGTGGTGCTGGGCAAGATCCAGCCGGACCGCTTTCCGAACGTGTTCGGCCCCGGCGGCGACGAGCCGCTGGACGCCGGCGCCGCGCGGGCGAAGTTCGCGGCGATGTCGCGGCAGATCGCCGAAGAAACGGGCGACGCGCCGCGCAGCCCTGAGGACCTGGCTGAGGGCTTTCTGCGCTTGCCGTCGAGAACATGGCTAATACCGTCTTTCGGTGGCGCCGACTCGCGTGGGGGATTCCCAAGGTCGCCGATCTCTGACTCTCTGTCGAAAACGGGCAGGAGGCAGGGATGGGACGGGCGCTGGTGCTTCGAGAGGATTTCACCGCGGCGGATCTGAAGCGGCTGGCGCGGTCGAGCCGGGATGCGGATCAGACCCGCCGGCTTCTGGCGCTGGCCGTGATCTATGATGGCGGGAGCCGGGCCGAAGCGGCCGAGACCGGCGGTGTCGGGCGGCAGATCGTCCGGGACTGGGTCGAGCGGTTCAACACGGAGGGGCCGGGCGGGCTGGTGAGCCGCAAGCCGCCGGGCAATCCCTCGAAGCTCAACGACGCGCAGCGGGCCGAGCTCGTGCGGATCGTCGAGCGCGGGCCGACCCCGGCGACCGACGGCGTGGTGCGGTGGCGGCTGGTCGACCTCGCCGCCTGGGTGTGGGAGACATTCGGCATCTCGGTCAGCGAGGCGACGCTCAGCCGGGAGCTCAAGGCGCTCGGCTACGCGAAGCTGTCGGCGCGGCCGCGCCATCATGCGCGAGACACGAGGAGCGGATCGCCGCTTTTAAAAAGAGTTCCCCGCCCGCCTGGCGGAGATCAGCGATGCACTCCCGTGCGGCACCGAGATAGAGTTGTGGTTCGCCGACGAGGCGCGCGTCGGCCAGAAGAACAAGATCACCCGTCGCTGGGCGAAGCGCGGCACACGCCCCTCGGCCCCGCACGACCAGCGCACGCAGTCGGCCTACATCTTCGGGGCGATCTGCCCGAAGAAGGGCAAGGGCGCCGGCCTCGTCATGCCCCGCTGCGACACCGACGCCATGACCGCTCATCTCGCCGAGATCAGCGCCGCCGTCCAACCGGGGGCTCACGCCGTCCTCATTCTCGACCAGGCCGGCTGGCACATGTCGAAGGCGCTCGTCGTCCCCGCCAACATCACCCTCATGCCGCTGCCGCCGCGATCTCCGGAGCTGAACCCCGTCGAGAACGTCTGGCAGTACATCCGCGACAACTGGCTCTCGAACCGCGTCTTCGCGAGCTACGACGACATCGTCGCCCTCAGCTGCGAGGCCTGGAACCGGCTCATCGACCGCCCCTGGAAGATCATGAGCATCGGTCTCCGTGAATGGGCTCACGGGTGCTGATCACCGCAAGCTGGTATTAGTCCATCAAGAAGATCTCGGTCCAGCGCGGCTATGACGTGACGTCCTACACGATGAACTGCTTCGGCGGCGCCGGGGGCCGGCATGCCTGCCAGGTCGCGGACGTGCTGGGCATGAAGAGCATCTTTGTGCATCCATCCCTTCGCGGGCGTGCCGTAGGCCTTCGGCATGGGGCTGGCGGATGTGCGGGCGATCCGCGAGCACCAATTCGCCCGGCCGATCGAGGACGTCGCGGCGGCCGAGGCGGTGCTGTCCCGCCTGGACGCCGAGGAAGTGACTGGGCAGGGCATCGGCAGGGATGCGGATGACGCTGGTCCGCAATGCCCATGTCAGGACCGAGGGGGCGCACCAGACACTCGCGGTGCCGTTCGGCACACCCGACCGGATCAGCGCGGCGTATCGCGAGGCGCACCGGCAGCGGAATTCGGCTTCGTCCCGGACACCGACCGGCTGATCATTGACCTGCTGACCTCCGAGGCGATTGGCGAGACCGGCGAGAACGTGACGCGCGCGGCCGATGCTGTGGGCACCGCTGCTGCGCCGGATAGCGCGCGCATGTATTCGTAGGGCGCTTGGCGCGACGTGCCGCTGGTCGACCCCGAACGGATGGCGCGGGCCAGACGGTTGATGGGCCGGCGATCGTCGAGCCGACCGGCACCAACGTCGTCGAAGGGGGCTGGCAGGCGAATGCGTTGCCGGGGGCAACCTCGTCCTGCGCCAAGTCGTGCAGCTGCGGCGCGACGAAGCCATCGGCACCAGCGTCGATCCGGTCATGCTGGAGGTGTTCAACAACCTCTTCATGTCGATCGCCGAGCAGATGGGCGCGACGCTGACCAATACCGCCTAGGCAGCGTCAACATCAAGGAGCGGCTACGACTTCTCGTGCGCAGTCTTCGACGCGAACGGGGGACCTTGTCGCCAACGCGCCGCACGTACCCGTGCATCTGGGCTCGATGAGCGAGAGCGTGCGGACGATCCTGCACCAGAACGCCGGCAGCATCCGGAGCCGACGATGTCTTCATGATGAACAATCCTTTCAACGGCGGCACGCACTTGCCGGCCGTGACCGTCATCACGCCCGATCTTCGACGAGGCGGGCCGGGGACATCATTTTCGTCACCCGCCTCGCGCGGCCATCATGCGGACATCGGCGGCAAGACGCCGGGCTCGGCGCCGCCCGACAGCCGGCATATCGGGGAGGAGGGCGTCGTCATCGACAACTTCCTGCTGGTCGAGCAGGGCAGGCTGCGCTCGGACGAGACGCGGGCGCTGCTCGCCTCGGGCCGCT
>CAVXNU010000021.1:0-272489 GCA_963763245.1 uncultured Bacillaceae bacterium
TGCTCCGGATCTTCGAGGAGCTGCGGGAGCTGGGTTACGAGGGCGGCTATGATGCTGTCCGGCGCTATGCGGCCAACTGGCGGCGGCGGGAGAGCGCGGCGGCGGCCGCAGCTTTCGTGCCGCTGAGCTTTGCGCCGGGCGAGGCGTACCAGTTCGACTGGAGCCACGAGGTCGTGCTGATCGACGGGGTCACCGTTACGGTCAAGGTGCGCACATGTCCGGCTCTGCCACAGCCGGATGCCGTTTGTCCGGGCCTACCCGCGCGAGACGCAGGAGCCCTCCGGGCCTTGCTCTGTTTGAAACGCTCCACCGGAGCGTTTCATCCGGGCCGGCCCGGACCACGTCGCAAGGGTGTTCGACGCGCACGACCGGGCGTTCGCCTTCTTCCGGGGCGCCTGCACAAGGGCATCTATGACAACATGAAGACCGCGGTGGACGCGATCTTCGTCGGGAAGGAGCGCGCCTACAATCGCCGGTTCCAGCAGATGTGCAGCCACTATCTCGTCGAGCCGGTCGCCTGCACGCCGGCCTCGGGCTGGGAGAAGGGCCAGGTCGAGAACCAGGTGGGCACGGTACGGCAGCGCTTGTTCGCGCCGCGGCTGCGCGTGAAGAGCTATGACGAGCTGAACGCCTGGCTGCTCGACCGCTGCGTCGCCTGGGCGAAGACGCAGCCGCATCCCGAGATGCGCGGCAGGACGATCTGGGAGGTGTTCGAGGCTGAGCGGCCGAGTCTCGTCCCCTATGCAGGCCCTTTCGATGGCTTCCATCGGTGCCGGCGTCGCCGTCGAAGACGTGCCTGGTGCGGTTCGACAACAACAAGTATTCGGTCCTGGCGAGCGCCGTCGGCCGGCCGGTCGAGATCCGCGCCTATGCCGATCGCATCGAGCTGCGCCAGGATGGCCGCGTGGTCGGCAGCCATCGGCGCGCCTTCGGCCGCGGCGAGACCGTCTACGACCCGTGGCACTACGTTCCCGTGCTCGCCCGCAAGCCGGGCGCGCTTGCGGAATGGCGCGCCATTCAAGGACTGGGTGCTGCCGGCCGCGATCGAGCGGGTGCGCCGGAAGCTGCGCGCCGCCCGCGACGGCGACCGCCAGATGGTCGAGATCCTCGGCGCCGTGCTGTCGGACGGCCTGCCTGCCGTCGAGGCGGCCTGCGCCGAGGCGCTGAGCGAAGGCGTCCACTCCGCCGACATCATCCTGAACATCCTGGCCCGGCAGCGCGACCCCGGCCCGCCGGTGACGATCATGACCCCGAGGCGCTGCGGCTGCGGCACGAGCCCGCGGCCGACTGCGCCCGCTATGACAGCCTGAGGAGGGCAAGCGGTGATGGAGCGAACCGAGAGTTCTGGAAGCCATGGGCGGGCTGAAGCTCTTCGGCATGAAGGCCGCCTATGACGAGATCGTCGCGACCGCGGTGAAGCGGCAGCACGAGCCGCAGCGGGTGGTCGGCGACCTGCCTCGTGCCGAGATCTCCGAGAAGCAGGCGCGTTCGATCAAGTACCAGATCACGATCGCCAAGCTGCCGCTCGCCAAGGAGATCGAGGAGTTCGTCTTCGACGCGCACACCGATCAATGAGACGCTGGTCCGCGACCTCGCCGCCGGCGGCTTCCTCGCCCATCAGCGCAACCTGGTCCTCGTCGGCGGCACCGGCACCGGGCAAGACGCAGGTATCCATTGCGACGCCGGGTCTGATGCCACGGGGAAGTCAGAGGAGTTCTTAGCTTCGGCGACGTGATCGCGGATCGGACCCGGTTCCCGGCATGCCGGGAACCGGGTCAGGGTGTCGGCGCGAACCAGGCCGGTTCGGGCTTCGAAGACCCTGAGAGATCCGAGGATCGTCTCGTGACCGTGACGCAGTCAGCCCGACCCGGCCGCGCCGACCGGGCAAGTGTAACACGATTGTGGCGGCGCGGCCTGGCCGGGCGCGACGGCCACGAATGACGGACCTGACTGTGCCAGCGGCGCGCGGTTCTTTCCCAGCCAAGGAGCCTCGCGATGACCCACAGAACCATCGGCGTCGATCTCGCCATTCGCGGCGATCACGTCGCCCAGATCTTCGACGACGGCCGACCTCTCGGCCCGCCGTTGCGCTTTCGGCACGACCCGGCGTCCCTCGATGCCTTCGTTGCCCGCGCCACCGCCGGGCTCGGCGACACCGACAGCGTGCAGGCGGTGATGGAGCCCACCGGCATGAGCTGGTTCCCCGTCGCCCATCGGCTCGCGGATGCAGGCGTCGAGGTCGCGCGCGTCAAGGGCAAGCGCGTCAAGGCGCTGCGCCGCTACCTCTCTGAGCACGCCAAGACCGACCTCGCCGACGCCCAGGTGCTGGCCGCCATGCCCGGCTTCGGGGGACCGCGTCTCGATCCTGTGCACATTCCCGCCGCCAGGAGCCACGCGCTCCAGCGGCTCACGAAGCAACGCGGCCGCTTCCAGGACCGCATCGCCGCCAGCAAGCGCCGCCTGATCGACCTCGTCCGCTGGGCCTCGCCGGCTCTCGAGCGCGTCCTGCCTGACCTGAGGACGCGCCTCGCCCTGGCCTTGCTGCGGCGCTGGCTCGATCCCGATGCGGTGCTCGCCGCGCGCAAGTCCGTCATCGCCCGCTTCGTCGCTCGGCACGCCAGCGGCAATCATCCCCACAGCGGCCCCTTCGTCGACGCTCTCGTCGATGGCCTGCGCCACGCCGCCCGAGAGGCGCGCGCCCTGCACCGGACCCACGTCGACTTCGCCGAGCTCCAGGCCGAGGTCGCCATCGAGGTCGACGCAATGCTCGCCGACATCGAGGCGGTGACCGTGCTGCAACGCCGCATCGACGCGCTCTACGCAGAGCTCCAGCCCGACGACGTGCTGCGCTCCATTCCCGGGGTCGGCCAGCACCTCGCCCCGGTCCTGCTCGGCGTGCTCCATACCGCCGATCGCTTCCGCTCCGAACGGCACATCCGCGGCTTCTGCGGCCTCTTTCCCCGCCGCGCCGACAGCGGCGGCGCAGAGCGGCCCGGCCAGAGGATCACGCAGGGCGGCAACGACCGGATCAAGCGCGCCCTCATGCTCGCCGCCGATACCGCCCGCAAGATCGATCCCGACCTCGCCGAGGTCTACTGGCGCCTGATGACCACCAAGGGTCACCACCACAAACAGGCGCTCTGTGCCGTCGCCAACCGTCTCGTCAATCGCATCCTCAGCGTTCTGCGCAGCGGCAGGTCCTACGTTCTGCGCGACGTCGACGGACGGGAAATCTCGGTCGCAGAGGCCAAGGCCATCGTTCTCCAACGCTTCACCGTCCCAAACGACATCCGCGCCACGCGCCGCGCAAACCGCACATCGGTCGCCGCGTGATCCGGCAAAGGGCTTGCGCTGTAGGTACAAGATCATGCCGCGATCGCCATCGCGCGCGCCTGCATCCGGCGCGGCGCCCGCGGCCGCTTCTTCAATGTCGTCGACCTCGTCAACAAGCTCGAGGCCGAGACCCGCGCCGGCCGCCAGGGCCGCATCGCCGATCACCTCGCCCGCCTCGACTTCGTCGTCCTCGACGAGCTCGGCTATCTGCCCTTCGCGCAATCCGGCGGCCAGCTGCTCTTCCACCTGATCAGCCGACTGTACGAGCGCACCTCGGTGATCGTCACGACCAACCTCGCTTTCGGCGAATGGCCGAGCGTCTTCGGCGACGCCAAGATGACCACCGCGCTCCTCGACCGGCTGACCCACCACTGCGACATCGTCGAGACCGGCAACGAGAGCTGGCGCTTCAAGAACCGCGCCTGAACCCTGCCGCTCCGACCGGGGCCGGGCCTGATCCGGCTCCGCAACCCCGACCAGCTCCACCGGATCAGGCCCGGCCCCTCACACCCGAAGGGGGTCCCTTTTGGAAGCCGATAGGGGGTCAATTTCTGACGCCGATTGACACTCTTGGCAAAACCTTGAAATCATCCAACGAGTTTTGAATCGGACTCTCAGAACCGACGCGTCTCTTCACGGCGCCTTCAGTTCCCCCAGGTTTCTCCGGGCGCTCGTCCTCCCGTCCGACCGGAGCGGCACATCGCGAATTCGATCGCCACCATGCGTCGCCGCCTGATCGTCGGCTTGGTTCGAAAACTCGAGCGATGTCCATGCTGCACCACTCCGATGCGTCCGCGGCCGCGTTTGTGACGCAGTAAGACTAGTTCTTTAGCGTTGGTCCGCGATGCTCCCAATGGAGCTGGTCCGTTGCCTCTGCCGGGAAGCCAGTGTCGTCGGGAATCTCATACAGATTGGCGCCTGGATAAGAAATGAGCGCCATCGCGCGGTCAGGCGTCTCGGCGCGAATTCAACCCGAGCCGAGTTCCTGTCCGCCATCGCCACCGGCGATCGTGAAAACCCAATACCGCATGCAGCAACGATCTCCTGCCGCGGTGAGCGAACGATTGACCCGCCGCCGCGGCGCCGCGGAAGGCGCCCCCTGCCGCAGCGCCGCCCGCCTGGGGATCGGCGCCGGCGGCGGCGCCGCCCGGCTTCTCGAGCACGCCGAGTGCCCCGGCACAGGCGCCCGCCTGGTCGTCGACACCGGCGGCGCCGGCCCCGGCCACGGCCCCCGCCTGGCTGAACGGCTAAGCATGCAACCGGACGAGTGGCAGGCCTTCGTGACCCGGCAATCCGCACAGGAAATCGCCAGATGGCTCGAAGGCCGCGGAGGTCTGCACCGTCCCATCGCCAGCCTCAGCATGCACGAGCTCGAGGCCATGGCCACGGCGGCGATCAGCCGGTTCGTGGTCCTGGCCTCGGAGCGGCGGCAACAGGCGCCGGAAGAAAGCGACGAGCTGACCCGGCTCTTGCTCGCCTGAGCCTCTGCGCGATGTGCCATCGCGAGGCGCGCGGCTTCGGCTACTGCCACGGCCTGCGCTTCGCGGACTTCCCCTTGTACCGCTTCTGCTCGGTCCGCTGCCAGCAACTCGGCGCGGAGCTCGCCGCGAGGAACTTCGGAATGATCGACAAGACCGACCACGAGACACAGGCCATCCGGGATGCGCGCCGCCCCTTCGCCGAGGCGGTGACCGAGCTCGGCCTGATGGCGTCCTTCCACGGCCGTAGCGCCGCCGAGATCGACCAGCTGATCGAGGCCGTCGTCACGGGATACGTCGCCAGCATGCAGCGCCAGTGCGCCCCGCCGGAGACGCCCGGCGCCATCCCAAACGACCCAATTCCTTTTTAGAGGCCACGATCATGATGATCGACCTGAACACGGGCTCCGGCTGCCGCTATGGCGAGCCCCTCGCGATGCCGCGGATCAACGCCGCGGTGGGCGACGCGATCGACCGGGCGCTCCTCGCGCGCCACCATGCCGAGCGGCCGCGCACCTATGTCAGCTCCTCCGGGCTCGGCCGAGCCTGCCTCCGCCAGATCCAATACGACTACCTCGACGTGTCGGAGGATGGGGGCCGCGGCTTCGAGCCTCGCACGCTCCGGATCTTCGAGGCCGGGCACCGGGCCGAGGACATCGTCGCCGGATGGCTCAGGCTCGCCGGTTTCGACCTTCGCACCGAGCGGAGCGACGGCCGGCAGTTCGGCTTCGAGGCGATGGGCGGCCGCTTTAAGGGTCACATCGACGGCTGCATCGTCGGCGGGCCAATGGCGATGGCGTACCCGGCGTTCTGGGAGAACAAGGCGCTCGGCGCGGCGCCCTGGAAGGACGTGGTGAAGCGTGGCGTCAGCCTCGCCCGGCCGGTCTATGCGGCGCAGATCGCGCTCTACCAGGCATATCTGGAGCTGCCGAACCCGACGCTCTTCACGGCGCTGAACCGCGACACCATGGAGATCTTCGCCGAGCTCGTGCCGTTCGACGCGGCACTGGCGCAGATGATGAGCGACCGTGCGGTCCAAGTGGTTCTCGCCTGCGACGCGCAGGAGCTGCTGCCAAGCGCCGCCCGGGACCGCACCTCCGTCGTCTGCAAAGGCGGTATGAGCGCCGGCGAGTGGCATTCGCCCTGCGCCTGGGCGGACCGCTGCTGGGGAGGCGAGGCATGATCCCGGCCGCGTACGGCCTGAAGCGCTTGGTCGCGCAGCATCAGGCCAGATACTGGCATGGCGAGACGCTGAATGGGTTCCTGAAGGCCCCCGTCTATGTCTTCGCCGACGAAGGCGCATTTCACGCGCCAGAAGTGGCCGACCTCATCCTTGCCCAGCCCGACCCCACACTCGGGCTACCGCATGATGCGGTGATCTTCGAGCTTCAGGAAACACACGAAATTGTCCGCACGCAGCTTGCCTACGCCTGGCGGCATGGTTCGCTGGTGGAGGCGGTCTTCTTCACACAAAATCGAGAAACCGGACGATGGGGCGACGTCCTCGTGCACGCTGAACTTTCGGGGTGCAATGCCAGGGCCGCGGTCAATCCGCTGGTGACCGCGCCGGAGGCTCGGGAGAATGCGCCGCGCGGGCTCCGCTCCTTGGTTTTGCGGGCAATCGCCATCCTCTCGCAGGCGGGCGCCGTGCGAGAGCAGGTCGTCTCGAGCATCCACCGCCCCAAGCTCGCCCGCGCCGGCGTGCGCGGCTGGAGCTGGCATCAGGTCGAGATCGTCCCCGAGCGGCCCGTTCGCCGATCGGCGCCGCAGGGCGGCACGCATGCGAGCCCGCGATGGCACATCCGCCGTGGCCACTGGCGCCAGCTGGCCGATGGTCGCCGGGTGTTCGTGCGCGAATGCCAGGTCGGCGACGCCGCGAATGGTGGCGTCCTCAAAGATTACACCGTCGGGAAGCGCGCGGCATGACCGACATCACGCTGAGCAACGAGCAGTACGCGGGCGTGAAGCGCATTGTCGACTGGTTCCGCAACGACACCGGCCAGAAGCAGGTCGCGCGGATCTTCGGCTACGCGGGCTGCGGCAAGAGCACGATCCTACGCTTCATCCTCGACGAGCTCGGGCTCTCGCCGCACCGTGGCGCTCGGGACGGTATCTGCGTCCCTGGCGTCGTCACCGCCACCTTCACCGGCAAGGCATCCTACGTGCTCCGCCGTAAGGGCACGCCGGCCTCGACCATCCACAGCCTGATCTACAGCGTCATTGAGGCAACTGAGCAGGAGGTCGCCGCCGCGGCGAAGGCGATCCGCGACGCCGAGGCGAACGTGCGGGCGCTGTCTGGCTTCGAGCGCACCGCCGCCGAGGTGGGGATCGAGGCCATGCGCCAGCAGGTGGCCCAGATGAAGCATCCCCGGTTCGCCGTAAACCCGGCGAGCGACGCGGCGGATGCCGAGCTCATCGTGCTCGATGAGGTCTCGATGGTCGGCGAGGAGATGGCGCGCGACCTAATGAGCTTCAGAAAGCCCATCCTGGTGCTCGGCGATACTGGCCAGCTCCCGCCGATCAAGGGCGAAGGTGCCTTCACGCGTGACGAGCCCGATGTCATGCTGACCGAGATCCACCGCCAGGCGGCCGAGAGCGCCATCATCCGCCTCGCCACCATGGCGCGCACCGGCCATCCGATCGGCTTCGGGATCTATGACAGCCATGTCGCCAAGATGCGCAAGGCCGACATCACGCCCGGCCAGGCGCTTCGCTGCGGCCAGCTGATTTGCGGCAGGAACGCGACCCGGCTGCAGCTCAACAACGCGATGCGCAGTGCCGCCGGGCTTGGCGGCAGCACGCTCCCGTCCGGCGGTGCCGAGAAGATCATCTGCCTGAAGAACCAGAACGACATCGGGCTCATCAACGGCATGTTCGTGACGCTGGAGGACGTCGTCGACGAGAACAGCCTCTTCTTCTCGGCAGTCGTTACCGACGAGGACGGGCGCAGTGTCGCGCCTTTGGACCCGAACGGCCGGCCAGGCCGGCTCCGCATCTACAAGGGGCACTTTGAGGACCACGTCTCGCCCGATCCCGAACGGCACGACCGGGACTGGAGAGACAAGCGCAGTTTGACGGAAGCGACGTTCGGTTGGGCGATCACAGCCCACAAATCTCAGGGAAGCCAATGGACCATCGTTATCGTCTGGGATGACGGGCTCGGCCGCACCGAGCTCGACCGGCGCCGCTGGCTCTACACCGCCATCACCCGCGCCGAGCGCGGCCTCGTTCTCCTGGCCTGACATGAAGGACGTCATCGATCTGAACGAGGTCTGGAAAGCGCCCGCGCGCTTCGACCTCGACGCCATCCGCGACTGGCTGTCGGCGACTGCGGCCGACTGGCTGCCGCAGCTCTTCCCGCAGGCGCGGCTCGCGCGTGACCGCCGGTCACTCCGCTGCGCTGATCTCTCTGGCCGGGCGCCGCGCAACGAGGGCTCCTTGCACATCGGGCGCGGGGCAGAATGCAGCCGCGACGTCGAAGTTTCCGCAGTCCGGGTCGCCGCAGGTGTTGAGGTTTGCCTCTTCGTTGTAGGCGGGGTAGATTTCGCGCAGGAATAGCTCTGGGATCTTCGTACGCTCGATTCTCCGTCTTCGTATTCGGTCAAGCGGCCGTGCGAGCGCGACTTTGGCGCGGGCACGACATAAGCTTGGCCAATCCAGCCGGAGCGGAAGTCCATCCGAGAATTTTCCTTCCGAGTGTTGCCCGTGGAATACCTACGGGCAACACTGCCTCGGATAGGTCGCGCGGCGTGAAGGAAACCCAACAAGATCAACGCCCGCCGAGATTTCCTCGACGGGCGCTACCTTGTCTGAGCGAGTCTATGTCCCCAGCAACGGAATGCGTCGCCCTGCCGTCAGAGAGGGCAAACCTGGAGGACTTTCACGCCGCCCGCCACGCCGCCCGCGGCGGGATTGTCCCGCCGCTCTCGTGGCCGACTTTCTCACCGGCGTTCTCAAAACTCCTACAGAATGCCTGCAAATGGCGCTGGCGAAGATTTATAACGCTTTGTTTTAGTTTGAATTTCTCTCTCCGACACCAAGCTTCCCAAGCTGACGTTCTACCACTGAACTACGCCCGCGGCATCACGTACGACGCGGCGCGTCAAGCGAATGGCCGAGACCCGCCCGCAGCCGGCGAAGCGGTCAGCCGCCGGTGACGCTCATGTGGCGGGCGACCTGGCCCGTCGACGTGCTGGCGCGAATAGTCGAAGTCGTGGCCGCGCGGCTTGCGGGTGATCGCCTCGCGGATGGCGGCCTCGAGCGCGGCGTCGTCGTCGCTCTCGCGCAGGACGCGGCGGAGGTCGGCGTCGTCGTCCTGGCCGAGGCACATATAGAGCTGGCCGGTGCAGGTCAGGCGGACGCGATTGCAGCTCTCACAGAAATTATGTGACAGCGGGGTGATGAAGCCGATGCGCTGCCCGGTCTGCTCGAGGCGGACATAGCGCGCCGGGCCGCCCGAGCGCTCGGGCGTATCGGTCAGGGTCCAGCGCTCCTCGAGGCGGGCGCGGACGTCGCTGAGCGACCAGAACTGGTCGAGGCGGTCCTCCTCGCCGAGATCGCCCATCGGCATGACCTCGATGAAGGTGAGGTCCATGCCCCAGTCGCGGCACCACTCGACCAGCCGGTGGACCTCGTCGTCATTGACGCCCTTGAGCGCGACCGTGTTGATCTTGACGCGGAGCCCGGCCGCCTGCGCCGCCTCGATGCCCTCGAGCACCTGGTCGAGCCGGCCCCAGCGGGTGATCGCCTGGAACCTCGCCTTGTCGAGCGTGTCGAGCGAGACGTTGATCCGCCGGACCCCGACATCCGCCAGCGACCGGGCATATTTCTTGAGCTGCGATCCGTTCGTGGTGACGGTCAGCTCGTCGAGGCCCTGGCCCAGATGCCGGCCCATGCGCTCGAAGAACCACATGATGTTCTTGCGCACCAGCGGCTCGCCGCCCGTGACGCGCAGCTTGCGCACGCCGAGGCGGATGAAGGTCGAGCAGAGCCGGTCGAGCTCCTCCAGCGTCAGCACCTCGCGCTTGGGCAGGAAGGTCATGTGCTCGGCCATGCAATAGACGCAGCGGAAATCGCAGCGATCGGTGACCGAGACGCGCAGATAGGTGATCGCGCGGGCGAAGGGATCGATCAGCGGCGGCGTGGCATCCTGCATGACGTCTAGGTAAGCGCTGGCGCGGCGCGGCGCAATCGGTCCGATGCGGCAATGCGGAGTTGACCTCTGTCGCGTCGAAGCGCTTGCTGCGCCCAGATCACCGAAATTCAGGGACAGCGGATGATTCTTTACGGCAGGGACCTGTCGCCCTTCGTGCGACGGATTGCGGTCTGGTGCGCGATGCAGGGGCGCGCCGTTGAGCGGCGCCAGATCATGGTGGCTGGCGAGGATTTCGCGCGGGTCAAGGAGCTGAACCCGGTCGGCCGCGTGCCGATCCTGGAGCTCGACGACGGCACCCGGCTGATCGAGAGCTATGCGATCGGGGAATGGCTGGACGAGACATCGCCGAACGGCGTGCGGCTGCTCCCGGCCGGCGGCGTTGCCCGGCGTGACGCGCTGCAGCGGCTCGCCGTCGCCAGCGGGACGGCCGAGAAGGCGGTGGCCCTGGTCTACGAGCGCAACCGGCGGCCCTGCGGATCTGCATTGGAGGGATTGGCAGGACCGGCTAGTCGGTCAGACGCAGGGCGGGCTGGCGGCGCTCGACGGCACGCGCGCCGGCGGAGGGATGGTCGGGCGAGCGACGGGAGGCCAGATGCCGGCGACGTCGCGGCCGTGATCGCATGGCAATTCGTCGAGGCGACGAACCCCTGGGTGCTCGAGCCCGGCTATCCGCGGCTTGCGGCGCTGGTCGAGCGCGCCATGCAGCTGCCGGAGGTCGCGGCGACGAAACCGGCGCCCGTCTGAGCGTCGGCCGTCAGGCGCCCGAAAGGACGATCATTCCGTTCACTCGCGGCGAGCCAAGGGAGGCTGCGCGGGCCACGCTCCGCCTTGCTCCGCGCCCGGGCACACCCTAAGGCTGGCGACTGAAAGGGAGCGACATGGTCGAGATCCGTCGCGCCGGCAGCTGGGACGAGGTGCGCGCGCAGCACCGCTGGGAGATCCCGCCGCGCTACAACATCGCCTGGGACATGTGCGGCAAGTGGGCCGACGCCGAACCTGGGCGGCTGGCGCTGGTGCACGTCGCGCAGGTCGTGCGCGAGTACAGCTTCGGCGAGCTCTGGCGGCTTTCGGGGCGGCTCGCCAACGTGCTCGCGGCGCATGGCGTGGCTCGCGGCGACAGGGTCGGCCTGCTGCTGCCGCAGTGCCCCGAGACGGTGCTGACGCACATCGCGGCCTATCGGCTGGGCGCCGTCGTCGTGCCGCTCTTCACGCAGTTCGGCGTCGGACGCGCTGCAGTACCGGCTGGCGCGATTCGGGCGCGAAGGCGCTGGTGACCGACGCGGCCAACCTGCCGAAGATCGCCGATATCCGGCGAAGAGCTGCCCGAGCTCGCGCAGATCTGGTCGGTCGACGGCACCGGCGAGGGCGCGGGCGCGCTGCCGGCCGCCATGGCGGCGGCGCGCGAGGAGCGTGCGCTTGCGGAAACCGGGCCCGAGGACATCGCCTTCATCAGCTACACCTCCGGGCACGACGGGGCCGCCCAAGGGCGCGCTGCATGCCCAGCGCGTCTTTCTCGGCCATATCCCGGGCGTGCAGCTCTTCTACGATTTCTGGCCGCAGCCGGGCGACCGGATCTGGACGCCGTCGGACTGGGCCTGGCTGGGCGGGCTCGGCAACGTGATGATGCCCGCTCTGCGCATGGGCGTGCCGCTGGTGGCGCATGCGCCGCGCCGCTTCGACCCCGAGCATGCGGTGCGCCTGATCGCCGAGCACGGCGTCACCTCGGCCTTTCTGGCGCCGACGGCGCTGCGCCTGCTGCGCCAGCTGCCGAGCATTCCGGCCCTGCCGCTCCGCTCGGTCGGCTCGGGCGGCGAGAGCCTCGGCGCCGGCGATGCTCGACTGGGGGCGCGACGCGCTGGGGCTGACGATCAACGAGTTCTACGGCCAGACCGAGTGCAACCTCGTGCTCGGCAACTGCGCGCGCATCCTGCCGGTGCGGCCGGGATCGATCGGAAAGGCGATGCCGGGCAAGGAGGTCGCGGTGCTTGGCCCTGACGGGCAGCGCCGGCGCGCCCGGCGAGGCGGGCGAGATCGCCGTGCGGCGCGGCGATCCGGCGATGTTCCTGGCGTACTGGAACCAGCCCGAGAAAACGGCCGAGAAGTTCATCGTCGGCGAGGACGGCGAGCAATGGATGCTGACCGGCGACGAGGCCTCGGTCGACGCTGACGGCTATTTCTGGTTCGGCTCGCGAACGGACGACGTCATCACGTCGTCCGGCTATCGGGTCGGGCCCTCCGAGATCGAGGACTGCCTCAACCGCCACCCGGCCGTCGCCATGTCGGCCTGCATCGGCGTGCCCGACCCGGTGCGGACCGAGGTCGTCAAGGCGTTCGTCGTGCTGGCCGAGGGCAGCGCCGGCTCGCCCGAGCTGGCCGATGAGCTGCGGGCGCATGTGCGCGCCCGCCTCTCGCCGCATCTGATGCCGCGCGAGATCGCCTGGATCGACCGCCTGCCGATGACGGCGACGGGCAAGATCATGCGCCGCGAGCTGCGCGGGCGGTGAGCGCAGACACCGACGGCACCGCCCCGCCCCCGTCTCCTCCCCCCGCGGGGAGGGGAGCCTCGCGGCGGCCGACCTCGCGCCCATGCGCATAGGCACGGAGCACGCGGCGACAGGCACAACCCTGACGCGCGGGGCAGACAGCCGGCCCGAGTATCCCCTCCCACTTTATGGGGGCGGGCCGGGGAGGGGCGCTGCGCCTTTCGGAGCGCAGGTCGCCGAACTGCGGTCCGCGGCGCGGCGGGGTGCGGCCCGACATGGTCGTGCTGCACTACACCGCCATGGAGAGTGCTGAGGCGGCGGCCGACCGGCTCTGCGATCCGGCGCGCGGAGGTCAGCGCGCATTACCTGATCGGCCGTGACGGCGCTGTGCTGGCGCTGGTGCCCGAGGAGCTGCGGGCCTGGCACGCCGGCGTCTCGGCGTGGGGCGACGTCGCGGGACGTCAACTCGCGCTCGATCGGCATCGAGCTCGACAATCCCGGCCACTTGCTCGGCTATCCGCCGTTCCCCGAGCCGCAGATGGCCGCGCTCGAGGTGCTGCTTGCCGGCATCATGGCGCGCTGGAGCGATCCCGCCCGAGCGGGTGCTGGGCCATGCCTGCGTCGCCCCCGGCCGCAAGATCGATCCGGGCGAGAAATTCGACTGGCGCCGCCTGGCCCGGCGCGGGCTTGGCGTCTGGCTCGATGGCACTGCCGATGGTGGGCGGGCTGACCCGCACGTTTCCGCCTGGCGGCGGCGCGCCTTTGGCTACGCGATCGACGAGGCCGAGGGCTGGACGGAGGCTCTGCACGCGATCTGGCGCAGCTTTGCCATGCGCTTTCGCCCCTTTGCGGCGCAGGAGCCGAACCGAGCGAGGGCGGGGTCCGCCACCTCGAGACACTCGCCGCGCGCTGGCCGGTCTTCACCCGCCCCGAGTGATCGCTTCTGCCGCCCCATTCCCGAGGACGGGCGGTCAGGCGCAGGCCCATCGCACCGGAAGAGCGTCCTTGTGCCCGATGAGGCATTCGCCTAGCTAACGCGCGCGGACGGCCGGATGGCCGCTCCGCCCGGCCGCGCGAGCGGGCGGGCGGGGAGGAAAGTCCGGGCTTCACGGAGACACGGTGCCGGGTAACGCCCGGCGGGGGCAACCCCAGGGAAAGCGCCACAGAGAACAGTCTGCCGGGCTCCGGCCCGGCAAAGGTGAAACGGTGGGGTAAGAGCCCACCGCGCCCCCGGCAACGGGGGCGGCACGGCAAGCCCCACCGGGAGCAAGGTCAGATAGGGGAAGCGGGGGCTTCGGCGCCCGGGGCCGTCTCCGGCCCGCTTCCCGGGTGGACCGCACGAGGCCGCGGGCGACCGCGGTCCCAGATGAATGGCCATCCCCTCGCCGCAAGCGGGGGACAGAACCCGGCTTACAGGCCGTCCGCCTCTTGTTTTCTCGACGCTCAAGATCGAGACGACCAGGAGCGACTCAGCCGCCGCGGTGCCGCTGCCCGCGGGCTCAGGGCTCCGCGCCGTAATCCCGGTCGGCGACCGGCTCGAGCCAATAGACAGGGGCGGTGCCGTCTGTTTCCTGGATGGCGACGATGGCACATCGCGGTATCGGGAGCGGCACCGTGCCAGTGCTTCTCGCCCGGCGGAATCCAGATGGTGTCGCCGGCCTGGATCGCGACCACCTTCTGCCCTCGGTCTGGAAGCGACCGACACCCGACAGCACGTAGAGCGTCTGGCCGCAGCGGGTGCGTGTGCCAGTTCGTCCGCGCCCCCGGCAGAAAGGTGACGCGGTTGGCGCGCACGCGCGCGGGCTCGGGCGCCTCGATCGATCGGATCCTGCAGCACCGTGCCGGTGAAGTACTCCTTGGGGCCGAACCGAGTCGCCCGGCTGCCTGCCTTCAGATGCTCCATTTCGCTCTCCCTTCGGCCCGCGACTCGGGCCTGCTGTCTCATTTCAAGCCGACGGCGTGCGTTGGTGTCCACTCCGCCGTTGCAACGCCGGCTCTATGTTGTGTTTACCATCAATTAAACCGCAACGTTTAGATCGTGTGTCGAGAATTGCTGTCGGGTGGAGTGAAAAGGTGTTGATTGGAGTAGATTGGTAGCGTAGAAGATCACCCAGGGACACCCGCCGGTACAGGACAAAACAAGAGCAGTTTCATACAGGCTCGGCGGGTGTCCCCGCGAACACACGCGAGGCGAGAGCAGGCGCGGCGGCAGAACAGAGCCCGGGGATAAAGGGACGGCCGCGAAACTTCTCCGAGGGACGGCGGGCGGATCGGAGATGGCTGATCCGCCCGTTCCGTTTGGAGACCGTTCGGAGAATGGCGCTTCAGCCGGGCGGGTCCGCGTAGAGAGGGGCGTCCAGGGCCGTGCTGAAGCATTTTACAGGCACGCATGACCACAAGATGGACGACAAGGGGCGGGTCTCGCTCCCGACCGAGTTCCGTCGCGTGCTCGATGCCGTCGGCTCCTCCGGTGCGCTCTACGTCGTGCCGCAGCTTGACGACGCCCGGGCGCTGGTCTTCTTCACCACCGAAGCCTACAGCGCGCTGATCGAGCGCCACAACCAGCGCGAGTACGCCTCGCTCGCCGCCCAGCAGCGCATGGAGCTGAAGCTCGTCACCCGGGCGAGCCAGATCCAGGTCGACGATGCCGGCCGGATCGTGCTGACCAAGGCGCTGCGCGACGCGATCGGCCTGGAAAAGGAGCTGCGCTTCGTCGGGGTCGCCTCGAGCTTCGAGGTCTGGCGGCCGGATGCGCGCGACGCCTTCGAGGCGGAACTGATGGCCGCCGAGGCCGACGAGCCGGTACACATCGACCGGCGGGGGCTGCACTGATGGGGGCCGCGGCGCGCATGCCGGCCGAAGAAGCGCATATTCCTGTCCTGCTCGACGAGGTGCTCGCAGCGCTGGCGCCGCTCGCCGGCGCGACGGTGATCGACGGCACCTTCGGCGCCGGCGGCTATGCACGGGCAATGCTGCGCGCCGGCGCGGCGCATGTCGTCGCGATCGACAGGGACCCGCAGGCGCTTGCGGCAGGCGCGCGGTGCCGGCGACGACCCGCGCCTGACGCTGATCGAAGGCAGGTTCGGCGAACTCGATCTGCTCGCCGAGACCTACCTGCCGGTCGATGCCGTCGTGCTCGACATCGGCGTCTCTTCCATGCAGCTCGACCAGGCCGAGCGCGGATTCTCGTTCCAGCAGGACGGGCCGCTCGACATGCGCATGGCGGGAGCGGGCCCGAACGCCGCTGATCTGGTCAACCGGGCAGAGGAGTCGGCGCTCGCCGACATCCTCTACGATTTCGGCGAGGACAGGGCGGCGCGGCGCATCGCCCGCGCGATCGTGCGCGCCCGCGAGGCGGCGCCGATCACCCGCACGCGGCCAGCTGGCCGAGATCGTCGCCTCGGTGCTGCCGCGGCCGCGGCCCGGGCCAGGTTCACCCGGCGACGCGGACCTTTCAGGCGCTGCGCATCGCCGTCAACGACGAGCTCGGCGAGCTGGCCCGCGGGCTGGCCGCGGCCGAGCGCGTGCTGGCGCCCGGCGGCCGGCTGGCCGTCGTGACCTTCCACTCTCTCGAGGACCGGATCGTGAAGCGCTATCTCCAGGCGGCCTCGGCCACCAGGGCCGGCGGCTCGCGCCACGCGCCGGCGCAGGCCCTGCCGCCGGCCCGCTTTGCAGCGCCCGCCGCGCCGGTGACGCCCGGGCGCGCCGAGCTCGCCCGGCAACCCTCGCGCGCGCTCGGCGCGGCTGCGCAGCGCCGTCCGCACGGACGCACCGCCGATCGCCCTCGATCCGCGAGCGCTCGGCCTGCCGGCGCGCACCGCTCGCCAGCGACATAATCGGGAGACGTCGATGACCAGGCACGGACCCGCCCTTCTCGCCCTCTCGATCATCGCGAGCGCGGGGTGGGCCTACAACGTCAACTACGACACGCGGGCGGTGCTCGACCGGCTGTCGACAGTCCGCGCCGACATCGCGGCGGAGCGCGAGGCGCTGCAGGTGCTGCGCGTCGAGTGGGCCTATCTGAACGCGCCCGACCGGCTGGAGCGCCTGGTGGCCGCGCACAACGACGTGCTCGCGCCTCGTGCCGCTGGTGCCCGAGGGGCTGGGCCAGGTTGCGTCGATCCCGTATCCGCCGCGGGCACCCGAAGCCGCGCCGCGCGCTGCCGGAGGCCTTGATCGCCGCCGCGCCCGAGGCTGCCGCGCCGCCGATGACTCAAGCGACTGTCGCGGCCCTTGGTCCTGAAGCCACGCGCACATGCGGCTCGCATCGAAGAGCGCTCGAGGGCGATGACGGTGGCGATGCGGAGCGAGCCACGTCAGGTCTCGCGATCTGCCGAAGAGATCGTGCCCGTCGCGCTCGAGGCGGCAATCGCGGCCGCGCTGGTCGAGGTCGGCGTGCCCGTGCAGCAAGCCAATCCGGGCGGGCCGCGCGACGGGGTGATCCCGCTGCCGTCGGACGGGGCAACCGGCGTTTTCGCATCGGCGCCCGGTGTCCCCATGCCGTCGGCGCGGCCGGTCGCCTGGAGCCGCCAGTGACCGACATCGCCGCCCAGACGACACGCGGCCGCGCGGCGCTGCGGGGCGACTGGCGGCTGATCCTGCTGATGGTCTGCTTCGCGCTCTGCTATGGTGCCGTCGGGCTGCGCATGGGGGTGCTGGCCGCCGTCGAGCCCGAGGAGCCGCAGCTGGCGCCGCGCCGACCAATCGGGCCGGCCGGTGCGCGGCGAGATCGTCGACCGCCAGGGCCGGCTGCTGGCCGGCGAACCTGCCGGCCTGGTCGCTCTACGCCCACCCGCAGGAAATCAGGGACCCGGCTATGGCCGCCGATGCGCTGGCCGGGATCTTCCCCGACCTCGACCGCGACGACGCTGCTGCGCCTGCTCACCGGCAAGCGCCGCTTCGTCTGGATCAAGCGGCCGATCACGCCGCGCGAAAAGCAGGCGGTGCACGATCTCGGCCTGCCCGGCCTCTTCTTCGGCAATCGCGAGATGCGCGTCTATCCGGCCGGCCCGGCCGCCGCGCATGTCGTCGGCGGCGTCCGGGCCGAGCGCGAGGGCGTGCGCTTTCGCCGAGCTGGTCGGCTCGGGCGGCGTCGAGGGCCAGTTCGACGCGCGGCTGCGCGACCCGGCGCTGGCCGGCGAGCCGCTGCGGCTCTCGCTCGACCTCGCCGTGCAGGAGGTCGTCCGCCAGGAGCTCGCCGCGCGGCATCGCGCGGATGACGGCCAAGGGCGGCACGGCGATCCTGATGAAGGCGCACACCGGCGAGATCGTCGCCGATGGTCTCGCTGCCGGACTTCGATCCGAACACGGCGCCGCAGCCGTTTCGCGGCGAGCCGCGGCCAGAACCCGCGCTTCAACCGCGCCGCGCAGGGCCGCTACGAGCTGGGCTCGACCTTCAAGGTGCTGACCGCGGCGATGGCGCTCGACACCGGCGTCGCCAACGCCGAGACGCTGATCGAGACGCCGCCGATCGCTGCGCTACGGCCGGCACAGCGATCCGCGACTTCCACCGCATGCCGGCCGATGATGCCGGTCGAGGACGTGGTGGTCGAATTCGTCGAATGTCGGCGCGGCGCAGCTGGCGCTGATGGTCGGCACGCCGCGCTTCAAGGAGTATCTGCGCCAAGCTCGGCTTCATGGACCCGAGCGGGCTCGAGCTGGTCGAGGCCGTCGACAACGACACGCTCGATGCCGCGCGCGCTGGACGGATCTCTCGACCATCACGATCTCGTTCGGCCACGGGCTCGCGGCCTCGCCCGTGCACCTTGCCGCCGCCTATGCGACGATCGCCAATGGCGGGCGTCCGCGTCTATCCCTCGCTGCTGGCCGGCGGGCGCGGCCCGGGCGAGCGGGTCTTCTCGGAGGAGACGTGCGCGCGAGATGCTGCGCATCATGCGCCAGGTCGTCGTCCGCGGCACGGCGACGCGCGCCGACGTGCCGGGCTACGAGATCGGCGGCAAGACCGGAACCGCCGACAAGGTGCGCCCGAACGGCGGCTACTATCACGACCGCAACATCTCGACCTTCGCCGTCGATCTTCCCGACCTCGCGCCCGCAATACGTGCTGGTCGTCTCGCTCGACGAGCCGACCGACCGCTCGGGCCGCTACCCGGCGCGCACCGCCGGGCGCACCGCCGTGCCGGTCGCCGCCGACATCGTCCGCCGTGCCGCGCCCGGTGCTGGGGCTGCGGCCCTTGCCGGCCCCCGCGCCGGGCGATATCGCCAGTCTCGAGGGCAGCTGGAGCGAGTGAATGCCTGAGCGGACGCTCGAGAGCCTGGGGCTGACGCGGCTGGCCCACGCGGGCCCCGCGCCGCGTCGGCGCACGCGACCGTCGCAGGCATCGCCGTCGACAGCCGCGAGGTGCGCCAGGGCTTCGTCTTCGTCGCCATCCCGGGCCACAAGCTGGACGGCGCGGGCTTTGCCCAATACGCGGTGCGCCAGGGCGCGAGCGGCGGTGGTCGTCACGCCGCAGGGGCTCGAGACGGCGCGCGCCGATATCGGCGAGCTGCCGGTGCCGTTCTTCCTGGCCGACGATCCCAGCGCTCGAGCTCGCCCGGCTGGCCGCCGCCTTCTACGCGCGCCAGCCCGAGACGATGGTCGCGGTCACGGGCACGAACGGCAAGACCTCGGTCGCGCAGTTCACCCGCCAGATCTGGGCGACGCTGGGCTTCCGGGCCGCGGCGCTGGGCACGACCGGCGTTTCGGGCGAGGGCTTCGAGGAGCCGCTCGCCATCACCACGCCCGAGCCGGTGGCGCTGCACGCGCTGCTGGCGCGGCTGGCGGACAAGGGCTGCACGCACGCGGCGATGGAGGCGTCGAGCCACGGGCTCGCGCAGCATCGGCTCGACGGCGTGCGGCTGCAGGCGGCGGCGCTTCACGAACATCAGCCGCGACCACATGGACTATCACCCGACGCACGCCGACTATGTTGCGGCCAAGATGCGGCTCTTCGCCGAGCTGCTGCCGGCCGGCGGCGACCGCGGTGCTGAACGCCGGCGACCCGGTCGCGCTCGAGGCGCGCCAGATCTGCGTCGGTCGCGGCATCGAGGTGCTGGCGGTCGGTCGCGGCGCAGACGTCGCGCTGCGCCTGACCGAGACGCGCTTTCATCCCGACGGGCAGGAGATCGCCTTTGCCTGGCGCGGCGCGACGCACCGCGCCGATCTGGCGCTGATCGGCGGCTTCCAGGCCGAGAACGTGCTGGTGGCCGCCGGGCTCGCCATCGCCACCGGCGCCTCGCCCGAGGCCGTCTTCGCCGCGCTGCCGCGCCTCGCGGGCGTGCGCGGCCGGATGCAGCGCGCCGCAACACGGGCGAACGGGGCGGCCATCTACGTCGACTACGCGCACACGCCCGGCCGCGCTCTCATCCGCCATCGAGGCGCTGCGTCCGCATTGCAAGGGTCGGCTGATCGTCGTCTTCGGCGCCGGCGGCGACCGCGACGCGGGCAAGCGCCCGCTGATGGGCGCTGCCGTCGCCGAGCGCGCCGACGCCGCCATCGTCACGGACGACAACCCGCGCTCCGAGGATGCCGGCGGCGATCCGCGCCGCGGTCCGCCAGGGCGCTCCGCTCGGCCGAGGAGATCGGCGACCGCGCCGAGGCGATCCTCGCCGGCGTCGAGGCGCTGCAAGGATCCAGGCGACTGCCTGCTGATCGCCGGCAAGGGCCACGAGCAGGGGCAGGAGGTCGCGGGCCAGGTGCTGCCCTTCGACGATGTCGAGCAGGCGCGCGCCGCCGTCACCGCGCTCGACGGCATCGAGCAGGAGTTCGGCGGCGTGAGCCAGCCGCTCTGGACGGCCGCGGAGGCCGCACGCGCCACGGGCGGCGAGGCGCGCGGCGGCTGGGCGGCCGACGGGCGTCGCCATCGATACGCGCGAGATGGCGCCGGGCGACCTCTTCGTCGCGCTGGCGGGCGAGAACCGCGACGGCCACGGCTTCGTCGCCCAGGCGCTGGCGGCCGGCGCCGCGGCGGCGATGGTGGCCGCGCATGCCGGAAGGCGTGCGCGCCGGATGCGCCGCTGCTGGTCGTCGACGACACGCTGGAGGGGCTGCGCCGCCTCGGCGCCGCCGGGCGGGCGCGGACCGGGGCGCGGGTCATCGCGCGTGACCGGGTCGGTCGGCAAGACCTCGACCAAGGAGATGCTGCGGGCGATGCTGGCGGGGCAAGGGCCGACGCATGCGCCGACGCGCAGCTTCAACAATCACTGGGGCGTGCCGCTGACGCTGGCCCGCATGCCGCCGAAGACCGCGTTCGCCGTGATCGAGATCGGCATGAACCATGCCGGCGAGATCACGCCGCTGACGAAGCTGGCACGCCCGCACGTCGCGCTGATCACGACGGTCGAGGCCGTGCACCTGGAGAACTTCGCCTCGGTCGAGGGCATCGCCGACGCCAAGGCCGAAATCTTCAGCCGGGCTCGAGCCGGAAGGCGTCGCCGTGCTGAACGCGGACAACCCGCATTTCGCCCGCCTGGCCGCCGCCGCGGCGCCGCACCGCGTCGTCGCCTTCGGCCGGCACGGCGCCGGGATTTCGTGCTCGAGGAGGCGAACCTCGCGGGCCAGGCGACGCTGGTGCGCGCGCGGGTGCGATGGCCAGCCCGTCGCCTTCAAGATCGGCACGCCCGGCCTGCACTTCGCGCTGAACGCGCTCGGCGCGCTGGCCGCCGCCGAGGCGGCCGGCGGCGACATCGCCCGCGCCGCGGTGGCGCTCGCCGTCGTGGACGCCGCCCGGCGGGCGTGGCAGCCGCGAGACGATCGCGCTCGGGCCCGCCGGCATGGACGGCGCGGTGACGCTGCTCGACGAGAGCTACAACGCCAATCCCGCCTCGATGCGCGCGGCGCTCGCGGTGCTCGCGGCAAGCCAGCCCGACCGACGACATGGGCCGCTTCAGCCGCGGCCGCCGGATCGCCTTTCTCGGCGACATGCTCGAGCTCGGCCCCGGCGAAGAGAGCCTGCACGCCGCGCTGGCCGACCTGCCGGAGATCGCCGCGATCGACCGCGTGCACTGCTGCGGCCCGCGCATGAAGGCGATGCATGCAGCGCTGCCGCGCGACGAAGCGCGGCGCTCTGGTGCCCTGACAGCACCGCGCTGGCGGCCGAGGTTCCGAAAGCCGTTGACGCGGGCGACGTCGTCATGGTCAAGGGCTCGCTCGGCGCGCGCATGGCCCGGGTCGTCGAGGGCATCAGGGCGCTCGGCAGCGGTGTGCCCGACCCCGCGCTCCCGTCCGACGAGGACGCCTGATGCTGTTATCACCTGCTCACCCCGCTCAGCGAGGGCGGCGACCTCTTCAACCTGTTCCGCTACATCACCTTTCGCGCCGGCGGCGCCTTCTTCACGGCGCTGATCTTCGGTTTCTTCCTCGGCCGGCCGATCATCGACTGGCTGCGCCGCATGCAGAAGAAGGGCCAGCCGATCCGCGGCGACGGCCCGCAGCGGCACATCGTCGAGAAGGCCGGGACGCCGACGATGGGAGGCGTGCTGATCCTCGGCGCGATGCTCTCGTCCGTCGCTGCTCTGGGCGCGGCTCGACAACGGCTTCGTCTGGGCCGTGCTGCTGGTGACGTTCGGCTTCGGGCTGATCGGCTTCGCCGACGATTTCCTCAAGGTCGCGAAATACTCGCACCGTGGCGTGCCGGGCCGCCTGCGGCTCGTCGCTCGGGTTCCTGATCGCGCTGATCGCCGGCTGGTGGATGAGCTCGCTCCAGCCGCGAGGAGCTGCAGGGCGCGATCGCAATGCCGATCGTCAACACGGCGATGATCCATGCGGGCCTGTTCTACATGCCCTTCGCCATGCTGGTGATCGTCGGCTCGGCCAACGCGGTGAACCTGACGGACGGCCTCGACGGGCTCGCGATCATGCCGGTGATGATCGCCGGCGGGCTCGCTCGGCATCATCGCCTATGTCGTCGGGCGCACCGACTTCACGCGAATATCTCGGCGTCAACTACGTTCCCGGCACGGGCGAGATCGCGGTGATCGCCGCAGCGGTGATCGGCGCCGGCCTGGGCTTTCTGTGGTACAACGCGCCGCCCGCCATGGTCTTCATGGGCGACACCGGGTCGCTCGCGCTCGGCGGCTGCCTCGGCGCGATCGCGGTGGCGGTGAAGCACGAGATCGTCTGGGCGATCATCGGCGGCCTGTTCGTGCTCGAGGCGGTCAGCGTCATGGTCCAGGTGGCGAGCTTCAAGCTGACGGGCAAGCGCGTCTTCAAGATGGCGCCGATCCACCACCATTTCGAGCAGAAGGGCTGGGCCGAGCCGACCGTCGTCATCCGCTTCTGGATCATCGCCGTCATCCTGGCGCTGATCGGCCTGGCGAGCCTGAAGATCAGATGACGGCGCACGCGACACCCGCTCCCCCGCCCCTCCCCAAGGGGGAGGGAGGATGCCGTGGCAGCTGCTGCTGCAGGCGCCCCTCCTGGAGTGCCCGGTGCTGTGGCCGCGCGCCGTCACCATGCGCGACGGGCCCCCTCCCCCCTCGGGGGGAGGGATGGGGAGGGGGGGCGCCGCGTGATCCCCATCCACGGTTATGACGGACAGCGCGTCGGCGTGCTCGGCCTCGGCCGCTCGGGGCTCGCGGCGGCGCAAGGCGCTCCGCGCCGGCGGCGCCACGCCCGTCTGCTGGGACGACAGCGAGGCCTCGCGCGCCAGGGCGGCCGAGTTCGAGGTCGCCGACATCACCCGCGAGCGCGAGGCGGCGGGGCTCGCGGCGCTGATCGTCTCGCCCGGCATCCCGCACCTCTACCCGGCGCCGCACCCCGCCATCGCGCGCGCCTGGGCGAACGGCGTCCCGGTCGACAACGATGTCGGCCTGTTCTTCGGCGCGCTGGCCGAGCTCGAGCTCGACGACGACCCTGCGCCGAAGGTCATCGCCGTCACCGGCTCGAACGGCAAGTCGACGACGACGGCGCTGATCCACCACGTGCTGAAATCCGGCCGGCCGGCGCACGCAGATGGGCGGCAATATCGGCCGCGGCGTGCTCGATCTCGACCCGCCGCGCGCCGGGCGAGATCATCGTCGTCGAGCTCAGCTCCTATCAGATCGAGCTTGCCCGCCGGCTCGCGCCGGATGTCGCGATCTTCCTCAACCTCTCGCCCGACCATCTCGACCGGCATGGCGGCATCGGCGGCTATTTCGCCGCCAAGCGGCGCCTCTTCGAGATCGGCGCGCCGGAGACCGCGGTCGTCGGCATCGACGAGACCGAGGGGCGCTATCTCGCCTCGATCTGCGACGACCCGGTGCTGGTCTCGGTCGCGCGAGCGCCCGCGCGGCGAGGCGCGCTCGGTCTTCATGAACCGCAACCACCTGACCGAGTGGCGAGGCAAGCAGATCGCCGCCTGTCGACATGCGGGGCGCGCCGGCGCTTGCTGGGCCGGCACAACCACCAGAACGCCTGCGCCGCCTGGGCGGCCTGCCGCGCCGTCGGCCTCGCGCCCCGCCAGATCGAGGAGGGGTTCGCCAGCTTCCCCGGCCTCGCCCACCGCATGGAGCGCATCGGCGTCGCGCGCGGCGTGACCTTCGTCAACGACTCCAAGGCGACGAACGCCGACGCCGCCGAAAAGGCGCTGGTCAGCTTCGAGCGCATCCGCTGGATCGCCGGCGGCCGGCCCAAGGCCGGCGGCATCGAGCCGCTGCGCCCGCATTTCGGCCGGATCGCCAAGGCCTATCTGATCGGCGAGGCGGCGGAGGAGTTCGCGCGCGACGCTGGGCGACACGCCGCACGCCGTCTGCGGCGACCTGGCGACCGCGGTCGGCCGGGCCGCCGCCGAGGCCGAGCCCGGCGACACGGTGCTGCTCTCGCCCGCCTGCGCCAGCTTCGACCAGTTCGCCGATTTCGAGGCGCGCGGCGAGGCCTTCCGCGCCCTTGTCCGCCCCCTGCTGTCGGAGACCGTGCCGTGACCGAGCTGACCTTCCGCGCCGATGCTGATGCCGCGCCCCGACGACCGCGCCGAAGGCTCGGTCATCGGCAACTGGTGGCACTCGGTCGACCGCTGGACGCTTGGCGCCGTGCTGGCGCTCTTCGCGGTCGGCGCCGTGCTCGGCCTCGCCGCCTCGCCGCCGCTGGCCGAGAAGAACGGCCTCTGGACCTATCACTACGTCGTCCGCCAGGCGGTCTTCGCGGTCGATCGGCCTCGGCGTGATCGCCGTGCTCTCGATGATGAGCACCGTCGCCGATCCGCCGCGCCGGCGTCCTGCTGTTCCTCGTGCACCCTCGCCGCCACGGCGGCGCTGCCCTGGTTCGGCACCGATTTCGGCAAGGGTGCCATCCGCTGGTACTCGCTGGGCGTCATCGGCCTGCAGCCGTCCGAGTTCCTGAAGCCCGGCTTCGCCATCACCGCCGCCTGGCTGATGGCGGGCGCGCTCGAGCGCGGCGGGCCGCCGGGGCGCGCGCTGTCGGGCCTGCTCGCGGCCGGCATCGCGGCGCTGCTGGTCGCCCAGCCCGATTTCGGCCAGGCCATGCTGGTGCTCAGCATCTGGGCGGCGATGTTCTTCGCCTCCGGCGCGCCGGTCCTCCTGCTGGTGGTCTTCGCCGGCGATCGTCGGCGCGGGCGGCACCTTCGCCTATCTCGAATCCGAGCACGTCGCGCGCCGCATCGACGGCTATCTGGCCGAGGGCGTCGATCCGCACACCCAGCTCGCCTATGCGCAGTCGGCGATCAGCGAGGGCGGCTTCTTCGGCGTCGGCGCGGCGCAGGGCCAGGTCAAATGGGCGCTGCCGGACGCGCATACCGACTTCATCATCGCCGTCGCCGCCGAGGAGTTCGGCCTGATACTGACGCTCGGCATCGTCGGGCTCTACCTCTTCATCACGCTGCGCTCGCTCGCTCGCGCTGCTCGACGAGCGCGAACGCCTTCGTGCGCCTTGCCGGCACGGGGCTGGCCGTGCTCTTCGGGCTGCAGGCCTTCGTCAACGTCTCGGTCGCCGTCCGGCTGCTGCCGGCCAAGGGCATGACGCTGCCCTTCATCTCCTATGGCGGCTCGTCCATGCTGGCGGCGGCCATCGTCATGGGCGCGCTGCTGGCGCTGACGCGAACGCCGGCCGCACGCGGCCGCGGCCCGGGCGGGCTTGTGACGGATGCGCAGGGCTGATGGTCGAGCGGCCGGGACCGCTGCTGCTGATCGCGGCGGGCGGGACGGGCGGCCACATGTTCCCGGCGCAGGCGCTGGCCGAGGAGATGCTGGCGCGCCGCTGGCGCGTCCGCCTCTCGACCGACGCTCGCGGCGCCGCCTATGCGACGGGCTTTCCGGCCGCGGTCGAGCGAGCAGGTGGTGCGCGCCGGCACCTTCGCGCGGGAGGGAGCTGACAAAGCTCGCGGCGCCCTTCCAGATCGCCGCAGGGGTGGCGACCGCCATTGCCCGGATGCGCCGCGAGCCGCCCGCCTGCGTCGCGGGCTTCGGCGGCTATCCGGCGCTGCCCGCCATGGCGGCGGCGACGCTGCTCGGCCGGCCGCGGCTGGTGCACGAGCAGAACGCCGTGCTGGGCCGCGTCAACGAGCTCTTCGCCGCCCGGGTCGACCGCGTCGCCTGCGGCAGCTGGCCGACGGCGCTGCCGCGCGGCGCGCGCGGCGATCCACGTCGGCAATCCCGTGCGCGCCGCGGTCGCCGCCCGCGCCGAGCGCGCCCTATCGACGCCAGGCGAGGGGCCGCTCAGCGTGCTCGTCATCGGCGGCAGCCAGGGCGCGCGGATCCTCTCGCGAGCCGTGCCCGCGGCGCTCGCCGCGCTGCCCGAGGACGCTCCGCGCCCGGCTCAGCGTCTCGCACCAGGCGCGGCCCGGAGGACCACGACGCCGCCGCCGCCGACCTATGCCGCGGCCGGCATCGAGGCCGACATCCGCCCGTTCTTCGACGACGTGCCGACGCGGCTGGTCGCTGCGCGCCTCGTCATCTCGCGCGCCGGCGCCTCCTCCGTCGCCGACATCGCCGCCATCGGTCGCCCCTCGATCCTGATCCCTCTCGCCATCGCCAAGCGCGACGAGCAGACGGCCAACGCCCGCGGCCTGGTCGAGGCCGGCGCCGCCGTCGCGACTGCCCGAGCGCGACCTCACGCCCGAGCGCCTCGCAGCCGAGGCCGCCGCCATCCTCGGCGACCCGGCGCGCGCCGCCGCCATGGCCGCGGCCGCCGCCCGCCTCGGCCGTCCCGACGCCGCCCAGCCGGCTCGCCGACCTCGTCGAGGAGCTTGCCGGGCAGCGGCCCGCCTGATACGTCGCCCGCCCGAATCGAGGGAGACCCGCATGACGCCCACGACCGCCCTGCCGCTCGACATCGGCGCCATCCACTTCGTCGGCATCGGCGGCATCGGCATGTCGGGGATCGCCGAGGTCATGCTGAACCTCGGCTACACGGTCCAGGGCTCGGACCTGCGGGACGGCCCGATCCTCGAGCGGCTGCGCGGGCTCGGCGCCACGATCCACATCGGCCATGCGCCCGAGAACCTCGGCGATGCTCAGGTCGTCGTCATCTCCTCGGCCGTAAAGGCCGGCAACCCCGAGCTCGACGCCGCCCGCGTCCGCGCGCTGCCGGTCGTCCGCCGCGCCGAGATGCTGGCCGAGCTCATGCGGCTGCGCTGGAACGTCGCCGTCGCGGGCACGCACGGCAAGACGACGACGACCTCGCTCGTCGCGGCGCTGCTCGACGCCGGCGGCATGGACCCGACCGTCATCAACGGCGGCATCATCCAGTCCTATGGCTCGAACGCGCGCATGGGCGAGGGGCGATGGATGGTCGTCGAGGCCGACGAGTCGGACGGCACCTTCGTCAAGCTGCCCGCGACCATCGCCATCGTGACGAACATCGACCCCGAGCACATGGACCATTACGGCGACCTCGATGCCCTGCGCGACGGCTTCGAGGCCTTCGTCTCGAACATCCCCTTCTACGGCGCCTTCGTCGCCTGCATCGACCACCCGGAGGTGCAGTCGCTGGTCGGCCGCGTCACCGACCGCCGCGTCGTCACCTACGGCACCAGCCGGCAGGCCGACATCCGCGCCGAGAACGTCGCCTATGTCGACGGCCACATGCAATTCGACGTCGTGCTGCGCGACGGCGAGCGGCATGACGGCATGCTGATCCCCATGCCCGGCGAGCACAACGTGCTGAACGCGCTGGCCGCCATCGGCGCGGCCCGCGAGCTGAAGATCAGCTTCGACGACATCCGCTCGGGCCTCGGCGCCTTCGACGGCGTCCGCCGCCGCTTCACCCGCGTCGGCACGTGGAACGGCGCCACCATCATCGACGATTACGGCCACCACCCGGTCGAGATCGCCGCCGTGCTCAAGGCCGCGCGCTCGGCGACCAAGGGATCGGTCATCGCCATCCACCAGCCGCACCGCTACTCGCGGCTGCACGACCTCTTCGACCAGTTCTGCGCCTGCTTCAACGACGCCGACGTGGTGGCGATCACCGACGTCTACTCGGCCGGCGAGGAGCCGATCGACGGCATCAGCCGCGACGCGCTGGTCGGCGGCCTGCGCGCGCATGGCCATCGCGCGGCGCACGCGCTGCGCGCCCCCGAGGGGCTGGCCGACTTCGTGACACGGCATGCCAAGCCCGGCGACCTGGTCGTCTGCCTCGGCGCCGGCTCGATCTCGGCCTGGGCCAATGCGCTGCCGGACCAGCTCGCCGAGCGGAGCGCCGCCTGATGGCCTATGATCAGCTCGTCAATCCGGCGATTCTCGTTCCTGCTCGTCATTCTCGCGCTCGGCTTTGTTCCGTTTCGCATCTGGTGGGCGATCCTGCGCGTTTTGCTCGCGCCGATCCTGCGGCCGGTCGATCTTGATCCTGCTGGCGTCAGCGGCGGCGGCGGCGGCGGTGCTGCACTTCGGCGGATGACGCGACGGCGCCGCCGGGCTGCTGCATCTGCCGCCCGCACGCGGCCGGATCGAGCGCGGGCCGGCCGCTCGCGCCCGCTCGCCTGGCTGCGCGTCGGCGGCCCGGCCGAGGTGCTGTTCACGCCGGCCGACCGCGATGACCTTGCCGGCTTCCTCGCCGCGCTCGACCCGGCCGTTCCGGTCACGCCCACTCGGCGTCTGCTCGAACCTCATCATCCGCGACGGCGGGCTGCCGGGCGTCGCGATCCGGCTCGGCCGCGCCTTCAGCGGCGTCGAGCCGCTGCCCGGCTACCGCCTTCGCGCCGGCGCCGCGGCGCTCGACGCGCATGTGGCGCGGCGCGCGGCCGAGGCCGGTATCGCCGGGCTCGAATTCCTGCGGACCATTCCCGGCGCGATCGGCGGCGCCGTCAAGATGAACGCCGGCTGCTACGGCAGCTACATGGCCGACGTGCTGGTCGAGGCGACCGCTGTCGACCGCGCAGGGGCGCGTGCACACGCTCGGCCCGGCCGACCTCGCCTTCGGCTATCGCTCCTCCGCCGTGCCGGACGACACCGTGATCGTCAAGGCCGTGCTGCAGGGCCGTCCGGGCGACCCGGCCGCCATCATGGCCCGGATGGACGAGCTCGTCGCCAGGCGCGCCGCGACCCAGCCGGTCAAGGAACGCTCCTGCGGCTCGACCTTCCGCAACCCTGCCGGCTATTCCTCGACCGGCGAGGCGTCGGACACGCACGAGCTCAAGGCCTGGAAGCTGATCGACGATGCCGGCTGCCGCGGACTGCGCGCTCGGCGGCGCGCAGATGTCGGACATGCACCCGAATTTCCTGATCAACACCGGAAGCGCCACCGCACGCGACCTCGAAGCGCTCGGAGAAGAGGTCCGCGCCCGCGTTCGCGCGCAGTCGGGACACGATTTGTCTTGGGAAATCCGCCGGATCGGAGTTATGGTCGCACAACCGTGATGCTTCGGCGTCGCGGTCCGAATCACCCGGGATCGAACCAGGGGGTCGGTTGAAGTTGAGGGCGCGGGATGTCGGGCAGGACACCAAGCCGCGTCGTGGTTCTGAAGGGCGGCCCGTCGGCCGAGCGAGAGGTCTCGCTGGTCTCGGGTGCCGAGTGCGCGGGGGCGCTTCGGCGCGCAGGCTACGACGCTGTCGAGATCGACGCCGGGGCGGATCTGCCCGCGGCGCTGGCAGCGGCGCGGCCTGACGTCGTCTTCAATGCGCTGCATGGCCGCTGGGGCGAGGACGGCTGCGTCCAGGGCCTGCTCGAATGGCTGCGCATCCCCTACACCCATTCCGGCGTGCTCGCTTCGGCGCTGGCGATGGACAAGCCCCGCGCCAAGGCGGTCTACGCCGACCACGGGCTGCCGATCGCCGAGAGCCGCACCGTGTGCCGCGCCGAGATCGAGGGCGGCCACCCGATCGAGCCGCCCTATGTCGTGAAGCCCTGCAACGAGGGCTCGTCGGTCGGCGTCCATATCGTGCCCGCCGGCGCCAACGGCCCCTGCCCGCCTGGGCCCCGACGCGCCGAAGGTGATGCTCGTCGAGCGCTTCGTCCCCGGCCGCGAGCTGACCACCGCCGTGATGGGCGACCGGCCGCTGGCCGTCACCGATATCATCGCGACTGCCGGATGGTACGATTACCATGCCAAATACGCCGCCGGCGGCTCGCGCCACGTCGTTCCGGCCGAGGTGCCGCGCGCGGTCTACGACGCCTGCATGGACCACGCCCTCGCCGCGCACCGGGCGCTCGGCTGCCGCGGGCTCAGCCGGACCGATTTCCGCTGGGACGAGACGCGCGGCCTCGACGGGCTCGTTCCTGCTCGAGACCAACACCCAGCCCGGCATGACCCCGACCTCGCTCGCTCCCGAGCAGGCGAGCCATATCGGCATCTCCTTCGAGGATCTCTGCGGGTGGCTGGTGGAGGACGCGTCTTGCGGGCGCTGACGCCGCCGGCCGCGCGACAGGGCTTGCCCGCCGCTTCCATCGACGTTCTCGCGGCGCCTCTGCCCGTTTCCATCGCTCCCGCGCCGCCGACCGCAGGGCCCCGGCCCGTCCAAGCTCGCCTACCGGCTCTCGCGCATCTGGAAGAAGGTCTGGCTCCGGCGCGCGGCGCCAGGCGGTGCCGGTGATCTGCCTCGCCCTCCTGGCCGGTCGCATTGCCATGAGCCCGGCGGTCGCCGACTGGCTCGAGCGACCAGCGCGAGGGCGATCGTCGCCGCGCTCTCCTCCCGCCCCGAGTTCGCCGTGCGCGGCTTCGACGTCACCGGCGCATCGCGAGGAGCTGGTCGCAGGCGATCGGCCGGCGCCGTCGCCCTGCCGCCCGGCGCCTCGTCGCTGAACGCTCGACGTCGCCGCCGTGCAGGCCAGGATCGCGGCGCTCGGCCCCGTGCGCAGCGCCAGCGTCAAGCTGGGGCCCGACGGCATCCTGCGCATCGCCGTCGAGGAGCGCAGCGCCCGAGGCGCTCTGGCGCGACGCGGACGGCGCGCTCTGGCTCGTCGACCGCGAGGGCGTCGCGATCGGCCCGGCCGGCCCGCGCGCCGACCACCCGAGCGCTGCCCGTCGTCATGGGCGAGGGCGCGGCCGGCGCCATGGCCGAGGCGCTGGCGCTTTTCCGCGCCGTGCCCGAGCTCCAGCCGCGGCTTCGCGCCCTCGTCCGCGTCGGCCAGCGCCGCTGGGACCTCGCGCTCGACCGCGGGCTGACGATCATGCTGCCGGAGCAGGGCGCCGAGGCGGCGCTCGCGCGCATCATGGCGCTGCACTACGGCGAGGAGCTGCTCGACCGCGACCTCGCGGTCATCGACATGCGCCTCGGGCGATCGCCCGACGCTGCGCATGACGCCCGAGGCGCTCGAAGGCATGCAGCTGCGCGACGCCGCCGGCGGCGATCCGGGGAGACGTACATGAATTTCGCCCGCGTCGAGATGTACCGCTCGATGCGCGCGCGGCTCCACGCCGCGATCAAGCGCGGGCGGCTCGCCGTTCTCGACATCGGCTCGTCCAAGATCACCTGCCTGGTGCTGCGCCTCGATCCGGACGCGCATCGAGGAGGCGGAGGGCCAGCGACCGGCTCGGCACCTCGCTCTATGGCGCGATCGAGGTCGTCGGCGCCCGCACCGTGCAGGCGCGCGGCATCCGGCGCGGCGAGATCACCGACATGGAGGAGGTCTGCCGCGCCATCCGTCTCGCGCTGCTGAACGCCGAGAAGATGGCCGCGCCCCGCGTCGAGCGGGTCGACCACGTCATCGTCAGCTTCTCCGGCGGCCGGCCCCGAGAGCCACTTCACCGAGGCCGAGGTCGAGACCGAGACCGGCCAGGTGACCGAGCGCGACCTGTCGAACGTGCTCGGCGCCTGCCCCGAGCCGCCGCTGAAATCCGACCGGCAGATCCTGCACGCCCAGCCCTGCGAGATCACCGTCGATTACCAGAGCGGCGTCACCGACCCGCGCGGCATGACGGCCCGCAAGCTTTCGGTCGCGCTGCACGTCATGACGGTGGACTCGCGCCCGCTCTGCCGACCTGATCGAGTGCATCCGACGCTGCGACCTCGACCTCGCCGGCGTCGTCAGCGCGCCCTACGCCTCCGGCGATGGCGGCGCTGGTCGAGGACGAGCAGCGCGCCGGCGCCGTCTGCATCGACATGGGCGGCGGCGGCACCTCGTTCTGCCGTCTTCCTGCGCGACCACCTGATGTGCGTCGACCAGATCCGCTATCGGCGGCAGCCACGTCACCGGCGACATCGCCGCCGGCCTGCTGATGAGCCAGGCCGGCCGCCGAGCGCATCAAGACGCTGCATGGCGGCGTGATCGCCACCGGCGCCGACGACCGCGAGATGATCGACGCGCCGCGCATCGGCGAGGAGGACTCGGCCTATCGCCGCCAGATCAGCCGCGGCATGCTGATCGGCGTCATCCGGCCGCGCATCGAGGAGACGCTGCACCTGCTGAAGGCGCGGCTCGACGCCATCGGCATCGACGCCATGCCGGGCTCCGGCCTGGTGCTGACGGGCGCCGCCTGCCAGATGCAGGGCATCGACGAGCTCGTCGCGCGCATCCTCGGGCCGGCGCCCGCGCATCGGCCGGCCGCTGCGCATCGCCGGGTCTGCCGCAGGCGCTGACGCGGCCCCGACTACGCGACCGCCGTCGGGCTGGCCATGTACGCGCTGCGCCCGCATGACGAGCTCTGGGATTTCGAGGCGCCGCGGCTCGGCGCCCGCGGCCGCGCCGGCGACATGTTCCGCTGGTTGCGCCGTGCCTGGTGAGAAGCCGTGCCTGGTAAGAGCCGTGCCTGGTAAGAAACGTCGATTGAGCGTTGCGTAGAGACCGACCACGCGTGAGCGAAACAGGCGCCGACCAAGCCAAAGACAAGAGCGGCGCCTTCCCGAGGCAGAGAAACCAAGAGGCAAGTACCATGGCAATCACGCTCAAGTTTCCCGACGAGCCAGAGCTCCGGGCGCGCATCACGGTGTTCGGCGTCGGCGGGGCCGGCGGCAATGCCGTCAACAACATGATCGAGAAGCAGCTGCCGGGCGTCGACTTCATCACGGCGAACACGGACGCCCAGGCGCTCGGCAACAGCCGCGCGCCGCGCGCCATCCAGCTCGGCACGGGCGTCACCCGCGGCCTCGGCGCCGGCTCCAAGCCCGAGGTCGGGCTGCACGCCGCCGAGGAGACGATGGAGGAGATCGCCAGCCATCTCGAGGGCTGCCACATGTGCTTCATCACCGCCGGCATGGGCGGCGGCACGGGCACGGGCGCCGCTCCCGTCGTGGCGCGGATCGCCCGCGAGATGGGCATCCTGACCGTCGGCGTCGTGACCAAGCCCTTCCACTTCGAGGGCACGCGGCGCATGCGCGTCGCCGAGGCGGGCATCGACGCCATGCAGCAGGTCGTCGACACGCTGATCGTCATCCCGAACCAGAACCTCTTCCAGGTGGCCTCCGAGCGCACGACCTTCGTCGAGGCGTTCCAGATGGCCGATGACGTGCTCTACCAGGGCGTGCAGGGCGTCACCGACCTGATGGTCCGGCCGGGCATGATCAACCTCGACTTCGCCGACGTCCGCTCGGTGATGGAGGAGATGGGCAAGGCGATGATGGGCACCGGCGAGGCCGAGGGCGAGACCCGCGCCATCGACGCCGCCGAGAAGGCGATCGCCAATCCGCTGCTCGACGAGGTCAGCCTCAAGGGCGCCAAGGGCGTGCTGATCAACATCACCGGCGGCCACGACCTGACGCTCTTCGAGATGGACGAGGCGGCCAACCGCATCAAGGAAGAGGTCGACCCGAACGCGATGATCAAGTTCGGCTCGGCCATCGACCCCGCGCTCGAGGGCAAGATGCGCGTCTCGGTCGTGGCGACCGGCATCGACGCCGAGTCGATGCCCGCCCGCGAGCCGGCCGAGCCGATGGCGCGCCGCCGCCCTGTCGAGACGGATCCCTCGCATCGTCGCCGCGCTGCGCGGCCAGCGCCGGCCCGAACCGGCGACCGCCGCCCTCGCCGCCGAGGACGAGAGGGCACGACGACGATGCGGCCGGCCACGCCGAGTTCGGCGCGATGCGGATCTGCAGCCGGCCCTCGCCCGTGCCGCCGCAGCCGGATCCGACGCGCTCGAACGGCGCCGCGGATCCGCGGCTCGCCGCCGAGCCGCAGCCGGCCCGCTCGGAGGAGCAGCGCTTCGCGACGACGCCCTCGCCCGCCGACATTCGCGCGAGGGCCGAGGAGGTGCGCCAGCGCGCGCTCGCGGCGCGGGCCCGACGCGACGACGAGCGCCAAGCCGAGCGGCCGCTCGAAGGCGATGGACGAGCCGCCGCTCTTCCCGCTGGAAGAGGCTTCGCTCGAGCGGCGCGTCGCCGAAGCCCGTCTGGCGGCTCAGCCGGCCCGTCGGTCAGAGGATCCGTTCGGCGTGCGCCCGCGCGCTGAAGCCGGAGCCGGAGGCGCGCCAGAACCACGCGCTCGGGTCTCTTCACGATCAACAGGCTCATCCACCGGGTTGCCGGCCACGGCCCCTCGCCGGAGGAGCGCCAGCAGCGGACCGAGCGGCGCGACCCGCCCGACTTCGACGACGCCGGCGGCGACATCCCGGCCTTCCTGCGCCGGCAGGCAAACTGACGGCTGGGTGAGATACCGGCGGGCCGACGGGCCCGCCGACCCGATGGTTCTCTGCTTGCCGCCTCCTTCCGGGGGCGGCCCTTTTCTTGGCGCGCCAGAGCGAGGTCGGAGCGATCGGCCGCACGGAATGCGGCTTGGCGGCGCTTGAAGGCACGCAAGGTCGGATCGAGCCGTATCGCTCTCAGCGGCAGATCTACCCGGTACGGCCATCGTCGAGCGCCCCTGCGCGCGCCCCGATTTGACGATCCGTCGACCCGACGACCGCGCGAGCTAGACAGCCTCCCTGGGCATGCCCGGCACATCCATGCCGAAATCGGCGGAAGCCGTCTCGTCATGCGGCACCAGAAACCCCCTGCGGCGCTCGGGCGGCCGGGCCGCATTCTCTTGCGCCATCCGCCGCCAGGCGGCGACAGCCGTGTCCATGTCGAAGAACTCGGGCCCGGCGTCCTCCGGAAGCCAGTGCTCGAACTGCCGACGCCGCAGTTGAGCGGCGTTTTCCGGAACGTTGCAGAGCACACCCGCCTCGGTGTCCCAGCGCAAGCTGCGACCGTTCAGGTTCGCCGAGCTGACGATCGCCTCGCGATCATCGACGACGATCGTCTTGGCGTGCACATAGATGATCTCGGCGCCGTGCGTCTGGTCGCGGCCCTCGGACGAGCTCGCCACCGGGCGCGCCGGGGTCAGGATCGCGGCGCGCTCGCCGAAGCCCGCGCGCACGGCTTCCGACGCATTCATGGTGCAGATGCTCGCCGAGCCTTTCCGGCAGCCCCGACTTCTTGTCGAAGGCGATCTGCTCTGGCGCTGCGGGCAGCACCATCAGCAGCGCCGAGGTCCGGCTGCGCCCGTGCCGCGCAGGCCAGCGCCTCGGCGATCGGCTCGCTGCGCAGGAACTGGCTCTCGATATAGATCAGCCGACGCGCGGCGCCGATCAGGCGCAGATGCGCCTGCCTCGATCTCGGCAAAGCAGTTGACGGGCGAGAAGCCGCATGAAGGCGCGCACGTTCTTCGAGACGGTGCGCAGCAGCTTCACTCCCCGCTCGGCGGTCTCGGCCGGTGCATCCGGCTCGGGCAGAGGTCGGGCGGGCATCGGCAGCTCGGGTGCGCCGCGCGGCGCGTGGCGCGTCTGCTCGCGGCGCAGCGCCGCCATGCGGGCGCGATTGTCGTTCCAGCCATCGCGCCAGATGGCGGGCGATGTCGCGTGACGACCGGCCCATCGACCATGACCGAGACGTCGTGCCAGGTCTCCGCTGCCGGCCGGTCGTGCTGCTTGGTGTCCCAGCGCCGCTCGTTGACGTCGAGCCCGCCGATGACCGCCCGCATGCCGTCGAAGACCGCGATCTTCTGGTGATGCGTCGACGGGATAGAGCCGCGGCAGCCGGTAGGCGCGCCATTGCAGGCGGCCGTGCCTGTCGAGCCGCAGGAAGCGACCAGATGCCCGGCCGTCGCAGAAAGGCCTCGCGGCGCTCGGCCTCGGGCATCTCGTTCAGCTCGCGCCGCTGGTGCTCGAGCTGCATCATCGCCGGCAGCCAGAAGCCATAGCGCAGACCGCGTGCCGATCGCGCGCCTCGTGCCGGATCGGCAGGACCTCGAGCGAGCCTCGCCGGCAATCGTCCCCAGCTCCTCGGCGGCCCGCCAGGTCGTCTCGTGCAGGCTCGGGCGCGACGATCGGGTCGAAATCGGCGAGCGCGATCCGGACCTCGACGCCCTGGCGCAGCTTCTCGCGCAGCAGGTCGAGCCAGGTCTCGGCAGGGACGTCCGGGCCGCGGATCCGGGTGCCGGGCTCGAAGATGCGGAAGGCCATCCAGATCGTCCGCTCGGCCGCCCAGGCGAGCTTCGCCAGGGCGGGATAGACCTCCTCGGCGGTGATCAGCGGCTCGAAGACGCCGGCCGGGCGCATGGGCGGCCGGCCGCGATCCCGGCCCGCCGCGATGGCCCGACGAAGGGCCATGGCGCTCAGCCGTCCCCGGCCATGGCACGTCCCGGCCGGACCTGGGTGAAGTGCAGGTAGCCGCGCTCGAACCCGGCTGTGCGCTCCAGTTCGCGCCGGTCGTTGACGCGCAGCAGCCCCTGCCGGAACTGGATGATGCCGTCGCGGTCCAGCGAGCGCAGCGTCTTGTTGGTGTGAACGAGGCTGGTGCCGAGGATGTCGGAGAAATCCTCCTGCGTCAGCGGGATCAGCAGCTCGTCGGCCGCCTCGGGCTCGATGATCTCGAGCCGGCTGATGAACTCGCAGAGGACGTGCGCCGTGCGCACCCGGACGCTGCGGCGCCCGAGCGAGACGATGCGCTCGGCCAGGATGCCTCCTCGTGCGCCGTGACCCAGAAGATCGCCGCGGCGAGCCGCGGGTCGCGGCCGAGCACGTCGCGCAGCTCGTCCTTGTGGATGAAATAGGCCGTCGACCTCGGTCTTGGCGACGATGTCGAAATCCGAGCTGTCGAAGATCATCGCGTTCAGGCCCAGGAAATCGCCCGCCATCGCGACGTTGACGATCTGGCGCGAGCCGTTCTCCAGCACGCGCGAGCGCAGCGCCCAGCCGTTGTGCACCAGGTAGATGCCGCGATAGGCCTGCCCTGACTCGGCGATCCGCTCCTTCGGCGCAAAGATCCGGGTCTCGGAGCAGAGCTTCACCAGATCCTTGGCCGTCGCCTCGCTGACCTGGAAGAAGCCTGACAGCTTTCGCGTCAACGCCTCGACCATCAGACCCGTCTCCCGCACGCCCTCGAAGGCACGCATAGCACCCTCATCCCCACCTGCGCGACCATAGGGGCGGCTCACCATCCGTGGCAATCCTCGTGCTTTGCCGGCGTCACGGTCAGCCGTTCCCGCTGGAGGCGGGCTCCGAGCCGCGCACGGCGACCGGCGCGGTCAGCACCAGGCGGAAATCGTTCGCCGTCACGATCTTCTCGAAGCTGCCGTCGAGCTGCGCCGCGAAGCTGCGCAGCAGCCGCATCCCGAGCCGCTGCTGGTCGGCCGCCTGCGCCTGCGCGCGGTCTTCCGGCCTCGCCGGCAGCCTGTTGCGGACCTCGAGCGAGAAGCGCCGCCCAGTGACGGCCAGCGCGACGCCGATCTCGTGCTGCCCCGTCTGCGGCACGGCGTGCTTGAAGGCGTTGCTGACCGCCTCGGTCAGGAACAGCGCGACCGGCGTCGCGATGCGGGAGTCGACGACCAGAGGCTCGAGCTCGTAGCGGAAAGTCGACATGGGCGGCGACGGGCGTCATGGACAGCTTCAGCCGCTCGCAGATGTCGCGCACCAGCTCGTCGAGCGGGATCCGGTCCAGCTCCTCGCTGCCGTAGAGGTGGTGGTGCACGAGCGCGAGGCTCTGGATCCGGTCCTCGAGGAAGCGCAGCGCCTCGCGCTCGTCAGGCGTCCGTGCCGCGGCGCAGCTGGATGTTGATCAGGCTCGTGACCATCTGCAGGTTGTTCTTCACCCGGTGATGGATCTCGAGGATCAGGCTCTTCTGGCGCTCGATCATCTCGCGCAGATCGGCGTCGCGGTCCTGCAGGTTGCCGCGCCATCTCGACGGATCGCGTCGCCGAGCGCGCGGATCTCGACCGGCGCGCCGCCGAGCGCGCGGATCTCGACGTCGAGATCGCCCCGGCCGATGCGCGCCGTGGCGCGATGCAGGTGTCGACGTGCCGCGTCACCAGCTTGTCGATCGAGACATAGGCGACCACGACGGCGATCAGCCAGAGCAGGATCGGGCGCGAGGACACGGTCAGGCCGTCATGGCTGGCGAGAACGTCGAGGAAGCCCGCCTTCGGCATCGAGGCGAGGGCCCAGAGCTGGCCGTCGACCAGCGGCTGCGTGATGTAGAGGCGCTCGTTGCCGCGCTGCGAGGTCGTGCTGCGACCGCCCGCTCGAACGAGCCGAGCAGCGTATTGACGTCGCGCGGCAGCCACTCGGTCGCCAAGCTCGGCCGCTGTCGGCGACCAGCGCTGCCGCGGCTGTCGACGACGCCGTAGATGACGCCGTTGCCGCCTCGCGCCGACAGCGCGCGCAGCTGCGAGAGATTGACCTCCGCGGCGACGGCGAAGGCATCGTCTCGCATGAACACGGTCGGATGGAGCGCGATGACCGGCCAGGTCCCGTCGGCGCCGCGTCGCCTCGAGGCTGAACATGGCGTGCGGGCCAGCGCTTGAACTCGTCCCATTGCGGCAGATCGGCCGCGGTCCACCCTTCGCGTCGCCGCAGACCGTCCGGCCCTGCAGGTCGAGCAGCGCCGCGCGGCTGACGCCCGGGCCGTCGGCTCGGCCAAGCGGACGCAACGCCGGGCCGCATTCGTCCGGTGGTCGAGATAGGCCGTGCTCGGCCGCGTCGGCCGCGGCGGCCAGCGCGCTGCGCACCCGCAGCAGCGCGTCGCGCTCGCTTCAGCGCCGTTGCGCGCATCTCGCTGGCGAAAACGGCCTCGCGCTGGCCGATCGCGTCATCGGCGCCGGCAAAGGCCTGCAGCAAGCGCCATGAGCCCGGCCGGCGCCATCGCGATGGCAATGACCAGCGCCAGCTGCGAGCGCAGCCGCCGCGGCAGCCGGATGCCCCGCCGCAGCACGGCGGGTCAGGCCGACCGGGCCGTCGTGGTTCTTCTCAGCAGCGCCTTGGCGGCGGGCTTCCTCCTCTGCCCCCGAGGCCGGCGCGTTCGCCGAGCAGGTCGGCAGCCGCTGCCGCGCGCGGCTCACCCGGCTCTTCACGGTGCCGGCTGCGACACCGCAGATCTCCCCGGCCTCCTCGTAGGAAAAGCCCGAAGCGCCGACCAGGATCAGCGCCTCGCGCTGCTCGGCGTTCAGCTCTTCGAGCGCGCTGCGCAGGTCGCGCATCGCCATGTGGCCGTCCTGCGGCGCCTTGACGGAGAGATCGGCCGTCATCTTGCCGTCGACGTCCTCGACCTCGCGCTTCCGCTTGCGCAGCTCGGAATAATAGGTGTTGCGCAGGATCGTGAAGAGCCAGGCCCGGATGTTGGTGCCGGGCTGGAAGCTTGCCTGCTTCTCCCAGGCCTTGACCAGCGTCTCCTGCACCAGGTCCTCGGCACGCACCTCGTCGCGGATCAGCGTCCGCGAAAAGGCGCGCAACGGCCGGATCGCCTCGATCAGCTCGCCACGAAAGCTATCGCTCATCGCTTGCGCTCGACCTCGTCGAGCTTGCGCAGAAGATCCAGCAGATCGATCGGGCAGGGGCTCGTCGACGATCCCCTCGTAGAGCTTGCGCAGCTCGGCGACGATCGGATCGCCGTCCAGATCCGCTCCGACGCCGCGTTTTTCTTGCCGTCGCCCATGTGCCTCCGCGCGGGCAATTCCTCGGTATCAGGCATGTCGCTCCGCCCCGGCGGGTTGCGTCGTTGGGTATGCATAGACAAATAACCCCTGCCGGCGTGAACCCGGTATGCACTATAGAGAGCGCACGCGGCCTTCAGGAACGAACGCGACGGGTGCGCGTTGGTTCCCGATCGGAGGGATCTGCGCGGAGGGAGAAGTTCGGATGGCCCAAGAAGCGGCGCGACAGGCCAAATCTATCGACGGTGATCGCGCCTCATCTGCCCTATCTGCGCCGGTTCGCGCGGGCGCTCTGCGGCAGCCAGAGCTCGGGCGACGCTTTCGTCGCCTCGACGCTCGAGGCGGTGATCGAGGACCGCTCGACCATCGACCTCAGCCTACCGCCGCGGGTGGCGCTCTATCGGCTGTTCTACTCCATCTGGTCAAGCGTGCGCGTCGACGGCGTCGACACGAGCTGACGACATCGAGACCGACGTCGCCGTGCTCGGCACCGCGCAGGTCGCGCGGCTGACGCCGCAGTCGCGCCGGCTGCTGCTGCTGACCAGCATCGAGGATTTCGGCATCGAGGATGCCGCAGCGGTGATGAACATCTCCGGCGACAGAGGCCGAGACGATGCTGCGCCACGCCCGCGACGAGCTGACGCGCGAGCGGCGCGCCCGCGTGATGATCATCGAGGACGAGCCGATCATCGCCGTCGACATCGAATCGATCGTGCTCGGCATGGGCCATCAGGTCGTCGGCATCGCCGACACCCGACGCAGCGCCGTGGCGCTGGCGGCCGAGACCGAGCCGGACCTCGTGCTGGCCGATGTGCAACTCGCCGACGGCTCATCCGGCATCAAGGCGGTCGAGGAGATCCTCGGCGCGATGTCCGTGCCCGTCGTCTTCATCACCGCCTATCCGGAACGCCTGCTGACCGGCGACCGGCCCGAGCCGACCTATCTGGTCACCAAGCCGTTCCGGCCGGAGAGCGTCGAGGCCGCCATCGCCCAGGCGCTCTTCCACCACGCGCGCGAGGACTGATCCCGCGGGCGGTCCCCAGCCTATGCGTATTCTCGTCGTGGGCGCGAGCCGCGGCATCGGCCTCGCCGCGGTCCGCGAGGGGCTGCGGCGCGGCCACACCATCCGTGCGCTCGCCCGCGGGGCAATGACCATACCGGAGCGGATCGGGTCGTCCGACCCGCGCCTCGAACCCTTCGCGGCAGATGCCACCGACGGTCCGGCGGTGGCGGCCGCGCTTCAGGACGTCGATGCGGTGATCTCCGCGGTCGGCGTCTCGGGCGCGCTCGGCCGCACCGTCCGACGGATCACCCTCTTCTCCGACACGACGCGCGTCCTTGCCGCCGAGATGCACCGCGCCGGCCTGCGCCGCCTGGTCGCCGTCACCGGTTTCGGCGCCGGCGACAGCCGCGGCCGGCTCAGCCTGCCCGAGCGCGTCGGCTACCGGCTGCTGCTCGGCGCCGCCTATGACGACAAGGACCGGCAGGAGGTGATCATCCGCGGCAGCGGGCTCGACTGGCTGATCGTCCGCCCGACGATCCTGACGAACGGCGCGCGGACGGGCCGGTATCGCGTGCTCGTCGAACCGGGCACATGGCGGAACGGGCTGATCTCGCGCGCCGATGTCGCGGACTTCCTGGTTCGCGAGGCGGCCGAGCCGAGCCTCGTCCACGCCACCCCGGCCCTCGCCTACTGAACCGGCCTCCACGAGTGTCAATCCCCGAGTGAAGACGGTCAGCGGCCGTCCGGATGGCGTGATGCCGCCTCCGGAAGAGTCCTCCGCTTGGAGCTCCGAACCACCAGCGGCCAGAGGTTTCTTTCTGGTAAATTTATCGGATGATGTCTTTATTTTTCAATGGCTTACTGAAGTGTGCACGCGTGCACGAGCGTGCACGCGCCGACCAATCCCGCCCTCAAATCGCGAACCCGCCCGTCGCAGTCCGCATGAAAAGGGCGCCTGAACAGGCGCCCTGTGCCGTCGCGGCCCGGCACGCCGGCGCCGTCAGTCCATCGCCTTGACGATGTCCTCGGTCATCTTCTTGGCGTCGCCCAGCAGCATCATGGTCTGGTCCATGAAGAACAGCGGGTTGTCGATGCCGGCATAGCCGGACCCCAGCGAGCGCTTCACGAACAGAACCGTCTTGGCCTTCTCGACGTCCAGCACCGGCATGCCGGCGATCGGCGAGTTCGGGTCGGTCTTGGCCGACGGGTTCGTCACGTCGTTGGCGCCGATGACGTAGACGACGTCGGTGCGCGAGAACTCCGAGTTGATGTCCTCGAGCTCGAACACCTCGTCATAGGGCACGTTCGCTTCGGCCAGCAGCACGTTCATATGGCCCGGCATGCGCCCGGCCACCGGGTGGATCGCGTATTTCACCTCCACCCCGTGCCCCTTCAGCTTGTCGGCCATCTCGCGCAGCGCGTGCTGCGCCTGGGCGACCGCCATGCCGTAGCCGGGCACGATGATGACCGAGCCCGCATTCGACATGATGAAGGCGGCGTCCTCGGCGCTGCCGCGCTTGACCGGCCGCTCCTCGCCGCCCGGCCCCCCGGCGGCCGTCGTCTCGCCGCCGAAGCCGCCCAGGATCACGCTGATGAACGAGCGGTTCATGCCGTGGCACATGATGTAGCTGAGGATGGCGCCCGACGAGCCGACAAGCGACCCGGTGATCAGCAGCGCCGTGTTCCCCAGCGTGAAGCCGACCGCCGCCGCCGCCCATCCCGAATACGAGTTCAGCATCGAGATCACGACCGGCATGTCGGCGCCGCCGATCGGGACGATGATCAGCACGCCCAGAGCCATCGAGGCGAGCGCGATCAGCCAGAACCAGCCGGTCCACTGCGTCGTGATCAGCAGGACGACCATCACGATGATCGCCACCGCCGAGCGCGATGTTGATCAGGTGCCGCGAGGGCAGCAGGATCGGCGCGCCGGACATCCGCCCGTCCAGCTTGGCAAAGGCGATGACGGAGCCCGTGAAGGTGATCGCGCCGATGGCGACGCCGACACCCATCTCGACGATCGAGCCGCCGGCGATCGCCCCTGGCGCGCCGATGCCGAAGGCGAGCGGCGAGTAGAGCGCGCCCGCGGCCACGAAGACGGCGGCCAGGCCGACAAGGCTGTGGAAGAACGCCACCAGCTGCGGCATCTTCGTCATCTCGATCCGCCGCGCGATCGTCGCGCCGATCCCGCCGCCGATGGCGATCGCCACGATCAGCAGCAGCCAGGCGAGCACGCTGTCCGGCGGAAAGAAGATCAGCGTCGTCAGCACGGCGATCGCCATGCCGATCATGCCGAACCGGTTGCCCTGGACGCTGGTCGTCGGGTGGCTGAGCCCCCTCAGCGCCAGGATGAAGAGGACGCCGGCGACCAGGTAGGCGAATGCAGCGAAGTTGGCCATGCGCCGCCTACCCCTTCTTCTTGTACATGCCGAGCATGCGCTCGGTCACGAGGAAGCCGCCGAAGATGTTCACGCTGGCCAGCAGCACCGCGACGAAGCCGAAGGCGCGCGTCAGCCCCGTGCCGCCTTCCTCCGAGCCCGCGCCGATCGCGATCAACCCGCCGACCACGATCACGGACGAGATCGCGTTCGTCACCGACATCAGCGGCGTGTGCAGCGCCGGCGTCACTGACCAGACCACGTAATAGCCGACGAAACAGGCCAGCACGAAGATCGAGACCTGGAAGGTGATGGGGTCGAGGCCGGCCCCGTGCCCGGTCGCGCCGGCCGCTGCCCCGGCCACCTCGGCGTCGCGGGCCATCTCGGCGAGGTAGCGGGCAGCCGAGGCGAGCTCGGTCGCCGCTTCCCTGATCTGCTCCATCGTCGCCATGGCTCAGCCCCCCTCCTTCTCGGCGTAGTTCGGGTGAACCACGCGCCCGCCTTGCGTCAGGCGGATGCCCTTGACGAGTTCATCGTCGTCCTTCAGCGCCAGCGCGCCCCCCTCGCCGATGAACGGCGAGAGGAAGTTGAAGTGATTGCGCGCGAAGAGCGCCGAGGCGTCGGCGGCGATGCGGCCTGGCATGTTGGCATAGCCGAGGATCAGCTGGCCGCCCTCGGTCGTCACCGCCTCGCCATGCTTGCTGCCCTCGACATTGCCTCCCTGCTCGGCGGCCAGATCGACCAGGATCGAACCCGGCTTCATCGAGGCAACCATCGCGGCCGTCACCAGCACCGGCGCCTTGCGGCCGGGGATCAGCGCCGTCGTGATCACCACGTCCTGCCGGGCGATATGACCGGCGATCAGCTCGGCTTGCTGGCGCTTGTAGTCGTCCGACATCTCCTTGGCGTATCCGCCGGCGGTCTGTGCCTGGGCGAACTCCTCGTTCTTGACCGCGATGAACTTGCCGCCGAGCGAGGCGACCTGCTCCTCGGTGGCGGGCCGGACATCCGTCGCGCTGACGATGGCGCCGAGGCGCTTGGCCGTGGCGATCGCCTGCAGCCCGGCAACGCCGACGCCCATGACGAAGACCTTGGCCGGCGCCACGGTGCCGGCCGCCGTCATCATCTGCGGAAAGCCCTTTGCATAGGCGTTCGCCGCCTCGAGGACCGCCTTGTAGCCGGCGAGGTTGGCTTGGCTCGACAGCACGTCCATGGACTGGGCGCGCGTGATGCGCGGCATCAGCTCCAAGGCAAAGACCTCGACGCCCTTTTCGGCCAGCCGCTGCATGATCTCCGTCTCGGCATGCGCCAGCATGATGCAGAGGAGCTTCTGGCCGCTGGCGAAGGCGTCGACCTCCTCCCCCGTCGGGCGCAGCACCTTCAGAACGACATCCGCGCCACCCACGGTCGCGGCGAAACCGTCCGCGAGCGAAGCGCCCGCCTCCTGAAATTCCCCGTCGGGGATGCTGGCCGCGCGCCCCGCCCCCTTCTCGACCACCACCTCGCAGCCGGACCGGACGAACTTCTTCACGGTTTCGGGGGTGGCCGCCACCCGGGTCTCGTGCGCGCGGCTCTCCTTAGGGATCGCGATCTTCATGGCTTCTCTCGCGGAAAGTCCGGGCCGCCCGGTCCTTCAAGAGCGGGCGGTGCCGGCTAGGGATGGGCGGACCGTCAGGTCTGGGTGATCGCCAGGAAGGCGAGAATGATAAAGATCAGCAGGACCGTCCACGCGCTCCAGCGCATGAAAGACGCAAAGACCCATTCGCGGTCCTCGAGCAAGGCATGGCCCAGCCTGTTATGCTCGTCGTCGAGACCGTGATAGATGGGCTCGCCTGAATAGAGCCCATGCTCGTCCGCGTGCTTGTGGTCCGCCATTTCCCCTCCGTCCGTCACGCCGGGTCTCTGCCAAGCGCATTTGGCGGCACTATAGCGGAGGGTCGGCGGTGCGCAACGCTCCTGCGCTGCAGGCGACAAAATTACCATACGCCGAGAGATCGGTGCGCCCGAGCGACGTTCTACCAGAGCGGCGTCGGCCGCTCACGCGTGAGCACGCTCGCAAGCTGCTCTTCTGCCCGGGAACGCCAATATGGCTAGCCGCGTGGAAAGGGCGTCGCGAAAAGTGGTGGAGCCCGCTCTCGGGCTCCACGCAGCGTTACTGGACGGCCTGGTCGACCTGTTGGTCGACTTCTTGCCCGACTTCGGTGTTCTCCAGCGGGTCGAAGTCGTTGTCGTCCTCGCTCAACTCGCTTCCGGCGACACCCCCGGCCGCTCCGGCCGCAACCAGGCCGCAGCCGGAGACGGACAGACAGCCAAGCATCGCGACCATAATGCTCAGTCGAATGAAATCCATGGCGCTTCTCCCTCAGACGCGCATCTGCGCACTGGGCGAAAAACGCCAAACCCCGGGAGTAGTTCCCGCCGCTCATTCGGGAACAACGAGCCGGCACGCATCTACCGCCGAAACAAAAAAGGGGCCGGGTCGTTCGACCCGGCCCCAACTGTCAGGCTCTGCTCGATCAATGAGCGAGCGGTGTCTCGATACCCTCATTCTCGTCGCCCGCGATCGGAGCGTCGACTTCCTCTTCCTCGTCCCACTCGATCGGCTCGGGCTGGCGGACCAGCGCGTGCTTCAGCACCTGGCTGACGCTCTCGACCGGGATGATCTCGAGCCCACCCTTCACGTTGTCGGGGATGTCGGCCAGGTCCTTGATGTTCTCCTTCGGGATCAGCACCGTCTTGATGCCGCCGCGGAGCGCGGCCAGCAGCTTCTCCTTCAGGCCGCCGATCGGCAGGACGTTGCCGCGCAGCGTCACCTCGCCCGTCATCGCCATGTCCTTGCGGACGGGGATCTCCGTCAGGACCGAGACGATCGAGGTCACCATCGCGACGCCGGCCGACGGGCCGTCCTTCGGGGTCGCGCCCTTCGGGCACGTGGACGTGGATGTCGATCTTCTCGAACCGCGTCGGCTTGATGCCGAAGGCCGGCGCCTTGGAGCGGACGAAGCTCGCCGCGGCGTCGATCAACTCCTTCATCACGTCGCCGAGCGTGCCGGTCGTCTTCATCCGGCCCCGCCCCGGCAGCTTCAGCGCCTCGATGTGCAAGCAGGTCGCCGCCGACCGAGGTGTAGGCCAGCCCCGTGGTCACGCCGACCTGGTCGGTCTCCTCGGCCAGGCCGTGCTTGAACCGCGGCACGCCGAGATAGTGCTCGAGATTGTCCTTCGTCACCTCGACCTTCTTGTGGTCGCCGCGGACGATCTCGGTCAGCACCTTGCGGCACAGCTTGGCGAGCTCGCGCTCGAGGTTCCGAACGCCCGCCTCCCGCGTATAGGTCTGGACGATCGCCTTCAGCGCTTCGTCGGTCAGCGAGAACTCGTCCTTGCGCAGCCCGTGCTCCTTCTCCTGCTTGGGCTGCGAGGTGGCGCCGGGCGATCTCGATCTTCTCGTCCTCGGTGTAGCCGGCGAGGCGGATGATCTCCATCCGATCGATCAGCGGCTGCGGCATGTTGTAGGTGTTCGCCGTCGTGATGAACATCACGTTCGACAGGTCGTACTCGACCTCGAGGTAGTGGTCGACGAACGTGCCGTTCTGCTCGGGATCCAGCACCTCCAGCATCGCCGAGGCCGGGTCGCCACGGAAGTCGTGACCCATCTTGTCGATCTCGTCGAGCAGGATGAGCGGGTTCGTGGTCTTGGCCTTCTTCATCGACTGGATGATCTTGCCGGGCATCGAGCCGATATAGGTCCGCCGGTGGCCGCGGATCTCCGCCTCGTCACGGACGCCGCCGAGCGAGATGCGGATGAACTCGCGCCCCGTCGCCTGCGCGACCGACTTGCCGAGCGAGGTCTTGCCGACGCCCGGAGGGCCGACGAGGCACAGGATCGGGCCCTTCAGCTTGGCCGAACGCTGCTGCACGGCCAGGTACTCGACAATCCGCTCCTTGACCTTCGCGAGCCCGTAATGGTCGTCGTCGAGCACCGCCTGGGCCTTGGTCAGGTCCTTCTTGACGCGCGACTTCACGCCCCACGGGATCGACAGCATCCAGTCGAGATAGTTGCGGACGACGGTGGCCTCGGCCGACATCGGCGACATGTTCTTGAGCTTCTTCAGCTCGGCCGTCGCCTTGTCCTTGCGCCTCCTTGGAGAGCTTGGTCTCCTCGATCTGGCGCTCGTACTCGGCGATGTCGTCGCGGCCGTCGTCGCCCTCGCCCAGCTCGCGCTGGATCGCCTTCATCTGCTCGTTGAGGTAGTACTCGCGCTGCGTCTTCTCCATCTGGTTCTTGACGCGCGACTTGATCTTCTTCTCGACCTGCAGGACCGAGATCTCGCCCTGGATCAGGCCGAGGATCTTCTCCATGCGGCTGGCGACGCTCGGCTCCTCCAGCAGCTTTTGCCGCTCGGACAGCTTGACGCCCATGTGTCCCGCGATGGTGTCGGCCAGCTTCGACGGATCCTCGATCTCGCCGATATTGGCCAGCGCCTCCTCGGGCACGTTCTTGTTGAGCTTCACGTAGCGCTCGAACCGGTCGACGAGCGAGCGCGACAGCGCCGACAGCGTGTCGGCGTCGCCGAGCGACTCATCGATCCCCTCGATCGCCGGCCTCGAAATAATCCTCGTTCGGCACGAAGTGCGGTGATCCGGGCCCGGCTGCGGCCCTCGACCAGCACCTTGACGGTGCCGTCAGGCAGCTTCAGCAGCTGCAGCACGTTGGCCAGCGAGCCGACGCGATAGATGTCGTCCTCGGCCGGCTCGTCCTTGGCCGCGTCGCGCTGCGAGGCGAGCAGGATCTGCCGGTCGTCCTTCATCACGGCTTCCAGCGCCTTGACAGAGCGCGTCCGCCCGACGAAGAGCGGCACGATCATGTGCGGGAAGACGACGATGTCGCGGAGCGGCAGCACCGGGTAGGTCGCTGCCGTGGGAGAGTAGGTTCTGTTCGCTCATGTGTCTGCCTCTGGCTCCCGCGGAGGGCCCGCGCGAGCGTCTGTCTGCTTGGATCCCGAAATGGTACCCGAGCACGCCGAATTCAAGCTGACCGCACGGCAGCCGGGCGCTCTATGGCGCCCTGCCTATCAAGATGCGGTAGCCTCGGCGCTCTTCTCCGAATAGATGTAGAGGGGCTTGGCCCTGCCCTTCGATCACGTCGTCATTGACGACGATCTCCTGGACGCCTTCCATCCCCGGCAGCTCGAACATCGGATCGAGCAGCACGTCCTCCAGGATCGAGCGCAGGCCGCGCGCGCCGGTCTTGCGGCTGATCGCCTTGCGCGCGATCGCCGCCAGCGCCTCCTCGGTGAAGCTAAGCTCGACGCTCTCCATCTCGAAGAGCCGCTGGTACTGCTTGACCAGCGCGTTCTTCGGCGAGGTGAGGATCTGGACCAGCGCCTCCTCGTCCAGGTCCTGCAGCGTCGCGATGACCGGCAGGCGGCCGACGAATTCGGGGATCAGGCCGAACTTCAGCAGGTCCTCGGGCTCGAGGTCCATCAGCACCTCGCCGACGCGCCGGTCCTCGACCGACTTGACGTCGGCGCCGAAGCCCATCGCGCTGCCCTTGTTGCGCTGGGCGATGATCTTGTCGAGCCCGGCGAAGGCGCCGCCGCAGATGAACAGGATGTTGGTCGTGTCGACCTGCAGGAACTCCTGCTGCGGGTGCTTGCGGCCGCCCTGCGGCGGCACCGAGGCGACCGTGCCCTCCATGATCTTGAGCAGCGCCTGCTGCACGCCCTCGCCCGAGACGTCGCGGGTGATCGAGGGGTTGTCCGACTTGCGGCTGATCTTGTCGACCTCGTCGATATAGACGATGCCGCGCTGCGCCCGCTCGACATTGTAGTCGGCCGACTGCAGCAGCTTGAGGATGATGTTCTCGACATCCTCGCCGACATAGCCGGCCTCGGTCAGCGTGGTGGCGTCGGCCATGGTGAACGGCACGTCGAGGATGCGCGCCAGCGTCTGCGCCAGCAGCGTCTTGCCGCAGCCGGTCGGGCCGATCAGCAGGATGTTCGACTTGGCGAGCTCGACATCCGACGACTTCGCCGCGTGGTTCAGCCGCTTGTAGTGGTTGTGCACCGCGACCGAGAGCACGCGCTTTGCCACTTCCTGCCCGATGACATAGTCGTCGAGCACGTTGCAGATGTCGCGCGGCGTCGGCACGCCTTCGGACGACTTCACGAGGTTGTTCTTCGTCTCCTCGCGGATGATGTCCATGCAGAGCTCGACGCACTCGTCGCAGATGAACACCGTCGGGCCGGCGATCAGCTTGCGGACCTCGTGCTGGCTCTTGCCGCAGAACGAGCAGTAGAGGGTGTTCTTGCTGTCCGAGCCGCTGGTCTTGCTCATTTCACGTCTCCGGGCGAATGCAGATCCGCCTATTCGCTTCGGGCGGATCGGGTCGCCGCCATGTCACTTACGTCGTACGCTCAGGCCGCGATCCTCCCGAATCCCGACACCATCAAACTAGCGCTGTTGCACCAGGCTGTCACGGTTGTCACACCCCAGCGCGCGGTGCTGCGCTCACGCCGGTTCCGGCTCCTTGCGCTGCTCGACGATGTTGTCGATCAGGCCCCACTCCTTGGCCGATTGCGGGGTCATGAAATAGTCGCGGTCGAGCGCCCGCTCAATGACCTCGAGGTCCTGGCCGGTATGCGTCTGATAGATCTCGTTCAGGCGCCGCTTCAGCTCGAGCACCTCGCGGGCGTGGATCTCGATGTCGGACGCCTGGCCGCGGAACCCGCCGGATGGCTGGTGCACCATGATCCGCGAATTCGGCAGCGAGAAGCGCATGTCCTTGGCGCCGGCAGCCAGCAGCAGCGAGCCCATCGAGGCCGCCTGGCCGACGCACAGCGTCGAGACCTTGGGCCGGATGTACTGCATGGTGTCGTAGATCGACAGCCCCGAGGTGACGACGCCACCCGGGCTGTTGATGTACATCGAGATTTCCTTCTTCGGGTTCTCGGCCTCGAGGAACAGCAGCTGGGCGACGATCAGCGTCGCCATCTGGTCCTCGACGGGGCCGGCCACGAACACGATCCGCTCCTTCAGCAGGCGCGAGAAGATGTCGTAGCGAGTCGTGCCGCGGGCGGTGATCTCCTCGACGGTCGGAATGATGAAATTCGTAACGGTATCAGCTGGATCGCGCATGGGGTCTGCCTTTGGCTCCCCGGCGCCGCGGCGGGGCGGCGGCGTCGGCATGGTTCATACGTTGCGCCAATGTCTTAATGACTGCTTACTGGCCCTTCAATGGCGCCAACCCGAAATTGTTGCACCTGCCTCGGCCACCGGGTGCCCCCTCCGGCCGTGCCCCAGACCCGGCCGACGACCCGGATTGGTCCAGCATGACCGATCCCGCCAAAGCTCAGCGAGATCGGCCGGCGCGCCGGCGCCCGCTCTGGCTGCTGGCCGCTCCGGTGGCGTTCTGCTGCCTGTGGTCGGGCGGCTATGTCGTCGCCAAGGTGGGGCTTCTCTATGCCGAGCCGCTGACGCTGCTCGTGCTGCGCTATGCGTGCGCGATCGGCGCCATGCTGCCGCTGTTCGTGCTGCTGCGCCCGCCAATGCCCCGGCGCCCTGCCGAGTGGGCGCACCTGGCAATCGTCGGGCTTCTTCATCCAGACGGTCTATTTCGGCATGTCCTACCTGGCCTTTCGGGCCGGCGTGGCCGCAGGCGTCGTTGCCCTGGTGATGTCGCTGCAGCCGATCGTCATCGCCATTCTGGCCCCCGGTCTCGCCGCCGAGCGGATCGGCTTGCGCCGCTGGGCGGGGCTGGGGCTCGGGCTGCTCGGCACCGCGACCGTCATTCTCGCCCGCTCGACGATCGCGCCGCCGCCGGCGCTCGGGCTCGGCTTCGCGGCCCTCGGCCTCGGCGGCATGATCGCCGGCATGCTTTGGGAAAAGCGCTTCGGCGTGGCGCACCACCCGGTGACGGCCAACCTCGTCGGATTTCGCCGCAGGCCTCGTGGGCATCGTGCCCTTTGCCCTGCTGCTCGAGACGCAGCGCGTCGACTGGACGTGGGAGTTCGGCGCCGCGCTCGGCTATCTCGTGATCGGCAACTCGCTGATCGCCACCTCGCTGCTGCTGGCGATGATCCGGGCGGGCGAGGTGGCGCGCGTCTCGGCGCTCATGTTCCTCGTCCCGCCGATCGCAGCGGCGATGGCCTGGGCCTTGCTGGGCGAGGTGATGCCGCCCCTCGCCTGGGCGGGGATGGCCGCAGCGGGGGTCGGCGTGCTGATCGCGACGCGGGCGCGCTGAGCGCGCGCCCCGCGCCTCAGGACGGCTCGGCGGCAGCCGCGGTCGCGGCAGGCGCGTCCTCGTCGAGCTTGTCGAGTTCGGCCTGCAGCTCGTCCTTGCCGACGGGCGTCTCGGTCACCTCGGCCTTTGCCAGGATCAGGTCGACGACCTTGTCCTCGTAGAGCGGCGCGCGGATCTGCTCCAGCGCCTCGCGGTTCTGCCGGACGAACTCGAAGAACTCGCGCTCCTGCCCCGGATAGCGCCGCGCCTGGGCCATGATCGCCTGGCCGAGCTCGGCCTCGCCGATCTCGACTTTCTCGCGCGAGCCGATGTCGGCCAGCAGCAGGCCCAGCCTGACGCGCCGCTCGGCCAGCCGCAGGTGCTCGTCGCGTCGGCTCGACCTCGGGGTGATCGTGGCCGTGATGGTCCGGGTTCTCCTCGTGCCAGAGCTGGTGGGCGATCGACTTCGCCTCGATCTGGACCAGCGATTCCGGCAGCTCGAAGGCCGACCAGCTCGTCCAGCCGGTCGAGCAGCCGACGCTTCAGCAGCGTGCGCCCGGCGCCGGCATACTCGTTGCCGATCCGCTCGCGCAGCTGCTCTCTCAGCTGGTCGAGGTTCTCGGCGCCATAGCGCTGCGCCAGCTCTTCGTTGATCTCGGCGGGCTTGGGCTTGCGCACCTCCTTCACCGTCACGGTGAAGACCGCGTCCTTGCCGGCCAGGTTCGGTGCGCCGTACTGCTCGGGGAACGAGACGGACACCTCCTTCTCGTCGCCCGCCTTTGCGCCGATCAGCTGCGCCCTCGAAGCCGGGGATGAAGCTCTCCGAGCCCAGCACCAGCGGATAGTCCTCGGCCTCGCCGCCGTCGAAAACCTCGCCATCGATCCGGCCAACGAAATCGATGACGACCTGGTCGCCATCTTCGGCGGCCGCGCCTCGGCCTCGCGCGGCTTCGAAGCTGACCGAGCCCTTGGCCAGCCGGTCGAGCGCCTCGTCGATCGACGCGTCGTCGACCGTCACGACCCGGCGCTCGAGCTTGATCGCCGAGAAGTCGATCTCCGGCACCTCGGGCAGGCACTCATAGGCGATCTCGACCTTCAGGTCGTCGCCCTCCTCGAACTTCTCGTTCTCGATCTTGATGTCGGGCTGGCGCGCCGGGCGGTGCCCCTGCTCCTTGAGGTGATCGGCGACGGTGTTCTCGACCGTCTCCTGCACGACCTCGCCCAGCACCGACTTGCCGAAGCGCTGCTTCATCAGCTTCAGCGGCGCCTTGCCCTTGCGGAAGCCCTTCAGGTGAATGTCCTTGCGCAGAACCTCGAGCTTCTCGGTGGTCTTGGCATCGAGCGTCTCCGCCGTGACGACGAGCTTGTATTCGCGCTTCAGCCCCTCGGCCTTGGTCTCAGTCACCTGCATCTAGCGTCCTCTTCGTCCCGACACCGGCAGGAGCGCCGGGAAACAACTTCGGCTTGGTGCGGACGGAGGGACTTGAACCCCCACGCCTTGCGGCACGAGAACCTAAATCTCGCGTGTCTACCAGTTCCACCACGCCCGCCAACCGGGACGGCCCGGCGAAATCGGCGCCTCTATAGCAACGAGTTGCGGCAGAGCCATAGAAAAAATCGTCGTTGCCTCTGCGAGTTGATCGGTCAGATGCCGAGCTCGCGAAAGACGGCCGGCAACGCCTCGCTCAGATCCTCCGAAATCAGGCCGGGGCCGAAGTTCAGAGCGCATTCGACATGGAGCCAGGCGGCGGCCTCGGCGGCCTCGAATGCGCCGAAGCCCGCGCGCGAGCAGGCCCGTGACGAAGCCCGCCAGCACGTCCCCCGTCCCCGCCGTCGCCAGCCAGGGCGCCGCGCGCCCATAGGCGGCCGAGCTGATCGCGCAGCCGCCGGAAGGGTCGGCGATCACCGTGTCCGGCCCCTTGAACAGCACGACGCAGCCCGCCCGCGCCGCTGCCTCGCGCGCCGCGTCCGACCTTGGAATAGGCCGGCGCCGCACCGGCGGGAAGCCCGCAGCTTGTCCAGCAGGTCCGGGAAGAGCCGGCCGAACTCGCCCTCGTGCGGCGTCAGCACGCAGCGCGGGTGCAGCAGCCCGAAGAGCGCCAGCGGGTCGTCGGCATATTCGCTGATCGCATCGGCATCGAGCACGACGGCCGGCGCGGTCTGCGCGCCTCGTCCACGCTGCGAGCAGCGCCGCCACGAAAGCTCCGCAGCCGCTCGCCATGCCCGAAGCCCGGGCCCGATGCAGGCGGCGTTGATCCTGCGCGCCTCGACCAGGTCGCGCGAGCGCCTCGGCATCGCTTGCCAGGGCGCCAGCATGACGGCGTCGAGCGCCGCGGCGTTCTCGATCAGCGCGGCCGGCGGGCAGCCGACCGTCACCAGCCCCGCGCCGATGCGCAGCGCCGCCGCGCGGCGGCAAGCCGCGCCGCGCCGCCCTTGCCGACCCCGCCCGACAGCACCAGCGCATGGCCATAGCCGTATTTGTGCGCGGCGCCCGTCTTGCCGAGCTGCTGCCGCCATGGGTCGGCGCGTTCACGCGGACCGCGCCGGCGACAGGGCGCTGGTCGAGGCCGATGTCCGCCACGACCAGCCGTCCGCAGCAGTCGGGCCCGCTGGCGAGAAAGTGGCCGATCTTCGCCCGGTGGAAGGTCACGGTCAGCGCGCCGCGCAGCGCCGCCGGCCGCGGCCGCCCGCTGTCGGAGCAGAGCCCCGTCGGCATGTCGACGCAGACCACCTTGCCGGAGGCCGGCGAGCCGTGCCGCATCGAGCGTCTCGACGATCTCAGCCAGGTCGGCGTCGAGATCGCGGGCGAGCCCGGTGCCGAAGATCGCGTCCACGCAGATATCGTAGCCCGCCGGCAACGTCTGCGAGGCCAGCGGCTGGATGCCGCCGATCGGCGCCCAGCGCCGGGCGTTGGCGGCCGCGTCAGGGGGCAGCTTGTCGATCTCCGAGGGATCGCGGCCATAGAGAAGAACCTCGACCTCCCAGCCGCGCTCGCGCAGGAGCCGCGCCACGACAAAGCCGTCGCCGCCATTGTTGCCCGGCCCGCAGAGCACGGCGGCCCTGTGCGGCGCGGTCGCAAGCTCCGGGCGCCAGGCGAGCATGGCCTCGACGACGCCGCGCCCGGCGCGCTCCATCAGCTCGAGCCCCGTGACATGGCCCGCGTCGATCGCGGCACGCTCAATGCCGCGCATCTGCGCGGCCGACAGTGCTTCGCTCATGCGCCTGCTCTCCGCTTCCTGGCACTCTGCTGCGGCCTTTGCGTGCGCCCGGTCACCTCTCGGACACGATGCGCACGTGCTTTCGGCAGTCTGCCTAGATTTTGAGCAGACTGCCGCCCGTTGCGGTCCAGGCGCCGAACAGCTCCGCGTGAATTCAACGGCTTAACCATATGGCACAGCGGCTTGCGTACCAAGTTGAAACCCGGCGCCCGGCCGGGCATCAGCCATGCGCGGACGCGGGAGGACGTGATGAAGAAGGTCGAAGCGATCATCAAGCCGTTCAAGCTGGACGAGGTCAAGGAGGCCCTGCAGGACATTGGCATCCAGGGCCTGAGCGTCCTCGAGGCCAAGGGCTTCGGTCGGCAGAAGGGCCATACCGAACTCTATCGCGGCGCCGAGTACGTCGTGGATTTCCTGCCAAAGGTGAAGATCGAGGTCGTCGTCGACGACGCGCTGGTCGACCAGGTCACCGAGGCGATCGTTGCCGCCGCCAAGACCGGCAAGATCGGCGACGGCAAGATCTTTGTCACGAACGTCGAACAGGCCGTGCGGATCCGCACCGGCGAGGAAGGGGTCGACGCGCTCTGAGCTTGCTCGGGGCGCGCGCGCGAAGAAACGGGAGAGGGACGAATGAGCACACCCGCAGAATTGACCAAGCGGATCAAGGACGAGGAGATCGCCTATGTCGATCTGCGCTTCACCGATCCGCGCGGCAAGATGCAGCACGTCACGGCCTATTCGGGCATCGTCGACGAGGACTGGTTCGCCGAGGGCTGGATGTTCGACGGCAGCTCGATCGCCGGCTGGAAGTCGATCGACAAGTCCGACATGAAGCTGATGCCCGACTGCGAGTCGGCCTATATCGACCCGTTCTATGCCGAGAAGACGCTGGCCGTCTTCTGCACCGTGGTCGAGCCGGACACGGGCGAGCCCTACGAGCGCGACCCGCGCGGCACGGCGCAGAACGCCGAGCGGTACCTCAAGGACAGCGGCATCGGCGACGTCTCCTATTGGGGGCCCGAGGCCGAGTTCTTCATCTTCGACGACGTCCGCTTCAAGGTCGACATCAACAAGGTCGGCTACGAGGTCGACGCCGACGACGCCAGCTGGAACTCGGACGCCGAGTTCGAGATGGGCAACATGGGCCACCGCCCGACGCTGAAGGGCGGCTATTTCCCGGTGAACCCGACCGACACCGGCCAGGACATCCGCTCGGAGATGCTGTCGACCATGGCTCGGATCGGCATGAAGGTCGACAAGCACCACCACGAGGTCGCCAGCTGCCAGCACGAGCTGGGCATGATCTTCGACACCCTGACGCGCCAGGGCGACGCCATGCAGAAATACAAGTACGTCATCCACAACGTGGCGCACGCCTATGGCAAGTCGGCGACCTTCATGCCGAAGCCGATAAAGGGCGACAATGGCAGCGGCATGCACGTCAACCAGTCGATCTGGAAGGGCGGCAAGCCGCTCTTCGCCGGCGACCAGTACGCCGACCTGAGCGAGGAGGCGCTGTTCTACATCGGCGGCATCCTCAAGCACGCCAAGGCGCTGAACGCGTTCACCAACCCGTCGACCAACAGCTACAAGCGGCTGATACCCGGCTTCGAGGCGCCCGTCCTTCTGGCCTATTCGGCGCGCAACCGCTCGGCCTCGGTCCGCATCCCCTGGACCGAAAGCCCCAAGGCCAAGCGCGTCGAGACCCGCTTCCCCGATCCGGCCGCCAACCCCTACCTCGCCATGTCGGCGCTGCTGATGGCCGGCCTCGACGGCATCGAGAACCGGATCCACCCGGGCGAAGCCGCCGACAAGGACCTCTACGACCTGCCGCCCGAGGAACTGGCCGGCATCCCCACGGTCTGCGGCAGCTTGCGCGAGGCCATGGAGAGCCTCGAGGCCGACCACGAGTTCCTGCTCAAGGGCAACGTCTTCACCCGCGACCAGATCGACGGCTACATGGCGCTGAAGTGGGACGAGATCTACAGCTACGAGCACACGCCGCACCCGGTCGAGTTCCAGATGTACTACAGCTGCTGACGAACGCACCCTTGGGGGAGCCGGAGGCCCCGCGGCCCACGCCGCGGGGCCTTTCTCTTTCCCGCCGGTTCGGCGAGGCGTTCGGCGAAGGGTGCGGCGAACTCTTCGGCAAAGATCCTTGCGTAACTCCTGGAAAGTGCAATGGAGACTTCGGCAAAGCCGAGGTCTTCGAGGACAGATGTGTGCCCGTTCGAGCGCGTTCGCCCTCGAGTTCGGGGAGCGTCGACGAGCGCCGATCCACGAGAGGGGTGCGCGGCTCGGAGCCACCCCTTCCAAGGCCCTCCACAGATGGGGAGGGGCACGGCGCGTTGGGTGAGGCCCGTCAGTCGGGCTTTGCCCCTGCCCGCTTGCGGAAGTCGGCGGCGGGGAAGACGCCGAGCACCTTGACGTGCTTGGTGAAGAAGGCGAGTTCCTCGAAGGCGTGCTGGACGGCGCGGTCGTCGGGGTGGCCCTCGATCTCGGCGTAGAACTGGGTGGCCCAGAAGCTGCCGCCCAGCATGTAGCTCTCGAGCTTGACCATGTTGATGCCGTTCGTGGCGAAGCCGCCCATCGCCTTGTAGAGCGCCGCCGGCACGTTGCGGACCTCGAAGACGAAGCTCGTCATCGCGGTGCCCTCGGTGGGGTCGGCCTCGATCTTCTGGCGCGACATGACGAGGAAGCGGGTGGTGTTGTGGCTGGCGTCCTCGATGTTCTCGGCCAGCGCCTGAAGCCCGTAGATCTCGCCCGCCAGCCGCGAGGCGATGGCGGCGCGGGCCGGGTCCTTGTCCTCGGCGATCTGGGCGGCGCTGCCGGCGGTGTCGGCGCCGATGGCGGCGCGGATCGCGTGCCGGGCGAGGAAGGCCTTGCACTGGCCGAGGGCCACCGTGTGGCTCTGCGCCTCCTTGATGCCCTCGAGCGTCGCGCCCGGCACGCCCAGAAGCTGCAGGTGGACGGGCACGAAGTGCTCGCCGATGATGTAGAGGCCCGAGGTCGGCAGCAGGTGGTGCAGGTCGGCCACCCGTCCATAGGTCGAGTTCTCGATCGGCATCATGGCGAGGTCCGCCTCGCGCGTCTTCACCGCCTCGAGCGCCGCCTCGAAGGTCGGGCAGGGCAAGGGCTCGAGCTCGGGAAAGACCTCGCGGCAGGCCTGGTGCGAATAGGCCCCGAGATCGCCCTGGAAGGCGATGCGTCCGCCCGTGCCGCCGATCTTGCCGTTCAACAGCAGAACCCCATCTCGGCCCCTCCCCCGGACCAAGGCCCGACGCCCGCCCGGAGGACCGACGCAAGCCCGCCGGACGTCCTGGGCCGCGCCGTGGCCATGTCACCATTGGTCGCGGCTTCTATCGCTTGCGACCGGGAGTTGGAAGGCGATATTCAAGGCCCCGGGCCACGGAGGCGGAGCGCATGAACTCGACGGACTTCAACAAAATCGCCGGTGCGGGGTTGGGCGCGCTGCTGATCTTCCTTCTCCTGAACTTCTTCTCGGGACAGATCTACGGCACGAGCGAGGTCGGCCATGCCGAGGGGGAGGAGGTGCTGGCCTTCGCCCTGCCGATCGAGGAGGCCGGCGGCGGCGAGGCCGAGGAGGCGCCGCAGGTGGACCTGGCGGCGCTGTTCACCGAGGCCGACGCCAGCGCGGGCGAGAAGGTGTTCCGGGCGTGCTCGGCCTGCCACGCGGTCGAGGCCGGGGTGAACAAGGTCGGCCCGAGCCTGCACGGCGTGGTCGGGCGGCCGGTCGCCTCGATTGCCGGATTTCAGCTATTCGGACGCGATGGCGGCGCATGGCGGCGACTGGACGCCGGAGGAGATGTTCCATTTCCTCGAGAACCCCAAGGCCTGGGTGCCCGGCACCAAGATGAGCTATGCCGGTCTCGGCGACCCGCAGGACCGGGCGAACGTGATCGCCTATCTGAATCAGGCGGGCGGCCAGCCGGTCGACCTGACGGCGGGGATCGCGCCGCTCGCAGAGGCGACCGCAGCGGGCGAGGCGGGGACGGCGATCCCCGATCCGTCGCTGTCGCCGGGCGTGGGGCCCGCGCCGGGCGTCAACCCGCCGGGCGAGGCGGCCGAGGGCGCGCCCGCGCCGGCCGAGTCGGCCGGCATCGAGAGCATGTCCGAGGCGGCCGAGGTCGAGCAGGCCGGGCAGGCGGTGAAGCCGGAGGGCGCCGAGGGCGTCGGCGGCGCGACAGCGCCAGCGGGCGCGGCAGCAGGCGCGGCCGAGTCGAGCGTCTCCGAGGGCCAGAACGCCGGCGGCGTCGTGACGGGCGTCACCACGGTGGATACCTCCGAGGGCGCCAACGCGCCGACCTCGCCGGCGGCCGAGTCGGCCGAGGCGGACGCGGACCAGCCGCGCGGCGAGACGGTGCTGCACTCGCCCGATCCGTCGCAGGAGGCGCCGGCCCAGCAGAACACCGCCGGCGAGGTCGGGCTGCCCGGGCAGGGCGCCGCGCCGCAGTCGGGCGCGCCGCTGCCCGGCGGCGTGTCGGAGGCGCCGCCCGCGCCGTCGAGCACGGACGTGCCGCCCGGCACCGAGCCGCCGGTGACGCAGACGCCGGTGATCCGCCGCGAGGGCGTGCAGGCCGAGCAGGGCGGCGTGCCGGTGGGGCCGGCTCAGGAGCCGGTCGAGCCGCAGGCGCAAGGCCAGCAAGGCGCCTCGCAGCAGCAGACTCCGGACTCGGCGCAGGGCGAGCAGATAGCGGCCGCGCCTGCCGCGCCGGCGGCTGGCGCAGCGGCCGGCGGCGGCGTCGACTTCGCCTCGGCCGATGTCGCGGCGGGCGAAAAGCTGTTCCGCCGCTGCGCCGCCTGCCACAAGCTGGAAGAGGGCAAGAACGCCATCGGCCCGTCGCTCTGGGGCGTGGTCGGGCGGCCGGTCGCCAGCATCGAAGGCTTCAACTACTCGGACGCGATGAAGGCGCATGGCGGGCAGTGGACGCCCGAGAACCTGCTCCAGTATCTCGAGAACCCCAAGGCGATCGTGCCGGGCACCAAGATGGCCTTCGCCGGCCTGAAGGATCCGCAGGACCGGATCAACGTGATCGCCTATCTGAACGAGCATGGCGGCGATCCCCAGGCGCTGCAGCAGTAGCGGCGGCTGGTCGGGCGCTGTCGGCGCGTCGCGGGGCCCCGGGCGGCATGTGCAGCCCGGGGCCTCGCTTCGTTCAGGGCGGCCGTTGAAGGCCGGCGGGGCGCGCCAGGCGCGGGCGCGCGTATCAAGGCGGCGGTCGGGGCTCTCACCCGAATGTGTGTCGTTCTTGCATCCTGCGATTGCCGACCCTAACCACGGGGAAAGCAGGAGGAGTGGGCTCATGCGGCTGACACGGCGCACCTTCGGCGCGGCACTGGCCCTGATGCTGGCGGCGGGCGCGGCCGGGCCGGGGGCATCGCAGACGACGGCGGCCGGGGCCGGGGCAGAGGCGGGCGCTGCGGCCGCGCCGTCGTCGGGCGAAACGACCGTCAGGCATGGCGTCTCGGCCTTCGGCGACCTGAAATACGGACCCGACTTCCAGCACTTTGACTATGTCAACCCGGACGCGCCCAAGGGCGGCGTCTGGTCGACCGGCTATGGCAACGTCACCTTCGACAGCTTCAATCCCTTCATCCTGAAGGGCAACCCGGCGATCGGCGTCTCGGCGCTGCTCTATGACAGCCTGATGGTCTCGGCTGAGGACGAGCCCGATTCCATGTACGGGCTGATCGCGGAGTCTGCCGAGCTGCCCGAGGACCGGTCCTGGGTCGCCTTCAACCTGCGCCCGGAGGCGCGCTTCCAGGACGGCACGCCCATCACCGCCGACGACGTCGTCTTCAGCTTCCAGACGCTGCGCGACAAGGGGCACCCGAGCTATCGCGTGCTGCTGGCGCCGGTCGGAAGCGCGACGGCCGAGGGGCCGCACCGGGTGCGCTTCGATTTCGTCGAGGGCGCGGCCAAGCGCGACCTGCCGATGCTGGTCGCAGGCCTGCCGGTGCTGTCCAAGGCCTACTACACCGAGCACGACTTCACCCAGTCGACACTCGACAAGCCGGTCGGCAGCGGCGCCTACGGCATCGGCCGCGTGCGGCCCGGCCAGAGCGTCAGCTTCGAGCGGGTCTCGGACTATTGGGCGCAAGACCTGCCCGTGAACGTCGGGCGCAACAATTTCGACGAAATCCGCTTCGAGTACTTCCGCGACCGCTCGGCGGCCTTCGAGGCGTTCAAGGCCGGCGCCTTCCTCTACAACGAGGAATTCACCAGCCAGTTCTGGGCCACCGCCTACACGCCGCGAGAACTTCCCGGCCGTCGGCACGGACGACGTCGTGCTCGTGACCCTGCCCGACAACCGGCCGGCCGGCACGCAGGGCTTCTGGTTCAACCTGCGGCGCGACAAGTTCAAGGACCCGCGGGTGCGCGAGGCGATCGCGCTGGCCTTCGACTTCGAGTGGTCGAACGAGCGGCTGTTCTACGACCTGTACACGCGCACGGACATCTTTCTTCGAGGGCGGGCCGATGCAGGCCGATGGGCCGCCGACGCCCGGCGAGATGGCGATCCTCGAGCGCTTCGCCGACAAGCTGCCGCCCGAGGTGCTGAGCGATCCCGCTTATGTGCCGCCCAAGACCGACGCGACCGGGCGCAACCGGCACAATCTGCGCCGCGCCGCGGAGCTTCTCGACGAGGCCGGCTGGACGGTCGAGAACGGCGTGCGCATGAAGGACGGCAAGCCGCTCGAGGTCGAGTTCCTGATCGGCAGCCAGGGCTTCGAGCGCATCGCGGCACCCTTCGCCAAGAACCTCGAGAAGATCGGCGTCCGCGCCACGCTGCGCGAGGTCGACCCGGCGCAGTACCGCAAGCGCATGGAGGATTTCGACTTCGACATCACGACCGACCGCAAGGCGATGTCGCTGACGCCGGGGATCGAGCTGCGCGACTATTTCGAGTCGGCGAGCGCCAGCTCGCCTGGCTCGGAGAACATCGCTGGCGTGACCGATCCGGTGGTCGACGGGCTGATCGAGATCATCGAGCGCGCCGACAGCCGCGAGACGCTGACCGACGCCGTCAAGGCGCTCGACCGCGTGCTGCGCGCCAAGCACATCTGGATCCCGCAATGGCACAAGGGCAGCCACACCATCGCCTACTGGGACGTGTTCGAACGGCCCGGAGATCCAGCCGCAATACGGCCTCGGCGCGCCCGAGACCTGGTGGATGGATTTCGACCGCTACGCGGCGATGCAGGCGGCGGGCAAGCTTTGAGGATGCCGACCGGACAGCGCGCTGGGGTGCGTGCCTGCACGCGCCCTCGGACGCAACGACACGGTGCGTGCGGAGCACGCGCCCTACCGCCTCGCGGCCCATGCCACGCTCATGTCGTTTCGGCGTTCGGCCGCCAGGGCATGAAGAATTGGTAAGTCGCACTTGTCCGCGATCGCCGCTAGGAAGGCCCCGGACGACATGAACCGAGGGCCGGGCGACTGATGGGCGCCTATATCCTGCGCAGGCTGCTGCTGATCATCCCGACGCTGTTCGGGATCATGCTGCTGAACTTCGTCGTCATCCAGTTCGCCCCCGGCGGGCCGGTCGAGCAGCTGATCGCCGAGCTTCAGGAGGGTGCCGGCGATGTCACCGGGCGCTTTTCGGGCGGTGGCGGCGAAGCCGGCGGCGGCGCCCAGCCGCGCGTCGGCGCCGAGGGCAGCTATCGCGGCCGGCAGGGCATCGACCCCGACCTGATCGCCGATCTGGAGGCGCAGTTCGGCTTTGCCCGCATCGTCTGCGAGGCTGGCTATGAGGGCGTGCCGACCGTCACCGCGCCCGAATGCCAGCGCGAGCCGATCCCGGTCTGGGAGCGCTTCGGCATCATGCTCTGGAATTATGTGCGGCTCGATTTCGGCCAGAGCTTTCGCCGGTCGGCCGACGTGATCGACATCATCCTGGAGAAGATGCCCGTCTCGGTCTCGCTCGGGCTCTGGGCGACGCTGATCTCGTATCTCGTCTCGATCCCGCTCGGCATCCGCAAGGCGGTGAAGGACGGCACGCCCTTCGACACCACGACCTCGGGCGTCATCATCGCGGCGTACGCGCTGCCAGGGTTCCTGGTGCCCGTCGTGCTGCTGGTGCTGTTCGCCGGCGGATCCTATTGGCAGTTGTTTCCGCTGCGCGGGCTCTACTCGGACAACTGGGCGACGCTGAGCCTCGGGGGGAAGATCGTCGACTATTTCTGGCACATCGCCCTGCCGGTGACCGCCTACACGATCTCGGGCTTCGCCACGCTGACGCTGCTGACCAAGAACTCGTTTCTCGACGAGATCCGCAAGCAGTACGTCATGACGGCGCGGGCCAAGGGCCTGGGCCAGACGCGGGTGCTCTACGGGCACGTCTTCCGCAACGCCATGCTGATCGTCATTGCAGGCTTTCCGGCGGCCTTCGCCAGCGTCTTCTTCGCGGGCTCGATCTTCGTCGAGACGGTGTTCTCGCTCGACGGCCTCGGGCTGCTGGGTTTCGAGTCGGTCGTCACGCGCGACTACCCGGTGGTGCTGGGCACGCTTTTCATCTTCGGGCTCCTCGGGCTCGTCATCAAGCTGGTCTCCGACCTCGTCTATGTCTGGATCGACCCGCGCATCGACTTCGAGCGTCGGGTAGGCTGACGAAGATGGCCATCTCCGAGCTCAACCGGCGGCGCTGGCGCAGCTTCAAGCGCAACAGGCGCGCCTGGTGGTCACTGTGGATCTTCGGCGTGCTGTTCGTGCTCAGCCTCTTCGCCGAGTTCATCGCCAACGACAAGCCGATCGTTGTCAGCTTCAACGGCGAGCTCTACTGGCCGATCGTCAAGAACTATCCCGAGACGACATTCGGCGGCGATTTCCAGACGCAGGCCGATTACCGCGACCCGGTCGTGCGCTGTCTGATCCGCACCGGCGGCAATCTCGACGGCTGCTTCGACGAGGCCGACGGCTACACGCCCGAGGCGCCCGTGATGGAGGGCGCGGAAGAGGGCTGGATCATCTGGCCGCTGATCGCCTTTTCCTACGACACCGTCTCCTACGCCGTCGAGCGCGCCCCCTCGCCGCCCGACTGGCGGTTCGCCCGCGCCTTCGAGATCGGCGATGTCGGCGTCGGCGTGCCCGTGCCGGCGGCCGATTTCCACCATGTGCTGGGCACCGACGACCAGGCGCGCGACGTCATGGCGCGGATCATCTACGGCTTTCGCCTGTCGGTGCTGTTCGGCTTTTCGGTCACGCTGGTCTCGGCGGTGATCGGCGTCATCGCCGGCGCCAGCCAGGGGTTCTTCGGCGGTTGGGTCGACCTCTTCTTCCAGCGCGTCGAGGAGGTATGGTCGTCGATGAACCTGCTCTACGTGATCCTCATCGTCGTCTCGGTGCTGACGCCGACGATCTGGGTGATGTTCGCCGTCTTCGTCGCCTTCGGCTGGGTGACGCTGATCGGCGTGGTCCGTGCCGAGTTCCTGCGCGCGCGGAACTTCGAATACGTGCAGGCGGCCCGTGCGCTCGGCGTCGGCGACTGGACCATCATGTTCCGGCACCTCCTGCCGAACGCCATGGTGGCGACCGTGACCATGCTGCCCTTCATGCTGACCGGGTCGATCTCGCTCTTGGCTGGGCTCGATTTTCTCGGCTTCGGCCTCGGCTCGGCCTATCCCTCGCTGGGCGAGCTGGCGCTGCAGGGCAAGCAGCATCTGCAGGACAGCTGGCTGGCGCTCTCGGCCTTCTTCACCTTCGCCGTCATGCTGAGCCTGATGGTCTTCGTCTTCGAGGGCGTGCGCGACGCGTTCGACCCGCGCAAGGCGTTCCGGTGAGGGCCGCCCCGTGAACGAGCGCGCGCACGACCACCGGCGGACGGCCGAGCCGCTGCTCGCGATCCGCGATCTCTCGATCACCTTCCGCACCGAGGATGGCGTGGTCGAGGCCGTCAGGGGCGTCTCGCTCGAGGTCGGCTATGGCGAGACGCTGGCGCTCGTGGGCGAGTCGGGGTCGGGCAAGTCGCTGACGGCGCTATCGACGGTGTCACTGCTGCCCGAGTTCGGCGCGTGTGACGGGGTCGGTGCGCTGGAGGGGCGCCGAAATGGTCGGTGCGTCCGAGCGGGTGCTGCGCCAGATGCGCGGCAACGAGGTCAGCTTCGTCTTCCAGGAGCCGATGACCTCGCTGAACCCGCTGCACACGGTCTCGCGCCAGATCGGCGAGAGTTTGCGCATCCACCAGGGGCTGACCGGCGCAAAGGCCCGGGCGCGCATCATCGAGCTCTTGACCCGCGTCGGCATCCGCGACCCGGAGGAGCGGCTCGACAGCTGGCCGCACCAGCTCTCGGGTGGGCAGCGCCAGCGCGTGATGATCGCCATGGCGCTGGCGAACCAGCCGGAACTGCTGGTCGCCGACGAGCCGACGACGGCGCTCGACGTGACGATCCAGGCGCAGATCCTCGAGTTGCTGGCGCAGCTGCAGCGCGACGAGGGGCTGTCGATGCTCTTCATCACGCACGACCTCGGCATCGTGCGGCGCGTCGCCCAGCGCGTCGCGGTCATGCAGGCGGGCGAGATCGTCGAGACCGGCTGGACCGAGGACGTCTTCCAGAACCCGCGCCACCCCTACACGCGCAAGCTGCTCGCAGCCGAGCCGAAGGGAGGGCCCGAGCCGGTGCCGCAGGGGGCGGAGACGATCCTCGAAGGCGAGAAGGTCCGCGTCTGGTTCCCGATCAAGCGAGGCCTGCTCAAGCGCACCGTCGGCCACATCAAGGCGGTGACGGACGTCGATGTCAGCCTGAAGGCCGGCGAGACGCTGGGCGTGGTGGGCGAGTCAGGGTCGGGCAAGACCACGCTGGCGCTGGCGCTGATGCGGCTCATTTCCTCGCGGGGCGCGATCCGCTTCGAGGGGCGCGACATCCAGAACCTTCGCAAGCGCGACCTGCGCGCGCTGCGGCGGCACATGCAGGTCGTCTTCCAGGACCCGTATGGCTCGCTCTCCCCGCGCATGTCGGTGGCCGAGATCGTCGCCGAGGGCATCGGCGTGCACGGGCTCGGCGATCGCGGCCTCTCGAAGCGCGACGCGGTGGCGCGCGCGCTCGAGGAGGTGGGGCTGCGCCCCGAGATGATGGACCGCTACCCGCACGAGTTCTCGGGCGGCCAGCGGCAGCGCATCGCCATCGCCCGGGCGATGATCCTGAAGCCGAAATTCGTCGTGCTGGACGAGCCGACCTCCGCCCTCGACATGACCGTGCAGACGCAGATCGTCGACCTGCTGCGCGAGCTGCAGCGCAAGTACCGGCTCGGCTACCTCTTCATCAGCCACGACCTCAAGGTCGTGCGCGCGCTGGCCCACCGGCTGATCATCCTGCGCAATGGCGAGGTGGTCGAGGCCGGCCGCGCCGACCGCCTGTTCGAGCGCCCGACCAGCGACTACGCCAAGGCGCTGATGGCCGCCGCCTTCGAGATGAAGGCCGTCGAAGGCGTCGCCGACTGACCGGCTTCCGTCGCCATGTCGTCCCGAGGGCTTGTCAATTCGTTTTCCATCGCGGAACGTCGCGCCGAGGCTGGCACATCAAGGCCGGCGTTCGGGGGACAGGATGATCATTCGTCACTTCGCGTGCATGGCGGTCGCGGCCATGCTTCTCCAGGCCTGCGAGACGGCAGGCGCTGCCGGCAGCCGCCCGCAGGCGACGCTCGACCGGATCGCCGCATCCGGCCAGATGAACCTCGGCGTGCGCGAGGACAGGCCGCCAATGTCGTTCCGCGACGAGAGCGGCCAGTTCACCGGCTATTCGGTCGACCTCTGCGCCGTCATTGCCGAAGGCGTCAAAGCCAAGCTCGGGCGGCGGGACATCGCGGTCAACTATGTGCCCGTCTCGGCGGAGACGCGGTTCGACGCCATCGCCTCGGGCCAGATCGACATCCTCTGCGGCGCGACGACCAAGACGCTGAGCCGGGCCGAGCAGGTCGGCTTCACCCAGCTGACCTTCGCGACCGGCGCATCGCTGATCGCCGTCGAGGGCGGCGGCGTCGAGCGACTGCGCGACCTGCGGGGCAAGCGCGTGGCCGTCAGCCAGGGGACCACGACGATCGATGCGCTGCGCCGCCTGCTGGCGACGCAAGCCATCAACGCCGAGATCGTCCCGGTCGAGTTCTCCGAGGCCGGCATGGTGCTGCTGGACAACGGCGAGGTCGCGGCCTTCGCCGCCGACCAGGTGGTGCTGATCGGGCTCGCCCTCTCGCGGCCATCGGACAGGAAATACACCGTCTCGCGCGAGCTCTACTCGTTCGAACCCATCGCGCTTGCGATCCGGCGCGGCGATGCCGACTTCCAGCTCGTGGCCGACCGGGCTCTCGCCGAGCTCTACCGGACGGGTCGGATCGGTGACGTGTATTCGCGCTGGTTCGGCCGTTTCGCCAAGCAGCCGCCCGAGGCCGTCGTCGCCGTCTACACCCTCGGCGCGACGCCCGAATAGCGTTCCCAGGCGCGCCGCATGGTAGGGTGGGCGGGTTCGCCCACCCTGCAAAGCCGGTGGTGACCCTTGCCGGCTGGCGTCAGACCTGCCGGCGGCGCTCGACCATCGCGCGGAACTCGTCCAGCACCTCGGGCCTGACGGCGTAGCTGTGGTCGTCGTCGGGGAAGACGCCCTCCTTGACCTCGCGGACGTACTCCTTCAGGCCCGCGACCGCGACCTCGGTCAGGTTGGCGTACCGCTTGGTGAACTTGGGCTTGAAGTCCGTGAAGACGCCGAGCAGGTCGTAGGACAGCAGGATCTGCCCGTCCGTGCCGGCGCCCGCGCCGATGCCGATCGTCGGGATCTCGAGCTGCTCGGAGATCAGCTTGGCGATCGGCGCCGGCACCGCCTCGAACTCCAGCATGAAGCAGCCGGCGTCCTGGATGGCCAGCGCATCCTCCAGGATCTCCCACGCCGCCTCGGGCGTGCGCCCCTGGATGCGGAACCCGCCATAGAGGGCGACCCGGTGCGGCGCCATGCCGATATGACTGGCCGTCGGGATGCCGGCGTCGACCAGCGCCCTCAGGATCGCCTGCTGGCTCTTGCCGCCCTGGGGCTTCACGGCGTCGCAGCCGGCTTCCTGCATGAAGCGCGTCGCGTTCACCAGCGCGCGGTCGACGGTGTTGTAGCTCTGATAGGGCATGCAGCCGAGCGAGAAGGTGTTGGGCGCGCCGCGCCGCACCGCCTGGGCGTGCAGCACCATCATCTCCATGGTCGCCGGGATGGTCGAGGCGTGCCCGTGCGCGATCATCGCCAGGCTGTCGCCGACGACGACGACGTCGACGCCGGCCGCCTCGGCCCACTTGGCCGAGGTGTAGTCCGGCACCGAGGTGTAGACCATCTTCTCGCCGCTGCGCTTCGACTCGCGGATCTCCTGGATCGTCCGCTTCTTCTTCTCGTCGGCCATGCCGCTCCCCCAACGAAAAGCGCCGATGGCTGCCTGGCCACCGGCGCGGATGTTTGTCAGCCCGGGCGCGTCACTCGGCCGGCACGGCCATCGGCGTCGAGGGCCGGCCGTCGGGCGTGCGCGCGGTCTTGCGCATGCCCTTTCTGATGTAGCGCGTGTCGTAGCCGTTGAAGAGGTGCCCGATCAGCCCGCGGTCGAGGTCCGACGTGCCGAACAGCCAGTCCATGATCGGGAACGTCAGGTTCATGTTCCGCTCCATCATCAGCGACTGGTTGTGGTGCGCCGTGTGGTGGCGCCGGATCGTGTTGACGAAGGGCACGTTGCGGACGAACCAGTTCTCGTCGACATGGCAGCAGAAGTGCATGAACTCGTAGGTCAGGTACATGCCGGTCGTGGTCGCCATGACCAGCCAGCCGACATTCGCGGTGAAGAGCCACCCCGCGACCAGCGCGATCGGCACCGACATGCAGATGAAGGTGACGAGCGCATAGGGCGGGAAGAAGGTCACGCGCCAGTCGTGCTGCCCGGCGAAGCGCATCTCGTGGTCGGTGAAGAACTGGTGGTGCATCATGGTGTGGCGCATGTAGATCGCGCGCAGCGCCTTGTTCTTCTGCGGCCGGTGCATGACATAGGTGTGCAGCGCCCATTCGAAGAAGTTGGCGCCCAGGAACACCACCGGCACGATCAAGAGCTCGTACCAGCGCACGTCATGCATGCTCTGGATATAGATCGCCATGGCCGAGAAGCCGATGATGTAGATCACCGTCACGTGCAGCCAGCCATTGTACCAGCCGACGATGCGGCTGCGATACGTCTCGCGGTACTTGCGCTGCCGGTCCGACATCGCCGTGTGGGCGAGTTCCATTGCTGCCATGGTGCTTCCTCCGTAGGTCTCGTGCGGGCCTGGGGCCTCAGGCCTCGAGGCGGATGTTCTCGATGGCGCGGTCGATGTCGGCGCCAGTCATTTCCCAGTCATTGTCGAAGTTGGCCACCACCCGCTGCATGAAGGGCTCGACCAGCTCCAGCGCGGCGTCCGTATCGCCCAGGTGCTCGGCCAGGATGGCGAGCGCGAGCTGGCGGGGCCCGTCGCCTTCATAGCTCCACTCGAAGCCGTGGTCGGTGTAGGTCTTCACCCCGTAGCGGTGGTCGAGCGGGCGGCCGTCGACGGTGACCGACGCGCCGTCGATCGTCCGCTCTCCGACATAGGCCCTGGTCTCGGTCATCGGCTCTCTCGGGTCGCACGGCCGGGCATTCCCGGGCATTTCCCGGAGCGCCGCTTGCGCCGCCCGGGAGCAGGGCGTAATATATCAGCTGGATATCTGCAGGCAAGCCCGTCGCTGGCAGGATCGGAGGAAGCATGGGTCCGCTCGATGGTCTGAACATCGCGCTCGTCGCCGCCGTCGCGCTCGCCGCCTTCGTCGCCACCGGCGGCGCGGTGGTCGTCAGCGGCTTCCTGCCGCGCGACAGCGGGCCCAGCGCCGCGCAAGGGCCCGTGGGCGCGGTGCTCGTCTATGCCGCCGCCGCCATGCTGGCGGCGTTGGTCATAGCCGCGATCAGCGCGGCCACGACGCTGCCCTGGGCGGTGGCGCTGGTGGCGGCGGGGCTGGCCTTCCTGGCCGCGCCCTTCGCCATCCAGCCGCTGCCCGAGCGCGTCCGCGAATCGCGCGCGGGCCTTGTCGGCGTGCTCGCCGTCTCGGCCGCCATGCTCGGCCTGTTGCCCACCCCCGCCTTTCTCTGAAGGAGCCCGCCCGATGCCGCCGCATATCAAGGGATTTCTGACCGGCACCATCGTGCTCGTCGCCATGCTCGCCTGGTTCTTTCGCGACGCGATCGGGATGGCGGCCTCGCCGCTCCTGGTCTTCGGGCTGATGGTCTTCATGGTCTTCGCGCTCTGGCTGTTCCCAGAGGTCAAGAAGGACAAGGCCGGCCGGTAGCCCCCTGCACCCGACCCGCTCGGCCATGCTATGGGGGCCAAGGCCGGCAGGGTGACGCGCATGGACGACCGCATTGGAAAGGCCGCCGAGACCGAGCCTGACGAGGGCTCGCTCGTCGAGCGCGCCTATCGCCGGCTCGAGGAGCTGATCGCCACCCTGCAGCTCGAGCCGGGCGCCGTGCTGTCCGAGACGGCGCTGGCCCAGCGGCTCGGCATCGGGCGCACGCCCGTGCGCGAGGCGCTGCAGCGCCTGGCGTCGGAGGGGATGGTGACGATCCTGCCGCGCCGCGGGATCCTGGTCTCCGAGCTCGACTTCGGCCGCCACCTGCGGCTGCTCGAGGTGCGGCGCGAGCTCGAACGCCTGATCGCGCGGAGCGCCGCGCGCCGCGCCACCCGCGACGAGCGGCACGCCTTCGCCGAGCTGGCGGATGCCTTGGAGCAGGCTGCGGCCGACGACGACGCGGTCGGCTTCATGCGGCTCGACCGCCGCTTCAACGCCATGACGATCGGCGCCAGCCGCAACGAGTTCGCCGGCAAGGCGATGCGCCACATGCAGGGCCTCAGCCGCCGCTTCTGGTTCCAGCATTACCAGACGGTGCTCGACCTGCCCCGCTGCGCCCGCCTGCACAAGGACGTGGCCGCCGCCATCGCCGGGGGCGACGAGGCGGCCGCCGCCGCCGCCTCGGACCGGCTGATCGACTACATCGAAGAGTTCGCCCGGGCGACAGTCTGACGAGCGGATCGCCCAGAAAGCCCGCCGTCCGTCATTCGAGGCCTGCACCGGCGGCCGCGTCAGGACCGTTCGGCGTGATGGCGTATCAGGGCCGCCAGCCGATAGGCGGCATGCACGAACTTGCCGTAGGGCAGCGTCAGGAAGAGCGCCAGCACCAAGCCGAGATGAACGGCCAGCAGCCAGCCCATCGCGCCCGTGTGCCGCCAGAAGAGCAGCGCGAGCCCGGTCAACGCGGTGAAGAACAGCAGCGCCAGGAGGCCTGTCTCCATGCCCCAGCGGTGCACGGCCTCGGGCGCCCGGTCGGTCGCGAGCTTCACCGCGAAGAGCCCGGCCGTGCCGACGACCAACCCGAGGCCGCCCAAGGTCCCCAGCACGACGGGTGCCGAGTACCAGGAATAGGGCGCCTCCCAGCCGAAGGCATAGGCCATGAACGCGGCCGTGCAGGTCGCCGCAAAGCACAGGAGGAAGCCCCACATCGTTGCCAGATGCAGGTGCCGCCGCGCCTGTGAATACCCCTCGTCCAGATCGTTGCAGCCGCCCGCGCCATGGCCGCTCAGATGCCGCGTCACCGCCGCATCGGCGAGCGCCACGCGCAGCGCCGGCCAGGTCACGCGCCCGCCGCCGCAATGGCGCCAGTACCGCCACGCCCCGATGCTGATCGCCAGCACGGCCCAGCCGAAGGTGATGCCGGCCGTCCACGCCATCGCCCCGTGCGGGATGACCGCGTAAAAGGCCCCATCGCCGCGATGCACGGCGCCGAGCGCGTCGCCGGCGAGCACCATGGACAGGATCAACACGGCCGAGAGCGCCACCGCCGCGGCGAGCGCCACCACCGTGCCGTTGCGTTGGAAAAGCCGCCCCGCCCCGGCGGGCCAGGCAAAGCGGGCATAGTCCTCGGCGCGGAGCTCGGCGAGCGTCGCCGGCAGGTTCAGCCCGAATTCGTGCGGGGGCGCGTACTGGCAGGCGTGGTAGCAGCCCTTGCAGTTGTGGCAAAGGTGGGCGAGGTGCCCGAGGTCGCCGTCGGCGAAGGAGCGCCGCGCGAACATCGCCGGGAAGACGGGGCAATAGCCCTCGCAGTACCGGCAGGCATTGCAGATCTCGGAGGCGCGCCGCGCCTCCTGCAGCGTCTCGGAAAGCGGCGCCTCGCCGCGCACGTCCAGCATCGTTCAATTCCTCAACGTCGCCGCGGCGCTCTCGCCCGCCCGCCGGCCGAAGACGGCGCCGATCGTCATGCCTGTGCCCGCCAGGTATCCCTGCCCGAGCACGTTGCCGGCCATCACCTCGCCCGCCGCCCAGATATTGGCCGCGGGCCGGCCATCGGCCATGCGCACCTTGGCGTCCTCGGCCACACCGACGCCAAGATAGGTAAAGGTGATTCCCGGCCGCATCGGCCAAGCCATGAAGGGCGGCGTGTCGAGCGGGCGCGCCCAGTTCGTTTTCTCGGGCGAGAGCCCGCGCGTGCCGCAGCCGTCGTGCACCTTTGGGTCGAACCGTCCGCCCGCGCAGGCGGCATTGTAGTCCGACACCGTGCGCGCCAGCCGGCCCGGGTCGAGCCCGAGCGCGCCGGCGAGCCCCTCGACCGTCTCGGACTGGACGGGCGGGAACAGCGCCGGCATGAACAGCTTCAGCGCCTTGGCGTCGATGATGGAATAGGCGATCTGCTCGGGCTGCCTGGCGATCAGCCGCCCCCAGATGGCGTAGCGCTTAGGCCAGAAATCCTCGCCCTCGTCATAGAAGCGCTCGGCATCGCGGTTGACCATGATCGAGAACGGCACGGAGTCGACGCGGCTGACGATGCCGGCGTCGAACCTGGGCGCACGCGCATCGAGGGCGATCGCGTGGCACTGGTCGGCCTCGGCGACGGGCTCCATGCCGGCGTCGAGCATCTGGCGCAGCAGCGTGCCTTGGGCGTACTCGGTGCCGCGCACCGTGAAATTGCGCGCGGCTGGCCCCCAGGCCTCCTCGAGCCAGTCGAGGTTCGCCTGGAAGCCGCCCGAGGCGACCACGACGCCGCGCGCTGCGATCCGCGCCTCGAAGCCGCCGTGGCGCAGCCGCGCGCCGGCGAAAAAGCCGTCCTCCAGCTCTAGCGCCGTCACCTCGGTGTCGTAGTGCACCCGCACGCCCAAGGCTTCGGCCGTGCGGTAGAGCCCGTTCAGCAGCGCCTTGCCGCCGCCGAGGAAAAAGGCGTTCGTCCGCTCGAGCGACAGCGTGCCGCCGATCGCCTTCTGGAAGCGCACGCCGCGCTGACCGATCCAGCGCGAGACATGGTCGCTCTCGCTGATCGCGATGCGCGCCAGCCGCTCGTTGGTCTTGCCGGCGGTGACGCGCATCAGGTCGTCGAAGAACTCGTCGACCGGATAGCTTTCTGTCAGCACCGCGGTCGGCGCCTCATGCGCCACGCGCATATTGCGCGTGTGCCGCGAGTTGCCGCCGCGAAACCCCTGCGGCGCGGCCTCGCAGATCACGACGCGCAGGCCCCGCTCGGCCGCCGAGAGCGCGGCGCAGAGCGCGGCGTTTCCGCCACCGGCGACCAGAAGATCGTATCGGCCGAGGTCCACGCACGCCCCCTTGCACCCGTTCACCTTCGTCTGTATACCGTTGTATACAGTCGAGGCAATCCTGCTTCGACCGCCCAAGGGGAGGTTTGACATGCTTGACGCCGCCTCGCCAACCGCCCGCGCCCGCGCCGTCCTCGCCGAGGCCGCTGCAGAGCTCGATGCCGAGATCCACGGCTATCCGACGCCGGTGTCCGGCTGCGACGCGCAGTACAACCACCTTCTGGCCGAGCGGCGCCGCGTCAGGCGCGCGCTCGCGGCGCTCGACGCGCCGGTCCACATCCCGACGCCGCGCGCGCCCTGACCCGCGCGGCCCGCCGGGCTTCGGCCGGGGCCGGAATGCCGCACTCGACCTGAGCTGTTCTGGCGGCCGGCAATCGCCGCGCGAGTTACCTTGTGTAAGCTTCGCGTCAGTCGTAGGATTCTCAATCAGATTCAGCCGGTCGGGGAAAGCGGCATGGATCCGTCCAGGCTGGTCTTCTGCATCTGGCTTGCCGTGCCGGGCTGCACGGCGGCCTTCCAATCGCAGCCCGAGCCCTCGCTCGACGCGAACCGGGACCTGGCCGCCGCGGTCATCGCGGCGACGCTCGACAACGTCGTCGGAGCTGACGGGACCATCCCGAACGTCAGCAAGGCGCGGCGCAACGAGATCATCTTCGCCAGGATGGCCGAGATCGACATCCTCTACACCGATTACGAGACCCGCTTTGCGCGGCAGCAGCGCGAGTCGGACTTTGCCTTCGCCCTGCTCGGGCTCGGCCTCGGCAGCGCCGGCGCCTTCGCGGGCGAGGTCGCGTCGCAGGCGCTCTCGGCGGCCTCGGGTGCGGTGACGGGCGTGCAGCAGGCCTATCAGAAGGAGATACTGGTCGAGCGCACCGTCCAGGCCTTCATCTCCGAGATGCGTGCCAACAGGGCCAAGGTGCGCCAGTCGATCCTGATCAAGCTCGACGCCGACATGACGCTCTATCCGCTGCAGGCGGCCATCTCCGACCTCGAGCTCTACCGCCATGCCGGCACGCTGACGGCGGCGCTGGTCGGCATCGCCGAGGCCGCGGCGCTGCGCGAGTCGGCCGCCACCGACCAGCTGCGGCTGACCGAGGCCTATGTGCTCGACCGCCGCCCGCAGACGCTGACGCCGCAGGCGCGCAGCGTGCTCGGCTGGCTGAACGAGCCGGGCCTCAGCGCCGAGGCCGGCGCCGAGCGCAACCGCAACGCCCGCGTCTGCTTCGACGCGGCAACGGCGGACAAGCCGCCGATCTTCGCGCTCTATCTGACCGACGCCCGGCGCTACCCACTGCTCGAGAAGCAGCTGATCGAGTGCCTGAACGCCCGGTTTAACGCGGGCATCTTCTGACGGGGATGGCGATGGGAGAGCTCACGATCTTCGAGCGCTGCGATTTTCGGAGCCGCCTGGAGGCCGAGCAGATCGCCCAGCAGTTCAGGGTCGACGGCTGGGACGCCGTCGTGCTGCGCGAACGCGACGGCAGCTTCACGATCAGGGCCTTCCCGCCCGGCTCGGGACCGCACGACCCGGCCTCTAACGAAGGGCTTGAGCCCGCCGGCCTCGAGCCGCCGCCCCTCGATGACGGGCCCGTGCCGGGCCCGGCCTCGCCGACCGCGCCCGGCGCGGGCGGCGGGCCCGCGGGCCCGGCCGAAACCGAGGGACCGGTCGAACCCGCGGGACCGCTCGAACCTGCCGCTCCGGCGACCGGCGACGCGCCGCCGGCCGTTTCGACGGGCGATGCCGCGGCACCGGCGGGCGGCGCCCCGCCGGTTTCGCCCATCCCGCCCGTCAACCCCGGCCCGCCGCCGACCGCGCCGACCAGACCCGCCGGGCCGGTCGTGCTGCTGCCGTCGACGACGCCGCCGCCGCGGGGGGTCAAGGCCCTGCTCGACTTCATCGCCCAGTTCGAATCGGCCGGCAATTACAACGCCCGCTTCGCCGCGGCCGGAAACCAGGATCCGCGCTTCACCGAGATGACGCTGCGCGACGTGCTGCGATGGCAGGGCGATTTCGTCCGCAAGGGCAGCCCGTCATCTGCCGTAGGGCGCTACCAGATCATCCGCAAGACGCTGGAGACGCTCATCGACGGGCTGACGCTCGACCCGCCCGCGGTGCGCTTCGACGAGCATATTCAGGATCGAATGGCGACCAGGCTGCTCGAAGCGCGCGGGCTGAAGAAGTACCTGGCGGGCGAGCTGTCGCCCGAGGGCTTCGCCAATTCCGTGTCCCGCGAGTGGGCCGCCCTGCCGATCGTGACGAACGATTTCCCCGACCACCAGGGGCGCGCCGGCCGCAGGGGCTTCAGCTTCTATGCCGGCGTCGGCAACAACAAGGCGCATGCCGGGATCGAAAGCTATCTGCGCGCCGTGCGCGCCGTGCGGGCCTAACGTCGTGTCGAGCGGGCGCCGCGCCCAGGTCCCTCCTCCGCGACCGGCTCACTCGGCCCCGAAGAGGCTGACGTTGACGGTGCCGAGCCGTCCGAAATCCGCCTCGACGCGGTCGCCCGGTTCGACAGGGAGCGGCACCGTGCAGACGCCGGTGGTGACGAGCTCGCCGGGGTGGATCGTGATCCCGAGGCCCGTCACCTCGTTGACCAGCCAAGCCAGCGCCAGCCGCGGGTCGCCGAGGACCGCGGCGCCGGAGCCCTCATAAGCCGGGCGGTCGGCCGCCCTGATCCGCACGGGGTGCGCGGCGAGGTCGATCTCCGTCCAGGCGGCGGCCACGGGCGGGCCGACGACCAGGTCGCGCGCGCAGGCGTCGTCGGCGATCAGCGCGGGGCCACCCGCCGCCGCGAAATTGGCCAGGCGCGAGTCGGGCAGCTCGATCGCCAGGTGCAGCGCGTCCACCGCGGCCAGCACCTCCGGCACCGTCCAGGGCGCCTCGCGCGGGGCGAGCGGCGCCGCAAAGCGGAACGCGAACTCGGGCTCGGCCACGCGCATATGATTGCCCTTGAGCGACAGCGTCGCCCCGTCGGCGTAGATGTTTTCCGCAAGCAGTCGCCCGGCGAGAGGCCCGTCCACGCCGATGTGGCGCTGCCCGCCGACGCTCGTCGCCGCGATCTTCCAGCCGGCGCGCGGCTCGGCCGAGAACTTCTCGAGGCCGGCCTGGATCGCGTATCCCTCGGCCCGGCTCGCCGGCGCCAGCTCCCGCGGCAGCGCGTCCATCAGCGTGCCGGCCTGCCAGTGCCGCCAGATCAGCGCCGCCGCCCGCTCGTGTCCCCTCTCCAATGTCGTCTCCTGGTTCATGCGCCCAGCGGCCGCAGCAGGTCGCGGCTGATGATGTGGCGCTGGATCTCGGAGGTGCCGTCCCAGATGCGCTCGACGCGCGCGTCGCGCCAGAAGCGGGCGAGCGGCAAATCGTCCATCAGCCCCATGCCGCCATGGATCTGGATGGCGGCGTCGGTCACCCGCGCCAGCATCTCGGTCGCGTAGAGCTTGGCCGAGGCGATCTCGCGGTTCGCCGGCAGCCCTTCGTCCAGCCGCCAGGCGGCGGCGAGCGTCAGCCAGTCGGCCGCGTCGATCTCGGTGATCATGTCGGCCAGCTGGAAGCTGACGCCCTGGAACTTGCCGATCTGCTGGCCGAACTGCTTGCGCTCGGCGGAGTAGCCGAGCGCATAGTCGAAGACGCGGCGGGCGCGGCCCACGGCCATGGTCGCCACGGTGATCCGGGTCGCATAGAGCCACTCGTTCATCACCTCGAAGCCGCCATCGACCTCGCCCAGCACCTGGGCATCCGGCAGCCGGCAGTCCTCGAAGCGCAGGATGCAGTTCTTGTAGCCGCGGTGGCTGACCGAACGGTAGCCTTCGGCGATCTCGAAGCCTGGCGTGCCGCGGTCGACCAGGAAGGTCGTGATCCGCTTCTTCGGCCCCTTCGGCGTCGCATCCTCGCCCGTCGCCACGAAGACGATGACGAAATCGGCGTGGTCCGCGCCCGAGATGAAGTGCTTGGTGCCGTTCACCACCCAATCGCCGCCGCCATTGGGACCGTCGCGCCGGGCAAAGCACTTCATCGCGCGTACGTCACTGCCTGCATCGGGCTCGGTCATCGCCAGCGCGTCCATCCGCTCGCCGCGAACGGCGGGCAGCAGGTAGCGCTCGCGCTGCTCGGCATTGCAGGCCATCAGGATGTTCTGCGGCCGGCCGAAGAAATGCGTCAGCGCCATCGAGCCGCGGCCGAGCTCGCGCTCGACCAGGGCAAAGTCGAGGTGGCCGAGGCCCGCGCCGCCCACCTCCTCGGGGAAGTTGCAGGCATAGAAGCCGAGCTCGATCGTCCGCGCCTTGATGCGCTCGGCCAGCTCGGGGCGGACCTCGCCCGTGCGCTCGACCTCGTCCTCGTGCGGATAGATCTCGTCCTCGACGAAGCGGCGCACCGTCGAGACGATCATCTCCTGCTCTTCGGTCAGACCGAAACGCATGATTCTCCCTCCCCGGGGCCGGCCGACCGGCCCCGTCAGTTCGCCGGAGCGCCGGCCGGCAGCACCATCCTGAAGAAGGGCGCCGGCCCGTCGCCGCCGGCCGGCATCGGGCCGGGCATCTGGTTGTCCGAGGCGGCAGCGAGCGCAGAGTAGGCGACGAGGTCCGCGACATCCTGGCCCGTCAGCGCCGCATAGGACTCCGACGGCATGATCGGCGCGAGATGCCGGCCGTCGGGCCGCACGCCCTCGCGGATGGCCGTCGCGATCTCGGCATCCGTCCAGCCGCCCAGCGCCCCCGGCGCGGGCGTCAGGTTGGGCGGCCAGAAGATGCCCGATGCCCGGCAGCTCGAAGCCGACGGTGCCGCCGGTCAGGTGCTGCGGCGGGATCGAGCGCGCCCTGGGGCGTGCGCCCGGAATGGCAGCCCTGGCAGTCCATGATCCGCGCCAGATAGGCGCCGCGCTCGGCATCGCCAGCAGCAACCGCGCTGCCGGCGATCGCGATCGCTCCCAATGTCGTCAGTGTCTTCAGCATCTTGTCCCCTCCAGAACGCGCTCTGCGCGGGCGACGCCATATGGCCGCGCCGGGCCGGCCGAAGCGGCAAATGTTACAAATTCGAAGGCTGCGACAGCCTGCCGCAGTCTGTCAGCCGTGCGGATCCCGCTCGGGCAGGATCGGCCGGATATAGTCACGCTCTTTCCAAGCTGGTTTCGCACCGGGCCCGCCGGGATCCGGCCAATAGACCGATCCCCGTCCCGCAGCGAGATCGGGGATGTAGCGCGGACAATTGGGGAAGATCTCGCGCGCCCGCAGGCGCACCATGGCCTTGGCGCCCGGCCAGTCGGCGAGCCGCCTATGATCGAACGCGATCTCGGCGGACCCGTTGACGCGGAGCCTGTCGTGCGCGCCGTCGAAGCGCAGGAACAGCAGCCCGACCTGCGGGCTTTCCAGGATGTTGCCGAGGCTGCGATACATCGAGTTGCCGTCGAAATCCGGCCATTCCAGCTCGGCCGGCCCCGTCACCCTGACGAAGCCCGGCGGCCCGCCCTTGAACGAGCAGTCGACGCTCTGGCCATGCGCGGTCGCAAGGAAGAAGAACGCCGCCCCCTCGATCAGCGCGACATGCTCCGGCCCGAAGGCCGACAGCCTCCGGTGCTTCTCCAGCGCATCCGCCACGCGGCGGCCGTCGAAGCGATCCTGCAGCGTCCTGTGCCCGTCGTGGAACATGGACGGACGATCGCTCACCGCCGCTGTCCCACGGCCCGCCCGGCGCCTTCCGGGCGGGGCAGCCCGGCGTGCAGCGCGGCGATCTCGCCCAAGCTTTTGCGCCACTGCCGGCGCTGGCTCGCAGCTGGCGCGGCTTTCCAGGCTGACATGCAGCAGCATGTGCTCGCCCGTGGCCAGCAGCCGGCCGTCGCCATGGCGCAGCTCGTGCCACAGGTGCATCTTCTTGCCCGCGCCCGCCAGCACGGTCGTGTCGATGGTGATCGGCTCGCCCGCCCGCGCCTCGTCGAGATGGCGGATGTGCGTCTCGACAGTGAAATAGCTGAGGCCGCCGGCGATGTAGTCGGCATCCGCGCCGATCACGCGCATGAAGGCGTCGGTCGCGTCGCAGAACGCCTGCAGGTACTTCGCCTCGTTCATGTGGTTGTTGTAGTCGGTCCAGTCGGCGGGCACCGCGCGCTCGACCGTGCGGATCGGGCGCGAGAGGTCGCGCCGGCGGGCTTCGCCGCGCCGCGGTCGAAGAGCCGCCGCTCCCAATCGGCCAGGACCTGGCCGGCGCCCCAGCCGTTCGCCTTCAGCGCCTGCATGATGGCGACCAGATTGTCGTCGCGGATCCGCTCGAGCTCGCGGATCGAGCGCGCCCCCGACTGCGCGTCCGACTGCGCCGCGATCGTGTCGACCAGCTCGTCGGTCAGCTCGGGTACGTCCATCAGCTTGGTCCAGGGCCATTGCAGCGCGGGCCCGAACTGCGCCAGGAAGTGCCGCATCCCGGCCTCGCCGCCGGCCAGCCGATAGGTTTCGAACAGGCCCATCTGCGCCCAGCGCAGGCCGAAGCCATAGCGGATGCAGTCGTCGATCTCTTCCGTCGTGCCGATGCCGTCCTTGACCAGCCAAAGCCCCTCGCGCCAGACGGCCTCGAGGAACCGGTCGGCGATGAAGGCGTCGATTTCCTTGCGGATCCGGACGGGCTTCATGCCGATCGTCGGATAGAAGGCCATCGCCCGATCGACGACGGAGGGATCGGTGCGCTCGCCGGCAACGATCTCGACCAGACGGCAGCAGGTAGACCGGGTTGAAGGGATGGGCGACGATCAGGCGCCCGGGCTGGCGCATCGTCGCCTGCAGGTCGGTCGGCTTGTAGCCCGAGGTCGACGAGGCCACGATCGCCTCGGCATTGGCCGCCTCGAGCTCGGCATAGACGCGGTGCTTGAGCTCGATCCGCTCGGGGACCGCCTCGACGATCAGCCCGGCGCCGTCGACCGCCTCGGCGACCGATCCCGCCAGCCGCCACTCCGCCCTCGCCGGCCGGGGCGCCAAGGTCAGCTTGGCATAGGCGCGTTCGGCGTTCTCCAGCACCGCGCCCATCTTGCGGCCGGCCTCCGGGTCGGGGTCATAGACGCTGACGGCGATGCCGTTCTCGATCATCCGGGCCAGCCAGCCCGCGCCGATGACGCCCCCGCCCAGAATGGCCGCGCGCCCGATCTCCATGATGCCTCCCCCGGCTGCCAGGCCACTCCCATACGCCGGGGCGCAAGCGACCGCCAGCGCGATCCCGCCCGTCGCCGCCCGGTCGCCGCCTGTCGCGCAAACCTCACGCCGGCTCGCCGGTCCTCCTCGCGTCCTGCTTCGCGCCGTCCTGCTTCGCGCCGTCCTGCTTGACCGGCTCTTTCGCCGGCTCCTGCTCGGCGGCATCCTGCTTGGCCGCGGCCTCGCGCTCCGGCGGCGCGGCGCTGACAGCGGCTCGTCGCCGGCCTGCGCAAGCTCCTCCTCCGTCGCGTGGAAGTCGGGCGAGCCGCGCGGCGGGTAGTGCAGCGTCCCTGTAAGACGCTCGAGCACGCCCGCAGGAAAGCGCGGGAAGGGCAGCCGTCCGGTACGCCGCCAGGCCGCGACCTCCTGCTTCGCCCTCTCACCCAGCTCGGCAGTCAGCCCGGCGTCGCGGCCGAGATACAGCGTCTGCGACGGGAAGGCGAACCCGGTGCCGGACTCCTCGACGACCAGCTTGATCCGGAAGAGCACATCCTCCTGGATGGCGAAGAAGTCGTTCCACTCGCGCGTCCGCGCATAGACGCGGATCAGGACGTCGAGCGAGGAGGCCCATAGCCGGACAAGCGCACACGGACGCTGTCCGGGGTGATGCGCGGATGGGCGTGGAACATCTCGCGGATCTTCGCCAGCACATAGCGCAACTGGTCGGCATCGGTCTCGTACCGCAGCCCGATCGTCTGCTCGATCATCATCTCGTCGCAGGCCGCCCAGTTGACGATCTGCATGTCGGCGAACTGGGCATTAGGAACGGTGATCAGCGTGCGGTTCATCGCCCGCACCTGCGTCGAGCGCACGCCGATGCTCTCGACCGTCCCGCTCTGCGCGCCGAAGGTGCAGAAATCCCCGACCCGGATCGGCCTGTCGAGATAGAGGATGAAACCGCCGATCAGGTTCTCGAGCGTCGGCCGGATGGCCAGCGCGACGGCCAGGCCGCCGATGCCGAGGCCGGCCAGCACGCTGACGACCGGCAGGCCCATCGCCTGCGCCCCCGTCGCGAGAACGCCGACGACGACAACGACGCCGATGATCCGCGCCAGCAGCCGCAGCATGTTGGCGTCCAGCGTCTCGGACAGTCGTTGCGCTGAACGAAGTTCTCGAAGAGCCCGAGTGCGATCAGCCACAGCGCCCAGGCGAGCGCCAGATAGCCGACGACGTTCGCCGCGACGTCGATGCCCCAGGCGAAGCTCGCCCGCGACGTTGATCTGGTAGGTGATAAGCCTCCACATCACCAGCATGATCGCGAGAACCGAGAGCGGGGTCAGAGCCCGGCGCCAGAACATCGGGCGCGTTTCCGCCGCCTCGCGCCGGATGAAAAGCCGATGCAGGACCACCAGAACGAGCACCGCCAGGACGACGATCATGAGGACCATCAGCGGCCTTCCAGAGCGGGGTGCCGAGGATCGGGCTGCTTCATGCTGCGCGGCACAGCGGCGACCAGTTCCGCGGGGATCATCGGGCCGGTGATCTGCCGCGCTTCCTCGCTCCAGCTCCTGATCGGCAGCGAGGATATCAGCGGCAGGCTCTCGATCCCGCGGAAATAGCGCGGCGCCGTCTGGACCGTCTCGGCGCTGAACAGGAACTCGCCGAGCTGCGGGCCGCTCGTCGATGCGCACGATGCGGAAGGGCGTCTCCGGGACCGAGTAGTGGGTGAGATCGTCGTTCATCCACCGCATCGAGGTCAGGCACGCCGAGCATGTCCGGCAACCCGACACGGCCCAGGACGTCCAGCACATACGAGCCGGTCTCGGCCCCGACCTCGCGGCGCGCCGCCGCGGGCACCTGCGAGAAGTCGAAGAGCGACCGCATCTCCTCCGCGATGAGCGCGATCCGGTCGGCATTTTGCGCGGTGTGGCTTCGATGGTAGGCACCGAGCGCCTTCTCCAGCGCGTCGCGAAGGCGAATGAAGCTGGTCAGCGTCTGGCGCGGGCTGTCGGTGCGCGCCAGACGGCAGATAGGGTTCGTGGCTGTCCTCGGGCTCGACCGTCTCGGCGGGATCGGGCGGAGACGTCCTGGCCCGAGGCGTCCGACCGGACGCGCCCGATGGACGCAGGCAGGCGTGCGACAGGAGCAGACCAAGGCAATCACCGGCGGCCGACGCGAACGGCAACATAGCCACCGGACCACGGACGTCGCTCCGCCGGCTGCTCCTCGGACATGCGAACTCGTCGGCGGCCGCCGGCGCGGCAGAGCGGCCCGCGCACGCACCTCGCCGGCCCGCCGGGACGACAGTCCTCGCCGGTACGCAACGGCAGCCTGCACCGAGCCATACGCCGCGGTCACGGGAAATCAGGCCGGCGCCCGCTTCTCCAGTTTCAGCCGCTCGCGAACCGCGCCCGGCCCGATCACCCGCGCCCCCAGCGCCTCGATGATCGTCACCGCCCGCTCGACCAGCTGGGCGTTCGTGGCCAGCACGCCGCGGCCGAGATAGAGGTTGTCCTCGAGGCCGACCCGGACGTTGCCGCCGGCCAGCACGGCTGCCGCGACATAGGGCATCTCGTGCCGCCCGATCGAGAAGGCCGAAAAGGTCCAGTCGCTTGGCACGTTGTTGACCATCGCCATGAAGGTATTGAGGTCGTCCGGCGCCCCCCAGGGGACGCCCATGCACAGCTGCACGAGCACGGGCTCGGGGATCACGCCCCGCCGCACCAGGTCCTTTGCCAGCCAAAGATGCCCGGTATCGAAGGCCTCGATCTCGATCCGCACGCCCGAGGCCACCATCCGCCCGGCCATGTCCTCGAGCATGCCCGGCGTGTTCGCCATGATGTAGTCGGCCTCGGCGAAGTTCATCGTGCCGCAGTCGAGCGTGCAGATCTCGGGTCTCGAGTCGAGCACATGCGCCACGCGCTCGGCCGCGCCGATGAAGTCGGTGCCGGCCCCCAGCGGCAGCGGCGAGGACGACGGTCCGGTGACGATGTCGCCGCCCATGCCGGCGGTCAGGTTGACCACCACGTCCGTGTCGGAGTCGCGGATGCGCTCGACCACCTCGCGATAAAGCTTGGGGTCGCGGGCCGGCTTGCCGGTCTCGAGGGTCGCGCACATGGCAGTGCACGACCGCCGCCCCGGCCCGCGCCGCCTCGATCGCGCTCGCCGCGATCTCGGCCGGGCTGCGCGGCACGTGGCGGCTCTTGTCCTGCGTGCCACCCGAGCCGGTGACGGCGCAGGTGACGAACACCTCCTGGTTCATGGCCAGCGGCATGGATCGGTCCTCCCGCCCAGTGCTTTGCCCGAGCGGCGGGCCATCTGGCAAGCCCGGGGACGCCCAGCGGCCGCCCAGCGAACGCTCGGAGACCCCCTCGGCGGTCCCGCCCTTGCAATGCACGGCCCCAGCGTTACCCTTCCCGCCGCGGAGGACCCTCATGACAGAGACGAAAGGCGAAGCCGAGCTCTACGCGCTCTTCGACGCGCACGGGATCGGCTGGACGCACCACAGTCACCCGCCGCTCCACACGGTGGAGGAGAGCCGGGCGCTGCGCGGCGACCTGCCTGGCGCACATGTCAAGAACATGTTCATGAAGGACAGGAAGGACCGGCTGTGGCTCGTCACCTGCCTCGAGGATCGGCAGATCCGCATCCGCGATCTGGAGAAGGAGATCGGCGCACAGAAGTGCAGCTTCGGCCGCCCCGAGCTGCTGTGGGAGGCGCTCGGGATCCGCCCAGGCGCGGTCTCGCCCTTCGGGCTGATCAACGACCCCGGACACCGGGTCACGGCGGTGCTCGACATGCAGATGCTGGAACGCGATCCGATCAACGCCCACCCGCTGCACAACGAGGCGACGACCGCCGTCTCGGCCGCCGACTTCCGGCGGTTCTTCGAGGTCACCGGGCACGTCCCGGTGCTGATCGATTTCGACGCGCTCGAGGCCAAGGAGCGGGCGCGCAGCGCGGCCTGAGGCGATTGCGCAATGGCGGCACGGGCTCTATCTGAGGGCCGACCAACGGCCGGGGAAACGAGATGTTAGGTTTCAGCAAGAGCAACAAGCCGTCGGCGGGAAGTGCTCCCGCAGTCAAGGACACGACCGACGCGACCTTCATGGCCGACGTCATCCAGGCTTCGCGCGAGCAACCGGTGATCGTCGACTTCTGGGCGCCGTGGTGCGGCCCCTGCAAGACGCTCGGGCCGCTGCTCGAGCAGGCGGTCGCCGCGACCGGCGGCAAGGTCAGGATGGTCAAGGTCAATGTCGACCAGAACCAGATGATCGCCCAGCAGCTGCGCGTCCAGTCGATCCCGACCGTCTATGCTTTCGTCGACGGGCAGCCGGTCGACGGCTTCATGGGCGCGGTCAGCCCGGCCGAGATCAAGCAGTTCGTCGAGCGGCTGGTCCGCGACGCCGATGCGGACACGATCGGCGAGGCGCTCGATGCCGCGGACCAGATGCTCGAGCAGGGCGCCGCGGCCGAGGCGGCGCAGACCTATGCCGCCGTGCTGCAGGAGGAGCCCGAGAACCCGCGTGCCATCGGCGGCATGATCCGCGCCGCGCTCGCCGCGGGCGAGGTCGAGCGCGCGGCCCAGATGCTGGACGGCGTGCCGGCCAAGATCGCCGACCACGCCGCCATCGTCGCCGCCCGCGCTGCCGTCGACCTCGCCATGCAGACGCAGGACGCGGGCGAGACCCGCGACCTGCGCGCCCGGATCGAGGCAGATCCCAACGATCACCAGGCGCGCTTTGATCTCGCCATCGCGCTGCTTGCCAAGCGCGACCGCGAGGGCGCCGTCGACGAGCTGCTCGAGCTCTTCCGGCGCGACCGCGAGTGGAACGACGGGGCCGCCAAGGCGCAGCTGATGAAGCTGTTCGAGACGCTGGGGCCGAAGGACCCCATCGCGCTCAAGGGGCGCCGGCGGTTGTCGTCGATGATCTTCTCGTAAGAATGGTCCGGCGGTTCTCACAGGCAGACCTGCCCGAGACGATCCCCGTCTTTCCCTTGCCCGGCGCGCTGCTGCTGCCGCGCGGCCGGCTGCCGCTGAACATCTTCGAGCCGCGCTATCTGGCGATGCTCGACGATGCGCTGAAATCCGAGCACAGGCTGATGGGCATGGTGCAGCCCTATGTCGGGCGCGCCCAGCCGCCCAAGCTGCATGCCATCGGCTGCGCCGGCCGCGTCACCTCGCTGAGCGAGACCGAAGACGGCCGCTACCTGATCGTGCTGACCGGCATTTCCCGCTTCCGGATCCGCGAAGAGGTGGAGGGGTTCACGCCCTATCGCCGCGTGAACGTCGACTGGAGCGAATTCCCCGCCGACCTCGACAAGCCGGCGGCGGAAGATTTCGACAAGGACGCGTTCCTGGCGCTGCTTCGGCGGTATTTCGAGGCGCAGAACCTCTCCTCGGACTGGGACAGCATGCGCGAGGCCGAGCCCGAGATGCTGGTCAATTCGCTCTCGATGATGTGCCCCTTCGCGGTGGAGGAGAAGCAGGCGCTGCTCGAGGCGCCCGGCCTGGCGGACCGCGCCGACACGCTGCGCCAGCTGATGCGCTTTGCCATCGTCTCGGGCGGCGGCGACGGCCAGGTCCAGTGAGAGAGCAATGAGCGAGCCGTCCGAGACACCGCCCGTCAGCCCCAAGCTGCTCGAGACGCTGGTCTGCCCCGCCACGGGCGGGCGGCTGACCTACGACGCCGAGCGCCAGGAGCTGCTCTCCAAAAGCGCCGGGCTCGCCTATCCGATCCGGCAGGGCATCCCGATCATGCTGGTCGACGAGGCGCGCAAGCTCGAGGAGTGAGCTCGGGCCGACGCATGCGCGGCCCGCCCAGGCCTGGCCAACGCCTATTCCTTCAGCACCGTCCCGGGCGCCTTGCCGTGCTCGACCCACTGCTCGAGCTTGGTCAGCAGGTCGAGCTTGGACTGGTCGATGCCGCCCGGGCCTGGCTGGATGCCGCAATGGTCCATGCCGGGGATCATGAACAGCCGGACGTTCTCGGCCAGCTTCTCCGGCCCGCCGGCCTTCTCGGCGGCCTGCTCGTACCACTGCACGGTCTTGAAGGGCGTGACGATCGGGTCGGCCCAGCCGTGCCAGACGATCATCTTGCCGCCGGCGCCGGTGAACTTCGAGAGGTCCGGATCGTCCGAGTTGTAGACCTTGCGCGCCGCGGCGAGCCTGCCCGGGTCCGTCTCGAAATCGAAATCCGTCGCCTTGTAGCCTGGCCTGTCCTCAGGGAAAGCCATGTAGGCGCCGAAGCCTTCGCCGAAGAGCGGGATCAGCGCGGCGCCGCCCTCGGGCTTGCCGGTCAGCCAGAGCGGCCAGAACGGCTCCGACCCTTCCGGGACGCCGCCGGGATAGAGCTCTTCGCCAGCGGCATTGCGCGGGCTTTCGCGCCATTTGCGGACGACGCCGAGCTCGGCTTCGGTCAGGCAGTCGTTGCCAGCCTTGCCGGCACCGCAGGCCAGGACCGTCAGGTCGACGTCGCAGGCACGGGGGTCGGCGATCAGCCCGTCGGTCGTGCCGTCGGCCGCGTCGCACTGGCCCATCACCTCGTCGCCGATCAGCTTTTCCTTGCCGGGGCCGAGGATGCGGTTGCCCTGGGCGTCGGTGTTCGCCTGCACCAGCCAGGCCATCCCGGCCGCCACCAGGCCGGGATAGTCCATCGCCGGCGCCCCCGAGATGATGCCGTCGAACATCTCCGGATATTGCAGCGCCGCCTTGTTCGCCATGCGGCCTCCCGTCGAGCAGCCCTGGAAATAGGCATGCTCGGTCGCGCGGCCGTAGAAGGCGTCGATCAGCGCCGTCGCCACCCGGTTCGTCTCGCCGATCGAGCGCCAGCCCCAGTCGCGCTCGCCCTGCGGGTTGCGGTCGGCCCAACTCGCATCGAGGATGCTGGTGCCGACATGGCCGCTGTCGGATGACGCCGTCGCATAGCCGCGCCGCAGGCCCGGGACCATGTTGTTGACGAAGCCCGTGCCCGCCTCGTCGCGGCCGAGCACGCCACAGAAACCGCCGCAGCCCGTCTGGTAGAGCTTGCCGTTCCAGCCCTCCATCGGCAGGCGGACCTCGATCCCGATCTGCGGCAGCGCGATCGCGCGCACCTCGCAATAGGCCGGCACGTCGCTCGCCGCGGGCACCACGCGCGCGGAGGTGACAAAGCCGGCCGGAAAGACGGCGTTGCGCAGCGCCTCGCAATCGGCGGGGGCCTGCCCCTGCGCCCAGCCAAGCGTCGCCGAGCCGAGCCAAAGCGCGGCACCCGCCGCCGCCACTCTCGTCGTCGTCATCATCTCACCCCGCAGTTTCGCTGACTCGGCCGACGATAGCGGGCGGCTCTCGCGGCGAAATGCCCTCAGTTGCCCCAGGGCTGGGGACGCAGGCGGAAGTCGTTTCCGCCGCTCGCATCCGCGCCGCGCATCAGGAAGATCGAGTGGTGCGACATGTCGAGGCCGCCGCGTTCGGCGTGCATGGCGCGGGCGACGTCGCGGTCGTAGAGGCTGGTCGTCGGCATGAAGCGCATGGTCATGCCGCGCCGCGGGTACGGGCTGCGGTTCTCCTCGGAGCCGTGGGCGATGTAGACGTCGTGCAGCGCCATCTGCCCGGCCTCGAGGATCAGGTCCTCGGCTTGCGCCTCGTCATACTCCTCGCGGCGCAGCTCCTGGTTCAGCGTGTAGCCCGGATCGTCCTTGCGCTCGTGCCGCATCAGCCGGTTCTGGCGGTGGCTGCCGGGGATGTAGCGCAGGCAGCCGTTCTCGCGTGTCGCCGCATCGATGGCGATCCAGACCGTGCAGGTGGCGAGCGGCCGGATCGGCCAGTACTGCCCGTCCTGGTGCCAGGGCGTCTTCTTGCCGTTCAGCGCGGGCTTGGCGAAGAAGCTCATGTTCCAGAGGCAGATGTCGGGCCCGATCAGCTGCGCGACCATGTCGAGGATGACCGGGTCTCGGGCGTAGTTCAGGAAGCCGAGATCGTAGCTCAAGAGGACCGAGGCGTTGTCGCGAAACTCCGGATGGCGCTGGAGCAGCCGGGCATGCCGCGCGCGGATGTCCTCGAGCTCGGGTTCCGGCAGCCGGTAATCCGGTACGACAAAGCCGCGCTCCCCGTAGTCGGCGACCTGAGCATCCGTCAGCATGTTCCCTCCCGGGCTTTTGCGCTCGAGAATGCCGCGAGTTCGCACGCCGCGTCCACGCATCCTGCGGATGCGATCGCGCGGCCGCCGGCGCCTGGCGGCGCCGCCGGCCTTCCGACCAAGCCCCGCCGCCACCCCCCCCCGCCACCGCTCGCGCGCGGAGCGCGCGGCGGTGCTGGGGGCGGGGGCGGGGCCTGGTCGACCCGAGGGCTGCGCGCCTCAGCGCGCGGCCCGAGCGGTCGAAACGCCCGCAGGGAGGGTCAGGGTCTGCGCCGGGCGGCAGAACGCGAAGTCGACCCCGTCCTCGGCCTGCAGCACCTCGTCGAGCCAGAGGCGGCGATAGCCGCGTGCCTCGCCCTGCAGGTGCTCGGGCAAGGCGGCGCGGCGTTCCCGCAGCTCTGCCTCGCCAACCAGCAGCTCCAGCCGCCGCGCTGGGACGTCGAGCCGGATGCGGTCGCCGGTGCGGACGAGGCCGAGCGGGCCGCCGGCGGCGCTTTCGGGGCTGACGTGCAGCACGATGGTGCCGGCGGCCGTGCCGCTCATGCGCCCGTCAGAGATGCGCACCATGTCCTTGACGCCCTGGCGGGCCAGCTTGCGCGGGATCGGGATCAGCCCGGCCTCCGGCATGCCGGGCGCGCCTTTCGGACCGATGTTCTGCAGGACCAGCACGTCGTCAGCCGTGACGTCGAGCTCGGGGTCGTCGATGCGGGCCGCCAGGTCCTCGAGCCCGGCGAAGACGACCGCGCGTCCCTCATGGACCATCAGGCCGGGGCTGGCGGCCGACTGCTTGATGATGGCGCCGTTCGGCGCCAGGTTGCCGGTCAGGAGCGCCAGCCCGCCCTCGGGATAGATCGGGTCGGCGGCGCTGCGGACCACGGTCTGCGGCCAGTCGGGCAGGCCCTCCAGCTCCTCGCCCAGCCTCCGGCCGGTGACGGTCAAGGCGTCGAGGTGCAGCAGATGGCTGATCTCGCGCAGGATGCGGGGCAGGCCGCCCGCCGCGTTCAGGTGCTCCATATAGTGCTGGCCCGATGGCTTGAGGTCGACCAGCACCGGCGTCTCGCGCGCCATGCGGTCAACTTCGGCCAGATCGACGCGGATGCCGCGCCGGCCGGCGATTGCCGTCAAATGGATGATACCGTTCGTCGATCCGCCGACCGCCAGCAGCACGCGGAGCGCGTTCTCGACCGCCTGCGGCGTCACGATCGTGGAGGGCCGCAGCCGCTGGGCGGCCAGCCGCACCGCGGCCGTGCCGGAGGCCTCGGCAAGGCGGCGTCGCTCGGCCGAGACGGCGGGCGCCGTGGCCGAGCCGGGCAGCGCCATGCCGAGGCCCTCGGCGATCAGCGCCATGGTCGAGGCGGTACCCATCACCGAGCAGGTGCCGACGCTCGGCACCAGCTGCTCGTTCACAGCCGCGATCTCATCGGCGTCGATTTCGTCCCCCCGGTAGGCGGCCCAGAAGCGGCGGCAGTCGGTGCAGGCGCCGACCACGGTTCCGCGGTGCGAGCCCGTCAGCATGGGCCCGGTCACCAGCTGCACCGCCGGCACGTCCGCCGACATAGCCCCCATCAGCTGGGCCGGCACCGTCTTGTCGCAGCCGCCGATCAGCACGACCGCGTCCATCGGCAGGGCGCGGAGCATCTCCTCGGTGTCGATCGCCATCAGGTTGCGCAGGTACATCGAGGTCGGGTGCGCAAAGCTCTCGTGCAACGAGATGGTCGGGAAGGGCACGGGCAGGCCGCCCGCCAGCATCACGCCGCGCTTCACCGCCTCGACCAGGTCGGGCATGTTGCCGTGGCAGGCATTGTAGCCCGACCCAGTGTCGGCGATGCCGATCACCGGGCGCGACAGCGCATCCTCGGAGTAGCCCATCCCCTTGATGAAGGCCCGGCGGAGAAAGCGCGAGAACGCGGCATCGCCATAGCTCGTCAGGCCGCGATCCATGCCCTGCGCGTCGTTCGCCATGGCTCTCCTCCCTGCAACCGTCCGCAACAGACCGGCCTGACCTCGCCCGGTCAAGCCCGTTCAGCCGAGAGTGAAAACGAGAGCGGCAGCCACGGCCGATCGGGCCAGCGCCAGAGCCCGTCGGCACCCTCGACCAGGCAGGCGAAGGCCTGCCAGGCGAGTGCGTCGTGCTCGCGCAGCCAACAGAGCCTCAGCCCGGCCTCGATCAGCGAGGTGACCACCTCGCCGAGCGGATGCGCCCAGGCATAGTCCGGGCCGGAGAGCCGCCTCTGCTCGCCGACATAGTCGCGGGGTGCCGGCTCGATCAGCGCCTCGCGCGCGAAATACGGCCAGTACCAGCCCGGCCGCCCGTCGGGCGTCGCCATCGCGTCGTCCAGCACGAAGATCGTCGGATGCTGCTCGGCGAGGTAGAGCGCGCCGCCCGGGCGCAGGAAATATCCGACGATCCGCGCCCATTCGGCGATGTCGGGCAGCCAGTTGATCGCGCCCCAGGTGACGAAGACCCGATCGAAGGAGCCGGGCTCGGGCAACGCTTCGCGCGCGGCGTAGAGGTCCGCATGGACGAAGCGCGCACGCCCGGCCAGCCCCAGCTCCTCCGCCAGCCGCTGGGCCGCCCGGATCGCCTCGCCCGAAAAATCGAGCCCGGTGACGAAGGCGCCGCGTCGGGCGAGGACCAGGCTGTCACGTCCGAAATGACATTGCAGGTGCAGCACGCGCAGGCCGGCCACTGGGCCGAGCTCCGCCTCCTCGATGGCATTCAGCCGAGCGCCGCCGCCACTCAGCGCATCGAGGTCGTAACCGCCGGGTGCGAGGTGAAGTCTGGTCCGCTCGTCCCAATTCGCGCGGTTCGCTTCGCGCCAAACGTCCTCGGTCACGGCCGATCCCCGCGCTCTACGCCACCGCTCCGAGACTACTGTCGCGGCAATCCGGGCGCCAGCGGAATGCCGTGCCCGCGAGCTCCGATCAGTGTCCGGCTTGCTGGCACAGGCTGGACGCAGGCGCAGCTTCGGTGAGGCGCACCGCCTCCAGGGCAGGCGGCTTCCGGCAGGCTGCCGGCGCTGCCGCTCTCGGCGCCTTGGCCAAACCGGCTACCCAGCCGCTCGGGTCAGCCGCCACGGATCTGGCTGAGCGTTCGCCGCGGCGTGATCGCCTCGGGATCGAGGACCAGCTCCAGCAGGGCGCCCGTCGCGCTTTCCCGGGCGCGGGCGAAGGCCGGGCCGAACTCGGCGGTCGTCTCGACCCGCTCGGCATGGTAGCCGAAGGCGCGGGCGAGGCCGACGAAGTCGGGGTTGACGAGGCCCGTGCCCGAGACGCGGCTCGGGTATTCGCGTTCCTGGTGCATGCGGATCGTGCCGTACATGCCGTTGTTCAGCACCAGCACGATCGGCTGGCAGCCCGCCTGCGCCCCCGTGCCGAGCTCCATGCCCGTCATCTGGAAGTCGCCATCGCCGGCGAAGGCTATGACGGTGCGGTCGGGGAACTCGGCCTTGGCGGCGACGGCGGCCGGAATGCCCGCGCCCATGGCGCCCGATTGCGGCCCGAGCAGGCGCTGGCCGGGGCCGAAGCGGAAATGCTTGTTCGGCCAGATGGCGAAGTTGCCGGCGCCGTTCGTCAGGATCGCGTCCTCGGGCAGCCTCTCCTGCAAATGCGCCATGACCTCGCCCATATCGAGACGGCCGGGCTGGGGCGGCAGCTCGTGCGTGGCGAGCCAGCCGGCCCTCCCATGGGCCGTCCATCCGGCGCGGCCGTCCGAGGCCGGGAGCCAGGTCGTCTCGACGGCGGCGAGGAAGCTCTCCGGATGGGCATGGATCGGCAGTTCGGGGGCGTAGATCTTGCCGAGCTCGCGGTCCGAGGCGTGCACGTGGATCAGCCGCTGCTTGGGGTTCGGCGCACGGAAGAGGCTGTAGCCGTCGGTCGTGGCCTCGCCGAAGCGGGGGCCGAGGGCGAGGATGACGTCCGCGCCACCGATCAGCTCCTTCATGTGCGGCGACATGCCGACCCCGGCATCGCCGACATAGGAATCGGAGTGGTTGTCCATCAGGTCCTGGAAGCGGAAGACGCAGGCGACGGGCAGGCCGTTGCGCTCGGCGAAGCCCTTCAGCAGCACCCTGCCCTGGTCGGTCCAGCCGCCGCCGCCGGCCAGCACCAGCGGGCGCGAGGCCCCGGCGAGCATCGCCATGGCCTCGTCGACCGCCGCCTGGTCGGCGCCGGGCCGGGCGACGCGGACGGGCCGGCAGGGCTCGGCTTCGACGGCGGCGGACAGCATGTCCTCTGGCAGCGCCACGACCACCGGGCCGGGGCGGCCCGAGAGCGCCGTGGCAAAGGCGCGGGAGATGATCTCGGGCAGGCGGTCGGTGTCCTCGACCTCGGTCACCCATTTGGCGACGGTGCCGTAGAAGGCGCGGTAGTCGATCTCCTGGAACGCTTCGCGGTCGCGCATCCAGGTGGCGATCTGGCCGACGAAGAGGATCATCGGCGACGAGTCCTGCATCGCCGTGTGCACGCCGATCGAGGCGTTGGTCGCCCCCGGGCCCCGCGTCACCATGGCGATGCCGGGCTGGCCCGTCAGCTTGCCGTGCGCTTCCGCCATGAAGGCAGCGCCGCCCTCGTGCCGGGCGAGGACGAGCTCGATGTCGTCGGCGTCATAGAGCCCGTCGAGCACGGCCAGATAGCTCTCGCCGGGCACGGCGAAGACGCGGCGCACGCCCTGGGCCTGCAGGCATTCGACCAGCAGCTTGCCGCCATGCCTGGTGTTCGGTCGAGCCATTCGCGCGCCTCCCAACTTGCCGCCGGGAGTCCTCGCCCTGCAGGCGCCGGCTGTCAAGGAAGGCCTGCCGCGGACCGCCCCCGGTGCTCTTAAGGGCTTGTTGCGACCTAAAGTTGCAGCCCTGGCAAGATAGCCAAGACGAAAGGTTGAGTAGCCAATAAGTTGTATAGCAATTGTTATTGCAACTGACCTGCGGAGGCGTATGGGGGAACCGTCCTCAGACCTCCCGGGTTTCGAGGCGACGGGGTTCTGGGGAACGCAGAACAGTGAGAACGAGGTAACCGAGATGAGTAAGATGATACGCACCGGAGCGGCAGCCGTCGCCGCGACGGTGATCCTGGCGGGCGGAGCGGCGTCCGCCGTCACCACGATCGGCTTTGGCACGCAGCCGGACGGGCCCGATCCCCTACGTCGAGGATGGCTTCACCTTTAGACCAGGCCAATCTGACAACGGCAACTGCCCAGGCGATCCGTCCTGCCTGCTGGTAAACCCGGGCAACCCGTCGACCACGCTGACCTACTGAGGATGGTGACGTTCGACCTGCTTGGGTTTAGCTACCACTTCGTGGGCGACGAACAGCAACAGCGGGGTAGCCTGACGGTCAGCGACGGCACGAGCCTGACGTTCACGCAAGCCGATTACGGCAATGATCCGTTCACGATTACCGAGGCTGATCTGGGCGGCGCTTTCCTGGGCGTTTCCGCGATCACCTTCACGATGGCGGGGCCCGGGGCCGACCGCCTCGACAATGTCGTTGTCATGGGCAGCCAGAACGGCGGCGGCACGACCGCGATCCCGCTGCCGGCGTCGCTGCCGCTGCTGATGGGCGCGCTGGCAGGCGTTGGGCTCATCACCCGGAGGCGCCGCTCGGCCTGACTGGATCAGGCGCGGACTTGCTGAGAAGCGCCCTTGCGGGCGCTTCTTTTCTATGTGGACAGGCTTACTTCGATCGCCAGAGCGGGCCCGCCGACGTGCCGCGGGCGGTCGGCAGCTGGATCCACGGCCATGGGCTGGGATAGCGCTGGGGCACCGGCACCTCGATCACGGCGGGGCCGCCGGCCTTGAAGGCGGTGCGCAGCGCGGTGCGCAGTGCGTCAGGGGTCTCGGCGCGCAGGCCCATCGCGCCGAAGCTCTCGGTGTACTTGACGATGTCGGGGTTCGTCAGGTCCGAGGCGATGCGGCGGTTGTGGCCGAACCTCTCTTCCTGGATGCGCTGGACGTTGCCATAGGCGTTGTCGTTGTAGACGATCGTCACGAGCGGCACGTTGTACTTCACCGCCGTCGCCAACTCGTTCGAGGCGTAAAGGAATCCGCCGTCTCCCTGGACGTTCACCACGTGGACGTCAGGCCGGGCGATCTGGGCGCCGATGCCGCCCGGCACGCCCCAGCCGAGCGTCCCGGCATAGGCGGCGGATAGGTAGCCGCGCGGCCTGGCGACGGGGAAGGCATAGCGCGCGACGAAGGCGACCTGGGTCAGGTCGTCGAGAAAGACGTCGTCCTCGCCCATCTCCTCGCGCAGCACCTTCAGCTGAGCGACCTGGGGCAGGTGCTCGATCTCGCGGGTCAGCGTGGCCTTCATCTCGGCCAGCTCGGCCGTGCGGTCGGGGCGCCGGCCGAGCTTGCCTTCGAGCGCGGTGACCAGCGCCGGGACGGCGTGCTCGGCCAGCGCCGCGATCGGCACGGCGGTGTGGCCGCGGCGGTTCACTTCGGCCGGATCGGCGTTGATGCGGATGAGCTTGAGGTCGTCGTCGACGCCCCAGGCCATCTCCTGCGTCTGCATGCGCGTGCCGATGCCGAGCACGACGTCGGCCGTCTTCCAGAGCTGGTGCGCGACGGGGCCGGGCACGGCGAGGGGCTTGCGCTCGTCATAGGCGCCCTTGCCCTGGCGGAGCGCGCCGACGGGCGCGCCCAGCATCTCGGCCAGCTCGGCGATCGCCTCGGCCGCGCCATGCGCACCGCCGCCGACCATGATCAGCGGCCGCTCGGCTCCGGCCAGCAGCTTGGCGGCGCGCTCGACGGCGTCAGTGTCGACGGCCGGGAACGCGGGCGCGGGCGCCGGCTGCTCGGCCGCCTCGGCGGTCCAGAGGTCGAGCGGGCATTCGACCGTCACCGGCGCCGGCCGGTCGCTGAGGAGCGCGTGAAAGGCCCGGGCGATCTGGCCGGGCGCCTGGGCCGGGTCGCGCAACGCCACGGCGTGCTTGGAGATCTGTGCCAGCACGGAGAGCTGGTCGGGGATCTCGTGCAAAAGCCCGTGCCCCTGCCCGAGCAGGTTCGTGCGGTTCTGGCCGATCAGCGCGAAGACGCGGGCCGCGGTGGCGAGCGCCGTCGAATGCCCGGCGGCGGCGTTCAGCACGCCCTGCCCCGGCACGGTGCAATAGGCGGCGGGCTTGCCCGTCGCCTGGGCCGCGCCGGCGGCCATGTAGGAAGCGCCCTGCTCGTGCCGCGTCACGAAGGGCCTGAGCTGGGGGAAGTCGACCAGCACGTTGAAGAAGTCGTCGTTCTGCACGCCCGGCAGGCAGAACAGCGCGTCGATGCCGGCGGCCAGCATGCCGCGGCAGAGGAGGTGCGAAAGGGTGTCGGCCACGTGGTTCTCCGGACGGGCGGGTCGGCCGCACCCTAGGCAGGCAAAGCGCGCCGCACAACCCGCACGGTCTGCCGCGCGCGCGGGACGAGCGCGGGACGAGGCGGTGGCGGCGGTGGCCCTGCCGCTTGCAGCGCGCGGGCGAATGTGCTGCATTCGGACCCCACCAAGCCCGGCAGAAGCGGGCGGCGAGGAGGGCCCGGGATGCAAGAAGATCTGCCGGCGGGTCGCGGATGACAGGCGCCGTCGCGCCGCCTGTCATCGCGGTGCGGGACGTGTCGGTGCGCTTCGGCGGCATCGTTGCCCTCGACGGCGTCGGGTTCGAGATCCGCGAGCGCGAGATCCTCGGGCTGATCGGCCCGAACGGCGCGGGCAAGACGACGTTGTTCAATTGCCTCAGCCGCCTTTACACGCCCTCGGCCGGGGCGATCGAATTCTGCGGCCGCGACATCCTGCGCCAGTCCGCCCATCGCATCGCCGGGCTGGGCATCGGGCGCACCTTCCAGAATGTCGCCGCCTTCAACAAGCTGTCCGTCCGCGACAATGTCCGGGTCGGCGCGCATTCCGCATCGCGCTCCGATCCGCTGTCGGACGCGCTGCGCCTGCCGTGGGTACGCCGTCACGAGCGCCGGACCGATGACGCGACCGAGGAGCTGATCGCCTGGCTGAGGCTCGGCGACGTCGCCGAGCTGCCGGTCGCAGGCCTGCCCTTCGGCACGCAGAAGCGCGTCGAGCTTGCCCGTGCGCTCGCCTCCCGAGCCCAAGCTCCTGCTGCTCGACGAGCCCGCCGGCGGCCTCAATCACGACGAGGTCGAGGAGCTCGGGCAGCTGATCCGGCGCATCCGCGACGACCGCGACGTCACCGTGCTGTTGGTCGAGCACCACATGGCGCTGGTCATGTCGGTCTCGGACCGCGTCGTCGTGCTGAATTTCGGCAAGAAGATCGCCGAGGGCTCGCCGGCAGAGGTGCAGCGCAATCCGGACGTGATCCACGCCTATCTCGGGGAGCACCATTGAGTTCGCTCCTGCAGGTGCGCGGTCTGCAGGCATCCTATGGCGACCTGCAGGTCCTGCGCGATATCGAATTCTCGATCGAGCAGGGCGGGGTGACCACGCTGCTGGGCGCCAACGGCGCCGGCAAGACAACGACGCTGCGGGCGCTCTGCGGCATGGTCCGGCGCCGCGGCGAGATCCGCTTCGAGGATCGCGAGATCGGCCGGATGTCCACCGAGGACATCGTCCGGCTGGGCATCGCGCACGTTCCCGAGGGGCGCGGCACCTTCGGCTCGATGACGACCGAAGAGAATCTGCACCTCGGCGCGATGACGCGGGCGTCGAACAGCGACATCGGCGCGGATGTCGAGCGCTGCTACCACTACTTCCCGATCCTGAAGCAGCGCCGGACGCAGCAGGCCGGCACCCTCTCGGGCGGCGAGCAACAGATGCTGGCCATCGCCCGCGCGCTGATGCTGCGGCCCAAGCTGATGCTGCTCGACGAGCCCTCGTTCGGGCTCGCGCCGATGATCGTCCGCCAGATCTTCGACATCCTGGCCGAGCTGAAACGCAACTCCGGCGTCTCGATGCTGATCGTCGAGCAGAACGCCTCGCTGGCGCTGGAGCTCGCCGACCATGCCTACCTGATCGAGACGGGCCGCATCGTCATGTCGGGCGAGGCCCGCGCCATCGCCGCTGACGAAAGCGTGCGTGCCGCTTATCTGGGCTACTGAGGACCGCCGAATGGAGCTTTTCCTGCAGCAGGTCATCGCCGGCATCGCCACGGGCGGCATCTACGCCTGCATGGCGCTGAGCGTCGTGATGATCTACCAGGCGATCCACCACCTGAACTTTGCCCAGGGCGAGATGGCGATGTTCTCGACCTTCATCGCCTGGCAGATGATGCAGTGGGGCCTGCCCTGGGGCGCCGCCTTCGTGCTGACGATCGCCGTCAGCTTCGTCGGCGGCTTCGTGCTCGAGCGCGTGGTGTTCAAGCCGATCGAGAACGCGCCCGTCCTCAGCCACATCGTCGTCTTCATCGCGCTCTTCGCGATCTTCAACTCGCTCGCGGGCTTCATCTGGGACTTCACCATCAAGGCGGTCGAGAGCCCGTTCGGCAACGGCCCCGTCTTTGGCTCGAACCTGCTGAGCGCGCATCAGGCCGGCATGATCGGGGTCACGCTCATACTGCTCGTCGCGCTCTGGGCGTTCTTCCGCTTCACGCGCGTGGGCCTGGCGATGCGCGCGGCCGCAGCGAACCCCGAAAGCGCGCGGCTCGTCGGCATCCGCGTCTCGCAGATGACCGCGCTCGGCTGGGGCATGGCCGCGGCGATCGGCGCGGTCGCCGGCATTCTCATCGCGCCGGTCGTGTTCCTCGAACCCAACATGATGCTGTCGATCCTGCTCTACGGCTTCGCCGGCGCCGTGCTGGGCGGGCTGACGAGCCCGCTCGGCGCGGTGCTGGGCGGCTTTACCGTCGGCATCGTCGAGAACCTCGCCGGCACGTACATTCCAGTGATCGGTGCCGAGCTGAAGCTGACGATCGCGCTCTTCCTGATCGTCGCCGTCCTGGTCTTCAAGCCCGAGGGGCTGATGGGCCGGCGCGTCGTGCAGAGGGTCTGAGATGGCGAGCGTCGATCAGACCAGGCCGGCCGCCGAGCGCACCGCCCAGGGCCGGGTCGACCGGACGCCCCGGCAAACGCCCGCGCCCGCCCGGTCCGAGCGCGCCAGCGTGGCCGGCATCGCGGCCACCATCGCCGTGATCGCGGCCCTTATCGCCCTGCCTTGGATGTCCGGGAGCTTCTTCGTCTTCCAGATGACGCAACTCCTGGTCTATGCCATCGCCATTCTCGGCCTCAACATGCTGACAGGGATCAATGGCCAGTTCTCGCTGGGGCATGGCGCGTTCTATGCGATCGGCGCCTACACGGCCGCGATCCTGATCGAGCAGGCCGGTTGGCACTATGCGGTGACGCTGCCGGCGGCGGGCGTGCTCTGCTTTATCGCTGGCTTTCTGTTCGGCTTTCCGGCGCTGCGGCTCGAAGGGGTCTATCTCGCTCTGGCCACCTTCGCGCTCGCCGTCGCCACGCCGCAGATCCTCAAGCTGTCGCCGCTCGAGGGGCTGACCGGGGGCGTGCAGGGCATCCAGATCTTTTCGGCGACCTTCGAGATGCCGGTTCCGGGCTTCATCCCGCTGGAAGCCTCGTTCTGGACCTATTATTTCGTCCTGATCATCGGCCTCCTGCTCTACTGGGGCTCGATGAACCTCGTGCGCAGCCGCACCGGCCGCGCGCTGATGGCGATCCGGGACAATCCGATCGCGGCGCGCGCGATGGGCGTGAACCTCGCCATTTACAAGGCGACCGCCTTCGGCATCAGCGCGATGATCACGGGCATCGCCGGCGCGCTCGGCGCGATGGTCGTGATGTTCGTCGCGCCCGACAGCTTCACCTTCTCGCTGTCGGTCGCCCTGCTGGTCGGCCTCGTCGTTGGCGGGGTCGGCTGGCTGCCCGGCTGCCTGATCGGCGCCGCGGCGATCATCTTCCTGCCGAACTTCGCCGAGGAGATCCACAAGGGGCTGTCGGGCGCGTTCTACGGGCTGTTCCTGATCATCGTCATCTACTTGGCGCCGCAAGGCGCAGGAGGCCTGATCCGCGGCGTCGCGGATCGCATCGATCGGCTGAGACGATAGCCGGCAAACAAAAAGGGAGCGAGACGACCATGCTGACCAGACGCAGCCTGATGCTGACGACGACCGCCATCGCCTTCGCGGCGACCGCCTCGGTCGCCGCCGCCGAGGACACGATCAAGATCGGCCAGACGATGCCCTATTCCGGGCCGGCCTCGGCTTATGGCCAGATCGGCGAGACCGAGTCGAAATGCTTCGACATGATCAACGAGCAGGGCGGCATCAACGGCCACAAGATCGAGTTCATCTCGCTCGACGACGGCTACTCGCCGCCAAAGACGGTGGAGCAGACCCGCAAGCTGGTCGAAAGCGAGGATGTGCTTTTCAGCTTCCAGAACCTCGGCACCCCGACGAACAGCGCGGTTCACAAATACTATAACCAGAAGGAAGTACCGCAGCTTTTCGTCGCCACCGGCGCGACCAAGTGGGGCGATCCGCAGAACTATCCGTGGACGATGGGCTGGCAGCCGAATTATCAGACAGAGGCCAAGATTTACGCGCAGTACATCAAGGATAATATGCCGGACGCGAAAATCGCGGTGCTTTACCAGAACGACGACTATGGCAAGGATTATCTCAAAGGCTTCAAGGATGGCCTTGGCGACAAGACGAGCCAGATCGTCGCCGAGCTGCCCTACGAGGTCGCCGACCCGACCGTCGACAGCCAGATCATCTCGGCCAAGGCCTCGGGTGCCGACGTCTTCTTCAACATCACCACGCCCAAATTCGCGGCCCAGGCGATCAAGAAGGCGCACGAGATCGGCTGGAAGCCGACGCATTTCCTCAACAACGTATCGATCTCGGTCGGCGCCGTGCTTCAGCCGGCGGGTCTCGAAGCCTCGACCGGGCTGATCAGCGCCCAGTACCAGATGGACCCGACCGACAGCCAGTGGCAGGACAACCAGGAATACAAGGACTGGTCAGCCTTCATGGACAAGTACCACCCGCAGGGCGACAAGACCTCGAGCTTCACCGCCTATGGCTATGCCGCCTGCATGACGCTGAAGAAGGTGCTCGAACAGGCCGGTGACGATCTCAGCCGCGAGAACATCATGAAGGAAGCGGCAAACCTGCAGAACGTCCGCGTGCCGATGCTGCTGCCTGGGATCACGGTCAGCACATCGCCGACCGATTTCTACCCGATCGAGTCGATGCAGCTGTCCAAGTTCAACGGCAAGAACTGGGAGCTGTTCGGCGACATCATCTCGGCCGAAAGCAGCGGCTCGTAAGCATTCTGGATGGGGCAGGCGCGGAAGGGAGGGCCTTTCGCGCCTGCCTCAGTCACGTCTCCGGCAGGCGACCAGGTGGAGCCGGTAGCGCATCTCGGCCCGCTCATGCAGGCGCAGCGTCCAGGGCAGGTCGTGCTGCTCGGCAACGGGCTCGAGCCCATGCTGCCGCAGCGTCGCCGTCAGCACGGGCTCGGCGGCGCCGCCGAGCGGCCCGCGCTGCGAGTGCCCGCCCATCCAGCGGGCGGGCTCCGACGCATTGGCCGACCAGTCGTGCGGCGTCGCAAAGACCGCGCCGCCGCCCGGCCCCAGGACGCGCGCGGCCTCGCGAGACCGCTTCCGTCGGCCCGGCGACGGAATCGACGAGGTTCATCGCCGTCGCGAGCCCGAACGTGCCCGACCGGAAGGGCAGCGCCATCGCATCGACGGCCCAGAAATCCAGCCGCGCGGCGGGCGCGTCGTCCGGCAGCGCGATCCGCACCCGGTCATAGACCAGCCCGACGCGGCGCCGGTCGAACGAGGCCTCGCCCTCGAGCGCCAGCCGCTGGGCCAGCCGCAGGAACGCGATGTTCAGGTCGGCGACCAGAACCGGCGCGACGCTCCGCGCGAGCTCCCAGCCGCCTCGCCCGACCGCCCCGCCGAGGTCGATGGCCGGACCCTGCACCTGCCCGAGCGGGCCCAGCCCTTGCCGCAACGCGCTGACCAGATCCGGCACGTCGCCGCCCGTCCAGTCGGAAAAATGCGCGTCGCAGTAGATGCTCAGATGCTGGCGGGTGGTGTCGAAGTCACAGCCCGGCCCGAGGGCATCGCCGAGCAGCCCGGTCAGGGACGCCGGCAGGTCGGCGCGTGCCAGGACGTGCGGCGCGGCATTCCGCAGCAAGCCCGGCGGGTCCGCCACGATCAGCGGCACGCCGTCGATGACCGGGAACTCCATCCAGCAGGCGACTGTTCGAGCAGTGCAGGATGCCGTGCCAGACCCGCCCCGCCCGCTCCTCAATGCGCTCGGCGATGACCAGCGGGTGCTCGCCCGCAGCCCCGTGCAGGCAGCGCGGGCAGGCCGGCGCGAGCTCCTCGAAGACCTGCGGATGCACGCGTCAGCCGCCGATGATCACCGTGGGGCAGCCCGGCGGCAGGATGCTGCCGGTCGGCGACGGGATCGGCGCGACGCAGCTCGGGTGCGCGGTCTGGTCGCCCACCCGCGCTGCGGGCAGGCCGGCGATCAGCACCGTCGCCGACCCCTTGGCGATCATGCCGGGCCCGGCCGGAACGCAGGGGATCAGCGTGCAGATCTTGGTCATGTCCGTCGCGCGCGCGGCCATCAGACCGCCGATCAGAACCGTGGGGGCGCCCGGCGGCATGATCGGCAGCGGCAGCGCCGGATGCGGAACAGGCGTCGGGACGGGAGCCGCCGGATGGATCGGCGCGTGACAATGCGGCGCCGTCTGCAAGACCAGATCTGTCACGCGGGCGGCCGGGGGCATCGCTGGCGAACCTTCTCGTGCACTGCCGCGAGCATAGGCGGATGCGCGCCGCCGGGCAACGCCGTCAGGGCTTCAGCCGATATTGGTCGGGCGGCAGGGTCGGATCGAAGCCGACGACGATGCGCTTGCCGATCACCAGAACGGGGACGATGAGGGTGTTCTCGGGCTCGTCGCCGGTGGCGATCTCGCCGCCGGCCTTGAAATTGCAGGTCGAGGTGTGGCCGCTGCCGCAGACCTCGAGCCAAAGGTCGAAGCCGCAGAACACGGCCTGCGGTGGCGTCGGCCGGTTGCGGATCGCCTGCGCCAGCGCCTGCATTCTGGGCGACAACTCTCTCCCGGCTTCCGGCATCCTCGGCCCTCGCCCGCACGCTTCTGCGCCGTCTCATAGCTCCGGTCATCCTCGGCATCCAAGCGCCTTTCGGCTGGGCTTGATCCAGCCGCCCGGACGGTCGATATCCTGTGAAGCGGCCGTGCGAGGCGCGGCTGGCTGGACAGATAGGTCAAAATACGTTACCTATCTCGGGTGCTCTCTGCAGAAGCGAGGCTGACCCCCATGGACCTGCGCGACGTCAAGCTTTCCGATCGTTTTGACCTCGACCGGTCGCCCGTGCTGCTGAGCGGCACGCAGGCGTTCGTGCGCGCCACGCTGATCCAGCACGCGCGCGACAAGGCGGCGGGGCACAACACGGCAGGCTATGTGACGGGGTATCGCGGCTCGCCCCTCGGCGCGGTCGACGCGACCTTCCAGGGCGCGAGGAAGGCTCTCGAGGCGGCCAACGTCAAGTTCCACCCGGGGCTGAACGAGGACCTGGCGGCGACGGCGCTCTGGGGCTCGCAGCAGGCCGAGCTGCGCGGCGAGGGCAAGTTCGACGGCGTCTTCGGGCTGTGGTACGGCAAGGGGCCGGGCGTCGACCGCTGCGGCGACGTCTTCCGGCACGCCAACATCGCGGGGAGCTCGCGCCTCGGCGGCGTGCTGGTGGCGATGGGCGACGACCATACGGGCGAGTCCTCGACCACGCTGCACCAGTCCGAAATGGCGCTGATGGACGCGATGATGCCGATCCTCTCGCCCGCCGGCGTGCAGGAGCTGCTCGACTACTGCATCTATGGCTGGGCGCTCAGCCGCTATTCCGGCCTCTGGGTCGGCATCAAGTCGATGAAGGACACCGTCGAGGCGACGGCCGTCATCGACGGCCGGCCGGAGCGGGTGCAGATCCAGATGCCGACGGATTTCGAGATGCCCGAGGGCGGGCTGAACATCCCGCTCTACGAAGAGCCCTTCCAGGGCGAAGACCGGATGCACGACCACAAGCGCTTCGCCGCGCAGGCCTTCGCGCGGGCGAACAACCTCGATCATCGCACGCATGGTGCGGCCGGTGCGCGGGTCGGCATCGTCTCGGCCGGCAAGAGCTGGCTCGACGTCTGCCACGCGCTCGAGCTGCTCGGCATCGACGACGAGGTGGCGCGGCAGATCGGGCTGAGCGTCTACAAGGTGGGCCTCGTCTGGCCGCTCGAGATGTCGCGCCTGCGCGAGTGGGCGGACGGGCTCGATCTCGTCATCGTCGTCGAGGAGAAGCGCGCCGTCATCGAGACGCAGCTGAAGGAAGTGCTCTACGGCACGCCGCACCAGCCGCGCGTCGTCGGCTGGAAGGACGAGGCCGGCAAGCTCCTGTTCTCCGTCAAGAAGGGCCTCGACCCCGTCACCATCGCCCGCGGCATCGGCGGCCAGCTCGACAAGGAGGGCTGTGCCACCGAGTCGATGCGCCACGCCATGAGCGCGCTCGACGAGGCCAGCCGGTCGGACAACGCGCCCGACGCCGCGACGCGGACGCCCTGGTTCTGCGCCGGCTGCCCGCACAACAGCTCGACCAAGCTGCCCGAGGGCGCGCGCGCCTATGCCGGCATCGGCTGCCACTACATGGTGCAGTGGATGGACCGCTCGACGCTCGGCTACACGCATATGGGCGGCGAGGGCGCGAACTGGATCGGCGAGGCGCCGTTCTCGAACCGCCGCCACGTCTTCCAGAACCTCGGCGACGGCACCTACAACCATTCGGGCATCCAGGCGATCCGCGCGGCGCATCGGCGCAGGCGTCAACATCACCTTCAAGATCCTCTACAACGACGCCGTCGCCATGACGGGCGGCCAGCACCACGACGGCGACATCACCGCCGACCGGATCGCCAAAGAGCTGCTCGGGATGGGCGCTGAAGCGCGTCGTCGCCGTTGTCGACGAAAAGGAGATGGGCTGGGTCGAGTTCCCGGCCGAAGTCGCCGTCTTCCCGCGCGCCGACCTGATGAAGGTGCAGCGCGAGCTGCAGGAGGTGGAGGGCGTCACCGCCATCCTCTACGTCCAGACCTGTGCGGCCGAGAAGCGGCGGCGGCGCAAGCGCGGCAAGTTCCCGAACCCGAACGAGCGCGTCTACATCAATACGGCCGTCTGCGAGGGCTGCGGCGACTGCGGCGTGCAGTCGAACTGCGTCGCCATCCTGCCGAAGGAGACGCCGTTCGGCCGCAAGCGCGAGATCGACCAGTCGGCCTGCAACAAGGATTTCTCCTGCCTCAAGGGCTTCTGCCCGTCCTTCGTCACGGTCGAGGGCGCCGAGCCGAAGAAGAAGGCGGCGGCCGAGTTCCAGATCCCCGAGATGCCCGACCCGGCGCTGCCGGCCATCGACGGCACCTTCAACGTGCTGGTGACGGGCGTCGGCGGCACGGGCGTCGTCACCGTTGGCGCGCTGATCTCGATGGCGGCGCACCTCGAGGGCAAGGGTGCGGCCGAGATGCAGATGGCGGGCCTGGCGCAGAAGGGCGGCGCCGTCTCGATCCACTGCCGGGTCGCGGCACAGCCGGAGGACATCTCGGCCGTGCGCGTCTCGGTCGGCGAGGCGGATGCGGTGATCGGCGGCGACCTGGTGGTCACGGCCGGCAAGAAGGTGCTGGACCTGATGCGGCGCGGGCGCACGCGGGTGCTCTGCAACGCGCACGAGATCGTCACGGGAGAGTTCACCCGGAACACCGAGTTCAAGCTGCCGACCGACACGATGCGGCTGGCGCTGGAGCGCCGGGTCGGCGCCGAGGCCGTGCGCATGGTCGAGGCGAACGCGCTGGCCGAGGAAATGCTGGGCGATTCGATCTATTCCAACGTCATGCTGATGGGCGCGGCCTGGCAGGCGGGCATGATCCCGCTTGTCGCGCGCGGCGATCATGAAGGCGATCGAGCTGAACGGCGCCGGCGTCGAGGGCAACAAGGCCGCCTTCGAGATCGGCCGCTGGGCGGTGGCCGAGCCCGCGAGCCTGGAGAAATATCTTACGCCGCCGGCGGAGGTGGTCGAGACCCTGCCGCGCAAGATCGCGCTGCGCGAGGAGTCGCTGACCGGCTACCAGAGCGCCCGCTACGCCCGGCGCTACCGGGCGCTGGTCGACCGGGCGCTGGCGGCCGAGAGGGCGGCCGGCGCCGAGGGCTTCGCCGAGGCGGTGGCCGAGGGCTACTACAAGCTGCTGGCGTACAAGGACGAATACGAGGTGGCGCGGCTGCACGTCGAGCATCTGGAGCGCGAGCTCGGCGAGGCCTTCGACGGCGTGCAGAAGATCCACTTCCACATGGCACCGCCGATCCTGGGCCGGAAGGACAGCGCGGGGCAACCTGTGAAGCAGAAGTTCGGCCCCTGGATGTTCCGGGTGCTGAAGGTGCTGAACCGGCTGAAGCCGCTGCGCGGCACGCCGCTCGACCCGTTCGGCTACGCGGCCGAGCGGCGCGCCGAGCGGCAGGCGATCCGCGACTACGAGCGGCTGGTCGACGAGCTGATCACGGGCCTGACGCCGGAAAAGCTGGGGCTGGCGGCCGAGATCGCCCGCCTGCCGCTGAAGGTGCGCGGCTTCGGTCACGTCAAGCAGCGCAACGCCCAGGCGGTGGCCCAGGAGCAGGCGGCGCTGATGGCCCGCTTCCGCGCGCCGGAGGCGCCGCGCGCCCAGGCGGCCGAGTAGACCAGCTGCTCTCTGCCCCGGACTTGTTGCCAAAGGGCTGCGGCCCTTTGGCGAAGTCTTCGGCGAGCCATCGGCGACCGGCGGGCGGGACCGCCGGCGACCTGTCCGCGGCGCAAGGCCGGCCTGCAGCGCGGAAAATCGGGCGCGGGGGTTGCCTTCAGGGTCCGGCGTTGCAACTCTCTGACGGTCGTCGTTCACGTGCGAGATGGACCGCCACAGACATACGGCGGCAGCGGTCCGAACCCGAAACCGACGAGATGCCCATGAAGCTGACACCGATGCAGATCGCGGCCACCCGCGATTCCATGAACGCCACGCCGCTGCCCGATGACCACCCGGTCATGGGCCAGCTGAAGGATGCCTTCGGCGAGCACACCTTCTTCCTGGACCAGAACGGCCTCTCGGTCTTCGTCGAGCAGAGCGAAGTTCCCGAGGAGGTCGAGCTGCCCGAGGGCGACCCACGGCTGGTGCTGATCGCCGCCTGGACGGACGAGAACCGGCAGGCGCTGGGGCCGATCGAGCCGGTCGACACCGGCGTGACGCTGCCGGCGGCGCCGCCGGCCGGCGCCGCCTGAGGCTCAGCGCGCGAGCAGCGCAGGTATCAGACCGTCGGCGGCGTCCCTGAGCGCCGCCAGCGCGGCCCTGCTGTCGCGACCGGCGGCGAGCAGCGCCGGCAGGTCGCCCGGATGCCGCAAGAGGCCGGCGAGGACGGCGCCGATGCGCGGCCGGCCCCGGTCGTCGAGCGCATCCGTTGCGAGCCGCGGCAGCGCACGCTCGGCCGGGTCGGAGATGGCACGAACGGCGATGCAGGGCAGGCCCGCCGCGGCGGCCGCTGCGGCGACGCGATGGCTCTCCATGTCGACGGCCGCGGCGCCGGTGCGCGCCCGCAGCTCCGCCTTGGCGGCCGGGTCGAGCAGCACCTCCTCCGAGCCGGCGAGGAGCGCGACCGGACGGGGCGCAGCCGCCCCCTCCCCATCCGTTCCCCCTGAGGGCGGAGGGCGCGGGTCGCTCCCGGCGGCGGCGGAAGCAAGCGCAAGGAGCGTACCGTCGGGGGCGACGACCTGGGACGGCGTCACGAGCGTGCCCGGGCGCAGCGCCGGGTCGAGGGCGCCGGCGATGCCCCAGGAGAGCAGCGTCCGCACGCCGCCACCGGCGAGGCGGCGGGCCTCGGCCTCGGCGCGGAGAGGGCGGCCGGCCGAGATCGCGACGGCGACGCGGGGGTCGTTGGCCCAGCCGCCGAGCGCGCCGGCCTCGGCCGCCATGCCGCAGACGATGCCGAGGACCGGGCGCGTCATGCTGCCGCCGCGCTCGAGCCACCCCCCCTCCCCATCCGTCCCCCACAAGGGGGGAGGGGGGCGCCGATGTCCCGATTGTCCCGGTCCAGGCCCAGTGGCCGAAGGCGAGAGGATGTCGGTGCTGCATATCCGCCGCGCGTGAGGCGCAGCGGCGGGCTCAGATGCCCCACCGGACCTCGCGGTCGTTCGAGGCCATCAGGCCGCGATAGCGGGCCAGCGCCCAGAGCGGGAAGAACGCCGGGTAGCCATGATATTTGAGGTAGAAGACGCGCGGGAAGCCGGTGCCCGTGAAATGCTCCTCGCGCCAGCGGGCGCCGTCGCGCGGGGCCTGCTCGAGCCAGGCGATGCCGCGACGCACGGCGGCGCTCTCGGCCTCGCCGGCCGACATCAGGCCGAGCACGGCCCAGGCCGTCTGCGACGGGACGGACGGCCCATCGAACCCGCGGCCCTCGCCCTCATAGCTCTCGAGCCCCTCGCCCCAGCCGCCATCATCGTGCTGGTGCGCCTTCAGCCAGGCGACGGCGCGGCGGATGTAGGGCGCCTGCATGTCCTCGCCGGCGCCCTTGAGCGCGACGAGCGCTGACCAGGTGCCGTAGACGTAGTTCGCGCCCCAGCGGCCGTACCACGACCCGTCCGCCTCCTGCTCGCGCCGGATGAAGCCGATGCCGCGACGGATGGCGTCGGCGTAAGCGTCCGGATCGACCTGGGCGAGGCAGCCGATGCAGCGCGCAGTCACGTCTACGGTCGGCGGGTCGAGCAGCGCGCCATGGTCGGCGAAGGGGATCGAGTTCAGGTAATAGTGCTCGTTCTCCGGGTCGAAGGCACCCCAGCCGCCCGATTTCGACTGCATGCCCTCGATCCACTCGCAGGCACGGGCGACGTTCTCGGCATAGCGCCGCGGGTCGGCCCGGTGCATGGCGAGCGCCACGACCGCCGTGTCGTCGACGTCGGGGTAATCGGGGTTGGCGTATTGGAAGGCCCAGCCGCCCGGGCGCAGTCCCGGCCGGCGCACCGCCCAGTCGCCGACATGGTCGAGCACCTGCCGCTCGGCCAGCCAGTCGAGCGCGCTCGTCAGCCGCGCGTCCTCGCGCGGGCCCGCCTCGAGCAGCGCGTGCGCCGCGAGCGCGGTGTCCCAGACAGGCGAGAGGCAGGGCTGGTAATAGAGGTCGTCGCCGCGCTCGGTCATCAGCTTTTCGACCGCGCCGCGCGCCGTGACCATGTGCGGGTGGTCGTCAGGGTAGCCGAGCGTGCGCAGCATCATCACGGCGTTGGCCATGGCGGGGTAGATGGCGCCGAGGCCGTCCTCGCCGTTCAGATGCGCAATGGTGAAGTCCTCTGCGGTCTTGATGGCGAGTGCCCGCTTGCCCTTGGGCAGATGCGGCTCGACCAGGCGCAGCGCCTTGTCGAGATGCAGGAAGAACTCGCCCACCGCCGTGCCGGTCGGGTTCAGGTTCCAGACGCGCTGCTCGTCCGGCGGGACGGTGAAGAGCTCGGCGATGTCCCGGCCGGTCGGGTTCACCGCTCGAGCCCGCTTGGCGTAGAGCACAAGGAGCGGCGTCAGCACCGTCCGCGACCAGTAGGCGATCTTGGACATGTGGAACGGGAACCAGCGCGGCAGCAGCATGCACTCGACCGGCATGACGGGGACGGCGCGCCAGGGCACCTGGCCAAAGAGCGCCATGCCGATGCGGGTGAAGACGTTGGCGCGCGCGGCCCCGCCCTGCCCCAGCAGCCAGCCCCTGGCGCGCGCCATGTGCGGCGCGCCCGGATCGTCGCCAATCAGCTTCAGCGCCCAATAGGCCTTGACGGTCGCCGAGATGTTGCCGTCGCCCGCGTGGAACAGCGGCCAGGAGCCGTCGTCGTTCTGCAGCGCGCGGAGGTAGCGGGCGATGCGGGCCTCGCGGTCCGGGTCGATCTCGCCCAGGAAGTGGCGGAGCAGGACGTATTCGGCCGGGATCGTGCAGTCGGCCTCGAGCTCGAAGACGATGTGGCCGTCCGGGCGCTGCATCGCCCACAACGCCTCGGCCTGCGCCTCGACCAGGGCGCGCGAGTCAGGCGGCGCGATCGGTCGCGCGTCCCTGAATGTGGCCGTCTCGTTCATCCTCGTCCCTCAGGCGGCAAGGCCGGTCAGCCTGGCCGCGGTCTCTCCGGACCTTACGGCACCCTCGATCGTCGCGGGCAGCCCCGTTCGCGTGGCATCGCCCGCCAGAACGAGATTTGCAAGAGGCGTGCGGGCATCCGGCCGTTTGCTGATGCCGGTTGGCGACTGGTCGAAGGTCGCGCGCCGTTCCTTGTTGATACGGGCTGCGCGGTGATCGGTTCCGAGGCCGAGCGCGCGGCGGGTCTCGTCCCACAGGAGCGGGATCAGCTCCTCCGGGTCGCGGTCCATCAGCCCGAGCCGGTCGGCGGCGCTGATCGTCAGGCTGACGACATCGCCGCGGACGAAGACCCAATGCGTGGTGGCGTTGACGAGGCCGGTCACCGGCGCGGCGGCCGCGAGCGCGGGGTCATCGACGACGAAATGCGCGTTCAGGATGGCAGCGTCGTCGGGCGGCACCTCTACCCAGGGGAGAACGGCCTTGAGCCGCGTCGGTGGCAATGCGAGGACGGCGCGGTCGTCGGGCCCGAGCGCGACGGTTCGGCCATTGGCGAAGTGGAGCGCGGCTAGGCGGTCGCCCTCGTTCGTGACACCCCTCAGCGCGTGCTCGTAGACAATGGGGACACCTCTGGCCTCGAGCCAGGCGACGGCGGGCTCGACCAGGGCCCGGCCGAGGCCGCGCGGCGCCAGCAAGGGGCGGCTGGCCCGGCCGCCCTTGGCGAAGGTCTCGGCGAGGACCGCGCGCAGCAGGGGCGCGGCGCCGCGCTCGGGCGTGGTGTTGAGGGCGGCCAGCGTCAGCGGCTCCCAGAAGCGGCGCCAGAGCGGACCGCGGTCGGGGATGGCTTCGGCGACGGTGCGCCCGGGTCCCGCCAGCGCCAGGCGCCAGCCCGCGAGGTAATCGATGAACCCCGTGCCGGGGATGCGGCGACGGCGGTCGGCGATCCACCAGGGGACGCGACCATCGGTCAGCGTGACGCGCCAGCGCGCGCCCGAGCCGAGGTCTACGAAGGGAAAGGCGGCCTCGGCCTCGCGCATCTCGGCGCTGGCGCCGATCAGCTCGAGATAGGCGCGCGCCGATGTGTTGCCGCTGAGCAGCAGGTGGTTGCCGTTGTCGACATCGCGTTCGAGCCGCGGGTCGCGGAAGGTGCGGCAGCGGCCGCCGGCGAACCGGGCCGCCTCGTAGAGCGCGACGGAGCGGCCGGCCGAGGCGAGGCGGACCGCGGTCGAGAGCCCGGCCAGCCCGGCGCCGACGATGTGGACCGTGCCTTTCATCGGGCCGGTCACCGCGGGCCCGCCAGGGCGACGGCGGCGAGCCCGAGCCGGAACTTCTCCCCACGCGTCATCTCGAGGGGGCCGCGGAAGCGGAAGACCAGCGCCTCCATACGGTCGAGATAGCCCTCATAGACCCCGAGCATGGCGAGGGCGGGCGCGAGGCGCAGCCGCGGATGGCGCGGGATTGCACCGCGCGCCCGGTCGAAGGCGGCGCGGGCGAGCTGGCCCACCTCGGCACGGACGACGTGGAGGCGCGGATCGTCCCCGATGGTGGCGCAATCAGGGGCAACGCCGGCGCGCTCGAGGGCCTCTCGGGGCAGATAGATCCGCCCGATCGCGGCGTCCTCCTCGACGTCGCGCAGGATGTTGGTCAACTGCAGCGCATCGGCCAGCGCGAGCGCGAAGAGGTGCGAGGGGTCGCCACGCCAGGCGCCGAAGATGCGCATGGAGAGCAGGCCGACCGAGCCCGCCACCCGGCGGTTGTAGCGCGAGAGCTCGCGCAACGGGGGCGCGACGATGGGGCCGATGGCGTCCATCTCCATGCCCTCGATCATCATCAGGAACTCGGCCTTGGGCAGGTCGTAGCGCGCGACCGGGGCGGCGAGCGCGCGGCCGATGGCGGATCGGGGTCGGCCCTCGTAGAGCCGGTCGATCTCGGCGCGCCAGTCGGCCAGCATGGCACGCTTCACCTCGGCCGGCAGCGGGCCGTCGGCGATGTCGTCGACGACCCGGCAGAAGGCGTAGACCGACCGCATCGCCTCGCGCCGCGGGCGCGAGAGCAGCTTCATGCCGAGCGAAAAGGAGGATTTCGCCTGGCCGGTGATGCGGTCGACGACCTGCTGCGGCGAGCCGCCGGCATCGAGCGGCGCCGGCGTCAGCGCGGCGATGTCGGCCTCGGCGCTCATCCCCGGCGGAGCATCAGGGTGGCCGCGAGCCCGGCGAGGCCGGCGCTGGCGAAGTCGGCGCGCGAGAGCGCAACGCGGCCGGCGAGCGGATCCTCCGCGCGCAACCGGGCGGAGAGCCGCGCGGCGAGGCGGGTGATCAGCGCCATCTCGGCATGCAGGCGGCGGCTGCGCGGGCGAGCGGGCCGCGTGCGGGCGGTGGCGATCAGCCGGTCGCAGCGGTCGAGGCAGCGGTCGAGCACGGCACGCAGCTGCGGCGAGGCGGCGGGGGCGTCGAGCGCGGTGACGTCGATGCCCTGCCCGGCCAGCCAGTCCTGCGGCAGGTAGACGCGATCGAGCCGGCCATGATCGGCCTGGCAGTCCTGCAGGTGGTTGAGGATCTGCAGCACCGTGCACAGCGCGTCCGAGGGCGCCCACAGCGCCCGGTCCTCGCCGTGCAGGTCCATGAGGTAGCGCCCGACCGGGTTGGCCGAGAGCTCGCAATAGCCGAGCAGGTCGTCCCAGTCGCGGTAGCGCAGCTTGGTCGCGTCCTGGCGGAAGGCGGCGAGCAGGTCGCGGGCGTGCCGGTCGGTGACGCCGGTCTCGGCCAGGCTTTCGCGCAAGGCGATGGCGGCGGCGACACCGGGGCGACCGTCGAGCCCCTCCTCGAACCGGTCGAGGCGGCGGATCTTGTCCTCCGGAGACAACTCAGGGTTGTCGGCGATGTCGTCGGCGCCGCGGGCGAAGGCGTAGAACCGAATCACATGCGGGCGCAGCCGGCGCGAAACGAGCAGCGAGGCGACGGGGAAGTTCTCGTCGCCGGCGCCCTTCCCGGACGGCGTCTCGACCGCGCCAGGCCGTGCCTCTACCAGCTGATCCATCAAGCGCCCCCTTCGGCGGCGCAACATAAGGTGTCGAAAACGTAAACTCAATCCGGGCGGGCGTAATCCGGCCGTGTCCCGGTCGCGCTCCCTTGCGGCCGCCCCTTGTCGCCGCACGGCCGCTGACCTAATCCGCCCGACCATGATCGGCGCCGCCACCGTCATCGCCTGGACCGTTCTGCTGTTCGTCTGGGGACGGTTCTGGCGCGCCGACCAGCGGCTGCCGCCCGACCGGCCCGCCGACAAGCCCGCCGACCTGCCCGCCGACCTGCCCGCGCGCGGGGACTGGCCGCGCGTGGTGGCGGTGATCCCGGCGCGGAACGAGGCGGCGACCATCGGCGAGGTGGTCGCGGCGCACCGGGCCTCGGACTATCCGGACGGGTATCCGGTCGTCGTGGTCGACGACGGCTCGGAGGACGGGACGGGCGCCCTGGCAAGGGCGGCGGGCGCGCAGATCGTCGCCGCGCCGCCGCTGCCCCCTGGCTGGTCGGGAAAGCTCTGGGCGCTCCGGAGCGGGATCGAGGCGGCTGGGCGGCTGCAACCGCAGGCCGAGTGGCTGCTGCTGACGGATGCCGACATCCGCCATGCGCCGGGCACGCTGCGCCGGCTGGTCGCGGCTGGCCGAGCGGCGGGGGCTCGCCATGGCCTCGCTGATGGCGCGGCTGGACGACCGCGGCGTCTGGGGCGGGCTGCTGGTGCCGGCCTTCGTCTTCTTCTTCCAGATGCTTTTTCCCTTCCCTTGGGTGAACCGGCCGGAGCACCGCGTCGCAGCGGCGGCGGGCGGCTGCGTGCTGATCCGGCGCGAGGCGCTGGCGGCGATCGGCGGGATCGCGGCCATCCGCGGCGCGCTGATCGACGATTGCACGCTGGCCGCGAAGGTGAAGCGGGGTCCGCCGAAGCGGCCGATCTGGCTGGGGCTGGCACAGGACGAGGTCGTGTCGTTGCGCGACAACCGCCGGCTTGGCACGATCTGGACCATGGTGGCGCGCACGGCGTTCACCCAGCTGCGCCATTCCTGGCTGCTGCTGGCGGCGACGATTGCCGGCCTCGGCCTCGTTTTCCTGGCGCCGCCGGCGCTGTTCATCGCGGGCCTGGCTGGCGCCGGCTGGTGGCCTGCTTCGGCGGGCGCCATCGGCTGGGGCGCCATGGTGCTGGCCTATGCGCCGACGCTCGCCCTCTATGGCCGGCCATGGTGGCAGGGGCTGGCGCTGCCGCTGGCCGCGGCGCTCTACGGGGCGATGACGGTCAGTTCGGCCCTGCGGCATGCGCGCGGGCGCGGCGGCGCCTGGAAGGGCCGGACCTATTGAAGCTGGCCGGACCTATTCAAGCTGGCCGGCGGTGCGCAGCCAGTCGAGCGCGTCGGCCAGGCAGGTCTCGAACGGCCGAGGCGCGAAGCCGAGGGCGGCGCGGGCCTTGGAATTGTCGAACCGGCAGGATTTCTCGGCAAGGCGCACGCCCGTCAGCGGCGCGGTCGGCGCCCGGCCGGTCAGCCGCGCCAGAGCGGCCTCGGCCCGCGCGGCGGCGAGGGCGGCGCCGAGGGGCGCCGTGCGCCGCGGCGCCGGCCGTCCGGTCAGCCGCGCGACGGCCTCGGCGACCTCGCGCATGCTCAGGTCCTCGCCCGTCAGCAGATAGCGCTCGCCCGAAATGCCGCGGTCGCGCGCGGCGAGGATGGCGTCCGCCACCGCCTCGACATCGACCAGGTTGAGCCGGCAGTCGAGCAGCGCCGGCGTCCGGCCGGCGGCGAGGTCGCGCAGCATCCTGGTCGGCGGCGTCAGGTTGGCGTCGCCCGCGCCGACCGGCGCCGAGGGCAGGACGATGATCACCCGCTGCCCCGCCGCGGCGGCCGATTGCGCGAAGAGCTCGGCCTGCCGCTTCGTGCGCGGGTAGTCGCCGAGCAGCCGCGTCGGCGGGACCTCGACCGTCTCGTCGAGCAGCGCGCCCCGCGCCGCGTCGCGGCCGACCAGCGTGACATAGCTCGAGACGTGCACGACCGCCGCCCGGGCGCGGCGGGCGGCGGCGAGCACGCGGGCCGTGCCGATCCCGTTCACCCGGTCATAGTTGAACCGGCCGGGCGTCCAGAGCTGGGCGATGGCGGCGGCGTGGACGACCGCGCGCACGCCCGCCATGGCGGCGGCGAGCGCATCGGGGTCGAGGATCGAGGCGGTGACGCGCTCGACCTCGGCCGCAGGCGGCGAGGCCCAGGCGATGTCGAGCGCCCGCACAGGCTCGCCCGCGGCGGCAAGGCGGCGGACGACATGCCCACCGATGAAGCCGCCGGCCCCTGTGACCAGCGTCGTCACGCGACGTCGACCGGCCCGCAGACGAGGAGCCCGGCATCGCGCGCCGAGCCGGCGATCAGCCGGCCGCCTGCCATCACGCCGACGGTGGCGGCGGAGAACTGCGCGCCGGGAGGATCGTCGAGCAGCACTTCGATGGCGCCATCCGGCCCGATGCGAAGGATGCGCGAGGCGGCGCGGTCGGACCAGCCCTGGATGTAGAACCAGAGCGAGAGCAGGCTGGGGTGTACCGCAGCGATCAGGCTGTCGCCGTCGACGCTGAGATTGTCGGGGGCGCCGGGCAGCGGCACCGTCCGGCCGTCCGGCCGCAGCAGGCGCCGGCCGCGCGTCTCGGCGATCGTGCCGGCGGCGATGCCGTTCGGGAACCGCAGGCCCTCGCGCACGATCCGCGCCTCGCCGCCGGCGATGCGCATCAGGCTGCCGGTGCGCGCGCCGGGCGCGAGGTCGCGGACCGAATTGTGGCAGTCGGCCCGGTCGATCGTCACGAAGAGCGCGTCGCCATCGCCCTCGAACGCCAGGTCGTTGGCGCGGCAGAGCCGAGGATGGCGCACGACCGCCTCGCTGTGCCAGGCGGCGCCGTCGAGCGGGCCGATCTCGACGACCGCCTCGTCGCGGCTGATGCGGTTGACGAGGGCGAGCCGCCTGCCGTCCGCCGAGAGCCCGATGCCGTGCGGGCGAAAGCGCATCGGCCGCGCCGCCGGATCGAGCAGCGGCTGCGCCTCGATGGTCTGGGCCGAGGCCAGACGGGCGACGGGTACGGCGTAGAGCCCGCCATCGGGCCGCGCCGGATCGAGCCGGTCGTGCGCCGAGACGATCAGCGTCATCCCGTCGGGCGTCAGCGCCAGGTCCTCGCCGCCGCCGATCCGCCAGCCGGTGCGCGCATCGATCAGCGCGACGCGCCGGCAATCGGCGGCGCCGAAGCGGGCCGGCAGCGGCTCGCCGGCCCCGAGTCCCGAAAGCAGCCAGGCGGGCACGGCCGCGGCGGCGACCAGCGCCAGCGCGGCGGCCGAGCCGCGCAGCATCAGGCGGCGCCGTGCGCGGCGTGTCCCCAACGCTCGATCCAGCCGCCCCAATGACGCTCGACCAGCGCCGCCGTGGCCGGATCGGCGCGGAAGGCGTTCTTGGCAAAGCCGCGCACCGAGGCGAGATAGGCTTCGAAGGCGGGGCGCGCCGTCTCGAAGCCGTCGAGGCCGAGGCCGCGATAGATGTGCGCGAGCGCGCCCATCGGGTCGCGGTCGAGCTCGGCATAGGGCAGCTCGACCAGCGCGCCTGCCGGCAGCTCGCGCGCATCGCGCAGGAAGCGCGTCATCATCCGGTCGTAGACGCGCAGGATGGTGGCGTCGATGTCGAGCGCCTGCGGCACATCCTGCAGCGCCAGCACCTCGAGCAAGCGCTTGTAGAAGTTGCGCATCGACAGGAACACGTCCACCGGGTCGCGGTGGATGTGGATGAACCTCGCTTCCGGGAAGAGCCGCCGGAGCTGGGCCACGCGGCCGGTGTAGACGGGGTTCTTGATCAGCAGCGGGCGGCCCGACTGCAGCAGCGTCAGCTTGCGCAGGAAGTAGGTGAAGCGGCTCTCCCACCGGGCGATCTCGGCCTCGGACGCGCCGTCGAAGAACAATCCCCGGTCGATCAGCGCGTCGAAGCGGCGGGGGAAGTAGAGCCCGTGGTAGAAGGAGAGCTCGGTCATCGAGGCGATGCCGACCTCGTCCTCCTGGGGCGAGGTGGGCGTGACCGGGATGCGGTCGATCCAGCGGTGCTCGGGCAGCGCGCGCTCGAGGATCGGGCGGAGCGCGCGGGCAATCCCGAACATGTCCCAGGGCAGACCGACGGCGACGGGCGGGACATAGGCCCAGCCCGGATCGCGGCTCATCGTGTTGTAGAGATGCGTCGTGCCCGAGCGCCAGTGGCCGAGGATAAAGACCGGCGGCGCCAGGTCGCTCATGGCGGGCAGGCGTGGCGCGATGGCCATCGCCTCGATCGCCGAGACGGGCGAGCGGGCGAGCGCGGCTGCCCAGATCCGCGCGGCCGCGCCGAGCCGGTCGGGCTGGCCGCCCGCGCGGAAAGCCCGCACGAGCGTGCCGAGGTCCGCGCCTTCAAGTGGATGCGCCATGATGCCCGATGCCCGATGCGCCGTCGGTCACAGCTAGCCTCCGCCGGCGGCAAGCGCAACGGGCGCAACCCGTTGCGAATCGATTCGCCCGCCCTGTCGCATCGAGGCGGTCGTTGGCCGCCTTTGGTCCCCGGAGGGGACCTCAACCCACTTGGCGGCAACTTCCCGCCGTGCTTAGCTGGTACGCAGGGGAAGGTGAAAACCCGCAGGGAGAGACATTCCATGACGCGACTGATGATGACGGACAGGCCGCTGCATCCGATGGCGGAGAAGTTCGTCGACGGCCTGAAGCGCGGCTACATGAACCGGCGCGAATACCTCGCCTCGATGATGTGTGTCGGCGTGACCGCTGCCGGCGCGGCCGCGCTCGGCGGGTTCACGCTGCCCAGCCGGGCAATGGCGCAGACGCCGACCAAGGGCGGGACGCTGAAGATCTCCATGCTCGTCAAGGAGATGAAGGATCCGCGCATGTCCGACTGGTCGGAGATCGCGAACGTGTCGCGCCAGTCGGTCGAGTATCTGGTCCGCTGGACGCGCGACTTCACCTTCGAGCCCTGGCTGCTCGAGAGCTGGGAGGTCAACGACGATGCGACCGAGTACACGCTGAACCTGCGCAAGGGCGTGAAGTGGTCGAATGGCGACGACTTCACGGCCGAGGACGTGATGCACAACTTCCGGCGCTGGGCGGACAAGAGCGTCGAGGGCAACTCGGTCGCCTCCCGCGTCAGCGCGCTGATCGACGACGCGACGGGACAGCTGCGCGACGGCTCGGTCGAGGCGGTCGATGACCACACGATCCGCGTGAAGCCGGCTTTCTCGGACATCGCGCTGATCGCCGCGCTGACCGACTATCCGGCGAACGTCGTGCACCGCAGCTTCGACCCGTCCAAGGGCGACATGCTTGCCCAGCTGAACATCGGCACCGGCCCGTTCGAGATCACCCGCTGGGATCCGGGCATCGCCGCGGCCGTCAAGCGGCGCGAGACGCCCTGGTGGGGTGGCGAGGTCTATCTCGACGGCATCGAGTTCACCGACCACGGCACCGACCCGACGGCAATGATCGCGGCCATGGAGGCTGGCGAGGTCGACACCAACTTCGAGACGCATGCCGACTCGGTCGAGGCGCTGGACGCGCTCGGCTTCAACAAGGGCGAGATCGCGACCGGCAACACAATCGTCGCCCGGACCAACGTCAACAACAAGCCCTATGACGACGTCCGCGTCCGCAAGGCGATCCAGAACGCCGTCGACAACCAGATCGTGCTGGCGCTCGGCATGAACGGCGCGGGCCTGAAGGCCGACAACTACCATGTCGGGCCGATGCACATCGAGCACTTCCCGCTGGCGCCGCACGAGCGCAATGTCGAGGAGGCGAAAAAGCTGCTCGAGGAGGCCGGCCAGTCGAACTACGAGTTCGAACTGATCTCGCTCGACGACGACTGGCGCCGGGCCACCTCGGACGCGATCGCCGCCCAGATGCGCGACGCCGGCATGAACGTGAAGCGCACGATCATCCCCGGCGCGACCTTCTGGAACGACTGGACCAAGTACCCCTTCTCGACGACCAACTGGAACGGCCGTCCGCTGGGCGTGCAGGTGCTGGCGCTCGCCTACCGCTCGGGCGAGGCCTGGAACGAAGCCGGCTGGAGCAACCCCGAATTCGACGCGGCGCTGAACGAGGCGCTCGGCATCGCCGACCCCGAGCTGCGCAAGGCGAAGATGGAGCAGGTCGAGACGCTGCTGCGCGACTCCGGGATCATCATCCAGCCCTACTGGCGCTCGAACTTCCGGCACTACAACGACAAGGTGCAGGGTTTCGAGCCGCACCAGGCCTATGAATTCCACATGGAAAAGGTCTGGCTGGCGTCCTGAGCCGGCAGCCTGACAAGCGCGCGCCCCATGCGAGGGGCGCGCGTCCGGGCGGCCCAGAACGGGTCGCAGCGCGGCCGCGGCGGTCGCACGGCGGTAGAGGCGCGGCGCGCGCCGCGCTGGGGAGGTGCCCGCCATGATGATGTTCGTCCTGCGGCGGCTCGGCGTCATGGTGCTGACCATGATCTGCCTGACGCTCATCGTCTTCTACATGGTCAATCTCGACGCCAACCTCGAAAAGCTCGCCAAGACCCAGGGCGACATGCGCATGACCGATGCCGAGGTCGAGAGCTGGCTCGAGAAGAACGGCTATCGCGAGCCCTTCTTCGAGCGCTATGGCGAGTGGCTGGGCAACTTCGCCCAGGGCGACATGGGCTGGTCGCTGCGCTTCCAGGCGCCGGTCAGCGAGGTCATGCCGGAACGGCTGGGCTATACCGCCATCCTGATGTTCTGGGTGATGCTGGTGATGGTGCCGGGCGCCCTGATCATCGGCGTGCTGGCGGGCATGCGCGAGGGCTCCGTGCTCGACCGAAGTCTGTCAGTCGCCTCGATCACCTCGACCTCGGCGCCGGAATACGTGACCGGCATCGTCTTCACCGTCATCTTCGCTTCGTCGCTCGGGCTGCTCAAGGGCATCGCCTCGACCGACAACATCACGGTCGAGAACTTCACCCTGCCGGTGATGACCATGGCGATCTATGGCATGGGCTATATCGCGCGCATGACGCGCGCCTCGATGGCCGAGGTCATGACCTCGCAATACATCCGCACGGCGCGGCTGAAGGGGCTGAGCTTCCGAACCGTCGTGCTGAAGCACGCGCTGAGGAACGCGCTGATCGCGCCCTTCACGGTCATCATGCTGCAGTTTCCCTGGCTCTTGACCGGCGTCGTGATCGTCGAGGCCATGTTCAACTACAAGGGCTTCGGCTGGACGCTGGTCGAGGCGGCGTCGAACAACGACATCGACCTGCTGCTCGCCTGCTCGGTCGTCGCGGTCGCCGTCGTGCTGCTGACGCAGCTGATCTCGGATGTCGGCTACGCCTATCTGAATCCGCGCATCCGGGTAAGCTGACGGCGACAGGGGAGGGGGGTCAGTGGGCAAGGAGTATATCGGCGCGGGCGCGATCGTTCTCGAGACGCTGGTCCGCTTCTGGCCGGTCTGGCTCGCCCTGATCGTCACGGTCGGCGGCGGCTGGTTCGTGCGGCATCGGCTCGGCAGCTTCGGCCGGCTCTATGGGTCGCGCATCGGGATGGCCGGCCTGTGCGTCGTGCTCTTCTGGCTGTTCACCGCGATCTTCGCGCCCATCGTGCGCGCCCTATGCCGCGAACTACGTGCCGATCGACTTCATCGCCATCAAGGCGGTGAAGGGCAGCCAGCCAGGCATCATCAACCCCGAGGGCGGAATCTATCTCTGGGGCGGCGACAACAACGCGCGCGACGTCTTCAGCCGCGTCGTCTGGGGCAGCCAGATCGTGCTGGTGATCGCCCCGGCGGCGACGCTGATCGCCTACATGGTCGGCAGCACGCTCGGGCTTCCCGCCGGCTATCACACCGGGCGGGTCGACGCCTTCCTCTCCTTCATCGCCAACCTGGTGCTGGCCTTCCCGGTCATCCTGCTCTTCTACCTGCTGGTCACGCCCGAGATCAGGATGCTCGACTACGACACCTGGCTCGGGCGCACGCTCGGCGTCGGCTGGTCGATCCCGCGCGGGCTCGCGGCCGTGTTCTTCCTGTTCCCGATCATCTTCATCTGCCTTTTGTGGTTCACCCGCTTCGAGAAGAACGCCACCCGCCTGGCGCTCTATCTCGGGATCACGGTCGTCGTCGGGCTCTGGCTCTATTTCGGGCTGGTCTTCGACTGGGATCTCGGCCCGGTGAAGCTCGACCCGAACGAGATGAACGTCTTCGCGGCCGTCGTCTTCGCCTCGTCGCCCGGCGTCTTCCGCATCGTCCGCGGGCTGACCATGGACATCAAGACGCGCGACTACGTCGCCGCGGCCCAGACCCGGGGCGAGCGCCAGTGGTACATCATGCTGTGGGAGATCCTGCCGAACGCGCGCGGGCCGCTGATCGTCGACTTCTGCCTGCGCGTCGGCTACACGACCATCCTGCTCGGCACGCTCGGCTTCTTCGGCCTCGGCCTCAGCCCCGAGAGCCCCGACTGGGGCAGCATGATCAACCACGGCCGGCAGTTCGTCCGCCTGCTGCACCAGGCGCACATGTCGCTCTTCCCCGCGGTCGCGCTGATGAGCCTCGTGCTCGGCCTGAACCTCTTGGCCGACGGCCTGCGCGAGGAGTCGCTGAAGGATTGAGGAGGCGCCGATGAGCCCCGAGACGACGCGCGCGGCGACCCCTGCGACCGGCGCAACCCCGATCCTCGAGATCGAGGATCTCAACATCAGCTTCGAGACGCGCAAGGGCGAGATCCCGGCGGTCATGGATTTCTCCATGACCGTCATGCCGGGCGAGTCCATGGGCCTCGTCGGCGAATCCGGCTGCGGCAAGTCGACGGTCAGCCTCGGCATCATGCGCTATCTCGGCCATAACGGCCGCATCAAGTCGGGCACGATCAAGTTCATGGGCCGCGACATGGCGACCCTGACCGAGGCCGAGCTGCGCGACATCCGCGGCTCCAAGATCTCGATGGTCTACCAGGAGCCGATGGCCTCGCTGAACCCGGCGATGAAGATCGGCCGGCAGCTGACCGAAGTCTTGACCGTGCACGAGGGCACCAGCGAGGACGAGGCTACGCGCCGCGCCGCCGAGATGATGGCCGCCGTCCGCCTGCCCGATCCCGACCGCATCATGGGCGCCTATCCGCACCAGCTCTCGGGCGGGCAGCAGCAGCGCGTGGTGATCTCGATGGCGCTGCTGTCCAAGCCACAGCTGCTGCTGCTCGACGAGCCGACCACCGCCCTCGACGTGACGGTCGAGGCCGGGATCGTCGATCTGATCAAGGACCTCGCCCGCGAGTTCGGCACCTCGATGATCTTCGTCAGCCACAATCTGGGCCTGATCCTCGAGACCTGCGACCGCATCACCGTCATGTATTCGGGCGAGGCGGTCGAGGAAGGCGACATCCGCACCGTCTTCAACCGCATGCGCCATCCCTACACCAAGGGGCTGCTGCGCTCGATCCCGGTGCCCGGCGCGAACAAGTACGCCCGCCCGCTCGTCTCGATCCCCGGCCAGCTGCCGCTGCCGCACGAACGGCCGCATGGCTGCAATTTCAGCCCGCGCTGCCCGCACTGCGTGCCCGACATCTGCAATGCCGGCCCGATCGCCATGCGCGACCTCGGCCAGCGCCATCGCAGCCGCTGCGCGCGCATCGGCGAGATCGACTGGAGCGCCGAGGCCTATGAGGGCGAGGTCGCCGAACCGATCGAGGTCGGCGACGTGGTGGTCAGCGTCGACCACCTGAAGAAGCACTACGCCGTCTCGACCGGCATGTTCGGCGGCGGCGACACGCGCACCGTCAAGGCCAACGAGGACCTGACCTTCAACGCGCGCGAGGCCGAGACCGTCGCCATCGTCGGCGAATCCGGCTGCGGCAAGTCGACCTTCGCCAAGGTGCTGATGGGCCTCGAGACCGCCACCGACGGCAAGGTCACGCTCGGCAACCTCGACATCGCGCACCTGCCGGTCGAGCGCCGCGACGCGCGCACCATCAGCCAGGTGCAGATGGTCTTCCAGAACCCGTTCGACACGCTGAACCCGTCGATGACGGTCGGCGACCAGATCGTCCGCGTGCTCGAGCAGTTCGAGGTGGGCGATTCGGATGCCGACCGCCGCAAGCGCATGCTGGACCTGCTGGACCTCGTGAAGCTGCCGCGCGAGTTCGCGGGCCGGATGCCGCGCCAGCTTTCGGGCGGACAGAAGCAGCGCATCGGCATCGCCCGCGCCTTTGCCGGCCGGCCGCGGCTGGTCGTGGCCGACGAGCCCGTCTCGGCGCTCGACGTCTCGGTGCAGGCCGCGGTGACGAAGCTTCTGACCGACATCCAGCGCGAGAGCCGCACGACCATGCTCTTCATCAGCCACGACCTCGGCGTCGTGCGCTACCTCGCCGACCGGGTGGTGGTCATGTATCTCGGGAGGATCATGGAGCAGGGCACGACCGAGCAGGTCTTCTCGCCGCCCTACCATCCCTATACCGAGGCGCTGCTCTGCGCGGTGCCGGTCGCCGACACGCGCGTGCGTAAGCGCCAGGTCGTGCTCGAGGGCGAGATGCCGAGCCCGCTCAACCCGCTGCCCGGATGCCCCTTCCAGACGCGCTGCCCCTACATGATGCCGGGAACCTGCGACGTCGAAACGCCGCCCTTCAAGAAGATGGGGCCGGGGCATATGATCTTCTGCCACCTGCCGGACGAGCAGCTCAACGCGATGGAGCCGGTGATCGTGGTCGAGGACGAGCCGCCGGTGGCGGCGCAATAGCGCTCGTCGTCAGCTCAGGCCGTAGGGCGACGCTGGCGTCCCCTCCCCCCGCCGGGGGGAGGGACAGGGAGGGGGGCGCCACCAGGCGAGGAAACCGAACGATGCCAAAGCCCATCCACATCCTGAACGGCCCCAACCTCAACATGCTGGGCGTGCGCGAGCCGCACATCTACGGCCAGGACACGCTCGCCGACATAGAAAAGCGCTGCGCCGCTCGGACCGGGACGGCCGGCCGCGGTCTCGTCTTCCGCCAGTCGAACCACGAGGGCCAGCTCGTCGACTGGATCCACGAGGCGCGCACGCAGGCCGCGGCGGTCATCATCAACCCGGCGGGCTTCACGCATACCTCGGTCGTCATCCACGATGCGCTCAAGATGCTCGACTGCCCGGTCGTCGAGCTGCACCTGTCGAACATCCACCGCCGCGAGGACTGGCGCCACCATTCCTATGTCTCGCTGGTGGCGACCGCGATCATCGCCGGCTTCGGCTCGCTCGGCTACGAGCTCGCGGTGGACGCGGTGCTGCAGATGACGCGCCGGGCCGACTGACCGAACCGAAACGAGGACGGGCGTCCATGCAATCATCACTTGCATGGTGACGGCACGGTCTTAGGCTTTCGGAGCATCCGGAGGTCCCCATGGCACGGCGCATCGGTTCGGACGGAACGCGCACTGAGGCAGCGATCCGCGCGGCGGCGACGCTTCTGATCGCGCGGCACGGCTATGACGCGCTCAGCATGCGGCGGCTGGCCGAGGCGGTGGGGCTCGGGGCCGCGGCCATCTACCGCTATTATCCGAACAAGCAGGCCATCCTCCTCAGCCTGATGGAGAGCCATGCGCGCGAGGCGCTGGAGGCGTGGCGGGCGGCCCGCGGCGCGAGCGGGACGAGCCCCGCGGCGCGCCTCGAGGCGTTCACGCGCTTCCACATCAGGCACCACTGGACCAGGCGGGACGGGCTCTGCCTGTCGCACTTCGAGCTGCGCAGCCTCAGCCCCGAGAACTTCAGGAAGATCGAAGCCCTGCGCAATCGCTATGAGCGGGAGGTGGTCGAGATCCTGCGCTCGGGGGCGGCCACGGGCGCGTTGGCGCCGATCGACGCGTCGGTGACGGCCCGCGGCATCATCGCGCTCCTGAACGGGCTGGCGAGCTGGTACAGGCCGGAGGGTCCTATCGGCCGATCCGAGATCGAGGATATCTACTGGGGGATGGTGGCGCGGCTCGCCGGCATCGGCGCGGCGCGGGCCGCCGCCGGACGGCTGCAGCCGGCCTGACCCTTGCCGCGGCAGCGGCACACGCGATGGAGGTTTTCGTGTTCACAGCCAGCATGAGGTTCGGCCTGGGCGACGAGATCGAGGCGCTGCGCGAGATGGTCCACCGCTTCGCGCAGGAGCGGATCGCGCCCATGGCGGCCGAGATCGACCGCGCCAACGCCTTCCCGTCCGGCCTCTGGCGCGAGATGGGCGAGCTGGGGCTGCTGGGCATCACCGTCGAGGAGGAGTATGGCGGGTCCGCCATGGGCTATCTCGCCCATGTCGTCGCGGTCGAGGAGATCGCACGGGCGTCGGCCTCGGTCAGCCTGTCCTACGGCGCCCACTCCAATCTCTGCGTCAACCAGATCCGCCTGAACGGCACGCCCGAGCAGCGGGCGCGCTACCTGCCCCGCCTCGTCTCGGGCGAGCATGTCGGCGCGCTGGCCATGTCAGAGGCGGGCGCGGGCTCCGACGTCGTCGGCATGAAGCTGCGCGCCGAGAAGCGCAACGACCATTATCGCCTCAACGGCACCAAGTTCTGGATCACCAACGGCCCCGACGCCGACACGCTCGTCGTCTACGCCAAGACCGATCCCGAGGCCGGCAGCCGCGGCATCACCGCCTTCCTGATCGAGAAGGAGTTCGCCGGCTTCTCCACCGGCCAGAAGCTCGACAAGCTCGGCATGCGCGGCTCGAACACCTCCGAGCTGATCTTCGAGGATTGCGAGGTGCCCTTCGAGAACGTGCTCGGCGAAGAAGGCCGCGGCGCCCGCGTGCTGATGTCGGGCCTCGACTACGAGCGCGTGGTCCTTTCCGGCATCGGCCTCGGCATCATGGCGGCCTGCCTCGACCACATCATGCCCTATCTTCAGGAGCGCCGGCAGTTCGGCCAGCCGATCGGCAGCTTCCAGCTGATGCAGGGCAAGATCGCCGACATGTACGCCGCGATGAACTCGGCGCGCGCCTATGTCTATGCGGTCGCCGGCGCCTGCGACCGTGGCGAGGTCACGCGCCAGGACGCCGCCGCCTGCGTGCTCTACGCCTCGGAAAAGGCGATGGAGCAGTCGGTCCAGGCCGTCCAGGCGATGGGCGGCGCGGGCTATCTCAACGACGCGCCCGTCAGCCGCATCATGCGCGACGCCAAGCTGATGGAGATCGGCGCCGGCACGCAGGAGATCCGCCGCATGCTGATCGGCCGCGAGCTGATGGCGGCGATGGGCTAGAGCGCGGGCCGGATGGCCGCTTCCCTCGATCTCAGCCCCAGCGAGGCGGTCTTCCACGGCCATTTCGTCTGGCTCGTCGGCGGCCTCGAATGGGTGTCCGCCGCCATCGAGCTCGCGGCCATCGCCCTGCTCGTGATCGGCGCGGCCCGCTTCATCCTGGGCGTCGCCACCGCCGAGCTCGCGCACCGCGGGGCCGAGCGCGTCCAGCGCACCAACCGCGAGCGCATCGAGCTTGGCGGCTATATCCTGGCGGGCCTCGAGCTCTTCATCGTCGCCGACATTATCCGCACGGCCCTGACCCTCGCCCTCGCCGACCTGCTGTTTCTCGGGCTGCTCGTCATCATCCGCTCGGTGATCAGCTTCTTCCTCGACCGCGAGCTCAAGGAGCTGCGCAAGGATCTGTCCGACGAGCGGCAGCCGGCCGGGTCTCAATAGCCGCGGAACCCCTGCACAAACCAGAGCGAGTAGGCAAAGCCAGCGTCGGCGTGGGTCTGCACCGTCCCGCTCTCGACCGGATGGGCCTCGTCGAAATGCCGGGCGATCTCGGCGCCCAGTTCGGGCGACAGCACGGCCAGCAGCATCGGCCGCTCGTCGCCGGCGCGCAGCGTCGCGACCAGCTCGTGGTGGTTGTGCGGGATCAGGCCGGGGTTCCAGACGGCGATCTCGTCGAAGGTCAGCCCGCCATGGAACATGCATTCTGACAGGCGCCGGCGGTCGTCCGACAGCAGGACCTCCGCCCCTTCCTCGGCCATCTGGCCCAGCGCCGCCGCGCAGAACGGCTCGGAGAGGCGCATCTTCTTGAAGGGATCCGCGGCGCGCGGCAGGTCGAGCGGATAGGCGGCATAGGCCCAGGCCGCCGCGTAGAGCGCCGCCGCCGCAAGCGCGCCGACGAGCGCCTGCACCGACAAGGCCCAGGACCAGCCGCGCATCAGCACGATCCGCGCGGCCAGGAGCGCGCCGGCGACATAGGCCGGGGCGGCCCAGTTCGGCTGCGCGCGCACATAGAAGGCGAGTGCCGCCATCGCGCCCAGCAGCGTGAAGGTCTGCCAGGCGAGCAGCCGCATCCGCCAGTCGGGCAGCCACTCGCGCCGCCACCAGAGCGCGGCGAGGATGGCGAGGAACCAGACGGGGCCGATCACGCCGAACTGCGTGCCGAGAAACTCGGCGAGGCCCGCGAGCGTGTAGCGCTCGCCCGGCGGCGCGGCGTCCTCGGCGACGTGCTCGACCGTGACGAAGCCGTTCTGCACCTGCCACCAGAGGTTCGGCGACAGGACGACAAAAGCGACCAGGCCGGCGATCGCCGCGCCCCGCCAGTCGCGGTCGCGCGCCGAGAAAAGCCCGTAGCCGAGCGCGCCGGCCGCGAAGGCGATGGCAGTGTATTTCGCCAGCAGCCCGAGGCCGAGGGCAAGCCCCACCAGCGCCCACCAGGTGGTCTGCTGGCGGCCCGCCTCCGCCGCCCGCACCCAGGCGTAGAGCGCGGCCGCCCAGAACGCCATCATCACCGGGTCGGTCGACATGATCATCGCCGACGCGGTGACGCCGGGCGCGGCCGTGTACCCCGCCGCGGCCCAGAAGCCTGTCCGTCCATCCCAGAGCCGGGCGCCGGTCAGGTAGAGAAAAGCCGCAACCACGGCATGGGCCAGCACGGCGCCGATCCGCAGCCAGAAGCTCGTGTCGCCGCCCAGCCACGTCGTGGCCAGGATCACCCAGCCGACCAGCGGCGGCTTGGAAAAGTGCCCCCAGGCGAGCTCGCCGCCATATGCCCAGTACTGCGCCTCGTCGAAATGCACAGGGATGAGCCCCGCCGCGTTGACCGCGAGGCGCAGCCCTGCCACGGCCAGAATCAGCGCCGCCGTCCAGAGCGCCCAAAGACGGGCATCGGCCTTGGAGCCGCGCCCCGTCCGGCGGCCCGTCCGGCGGTCCGCCTGCGCCTTCGTCCGCCGGCGCGCCGGCGCCTGTCTCGCCCTTGCCATCGACCGCTCCCTGCCCGGCGCGGGTGCATAGCGGATGAAGGCACCGCGAGGAACCCCAACCGCCCGGATCCCACCCACTAGGAACCGCGGCGGGGCCGGTCTATCTCTGCGTGCAATCAGCAGGAAGGACGCCCATGCGACCCGAGAAGCCCGAGACCCCGACCCGGCTCGCCGACTATCGCCCGCCGGCGTGGTTGGCCGATCGCGTGGCGCTGACGTTCGATCTGGCGCCCGCGGCGACGCGGGTGCGGGCGCGCATCGAGTTCCGCCGCAATGGGCAGGGACCGGCGGACTTGGTCCTGGACGGGCGCAAGCTGACGCTGGTCTCGACCGCAGTGGACGGCCGCGACGTGACGGACGAGGTCGAGGTCACGCGCGAGACGCTGACCCTGGCGGGCCCCCTGCCCGACCGCTTCGTCTGGACCTGCGAGACCGAGATCGATCCCTCGGCCAACACCGAGCTCGAGGGGCTCTATCTCTCCAAGGGCATGTACTGCACGCAGTGCGAGGCCGAGGGCTTTCGCAAGATCACCTACTATCCGGACCGGCCGGACGTCATGGCCGTCTACGACGTGCGCATCGAGGCCGACCGCGCCACCTGCCCGGTGCTGCTCTCGAACGGCAACCCGGTCGCATCGGGCGAGCTGCCGGATGGCCGCCACTTCGCCGAATGGCAGGACCCGTTTCCGAAGCCCTCCTACCTCTTCGCGCTGGTCGCCGGGAACCTGGTCGCGCACGAGGACAGCTTCACGACCATGTCTGGGCGCAACGTTCGGTTGCAGGTCTGGGTGCGCCCCGGCGACGAGGACCGCTGCGCCTATGCGATGGACAGCCTCAAGCGCTCCATGCGCTGGGACGAGGAGGCCTATGGCCGCGAATACGACCTCGACCTCTTCATGATCGTCGCCGTGGACGACTTCAACATGGGGGCGATGGAGAACAAGGGCCTGAACATCTTCAACTCGAAATACGTGCTCGCCAGCCCCGAGACGGCGACCGACCGCGATTACGAGCTGATCGAGTCGATCGTCGCGCACGAGTATTTCCACAACTGGACGGGCAACCGGATCACCTGCCGCGACTGGTTCCAGCTCTGCCTCAAGGAGGGGCTGACCGTCTTCCGCGACCAGCAGTTCTCCGAGGCCGAGCGCTCGGCCGCCGTGCAGCGGATCGGCGACGTCCAGGCCCTGCGCGCGCGCCAGTTCCGCGAGGATGCCGGGCCGCTCGCGCACCCCGTCCGGCCCGAGGAATATATCGAGATCAACAACTTCTACACGGCGACGGTCTACGAGAAGGGCGCCGAGGTCATCCGCATGCTGCGCACGCTGATCGGGGCGGAGGCCTACCGCCAGGCGCTCGACCTCTACTTCGAGCGGCATGACGGCCAGGCCTGCACGATCGAGGACTGGATCCGCGTCTTCGAGGACGCGACCGGCCGCGACCTGACGCAGTTCAAGCGCTGGTACGGCCAGGCCGGCACGCCGCGGCTGCACGTCACGCAGGCGCTGCACGGCAACACCTTCCGCCTGCACTTCCGCCAGGAGACGCCGCCGACGCCGGGCCAGCCCACCAAGCAGCCCCAGGTGCTGCCGATCGCCATCGGCCTGCTCGCCCCTGACGGCACCGAGATCCTGCCGACGACGGTGCTCGAGATGACGCAGGCCGAGCAGAGCTTCGACTTCGACCTCGCCGACCTGCCGCCGGGGCCCCTGCCCGGCCGCCGCGGCGAGGGCTCGACCGGGCGTCCGGTCGCCTCCCTGCTGCGCGGCTTCTCGGCCCCGGTGATCCTCGAGCGCGAGAGCACGGACGCCGAGCGCGCCTTCCTGCTGGCCCACGACACCGACCCCTTCGCCCGCTGGGAGGCGGGGCGCGGCTATGGCATCGAGATCGCCCTCGGCCTGCTGCGCGGCGGCCAGATCCCGACCGAATGGACTCAGGCGCTCGGTCGCCTGCTGGACGACGAGGCGCTCGACCCGGCCTTCAAAGCGATGGCCCTCGATGCGCCGGGCGAGGAGGAGCTGGCCGCCGAGATCGCCGGGCGCGGCGAGCCGGTCGACCCCGAAGCGGTGCACAACGCCGTCGTCGCCATGCGCCGCGCCATCGGCTCGGCCCTGCATGCCGAGCTCGGACGCGCCTATGACGCCATGGCCACGCCCGGGCCCTACTCGCCGGACGCGGTCAGTGCCGGCCGCCGGGCGCTGCGCAACCGGGCGATGGCGCTGCTGGCGCGCGCCTCGGACGAGGGGCTGGCGCTCGCCGACCGCCAGTTCGCGGCCGCCGACAACATGACCGAAGCCCTGCCCGCACTGACGGCACTCGTGCACTGCGCGGCCCCGACCGCCGAGGAACGGCTGGCCGAGTTCCACGCGCGCTGGAAGCAGGACGCACTTGTCGTCGACAAGTGGCTTTCGCTGCAGGCGACCTCGCCGCAGCCGGATGCCCTCGAGCGCGTTCGCGCGCTGGCCGAGGCGCCGGATTTCGAGTGGAGGAACCCCAACAAGTTCCGCGCGCTGATCGGCGCCTTCGCCGCCGCGAACCCATCGCGCTTCCACGCCGCCGATGGCGCCGGCTATCGCTTCGTCGCCGACTGGCTGATCCGGCTCGACGCGGTCAACCCGCAGACCGCGGCTCGCGTCGCCGGCGTCTTCGAGACCTGGCGTCGCTATGACCAGGGCCGCCAGGCGCTGATGCGCGCCGAGATGGAGCGCCTGACCGCCCTGCCCGACCTCTCGCGCAACACGCGCGAGATCGTCGAGCGCCTGCTCGCGGCGGGCAAGGATTGAGCCGGTGAACCTGCCGGGAGCTCGGCGGGCACAGATTTAAATCTGGTTAATCTCACGGGCGTTTCTCATATAGATCAACATGTTACGCGAGCGTGCACGCGTGCACAGGCGTGCACGGGGCGTGCGCGCCCGTGCGCAGCCGCACGTCGGGGTGCGGTGCGCGCGACCCGTTCTGAACCAGGTGCCCGACGCTTCGGCCGCCCGGCCGCTTGCCACGCTGCGCGCCAGTCTCTAAATCATGCTCGAACCAGCGAGCGGAGCCCATGCCCGTCCAAGCCGCCGAAATCGAGCGCCTGATCAAGGCCACGTTCCCGCAAGCCACGGTCGAGATCCGCGACCTCGCCGGCGACGGCAACCACTATGCGGCGACCGTCGTCGACGAAAGCTTCCGCGGCAAGAACCGCGTCCAGCAGCAGCGCATGGTCAACGTCGCCCTCAAAGACATCCTCGAGGGGCCGAACGCGCCCCTGCACGCGCTGGCGCTGCAGACCAGCGCGCCGGACTGAGAAAGGACCCTCGACATGCTCGACACCACCGCCGCCAAGGAACAGATCAGAGAGGCCGTCGACAGCCACGACGTCGTGCTGTTCATGAAGGGCACGGCGACGATGCCGCAATGCGGCTTCTCCAGCCGCGTCGCCTCGATCCTCGGCTATCTCGGCGTTCCGTATCACGACGTGAACATCCTGGAGACCCCGGAGCTTCGGCAGGGGATCAAGGAGTTTTCCGACTGGCCGACGACCCCGCAGCTTTATGTGAAGCAGGAATTCATCGGCGGCTGCGACATCGTCACCGAGATGACCATGTCGGGCGAGCTCGACAAGCTTCTCGACGACAAGGGCATCGCCTATGACAAGGACGCAGCGAAGCGCATCCGCGAAGCCAACGGCTGAGGGATCGGCCGCGCCTGCGGGCGGGTTCGCGGGCGGCGACGTCATCCTGATCGTCGGGCTGGGCAATCCCGGCCCGTCCTATTCCGGGCACCGTCACAATGTCGGCTTCATGGCCCTCGACGCCATCGCGCGCGCCGAGGGCTTCGGCCCGTGGCGGGCGAAGTTCCAGGGCGAGATCGCCGAGGGCCGGATTGCCGGCAAGCGGGTCACCCTGCTGAAGCCCATGACCTACATGAACGAGTCCGGCCGCTCGGTGTCCGAGGCGGCGCGCTTTCTCAAAGTCCCGCCGCAGGACGTGATCGTCATCCATGACGAGCTCGACCTCGCCCCGGGCCGCTGCCGGGTGAAGATCGGCGGCGGGCATGCCGGTCATAACGGGCTGCGCTCGATCCACGCCCATCTCGGCCCCGACTATGCGCGGGTTCGCGTCGGGATCGGGCACCCGGGCCACAAGGACGCCGTCTCGGGCCATGTGCTGCACGATTTCTCCAAGATCGAGCGCGAGATGATCGACCCCGTCCTTGACGGCATCGCCGACGGCGTGGGCAAGCTCGTCGCGGGGGACGATGCCGGCTTTCAGAACGCCGTCGCGCTCCGTGCCAGGCCCCCGAGATCCGCCAAGCCGTCCGGCGCCAAGCCGCCGCATCAGGCGCGCATGGCCGAGCGGCGCGGCGCGGACGCCCGCGCCAAGGCCGAGGACGCGCTGGCGGGAAAACCCGACAACCCGCTCGCTCGGCTGCTCGCCCGCTTCTCGCGCTGAGCGGGGCCACAGCCGGGACTGCGCGGCTTCTTGACCGGCCGCAGGGCCTCGTGCCAAAGCGCCGGCTCGCCGGAAAGCGGGGGCGTCCATGGGATTCAAATGCGGCATCGTCGGGCTGCCGAATGTCGGCAAGTCGACGCTCTTCAATGCGCTGACGCGCACCGCCGCGGCGCAGGCGGCGAACTTTCCCTTCTGCACGATCGAGCCGAATGTCGGCGAGGTCGCCGTGCCCGATCCGCGCCTGATGCAGCTGGCGGAAATCGCGCAAGTCGAAGCAGGTCATCCCGACGCGGCTGACCTTCGTCGACATCGCGGGCCTCGTCCGCGGCGCCTCCAAGGGCGAGGGGCTCGGCAACCAGTTCCTGGCCAACATCCGCGAGGTCGACGCCATCGCTCACGTGCTGCGCTGCTTCGAGAGCGGCGACATCACGCATGTCGAGGGCCGGGTCGACCCGGTCGCCGACGCCGAGACGGTCGAGACCGAGCTGATGCTGGCCGATCTGGAATCGGTCGAGCGCCGCCTGCAGAACGTCGCGCGAAAGCTGCGCGGCGGCGACAAGGAGGCGGTCCAGCACGAGTCGGCTGCTGCAGGCGGCAAAGGCGGCGCTCGAGGCCGGGCGGCCCGCCCGAACGGTCGAGGTCGCCGAGGACGACCGCCGCACCTGGCGCACGCTCGGGCTCCTGACCTCCAAGCCCGTGCTCTATGTCTGCAATGTCGACGAGGCCTCGGCCGCGACCGGCAACGCGCATTCGGCGCGGGTCGAGGAGATGGCCAGGACCGAGGGCGCCGCAGCCGTCGTGATCTCGGCCGCCATCGAGGAGGAGATCGCCCAGCTGCCGGACGCCGACCGCGCCGAGTTCCTGGCCGATCTGGGGCTGGAGGAGCCTGGCCTCGACCGGCTGATCCGGGCCGGCTACCGGCTGCTCGGGCCTGATCACCTATTTCACCGTCGGCCCGAAGGAGGCGCGCGCCTGGACGATCGCCGACGGCACGCTGGCGCCGCAGGCCGCCGGCGTCATCCACGGCGACTTCGAACGCGGCTTCATCCGCGCGGAGACGATCCCCTACGACGACCTTCGTCGCCTGCAACGGCGAGCAAGGCGCCAAGGAAGCCGGCCGGATGCGCGTCGAGGGCAAGACCTACAGGGTGGCTGACGGCGACGTTCTGCACTTCCTCTTCAACGCCTGACGCCTGACCGCCTGCCGGCCCGAAGCCTTGACGCGCCCCGCCCCGGCCTTTATCTCGCGGACACCCTGCTGGGGGATAGTTCAACGGTAGAACCGCGGACTCTGAATCCGTTAATCCTGGTTCGAATCCAGGTCCCCCAGCCAAATCCAGCAACTGCTTCTGTGATCGTTGCGAAATCACCCGATTTCGCGCCCAGCTTTCCCGCTGTGCCACCGCGCTGTGCCACGAGGTGTGCCACAATGGCGGGCGAGCGCGAACGATATGGGACCGGCCTCTACCGGCGCGGAACGTCGGGTGGGTGCGCATCCGCATCCCTGCCCCCATCCGAAAAATCGTCCCGCGCGATTTCTGCCGCATCTCGACCGGATGCACCTCCTCTGCGGAAGCCCTGCGGGCCGCCCGGCTGATCCGGGCCGCGCTCGACCGGAGCTTCGCGGAGATCAGGGGCTGGGCTGGCGGGCAGATGCTGACGGAGGCACAGGCGGAGACGGTGATCGGCCAAGTCGCGCTCAGGCGGCTTGCCGAGGCCGAGCTGGCGCGCGCCGCCGCTGCGGCCCGCACGAAGGCCGACATCATCGCCGCCAAGGCGCGTGACGCCGAGGAGGCGGCGCGCTGGCGGGCGGCGCTCCGGCACAACAACCTCGCTTCGGTCACGCCGCACGCCATAGTCGCTTTGCCGCGCCAGGTCGAGAGAGCGCGGCGCCCGCGAGCGCGAGAACGGCAAGAGCGGCCGCTGGCGCGAGGAACTGACGATGGCGTGCGACCCAGATAGAGGCGCGCGCCAGGGAGCCGAAGTGGCCGTGTGACGGTATAGCTGCATGCGCCGAGCCCGGTTCGCCAGCGGCCCGTGATGCCTCCGCCGCCTCGGTCGACACCGACGACGTGATCGTCACCGCCCTCTCCATGGTGGCGCAGATAGCGGCGTCGATTGTCATGCGGACGGCGCCATCGCCCCTTGGGCTCGGGTCGGCAAATACCGCCTCGGCCCGGCACGAAGGATGCTGCTCCCATCTGATGACGGCCGGATCACCCCGCGATGAAATGAAGTTCAGAAGTCGCCGCCGGCTGTCGAGCCAAGCACTTTATTTTGCGACCGCCAGCGGTCGTTAAAGCGGTCGGGTGACCTCAGTCCGGCGTAGCGCCTCCTGCAGGAACTCGAGGACGACCCGCTCCCGAGAATTTGCTGCGCGCCAGTTCGTGCGCGGGCCCGCAGCGTTGGTCCACGATCGGAGCCATAGAGCGCGTGGCGAGCAGCCCTTCGATTCGGTCATCGTTTGCTGCCTTTCCGCGATGGGATTGTCGGCGTGCCATCGTAGTCGAGAAATGCGGCTATACCCGGAAAGGGTCACACCTCTTCGGTAATCCTACGGCAGGTTTCGAGGCTGGCCCGGCAGTTCGCCCCCGCTCCGCGAGCGCTCACCATGCGCCAACTCCGGCCACTCAGCGCCCGGTTACTCTTCGGGACGCTTCGAAAGCAGCGGCATCACCTCCACGCAGTCGCATGGAAAAATCGTGAAGTGCGGATGGCCTTCGAAGAGTTTGGCCGCGGCTTCATGCGAGGGCGCGCGCACAACGACGAAAACGGTCAGGTCATTCACGACGTCGGCGACGCCAACCTGTGATGTGCGCTTGGTGGGGCCGAGCGGCCCGCCCATGTAGACGATGTCGTCCTTGTGCTCTTCGTCCCAAGCTTTCAGGGCGGCGAGCCCGACTTCGTCCTTCGCGCGCCGCTCCTCCTCGGTCATGGCATACCACGCCTGCCAGCGCGGCGACGATTTGTTGCTGAGGAAGACGGCGAGATAGGTGCCGGTCGTGCTCATGCTTGCGCCTTTCCTCTGCGGTCGAAAGTTATTCGAGCCTGGCCACCTCTGTCGACCGCCCCCGGCAAGCCCGTGTCCGGCGCAGCCCCTCTGCCGTCGGCACGCGCGGTCGGTGACCTCCCCCGCCTGAGACAGACCCCGCTAATTGCCGCGGTTGCGCTCGCGGGCTGCGAGCCTGCGCCTGATGCGATCGACGACGATCACCGGGTCGTAGGGCCGCGATAGCTCGGGACCCTCTTCGCAGAGCTCGCCCGCGGCTTCGGCGGCTCTCTCGTGGTTGCCGGCGAGGAGGACCGGAATGCCGGGCCTTGCCCCGGACCCAGCGCAGCAGCGCGAAGCCATTCATCTCGCCGAGCGCCTCGGCGCTGCAGAGCACCGCGTCAACGGTGATCTTCGCTTCTGAGAGGACGGTGACGGCCTCGTCGGTCGTACTCGCTTCGACGACGTGATACCCGCAATGGTGGAGGTATTCGGCAAGCTCGTGGCGAGCAAGAACCTCGCCGTCAATGAGGAGAACGCTTTGCGCGCTGTTCTTTGCCTGCTGCGATCCCATCGCGTTCTTCCCGTCCGACCTGTGTGCGCACAGCAGAGAGAACTGCCGAGAGCTGATACGGTTTCGGAATGAAGACGAGACCCTCGATCTCGTCGAGGCTTGCGTGGGCGGAGGTGAGGACGACGGGGATGGACGGGAACCGCTGCCTGACGATCCCGAGCAGCCCCAGACCGTCGATCGGCCCAGGCATGCGCACGTCACTGAAGACGAGATCGACCGCATGGCCGCCCTCGAAGATGGCCAGGGCCTCAGCCGCGTTCGTCGCCTCGATGACCGCATAGCTGGCGCGGGTGAGTTCCTGGGCGATATCCATGCGGATCAGGATCTCGTCCTCGACGACAAGAATGGTTGCCGGTCGGCTGGCAGACCGGATTTCATTCTTGGGGCACATCCAGCACTACCTCGCTCCGCGACCTGCGTCGCAGCGTTTTGAGGGCACAGCGGAGGGCCGCGTCCAGCGCTCAGCAGCCCCATCAAGGAAGCCGCTTGCGTGCAACCTATGCCGGCGTGGGCATAGTGCGTGCGAGCCAAATCGATCATTGTCTGCTCCGATAGACCACAGCTTCCACCGACCCTTCCCGCGCAAGGAGCCTCCCCCATGACCCTGAATGTCGCCATGATCGCCACCGGCGGGATCGCTGACAGCCAGCTGGCTCCGGCGCTGACGCAGGCGCCGAGCGCGCAGCTCTGGAGCGTGTACAGCCGCGACAAGGCCCGCGCGGAGGCGTTCGCCGCCAAGCATGGCGCCGCTTCACCGGATGCGGCGCATGATGACCTCGACGCCCTCTTGGCTGATCCGCAGCTCGATGCGGTTCTCATCGCCTCGCCCGACAAGCTGCACGCCGACCAGGCCGTCTGCGCGGCCAAGGCGGGCAAGCACATCCTGACGGAAAAGCCGATGGCCACCGACCGCGAGGGCGCCGCCGCGATGGTCGACGCGGCGGATAAGGCGGGCGTCGTGCTGGCCGTGGCCTACCATCTGCGCTGGCACATGGGGCATCGCAAGCTCTTCGAGGCCGCCCGGAACGGCGCCTTCGGCACGCTGCGCCACATGCGCGTCCAGTGGTCATCGCTCGCGAGCAACGCCGACGGCTGGCGCGCCAAAGCGGAGGTCGGCCGCTGGTGGGCCCTGGCAGGCGTCGGCACGCACTGCCTCGACCAGATCCGCTGGTTCATGGTGCCGCAATGCGGAGAGATCACGCGCGCCGAAAGCATCATCAACCGCAAGGTGTACAACGGCCCGCACGACGAGACCGCGCTGCTGACCTACCAGTTCGAGAACGGCTCGACCGCCGAGCTCTGTGCCTCGGTCCTCTACAAGGGCCCGCGGATCATGGAGCTCTATGGCTCCGACGGCTATGCGATCTGCACGGAGACCCTCGGTCCGCATGGGCAGGGCCGGATCGAGACCCAGGACGGCGGCTTCGACTACACGCCTGCCAATCCATATGTCGGCGAGATCGAGGACTTCGCCGCCGCCATCCGCGACCGCCGCCCGGCGGAAGTCGACGGCCGCGAAGGGGCCGCCAATGTCGATCTGCTGCTGAGAGCAGTGGGCGCGTGATCCCCAGTTCGCTCGTGAAGGCGACATCGAGCACCAAGCGACGCCGCCGGACCCTCTCGCCGCACGCCGACGCGTCACGATGAGCCACCCGCGCATCGGCAACGGCGCCGCACGGCGCATCTTCCTTGATCGTCACGCCCTGGCGGAACCGCCTGTCGGTCCTGCGCGGGGCGCGGACCTGCTGGCGCTGATCCGCCGGCTCGGGTTCTTGCAGGTCGACAGCGTCAACACGGTCGAACGGGCGCACCACATGATCCTCTGGGCGCGGCGGCGGTCCTACCGGCCGAAGGCGCTGCGTCTGTTGCACCAGCGGGACCGGGACGTCTTCGAGCACTGGACGCACGACGCCTCGATCATCCCGATGGAGTTCCTGCCGTATTGGCGCTTCCGCTTTGCCCGCGATGCCGAGCGCCTGCGCAGCCGCTACCGCAAGTGGCAGGGGCCGGAGTTCGAAGCGATCCTGGAGAACGTGATCCGGCACGTCGCCGAGCATGGCCCGGTGCGCAGCGGTGACATCGGCGAGCGTGAAGAGCCGCGCCGGACTGGCTGGTGGGAGTGGCACCCCTCCAAGACTGCCCTGGAGTACCTGTGGCGGTCCGGTCGCCTTGCGGTCACGCGGCGCGACGGCTTCGCCAAGGTCTACGATCTTGCCGAGCGGGTTTACCCCGATGTTGATCCGTCGCCGCCGGAGCGGACCATCGACTGGGCGTGCAACGCGGCGCTCGACCGCCTCGGCTTCGCCACATCGGGCGAGATCGCTGCGTTCTGGGGCATGGTCCGCCCCGCGGAGGCCAAGGCGTGGGCCAACGCGGCGCTAAAGCGGGGTGAGATCGAGCCGGTGGAGGTGGAATGCGCGGACGGCAAGCTCCGGCGGCACGTCGCCCGCCCAGGCCTCGCCGAGGCGGCGGCTGACGCTCCCGCCCCGCCGAAGCAGCTGCGCGTGCTCTCGCCGTTCGATCCGATGCTCCGCGACCGCAATCGCACGGAGCGGCTCTTCGGCTTCCACTATCGGATCGAGGTCTTCGTGCCGGAAGCGCGTCGCAAGTATGGCTACTGCGTGTTTCCAGTTCTGGAGGGTGACCGGCTGATCGGGCGTCTCGATGCCAGGGCCCGGCGAGCCGAAGGCATCCTGCATGTTGCAGCATTCTGGCCGGAGCCTGGAGTAACGGTGCCGAAGCAGCGGTTGGATCGGCTCGACGCCGAACTCGTGCGTCTGGCACGGCTGTCAGGATGCGATCAGGTGGTGCACGCAGCCGGATGGCTGAGGGAGCCCGCTGGCACCCCTCGGTGAAGTCGATCGCCCTCAATGTGGCTCAGCCGTCAGGTCGACGGAAGCTCATCGCTCACGCCTCGTTCGGCCGTTGACTCGCCGCGCAAGTGCTGCGCCGCGCTCAGCGACAGAGGACGTTCGCTGCTTATGCGAACGTGACGATTGGGAAGGGAGGGAGGCAGTCGAATGATGCGTAACGTGCGTTTCCCTGGTCCTGCAGGTTCGACCTCCTGTTGGAAAGCTGGATCGACGCTGCGAAGCAGCCGGAAGGGCGCTATGCCGGGGCGCGGCTGCCGAGCCATGTGCTCTTCCGACCGGCCGCCGTCGCCGCAATGCTCCTTCGTTCTGATCGTTTCGCCAGCGCACGGTGCTGATCACCGCAAGCTGGTATAAGATGATCGTTGAAACGCCCTTCCGCTTGCCAGGCGCAAAAGTTAGCAACAGGTTATGATTTCGATAAAAATTGTTTCATATCAATTGGTTGTGGTTTTGTGCACGCGTGCACGCTGTGAGCGGAGCGCGCCCGCGGCTACGTTTCGATCGATCGGGCGATCTGGCTCGGGTGAAACGATGATCCCGTGGGCATGAGAGGTCCTCGCGGTCGGGGCGGTGGAAACCGGGCGCCTCACGCCGCCGGGCGACCCGGATCGTACAGCACCGCGGCGTCGAGCGCCGGGTCACCGAGCTCGGGCGCCAGCGGGTCCGTGACGCCCAGCCGGTGGCGCACGACCAGCCGGGCGAGCGCCACACGCCGTTCACTGGCGAGCGCGCGGGCCTCGGACAGGAAGCCGGCGGCGCTCGTCAGATTGTAGAGCGCCGTCGCCGCCTGGCGGGCGAGCTCCGGCACCGGGCCTTCTGCAGCGCCGCGGGCCAGCGCGAAGGCGCGGGAGGCAAGCCCGGGCAGCCCGGCGATGACGGGGTCCGGCCCCATCAGCTCGGCGACATGCGCCTCGAGCGCGTCGAACGAGCCCTCGCGCCGGCCCGCCCGCATGACGTCGAGCGCGACGATGTTGGACGTGCCCTCCCAGATCGAGCCGAGATGGCTGTCGCGCACCAGGCGGGCGTCGGGGAACTCCTCGATATAGCCGCAGCCGCCGCGCACCTCCATCGCGTCGCCCGTCACCCGGCGGGCGTCGCGGCAGGCGCGGAACTTGATCAGCGGCGTCAGGATGCGCAGCAGCGCATAGGCGCCGTCCTCGCCGGCATCCGAGCGGCGCAGCGCCTCGGCGGTCAGGAACATCATCGTGCGCGCCTGCTCGGCCGGCACGATGATCTTGGCGAGCTGCCGGCGCATCAGCGGCATGTCGATCAGGCGCTGGCCGAAGGCGCGGCGGTTGTGCGCGATGTAGAGCGCCTCGGTCGCCGCCCGGCGCATCATCCCCGCCGAGCGCACGCCGTTGGAAAGCCGCGAATTGTTGATCATGTCGGCCATCTGGCGAAAGCCGTCGCCCGGCGCGCCGATCATCCAGGCGGTGGCGCCCATCAGCGAGATCTCGCCCGAGGCCATCGAGCGGGTGCCGAGCTTGTCCTTCAGCCGCACGATCCGGTAGGCGTTGCGCGTGCCGTCCGGCAGCACCTTCGGCAGCAGGAACAGCGAGACGCCCTTGAGCCCCGCCGGACCGCCCGCCGGGCGCGCCAGCACCATCGCCAGATCAGCGTCGGCGTTCGAGCAGAACCATTTCTCGCCCGTCAGCCGCCAGGCCCCGTCCCCGGCCGGATCGGCCCGCACGGCCGTGGCGCCCACATCCGAGCCTGCGCCCTGCTCGGTCATGAACATCGCGCCCTGCAGAAGCTCGTCCATGTCCTGCGAGACGAGGCTGTCGAGATAGCGCGCGACCAGCGCCGGGTCGCCGAACTTTCGCAGCGTGCGCGTCAGGCTGTCGGTCATCGAGACGGGGCAGAGCAGCCCGAACTCGGCTTGCGCGAACAGGTAGGTGACGAGGTATTTCGCCACCGGCGGCAGCGGCGCGTTCCAGCCGAAGACGCCCGCCCGGTGCGACATCGCCGCGAGGCCGAGCTCGCCAAAGGCGATGCGCTCCATCTCCTCATAGGCCGGGTGCTTGTCCACCCGGTCGCGGTCCTCGCCCCGACGGGTGCGGGGGACGAGCACCGGGCCGTTTCGGTCGGCCGTCGCCGCCAGCTGGTCGAGGCGGCCGCCGACGAGCGCCCCGAGCCTGTCGAGCCGCTCGCTCAGCATCGCGCCGAGCGGCGCCTCGACATAGTGCGCGATCAGCGGGGCGAGGTCGGGGTCGGCGCGGTAGAAATTCAGCCCCGCGCTGTCGGGGATGGCCTCGCCCGGCCCGGTGACATCAGCCGCCGCCAGCCCCGCCATATGGTTCATCGCCGCCTCCGTCCTCCGCGCCATCAGCAGGGACAGTGCCGCACAGCCCACAGGCTGGCAACGAGTGACCTCGCCCGCCGATCGGTCGGCGTCGCAGACCGCCCTCAGCCGAGCGCGGCGCCCACGCGGTCGAGCGTCGCCTTCTCGGCGTCCGAGACCTTGACCCCGCCAAAGCCGAGGAAGCCGCCCTCGGTGCCGGCCTCCGCCACCTTGGCCGCGATCTCCTTCAGCCAGGCCTTGAAGGCCGGCGCCTCCGCCGGTGCCTTGGAGGTCACGAGCGCGGCCACCGCGCCGAGCTCGGCCACCGCCGCGTCGACGATCTGGGCCGGCTTCTTGCCGCTGGTCTGCCCCTTCAGCGCGTCGCGCGCCATGTCGCGGCCCTCCGAGGTCTCGTAGGCCGACGCCACCTCCTTGACCAGGCCATCGGAGCCGCCGGCGCCAGCGCGCAGCGCGCTGGCCGTGGCGGTGCCCTCCTTGACCGCGCCCCAGAGCCCTCCCGGGTCGGCGGCGGTCATCGCGATGCCTGCGAGCATCGGCGCGCCGACGATGCGCGCCCATTCGTCCGGCGTGAAGCCATCCTTGACTGCCATGCGCTTGCCTCCCTCCTGCGGCGACTGTCCGTCGCCACTGGGGATAATAGCAGGCGCGCCGGGCGGCTCAACGCTCCCTCGGCCGGGAATTGGCCGGGGTTTGGCCGGGGGTGACGATGGATGGGTCAGCCCATCATGCGGCGATAGCTGATCGCCTCGGCGACGTGGATCTTGCGGACCGGGACGGATCCCTCGAGATCGGCCAGCGTCCGGGCCAGCCGCAGCACGCGGTGATAGCCGCGCGCGGTGTATCGGAACCGCTCGGCGGCGGTCTGCAGGATCGTGCGCCCGGCATCGTCGGGGGCGGCCACGCGTTCGAGCAGTTCGCCCTCAAGCTCGGCATTGGTCAGCCGGGCGCCGTCTGAGCGCTCCATCTGCACACCGCGCGCCTGAACGACGCGCGCCGAGACCTTGGCCGAGCTCTCGCCGTGGTTCGGCAGCGTCAGCACGTCGGCGGTGACGGGCGGCACTTCGATGCGGATGTCGAAGCGGTCGAGCAGCGGGCCGGAGAGCCGCGCCTGGTAGTCGGCGCCGCAGCGCGGCACGCGCGGGCAGGCGCGGCCCGGGTCAGTGAGATAGCCGCAGCGACACGGATTCATCGCGGCCGCCAGCAGGAAGCGCGCGGGGTACTTCACATGCGCGGTCGCCCGGGCGATGACCGCCTCGCCGGTCTCGATCGGCTGGCGCAGCGCCTCGAGCACGGGGCGCGAGAACTCGGGCAGCTCGTCCAGGAACAGCACGCCGCGATGCGCCAGGCTGATCTCGCCGGGCTCGGCGTTCTTGCCGCCGCCGATGATCGAGGCCATCGAGGCCGAGTGGTGCGGGTCGCGATAGGGCCGCTCGCGATAGATGTCGCCGCGGCCGGCGACGCGGGCGAGCGACCAGATCATGGCGACTTCCAGCGCCTCCTCCGGGCTCAGCGGCGGCATGATGCCGGTCAGACGCTTTGCCAGCATCGACTTGCCGGAGCCAGGCTCGCCGACCATCAGGATGTGGTGGTTGCCGGCCGCCGCGACCTCGAGCGCCCGGCGCGCCGTCTCCTGGCCCTTCACGTCGATCAGGTCCGCGGCCGAGTGCCGGGCCGGGACGGGTCCGGGCTCCGGCGCCGGCAGCGGGTCGCGCCCGGCGAAATGGTTGACGAGCGCGATCAGCGAGGGCGGCGCTATGATCTCGCAGGCGCCGACCCAGGCGGCCTCGCGCCCGCAGGCCTGCGGGCAGATCAGGCCGCGGTCCTGCGCGGCGGCGGCGACGGCGGCGGGCAATGCGCCCTGCACCGGCTTGATCTCGCCGTCGAGCGAGAGCTCGCCCATGCGCGACGTGCCCGTCAATGACATCGCTCGGCACGACGCCCAGCGCCGCCATCAGCGCCAGCGCGATCGGCAGGTCGTAATGCGAGCCGACCTTGGGAAGGTCGGCGGGCGAGAGGTTGATCGTGATGCGGCTGGGCGGGATGGCGAGGCCGATCGCCGCCATGGCGGCGCGCACGCGCTCCTTGGATTCCGAGACCGCCTTGTCGGCCAGGCCGACGACGTTGAAGGCCGGCAGGCCCGGCGAGACGGCGCACTGCACCTCGACGGGCTTGGCCTCGACCCCCAGGAATGCGACGGTGTGGGCCCGGGTGACCAAGGAACGCTCCGGCGAGGAATGCGCCGCAAGCTGTTGACGGGATGCCGTTAAGGGCGGGTTAAACGCCGGCCCGCAGGGTTAATAGGCAGGGTTGAGGGAGGGGCGCTCCCCTCGGTTGACCCGGCGCGCTCGCCCGACCTAAGTGGTCGGCGGCCGCGTGCCAGAGGGCGGCGAGCACGGGGGACGGCGCCGATGCGAAGCCTGACATCGAAGACGATCCTCGTCTCGGCGTTCCTCGTATCGCTGTCGTCAACGGCGCTCGCGGGCGAGCCCGTCGTCGTCGACGCGAAGGCGATGCGGACGGGCGACACCTGGACATTCGATGTCACCGTGCAGCATGCCGACGACGGCTGGGAGCACTACGCTGACAGCTGGCGCGTCACGGGGCCGGACGGCGCCGTCTACGGGGTGAGGGAGCTCTTTCACCCACATGTCGACGAACAGCCCTTCACGCGGTCGCTGACCGGGGTCGCGATCCCGCCCGGCGTGACGCGAGTGACGATCGAGGCGCACGACCTGGTGCATGGCTGGGGCCAGCCATTCGCGTTGGGCCTGCCGCGCTGACGCCGATCAGGGGCGGCAGGCACGGTGAAAATTGGGGCGCAGGTCGCGCGCCGCAGCGCAGCCTAACCTTGCCTCTCGCCTTTCCCTCGGCCGGTCTTCTGCTGCAGCGCCTCGATGCGCTCGGAGGCCGCAGCCTTGGTGAGCCCTGGATCGAACTCCTCGCCCGCCTCTTCGCAGAGCGTCTCGAGATAGCTCGCCTGGGCGCCTGTCATCGGCTCGTCACCGGTCGTCCATTGCTCCGGCGGCTTCTCGGCATTGCCGGAGGCACTCTTCTTCGGGTTCGTGACGGGATCCTGTCCCACGGCTCTACCTCGCGATATGTTCGTCGAGGCGCAAACCACTTAAAGCTTGGTGAGTTCCGTTTTTGATACAGGCGAACTCGCCCGCGCTTCATCTCGCGAGCAGGGCAGTCAAGCCGCCGCGCTTCTTCTCCGGCGAATCAGCGCAAAGGAGCTCACCGCCACCGCGAACGCCGGTAGCATGGCCGGCAGCGGCACGACCGACAACGGTTCGCTCTTTAGCTTGAACTTGGCCTGAACCCTGGCACCGTGGCTTCGACCCGGCGTAAGGCCCAAGCCCAGGCCCCCATTGAAAATCTCATCGGTGAGGCTCACCCACAGCCTGCCACCATCTCCGAAGTTTATCTCGGTCGGGTGGTCCCAGGTGAGCACGCCAGCTGACGCGATCAAAATCGTCCCGGCTACAGTGGTCCCCGTGACTGAACCAGACGACAGCGGTGCAGAAAAGCTGAAGTCGACACGTATTTCAGCGGGCGTAAAGTCGTCGCTGAAGTTTGCTGTCCTTTCGTCTGTCCAGATGTCGAACAGATTAATGTAAGTGTAAGCGCCAGGGCCGGCCAAAGAAAAATTCAACTGTTGCGCCACCTTTGCGGTCTTCACCACGAGACCTGGGTCGCTGCTCAACGCGCTGACTTCAAAGCCGCCCGTGAATTGAACTGCCGCCGAAGCGACCGAGGCGGCGCCGGCAAAAATTGCCAAGCCGGCCGCAAACGTAACCCTGCGGGTAGCTGACCACAATCCTCCCGCAGCCATAGGTACGCTCCCGCCCCAAACATTCCCAAGCGACCATTACAGCGACTATTTCCGAAAACAGCAATAGCTTACGAAGGGAGGGAAGAAAATACATGCGGAGATAGCGGCGTCCCGCTTTACTTCGCCCTACGGTAGAGCAGGCTCACCAGCGCCAGAAGCGCGATCAACGCCCAGATTGTTTCGATCAGGATGGCGCCCGGGTTCGGGCGGAACCAGAGCGAGACGAGCAGCATCAGGGCACCGCAGAGGTTCACGAGGTGATAGGCGGCGCCCTCCGGGTCGACCATACCGCGCGAGACCATGAAATAGGCCGCGCAGACCATCAGCGCGCCGATCGTCCCGACCAGATCGGCCATCGTGAAGGCTTCCATGCGGGCGAGGGGTCAGCCCGCGCGAGCCGCCAGCGCCTCGACGACCGCGTCGCCCATCTCGGCCGTCGAGGCGGGCTCGCGTCCTTTCGGGGCGAGGTCGGCGGTGCGGACGCCGGCGTCGAGGACGTCGTCGACGGCGCCCTCGAGCATGTCGGCCTCGGCGGCCAGGTCGAAGGAATAGCGCAGCGCCATGGCGAAGCTGAGGATGCAGGCGCAGGGGTTGGCGATGCCGCGGCCGGCGATGTCGGGCGCGGACCCGTGCACCGGCTCGTAGAGCGCCTTCGGCCGGCCGTTCGCCATGGGCGCGCCGAGGCTGGCCGAGGGCAGCATGCCGAGCGAGCCCGTCAGCATCGCCGCGCAGTCGCTGAGGATGTCGCCGAAGAGGTTGTCGGTGACGATCACGTCGAACTGCTTGGGGTTGCGCACCAGCTGCATGGCGCCGTTGTCGGCGTACATGTGGCTGAGCTCGACGTCCGCGTATTCCTCGTCGCGGACCTTCTGCACCTCCTCGCGCCAGAGGATGCCGGCCTCCATCACATTCGCCTTCTCCATCGAGCAGACGCGGTTCTGGCGCCGCCGCGCCAGCTCGAAGGCCGAGCGGGCGACGCGGCGGATCTCGTCCGTCGTGTAGCGGTGCGTGTTGATGCCGACGCGCGTGCCGTCGTTCAGCACGGTGATGCCGCGCGGCTCGCCGAAATACATTCCGCTCGTCAGCTCGCGCACGATCATGAGGTCGAGCCCGGCCACCACCTCGCGCTTCAGCGACGAGTAGTCGGCCAGCGCGTCGAAGCAGCGCGCCGGGCGCAAATTGGCGTAGAGGTCCATCTCCTTGCGCAGGCGCAAGAGCCCCCGCTCGGGCTTGAGCGAGAAGTCGAGCGCATCGTATTTCGGCCCGCCGACGGCGCCCAGCAGCACAGCGTCGGCGGCCTGGGCCTTCGCCATCGTCGCGTCCGAGAGCGGCGCCCCGTGCGCGTCATAGGCGGCGCCGCCGACCAGATCCTCCTCGACGCGGAACTCGAGGCCGCGGCGGTCGGCCAGCCAGTCGATGATCTTGCGCACCTCGGCCATCACCTCCGGGCCGATGCCGTCGCCCGGCAGGATCAAGAGCTTCATGGCCGCCATCTGACTTCCCCGTCGCTGTCCGGCGGTCTTGTGCGCCATCGATCTGCCGAGATCAAGCCGGGCCGGGCGGGGATGCAGGTGCCGGGCGATCCGCGCGAGCATCGGCTCACGACGAGTTCAGTCACGCGCTTCCGGGCGGTAAGGATTTGTTTGCCAATTGCCGAGCAAACCAAGTGCCGCACGAAGCATCGTCGCATTCCGAACATCTGCTGCAGAACCGGCAAGCGCGTATGGCACCCTCGATCAGCGTCCGACTGGGTACGGATGTCTGGCCGCCGATGGGCGGGCAGGCGCATTTTCTCGAGCGGCTGCGCGACGGCGTCGTCGTCGTCGGGCCGGACCGCAGGATCGCCTTCTTCAACGACGGCTATCTCGTGCAATTCGGCCTAAAGAACGGCGACATCCGCGTCGGCGACACGCTCGAGGATGTGTTCCGGATGCTGGCGCAGCGGCGCAAGCTGGGCGCGAACCCGGGCGAGACGCCCGATCAGGTCGTCGCCCGCCGGCTCTCCGACTGGCACCGCCCCGAGATGCCGGTCGAGCGGCGGCCCATGGAGAACGGCCGCGTGCTCGACATCTACCGGGCGACGACGACCCATGACGAGGTCATCTCCGTGCATGTGGACGTCACCGACCTCGTCCGCGCCGAGGACCTCCGCCGCGAGGCAGATCTGCTCGAGGCCCGCGCGATGGGCGAGCAGACCATCCGGCAGCGGACTGACCTCGTGGCCCGGATGAGCCACGAGATGCGCACGCCGCTGAACGGCATACTGGGCGTCGCCGCGCTGCTGCGGCGGACCCAGCTCGATGCCCGGCAAGGCGAGCTGCTCGACACGATCGCCAGCTCGGGCGCCGTTCTGCTGCGGCTGATCGACGATATCCTGGATCTCAGCCGGCTCGAGGCCGGGCCCTTCAAGGCCGTGGTCGAGGACATCGAGATCGGCTGCCTGATCGACGAGTGCGTCGCGATCGTCGAGCCCGCCGCGGCCGAGAAGGGCCTGGCGCTGCGCCGGCGGTCGCCGCCCGACCCGCTGCCGAGGCTGAGCGGCGACGCCGTGCGGCTGAAGCAGATCGTGCTCAACCTGCTGACAAACGCAGTCAAGTTCACCGAAGCGGGCCATGTCGAGGTCGCGGTCGCGGGCGTCGAGGCGGCCGGAGGCGTATCGCTGGCCATCGAGGTGGCTGACACGGGCGTCGGCATCCCGCCGGACTGCCTCGATCGGATCTTCGAGAGCTTTTACCAGATCGACAGTGCGTCGACGCGCAAATCCGGCGGGGCCGGGCTCGGGCTCGCAATCGCGCGCGGTCTCGTCCAGGGAATGGGCGGGACGATCACCGTTGCCTCCGAGCCCGGCGTCGGCACCGTCTTCCGGGTTCGACTGACACTGCCGCGGGCTCACTGCGCGCAGGCGAGCTGACGGACGGCGGCCGCCGCCTCAGCCTGCCGTTCCAATCCCTGCCGCCACGACGCGCAGGGTCAGGTTTATCCGGCCGCCTTCGGGCAGCAGCGAGCCCTCGCCGAACAGCACGCGGTCGATGCCGTGGAAGGCGAGCCGCGCCGGCCCGCCCATGACGGCGACGTCGCCCGAGCTGAGGATCACCGACTCGGTCGGCCCCTTGCGCGTCGTGCCGCCGATGCGGAACCGCGCCGGGTCGCCGAGCGAGACCGAGACGACAGGGGCGTCGAACCGCCCCTCGTCCCGGTCCTGGTGCAGCCCCATCCGCGCGCCCTCGCCATACCAATTGATCAGGCAGCAGTCCGGGTCGCCCGCCCAGCTCGAGACGGCGCGCCAGACGGCAAGGACGCTCTCCGGGATGGGCGGCCACGGCGCGCCCGTCTCCGGATGCACCGCCGAATAGGCATAGCGGCCGCGCTCGACCACCCAGCCGAGCCGTCCCGCGGAGGTCATCCGCACGCTCATCGGCTTGCCCCAGGGCGTCACCGGACGGACCAGCGGCGCCGTCGCGATCACGTCGCGCAGCGCGGCCAGCATCGCCCGCTGGGCGGGCTCGTCCAGCCAGCCGCGGTGGACACGGAACCCCGGCGCGCCGGGCGTCTCCTCAGCCGGCGCGAGCGCCGTCATCGGCACCGCCGTCCTTTGTGTGCAGCCGCCAGAACTCGGCCATCTCCTGCCCCATGATCTCCTGCGCCCGGTCGAGATACCGCCCGGCGCCGCCGCGATAGGCGTCGCTCTCCGGCTCGAGGCCCAACGTCTCGCGGCAGAAAGCGTGCCGTGCGGCTTCGAGCGCGACCTGGGTCGAACGGAAGACCCGCCACTTCTCGCCGCTGCGCAGCAGCGCCTCGAAGCCCGCGGCGACCGCGACCGCCGCGCCGAGGATCCCGGCGAGCACGTTCGAGCCGAAGCCGGCCGCCAGCGGCACCAGCGGGCTCAGGACCAGCACGGCCGAGCGCAGCCCGTAGAAAAGACGCATGTGCTTGTCGGCCAGCGCGCGATAGCGGGCGATCTCCGTGTCGACGCCCCCCAGCAGCGTCGCCAGCGTCTGCCTTTGTTCTGCTCCCATCTCCCCCTCCGAATCCCTCCGAATTCCCCCTGCCCGGCCCGTCTCTGACTCGGGCGAATCCGCTGCAGCGCCGGTTGCGGCCCGAAAACGCCCCGCCTATATAGCCGGCCGATGCATTCCATCACTGTTCCGTGACGCTCGGAATGCGCAATCCAGGGATGGGCCGAGGGGGCCGCGACCGGACCCAGGCCCCATATCGCCGAGAGGAAAGCAGCACATGTCCAAAGTCATCGGTATCGACCTCGGAACGACGAACTCCTGCGTCGCCATCATGGATGGCGCGACGCCGCGGGTGATCGAGAACGCCGAGGGCGCGCGCACGACGCCGTCGATGGTCGCCTTCACCAATGACGGCGAGCGGCTGGTCGGCCAGCCCGCCAAGCGCCAGGCCGTCACGAACCCCGAGAACACCATTTTCGCCGTCAAGCGCCTGATCGGCCGCCGCCACTCCGATCCGACCGTCGCCAAGGACAAGGGCATGGTCAGCTACAAGATCGTCGAGGGCAAGAACGGCGACGCCTGGGTCGAGGTCCGCGGCGAGAAGTATTCGCCCAGCCAGATCTCGGCCTTCATCCTGCAGAAGATGAAGGAGACGGCCGAGAGCTATCTCGGCGAGAAGGTCGAGAAGGCCGTCATCACCGTCCCCGCCTACTTCAACGACGCCCAGCGCCAGGCCACCAAGGACGCCGGCAAGATCGCCGGCCTCGAGGTGCTGCGCATCATCAACGAGCCGACGGCCGCCGCGCTCGCCTACGGGCTCGACAAGGACACGTCCAAGACGATCGCGGTCTATGACCTCGGCGGCGGCACCTTCGACATCTCGGTTCTCGAGATCGACGAGGGCCTGTTCGAGGTGAAGTCGACGAACGGCGACACCTTCCTCGGCGGTGAGGATTTCGACCTGCGGCTCGTCAATTATCTGGCCGACGAGTTCAAGAAGGAGCAGGGCGTCGACCTCAAGAAGGACAAGCTCGCGCTGCAGCGCCTGAAGGAGGCGGCCGAGAAGGCCAAGATCGAGCTCAGCGCCGGTGCGCAGACCGAGATCAACCTGCCGTACATCACGGCCGACGCGAGCGGGCCGAAGCACCTGACGATGAAGCTGACGCGCGCGAAGTTCGAGAGCCTGGTCGACGACCTGATCAAGAAGACGATCGACCCCTGCAAGGCGGCGCTCAAGGATGCCGGGCTCTCGGCCTCGGACATCCAGGAGGTGGTGCTGGTCGGCGGCATGACGCGCATGCCGAAGGTCGTCGAGACGGTGAAGCAGTTCTTCGGCAAGGAGCCGCACAAGGGCGTGAACCCCGACGAGGTCGTGGCGCTCGGCGCGGCGATCCAGGCGGGCGTGCTGCAGGGCGACGTCAAGGACGTGGTGCTGCTCGACGTGACGCCGCTCAGCCTCGGCATCGAGACCAAGGGCGGCATCTTCGACCGGCTGATCGACCGCAACACGACGATCCCGACCAAGAAGTCCAAGATCTACTCGACCGCCGAGGACAACCAGAACGCGGTGACGATCCGGGTCTTCCAGGGCGAGCGCGACATTGCGGAGCACAACAAGCTGCTCGGCCAGTTCAACCTCGAGGGCATTCCGCCCGCGCCGATGGGCATGCCGCAGATCGAGGTGACCTTCGACATCGACGCCAACGGCATCGTGAACGTCTCGGCCCAGGACAAGGGCACGGGCAAGCAGATGCAGATCACGATCCAGGCCTCGGGCGGTCTCAGCGAGGCCGAGATCGACAAGATGATGAAGGACGCCGAGAGCCACGCCGAGGAGGACAAGAAGCGCCGCGAGCTGGTCGAGGCCAAGAACCAGGGCGAGGGCCTGGTGCACGCCACCGAGAAGTCGCTGGCCGAGCATGGCGAGAAGGTCGACCAGGCCACCCGCGACGGCATCACTGCGGCCGTCGCGTCGCTGAAGGAGGCGATCGAGGGCGACGACGTCGAGACCATCCGCTCGCGCAGCCAGGCGCTGGCGCAGGCCTCGATGAAGCTTGGCGAGGCGATCTACAAGGAGCAGGCGGAGGCTTCGTCGGCCGGCAAGTCGCAGGGCTCTGATGCGGGCGAGAACGCGTCCGAGGGCGAGGGTGTCGTCGACGCCGAGTTCACCGACGTGACGGACGACGACCGCAAGGCGTCGTGAACTGGACGATCGGGTGACGCCCGGCAATGAGCAGGAAGGCGGGCATGTCTGACGACGTGGCCGCCTTCGGCGCATATGCGCTGCCGCCCTTGGCCGAACGGCTGCTGCGCATCTCCGAGGCGCTGGGCCGTGGACCGGTCGGGCGCGCCGCGCGCTCGACGGTTCGGCGCCTCGTCGGTGCCTGGCGCGGCGGGCCGTTCGATGTCGAGCCGTTCCCGGGGCAGCGCGCGCGGCTCTACCCGGTCGAGAACCTCAGCGACAAGCGCGTCTTCCTGATGCCTGGCCTCTGGGACCGGACCGAGCGCACGGCGATCGGCGGGGCGCTCTGCGCCGCCCCCGAGCCCGGCTATTTCGTTGACGCAGGGGCCAATATGGGCCTCTACACGCTCGCCGTCCGCGCCGAGCTCGCCGGGCGGCCGATGCGGGCGCTGGCGATCGAGCCCGATCCCGAGAACGTTGCCCGGCTGCGCTTCAACCTCGCCGCCTCGCGGGCCGAGGCCGAGGTCGCGATCGCCTCCGTGGCGCTCTCTGACCGCGAAGGCACGCTCCACATCACGGTCGACCGCGGCAATCGCGGGGCGCTGACGATCGGCGCGGTCGGCACGCCGGTGCCGACGCGGCCGCTGCTCGACCTGGTGCGCGAAGCGGGCTTTCCGCGGGTCGACGCGCTGAAAATCGACATCGAGGGGATGGAGTTGCCGGTGCTCAGCCACTACTTCGGGCATGCGGAGCGGGCGCTCTGGCCGCGCCTCATCGTGCTCGAGGCGCACCGGGGAGAGGAGACGCCGGCCTTGGCGCATCTGCGCCTGCTCGGCTACGAAATCGAGGGACGGACGCGGCAGAACGCGGTGCTGAGGCTCGCGGCGCCGGCGGACGATGTCGGGGTTACAGGCTATGCGCATGGCAACCAAGCGTGATTATTACGATGTGCTCGGGGTTGGGCGCAGCGCGTCCGCGGACGAGATCAAAAAGGCGTACCGCCGCAAGGCAAAGGAACTGCATCCCGACCGTAACGGCGGCAATGCGACGGCCGAGGCCCAGTTCAAGGAGGTGAACGAGGCCTACGACGTCCTGAAGGACGAGCGCAAGAAGGCGGCCTACGACCAGTTCGGCCATGCCGCGGTCGACGGCTCGATGGGCGGCGCCCGCGCCGGCCACGCCGATTTCTCGGGCGCCTTCTCCGAGGTCTTCGAGGACCTCTTTGGCGACTTCATGGGCGGCCGCGGCCGCGCCACCCGGGCCCGCCGCGGCGCCGATCTGCGGTATAACCTCGGCGTCACGCTGGAGGAGGCGTATACTGGCAAGCAGGCGACCATCACGGTTCCGGGCGCCATCCCCTGCGAGGAGTGCAACGGCACCGGGGCCGAGGGCGGCGCCCAGCCGCAGACCTGCCCGACCTGTTCGGGGATGGGCAAGGTGCGCGCCCAGCAGGGCTTTTTCACCATCGAGCGCACCTGCCCGACCTGCAAGGGCCAGGGCCAGATCATCAAGGATCCCTGCCGCCACTGTGCCGGCGCGGGCCAGGTCCGCAAGGAGCGCGCGCTCTCGATCAACGTGCCGCCGGGGGTCGAGACCGGCACGCGCATCCGGCTGGCCGGCGAGGGCGAGACGGGTCCGCGCGGCGGCGCGTCGGGCGATCTCTACATCTTCATCGACGTCCAGCCGCACCCGATCTTCGAGCGCGACGGGCCGAACCTCTATTGCCGCATCCCGGTGCCGATGACGACAGCGGCGCTGGGCGGCGAGATCGAGGCGCCGACGCTCGACGGCGGCCGCACCCGCGTGAAGGTGCCGGCGGGCGTGCAGTCGGGCAAGCAGCTGCGCCTGCGCGGCAAGGGCATGCCGGCGCTGCAGCGCGCCGGCCAATCGGGCGACCTCTACATCGAGCTTGCTGTCGAGACGCCCGTCAATCTCTCCCGCCGCCAGGAAGAACTGCTGCGCGAATTCGAGGCCGAGGCCCGTGACAACAGCCCCGAGAACCAGGACTTCTTCTCCAAGGTGAAGGACTTCTGGGAACGCATGCGGGGGTAGTAAAACGCTCGCCCGCGACCGCGCGCTTCGCTTCCGACGCGACTTCTTGCCAAATCGGAGCCATAATCCGCCGAGTCGGGGTCCAGCTCTCATCGGTCGCGTTATGCGTTCTATTCATTGTCGCGCTCGCGCATTGTATGAAGCCAGCTGCCGCCGTCCAACCGGCGGTCTGTTGGCTCTCGTTTCTGCAGACATGCCCGCCGGGGCGCCGGCTTGCACGGTGCGCGTCGCCTGCCTGCGATGAACTTGATGGCGAGCGACCTGTCAGCCGGCGCGCGCGCGGTGCCGCCGCCGGCGTTGAGCAACACCCACAGCCAGATCTTCTCCGCGGTGGCCGGCGAGCTGCTCCGCCGCAGCCCTGGGGTCGCGCGGCCCTCGCTGCTCGATGCCGGGTGCGGCGACGGGCACCTGCTCGCCTATCTCGTCAGGGCGATGCCGGGCGCGCTCGGCCGGCCCGTCGACGTCCACGGCTTCGACATCGCGGGCCACGGGACGCAGGATCCTGCCTTTTTCGACGCCTGCCGCCGCCACCTGGCCGAGGCCGATCCCGGCACCGACTGGGCGGACCGGCTGCGACTGATCGGCGAGCCCGACGCCTGGCCCTACCCGGATGCGAGCTTCGACGCGGTCGTCTCGAACCAGGTGATCGAGCACGTGGCCGACATCGACCATTTCCTGGGCCAGCTCGCTCGGGTGCTGAGGCCCGGCGGTGCCTCGGTCCACGTCTTCCCCTCGCTCCACTGCATCGTCGATCCGCATGTGCACACGCCCTTCGCCCACCGGATGCGCGACATCGACCTGTCGCGGCGATGGCTGACCTTCTGGGCGGGCCTCAGGCCCAAGATCTACCGGTCCTGGCGCGCCGGCAGGCCGACGCGCGCCGACCTCGAGGAGTACGCCCGCGCGCACGCCGATTACCTGCAGCGCTTCACCCATTACCGCTCGCTTCGCCAGATCAGGGAGGCGGTGAAGCGGGCCGGGCTCGCCTGCAGCTTTTCCGAGACGCCGCGCTATTACGGCTGCTTCCTGCGCAAGCTGGCGGGCAGGCCGCCTGTCGGCCCTTATGCCGCGCCCTCGCCCGTGTCCGGCGCCTTCGCGACCTTTCTCCTGCGCTACGTCTCGAACGTGACGCTGACCATCTCGCGCGACGAGTTCTACAGGCGCTGACTAGCGCGTCAGGCGGTCGCGACCGATGCCGACGAGCAGCAATGCGGCGCCAGCCAGAAGTCCGGGCGTGGCAGGGATTGGCACGACGTATATTTCGGAGAGGACGGAGTTGGAGAAGTCTCGCCTGCCGGCACGGTTGCGTACGCGTGTGGTAGGCGGGTCATACGGCTGTCATGCGGGCGCGCTACGGGAAATTCGGACAAAAACCCTACCCATCGGCGCCCGAGGCGCCTATCCTCGGGCAAAACGAACAAGATGGGAGGTAAAGCATGACACGCATGGCGATGCTGGCGGCTGCCGCGATGCTGCCCGCGGCGCTGACCGGGCCGGCGCTGGCGCAGGGCGAGCCCGAGAGCTGCGCCCTGGTCCGCTTCTCGGATGTCGGCTGGACGGACATCACCGCCACCACCGCGGTCACGGCCGAGGTCCTCGACGCGCTCGGCTACGAGACCGACATCAAGGTGCTGTCGGTGCCCGTCACCTATACCTCGCTCGCCAACAATGACATCGACATCTTTCTCGGCAACTGGATGCCGACCATGGAGGCCGACATCGCGCCCTATCGCGAGGCGGGCACCGTCGACACCGTCCGCGAGAACCTCGAAGGCGCCAAGTACACGCTCGCCACCACCCAGGAGCTCTACGACAAGGGGCTGCAGAGCTTCGAGCGACATCGCCAAGTTCAAGGACGAGCTCGGCGGCAAGATCTATGGCATCGAGCCCGGCAACGACGGCAACCGGCTGATCCTGAACATGATCGAGAACGACCAGTTCGGCCTCAAGGGCTTCGATCTGGTCGAGAGCTCCGAGCAGGGGATGCTCGCCCAGGTCAAGCGCGCGGCCCAGCGCGGCGAGGGCGTCGTCTTCCTCGGCTGGGAGCCGCACCCGATGAACAAGAACGTCGAGATGGCGTATCTCTCCGGCGGCGACGACGTCTTCGGCCCCGACTATGGCGGCGCGACGGTCTACACCAACACGCGCGCGGGCTATGTCGACGAGTGCCCGAACGTCGGCAAGCTGCTGCAGAACCTCAAGTTCTCGCTCGCAATGGAGAACGAGATCATGGGCGGCATCCTCGACGACGGCCAGGAGCCGAGCGAGGCGGCGCAGGCATGGCTGAAGGCGCATCCCGACGAGATCGCCGGTTGGCTCGACGGCGTCACCACCCGCAAGGGCGAGGACGCGCTGCCCGCGATCAAGGACGCGCTCGGCATGTGAGTCGACGGCTTTTTCTACCGGACGAGGCGGCCTGACCGGCCTCCCGCCCGGCGCTCGGGGGGGCGCGGCCAATGGAGTGGATTAGGGCCTACAAGATTCCGATCGGCGACTGGGCGCAGGCGGTCGTCGATTGGCTGACGCTGCACGGCGCCTGGTTCTTCGACGGGCTGTCGGCGGCGCTCGACAGCGTGATCGGCGCGATGCTCTGGTGCCTGCAGACCCCGCATCCCCTGGTCGTCATCGCCGCCGTCGTGGGGCTCGCCTGGTGGCTGCGCCGCTCGCTCGGCTTTACAGTCTTCGTCGCCGCCGGGCTTTTGCTGATCGTCAACCAGGGCTATTGGGAGGAGACGACCGAGACGCTGGCGCTCGTGCTGGCCTCCACCCTCGTCTGCATGGGCGTCGGCGTGCCCATCGGCATCGCCGCGGCGCGGCGGCCCTGGCTCTACACCGCGCTGCAGCCGGTGCTCGACCTGATGCAGACGATCCCGACCTTCGTCTACCTGATCCCGGCGCTCATCCTCTTCGGGCTCGGCATGGTGCCGGGGCTGATCGCCACTGTCATCTTCGCCATCCCGGCGCCCATCCGCCTGACGCATCTCGGCATCACCTCGACCCCCGCCCCGCTGATCGAGGCGGGGCAGGCCTTCGGCGCGACGCGCCACCAGCTGCTCTGGAAGGTCGAGCTGCCCTACGCCATGCCGCAGATCATGGCGGGGCTGACGCAGACGATCATGCTCTCGCTGTCGATGGTGGTCATCGCCGCGCTGGTCGGCGCCGACGGGCTCGGCGTGCCGACGCTGCGCGCGCTCAACCAGGTCAACATCGCCAAGGGCTTCGAGGTCGGCATCGCCATCGTGCTGATCGCCATCATCCTCGACCGCATGTTCCGCCGGCGGGCCGCGTGATGCCGACCCCGAACCCGAACCTGCACCCGACGCCGAAGATCATCTTCGACGAGGTCTCGATCGTCTTCGGGGATGCGCCCGGCCACGCGCTGCCGATGATGGATGCCGGCCGCAGCCGCGAGCAGATCCAGGCCGAGACGGGCCAGATCCTCGGCGTCCACGACTGCACGCTCGAGGTGATGGAGGGCGAGATCGTCGTCCTGATGGGCCTTTCGGGCTCGGGCAAGTCGACGCTGATCCGCGCGGTCAACGGTCTGAACCCGATCGTGCGGGGCAGCGTCACCGTGCGCGACGGCGACTGGTCCTGCCGCATGCCGGGCTGCTCGGCGGGCGAGCTCAAGCGGCTCCGCCGCGAATGCGTCTCGATGGTCTTCCAGGCGTTCGGTCTCCTGCCCTGGCGCAGCGTCCTCGACAACGTCGCCTTCGGCCTCGAGCTCGCCGGCGTGCCGGCGCCCGAGCGGCGCAAGCGCGCCCAGGCGCAGCTCGAGCTCGTCCATCTCGAGGCGTGGGCCGACCGCCGCGTCCACCAGCTCTCGGGCGGCATGCAGCAGCGCGTCGGCCTCGCCCGCGCCTTCGCCACCGAGGCGCCGATCCTGCTGATGGACGAGCCCTTCTCGGCCCTCGACCCGCTGATCCGCGCCAAGCTGCAGGACGAGCTTCTCGAGTTCCAGGCCAGCCTCGGGCGCACCATCGTCTTCGTCAGCCACGACCTCGACGAAGCGCTGAAGATCGGCAACCGCATCGCCATCATGGAGGGCGGGCGGATCGTCCAGCTCGATACGCCGCAGAACATCGTGCTGCGCCCCTCGACCGACTACGTCGCCGAGTTCGTCGCCCATATGAACCCGCTCAACGTGCTGACGGCGGCCGAGGTCATGCGCCCTCTCGGCGGCGGCCCTGTCGGCGTTCCGGCCCAGGCGCGCGTGCTGCCCGCCACCACGCCCCTGCGCGATCTCATCCGCGCCCAGTGCGAAGACCCCGCCCAGATCGTGATCGCCGGCGATGACGGCCCGCTCGGCGTCGTCGACCCGCAGGCGATCCTGGGCGCGCTCCTGCGCGAGCGCCGGCCAGCCGAGGCCAGGGACGCGGGCCGGGCGGTCGCAACTTCCCTTTGATCGCGCGGCCGAACCGCGCCAGAGTGGAGTTTTCGGCGCAGCCACGAGGCATTGGATGACACTCGCAGCCGGCCGCCTGCCGCCAGAGGCGCTCGCGGCCAATTTCGCCGAGCTGACGCCGCCGCTGCGGCGCCACGAGGCCCTGGTCGCGGCCGACCGATGCTATTTCTGCTACGAGGCGCCTTGCGTCGAGGCGTGCCCGACGGCGATCGACATCCCCATGTTCATCCGGCAGATCGCCGCCGGCCGGCCGCGCGAGGCGGCCAGGACGATCTTCGACGCCAACATCCTCGGCGGCATGTGCGCCCGCGTCTGCCCCGTCGAGACGCTGTGCGAGCAGGCCTGCGTCCGCGAAGCGGCCGAGGGCGAGCCCGTGCAGATCGCACGCCTGCAGCGCTACGCCACCGACGCCCAGATGCCGCATGGCCAGCCCTATGCGCGCGCGCCCCGCACGGGGCGGACGGTGGGCGTCGTCGGCGCCGGCCCGGCCGGCCTCGCCGCCGCGCATCGCCTGGCGCTGCACGGGCACGACGTCGTCATGTACGACGCGCGCCCCAAGGGCGGCGGCCTCAACGAGTACGGCATCGCCGCCTACAAGTCGGTGGACGACTTCGCGCAAGCCGAGCTCGACTGGCTGCTCGCCATCGGCGGCATCGATCTCCGCCGTGGCCAGGCCCTCGGCCGCGACGTCACCCTGGACGATCTGCGCGCCCGCCACGACGCCGTTCTGCTGGCGATGGGCCTGTCCGGCGTCAACGCGCTCGGCGCCGCCGGGGCCGGGGCCGCGAGCTGCCGGGCGTCGAGAACGCCGTCGACTTCATCGCCCGCATCCGCCAGGACCCGCGCGAGACGATCCCCGTCGGCCGCGACGTGCTCGTCGTCGGCGGCGGCATGACGGCGATCGATGCCGCCGTGCAGGCCCGGCTGCTCGGCGCCGAGACGGTGACCATCGCCTACCGCCGGGCCCGCGCCGACATGGGCGCAAGCCGCTGGGAGCAGGACCTCGCCGCCTCCAAGGGGGTCACAATCCGCGATCGGCTCCGGCCCGTCCGCGTCTCCCACTCAGGGCCAGCCCTGGCAGTCGAGCTCGAATACACGCGCCCCGGCCGGAACGGCCCGGAGGGCACGGGCGAGACCCTGACGCTGCAGGCCGACCAGCTGCTCGTCGCCATCGGCCAGACGCTCGCCGGCGCGCCCGAGGGCATCACCCTCGACCGCGGCCGCGTGGCCGTCGACGCGCAGGGCCGCACCTCCGCTCCGAACGTCTGGGCGGCCGGCGACTGCACGAACATCGGCGACGACCTCACCGTCACCGCCGTCGCGCAAGGCCGCGACGCCGCCGAGAGCATCCACTACGCGCTGACCTCCGGAGGCACCGCATGACCGGGAACCCAGTCGAGGGCCACTACACCTCGGGCAGCCTGCTCGCGCGCATCCGCCAGGGGCTTGAGGCGGCCGGCATCGACCCGGAGCGGCCCACCGCCGCCGACCTCAAGCCCGTCGACGAGTTCCACATCGGCGGCGCCGCCGCGACAGAGGAGCTGCTGGCCCAGGTGCCGCTCGACCCACACCTCTCCGCGCTTGACATCGGCTCGGGCATCGGCGGCACCGCCCGCCTGATCGCGGAGCGCAGCGGCGCCCGCGTCACCGGCCTCGACCTGACCCGCGAGTTCGTCGAGACGGCGACCACGCTGACCGCGCTCACCGGCCTCGACGACCGCGTCGCCTTCCGCCAGGGCAGCGCGCTCGATATGCCGTTCGACGCCGACAGCTTCGAGCTCGCGACGCTCATCCATGTCGGCATGAACATCGAGGACAAGCCGCGCCTGATGGCCGAGGCCGCCCGCGTGCTCAAGCCAGGCGGACATCTCGCCGTCTACGACGTGATGCGCATAGGCGAGGGCGAGCTTGCCTACCCTGTCCCCTGGGCGAAGACGCCCGAGACCAGCTTCGTCGGCACGCCCGACGCCTACCGCGCCGCCGCGACGGCTGCTGGGTTCGCTCCGGTCGCCGAGCGCAACCGCCGCGACTTTGCGCTCGCCTTCTTCTCGCGCATGCGCGCCCGCATCGCCGAGCACGGGATGCCGCCGCTCGGCATCCACCTCTTCATGGGCGAGGAGCTGCGGCTCGCCATGGTCGGCAACATGATCGCCAATATCGAGGCCGGGCTGATTGCGCCCGTCGAAATGCTTTGTGTCCGGAATCTCGAATGACTTGAGTATGGACGTCGCAGCCACGATATCGAATGTTGGTGAAAGCGACGCCGAAATCTGGTAGCGGCTGCGCCGGATCAGCCGGAGCCGCGATGCGGCATCGACCGCAATTTAACAAGGTCAGGACCAACATATGGGCGACAAAAAGCAGAAGAAGCCCGCAACTGATGACAGCCGGCAGCGTGCGACCGAGGCACGGGCCGTCGAAGCCATCAGCGCCGCGACCGATCCTGCAAAGCTCAGGCAAATGCGGAGCAACGCCCACCGGCTTGGGTCGCGTGTCGTCGAGGATGCGGCTCTGCGCCGGCTCGTCGCCATTCTGCCGAGCGAGGCGCCCGGGACGCTCGAACACGATTTCTGGATGTCGATCCACACCTTCGAGGAGTTGCTCGGCGAGGAGCGGGGCCGGACGACCCGACTGTCGCGCACGCGCCAGAAGGTCGCCAAGGATGGCATCAGGAAGGTGGTGGAGGACTTTGCCACCTCGGCCAAGCCGACCACCGGTTTCCAGATGCTGATCGATCGCGGCCTGTCCGAGCTGACGGCAGAGGCCGTCGTCCTGCGTCACCCGGAGGGCTTCGAGCCCAGCGTGGTCGACGCGGCCCGCACGCGCCTGGCCGGCGCCAGCGTCGACCTCACCGCCCTATCTGCCGCCTGAGGAGGACGGGGATGGCCACCCTTTCCAACGGCTTCGCCGGCATCCGCAGCCCCAACCCGTTCTGGCTGGCCTCGGCGCCCCCGACCGACAAGCAATACAATGTCGAGCGCGCCTTTCGCGCCGGCTGGGGCGGCGCCGTCTGGAAGACGCTGGGCCTCGACCCGCACATCGTCAACGTCAATGGGCCGCGCTATGGCGTCGTTTACGGTGCCGACCGCCGCGTGTTAGGGCTCAACAACATCGAGCTGATCACCGACCGGCCGCTGCAGGTGAACCTCGACGAGATCAAGGCCGTCAAGCGCGCCTGGCCCGACCGGGCGCTGGTCGTCTCGCTCATGGTGCCCTGCGAGCAGGCCTGCTGGTCCGGCATCCTGGCCCGGGTCGAGGACACCGGCGCCGACGGCGTCGAGCTCAATTTCGGCTGCCCGCATGGCATGTCCGAGCGCGGCATGGGCTCGGCCGTCGGCCAGGTGCCCGACTACATCGAGATGGTCACCCGCTGGTGCAAGCAGGCGACCCGCATGCCGGTGATCGTCAAGCTGACGCCCAACATCACCGATATCCGCTATCCGGCGCGCGCGGCGAAGAAGGGCGGCGCCGACGCCGTCAGCCTCATCAACACCGTCTCGTCGATCACCTCGGTCAACCTCGATAGCTTCGCGCCCGAGCCCGAGATCGATGGCAAGGGCAGCCATGGCGGCTATTGCGGCCCGGCGGTCAAGCCGATCGCGCTCAACATGGTGGCCGAGATCGCCCGCGATCCGGAAACCGCCGGCATGGCGCTCAGCGGCATCGGCGGCATCACCACCTGGCGCGACGCCGCCGAGTTCATTGCGCTGGGGGCGTCCAACGTGCAGGTCTGCACGGCCGCCATGACCTATGGCTTCCGCATCGTCGGCGAGATGGTCGAGGGCCTCGCCGCCTGGATGGACGAAAAGGGCCATACCGACATCGCCGCCTTCTGCGGCCGTGCCGTGCCGAATGTCGTGAACTGGGAGCGGCTGAACCTCAACTATGTCACCAAGGCGCGCATCGACCAGGCGCTCTGCATCAAATGCGGCCGCTGCTATGCCGCCTGCGAGGACACGAGCCACCAGGCGATCGCGATGAACCCCGGCCGCGTCTTCGAGGTGATCGACGCCGAATGCGTCGCCTGCAATCTCTGCGTCAACGTCTGCCCGGTCGAGAACTGCATCACCATGGAGCGCCTCGCGCCTGGCACGGTCGACCCGCGCACCGGCCGCACCGTGCCGCCCGGGCACGGCGACTGGACCACGCACCCGAACAACCCGATGCGCGTCGCGGCGGAGTAAGCAGCGGCGTAGGCGCGCCTGATCCTGCAACGATTTCGCGGTGCGCCGGCCGCACGGGCGCGCAGTGCGACGAGGCATCGCCTCCGATCGCCGCTTCATGGCAGGGGGCAGGCCGGACTACTGCATATTCTCCAACGGTTGAGCGCCTTGGTCCTGCTGCTGGCGCAGGCTGGGGCAGTTGCCGGGCGAGACGCGCACAAGCTGGCCGCTGCGCGTCTGCGCGACGCAGACGCCGTTCTGAACGAAGGTGCCGCCATTGCGCGTCAGCGGCCTGTCGTCGCGCGCGCCAGGCTCGTCCGCGCACCCCATGAGAAGCCCGCAGCACATCAGACCGAGAGGGGCGAGACCGCGCATCCTGGCTCCTCGAAACCGGGCATCCAGTTCGAAAGTCGATCGCGAGTATGGTACGTCAATCGGGGATCGGCGTCACGGCGAGGTGGATCCGCTCCGGCCCGCCCGTAAGTCCCTGCACGAACTGAGGCCGCCGGCCAGCCGGTCACGCCGCCCGAACCCGATCGACGATCCGCCACGTGACCCGCCTCACTCGTCCTTGTCCTCGGCCCCGCAGGCCTTGACCGACAGGCCCCTCGGCAGCCGCGTCTCGGCGTCGCCGCAGGCGAGCGCGAGCTGTCCCGCCGTCAGCCCGTCGGCGCCGCCGAGATCGGCGCCGGAGAGGTCGGTCCGCCGCATCAGCGCGCCCGACAGATCCGCATCGCTCAGGTCGGCGCCCGAGAGATTCGTGCTCGAGAGCCGCGCCCGGCTGAGATTCGCCCCATTGAAAGAGGCGCCCGACAGGTCAGCCCGGTCGAGATCGGCACCGCCGAGGCGCGCCCCGGCGAAGTCGGCGCCGGCGAGGCTGGCGCGCTCGAGGTCGGTCTGCTCCATCAGCGCGCCGCGGAAGATCGCATTCCGGCCGCTGGTCCGGCGCAGCAGCGCCTGCCGCAGATCGGCCCCGCTGAAATCGGCGCCCTCGATCGTGGCGTTTTCGAGGTCGGAGTCGCGCAGGTCGGCATCGGCGAACCGCGCCGCCGTCGCGTCGGCCTTCTCCAGGTCGGCCTCGCGCATCCCGGCATCGCTGAAGTCGGCGCCCGCCACCATCGCGCGCTCGAGCTCGACGCGCTGCATCCATGCACCGGCGAAGACCGCGTCGCGCAATTGCGCGGCCTTCAGGTCCGCCTCGATCAGCTTGGCACGGGCGAAATCGGCCCCAGGCAGCTCGACGCCGCGCAGCGAGGCGCGCGTCAGGTCGCAGCCGGGACAGCCGCCACGCGCCGCCAGCGTCGCGGCGTCCTGGCCGAAAGCGGCCGATCCGGTGAGCCAGAGGACGATCAAGGCGAGGCGAAGCTGCATGGGTCTGATTCCGTGGGCTGCTGCTTCATTGGCAGGTGCGCGGGCGCCGCTGTCAATTCGACCATGCCCGCACCCTGCCCGCACCCTGTTCCAGCCTCTGCGGATCCGAGGGCGGCCTTTTGGGGATAACCGGCCGATTGCCCTCCCGCCCGCGCCGCGCTACGCCGCGCGGGCGCCGCGGGCTCCGGTCGGGGCGCGCATGCGCCGGAGCGGGGTGACGCGGGTGACAGAGCGAAGCGAGAGCCTGCGCGGCCACGCGGCCATGCTGCTCTTCGCGGCGCTGGTCTCGGTGTCGTTCACGCTCGGCCACATGGCGGCCCCGCATATCGCGCCCGAGGCGCTGACGGCCGCGCGCTTTCTGCTCGGCGCCGCCATCATCGGGGCGCTCGCCGCCCGCCGGATGCGCGCCCGGCACTTCGCCGCGCCCTGGCGCTATCCCGCCGTCGGCGGACTGCTCGCCGGCTATTTCATCCTGATGTTCGAGGCGCTGCGGCTGACCGACCCGGTCTCGACCGGTGCCGTCTTCACGCTGACCCCGATCATGAGCGCGGCCTTCGGCTGGCTGCTGATGCGCCAAATCACCACGCCGCTGATGGCCCTCTCGCTGGCGCTGGCCGGCGCCGGCGCGATCTGGGTGATCTTCCGCGGCGACGTCGAGGCGATCCTGGCGCTGCGCATCGGCGCCGGCGAGCGCCTCTTCTTCGCCGGCTGCGCGATGCACGCGCTCTATGCCCCGCTCGGGCGCATGCTGAACCGGGGCGAGCCGGTTCTCGTCTACACCTTCGGCGGCATTTGCGGCGGGCTTGCCGTGACGCTCGCCTGGGGTGCCGGCGAGGTCGTCGCGACCGACTGGCTGGCGCTGCCGGCCATCGCCTGGGCGGCGGTCGTCTATCTCGCCGTCTTCGCCACGGCGACGACTTTCTTCCTGATCCAGTACGCCACACTGCGCCTGCCCTCGGCCAAGGTCATGGCCTATGGCTATCTCGTGCCCTCCTTCGTCATCCTCTGGGAGGGCCTTCTGGGCCATGGCTGGGTCGCGCCGCCGGTCTGGCTCGGCGTGCTGGCAACGGTCGCGGCGCTCCTCATCCTCCTGCGCGACTGAGGGCGCGCGGGCGACGCGCGAGCCCCTCCGCCCCGTTCTGAGACGATCTGGCGCTTGACCGCTTCCCCCGCCTTGCTAGCGTCCGCAATGGTTAAAGCGAGGTCCCCCATGGCTGCCCCCGGCGAGAACCTGACGATCGATGGCGCCCGCCTCTGGGACTCGATCATGGAGATGGCCAGGATCGGCCCCGGCGTGGCCGGCGGCAACAACCGCCAGACGCTGACCGACGCCGACGCCGAGGGCCGGCGCCTTTTCAAGAAGTGGTGCGATTCCGAAGGCCTGACCACCAGCGTCGACGCCATGGGCACGATGTTCGCCCGCCGCGAGGGCACCGAGCCGGACCTGCCGCCGGTCTATGTCGGCAGCCACCTCGACACCCAGCCGACGGGCGGCAAGTATGACGGCGTCCTCGGCGTGCTGGGCGGCCTGGAACTCGTTCGCACGCTTAACCGGCTGGAAATCAAGACCCGCCATCCCATCGTCGTGGTGAACTGGACCAACGAAGAGGGCACGCGCTTCGCCCCCGCCATGATGGCCTCGGCCGTCTTCGCCGGCGTGCTGCCGCTGGACGACGCCTACGCCAAGAAGGACGCCGCCGGCAAAACCTTCAGCGCCGAGCTCGAGCGCATCGGCTGGAAGGGCGACGAGCCCGTGGGCAGCCGGCCGATCAAGGCGCTCTTCGAGCTGCACATCGAGCAGGGCCCGATCCTCGAGGCCGAGGGGGTGGACATCGGCGTCGTCACGCACGGCCAGGGGCTGCGCTGGATCCAGTGCACAGTGACCGGCAAGGAGAGCCACACCGGGTCCACGCCCATGGCCATGCGCCGCAATGCCGGGCGCGGCCTCGCCCAGATCACCGAGCTGGTGCACGAGATCGCCATGAAGCACCAGCCGAACGCCGTCGGCGCCATCGGCCATGTCGACATCTACCCCAACAGCCGCAACATCATCCCGGGCCGGGCGGTCTTCACCATCGACTTCCGCAGCCATGTCCTCGAGACGCTCCAGGCCATGGTCGTCGAGCTGCTCGACCGTGCGCCAAAGCTCTGCGAGGCCCTCGGCGTCGGCTTCGAGCACGAGATCGTCGGCCAGTTCGACCCGCCCGAGTTCGACCACGGCTGCGTGAAGGCCGTGCGCGACGCGGCCGAGCGGCTCGGCCTGAGCCACCGCGACATCGTCTCGGGCGCCGGGCACGACGCTTGCTGGATCAACCGCGTGGCGCCGACCGCGATGATCTTCTGCCCCTGCAAGGACGGGCTCAGCCACAACGAGGCCGAGGAGATCACGCCCGAATGGGCCGAGAAGGGCGCCAACGTCCTCTTCCACGCCGTCGTCGAGACGGCGGAAATCGTCGAGTAGGTGCGGCCCACGTGAAACGACTGGTCCCCGGGATGATGCTGCTCGCCGCCTGCGCGCCCTTGCCGAAATCCGACGCCGGCAAGCTCAGCGCCCAGGGCGTCCGGCCGGGCGTGACCTCCGCCGCGGGCTTCGACCAGGCGTCGCCGCCGATCGACCAGCTGGTGCGCTACGAGATCATGTCGCCGCTGCGCGACGCGCCGTCGGAGCTGGCGGTGACCTACCGCGCGGACCAGAACGGCGGCTTCGTGCGAGACGAGACGGTGCGCATCCCCGAGAGCTCGATCGTCGAGGCGCGGATGATCGCCTCGATGGTGCGCCAGCGCGACGGCCGCGCGGCCGATGTCGTGGGCACCGACGTGATCCTGCGCGAGCGCGACCAGATCGACCAGCGCGGCCGCACGCTGCGCTCGGACCGCGGCGGGCGTGCAGCTCAGCTTCGAGCCGCATGATTGCCGCGCGACCCTCGGCACATGCCGCGCGACGCGCATCGAGCCCGACGGCGCGAGGTGCCGCTGCTGGTCGAGACGTCCGAGCTGGGCGGCATCTGGCGCTCGGAGATCCGCGTCGACCCCGAGCGCGACCCGGCCAGCCGCGGGGCGTTGCTCGAGGAATCGATCTACTCGCTCGACGAGAACGCCGTCCTGATCGACATGAACCGGATCGACCACGAGAGGGATCTCGGCCGGTACCAGGAGATCCGCCGGGTCGAATAGCGCCACTTCCGCGCTTGGCCGGGCTTGACCGCAGGTCCGAGGTGATGTGCCCTCGGCAGCGGAGAGTCAGCGGCGACCTCGGCCGCCGGGCACTGGAGGAGCAGCGATGTCGAAGGTCATCAGGGGCGGCACGGTCGTCACCGCCGACCGGACGTGGAAGGCCGACGTGCTGGTCGAGGGCGAGAAGATCGCCGCGATCGGCGAGAACCTTCAGGGCGACGAGACGGTCGACGCGACCGACGCCTATGTCATCCCGGGCGGCATCGACCCGCACACGCATCTGGAAATGCCCTTCATGGGCACGACCGCGACCGAGACGTTCGAGTCCGGCACCTGGGCGGCGGCGACGGGCGGCACGACCATGCTGGTCGACTTCGTCCTGCCGGGCGCCGACGGCTCGCTGCTGACGCGCCTTCGACGACTGGGACCGCAAATCGCAAGGACCAGATCTGCACCGACATCTCCTACCACATGGCGATCACCGGCTGGTCCGAGCGCATCCATGACGAGATGGCCGAGGTGGTGCGCCGCGGCGTCAACACCTTCAAGCACTTCATGGCCTACAAGGGCGCGCTGATGATCGACGACGACGAGATGTTCGCGTCGTTCCGCCGCTGCGCCGCGCTGGGCGCCCTGCCGCTGGTGCACGCCGAGAACGGCGACGTCGTCGCCGCGCTCCAGCAGAAGTACATGGACGAGGGCGTGACCGGGCCCGAGGGCCACGCCTTCAGCCGCCCGCCCGAGGTCGAGGGCGAGGCCGCCAACCGCGCCATCATGATCGCCGACGCCGCCGGCGTGCCGCTCTATATCGTGCACGTCTCCTGCGAGCAGGCGCACGAGGCGATCCGCCGCGCCCGCCAGAAGGGGATGCGCGTCTATGGCGAGCCGCTGATCCAGCACCTGACGCTGGACGAGAGCGAGTACTTCGACAAGGACTGGATGCACGCCGCCCGGCGCGTGATGTCGCCGCCCTTCCGCAACAAGGCGCACCAGGACAGCCTCTGGGCGGGGCTGGCGGCCGGCTCGCTGCAGGTGGTGGCGACCGACCACGCGGCCTTCAGCTCCGAGCAGAAGAAGATGGGCCTGAAGGGCTTCCCGATGATCCCGAACGGCACGGGCGGGCTCGAGGACCGGATGCCCGTCCTCTGGACCGCCGGGGTCGAGACCGGCCGGCTGACGCCGAACGAGTTCGTCGCCGTCACCTCGACAAACATCGCCAGGATCCTCAACATCTACCCGCAGAAGGGCGCGCTCGTGCCCGGCGCCGACGCCGACATCTGCGTCTGGGACCCGAAGATGAAGAAGACCATCTCGGCGGCCACCCAGAAGTCGATCATCGACTACAACGTCTTCGAGGGCTTCGAGGTCACGGCGCAGGCCCGCTACACGCTCTCGCGCGGCGAGGTGATCTGGGAGCACGGGCGGAACAGCCAGCCCCAGCCCGGCCGCGGCCGCTTCGTGCCCCGCCCGGCCTTCCCCGCGGTCCACGCGGCGCTCTCGAAATGGAAGGAGCTGACGGCCCCGCGCGGCGTCAGGCGCGACCCGACGAACATTCCAAGCGGCGTTTGACGCCCGGGTGTGCTATCGGGCCAGCGAACGACGCCAGGCCGGATCGGGGGTGCAGCGATGGCCATCAGGAACACGCTGGTCCGCGAATTCTACCACATCCTGCCGCCGACGCTGTTCTTCTTCGCCAGCTTCAACGTCATCGTCTTGACGGTGGCGTTGATTTCGGGGGAGGGGGTGGCGAACCTTCCCAGCCACGCCACCGCCACCTTGGCAGCGCTCGTCTGCGGCAAGGCGGTGCTGATCGCCGACGCCACGCCGTTCTTCAACCGCTACCCTCAGAAGCCGCTGATCTGGAACACGGCCTGGAAGGCGGCCCTCTACCTCGCCGTCACGCTGAGCCTGCGGCTGGCCGAAAAGCTGCTCTCGGCGGCGACGGGCCACTACGGCTTTTCGTCAGGACTCGAGCACGAGGTGGCTGCTTTCGAGTGGCCGCGCTTCTGGGCCGTCCAGATCTGGCTCGTGATCCTGTTCGTCGCCTATGCCGGCTTTGCCGAGCTCGTGCGCGAGATCGGCCGGGCGCGCATCATCCGGATGTTCTTCGGACCGGTCGGCCGCCAGAGCCCGGAGGCGGAGGCGGGCACTGCATGACGGCGCATGCCCGTGGCTCGTGGCCTGCCGTGCAGGGCTCGCCGCGACAGGGAGACCTAGGTCCCGCGGCGTCGAGCACCACCGGGTAGAGGTTGCGTGCCACGGTTGCGGCGCGAAGAAAGCGCCTATTCGTCCGCGGGAAAGCTCAGCCTGAGAGTGCGGCCTGATGGCTCTGGCCAACTCCTTCCTGGCATGCTGTTCTCCGCGCCGGTTTGGGAAAGGGAAGGCCGGATGACCCCCATTCTCCTGTCGCTGGTCGGCGGCCTCGTGTTGCTGATCTTCGGCGGCGAGTTCCTCGTCCGCGGTGCCGTCCAGGTCGCGGCGCGGCTGGGGGTGTCGCCGCTGGTGATCGGCCTCACTCTGGTCGGCTTCGGCACGTCGGCGCCCGAGCTCGTCACATCGGTCCAGGCGGCGCTGAGCGGCTCGCCTGGCATCGCCTATGGCAACATCGTCGGATCGAACATCGCCAACATCCTGCTGATCCTGGGGATCGCGGCGGCCTTGTCGCCCATCTTTGTCACCTCGAATGCGCTCAAGCGCGATAGCGCCGTCATGGTCGGCGTCGCGGTGCTGTTCGCTGCGCTCGCGGCCGTCATGCCGCTCGGCCGGGTCGTCGGCGCCGCCTTCCTGGTCGGGCTCGCGGGCTACATCTTTCTGGCGTTCCGCCAGGAGCGCACAGCGGTCACGCCCGACCATGGCGCGCTCTACGACAAGGGGCTGGCCACGCAGGAGGCCGATCCCGCGCTGGTCCCCGCCGCCGCGCCGGCGCGCCCGATCGCGCTCTCGCTGGCCATCGCGGTGCTGGGGTTGGGGCTGGTCGTGCTCGGCGGCTACTTCCTCGTGAACGGTGCCGTGGAGCTCGCCCGCTCGTTCAGCATCTCGGAGACCGTGATCGGGCTGACCATCGTCGCCATCGGCACCTCGATGCCCGAGCTCGTCACCTCTGTGATGGCGGCGATCCGCAAGGAAACGGATGTCGCTTTCGGCAACGTGGTCGGCTCGAACATCTACAACATTCTCGGCATCGGCGGGGCCACCGCGCTGATCGCGCCCAGCGAGGTGCCGGCCGAGATCGTCGGCTCGGACAATCTGGTGATGATCGGTGCGTCGTTCGCGCTCGTGGGCCTCGCCTATACGGGCATGCGCCTCGCGCGGTGGGAGGGCGGGCTGCTGCTCGCCGCCTATCTCGTCTATCTCTGGTGGCTCTGGCCATGAGCCCCGCCCGGCACGGCTCGCCGGCCATCGAGGCGCGCGGGCTGGACTTGACCTTCCAGACACGCGACGGGCCGGTGCACGCGCTCTCGGGCGTCACGCTGACCGTCGCGCCCGGCGACTTCGTCTCGTTCATCGGCCCGTCGGGCTGCGGCAAGACCACCTTCCTGCGCGTCGTCGCCGATCTCGAGCAGCCGACCGGCGGCACGGTCAGCGTCAACGGCATGAGCCCGGCCGAGGCCCGCCAGGCCCGCGCCTATGGCTATGTCTTCCAGGCGCCGGGTCTGCTGCCCTGGCGGACGATCGGCCAGAACGTCCGCCTGCCGCTCGAGATCATGGGCTATCCCAGGGCCGAGCGCGCCGACCGCGCCGACCGCGTCCTCGAGCTCGTCGGCCTCTCGGACTTCGCCGGCCGCTTTCCCTGGCAGCTCTCGGGCGGCATGCAGCAGCGCGCCTCGATCGCCAGAGCGCTCGCCTTCGATGCGGATTTGCTGCTGATGGACGAGCCCTTCGGCGCGCTCGACGAAATCGTCCGCGACCATTTGAACGAGCAGCTGCTGGCGCTCTGGGCGCGGACCGGCAAGACGGTGTGCTTCGTCACCCACTCGATCCCCGAGGCCGTCTACCTCTCGACCCGCATCGTCGTCATGTCGCCCCGCCCCGGCCGCATCATCGACGTCATCGAGAGCCCGTTGCCGGCCGAGCGGCCGCTCGACATCCGCGAGACGCCTGAATTCCTCGAGATCGCCGCCCGCGTCCGCGCCGGCCTGCGCGCCGGCCACAGCTATGACGATTGAGAGCCCCGCCGCGCACTGGCCGCTCCCCCCTTGCGGGGGAGGGGTGGGGAGGGGCGAGCCGCCCCATGCGTAACGTACTGCCCGTCGCCACGATCCTGCTCGCCATCCTTGCGCTCTGGTACGCGGGCGCGGTGGTCCTGAACGCCCCGTGGGAGCGCGACCAGGCGGCCCGCGCGGGCCAGACAATCGGCTGGGCCGAGATCATCCCCGCGACCATGCGCCAGGAGCGCCCCGTGCTGCCCGCCCCGCACCAGGTCGCCTGGGAGATCTGGGACACCACCGTCCTGAAGCCCGTCGATTCGAAGCGCAGCCTCGTCTGGCATGGCTGGATCACGCTCTCGGCGACGCTGCTCGGCTTTGCGATGGGGGTCGCCCTCGGCATCGGGCTCGCCATCGCCATCGTGCACAGCCGGGCGATGGACCTCTCGGTGATGCCCTGGGTCATCGCCAGCCAGACGGTGCCGATCCTCGCCATCGCGCCGATGATCATCGTCGTCCTCTACAATCTCGGCATCTCGGGGCTGATCGCCAAGGCGTCGATCTCGGCCTACCTCTCGTTCTTCCCGGTCGTCGTCGGCATGGTCACCGGCCTGCGCTCGCCCGACCGGATCGAGCTCGACCTGATGCGCACTTACAGCGCCAGCCCGGCCCAGATCCTCTGGAAGCTGCGCCTGCCGGCCTCGCTGCCCTACCTCTTCACCGCGCTGAAGATCGCCATCGCCATCGCGCTCGTCGGCGCCATCATCGGCGAGCTGCCGACAGGGGCGCAGGGCGGCTTCGGCGCGCGCATGCTGAACGGCAGCTATTACGGCCAGGTGCTGGTCATCTGGTCGGCGCTGGTCGGCGCGGCGATCTGCGCCGGCCTGCTGGTCGGCGCCATCGGGCTCGCCCAGCGGCTGGTGCTCGGCCGGATGGGCATGGCCCGGTGAGGCCGGTAGGACCATGAGCGGCTGGCCATGACCGCCTGGATCGCCATCGCGCTCGCCGTCTGGGGCGGCGCCTGGGTCGCCAACCTCTGGCTCTCGCGCCAGCCCGGCCGGGCGGCCGCCCTGATCGTGCCCGCCCTCTTCGGCATCACCGTGCTGGTTCTCTGGCAAGGCATCGTGCGCGGCTTCGAGGTGCCGCTGGTGATCCTGCCGGCGCCCTCCGACATCGGCGCCGCGCTCGTCGCCAACGTGCCGACGCTCTGGGCGGATTTCGTGCAGACCGTGCTGCGCTCGGTGCTGCCGGGCTACGCCATCGGCTGTGGCGCGGCGTTCTTGACGGCGCTGGCCATCGACCGCTCGCCCTTCCTGCAGCGCGGGCTCCTGCCGATCGGCAACCTCGCCGCGGCGCTGCCGATCGTCGGCATCGCGCCCATCATGGTCATGTGGTTCGGCTTCGACTGGCAGTCCAAGGCCGCCGTGGTGGTCGCGATGGTCTTCTTCCCGATGCTGGTCAACACCGTGCAGGGCCTCGCCGCCGCCGACCGGCTGCAGCGCGACCTGATGCGCACCTATGCCGCCTCCTACTGGCAGACGCTGCTCAAGCTGCGCCTGCCCGCCGCGGCGCCCGCCATCTTCAACGGGCTGAAGATCTGCACGACGCTGGCGCTGATCGGCGCCATCGTCGCCGAGTTCTTCGGCACGCCGATTGTCGGCATGGGCTTCCGCATCTCGACCGAGGTCGGGCGCCTCGCGCTCGACATGGTCTGGGCCGAGATCGCCGTTGCGGCGCTCAGCGGTTCGGCGTTCTATGGCCTCGTGGCAGTGGCCGAGCGGCGGGCGACCTTCTGGCACCCGTCGCAGCGGGCCTGAGCGGGAGAGGGAGAGAGGCATGAGAGGGCTGGTATTCGCAGCGGCGGCGCTGGCGCTGGCGGCGACGGCTGTGGCGACGGCGGCGCGCGCCGACGATAAGGTCGTGCTGCAGCTGAAATGGGTCACCCAGGCGCAGTTCGCTGGCTATTACGTCGCGCAGGAAAAGGGCTTCTACGAGGAGGAAGGCCTCGACGTCGAGATCAAGCCCGGCGGCCCCGACATCGCGCCGGCCCAGGTGATCGCCGGCGGCGGCGCTGACGTGGTCGTCGACTGGATGCCCTCGGCGCTCGCCAGCCGCGAGAAGGGGCTCGACCTCGTCAACATCGCCCAGCCCTTCAAGAAATCGGGCATGATGCTGACCTGCCTGAAGGAGACCGGCGTCACAGAAGCCCGAGGACCTGCGCGGCCGCACGCTCGGCGTCTGGTTCTTCGGCAACGAATACCCGTTTCTCAGCTGGATGAGCCATCTCGGCATCCCGACCGATGGCCCGCCGCAGGGCGTCACCGTGCTGAAGCAGGGCTTCAACGTCGACCCGCTGCTGCAGCGCCAGGCCGACTGCATCTCGACCATGACCTATAACGAGTACTGGCAGGTCATCGACGCCGGCATCAAGCCCGACGAGCTCGTCACCTTCAAATACGAGGACGAGGGCGTCGCCACGCTGGAAGACGGCCTCTACGTCATGGGCGACAAGCTCAAGGACCCGGCCTTCGTCGACAAGATGGTCCGCTTCGTCCGCGCCAGCATGAAGGGCTGGCGCTGGGCCGAGGAGCACCCCGACGAGGCCGCCGAGATCGTCCTCGACAACGACGCGACCGGCGCCCAGACCGAGCACCACCAGAAGCAGATGATGGGCGAGATCGCCAAGCTGACCGCCGGCTCGAGCGGCGCGCTCGACCCGGCCGACTACGAGCGCACGGTCGAGATCCTGCTCGGCGGCGGCTCGGACCCTGTCATCACCAAAAAGCCCGAAGGCGCCTGGACGCACGAGGTGACGCGACAAGGCGCTGCAGTAGTGCATGGGGCGAGCGGGCCTGCCGCTTGCGCCTCGACGACAACAATCAGTGAGATCATCCCCAACGTCGCGTTAGCGATGAACCTGAAGAGTTCATAAGGAGCTGAAGCGCAGCATCGACGTGGCCGGCGGCTTTGCCGGCACGTCGTAATCTCCTGGTTGTGTGAAGGAGGGCTACGCATTGCATGATCTCAGCTCATTTGCGGGCGTCCTGGATCAGGCTGATGGAGCGAGCGCAGCGCTTTTCGTTTTCGTTGCTGTGTTCTGCAGCCTTCTTGTCCTGAGCAAAGCGACACCGAGAAGACGCATGTTGAACTTTGCGCGCCAGCAAAGGCGAGCTGATGTGGCGCACGTCGTCCCGGCGGCGCGGGTCAAGCCGGCGCCGCGTCCATCCCCGAACATCGCAGATCCGAAGGAGCAGTTGGCCGCGGTCTCCCGCGTCGGCTTCGAGCGGCGCAGGCTCCTGAACCGTGAGGAGGTTCCCGTGCTCCGCCTGCTCGAGCAAACCGTGCGGGAAGCCAATGCGGGCTATCGGGTCATGGCGCAGACGAGCCTGGGCGAAATCATCCGCCCGAAACCGAACAGCGGGACTGACGAGGAACTGCAGCTCGCGTTTCGCTCGATAAACAGCAAGCGCCTCGATTTCGCGATCTTCGACCGTTTCGGCCAGCTGGTGGTGGCGGTGGAGTATCAAGGCTCGGGTCACTATCACGAGACCAGCTTCATGCGCGATGCCGTCAAGCAGGAGGCGCTTCGCAAAGCCGGCGTCGAGGTGATAGCGATCCAGGAGGGCTTCCGTGCGACAGAGGTGCTGCCAAGGCTTCGGCGCGCTCTGGGCATCCAGATTGCGTCAGAGATCGAAGCACGTCAGCTATTGGCCTCCGGACGAGCCGCTTAGCCGGGGACCCTGAACGCAACGCCGCCCAGCCAAGCTGGCCTTCTCTCAAGCCGCCTCGGCCAGCGTCGCATCGATCGCCCGGGCCAGCTTGTCGGTGATCTCGGCCACGTGCTCCTCGCCGATGATGAAGGGCGGGGCCAGCAGCACGTGGTCGCCGTGCTGGCCGTCGACCGTGCCGCTCATCGGGTAGACCATCAGCCCATCGCCGAAGGCGCGCTTCTTCAGCCGCGCGGCGATGCCCTTCTTCGGGTCGAACGGCGCCTTGGTCTCGCGGTCCTCGACGATCTCCAGCCCACGGAACAGGCCGCGGCCGCGGATGTCGCCGACATGAGGGTGCTGGCCGAGCCGCGCTTCGAGCGCCGCCTGCAGCGCCTCGCCCTGGGCGCGGACGTTGGCCAGCAGGTCGCGGCTCTCGATCTCGTCCAGCACGGCGATGCCGGCGGCGCAGACGGTCGGGTGGCCCATATAGGTGTGGCCGTGCTGGAAGAAACCCGAGCCCGCCTCGATCGCCGCGTAGATCGCGCCCGAGCACAGCATCGCGCCGATCGGCTGGATGCCGGCGCCGAGCCCCTTGGCGACCGCGACGATGTCGGGCGCGATGCCCTCCTGCTCGGAGGCGAAGAGCGTGCCGGTGCGGCCCATGCCGCACATCACCTCGTCGAGGATCAGCAGCACCCCGTGCTCGTCGCAGATCTCGCGGATGCGCTTGAAATAGCCCGGCGGGGCGGGCACCGCGCCCATCGTCGCGCCGACGACGGGCTCGGCGATGAAGGCCGCCACCGTCTCGGGGCCGAGCTCGCGGATGCGCTCGTCGAGCTGCGCCGCGATGCGCTGGCCGTACTCCTCCGGGCTCTCGCCGGGCTCGCCCCAGCGCCAGTAATGGACCGGGTCGACATGGCTCATGGCGGGCGACAGCAGCGGCTCGAACTGCGCGCGGCGCCAGCGGTTGCCGCCGGCCGACAGCGCGCCCAGCGTGTTGCCGTGATAGCTCTGCCAGCGGGCGATGACGTGGCGGCGCGACGCCTCGCCCTTCTCCATATGGTATTGGCGCGCCAGCTTGATCGCCGCCTCGATCGCCTCGGACCCGCCCGAGAGGAAATAGACGCGCTCGATGCCCGGCGGCGCCTTGGCGATCAGCCGGTCGGCCAGCCGCTCGGCGGGCTCGGAGGTGAAGAAGCTGGAATGCGCATAGGCGATCCGGTCGAGCTGCGCCTTGACCGCGTCGAGCACGGGCCGCGCGGAATGGCCGAGGCACGACACCGCCGCGCCGCCCGAGGCGTCGAGATAGCGCTTGCCGCTGTCGTCGATCAGATACGGGCCGTCGCCCGCGGCGACGGTCGGCAGCTGCGCCTTGGTGTGGCGATGGAAGACATGGCTCATGGGGCGCCTCCCTGCATCATGGCTCCCCGACCCTGACGCGGACGCCGGCCGCGCGCAACCTTTGCGCTTGACGTGCCCGGCACGGGCGCGGAGGCTTTACCTATACGTCATCCCCCGTTTCCCCTGGGGGGCCGGAACGGAGGCCGGAAGGTCATGCCAGCTGCCGATATCGTCGAAGTTCATGCCGGCGAGGACGCGACCAGCGTGCCGCTCGACCGACTGGACCTCGCCGACCCGCGCCGCTTCGAGGCCGGTACGCATTGGGCGTTCTTCGACCGGGTGCGGCGCGAGGACCCGGTGCACCACTGCGCCGGCAGCCCGTTCGGCCCCTATTGGTCGGTCACGCGCTGGCAGGACATCCTGGCGGTGGAGACGAATCACCGGGTCTTCTCGTCCAAGGCCGGCATCTTCGTCGGCGACCGGTTCGAGGACTTCCAGCTCAACAACTTCATCGCCGCCGACGAGCCAATCCACAGCGCGTGGCGCAAGCCGGTCATGCCCGCCGTCGGGCCGGCGCGCCTGGCCGAGCTCGAGGCGCTGATCCGTGCCCGCGTCGGCGCGATCCTCGATGGCCTGCCTCGCGGCGAGGAATTCGACTGGGTCAGCCATGTCTCGATCGAGCTGACGACGCAGATGCTGGCGACGCTCTTCGACTTCCCCTGGGAGGAGCGGCACCTGCTGACCCGCTGGTCCGACATGGCGACCGCCACCAGCCAGGTCGGCGCGACCGGGGTGCCGCACGACGGAGCGCAAGCGCGTGCTGATGGAGTGCCTCGATGTCTTCATGCAGCTCTGGCGCCAGCGAGTCCCCCGGGCCGAGCCGCGCTTCGACTTCCTCTCGCTGATGGCGCACCACCCCGACACGCGCGATCTGCCGGACGAGCCGCTGAACCTGCTTGGCAATCTGCTGCTGCTGATCGTCGGCGGCAACGACACGACGCGGAACTCGATCTCGGGCGGCTTGCTCGCCCTGAACGAGCATCCCGAGCAGTACGAGCGGCTGCGCGCCGAGCCGAGCCTCGTCCCCAACATGGTGCACGAGATCATCCGCTGGCAGACGCCGATCCTGCACATGCGCCGCACGGCGCTGGCCGACGCCGAGATCGCCGGCCGCAGGATCCGCGAAGGCGACAAGGTCGTGCTCTGGTACGTCTCGGCCAACCGCGACGAGGCGAAGTTCGACGAGCCCTACCGCTTCGACATCGGGCGGGCGAACGCCAGGAACCACACCTCGTTCGGCTTCGGCATCCACCGCTGCATGGGCAACCACGTCGCCGAGATGCAGCTGCGCATCCTGTGGGAAGAGCTGCTGCGCCGCTTCGACCGGATCGAGGTGGTGGGCGAGCCCGTGCGGCAGCGCTCGAACTTCATTCACGGCATCCTGCGCCTGCCGGTGCGGATCGCCGCCTGACTGGACTGGACGCCTGACTGGACGGAGCGCCGTCGGGCCGCGTATATGCGCGCGCATGACGGCGCTTTTCGCCATCCTCATTACCGGCCCGGCCCGCTGACGCGGCGCCGGGGCATAGGTGGCTGCGCTCTGCCCACCGACCGAATCCTCCTGACAACTGCCCGACCCCGAGGTGCGCGATGAGCGATACCGCCGATATGGACGCCGTCGACTACAAGTCGACGCTGCGCCTGCCGCAGACCGATTTCCCCATGCGCGCCGGCCTGCCGCAGCGCGAGCCCGAATGGCTCGCCCGGTGGGAGCGGCTGCGCATCTACGACCGCCTGCGCGCGAAGCAGGGCCGGCCCGCCCTACGAGCTGCATGACGGCCCGCCATACGCCAACGGCCACCTGCACATCGGCCACGCGCTCAACAAGGTGTTGAAGGATTTCGTCGTCCGCAGCCAGCAGATGCTGGGCCACGACAGCCGCTATGTGCCGGGCTGGGACTGCCACGGCCTGCCCATCGAGTGGAAGATCGAGGAGGAGTACCGCGCCAAGGGCCGCAGCAAGGACGAGGTGCCGGTCAACGAGCTGCGCCGCCAGTGCCGCGCCTTCGCCGAGAAATGGGTCGACGTGCAGCGCGACGAGTTCAAGCGGCTCGGCGTCATCGGCGACTGGGACCACCCGTATCTGACGATGAGCTTCGACGCCGAGGCGGTGATCGCCGAGGAGTTCATGAAGTTCATCGCCAACGGCACGCTCTACCAGGGCTCGAAGCCCGTGATGTGGTCCGTCGTCGAGAAGACCGCGCTGGCCGAGGCGGAGGTCGAGTACCACGACCACCAGAGCCACACGGTCTGGGTGAAGTTTCCGGTGGTTGCCAGTTCGTGTCGCCGGTACGCTACACGCGCGGCGGCACCGAAGCCATCCATGACAGCGAAACAGGACAACTCACCTGAACGATCTGAGCTCGATTCGAGAGGCTGCTTGGGCCAGCAGGCGGAACGACATCTTGCGATTTGGGCGAGAGTTGGCTGAGCAAAAGGCATCTGTTGTCGTCTGGACGACCACCCCCTGGACCATCCCGCAGAACCGGGCGATCTGCTTCAACCCTGACCTGAAGTACGGCCTTTACCGTGTGACCGCCGCGCCGGATGGCAACTGGGCGCGCCCGGGCGACCTCTACCTCCTGGCGGACGAGCTCGCCGAGGAGGTGATGGGCAAGGCCAAGGTCGAAAGCTGCGAGAAGGTCCGCGCCGTCAGCCCCGACGAGCTCTCGGCGCTCACTTGCGCCCACCCCTTCCGCGGCCTCGACGGCGCGAAGGGCGAGTGGGATTTCGACGTGCCCCTGCTGCCCGGCGACCACGTCACCGACGAGGCGGGAACGGGCTTCGTCCACACGGCGCCCAGCCACGGCGCCGACGACTTCGAGATCGGCCAGAAGTACGGCCTGCCAATGACGCACAATGTGCTCGAGGACGGCAGCTTCCGCGCCGACCTGCCGTTCTTCGGCGGCGCCGTCATCCTTGACCACAAGGGCCGCGAGGGCGACGCCAACAAGCGCGTCATCGACAAGCTGGCCGAGGCGGGCGCGCTGATCGCGCGCGGGCGGCTGACGCACAGCTATCCGCACAGCTGGCGGTCGAAGGCGCCGCTCATCTTCCGCAACACGCCGCAATGGTTCGTCGCCATCGACAAGAAGCTCGACGACGGCATGAGCGCCTATGGCGACACCATCCGCCAGCGCGCGCTGACCTCGATCGACACGCTGGTGGAGTGGACCCCGCCCTCGGGCCGCAACCGCCTGCACGCGATGATCGAGCAGCGCCCGGACTGGGTGCTGAGCCGCCAGCGCGCCTGGGGCGTGCCGCTGACCTGCTTCATGCGCCGCACGGCCGAGGGCGTCGAGGTGCTGCAGAACGACGAGGTCAACCGCCGCATCACCGCCGCTTTCCGCGCGGAGGGGGCCGATGCCTGGTTCGCCGACGGCGCCAAGGAGCGGTTCCTCGGCAACCTCGCCGGCGTCAGCCCCGGAGACTGGGAGCAGGTGACCGACATCCTCGATGTCTGGTTTGATTCAGGTTCCACCCACGCCTTCGCGCTGCGCGACCGGCCGGACGGGATCTGGCCCGCCTCGCTCTATCTCGAGGGCACCGACCAGCACCGCGGCTGGTTCCACTCCTCGCTGCTGCAGGCCTGCGGCACGCGGGGCCGTGCGCCTTACGAGGGTGTGCTGACGCACGGCTTCGCGCTCGACGAGCAGGGGCGCAAGATGTCCAAGGCGCTCGGCAACGGCGTGGCGCCGCAGGACGTGATGAAGCAGTACGGCGCCGACATCCTGCGCCTCTGGGTCGCGCAGTCCGACTACACGGCCGACCTGCGCATCGGCCCCGAGATCCTGAAGGGCGCGGCCGACAGCTATCGCCGGTTGCGCAACACCTTCCGCTACATGCTCGGCGCGCTGGGCCAAGACGCTGGCGGGCAGGGGGCGCACCCGACCGTCGCCCCCGCCGACTGCCCCGAGCTCGAGCGCTGGGTGCTGCACCGTCTGGCCGAGCTCGACGCCGAGGTTCGCCAGAGCTACCGCAAGTACGATTTTCAGGACGTCTACCAGCGGCTCTTCCAGTTCTGCACGACCGACCTGTCGGCCTACTGGTTCGACATCCGCAAGGACGCGCTCTACTGCGACCCCGAGGACAGCCCGCGCCGGCGCGCCTGCCTGCACGTCATGGCGGAGGTCTTCGCGCGGCTGACCACCTGGCTCGCCCCCATCCTCCCCTTCACCATGGAGGAGGTCTGGCTCAGCCGGCACCCTGGCGAGGAGGACAGCGTCCACCTCCAGGACTTCCCGGCGACGCCGGCCGAGTGGCGTCAGGAGAAAGAGTTGGGTGGGAAATGGGCTGCCGTCTGGAAAATACGTCGCGTCGTTACAGGCGCGCTCGAGCTTGAGCGGAAAGAAAGGCGCATCGGAGCGAGCTTGGAAGCGGCTCCGATCGTCTACGTGGAAGCCGACGTTGCGCGCGCAGTTCTTGGAAGTGTCGACTTAGCTGAATTGTGCATCACGTCGAACGTCACGATCACTGGCGATCCGGCGCCGGCAGAGGCTTTCCGGCTGCCCGAAGTGCCAGGCGTCGCCGTCGTGCCGTCCAAGGCGCAAGGCGAGAAGTGCCAGCGCTGCTGGCGCATCCTGCCCGAGGTCGGCAACCAGCCCGACCCCCACCTCTGCTGCCGCTGCCAGGCGGTGGTGCACGGCTGAGACGCCCTCCCCGGCCCTCCCCCACATGGGGGAGGAGCCCGTCGCTCAGGAGCCGAACCTGCCGACGCCCTCCCTGCGGGCCCTTTCGGCGGCTGCCCGGTAGTCTTCCGGTGCGTCGCTGAGCGGGCTCGGCCAGCCCCTCGGCCAAGAGCAGCAAAGCCGGGTCGTCGCCTCCGGACAGCGTGCAGCGTCCCTGCCAGATGCCGTGGCCGAGGCGGTACTGCCGGCTGCAGGTGATCTCGCCCCCTCGGACAAGTGCGGCGAGTCGGTCACGAGCGGCCTCGGCGCAAGATATGGCGCCACATCGCCCGTTATCCGGCAGCGCGAGCCCGGCAAGCCGGATGCGGACACCCCCGATCGCGACCGTAACGCCATCGCGGGCCGTCGCAATGCCGGCTAATCGGTTCCTCCGCGAAGCATTGCGATTGCAACCGCGAGCACAAGCATCGCCATCAGCACGAGGGGTTTACGACTATTCATAATGATCCGTCGATTTGATGTAGGCGTGCACCGCCCAGACCTCGTCCGGGGACATCCGAAGACCGAAGGCCGGCATGGTTCGGCGGCCCTGGATCACTGTGTTCAGGAATGCCTCGTCGTCCAGCTTGGTCGCGAAGAGGTTGGGGCCGCGCCCGCCATTGCTGCCATGGCAGATGACGCAGCGCGTGCGATAGAGGTGGCGACCCTCCTCGATTGCAGCCGGGTCACCGAGGCTCTGGTTCTGGAGCCGATCATCGCGCGGCACCGGGGCGGCCCCGGCGACCAAGAGCACCGCAAGCGCGAGGGTAAGGCCGGGCCCGACCCGAAGGCCAGGCCCCAAGACGTCACTGCTTCCCATAGACCGGCAGGGCCGATTCGATGATCTGCGGATTCATCGACGTCGTGTCCTGCACCTCGCCATCGACGGAGAACACCCAGAGCATGCCGCCCTTCGGCCCCGAGAAGTAGAAGCTCGGGTCGCCGCCAAGCCCGGAGAGGATGGCGACGTACTGCTTGCCGTCGAGCTCGTAGGTGATGGGAGAGGCGTTGATGCCGGACCCCGTCTGGAACTGGTAGAGGATCTTGCCGCTGTCGGCATCGACCGCCTGGAAGTGGCCGAGCTGGTCGCCGGTGAAGACCAGCCCGCCCTTGGTCGCGAGCACGCCCGCGAACATCGGCAGCGGGCTCGGCAGCTGCCAGAGGAACTTCTGATTGGCCACGTCGAAGGCCTTGAGCCAGCCGGTCTGATCCTTGTGCCGGTACATCTGGTAATCGACACCCATATAGAGGTCGCCGGGCGTGTACTTGACGTCCTCGGGCTTCCAGGCCTTGAGCGTCATCGTCCAGTCGTTGGTGTTGAGGTAGACGATGCCCTTCTCCGGGTCGGCGGCGATCGGAAACCAGTTCGTGCCGCCCTCCAGCCCCGGGACGATCGGGCCGACCTTTTCGCCGCCGGATTTCGCGCGGAGCGATTCGTCCACAGAGGGCCGGCCCGTCTGCGGGTCGAGGCCGGTCGTCCAGTTGATCCCCTCGATCGTCGGCGCGGCGTAGATGAACTCGCCATTCGTCCGGTCGATCACGTAGAGAAAGCCATTCCGGTTCGACTGGACCAGCACCTTGCGCGGCTTGCCGTCGAGGGTGACGTCGAGCAGCACCGGGCCATTGTTGCCGTCATAGTCCCACGCGTCGTTCGGCGTGTACTGATAGCCCCACTTGATCTTGCCGGTCTTGGTGTCGAGGGCGAGGATCGACGAGCTCCATTTGTTGTCGCCCTTGCGCAGATCCGAGTTCCACGGCCCGGGATTGCCGGTGCCCCAGAACAGCGTGTCGGTATCGGCATCGTAGACGCCGGTCTGCCAGGTGCTGGCGCCGCCGGTCTTCCAGGTATCTCCCGGCCAGGTCTCGTTTCCGGGCTCGTCCGGGCCGGGGATGGTGAAGGTCTTCCAGGCGGGCTCGCCCGTCTCGGCGTTGAAAAGCCTGGATGAAGCCGCGAACGCCGTACTCGGCCCCGCCGATGCCGGAGATCACGAGGTCGCCGACGACGAGCGGCGCGCCGGTCGAGGTATAGGCATGCTTCCAATCCTCGAGCCGCTGCTCCCATGCGACCGAGCCGTCCTTGGTGTTGAGCGCGACCAGCCGGGCGTCGAGCGTGCCGACATAGACCTTGTCGCCCTTGATGGCCAGGCCGCGATTCACCGGGCCGCAGCACAGCATCGCCTCGAGCCCGTCCTCGTAGGTCGGCTCCCAGTACCATCTCAGCGTCCCCGTGCGCGCATCAAGCGCAAAAACGCGACTGTAATCGCTGCTGAAATAGAGCGTGCCGTCGTGGAAGAGCGGCGTCGCCTCAAGCCCAGCCAGCTTGCCGCCGGTCGAATAGGCGAAGACTGGGCCGCATCTCGCCCACGTTCTGCTTGTTGATCTGATCGAGCGGGCTGTAGCGGGTGTTACGATAGTCGCGGCCATACATCAGCCATTCCGCCGGATTCTGGGCGGCGGATTTCAGGTCGTCGTCGGTCACCGGCTTGGCCGTGACCGCCAGCGGCGCAATGGCGACGAGCAGCGCCGCGGCGCAGACGGAAAGTCCTGTGCGCATGATCTATTCCTCCAAGTCAAGACCCGGCGCTGACGGCCGTTTTGGTCGTTCGAGGCTACCCCTCGCACGTGCATCAGCCAAGCGGATTCCCGCGACTGTACAGCACAGGCACGGCCGCGCAGGAAGAAGCGCAGGAAAATCCGATCCAAGCAGGTCACCTCGATGTGCCCTGAGCGTAGTTTGGTCGGCCGATTGGGGTGTCATCAACGTGCAGCTATGACGAGATTGGGCTCAAGGCGGTCCTTCTGAATCCGACAGGATGCAAAGTCGATTCGGACATACGAGCGCTACACTTCACGGCTATCCTGAGAGCGCGGCAGATTCCCGACGCCACAGGTTTCAGGACACCGCCGTCCATCAGGACGGCGGTGTCTGCAGCTCCCGCTTCGGCCTGTCAGGCCAGCGGCAGTCGGTAGACCCTACCGCGCCCGTCGACCTTCTCCGAGGTAAACTCCCAAGCCGAGTTTCTTCTTCAGCGCGCCGGCGATGGCGCCCCGGACAGTGTGCGGCTGCCAATCGGTGGCGGCGACGATCTCCTCGGGGCTGGCGCCCTCGGGGGCGCGGAGCATTTCAATCAGATGCGTCTGCCTGGTAACGGCCCGGACCTTGCGCTCCTCTGGCTCGGCGGCGTCCGCCACCGTGTCGTTCGCGGGCGCGCTCTCGGCCGGGGCGGCGTCCTCCGTCGCCGCACCGGCGTCCCAGCCGTCCGGGGCGCACTCCGTCGCGGTGTCGGACGTGTCGGCGCTGTCCTCGGGATCGCAGTTGATGGCGGCGAGGCCGGCCTTGCTGATGTAGAGCAGGATGGCGTGTCCGTCGTCGTCCTGGCGCCAGACCCGGTTGAGCGAGCCGTCGGGTGGCTGGGTGCTGTCGATTGTCCGCTCCTCGATGAGCCCGCGCTTGAGCAGCGCGCCGATCACCTTCCTGGGCGCCGCCCCGGAGTGAGCCCGGCAGCGGCAGAACGTTTCCGTCGCAAGACTGGCTGGCGTTGTCGAGGATGACGAGTTGCGTGTCGCTGCGCTTGGTCATGGGGTGGTCTCCTTGTTCGCCCCGGACCACCCAGGGCTGATTACCACCCCGAGCCGCGCTCCTCGCGGAGACGCGGCAGGGTCGCTGCGATCAGGCGGCGTCATGCGGCTCAAACCACAGCACGGGATGTTCATCGATGCCGTGCTGTTGCGCGATCACCATGAGCGCTACCTGCCGGAACTGCGCCGGGAGGCGAGAGGCGAAACGCCAGCTCTTCGTTTTGCCGGACGGCAGCCCCACCGCCGAGAGCTACATCCCCCGGGTGTACAAGGTGCTGACCGGGAACAGCTTCGGCACGGTCCGCACGATGCTGCACACCGAGCTTGCCAGCTCGCTCGGGCCGGCCGGCTGCGCGATGGCGATGGCCGCCTGCCACCAGACGAGTGAGGAGGTCGCCCGCCAATATCAGGGCGAGGCTGTGGCGATCAAGCAGGTCGAGCGATGCCAGGCGGCGGCGAGCGCCCGTCGGGCACGGTATATCGAAGCGCAACGGACTCGTGAGTCGCACGGGCGGACGGAGAAACCGGCTGGCCCACTTCCATAATCTCGTGTCGCAGATCAGCGCCGAAGCGCGCCACGGCAGATCGGCGCCGCTACCATGCTCAAAGCGCGACTCCCAACCCTTGTACGAAATAGATACAGCTCTGTGCGGAACAAATGATTCCTGCAATTGGGGAGCAGCCAATCTCCTCTGTAGAGACAACCTTGCAGAGTAAGGTGGATAGAAACAGGATCGATTGGATTTCCGCGGATCGGCCCGTAGCTCCTCAATGAAGCAACGGATCCGGCCCGGTCGCCGCAGAGGAAGGAAGAGGCAGAGGGGAGACTGTTCAGTCGGACGTAATCTCCAGGCCGAAACGCCTGCCGCCGGAAGCGCCTCCAGCACGCCGCCATTGACCCGCGCGAGGCGCGGATTGTTTGCTGAGGAAAGCCTTCATGGAAAATGCCGTTACAACTAATCATGCTGACCGCCGCCGCCACGAAGGGTTTGTGGCCCTCCCGGTCGTCGAGTACGTTACAGAGCACGAAGCGGGGCTGTGGCATGCTGCTCGGCTTCTCGGCGGCTACGGAATGGCTCGCCTTGTGGATCGTCTCGCGGACGCCTCCGTCAGGATCCGCGACTGACGCCTCGTGTGAGGCTCATGCTGGATCAGGTGCTGTCACTCATCACGCTCGAGCACGTGCACGACCCGGACCGACCGGAGATGGGCTCTTTTTTATGGTCCTCGATCCTTGCGATCCGGCCGTCGACGAGATTTGTCTTCTGGCCGAGGGCGTGCGAGATGCCATGGATCGATGCGAGGCGCTCCGTCGCGATCCGGATGCCCTCGGGTCCGGCGCGGCATAATCGCCCGCAATGAGAGAAGGCGCCCGGGGACTCGTTCATCCGCGTCCCCGGGCGCGTCAGATTCGGCCCTGCCGAAGACAAGTCTCGAACTACGATCTGAACACTTTCAGTACCGGCGCGAGCATCAGGAACCAGAGCACGAGCGCAGGAGCGGTAATAGCCACAGCCCCTCTGACGTCAGTCAGCTTCTGACGTCGCGCGCCGGTCTGCGACGCTTGCGATGGCGCATGTTCCCATCGCCGCTCTGCCCCCAATGTCCCATCACCACACGCTCGGCTGCCCACCCAACTCCTACAGCCGCAGACATGCAACCCCCGTGCCGTGACGCGGCCCCAAAGCAACCGGCATGGCGAGAGCATGATGGTCGAGGGCCACTGCGTGCTGCGACCACACGTAGGCAGGCCATGCTCTCGTCTGCGCTCTCATCGTCTCTTTTTCTTGGCGGCTCACGAGCTCCGGGGTGCACCGGTAAGCCTTCGACTTCGGACATACATGGCGCCATCCGCAAAGCCCGGGTATGACGGGTCGTGTCGCGAATGTGGTGGAAATTGGAGGGCGGCGTAATCTCCGGGTGACCTGAAACCCACCCAACCGGCGGCTGTCACCGCCAGGGAGATCACGCCATGACCGAGACTACAGACACCGCCATGCCGGCGCTACTGCTGGGGGAGGCCGGCAGCGATCCGATCGAGGATCGGCTGCGCGAGACGATCCGCGCGACCGTCGAGACGATGTTCGAGGAGGAGTTGGCCGCGTTTCTGGGCCGTATCCGCTATGGCCGCGGCGGCGAGCCGGAAGGGGTATCGCCACGGGCGGCGCGAGCGTCAGCTCATCGGAACCTTCGGCACGCAGACCGTCAGCGTGCCCCGGGCGCGCATCGAGGCCGAGGACGGCAGGGTCACCGAATGGCGGTCGAAGGCGCTGCCGCGCTATCAGCGGCTGACCAAGCGGGCCGAGGCGCTGATCGCCGCGGTCTACCTGGCCGGGACCAACACGCGGCGCGTGAAGCGCGCGCTGTTCGGCCTGTTCCAGGGCGCGGTCGGCAAGGACGTCGTCAGCCGGGCCTGGCGCAAGGTGAAGGTCGACTGGGACGCGTGGTGCGCCCGCAGCCTGGCCGATGAGGACATCGTCCGCCTGATCCTCGACGGCACGGTGATCCGAACGCGGCTGGACAGGAAGGCCACGAACATCTCGGTGCTGGCGGCCATCGGCGTGCGGCGGGACGGCCAGAAGATCCTGCTTTCGATCAGGCACATGGGCGGGGAGAGCACGGCGGCCTGGCGCCAGTTCCTCGACGATCTCGACGCCCGCGGGCTGAAGCGGCCGGACTTCGTCATCGTCGACGGCGCGCCGGGGCTCGAGGCCGCGCTCACCGCGCTGTGGGGCGCCGAGCTGCCGATCCAGCGCTGCACCGTGCACAAGCACCGCAACCTCCTCGGCCATGCGCCCAAGCACCTGCACGACGAGCTGACCGAGGACTACCGCGACATGATCTACGCCGAGACCGCCGCCGAGGTTGAGACCCGCCGCAAGGCTTTCCTGCGGAAATGGCGCCTGAAGTGCCGGGCCGTCGCCGACAGCCTCGAAGAAGCCGGGGAGCGGCTCTTCGCCTTCACGCGCCTCGATCCGTCGCAATGGAAATCGGCGCGCACCACCAACGCCATCGAGCGCCTGAACGAGGAGTTCCGCCGCCGCATCAAGACGCAGACCGTCCTGCCCTGCGCCGACACCTTGCCCATGCTGCTCTGGGCCCTGCTCGCCTCCGGCCAGATCACCATGCGCAAGGTCGACGGATGGGAAACCCTCTCCCAGCCCATAGAGCCCTTCGCTCTTGACCAGGCCGCCTGATCAGGCCGACATCATCATGCTCGGAGAACGCCGACCGAGAATTTCCACCAACTCCCGGACACGACCGGTATGACCCGTTCCGGTCCTTCCTGTGGAGAGGTGACGCACACCCTGCGCGTCTGCGGGAAGCGCCCTCCGGCGGCGGAGACGGCGCGATCCGCCATCGCATCAACACTCGTGGCTTCAGCCGTGTCACGAGGCTCGAAGGCGGCGGCTGGAAGAGAAGCCCAGCGGCGGCTGGGAAAGAAGCCCAATAGCCAGGATCAGTGCAGCAAACAGGCACCACTGGCCAGGCGAACAAGCGGCCCGTCCCGGTCGGCGCCGCGCAGGAACTCCTGCGGCGCGGCCCCGAGAAGTGTTAAGCTGTCCCGCCACAAATCGGGAAATCAGCTGTCGTGCGAGCAGAGAGGCGCAGATCCTTCAACCGACGACTGGCGGCGGTGGCCTTTGCCGACGTCGCGGGATACTCGCGTCTGATAGCGCTCGACGACGCTGGAACGGTCGAGCGGTGGAAGGCGCTCCAGGCTGAGGTGATCCTGCCGCAGATCGAGGAGGCGCGGGGCCGGCTCGTCGAGACCGCGGGCGACGCGGTCCTGGTCGAGTTCCCGAGCGCGGTGCACGCGCTGCAATGGGCCTGCGACGTGCAGGAGATCGTGAGCCGCCGTCCCGACAGCGACGGCCCTTCCGCGCTGAAGCTCCGGATCGGCGTCAACGTCGACGACGTCCTCGTCGACGGCGACCTGCTTTCCGGCGGCGGCATCAACGTCGCATCGCGCATCCATCAGGCCGCCGAACCGGGCCAGATCGTCGTGACGGGCACCGTGAAGGAGCTGGTGGCAAACCGCCTGCCGGTGACCTTCCACGACATCGGCGTGCCACGCCTCAAAAACATCGAGCGGCCCGTGCGCGTCTATGGAGTCGTCTGGGCCGACGACGCGAGCGAGCCGGGCGAGGCGCTGCACCACCCCTTCTTGGAATGGTCCTCGTATCCCTCCATCGCCATTCTTCCCTTCCGCGTGCTCGGTCCGGACGACGACACCCAGATCGGCGAGACCATCGTCGAGGAAATCGTGCACGGCCTCTCCCGCGCCAGGGCGCTTCACGTCATCGCGGGAGCCTCCATGTGGCGCTTCGCGGACCGTCACGGGGACATCCAGGGCGTCGCCGCGGAGCTCGGCGTCCGCTATGTGCTCGTCGGGACCGTCCGCCGGCACCGCAAGCGGCTCCGCATCATGGCCGAGCTCGTCGACGTCAACCGCAACCACGCGATCTGGAGCGAACGCTTCGACGGAGCCGACGACGAGTTCTTCGACCTGCAGGCGCGCATCGTCGCGACAATCCTTTCCTCGCTCGAGCTGCGGGTACATCAGGCCGAGGGCGAACGGCTGCGCATGCGCCAGACGGCGAGCCTCGACGCGCTCGAATGCGTCCTGCGCGCCAACGCCATGCTCTATGACTTCACGCCCGAATCCTTCGCTCTGTCCGGCCGTGCCCTCGAGCGTGCCCTCGAGCTCGACGCCAACTTTGCGCGCGCCCACAGCATGAGCGCTTGGCGCCTGCTCTTCCTGGTCGCCGAGCAGGTGTCGGACGATCTCTCGGCGGACGCCGAGCGCGCGCTGGCGCATGGCGAGAGGGCCATCGAGCTCGATCCGACGGACGCCTTCTCGCTCGCGGTCACCGGACACGTCACGAGCTTCATTCATCGCCGTCCGAGAGAGGCGATGGACCTCTTCGAGCTGGCGCTGCGCGAGGATCCGAACTCGGCGCTCGCCTGGGCGCTGGCGGGCGACACGCTCTCCTATCTCGGCCGCCCGGACGAGGCGGCGAGGTACTTCCGCAACGTCTGGAAGCTGAACCCGTTCGACCGCATGAACTTCTTCTGGTGGTCTGGCGCCGGCATCGCCGAGTTCGTCGGCGGGCGCTACGAGGACGCGACGGCCTGGTTGAAGCGGGCGTTCCGCGCCAACCCGCGCTTCGCCGCGACGCTGCGGATGCTGGCCGCGAGCCAGGCGCTGGCCGGCGAGTTGGACGACGCGCGCGCGACCGGGCAGCGGCTGCTGTCCATCAGCCCCGATTTCAAGGTCAGGCGGTTCGTCGAAATCTATCCGTTGACCCGGCCGGGCGACCTGGACCGGCTCGAGCAAGGGCTGCTGTTGGCCGGCCTGCCGGACTGAGAGGAGCGATTGGACCGAAGCGGCGGCGGTAGCCCGCCTGTCCCGAAGGGACGATGTCGAGGAGAAGCGCGATGGCACAGGGCAGCAGAGGCCACGGGCATGGCCACGGCCACGGCCACGGGCATGGTCATGGAGCCGGGCTCGGGCATGGGCTTGGGCATGGTCATGGGCACGGGCACGGGCACGGGCATGGGCATGGCCACGGGCATGGCCACGGCCATGGGTCCGGGCATGGGTACGGGCATGGTTACGGGCATGGTTACGGGGCAGACCTGACGCCGCCGGGGACGCCAATCATGAGCCCCGAGGCGGGCTCGCCCGGAATCAACGGGCTGCCGCGGAGCTACTGGGCCACGCCGTGGGAGCTGCGCCGCAAGCCATGGACGCTCGATTTCGCCGTGGACGACCGGGGCCTGGTCGGCCAGCCGCTCGAGTTCGTCCTCAACCCCTATGCGGCTTCGGGCAAGCCGGTCGAGTGGCGCCCGGCCGACTGGGACCCGGCGCTCCGATATTGGGCGCTGCCGTTCGACCGCTACCTGAAGGAATGGCTCCAGACGTCCGCCGATCTCTATAGCGACGCGATCGTCGCGGCCCGCGAGTTCGCCGCGCAGTATGAAAGCTGGCGGCCGATCGGCCCGGACGAGACCTTCGTCGACCGCAAGTGGATTCGGGGCTTCGCCGCAGCGGGGACCAAGCATGACGAGGACCTGGCCTGGTGGCCCTATACCTGGAATGCTGGGCTGCGGCAGTTCACCCTCGACGCAGGCAGGGAGGACGATGCCTGGAGCGCGATCAAGACCGAGCTCGAGCAGCTCAGGCTTCTCATGGAGGACGACCGGCTCATCTACCTGGACGAGGCGGACTGGCAGGCGGACGGGATCCCCGACTATATCGGCCACTTCATAGCCGCCGACGCCACCGACCATCCGGAGACGCTCGAGCTGATCCGGGCGGCTCTCGCCATCGGCGGTCTCGTCTACCTGGCATACAAGGCGTTCTTCCGCCGTGTGCGCCCCTCGGCGCTCTGCCCGGGGCTGATCCCGCCGTTCGGGCCGCCCGAGCATCCGTCTTTCCCCAGCGGTCACGCCTTCCTAAGCCATTTAATCGCGCTCCTGCTGCTCGAGCTTCCGGGCGTCCGAGAACGCTTCGGATTGTTTGCGCTCCCGAGCGACGGAACGCCGGGGAAAGCGATCGCGTGGAAGCATGTCCAGGTCGATCGGAACTTCGTGTCGGTCGACGCCAGCATGGCCAATGCCGGATCGCCGCTCCTGCGCATCGCCGAGCGCCTCGCGGTCAACCGCGAGCGGATCGGCGTGCACTATCGCTCCGACTCGACCGCCGGCCGCCACCTCGCCGCCGGCGTCTGGGACGCGCTCATCCAGGGCGGACGGGGCAATGCGGACCGCGCGGGCGACATCGTCTGCCCGACGCTGTTGTTACTGATCGAGCGGGCCAAGGCCGAGTGGCCGCAGCGCTGGTCCTGAGCATCCGCGGGCGGTGGATGCCGCCCACACCATAACCACCTCCCCATGACCTCGGAGGGGCACGGGGCAGCGACTGGCCGAGGGCGGAAGCGAAGCGCCCGCCGCCGCTCTATGGTCGGGGGGAGGCGGTCGGACGCTGCCCCGTGCTGGCGCACGGGCGAAGAAAGGCCTCGCGCTCCGAGCGGATCAAGCGAAAGCCGTAATCAGTTGAGCCACCTGATCCCGAGGTTGTTGTCGTTCGCGACGAGGTCGGCGAGGTGGCGGGGCGTTATGTCCACGACGCCGTCGAGCGGGAATTCGCCGTCTGCGACCGCGACGGGCAGCGCAGAGGCCGGATCGGTGTTGGCGCGGTCCTCGTCCGCGCTGACCTCCGCGACCGCGAACCACCTCGCGGAGCCCGGGGCGACATCGGGCGGGATCGTCAACGTGGCCTTCAGCGCTGCGATCTGCGCTTCGAGCTGGCCGTCGTCGAAGCTGGTAACCTCACCGAGCCACCGGATCGCACCTGTCGACCGGTCCCATCCCGGAGCCGTCCGGTTGCCGATTGCGATGCCGATCCAGGCGCGCCGGCGAACGCTTGCCAGACCGCCCGGCCCTCGGTCCGCGTGCTGCCAGCTGGTGGCGAACCACCGCGGCTCGTCCTCTTGCCAGTCCAGCGAAACCGGATCGTATCCCCCCTGACCGCCCAACTCGCCGATGCGGCCGTCCGGGAAGTACAGATCGGTCGAAGACGGACCGAAGCTCATGCCATGCGCCTCGAACGCCCAGCGAACCGCCTTCTGCGCCATCCCGCCGGGCCACACATGGGTGGTCGTGGCGCCCCCCGGCACGAAGATGTCGAGCGTCAGCCTCTTGTCGTCGGCGTCCATCATCGCCGTCGCCAGCTCGAGCGCATGGTGGTGGAGCGCCGTGAGGATCTCGATGCCGCGCACGATCAGGTAAAGCATGACCTTCGATGCTGTCTCGCGCGTCAGGTAATCGGGGCCGCCCGTGGCCGGATCGACGGTGTCGCCACCGAGCACCCTGTAAAGCCGGAAGAGCGTCGAGGAGAGGATCTGCTCTGCCTGATAGCCCTTGTGGATCGGCAGGCCAGGCCCGGGCGGCGGCGGATTGTAGAAGCGCCCGCTCCAACTCCAGCCGAGCCTCGGATCGCGGTCGTGGCGCCGTGTGAAGCCCAGCCACGGAAAGGTCAGCCCCCTCAGCGTGGGCGAGACGCCTTTCGGTAGGTCGGTCCCGCGCGGGTCGGCCAACCGCGACCAAGGGTCGGCCCAGATCGCCGCCATCGCATCGCCGGCGCTGTGGGCGAAGCTGAATTCCAGCCGGCCGGTCACGGCGGCGATCACGACATGGCCGAACTCGTGCCAGACGAGGCGCCCGGCATTGGCGATGCCCATGTACTCGGGCCAACGGAGGGCGCCATGGTGTGGGTGGCCGCCCCCCTTGCGCACCGTCCGGTGACCGAGATCGGCGAGCGCCAGATGGACGTTCACGCGAGGCGTATGCCCCACCTCCGGCACGAGCATGACCTCCGCGTTGACGGTCACGCCGTCTTTTCCCGGACCCCGGCTGGTGCCCGAGCGGTAATGCACGTCGATCTTGCGCTGCGTCGCGGCGAACATGCCTTCGAGGTCCAGCCCGAACTCGCCGAGCAGGGCATAGATCTCGCGGTGCGCATGGTAGGCGGCGACGGCCGAGTTGGTGTCCGAGCGGATCGTTTTCGACGCCGCGGCCTGCACGGTCTTCACCTGCGGCGCAGGCGGAGGCCCGTATAGGTCGGCGCCGTCATCCCGCGCAAAGTCGGGGCAGGTGAGGACACGGAAGTCCTTCGTCGTCTCGAGCGCGCTCGGTGTATTCCGGGCGGCGCGGAACCAGTCCAGCTGTTTCTCCGAGCGTCCTGGGCGGCGCAGCCGCAGCGTAAGAGGTTGATCGTCGGCGGGCGGCGTTTTCGGGAAGGCGGGGGCGGGCGCGCTCGCCGGCAGGCCGAATTTGCGCCACGACGCGGGATCCTGCCGGAACCTCCTGCCCGAGGCATGGCTCGCGAGCGGCTGCCGCGTCGCCGCGAGCAATTCGACGGTAGGTCCCTCTGAGTCGCTGCCGACGATGAAGTCGGCATCGAACGAATACGGCACCCGCGGCAGCTTGCGGCTCAGCCGATCCAATCCTTCGGCCGTCCAGATCAGCCGCGGATGCTCTCCGTATGCCTCGCCGCTCGGCACCGGCTTGAGGCGCCACCAGAGCGTTCCGGCTGGCACCTCGAGCCCGAGTTGCTCCCCCGCGGCTTTGAACACCTGCGGGCCGAGATCCAGAAGGCCGGCCCCGTCACCGAAAACCTCCGCGGCCCTCTCGAACCAAGCGACCTCGTGGCGCCGGTCATGCGCGGCCAGCCCCGTCACGGCGGCCGTCCACCCTCCATCCCGCCCTTTTCGCAGGTGCATAATCACGCGCCGGCCGAAGCCGGAATTCAGGGGCATATAGTCGCCGTCGAACCGCACCGCCTCGCCCGCGACGACGACGGCGGTCGCCTCCTCCCCCGCCTCCTCCCCCGTCTCCTCCCGCGGCCGGAGCAGACGCGAGACGAAGGCGCCGAGCTCTCCCCGCTCGCGCTCCGCCTGCAGCGGCAGCCAGTCGAACCGGCCGTCGAGACCCCCTTCCTCGGCCTCGTCCTGAGCGCGTCGCCGAACGTTGCCGCCGAGGTGCTCGTCACCGACCAGTTCGCCCAGCGTGTCGAGGTAGTCGTGGGCAATGTCGTGAAGCTCGGCGCTCCCGTCCCCCGACCGACCCTCCAGCTTGTAGAGAAAGGGGTTCGTACGGTGCGAGGCGATCAGGCTGCGGAGATCGCCCGTTTCGACCAGCTTCAACACGATCGCGCCAAGAGGCGGCGAGGAGTGGTGCTCCATTCGGTCCTCCCTGTCGGAGAACGAGGATACACGAGGATTGCCCCTACCGCGAAGCAAAGGCGCCGCAATGATCGCGGCCGCCATAAGATCGGTTCAGCCAATGACGTTCCGGCGTCTGCTCCTGACCGAAGCCGCGCCGGCACGTCGAAAGATATCGCAGTGGGCGCAGGGTACGAGAACTGCATTAATCGGAGGACGCTGTGAGGCGGTCGGATCGTCTCAGTACGCGCCGGGAACTTGGAGGCCGATCCCGCCGCTTCAGGTCAGGGGTTCACATTCTGATCCGGTTCATCTCTCTGCAGGCGTTCGGGGTGCGACCGGATCTGGCGCATCCTGCGCGCTTGCGAAGCGGTGGGCGAATCGCCGGAATACCCTCGACAGTAGCCATCGTGCACCCGGTTGCGCGTGACTTCGCGGACGAATGCCTCCCGAAGCCGTCTCGGAGATTAGGGCAGCAGACTGCACCACCTGCCCTCTTCGGCATTCAGCGCCGCTCTGCCGACATCCCTCGAACTCCTCCATACCTCGGGCGAGCGCTGCTACAGCCAGCCGAAAGCTTGGGCGTCACCGGCGGCGTGAGCTTGGGTCCTGCCGCTGGTGACGACCGACAGCGCCGCAAGCCGGTCGCTCGGGTCGGCACTGCAACATTCGCCATGCTCTCGCTCGGAGCGCCGATCGGCATCGTGCTCTACGCCGGCCGGCGGCTTCGCCGTGATTGCGCTCGCCACAATCGTCCCACCGCTCGCATCTTTGCTGACAATCTCCGGGTCCCGGCAGATCCGAATGCCTCGCTCGGCTGCATCGCTGGCCACATCTGAATGCGGGAGGTCGGTGCGGGGTGCGAAGTCCGTAGAGGGCGCCAACTCCTGCGATAAAGATAGGCAGGAGCATTTCCATGTTGTTGATGATTATCTGCCCGATGCCGATCGCCGCGCCGACATAGATGGCGGCCGGCGCGAGCAGGCTCATGCGTCAATCTGGCGGTGGTCGGCCAGGCATTCCGCGTGATCCCGCAGCACCTCGATCACGCGGCAGTCCGAGACGCGGCCGCCCGAGCACTCCTCGAGCATGCGCGAAAGCTCGGCCCTCAGTGCCTCCAGGCGCCGGATGCGCTGCTCGACCCGGACGAGCTGCCGCCGGGCGATCGCGTCGGCCTCGTCGCAGGGCCGCTTCGGGGTGTCGGCAAGGTCGAGGAGCTCGCGGACCGCGTCCAGCGGGAAGCCGAGCTCGCGGGCATGTCGGATGAAGGCCAGCCGCTCGAGGTCGGCCTCCGAGTAGCGGCGCTGCCCGCCGGCGCTGCGCTCGGCCACGTGCATCAGGCCGATCTGCTCATAATAGCGGATCGTCTGGACCTTGGTTGCGGTCCGGCGGGACAGATCTCCGATCGACAGCATAACCGCCCCTTGAACCTCCAGTCACTGGAGGTCGTATCTGTCCGGCCACGCGGAATCAACTGGCGTGCCACCGGCGGAGGTCGTGATGCGGCGGGACGAAGGCGAAGGAGGCGGGTCGGCGGCCGGCGAGATGAGCTGGTCGCTCGGCGGCATGGACTGCGCGGGGTGCGTCGCCAAGGTCCGCCGGTCGGTCGAGGGGCTGCCCGGGGTCTCGGATGTGCGCGTGTCGCTGATCTCGGAAAGCCTCGCGCTGCGGCTCGATCCGGCGGCCACGAAGCCTGACGCGGTCGAGAGCATTGTTCGGCGCCTCGGCTATGACATCGAGCCGCGCGAGGCGCGCCAGGCGACAACGGATCAAGGTGAAACCACAGGGCTCGTCCCGCGTCTCGTCGTAAAGAAGAGTGACGGTGCAGCGGCCTCCGAGCGTCCCTGGTACAAGACGACCAAGGGACGGTTCGCGCTTGCCACGGGGGCGCTGCTCGCGGCCGCAGGCGCCGCGCAGCTCGTCCTGCCTGGGCCGGCGGGAGAGTGGGCGTTCGTCGCCGCGACGCTGACCGGCCTCGTGCCGGTGGCCCGGCGCGCCCTCGCCGCAGCGCGGCTGGGCCAGCCCTTCACGGTCGAGATGCTGATGACGATCGCCGCCACCGGCGCGCTGGCGATCGGCGCGGCGGCCGAGGCAGCGATGGTGGTCTTCCTGTTCGCCATCGGCGAGGTGCTGGAAGGTGTCGCGGCCGGTCGGGCTCGGGCCGGAATCCGCGCGCTCGGCGCACTGGTGCCGAAGACAGCGCGCCTGGTCGTCGGCCCGCGCGTGCGCGAGGTCCCGGCCGACAGCCTGGCGATCGGCAACGCCGTCCTCGTGCGCCCGGGCGACCGCGTGCCGGCCGATGGCGAGGTGATCGAGGGCACCTCGGGCGTCGACGAGAGCCCGGTCACAGGCGAGTCGGTGCCGCGCATCAAGGAGCCGGGCGACCCGGTGTTCGCCGGCTCGATCAACACCGAGGCGGTGCTGAAAGTGCGGGTGACGCGGGCGCCGGAGGACAACACGATCGCGCGCATCATCCGCCTCGTCGAGGAGGCGGAGGCGGCGCGTGCGCCGACCGAGCGCTTCATCGACCGCTTCAGCCGCTGGTACATGCCGGCGGTCGTCGGCTTCGCCGCGCTCGTCGCGACGATCCCGCCGCTGGCGCTGGGCGATCCTTGGGAGCCCTGGATCTATCGCGGCCTCGCGCTGCTGCTGATCGGCTGTCCCTGCGCGTTGGTGATATCGGTGCCCGCCTCGATTGCCTCCGCTCTGTCCGCGGGCACCCGGCAAGGGCTGCTGGTAAAGGGCGGCGCCGTGATCGAGGCTGCAGCGGCGACGACGCTGGTCGCCTTCGACAAGACCGGGACGCTGACCCGCGGCGCGCCGACCGTGACGGACATCGTGCCCCTGGCGACAGACCGGCGGGAGCTCCTGGCGCTCGCTGCTGCCGTCGAGGCCGGCTCGAGTCACCCGATCGCGGTGGCGGTAATCGCAGCAGCCGAGGCCGAGGGCATCGAGGTCGAGCCGGCGAGCGCCGCCCTGGCCACCCCGGGGCGCGGGGTCAGCGGCGCGGTCGGCGGGGCGCAAGTCTTCGTGGGTTCGCCGCGCTATGCTGCCGAGAGCCGGGCTTGGCCCGACGAGGCGGCGGAGCATGCGGCCGCGCTCGAGGCCGTCGGCAAGACTGTGGCGGCGGTGTTCCGGCAGGGGAACTGCCTCGGCCTTCTCGCCCTCCGCGACGAGCCGCGAACGGATGCGAAAGCCGGCCTCGCCGCACTGCGGGAGCTCGGCCTGCGTACGGTGATGCTGACCGGCGACAACGAACAGACCGCCGCAGCGATTGCCGGCGCCCTGGGCATGGAGCATCGCGCCGGACTGCTGCCCGATGGCAAGATCGCCGCGGTCCGCGAGATGGTCGCGGCCGAGCGGGTGATGATGGTCGGTGACGGGATCAACGACGCGCCGGCGCTGGCCGCCGCGCATGTCGGGATCGCGATGGGCTCGGGAACGGATGTCGCGCTCGAGTCAGCGGACGGCGCACTCATGCGGAACCAGGTGGGGGATGTCGCGACCAAGATCCGGCTCGCGCGCGCCACGATGCGCAACATCCGCCAGAACATCGCCATCGCGCTCGGGATGAAGGGCGTCTTCCTCGTCACCACTGTCGCCGGCATCACCGGCCTCTGGCCAGCGATCATGGCCGATACAGGGGCGACCGTGCTGGTGACGCTGAATGCGATCCGGCTGCTGGCGTTCAGGCCGAACCGCGCATCGTCTGCGAAATTGAGCGACCGCGGCTCGCAGGGGCCTCTTGCCGCATCCGCCTCGGTAGCCGCGCCTGGCCAGCATGGTTGATACAAGGCCGTCGAACACACGAACTTCCGTTCATGATCAAAACCTGCCGGTCGCGGCGACCGATCTGCGAAACCAACGCAGCAACGCCCCGACCGGTGGGAACACGGCGCCAGCGGTTCGGATGCCGCAGGGCGGTTGACGCGTCTCTCGCCACATGGTTCGGGGAGCTCTGGAGGAGGAGTTCATGCCAGAGCAGAAGAGCCGCAGCTTTGCCGTGATCGGCCTCGGCACATTCGGCAGCACGGTGGCCTCGGAGCTCGCGCGCTTCGGCAATCACGTGCTCGGCATCGACATCGAGGAGCGCAATGTCAGCCGGCTGGCGGACGATCTGGCCGAGGCGATCATCGCCGACGGCCGGGACGACGAGGCACTGCGCGAGGCCGGGCGTCGGCAGCTACGACGCCGCGGTCGTCGCGATCGGCGAGGATCTCGAGGCGAACATCCTCTGCACGATGAACGTCAAGCTGCTCGGGGTCGGCTCGGTCTGGGTCAAGGCGATCAACCGGACGCACCATCGGATCCTGCAGCGGCTCGGCGCCGACCGGGTGATCCTGGCCGAGCAGGAGATCGGGCAGCACATCGCGCAGATGCTGCACAACCCGCTCGTCCGCGACTATGTCAGCCTCGGCAACGGCTTCCACGTGGTCGACCTGCGCGTGCCGGAGCGGCTGGACGGCGCGGCGATCGGCGAGCTGAGGCTCGACGAGCGCTTCGAGCTGCGCTGCCTCGGGCTGATGCGCGACAGCGAGTACCATTCCTGCGCATCCGGCGACACGGCGCTGAAGACCGATGACAAGCTGCTGATCCTCGGGCGCCGCCAGAATCTGCGCACATTCGCCGACAGTCTCTGAGCGCCGTCGCCCGCATGGCGCCGCCGCTTCTTCTCGCTCTTCACGCGGCGCGCCATCGGCATTCCGCCGCCGGCCGTTCTGGCGCTGCTCTATGCCACGCTGGTGGCCATCGGGGCGGCGCTTCTGAAGCTGCCCTTCGCCACGGTCGTTGCCGCTCGGCTGGAGCGAGGCGCATCTTCACCTCGGCCTCCGCCGTAACCGTCACGGGTCTCGTGGTGCTGGACACGGGCAGCGATTTCACCCTGTTCGGGCAGGCGGTGATCCTGGTGCTGATCCAGCTCGGCGGGCTCGGCATCATGACCTTCGCTTTCCTGATCCTGTCGATGCTGCGGCCTGCCGGTCGGGCTGCCGCACCGAATCTTCCTGCGCGAGGACCTGAACCAGACCTCGATCGCCGATCTGCTCCGGCTGGTCGGGATGATCCTGAGGGTCGTGATCGTGGCCGAGCTGATCGGCACGGCGCTCCTCGCCTTCGTCTTCGTGCCGGCCTTCGGCTGGGGCGAGGGGCTCTGGCAGGCGCTGTTCCATTCCGTCTCGGCCTTCAACAATGCCGGCTTCTCGCTCTTTCCCGACAGCCTCTCGGCCTGGGCGACGAACCCGCTGGTCAATCTCGTCGTCCCCGCTGCTCCTCATCGTCGGCGGGATCGGCTATGTCGTGCTTGGCGGACCTCGCCCGGGTCCGGCGCTGGCGCATGCTGACGCTGCATTCCAAGCTGATGCTCGTCGGCACGGCGGCGCTGATCTTCTGGTCGGTCGCCGCCTTCGCCGCCCTCGAATGGAGCAATCCTGGCACGCTCGGCCGATTCGACGGCATCGGCGACAAGCTGGTCGTCAGCTGGTTCCAGGGCGTGACGACCCGGACCGCTGGGTTCAACACGGTCGACATCGCCGCCCTGCACGACAGCACGTCGCTGCTGTTCATCTGCCTCATGCTGATCGGCGGCGGCAGCACGTCGACGGCGGGCGGGATCAAGGTCACGACCTTCATCGTCCTCCTGCTCGCGACGATCGCCTTTTTCCGTCGGCGCCGACGACCTGCATGCCTTCGGCCGGAGCCTGGGGCAGCAGGAGGTCATGAAGGTGCTGGCGCTCACCGTCGTCAGCCTCCTGATCGTCATGACCGCCCTGTTCGCCATCAGCATCTCGCATGACGGCGAGTTCCTCGACCTCGCCTTCGAGGTGGTGTCCGCCTTCGGCACGGTCGGGCTCTCGCGCGGGGCGACGGGCGAGCTCGACGCGTTCGGCCGTGCCGTCGATCGCGCTCGTCATGTTCATCGGCCGCGTCGGCCCCCTGACGCTCGGCTTCTTCCTCGCCACGCGCATCCCGCCGCGCATCCGCTATCCGTCGGGCCGGGTCTATCTCGGATAAGGCCTTCTCAGGCGCCCGGACCCGCGATCAGGCGGCGTAGGGCGGCAATCCTGAAGTCGCTGGGCCGGAGATACTCCGATGAGAGCGATAGGCCGCGCCGCAGCATCTGGGCGCCGAGGTTCTCCTCAGGGTCCTTGAGGCTGAATTCCTTGGCGGTCGTCAAGCCGTCATTGCAGACGATGGGCGCCCCCAGCTCTTCTGGATCAGCACGGATGTCGACTTCGGCCCCAGCGTGATCCGCACCGGGTCCGCCCGCATGCTGACCGGTTGCTCGGTCCAACATCGCTGCGCTGATCGTGCGGCATCGGCCGCCCCGCCCGGCGGGCGCGTCGTTGACAGGAACCGGGGCGGATGGTTGCAGTCCGACGAGGGGCGCCGGAGCTGCCGGCACTCCAGTGCAGGAGGGCCATGCCGTGAGCTTTCAGACCATCACGCTCGACCGCGACGGGCCTGTTGCCGTGCTGACGCTGAACCGGCCCGATAGGCTGAACGCCATCAGCCAGCAGATGCTGGCCGAGCTCGCCCAGGCCTGCGACGCGGTCGAGGCGGATGACGGCACACGGGTGCTGGTCGTCACGGGCGCCGGCAAGGCGTTCTCTTCGGGCTTCGACCTGCAGGATCAGGCCGCGAGCACCCCGCAGGGGCATGATGCGTGGCGTCCCGTGCTGCGCCGGGATTTCGAAGGCGTGGTGCGCTTCTGGCGCCTGTCGAAGCCGACCGTCTCGGCCGTGCGCGGTCCGGCGCTGGCCGGGGGCTGCGAGATGGCGCTGGCCTGCGACATCACGGTCGCTGGCGAGAACGCCGTCTTCGGCGAGCCGGAGGTCAAGTTCGGCGCCGGCATCGTCGTCATGCTGCTGCCTTGGCTGACCGGGCCCAAGCAGGCCAAGGAGATCGCGATGCTGGGGCTCGACGATCTGTCGGCGCGGCAGGCCCTGTCGCTCGGCCTCATCAATCGCGTCGTGCCTGACGCGACGGTGATCGAGGAGGCGATGGGCATCGCCCGGCGGATCGCCGTGGTCGATCCGATGGTGATCCGGCGCACCAAGCAGCAGATCAACGAGACGCTGTCGATCATGGGGCTGGACGATGCGCTGGAGCGGGCGCTCGCCATCGACCTCGAGCTCGAAGGCGAGGGCAGCGAGGACAAGCGCGCCTTCCTGGCCGAGCTGAGGGCCGGAGGCTTGCGCGGCGCGCTCGCCTGGCGCGACCGGCGGTTCCGGGTTTAGGCACGCCGATGCACGCCGACGGGACGGACTGGCATCTTTCTGACCTCTGGTCGCATCTGATGACATCGCGCGACGGGGCCATCGTCGACGCGCACGGAGCGCACGATATCGGCACGATTCAGGGCTGGGCCGCCGGGGCGCAGGCCGCGCTCGCGCGAGCGGGGCTGGCGCCCCACGAGCCCGTCCTCGTGCCGGTCGCGAACGAGGCGCGTGACGTCGCCTCAATTCTCGCTGTCGTCCTGGCCGGCGGCGTCGCCGTGCCGGTGCATCGCCGGGCGCACGCCGACACGGTTTCGCAGATCCGCAACGCCACGGACGCGCGCATCACGCTGTCTGCAGGCCCCGCGCCGGAGATACACATGGCCGGCCCGCCGCCGCCGCCTCGACCTCTGCTCGATGCGGCAGCGATGATCACCTTCACTTCCGGCTCGACGGGCGTTCCCAAGGGCGTGGTTCTCGCGCGCGAGCGGATCACGGCGAAGCTTGGCGCAATCCAACGGATGCTCGCCATGCCATGCGGCGCCATCGTCCTGAACCCGCTCCAGATCATCTTCAGCTTTGGCCAGTGGGTTACCTTCCTGACGCTCGCGCGGGGTGGAACGGTGCACCTGGCCGAGCGGTTCGACCCGGTCGCGACCACCGACGCGCTCGCGCAAGGCAAAGCGGGCTGGCTGGCGGCCGTGCCGACCATGCTGCGGCTCTTGCCCGACGATCGAGGCGGCGACGCCGCCTTCACGATCCTGACCGGCGGCGAGCCCGTCACGGCCGAACTCCGCGGCCGCATCCTCGACAGGTGGCCGGGCGCATCCATCGACAGCCTCTACGGTCTGACCAAGTCCGGCACCTGCGATCTCTTCCATGCGGACCGGGGCGAGGCTGACCCGCCGGAAACGATGGGGCTGCCCTCGCCCGGCGTCGAGGTCCGGGCGGACCCGGAGACCGGCGAGCTGCTGATCCGGACGCCTTTCGCGATGCTCGGCTATCTCGACATGCCCGAGGAAAGCGCGCGCACGGTGCAGGACGGATGGCTCCGCACCGGCGACGCGGTGCGCATCGAACCCGACGGCTCGGTGGCGCTGGTCGGACGCCTGAAGGAACTCATCAACCGCGCAGGCAACAAGGTCTCGCCTCTGGAAGTGGAGCGTCTGTTCGCTGCCCATCCGGATGTGCGCGCCGCGCTGGCAACCGGCGTGCGCGACGCGCGCCTGGGCGAGGCCATCCACCTGCTGGTCGTGCCGCGCCCTGGCGCTCGCCTGGATGCCGAGGCCATGATCGCCTGGGCGCAGGGCAGAACCGAACGCTTCAAGCTCCCCGACCGCATCCACTTCGCCGAAGAGCTGCCCCTCGGCCGGACGGGCAAGGCCGATCGCAGTGCCCTGCGCAGACACTTGGAGGAGCGGGACGCGTAGCGCCGCTTGCCGTCGGCCGACCTGATGACGCCGCTCGATGCCCTTGCAGTCGGCGGCGCCGTCTACTGGATCGCCGCGCGGCCACGCGACCCGCGGCACCCAGGAGTGCCATCGGACGCCTCGTCGACATCTTCACCCCGCAGGAATGTGCCAACTACTTCAGCGCCGCCGGATATGATCCAAACTGATCGGGAAGCCCTCTTAGCTGGTTCGCCGAGGTTGCCGGAGCCACCTCGCTGGGCCATGCTCGCCTCCGGGGCAGGCGGGCGGCGCCGGCGGGGATACCGGCAAAGAGGGGCGGCAGTGACAAAGGAGCAGGAGCGCCGACTCCGGCGCGCGACGGCGGTCCTGGACCTGCCAGGTGCCATTGTCGGCAAGGCGGCGGCTTGGCTGATCGTGCCGATGGTGCTTGCGCTCGTCTACGAGGTGATCGCGCGCTTCGGCTTCAACAGCCCGACGACCTGGGCCTATGACATCACCTTCATGCTGTATGGGGCGCTGTTCATGCTGGGCGCCGCCTGCACGCTGGGGCGCGACGCGCATGTGCGCGCCGACTTCCTGTTCAACGTGCTGTCGCCGCGCTGGCAGGGGCTGATCGACGGCGTCTTCATCCTCTTCCTGTTCTTCCCGGCCATGTACTTCTTCACCGAGGCGACGTTCAGCTACGCGCTGGTCTCGTGGCAGCGCGGCGAGCGCATCCCGACGAGCCCGCTGATGCCGATCATCTATCCGCTGAAGACGGTGATGCCGGTCACCGGCGCGCTGCTGCTGATCCAGGGCGTGTCGGAGCTGCTGAAAAGCTGGTTCAGCATCGTCACGAACCGCCGGTTCCGCGCCCCGGACGTGAACGCGGGCGTGGACGAGGGGCTGCAGGTATGAGCGAACCGGTCCTCGGCCTCGTCTCGCTCGGCGTGCTGTTCGCCGGCATCCTGACCGGCTACCCGATGGCCTTCACCTTCATCTTCATCTCGCTCGTCTTCGGCTGGTTCGGCATCGGCGACCGCGTCGTCTCGTTGATGCAGTACCAGTTCTTCTCGCTGATGCGCGACACGACGCTGGCGGCGATCCCGCTGTTCCTGTTCATGGGCTTCATCCTCGAGCAGTCGGGGCTGATGGAGCGCATGTTCCGCGCGCTGCAGCTGCTGCTCGGGCGCGTCAGGGGGTCGCTCTATCTGATCGTCCTGATCGTCGCCACGGTGTTCGCGGCGGCCACCGGCATCGTCGGCGCCTCCGTCACCGTGCTCGGCGTGATGGCGGCGCCGATCATGCAGAGCTCGGGCTACGACGTCCGCCTGTCGGCGGGCGCGATCGGCGCGGGCGGCACGCTCGGCATCCTGATCCCGCCCAGCATCCTGCTGATCGTCATGGGGCCGGTGGTTGGCGTGCCGGTCTCGGACCTCTTCACGGCGGCCATCGTGCCAGGTCTGCTGCTGGCGACGACCTACATCGTCTACACGCTGGTGCGCAGCTATCTCCGCCCCGAGCTGGGGCCGCCGCTCAGCCTGGCCGAAATCAGCGAGACCACCCTCGCCGAGAAGCTGGGCGAACTGCTGCTCGGCGTCGTGCCGGTGTTGGTCGTCATCGCGGCGACGCTGGGCGTCATCATCGGCGGCATCGCCACCCCGACCGACGCCGCCGCCAGCGGCGCACTGGCCTCGCTCCTGCTGGCCATCGTCTATCGCCGCATGAGCTGGCCGGCCTTCAAGCACTGCGTTTACCAGACGCTGATCATGTCGGCGATGATCATGTTCCTGTTGGGCTCGGCGAATTTCTTCGGTGCCGTGTTCTCGAAGCTGGGCAGCGCCGCGCTGATCACGGAGTTTCTGTTAGGACTGTCGTTCTCGCCGACGGTGATGCTGCTGATCATTCTCGCCATCGTCTTCGTGCTGGGCTCGCCGCTCGAATGGATCCCGATCGTGCTGGTGGTGGTGCCGATCTTTCTGCCGACCATGGTGCAGATGGGCTACGACCCGCTGTGGTTCAGCATCCTGGTCGCCGTCACCCTGCAGACGTCCTGGCTGACGCCGCCGATGGCGCTCTCGGCTTACTTCCTGAAAGGCGTCGTGCCGCAGTGGACCATGGGGCAGATCTACACCGGAATGGTGCAGTTCGTCGTGCTGCAGATCATTGTCGTGCTGCTGCTGGTCTTCTTTCCGGAGCTCGTGCTCTGGTTGCCTGCGGCGACGCGCTGAAGCTCTCTGGTCGGCATCGAAAGAAGGGGGGAAGCACACAACGAAGCCTCGTTCAACCAGAAACGCAAACAACAGGAGGAAACGACATGAAGCATCTGCGAACCGCCCTGGCGCCCGCGGCGCTTGCGGCCGCGCTGGCCGGGGTGCCGGCTCTCGCTGCCGACTACACGATGAACATCCAGACGGCGGTGCCGAACTCCAGCCTTTATTTCAAGCTGAACGAGGATCTGGGCAAGCAGATCGAGGCCATGTCCGGCGGCCGGATGCAGGTGAATGTCCTGCCGGCCGGCGCCGAGGTCGGGGCCTTCGAGATCCTCGACGCGGTCAGCGACGGCGTTCATCGAGGCGGGCTATGCCTGGCCGCACTACTGGTCGGGCAAGAGCCCCGCCTTCGTGCTGTTCTCGAACGTGCCCGCCAGCACCGGCATGGACCAGCAAAGCCTCATCTCCTGGTACTACAGCGGCGAGGGCGAGGATCTCTACAGGCAGCTTCTCCAGGACGTCATGCAGCTGAACGTCGTGTCGTTCCTGATGCAACCGATGGGGCCGGACCCGCTCGGCTGGTTTTCGAAGCCGTTCGAGAACATGGACGAGTTCCGGTCGATCAAGTACCGCGCCCCTCCGGGCATCGCCGGCCAGACCTATAACGAGATGGGCGTGCCGGCGGTGGCGATGCCGGGCGGCGAGATCGTGCCCGCGGCGCAGCGCGGCACCATCGACGCCGCCGAGTGGATCGGCCCGGCCGACGACCGCAACCTCGGCCTCGACAAGATCTGGAAGTACTATTACCTGCAGGGCCTGCACCAGCAGACCGATGTCGGCGAGCTGATCGTCAACAAGGACTTCTGGGATGGGCTGCCCGACGACCTCAGGGCCATCGTCAGATCGGCGGTGCTGGCGAACGCGACCATGACCGAAGCGACCAACCTGGTCGAGAACGCCAAAGCGGTGAGGGAGTACGAGGAGGCGGGCATCAATATGCTCGACACGCCCGACGAGTACTACGATCATTTTCATCGAGGCGCAGAACAAAGTGATCAAGGACTATCTTGATAGCGACGACTTCTTCAAGAAAGTGTACGACTCGCAGGTCGAGTTCGCGAAGCTCGTCTACCCCTATCACTCGCGTGTGCAGAAGCTGCAGGGCGCAGTCGTGACCGGGGCCGAGAAGGCGCGCAAGGCCGCCCAGTGAGCCGCGGGGCATAACAGGCGGCGTCGTCGGCAATCCCGTCCGGCGGCGCTTCGCATCGATGGTGGCGCCTACCGCTCATCGATAGGCGCCCACACCCTGCTCACGTTCCTCCGGGCGCCCTGCGCAAGTTCCGGCTGGAGTGAGGCTCGCGAAAGAACAGCGGCCGACGTGCTTTGGAGGCAGGCGTCCCGATGCCCTAAGGACAGAGGGAGCCGATTTAGGGAGGCAGGTCCATGGCGAGCTATGACGTCATCGTCGTCGGCGCCGGCAACGCCGCGCTGTCGGCCGCCATGGCGGCGCGCGAGAACGGGGCCACCGTGCTGGTGCTCGAGAAGGCGCCCGAGGAGGAGAAGGGCGGCAACAGCTACTTCACCGCCGGCGGCTTCCGCTTCTGCCACGAGGGCGTCGACGATGCGGCGCGCGACGTGCTGACCGACCTCTCGCCGGCCGAGCGCGAGCGCATCGTGCTGCCCGTGCACGACCGCAGGGTGTTCTACGACACGCTGATGAAGGTGACCCACCACCAGGCCGACGAGGACCTGGCCTGGCGGCTGATCGACGGCTCGCGCCCTGCGATGGCGTGGCTGCGCGCGCATGGCATCCGCTTCATCCCGATGTTCGGGCGCCAGTCGTTCGAGATCGAGGGCAAGCACCATTTCTACGGCGGCGTGAACATCGAGGCGGTCGGCGGCGGCGCCGGCCTGATCGAGGCGGAGCTTTCGCGCGTTGCCGCGCTCGGGTGCGACGTGCGTTACGGAGCCGGGGCGGTGCGCCTCCTCCAGGACCGAAGCCGACGCGTGACGGGCGTCGTGGTGCGAACGGCAGATGGCTACGAGGAGATCGCCGCCCGCGCCGTCGTGCTGGCCTGCGGCGGGTTCGAATCCAATCCCGAATGGCGCGTCCGCTATCTCGGCCCCGGCTGGGACCTCGCCCGCGTGCGCGGCACACGGCACAACCTCGGCGACGGGATCCGGATGGCGCTGGAGATCGGCGCCGTGCCGTTCGGCAACTGGTCGGGCTGCCACTCCGTCGGCTGGGACATATCGGCACCGCCCTTCGGCGACCGGGCCGTCCTCGACAACTTCCAGAAGCACTCGTACCCGTGGGGCATCATGGTCAACCTCCACGGCCGGCGCTTCGTCGACGAGGGCGAGGACCTGCGCAACCTCACCTACGTCAAGTTCGGCCGCGCCATCATGGGCCAGCCGCAGCGCACCGCCATCCAGATCTTCGACGCCAAGACGATCCCGCTGCTGCGCGACGAGTACCGCATCCGCGAGGTGACGAAGGTCTCGTCGGAGACCATCGAGGGCCTGGCCGAGGGCCTGGAGATCGACCCGGCTGCGCTGCGGGCGACCGTGGACGAGTTCAATGCGGCGTGCCGGACGGCGCTTGCGCACCCGGAGCGGTTCAACCCATCGGTGCTCGATGGCGTCTCGACCGAGGGCATAGCGCCGCCCAAGTCGAACTGGGCGCTTCCGATCGATCGGCCGCCCTTCGAAGCCTACGTCACCACGACGGGCGTCACCTTCACCTTCGGCGGGCTGAAGATCGACGCGCGAGGCGCGGTGATCGACACGACCGACCGTCCGATCCCCGGCCTCTACGCAGCGGGCGAGCTTGTCGGCGGTCTGTTCTACGAGAACTATCCCGGCGGCAGTGGGCTGATGGCCGGGACCGTGTTCGGCAAGCTGGCGGGCGAAAGCGCAGCGGCCGAAGGTCAGTAGCTGATCACTGCAAGTGTCGCGAGATTTCGGACAGGTCCGCTTGGCGTCGCAGCAGGGATTGGTCTAGCCTGCGTCGAGATCGTCCACGGATCCACGTGGGCTCAGGATGTGGAGAAAGCATGATCAAGCCGGTCAGAATCTGCGCGCTTGCCGCTCTTGCCGCAGCGGCAGCCAGTTTCGGTGCGGTGCCCGCATCGGCCGAGGATCACCCGCTGTGGGACATCTACGCGAACACATTCAAGAGCGCGAAGTACATCGACCTGACCCACGCGTTCGAGCCCGTGCAGCCCGTGTGGCCGGGCTTCGGCCAGGCCACGTTCAAACCCGCCGTGGCAGGGCAGGATCTGGAAGGCTATGCCAAGAAGGGCGAGGAATTCACCTACGAGAAGCACGGCTTTGTCGCCACCGCCTATGACTTGCCCACCGATCAGTATGGCACCCAGCTGGACCCGCCGGCGCATTGGGACGAGTTCGGCGCCACCATCAGCGATCTGCCGGCGTCATTCACGCTGCGCCCCCTCGTCGTCATCGATACGCACGAGAAGGTCGAGCAGGATCCGGGCTATCAGGCCACCGTCGAGGACGTGAAGGCGTGGGAGGCCGAGCACGGCACCATCCCGGAGGGCTCGGTGGTGATGTTCCGGTCGGACTGGTACAAGAAGTGGGACGAGCCCGAGAGGTTCGCCAATGCGCCATTTCCCGGCGTCAAGCTGGACGCGCTGAAGTTCCTGCACCTCGAGCGAAAGATCCTGTTCCACGGCCACGAGGCGCTGGACACCGACACGACGCCAGACCTCGAAGGCGAGTACTGGCTGATGCACAACCACTTCACGCAGGCAGAAGGCGTGGCCAACCTCGACCAGGTGCCGGAGGCGGGCGCGCTGATCGCCATAGGCTTCGCCAAGCCACTCGGCGGCGTCGGCGGTTACGCGCGCTTCATCGCCATCGCGCCCGCGGATTGGCCCCATGGCGTCTCCGTTCTCGATGCGCCGGGCGCGCCCCTGCCCAAGCAGCCCTACCATCTGCGGCGTGACGAAAACGGCGTGCTGCGGCCGACGCAGTAAGCGCGGTCGGGCGGTCGACCCAGTAACGATCGAGCCGCCGCTTTACGTTCTCTCCGACCCCGAGCCGGCGGCGTCCGTCGCCGCTGGCGCCCGCAGGCCGCTGCTTCGCAGCCGCTCCCTCAGCGCTTTCACAGCCGCTCCTTCACTGCGGCAGCCGATCGGTCTTCAGCACTTCCGCTTGCATGGTGGGGAGACTCGCCGGACACTCACCAGGCCGCGCGTCGCCGCATCCGCAGCGCCGTCGCGGCCTCGACGCGGACGGCAACGTCCGACGGCAACCAGAAGGGCCCCGGTGGCGGGCGACAAGGGGGAGAAATCCGGATGAAGGCATGGCCTGCCGCGGCTTTCGCGGCCTGTGGCGCGGCGCTGGCGCTGACCTCGGCGCTCGCCGCCGACTATCCCAATCAGACCGAGGGCGATTACACGATCAAGGATTTCCAGTTCCACACGGGCGAGGTCCTGCCCGAGCTGAACGTCCACTATACGACCGTCGGCAACCCGGACGGCGAGCCGGTGCTGGTGCTGCACGGCACCACCGGAACCGGCAAGGGCATGCTCTCTGACGGCTTTGCCGGCGCGCTCTTCGGCCCGGGCCAGCCGCTCGACGCGGACAAGTATTTCCTGATCCTGCCGGACTCGATCGGCACCGGCGGCAGCTCAAAGCCCTCGGACGGCATGCACGCCAAGTTCCCGCGCTACAATTACGACGACATGGTCGAGGCGCAGTACCGGCTGGTGAAGGACGGCCTCGGCATCGACCACCTCCGGCTGGTCATCGGCAACTCGATGGGCGGCATGCAAACCTGGCTCTGGGGCATCGAGCATCCGGATTTCGCGGACGCGCTGGTCCCCATGGCGTCGCTGCCGGCGCCGATGTCGGGGCGAAACTGGATGATGCGCCGCATGGTGATCGAACTCGGTCCGGACCGATCCCGCCTGGAAGAACGGCGACTACACCGAGCAGCCGCCGAACCTGCGCACCGCCACCACCTGGTTCGCTCTTGCGACCTCCGGGGGGAATCAGGGGCTGCAGGCAAAGGGGCCGACCCGCGAGCAAGCCGACGCCTATGTCGATGACCGCCTCGAGAACCAGAAGGTCGGCGACGCCAACGACGTCATGTACCAGTGGGATTCCTCCCGCGACTTCGATCCCTCGGCCGATCTCGACAAGATCACGGCGCATGTCCTCGTCATCAATTCGGCCGATGACGAGCGCAACCCGCCGGAACTCGGCGTTCTCGAGCGCGAGATGCCGCGCATCAAGAACGGTCAGGTCTACGTCATCCCGGGCAGCCCCGAGACCCGGGGCCACGGCACCACCGGCAGTCAGGCACAGCTCTACGCACAGCAGCTTGCCGATTTTCTGGCATCGGTGCCGAGCGAGACCGACTGATCGCCGCACGAGAGAAGCCGGGCTGCAACCCCGCAGCCCGGCGCTCTGCCTGTCGAGCTGAGCGGCTGCGGCACGCCGCTTGCTCGCGGCCAAGTCACAACTTCGACAGAAGGATGCTGTGCCGTGGCAGCGCGGATCAGCGGCCCACCGTTTCGATTGATGAACTGCTCGAATGAGCACCGCTCTTTCAGAGGCTTACGTCGATGCTCCCGCGTGAGCAGGCTGTCAGATCCGCCTCGGGACAGCGATCCGACCATCCGGCGTCCGCACCCTTCATCGAGAGGCGCTGCACGCACCCGCAAGGCCGCGCCGCCCAGCGACCGCGCGGCAGCTTGTTCGCACCCGCGGGAACGCGCTATGGCGCGCGCATGAAATCGCGCCCCGCGCCTGCACGCGTGCTTCGCACCATCGCCGCCGTCGCCATCGTCGTGCTGGCCGTCGACCAACTCTCGAAATGGTACGTCGTCGAGCTGCTCGAGCTGCGCCACCATCTGGCCATCCCGGTGCTGCCGCCGTTCCTGACCTTCAGGATGGCGTGGAACACGGGCGTCAACTTCGGCCTGTTCGGCGGCGGGCCCGAGGCGACGCGCTGGATTCTGGTCGCCATCAGCATCGCCGTCTCGGCGGCGCTCGTCTGGTGGGTGCTGCGCCGGCAGAGCCCGGGGCTCGCGCTCGGCGCCGGGCTTGTCCTCGGCGGCGCCGTCGGCAACGCCATCGACAGGGTCCGCTACGGCGCGGTCGCGGACTTCCTCAACACCAGCTGTTGCGGTATCGACAATCCGTTCTCGTTCAACGTCGCCGACATAGCGATCTTCGTCGGCGCCGTCTGGATCGCGCTGAAGGCCTGAGCATTGCGCCGGCGGCCGCCCTGGTCGAGTATGCGCCGCCGCGCGAGCACCGGAGACAACGAATGAAGATGTGCAAAGGACTGGGACAGGCCGTGGCAATCGCCGCGCTCGTTGCGCTCGGCGGCTGCGACAGGATCGGCAACCCCTTCGTCGTGCTCAGCAGCAAGCCGCCGGCACCCGACGAGTTCCAGGTGATCACGCGCAAGCCGCTCATGATGCCGCCGACCGACGCGCTGCCCGAGCCGCGGCTCGGCGCGCCCTCGCCGCTCGACCCGACGCCGAACCGCGACGCCGAGCTGGCGCTGCTCGGCACCGATGTGGGCCCGCCGCCCGTCGGCTCGAGCCAGGGCGAGCAGGCGCTGCTCTCGGCCGCCGACGTCGCCGCCAGCAACCCCGAGATCCGCCAGACGCTGTCGCAGGACGCGACGGGCTCGAACGAGCCCTACGAGCCGCCCACGATCTTCGAGCTTCTGGGCGCGAGCGAGGCGCCGCCCAAGGACGCGATCGACGCCGCCGCCGAGGCGCGCCGGCTGCAGGCCGAGGGCGTGGCGCCGGCCCCGATCGACCCCAACGAGCGGCCGGTCGTCGAGGAGGAGGTGGTCGAGGAGGCCTCGCCCTATCCGACGGTCGGCGTCGACCGGCGGCCGAACAACAGACCGTTATCGACGGTCGAGCCTGCCTACGAATAGGCCCGGCCCTCGCCTATATGGCGAGCCGGGGCCGGGAGGAGGCCAGGAGGACAGATGTTTCAGAGAATCTTGAGCGGGGCCGCCCTGGCAGCCGCCATTTTCGTCGGCGCCGTGCCGGCGCTGGCCGAGCCGCCGGTGACGACCTACGAGCTCGACAACGGCCTCGAGGTCGTGGTCATCGAGGACCACCGCGCGCCCGTCGTCACGCACATGGTGTGGTACCGCGTCGGCTCGGCCGACGAGAAGGCGGGCAAGTCCGGCATCGCCCACTTCCTCGAGCACCTGATGTTCAAGGGCACCGACGAGATCCCCGACGGCGCCTTCTCCAAGCTGGTGGCGGCGCAGGGCGGCGAGGACAACGCCTTCACCTCCTATGACTACACCGGCTACTTCCAGCGCATCGCCGCCGACCGGCTGCCCATCGTCATGAAGATGGAGGCCGACCGGATGCGCGACCTGCGCATCACCGAGGACCAGGTCAGGACCGAGCGCGACGTCATCATCGAGGAGCGCAACACGCGCACCGACAACTCGCCCGATGCGCTCTTCAACGAGCAGATGGACGCCGCCCAGTACCTCAACAGCCATTACGGCATCCCGGTCATCGGCTGGCGGCAGGAGATGGAGGGGCTGACGCGCCAGGACGCGCTCGACTGGTACCAGCGCTACTACGCGCCCGACAACGCCGATCCTCGTCGTCGCGGGCGATGTCGAGCCCGAGCATGTCCGCGAGCTGGCCCAGCAGTATTACGGCCCGCTGCAGCCGTCGGACAACCCGCCCGACGCCCGCCCGCAGGAGCCGCCCCAGCGTGCGGCGCGCCGCCTCGAGATGACCGACCCGCGCGTCGGCCAGGACTATCGTCGTGCGCTCCTACCTGGTGCCCGCCTACGATCCCGAGAACCCCAGAGCAGTCGGCGGCCATCGACATGCTGGCGGCCATCCTCGGCAACGGCGTCGCCTCGCGGCTGAGCCAGAGCCTGGAGATCGGCCAGGGGATCGCGGTCGACACCGGCGCCTGGTACTCGCCGCAGGCGCGCGACGACACGACGCTGACCGTCTACGGCGCGCCGGCGCAGGGCCGCAGCCTCGACGAGGTCGAGACCGCGATCGACGCCGAGCTCGCCAAGATCGTCGAGACCGGCCCCACCGAGGACGAGCTCGCCCGCGCCAAGCGCGTCGCGCGGTCGGCCTACATCTTCGCCCAGGACAGCCAGTCGAGCCTCGCGCGCCAGTACGGCTCGGCGCTCGCCATGGGCTTCGGCGTCGACGACGTGCAGAACTGGCCCGAGGTGCTCGACAGCGTCACCGTCGACGATGTCCGCCAGGCCGCCGCCCAGTACCTGATCCCCGAGACCTCCGTGACCGGCCGCCTGATGCGCAGCAAGCCGGCGGACGGCGAGAGAAGCTGATGAGCATTCACACCACCGTAAAGGGCCTGGCCACCGCCGCGGCCGTCTCGATCGGCCTGGGCCTGGCGCTGCCCGCCCAGGCGGAAGTCGACATCCAGCAGCTGACCAGCCCCGGCGGCCAGGACTTCTGGCTCGTCGAGGAGCACGCGATCCCGCTCGTCTCGCTCGAGATGGGCTTTCGCGGCGGCAGCCGGCTCGACCCCCAGGGCAAGGCGGGCCTGGCCACCTTCACCATGGGGCTGATGAACGAGGGCGCGGGCGATCTCGACGCCGTCGCCTTCGCCAACCGCGCCGACGACATCTCGGCCCGGCTCGGCTTCGACGCCTCGCGCGATTCGGTCGAGGTCAGCGGCCAGTTCCTGTCCGAGACGCTGGAGCAGGGCGTCGATCTGCTCGCCCTCGCCCTCGCCGAGCCGCGCTTCGACCCCGAGCCCGTCGCCCGCGTCCGCGGCCAGATCCTGTCGGGCATCGCCCAGTCCGAGAACGACCCCGGCGACGTCGCCAGCAAGGAGTGGTTCGCCCAGGCCTTCCCGCACCACCCCTATGGCTCGCCCCAGTCGGGCACGCGCGAGAGCATCGCCGCGATCGCGCGTGGACGACCTGCGCGCGGCGCAGCAGCGCCTGATGACGCGGGCCAACGCGCACATCGCCATCGTCGGCGATGTCGGGCCCGAGCAGGCCGGCCAGATCGTCGACAGGCTGGTCGCCGGCCTGCCGCAGGGCGAGCCCGTGCCGGCCGAGGCGGCCGAGACCGTGCCGCCGCCGGGCATCCACGTCATCGAGCAGGACGTGCCCCAGTCGGTCGCCGTCTTCGGCCAGGAGGGCATCGGCATCAAGGACCCGGACTTCTTCCCGGCCTATGTGATGAACTACATCCTGGGCGGCGGCGGATTCTCCTCGCGGCTGACCGAGGAGGTGCGCGAGAAGCGCGGGCTCGCCTATGGCGTCTATTCCTACCTGACCGAGCTCAACTCGGCCAAGCTCTACATGGGCGGCGTGCAGACCGCCAACGAGCGCATCGCCGAGAGCCTCGAGGTGATCCAGGCCGAATGGGCCCGCATGGCCGAGAAGGGCGTCACGGCGCAGGAGCTGGACAAGGCCAAGACCTACCTGACGGGCTCGTTCCCGCTGCGCTTCGACACCAACGCCAAGATCGCCAACTACCTCGTCTACGTGATGATGGAGGATCTGGGCGCCGACTACATCAACAGGCGCAACGACCTGATCGAGGCGGTCACGCTTCAGGACGTCAACCGCGTCGCCAAGCGCCTGCTCAAGCCCGACCAGCTCTCCTTCGTCGTCGTCGGCAAGCCCGTCGGCCTCGCCCCCGGCCAATAGCCCGGCGCTCGCCGCCAAGCGGCCCCCTCCCCCTTGTGGGGGGGAGGGAGGGGTGGACGCCAGGTCCGCCGTTCAGGGGTGCGCACCAGCCCATCCGCTGGCGCGCCGCCATGAAGGCCCAGCACGAGGCCCCAAGGCCGAAGCCGCCCCCCTCACGGCCCGCCGCGACGAACAGCGCCCGTAGGGTGGGTGCCAACCCACCAACGCCGCCCGCAACCGGCGCAGCGGTGGGTTGCACCCACCCTACTTGCTGGCCGATGGGGCCGCGACCGCGTTGAGGGCAGCCACCCCAAGCCGCAGAGCATCCGCTGGCGCGCCGCCAGTGACGCCCAGCACGAGGCCACCAAGGCCGAAGCCGCCCCCCTCACGGCCCACCGCGACGAACAGCGCCCGTAGGTGGGTGCCAACCCACCAACGCCGCCCCAACCGCGCACGTGGGTTTCACCCCCCCTCCCCTTCCCACCGTGGGTGCCAACCCACCGACATCGTCAGCGGCTGGCGCAGCGATGGGTTAGTACCCACCTTCAGTTGATGTCGGACTCCACACGCTCGCGATTTTGTTTCATGGTTACCCGAATGTGGGGGCGAATTCTGTCCGGGCTCGTCGCGTTCGTGGGGGCGATCTTGATGTTCGCCGTCCAAATAGTGATGTTCGCTGCGCAAACTTCTTACGAAGATGCCCGCACAAAACTCGAGACATGGGTCCGGGGCTTAGGGCTCGCAGAGATCAGAGTTCCTCAATGGTGGGATGATTGGGCGCTTTATGGCGGTCTGATCCTTTTCGTGGCCGGTCTTCTTGGTGTCGTGTTTCCGCGGTCATCGCGAGCGCGGTCTTCCGTACATAAAGAATGCCAAGCGCAGTCGAAGAGCGCGAACCAAAAGGAACGCCAGGATTCCGCACCATCCGCGACTACTTTGAAGCGGACTTCCCCGGCCTAATGAAAGTTTCCTGGAATCTGCAGTTCCATGTTTCCGAGCACAACACCCATAATATACCCGTCAACTGGTATATTGATCCTAAGGCGCAAACCGCATTCGTATCTATTCTATTTATGGCCTTGCAAAACATGAAACAGATCATGGCATCAGTCCCGCCGCAGTGGGATGAAGTCAGCTCATATGTGCGGAATAATCTAGTAATTACTGCAGATGACCCAGGCAACTCTTCGAGGGTATTTATAAGTGACTTCAAATTTTCTGGTGCGATCTATATATATTATGAAGGGTACCTTTCGCCAAAGGAGCTGGGCGATATGGACCATCATTATCGTGAGTACGGCCCTCAATTTCGAGGCTCGTCTTACGTCTCTACTAGGTTTCTACAAGAGAGGCTTGCGGCCAACAAGAGCGTTAGCGAAGGGTTTTCGCACGCGGTTGCCCGCGGGCGTAAGGGCCTGTCCTGAAACTCTTGACTCTGGAGTCGTTTGTGATCTGTGTCCGACGCCAGGGAGCATGGAGGCGTCAGGTGGAGTGGGGAAGATCGCCGGAGATATGATCGGCGGGTGCTGCGCTACCCGAGCGATCTGAGCGATGCGGAGTGGGCGCTGATCGAGCCGCACATCCCGCCCGCGAAGCGCGGCGGCGGCGACGCGAGGTCGATGTGCGCGAGGTTCTGCAAGGCGTGCTTTACGTCGAGACCAGCTGTCAGTGGCGGCATCTTCCCACGGACTTTCCGCCGCGCAGCACGGTCTGGGCGTATTTTGACCTGTGGCGCTACGACGGGGCATGTTCTTCTCCATCGCATCCATGAGACGCTCTACGCGGCCCTGCGCGAGGCGGAGGACCGCGCGCCCCAACCCAGTGCGGCGATCGTCGACAGCCAGACGGTCAAGTCGGCGGAAAAGGGGGCGCAAACCGCAGGAAACGGGCTTTGACGGCGGCAAGAAGACCAAGGGCGTCGAGACGCCATGCGCTCGTCGACACGCTCGGCCTGATGCTGCGCGTCGTGATCCACCCCGCCAATCTGCAGGATCGCGACGGCGCCGCGCTGGTGCTCGACAAGCGCACGCGGCGGCGCTTTCCCTCCATCGAGACCGTGTTTGCAGATCAGGGGCTACCAGGCCCAAGGCCGCCGAAATCATCGCGTCGGCCGGCAGATGGCGTCTGGAGATCGTGCGCCGCGAACCCGGAACGAAGGGCTTTGCCGTGCTGCCGAAACGATGGATCGTCGAGCGCACCCGTCATGGATCAGGCGCAACCGCCGCCTCGCGCGCGACTACGAGCACCTCGCCCGAACGGCGGAAGCCCTCGTCAAGCTCGCCATGATCAAGATCATGCTACGCCGCTTGGCACGCTGAGAAACTTCCAGGACAGGTTCTAAGCAAATGAAGACCCCCGCACAGAACTCGCGCACCTCACCCCCGCCTAGGCCCAAACAGCCGCTCCAGCGCGTCCCCGATGCCGTCCAGCTGCTCGCGAAAACCGGCGTGGAGGGCTGACCAGTCCTCGGCGTCGCGCTTCTCGGCGTCGGCCAGGCGCTGCTCGATCTCCTTGTGGCGGGACTCCAGCGTCGCCAGCTCGCCGGCGGCGTGCGGGCGGTCGCGCAGCGCGCCCGAGTCGACCTCGCGGCGGCAGCGGGCGATCTCGCGGTCGAGCTCCTTCAGCTGCTGCTTCAGCTCCGAGATATAGACGCCCTTGTCGGCCATGCTGTCCTCCCGCCTCGCGGCTCACGCCCGCCACAATCGCACGCGGCGGGCGCCCGTCAACCCGTCGCGCTGTCTCGGCCGCACACCGGCGACGCTGCTGCGCAGCGCTTGGATCTGCCGCGTCGCTGTGCCAGAACAAGACAACTCAAAAAACGCCCATAAATCAGACGCCTTAGCGGGCGTGCACGTGTGCACACCCTGTGCCGGCCTTGCCGGCGGGGGTAGGCGGCGCCCGCCCCTGGCTGCAACCGATCGTCGCCTGGCCCCGAAACTGCCTTGCCGGCGAGCTACTCCGCCGCCACGCGCTCGCCCAGCTTTTCCACCCGGCAGGCGCTGAACTTGTACTCCGGGATCTTGCCGAAGGGGTCCAGCTGCGGGTTCGTCAGGATGTTCGCCGCCGCCTCGACATAGGCGAAGGGGATGAAGACCATGTCCTCGGCCACCGCCCGGTCGGCGCGGGCCATCAGCTCGATCCGGCCGCGCCGGGTCTCGACGCGGATGATCTCGCCGGGCTCGACCCCCATGCGGCGCAGCGTCTTCGGGTGCAGCGACGCGCTCGCCTCCGGCTCCGCCCAGTCGAGGATCGCGGCGCGCCTGGTCATGGCGCCGGTGTGCCAGTGCTCGAGCTGGCGGCCCGTGGTCAGGATCATCGGGAACTCGCGGTCGGGCACCTCGGCCGGCGGGGTGATGCGGGCCGGCGTGAACTTGGCCCGGCCGCCGGCCCGCGGGAAGCCGTCGCCGAAGACCACGGCCTGGCCCGGATCGTCGGGGCTGAGCGAGGGATAGGTGACCGCGCCCTCGCGCTCGAGCCGCCCCCAGGTGATGTTGCGCAAGCTGGGCATGCCCATCTTCATCTCGGCGAAGACGTCCGACGGGTGCCTGTAGTCCCAGTCGAGGCCCAGCCGCCGCGCCATCTGGCAGATGATCCAGAAGTCCTCGCGCGCCTCGCCCGGCGGGTTCAGCGCCTTGCGGCCCATCTGCACCTGGCGGTTGGTGTTGGTCACCGTGCCCGTCTTCTCGGGCCAGGCGGTGGCCGGCAGGATGACGTCGGCGAACATCGCCGTCTCGGTCAGGAAGATGTCCTGCACGACCAGGTGGTCGAGATGCGCCAGCGCCTCGCGCGCATGGTCGAGGTCGGGGTCCGACATGGCCGGGTTCTCGCCCATGATGTACATGCCGCGCACGATGCCGCGATAGGCGGCGTCGATGATCTCGACGACGGTCAGCCCCGGCTGCGGGTCGATCTCGGCCTTCCAGATCGAGCGGAAGAGCTCGCGCGCCTCGGCGCTCGTGACCGACTGGTAGTCGGGCAGCACCTGCGGGATCAGCCCGGCGTCGGACGCGCCCTGGACGTTGTTCTGGCCGCGCAGCGGATGCAGCCCGGTGCCCGGCCGGCCGACCTGGCCGCAGAGCAGCGCGAGCGAGATCAGGCAGCGGGCGTTGTCGGTGCCGTGGATGTGCTGGCTGATGCCCATGCCCCAGAAGATCATCGCGGCCTTGGCGCCGGCATAGGTGCGGGCCACGTCGCGGATCACCTCCGGCTCGATGCCGCAGATCGGCGCCACCTTCTCGGGCGGAAAGTCCTTGAGGTGGTCGCGCAGCTGGAAGAAGCCCTCGGTGAAGCCCTCGACATAGTTCCGGTCGTAGAGCTTCTCCTCGACGATGACGTTCATGATGCCGTTGAGCAGCGCGACATCCGTGCCCGGCCGGAACTGCAGCCGGTACGTGGCGTGCCGGCCGAGGCCCATGCCGCGCGGGTCGATGACGATCAGCTTGCCGCCGCGCTTGGCGAACTGCTTGAAGTAGGTGGCGGCGACGGGGTGGTTCTCGACCGGATTGCAGCCGATCGCGATTGCCACATCGGCGTTTTCGATCTCGTTGAAGGTCGCCGTGACGGCGCCCGAGCCGACGTTCTCCATCAGCGCCGCGACCGAGCTCGCATGGCAGAGCCGGGTGCAGTGGTCGACATTGTTGTGGCCGAACCCGGTGCGGATCAGCTTCTGGAAGAGATACGCCTCCTCGTTCGAGCACTTGGCCGAGCCGAACCCCGCCACCGCCCGCCCGCCGAAGAACCCGCGGATCTTGGCCAGGCCCGCGGCGGCGGCGTCGAGCGCCTCGTCCCAGCTCGCCTCGCGGAAATGCGTGAACGGGTCGGCGGGGTCGACGTTCAGCCCCTTGGAGGGCGCGTCGGGCTTGCGGATCAGCGGCTTGGTCAGCCGCTGCGGGTGGGCGATGTAGTCGAAGCCGAAGCGGCCCTTGACGCAGAGCCGGTTCTCGTTCGACGGGCCGTCGATGCCGTCGACCCAGGCGATGCGGTCGCGGCCCTGCCGTCCTTGCGGATCTTGAAGCTCAGCTGGCAGCCGACGCCGCAATAGGGGCAGACCGAGGCGACCTCGCGGTCGAAGGCCGCCGAATCGCCCCGCTCCTCGGCGTCGAGCGCGCTGGCCTCCATCAGCGCGCCGGTCGGGCAGGCCTGCACGCATTCGCCGCAGGCGACGCAGGTGCTGGCGCCCATCGGGTCGTCGAAGTCGAAGACGATCTTCTCGTCATGGCCGCGCCCGGCCATGCCGATGACGTCGTTGACCTGCACCTCGCGGCAGGCCCGCACGCAAAGGTTGCAGTGGATGCAGGCATCCAGGTTCACCCGCATGGCGGCGTGGCTGCCGTCGAGCAGCGGGATGCGCTGGCTCTCGAGCGCCGGGAAGCGGCTCTCGTCCACGCCCTGCAGGTCGGCCATCCGCCAGAAATGCGCCGAGCGGTCATGCGCCTCCGGCGCGCGCCGGCTGGTCGGCCATCAGCAGCTCGGTGACCATCTGGCGCGACTTCTTCGCCCGCTCGCTCTGCGATTTGACGACCATGCCGGCCGCCGGCTGGCGGATGCAGGAGGCCGCCAGCACGCGCTCGCCCTCGATCTCGACCATGCAGGCGCGGCAGTTGCCGTCCGGCCGGTAGCCCGGCGCATCCTTGTGGCAGAGGTGCGGGATCAGCGTGCCCTGGCGCTTGGCGACCTGCCAGATCGTCTCGCCGGGCCGGGCCTCGACCTCTTGGCCGTCGAGGGTGAACGTGATCGACTCGGTCATCTCTGGACTCCGGTGCTGCGGGCGGGCGGCTCTGGTATACCACGAACCCGGAGCTTAACAATCGCGCGGTGGGCGGGGCCCGAGGGTTTCCGACGGACGGGGCGCGAAAACCGGCGGCGCGCGGCCGCTCGCCGGGATGACGGGCGCTGCGCGGCCCGCAAGGTCCCCGAACGGCCGGGCTTTCCTCGTGCCGCGTCCCGGGCCATGGTCGGCCGACAGAACCGCAGGAGCGCGCCCCCGTGACCGATGTTGCCGACGCCACCGACCTCGCCTTCTTGTCCGCCACAGAGCTCGCGGCCAGGCTCGCCGCCCGCGAGATCGGCGCGCGCGAGCTGCTCGAGCACCATCTCGCGCGGGTCGAGCGGCTGAACCCCGGCCTCAACGCCATCATCTGGATGGATGCCGAGCGTGCGCGGGCCGACGCCGATGCCTCGGACCGCCGGCGGGCCGAGGGCAAGGCGCTCGGGCCGCTCGACGGCGTGCCCATGACGGTCAAGGAGTCCTTCAACATCGCTGGCGCGCCGACCACCTGGGGCCACCCGGAGTTCCGCGAGAACATCGCCGAGACCGATTCGGCCGTGGTCGAGCGGCTGCGCGCCGCCGGCGCGGTGATCTTCGGCAAGACCAACGTGCCCCTGATGCTGGCCGACTGGCAGAGCTTCAACGAGGTCTACGGCACGACCAACAACCCCTGGGACGTTTCCCGCTCGCCCGGCGGGTCGTCCGGCGGCTCGGCGGCGGCGCTGGCGGCGGGCCTCAGCGCGCTCGAGGTCGGCAGCGACATCGGCGCCTCGATCCGCAACCCGGCGCATTACTGCGGCGTCTTCGGCCACAAGCCGACCTGGGACATCATCTCGGGCCGCGGCCAGGCGCTGCCGGGCGATCTCGGCCAGACGGACATCGCCGTCGTCGGTCCGCTCGCCCGGTCGGCCGCCGATCTGCGCCTCGCGCTCGAGCTGCTCGCCGGCGCCGACGGGGCGGAGGCGCGCGCCTGGCGCGCTCGAGCTGCCGGCGCCGCGCAAGTCGCGGCTGGCCGATTTCCGCGTCTCGGTCGTGCTGACGGACCCGGTTTCCGAGGTCGACCGCCCCGTGCAGGAGGCGATCGCCGGGCTGGCCCGCTGGCTGGAGGGGCGAGGGGGCAACCGTCGAGATGGACGCCCGCCCCGGCTTCTCGAGCGACGAGGCGCACGAGATCTATGTCCGCCTGCTGCGCGCCGCGACGTCCAAGCGCATGACGGACGCGCAGCTCGCCGATGCCGGCGCCAGCTCGACGCCCTGTCGCCCGACGCCGATCGCACGACCTACAAGGTGCGGATGTGGGAGGCGCAGACGATGGGCCATCGCGACTGGCTGCGCTGGAACGAGCGCCGGCGGGCGCTGATGGCCGCCTGGGAGGCGTTCTTCGAAACCTATGACCTGATGCTCTGCCCGGCCGCCGCCTCGGCCGCCGTGCCGCACGACCATGCCGGCGAGCGCCCCGACCGGACGATCGAGGTGAACGGGCATCGCGTGCCGACGACCGACCAGCTGTTCTGGGCGGGGTATCCTTGCGCCTCCTACCTGCCGGGCACGGTGGCGCCGATCGGCCTGACAGAGGCGGGGCTGCCCGTCGGCGTGCAGATCGTCGGCCGGCGCTATGACGACCTGACCTGCCTGCGGATGGCGGCGCTGATCGAGGAGGGCTATCGGCGCTTCATGCCGCCGCCGGGGTTCTGAGCGTGCGGCGGGGCGTCGCTTGCCCCGCCATGGCCGCTCACGCCTCCAGCGTCGGCGCGGCGCGGACCCGGCCGCAGTCGATGCCGCGACGGTTGAGCAGCGGCGCGTCGGCATAGTCGCCGTAAAGCGGGTCGGCGCGCTCGAGCACCCCCGTTCGCGCCAGCAGCGCCGTCATAGCGGCCTGGGCGCCGCGCCCGGCCCCGTCGTCGACCTTCAGCGCGATGCCGAGGCCCCGGCCAGGCAGGATGGCCACCAGCACGCCCTCGGCGCCGCTCTTGACCGCGGCGCGCCCGGCCAGCCGCTGCATGACGCGCGTCGAATATCGGCCCTCGCCCGCGACCAGCACGGGATGCGCCATCATGGCATCCCGCAGCCGCCCCGCCGCCGTGGCCCGGCTGCCGGAGAAGGCGGCGTCGGGCCGGGCATAGCCCGCCATGGCGGTGGCGAGCCCGCGCAAGCTGACGGCGAAATTGGGCGCCGAGCAGCCGTCGATGGCGAAGCGCGTCACCTCCTGGCGCGCCGTCTCGACGGTCGCGGCGCGGATCGCCCGCTGCACCGGGTGCTCGGGGTCGACGTACTCCGCCCCGCCGCCGAGGCGCTTCATCAGCGTCAGCATGCCCGAATGCTTGCCCGAGCAGTTGTTGTGCAGCTGCCCCGGCGCCTTCATCTCGGACCAGAGCGCCTGGCGGGCGGCCTCGTCCTCGGGCTCCTGCGGGCCGCAGCGCAGATCGGCCTCGCCGAGCCCGAGCCCCAGCAGCCAGGTCCGCGCGAGCTCGGTGTGGACGCGCGCGCCCGAATGCGAGGCGCAGGCGAGCGCGAGGTGCCGCTCGCCGAGCCCGGCCGCGTCCGCGGCGCCGCTGTCGACCAGCGGCAGCGCCTGGACCATCTTGCAGGACGAGCGCGGCAGGACCTCGCGGTCGGGATCGCCCCAGGCCTCGACGACCTCGCCGCGCGGATCGCAGATCACCGCCGTGCCGCGGTGCACGCATTCGAGCATGCCGCCGCGCCAGATCTCGGCCAGGACCGGGTTCGCACCGGGTACGGCCGAGTCCGGCCCGGCCTTCGCGTCGCTCATCAGCAAGACTCCGCCGTGGTCTCTCTCGCCGGGCAGGGTGAGCCCGGCCCGGATGGGTTTGGCGCATCCGGCCGCGAATGTCACGCAGGGCGCCTGCGGCTGCCCGAGGATGGCGCGGGATGGTGCGGGGTGACGATTTAGCAACCCTGACGAGCGACGGATTTCCCTTCGCGGGCTGGATTCCGGCGCCAGTCGCGGTATGCTGACCGCCATCGCCGGGACAGTACTTGTCAGGCGGTCGCGAGGCGGCGCATAAGCCGCGGCGAAACGGATGAGGGCGAGCATGAGAAGCATTTCGCGCAAGGTCGCTGCCCGGCTTTTAGGTGGGCTTCTGGGCGGGCTTCTGGCCGGGCTCCTGGTGGTTCCGGCGACCGGCCAGACACGGGTCGATGCAAAGCGGGACTGGTCGATCTTCGAAGCCGGCCAGGGGGCGTCGAAGGTCTGCTGGATCGTCAGCCAGCCGAAGTCGACCTCCGCCTCGCGCGGCGGCCAGACCGTCCAGGTCAACCGCGGCGACATTTTCCTGATGGTGGCGATCCGGCCGGCCGACAGCGTCAAGAACGAGGTTTCCTTCCTGGGCGGCTATCCGTTCAAGGAGGGCTCGAACGTCACGGTGACGGTCGGCTCGAACAACTACACGCTCTTCACCAATGGCGAGAACGCCTGGACGCAATCGGCCGCCGAGGACGACCAGATCACCAGCGCCTTCCGCGCCGGCGCCGATGCGCGGGTGGTCGGCGAATCGTCGCGGGGGACGACGACGCGCGACGTCTTCTCGCTCAGCGGCTTCAGCGCGGCGCTCGACGCGGCCCGGCAGCGCTGTTCCTGAGGGGCGGGGTGGGCGGACCGCCCACCCTGTGGAGCGGCCACCCTACGCAGCATTCGTCTCGGCCAGGATCCAGTCGCGGTAGGCGGGGGCGACGGCGGTGATCTCGGTGGCGATGATCGACGGCACCGCGTAGGGGTGCAGCGCCGCCACCTCGGCGGCGATCGCGTCGAACAGGCCGGCGCGCGTCTTGACGACCAGAGGCACCTCGGCCGCGCGCTCGATCGCGCCCCGCCAGCGGTAGATGCTGTCGATCGGGCTGCCTATATTGGCGCTGGGCGCGAGACGCGCCTCGACCAGCCGCTCGGCGATCCGCCGGGCACTCGCATGGTCGGGGCAGTTGATGCGGATCTCGACGAATTGCATGGGGGCGTCCATTGGCGGTGCGGCCTGAGCCATGATATGGGCCGCGCCTGCCGGAGAGAAACAGATGACCGAGCCGACGCCGACCGCCATCCAGCCAGAGGTTGCCGCCCTGCCGCGGCAGGCTGCAGGGACTTTCTCGGGGCGCCCGACGCTGATCGGCCTGACGCGCGAGGGCCTGGGCGCGGCGCTGGCCGGCATCGGCGTGCCCGAGGGGCAGCGCAAGATGCGGGCGGGCCAGCTCTGGCAATGGCTCTACGGGCGCGGCGTGGCAGATTTCGGCGCGATGACGAACCTGGCAAAGGGGTTCCGGTCGGATCTGGCCGCGGCCTTCGACATCGCGCGGCCCGAGGTGGTGACCCGGCAGGTCTCCGAGGACGGCACGCGCAAGTACCTGCTGCGCATCGCCGGCGGGCACGAGGTCGAGGCGGTCTACATCCCCGAGGAGGACCGCGGCACGCTCTGCGTCTCGTCCCAGGTCGGCTGCACGCTGACCTGCCCCTTCTGCCACACCGGCACGCAAAGGCTCGTGCGCAACCTCTCGGCGGCCGAGATCGTCGGCCAGATCCTCGTCTGCCGGGACGACCTCGGCGAATGGCCGAAGCCCGGCGAGCGCCCGGCCGCCAACGAACGGGGGAGGCGGCTCCTCTCCAACATCGTGCTGATGGGGATGGGCGAGCCGCTCTACAATTTCGAGGCGGTGCGCGACGCCATGCTCGTCGCCATGGACAATGAGGGGCTGAGCCTCAGCCGCCGGCGCATCACGCTCTCGACCTCGGGCGTCGTGCCGAACATCGCCCGCTGGGGCGAGGAGGCGGCGACCATGCTCGCCATCTCGCTGCACGCCACCACGGACGAGCTGCGCGACGTGCTGGTGCCGATCAACCGCAAATGGCCGCTGGACCAACTGCTGGCGGCCTGCCGCGCCTATCCGCGCCTGTCGAACGCCGAGCGGATCACCTTCGAGTACGTCATGCTGAAAGGCGTCAACGACTCGGACGCCGACGCCAGGCGCCTGCTCAAGCTGATCGCCGGCATCCCGGCCAAGATCAACCTGATCCCGTTCAACGCCTGGCCGGGCTCGACCTACGAGCGCTCGGACTGGGACCGCATCGAGGCCTTCGCCGAGATCGTCAACCGCGCCGGCTATGCCTCGCCGGTGCGCACGCCGCGCGGCCAGGACATCCTCGCCGCCTGCGGCCAGCTCAAATCCGCCACCGAGCGGGCGCGCAGGTCGCGGACCGGGATCACCGCCGCGGCCGGCCTCGGCTGACGGCCTCCGGCGCGTCGGCGCGGCGAGCGGAGGAAGCGCAATGCTGCCCGAAGACATCGGCGTCACGCCGGATCTGCAGCCGATCCCCGCCGACATCCGCCTGCTGATCTCGCTCGGCATCATCGTTGGCGGGATGCTGATCCGCTGGCTGGCGCTGCGGCTGATCCGCGGCCAGGGCGTGCTGTCGGACGCCCGCCGCTGGTGGATGATCACGGTGCGCAACAGCCTGAGCGCCCTGATCGTCCTCGGCCTCTTCGTCGTCTGGGCGCCCGAGGTCGAGGAGTTCGCGCTTTCGATCACCGCCTTCGTGGTGGCCCTGGTCATCGCCACCAAGGAGCTGATCCTGTGCATGTCGGGCACGACCTGGGCGCGCACGACGCGCGCCTTCGACGTCGGCGACTGGGTCGAGATCGGCGGTCATTCCGGCGAGGTCGTCGACGAGACCCTGTTCATGACCGAGCTGCAGGAGATCGAGAAGCGCGAATACCGCTATACGGGGCGCACGATCGCGGTGCCGAACTCGCTGCTGCTGACGCAGCCGGTCATCAACCACAATTTCCGCAAGCGGTTCCTCGAGCACGAGTTCACCCTGCACGCCCCGGCCGACGCGCCGGCGCTGGCCATGCGCGACGCGATCGCGGCGGCGCTGAACGCCGAGGCCGCGGCCTTCGAGCCGATCGCCCGCCGCTATGCCGCCGTCATCGAGAAGCGTGCGGGCGTCAAGCTGCCGGATCCCGCCCCGACGGTGCGCATCGAGACCAACCTCTATGGCATCATCGGCTTTCGCTGCGCGCTGTTCTGCCCGCGCGACAAGGCCGCCGAGCTCGAGCAGGTCGCGGCCGGCGCCATGCTCAACGCCCGCGCCGCTCCGGCGCAGAAGGAGGCCGAGGCGGCCGGGTAGCCGCGCGCCGAGCCGTCACCCCAGCTATCGCGGCCGCGCGCCAGCCGGGGTCGCGTGGCGCCCGCGCAACGCCGCGAGCGCGCGCCGCAGGCGGCGCGCGGAGCCGGCCCTGCGCGGCGCGGACGATGCGGCGCGCCGTCACGGACGGGCGTTCGCCAAAGACGACCGTGGCCGGCGCGCCGGCGCGCCCTTCGGGCAGGGGCGCTTCCAGCGCCAGCCGCAGGAACCGCGGGAGATCGCCCGAAAGCCAGAGCGGCTGCAGGACGGTGTGGCTTTCCTGGCCCCGCACGACGATCCTGGCCGCGCCGGTTTGCGCCTGCCGCATGATCGCGAAGGCTGCATCCTGCTGGTTGCGATCCGCATGGATCAAGGCGAGGCGGCATCGGCCGCGCGGCATGCAGACGCAGAGGGCATCGAAGGCCGTCGGCGGCCGGTCCCCGGCGAGCGCGCGCAGCGCGTCGGCGCGTGGACGCGCCCCCAGGGCGGCGGCGCGGTCGCATTGGGCCAGCCGGCCGTATTCGAGCGCTGCCCCGGCGCCTCTGGAGAAGCCGAGCGCGACATGGCCGGCATAGGCCTCCGGGTCGAGGTCGCGCGCGATCCGGCGGACCAGCGCCAGCAGGTCCGGCGCATAGCCGCGGCAGCCGCTTCGGAAGTTGTTCCGATCCGGGTCCTTCAGCGCGACCACGTCGAAGCCCGCGGGATCGAGGGCCGACAGGAATGCCGCGATCGGCAGGTTGGGCCGATCGGCGGTCCCGGTGAAGCAGACGAGGAGCCGCTTGCGCCCCGGCGCGCCGCCCGCCGAATAGACATGCGCCGTCGGCGCGAGCTCGCGCAGCGCCCAGGGCGCCGCTGAGGGCGCCGCTGAGGATGCCGGTGGCCCCAGCCGCGAGAGCTGCGCGACGAGAGGCCGGCCGCGGAGCGCGTCCCGCTCGGCCGGGCGTTCGGCGCAGAGCGCCTCGATCAGTCCAAGATAGTCGCGCGCCGGCAGGAGGGTCTCGGCGAGCATGAGCCCGTGCTCGAAGCGCCGCCCCCGCGCCGCGAGGCAGGACTGCAGCAGGCGGGCGGCGGGCGCGTCCTGCTGGCTCGCGTCAGCCATTCCCGCCGCCGGCCCGCCGCGCCAGGCACGCGACGAAGGCGTCGAGCGTGTCGGCCGCGGCCAGATCGTCGTCGTCGAGCTCGATGCCGAGCGCCTCCTCGATCAGCATCAGCGTCTCGAAGCGGGACAGGCTGTCGAGCTCGAGCGCGGCGAGCGCGACATCCTCGCCGCGCGCGATCCTGGGCCCCAGCTCGGGCATCGTGCGGACGCCGGCGACCCGGTCGAGCGCATCGACGACGATGCCGCGCAGATCCCTCACGGCAGGGCGACCTCGATCTCGAAGCGCTCGGGAATGGCGAAGACGTCGTCACGCCGGAGAGCAAAGGTCAGCAGGCGCGGCCGCTCGTCGCCCTGGGCGAGGAAGGCGCCGAGCGCGGCCCAGAGGTCGAGGGCCAGCGTTCGGCCGAGGCAGAGATGCGCGCCCGCCCCGAAAAAGCTCGCCCGCGTCCTGGGGTCCGGCGCCGCCTCGTAGCTGGCGAGCTCGGCCCTGATCGAGTTGCCGGGCGCGAGCGCCCGGCCGGCGACGGTGACCGGCTCGACGGCGACCCGCTCGATGTAAGGCACGCCGGTCGCGGGCGGCGTCGCCGGCCAGTCGATGTCGCGCCAGGCGGCGCCGTCCGCCGCCGCGACGAGCCGCTGGAGGCTGACGCCGAGCGTACCGACGAGCGCGTCGCGGCCGAGGATCAGCAGCGAGAGCCGCAGTCCCGTCATCGCCTCGTCGTCCTGCGCAAATCGCGCCCGGCACTCGGCGATGAAGTCGCGCAGCTCGGCCTCGACCTGCCGTCGGCGCGCCGGCCCGAGCCCCGGGCTGAAGATCCGCGAGACGTGGGCGTGCCGGTCGAAGACGATCGGCACGCCCGTCAAGAGCGAGAGCAGGGCCGCCACGCCGGGCTCGACCGCCTCGCGCATCACGTCGGCCCGTCCCGGCCGGCGCAGCGCCGCGAAGTGCTCGGCAACCAGGGCGGGGAGCTCGGCGCGCACCGCCTCGGCGCGGGCCGCGATGAAGCGCGCGATCGCGCGCCGGCGCTCGGGATGGTCGGCCCGCGGCAGGCAGATCGGCAGCGCGCCGAGGGCGAACAGCGTCGCGTCGAGCTCGAGGCCGAATCGCTCGGTCAGCAGCCGAACGCGGTCGCGATAGGGCGCCACATCGAGCGCCCGCGCACTCAGGATCTCGGCCGGATCGCTCCCGATCGCCGCGGCCGCGGTGTCCGTCATCCCCCAAGCGCTCCCGGTCGCCAGACGAATTGGGCAGGCAAAGCGCGCTTGCCGCAGCAAGCTTAACATAGGCGTAACGGCGTGTTCGACCGTCTTCCACGTTGCCCGTCCGCGCCAGGGGGAAGATGCGGTCGGCTACTCCGCCGGGGTGGTGGGGGCGCCGAGCTCGCGCTCGAGCGCGCGTTCCACGGCGCCGCGCGGCGCGGTGAAACGCGCCATCAGGTCATAGAGGACCGGCGTCACCACCAGCATCAGCGCCGAGGAGAAGGACAGGCCGGCGATGATGACGGTGCCGATCGCCGCCCGGCTCTCGGCGCCGGCGCCCGAGGCCAGCACCAGGGGCAAGGCGCCGAGCACGGTCGAGACGACCGTCATCGCGATCGGGCGCAAGCGGACGACCGAGGCCTCGATCACCGCGTCGCGCACCGTCCGGCCCTCGTCGCGCAGCTGGTTGGCGAACTCGACGATCAGGATGCCGTTCTTGGCCATCAGCCCGATCAGCAGGATGACGCCGATCTGGCTGTAGACGTTGATGGAAAGGCCGCTCAGCCACATCGCGTAGACGGCGCCGGCAAGCCCGGTCGGCACCGTCAGCATGATGACGAGCGGGTGGACGAAGCTTTCGAACTGCGCCGCCAGCACCAGGAAGACGATCAGCAGCGCCAGCGCGAAGACCAGCGTCGCGCCGGCCGAGGCGTCCATGAAGGTGCGGCTCTGCCCGGCATAGCCGATCTGCGCCTCGGCCGGCAGGCGCTCGGCGGCGGCCTCCTCGAGATAGGCGAGCGCCGAGCCGAGATCGTAGCCCGGCGCCAGCGCCGCCGAGAGCTGGATCGCCGGCAGCCCGTCATAGCGGCGCAGCGAGGGCGCCGCGGCGTTCTCGCTCATGGTCACCAGAGCGCCCAGCGGCACCAGCGTCTCGCCGTCGCCGGCGCGCACAAAGATGTTGCCGATGTCGGACGGCGTGCGCCGATCCTCCTCCTCGGCCTGCACGACGACAGGATATTCGCGCCCGCCGCTGACAAAGGTCGTCACCTCGCGCGAGGCAAGCATGGTCTGCAGGGTCGCCGCGATCGTCTCGATGCTGATGCCGAGGTCGTCGGCCCGCTGGCGGTCGATGCGCACGTCGAGCTGCGGCAGGCTCTCCTCGAAGTTGATGTCGGGGTTCACCAGCCCCTCGTTCTGCTCGGCGACGGCCAGCATCTCGGCAGCCCATTCCTTGACCGCCGCGAAATCGGGGCCGCCGATCACGATGCCGACAGGCGTGGAGTTGCCGCGCAGGCCGAGCCCCCGCGGGGTCACCGGATAGCCGCTGGCGATCGTCACCTCGCGCATCTTGGGCGCGATCTCGTCGGCGATCTCCTCGGCGCTGCGCTCGCGCTCCTCCCAGGGGGCGAGGCGCAGCACGACGAACGAGCGATAGGACCGCCCGCCGCTGCCGCTGAAGGTGAAGAGCGAGCGGACCTCGCCCGAATCGAGCAGCGGCTGGACGATGCGCTCGACCTGGCGCGCGGCCTGGTCGGTGTGCTCGAGCGTGCTGCCCTGGGGCGCCGTCAGCGGCACGAAGGCGACGCCGCGATCCTCGGGCGGCGTCAGCTCGCGCTGCAGCCCATTATAGAGCGGCACGGCGCCCGCCGTCAGCGCGATCGTCAGCGCGATGACGACGAGCGGCATGCGCACGGCGCGCCCGAGCAGGGCGCGGTAGAAGCGCAGGCCCAGGCCCTCGCGCCGCGGCCTGCCGTCGTCGCGCCCCCGCATCCGCGAGGGCCGCAGCACCTTGGAGGCGAGCGCCGGGCAGGCGGTCAGCGCGACGAAGGTCGAGATGGCCACCGCCGCGGCCATGACCCAGCCGAACTCGACGAACAGCCGCCCGACCTGGCCCGGCAGGAACGAGAGCGGCACGAAGACGGCGATCAGCGTCGCCGAGGTGGCGAGCACCGCGAAGGTCACCTGCCGCGAGCCGCGGAAGGTGGCCACCATCGGGCTCTCGCCCTCGTCGATGCGGCGCTGGATGTTCTCGAGCACGACGATGGCGTCATCGACGACCAGCCCGATGGCGAGCAGCAGCGCCAGCAGCGTCAGCGTGTTGATCGAATAGCCGAAGGCGCCGATCAGCAGGAAGCAGCCGATCAGCGCGACGGGAATGGTGATCGCCGGCACCAGCGTCGCCCGCACGCTGCGCAGGAACAGGAGGATGACGAAGACGACGAGCGCGAGCGAGATGAAGAGCGCCGTCACCACCTCGCGGATCGAGGCGCCGACGAACAGCGCATCGTCCGAGCTGACGGTGATCTCCATCCCCGACGGCAGCGTCGGCGCCAGCCGTTCGATCTCGGCGCGCACGGCCTGCGAGATGGCGAGCGTGTTGGCCTGGCTGCGGCGCACCACGGCGATGCCGACGGCGTCGTGGCCGTTCTGGCGGACGATGGTCGAATCGTCGTCGACGCCCGGCGCCACGCGCGCGACGTCGCCGAGCAGCACCGGGTAGCCGGCGACCCGGTCGATGACGATGTCGCGGAAGTCGTCGATGCTCGACAGGCGGCTGTTGAGGCGCACGCTCAGCTGCCGCTCGACCGATTTCACGTCGCCCGCCGGCAGCTCGAGATTGTTGCGCCGCAGCGCCTCCTCGATGTCGGCCACCGTCAGGTTGCGCGCGGCGAGCTCGCGCCGGTCGATCCAGATGCGCACGGCAAAGGGCCGCTCGCCATAGATGTCGACGCTCGCCACGCCGTCGAGCGTCGACAGCCGGTCGACGACGTAGCGGTCGAGATAGTCGGTGATCTCGGCCGTCGTCATGCGGTCCGAGGTGGCGGCGAGGCGCATCACCGGGTCGGCGTCGGAGTTCGCCTTGACGACCTGCGGCTGGTCGGCCCCTTCGGGCAGCTCGTCGATGATGCGGCTGACGGCGGCGCGCACGTCATTGGCCGCCTCGTCGATGTCGCGGCCGGTGACGAACTCGATCGTCGTCTGGCTGCGCTCGCGCCGGCTTTCGGAGGTGATCGTGCGGATGCCGCTGATCGAGGCGACGGCGCCCTCGACCGTCTCGGTGATGTCGGTGTCGATCACCTCGGGCGCGGCGCCGGTGTACCAGGTCGTGACGCTGACGACCGCGGTGTCGACGTCGGGCAGCTCGCGCACCGGCAGGTCCTTGAGCGCGGCAAGGCCGAAGACCACGATCAGCAGGTTGGCCACGGCCGCCAGCACGGGCCGGCGGACCGAGATGTCGGACAGCGTCACGTGCCGTTCCCGCGCTCGGCGGCCGCCGCCGTCGCCGGCTCGTTCAGCACTTTGACGGCTTCCCCGTCGCGCAGCCGCTGGGTGCCGCGGGTGACCACCGTCTCGCCCTCGGCCAGGCCGTCGAGGATGGCGATCCTGCCGTCCTGGCGCTGGCCGGTCGTGACGGCGCGCCGCTCGGCCTTGCCGTCGTCGACGACGAAGACATAGGTCTGCGCGGCCTGGGCGACGACCGCCTCCTCGGGCACGGTGACGGCCTCTTGCTCGTCGAGCACCAGCGTCAGGAACATGAACATGCCCGCCGGCAGCGCGCCCTCGGGGTTGGGAATGACCGCGCGGACGCGGAACGAGCGGCTGACATCGTCGATGCGGGTGTCGACCGCGTTGACCTGGCCGGCAAAGCTCTGGTCCGGGAAGGCGGCGCTGCGGGCGGTGACGGACTTGCCGGGCTTGATCTCGGCGAACAGCGTCTCGGGCAGCGAGAACTCGATCTCGACCTCCGTCAGGTCGTCGATGCGCGCCACCGCCTGGCCTTCCTCGATCCGGGCGCCGGCGTCGACATCGGTCAGCCCGACCACGCCCGCGAAGGGGGCGCGGATCTCGCGATCCGCCAGGTGCCGCTGGGCGCGGTCGCGCGCCGCCTTGGCGGCGGCGGCCTGGGCGACGACCTGCTCGAGCTGCGCCCGCGCGATGGAGCTGCTGGCCTGCAGCTGGCGGGCCCGCTCGACCGTCTGGGTCTTCTCGGCCAGCATGGCGTCGGCCTCGGCGAGGTCGGCGCGCTCGATGTCGGCGTCGAGCTCGACCAGCACGTCATCGGCCTGGACATGCTCGCCCGGTCGGATATGCACCGCGACGACGCGTCCCGGCGCGAGCGGCACGATCTCGACCGAGCGGCTGGCGCGCGTGGTGCCCACCGCCTCGACCGAGCGAGCGAGCCGCCGACGCTCGGCCGTGGTGGTCTCGACCGAGGCCGCGCGGGCGCGGCCCTTGTCCGCTTCGGCCCCGGCCGGCGGGGCCAGATAGACGCGGTAACCCTGATACCCGCCAAAGCCGAGGCCGGCGAGGACCAGGAGAATGACAAGCTGCTTCCAGACCGGCACGGCAACTCTCCCCGACCGGCCCCCGTCTGCCCGACTGCCGGGATACGACGCGATCTGCCCGAAAGGCTTCCCCCGAAATGTAAGTCAGCAACGGGTTTCCGTCCAGCCGGGCGCCCTGCCCCGGTCTTCCACCCGAGCAGCGGCTGGTCCTTCAACGCCCCTCGCGCCGGTTTTCCGTCGCGGCTCGATGCCAGGACGCAGTGTTCCGCTGATCGGCTGATCGGCTGTCGGCCCGGACCACCAGGCAAGCTGACGGCGACTGGAGCCGACCGGGGACTTGCCGACGGCCGGCTTGGGCGACCATGCTGACGAGAGCTCCCGAGGGTGCCCATGCCGCTGCAGAACCGCGTCACCCCGTTCGCCGAGATCGTCGCCGAGCCCTGGCGCGGGCGGCTGACGGGCAATCGCGGCTGCCTGCACGACGCCGAGGGCCGGCTCGGCACGGCGCGCTGGCGCACGCAAGCCTGGATCGCCTGCCGGCTGCAGTTCCGCGGGCGGCGGCGCGCCCCGATGCCGCCCGGCCGCTGGACGGCGCTGTTCTTCTGGGACGAGGCGGCGGCGCTGGCCGCCGGCCACCGCCCCTGCGGCGAGTGCCGGCGCGAGGACTATCGCCGGTTCATGGACGCCTGGGCCGCGGCTGGCCTGCCCGGCGGCCCAGGCCAAGGCGGCCCGCGCGGCGTCGATGCGCACCTGCACCGCCACCGCGTCACGCGGCGACGCGAGCAGATCCGTTTCGACGCGGCCTCGGGCGACCTGCCCGACGGCGCCTTCCTCACCGTGCCCGCGTCGCCGCATCTGGCCATGCTGCTCTGGGACGGCCGGCTCTGGCGCCTCTCGCCCGACGAGGGCGGCTACCTCGCCGCCGGCCGGCCGCCCGGGCGCGTCACCGTCCTGACGCCGGCTCCGATCGTCGCGGCGCTCGCCGCGGGCTATCGGCCCGCCATCGCCGACCTGCCCGAGAGCGGATAGGCCAGCTTTGCGCGCTGGGCCGGCAGCGCGCCTGGCAGATCGACGGTCATGCCAGGCGCGCCGGGGATGGGGAGGGGGCTGACTGGCCGACGGACGGGCGCTCGCGAGGCCCTCAGGCCGGCGGCGGCGCCTTGGGCAGGTTCTCGAACTGCGCCATGCCGAGCGCGTGATAGCCGCCGTCGACGAACAGGATCTCGCCCGTCGTCGATGCGCCGAGGTCCGAGAGCAGGTAGACGGCCGCGCCGCCGACATGCTCGAGCCGCGCATTGCGGCGCAGCGGCGCGTTCTCCTCGGTGGTCTTGTAGACCCGCCGGGCGCCGCCGACGGCACTGCCGGCCAGCGTCCGCATCGGTCCGGGCGAGATCGCGTTGACGCGGACGCCCTGCGGCCCGAGGTCATTGGCCAGATACCGCACGCTGGCCTCGAGCGCCGCCTTGGCGACGCCCATCACGTTGTAGTTCGGCATGACCCGCTGGGCGCCGAGATAGGTCATGGTGACGAGCGAGCCGCCGTTCGGCATCAGCTCGGCCGCGCGCCGCGCGACGTCGACGAACGAGTAGCAGGACACCTCCATGGTGCGCAGGAAGTTCGCCCGGCTGGTGTCCGCATAGCGCCCGGTCAGCTCGTTCTTGTCGGAATAGGCGATGGCATGGACGACGAAGTCGAGCGTGCCCCAGCCATCCGCCAGCGCCGCGAAGGCGGCATCCATGCTCGTCTCGTCGACCACGTCGGCGTTCAGCACGTGGCGGGCGCCGAGCGAGCGGGCGAGCGGCTCGACGCGGCGGGCGAAGGACTCGCCCTGATAGGTGAAGGCCAGCTCCGCCCCTTGCGCTCTCAGCGCGCGGGCGCAGCCCCAGGCGATCGAATGGTCGTTCGCCACGCCCATGATCAGGCCGCGCTTGCCCTGCATCTGCGTGCCCGTCGGCGCCTCGCCCCTGATCCCGCTCTCTTCCATCTGGCTCACCCGAGATAGCGGCTGATCGCGAGCGTGGCGTTCGTGCCGCCGAAGCCGAAGCTGTTCGACAGGATGGTGTCGAGCCCGGCATCGTCGACGCGCTCGGTGGCGATCTCGTGCCGTTCGAGCGCCGGGTCGAGCTGCTCGACATTGGCCGAGGCGGCGATGAAGTCGCCCTGCAGCATCAGGATCGAGTAGATCGCCTCCTGCACGCCCGTGGCGCCGAGCGAGTGGCCGGTCAGCGACTTGGTCGAGCTGATCGGCGGCACCCCCTCGGGGAAGACGCGCCGGCAGGCCTCGACCTCGGCGACGTCGCCGACGGGCGTCGAGGTGCCGTGCGCGTTGATGTAGCTGACCTTGCGCTCGCCCAGCGTGGCGACCGCCTGGCGCATGGCCCGCTCGCCGCCCTCGCCGGAGGGCGCGACCATGTCGTAGCCGTCGCTGGTCGCGCCATAGCCGGTGACCTCGGCATAGATCTTCGCGCCGCGCGCGCGGGCGCGCTCGAGCTCTTCCAGCACCACCACGCCGCCGCCGCCGGCGATCACGAAACCGTCGCGGTCCGCGTCGAAGGCGCGGCTCGCCTGCTCGGGCGTGTCGTTGTAGTGCGACGACATCGCGCCCATCGCGTCGAAGAGCGACGAGAGCGTCCAGTCGAGCTCCTCGCCGCCGCCGGCGAAGATCACGTCCTGCTTGCCCCACTGGATCTGCTCGACGCCGACCCCGATGCAATGGGCGCTGGTCGAGCAGGCCGAGGTGATCGAATAGTTCAGGCCCTTGATCTTGAAGGGCGTGGCGAGGCAGGCCGAGTTCGTCGACGACATGCCGCGCGTGACCATGAAGGGGCCCATCTTCTTCGGGCTGCCGGACTCGAGCGTCTTGGTCCAGGCCGAGAACAGGTTCTTGGTCGACGGCCCGCCCGAGCCCATGATCAGGCCGGTGCGCTCGTGGCTGACCTCGCCTGGGGCGAGGCCGCTGTCGGCGACGGCCTGCTCCATGGCGATGAAGTTGAAGGCCGCGCCGTCGCCCATGAAGCGCAGCGTCCGCTTGTCGATGTGCTCGGCCAGGTCGATGTTCGGCTTGCCGTGCACGCGGCAGCGAAAGCCGTGCTCGGCATAGTCGGGCGCGAAGACGATGCCCGATTTGCCCGCGCGCAGGCTCTCGTTCACCTCCTCGGCGCTGTTGCCGATGGACGAGACGATGCCGATCCCGGTGATGACGACGCGACGCATGGGCATTCTCCGGCGTCCGCTCCGCCCGGATGCTGTCTCAGGCGGGCGCCGGATCGGTGAACAGGCCGACCCGCATGTCCTTGATGGTGTAGATGACCTCGCCGTCGAGCTCGAGCATGCCGTCGGCGATGGCCATCTTCAATTTCCGGTCGATGACCCGCTTGAGGTCGACCGTGTAGCGGATCAGCCGTGCGGCGGGCGTCACCATGCCCTGGAACTTGACCTCGCCGACGCCGAGCGCGCGGCCGCGCCCGGGCATGCCGAGCCAGCCCAGGAAGAACCCCGTCAGCTGCCAGAGCGCGTCGAGGCCAAGCGCGCCGGGCATGACCGGGTCGCCTGGGAAGTGGCACTTGAAGAACCAGTGATCGGGCTTCACCTCGAACTCGGCGACGACCTGGCCCTTGCCATGCTCGCCGCCCTCCTCGGTGATCGAGGTGATGCGGTCGACCATCAGCATCGGCGGCGCGGGCAGCTGGGCGTTGCCCGGCCCGAAAAGCTCGCCGCGCGCGCAGCTGAGCAGCGCATCGAGATCATAGTGGTTGGGTCGATCGACCATGTCGGCACCTGCTCTAGCATCGGCCCGGCGGTCGCACAACAGTGGGCGGATGTGCGCACGGACGGGGCATTTGCACACAGATAATGTTGCGGTATATGGGTAAAAGTAGGTGCGAACGGGAAATGCGGGCTTGATCGGCATGGAGGTCGGGACCTCGGACGACAGGACCGGCCGCTGCGAGCGGATGCGGACGGCGGCGCGCTGGCTGGCCGGCGCGGGCCTGCGGCCGACGCGGCAGCGGCTGGCGCTGGCCGCGCTGCTGGTCGGCGACGGGCGCAATCGCCACGTCACGGCCGAGAGCCTGTTCGAGGCGGCTGGCGAGGCCGGCGCCTCGGTGTCGCTCGCCACCGTCTACAACACGCTGCGCAGCTTCACCGAGGCCGGGCTGATGGCCGAGATCACGGTCGACGGCACGCGGAGCTATTTCGACACGCGCACGGAGGACCACGCCCATTTCTTCTGGGAGGATACGGGCGACCTGACCGACGCCCCGCCGGACGCCGTGGCCTTCGCCCGCCTGCCCGACCCGCCGGCCGAGTCGGAGATCTCGCGCATCGACGTCGTCATCCGCGTGCGCCGGATCTGAGCAGCCGGCACGGAGGCTAAGCGCCTCTGGGCACTTTATCACGAGCTCCCCGCGGCCGCGTCGCGCCGCCGATCGTCGGTGCTCGTTCTCCCGTGTTGAGGCAGGTTCATTTCGGCAAGAACCCTATCGAGCAGTCGGACGCGGCTTGACCGCGTCCGCGCCGCTCAAAGCGGCGTTTCGCTGCGATCACGTCGCGCGCCGCGCCGGACGCGGTCGCGCGGCGTCAGACGTTCTCGGCGGCCAGGTGGTCGGACATCTCGAAGGGCACGCCGGGCTGGTCCTTGGCCGAGCGGATGACGAGCGAGGTCTTGACGTTCGAGACGTTCGGCAGCGCCGTCAGCTCGTCCGTCAGGAAGGTCTGGAAGGTCAGCAGGTTCGGCGCCACGCATTTCAGGAGAAAGTCGATCTCGCCGTTCAGCATGTGGCATTCGCGCACGAGCGGCCAGTCGCGGCAGCGCGCCTCGAACTCCTCGAGCTCGGCGCCGGCCTGGCGGCGCAGGCTGACCATGGCGAAGACCGTGACCTCGTAGCCGAGCGCCCGGGCGTTCAGGCGCGCGTGATAGCCCTCGATCAGCCCGCGCTCCTCCAATGCACGGACGCGGCGCAGGCACGGCGGCGCCGAGATGCCGACCCGGCGCGACAGCTCGACATTGGTCATCCGCCCGTCGCCCTGCAGCTCGGCCAGAATCTTGCGGTCGATGAGGTCGAGCTTGATGCCTGCCAGGTTCCCGGTTCCGAGGTCGCGGCCCGTCCCGCACGTTGCATCCCGCGCGTCGCGGCGCGCCAGCGGAGCCGGCTTTTTCTAGCTTTGCGCCCGCCGCGAAAGCAATGATATTGCGTCAGGTCCCCGGGGCTGGATTGCCTGGGGCGCCCTGGCGGTCCCTGGGGCGGGCGAGGTCCGGGACAGCCGAATGCAGACCGAGCGGACCCTCTGGGCGCTGAGCGACGGGCGCGCGGGCAACGAGGCGCAGGCGCTGGGCCTGGCCGAGGCGCTGGCGCGGCGCCGCCCGGCAGGGATCGTCGTCAAGCGGGCGGTGCTCGGCAGCTGGGCGGCGCTCGTGCCGCCGTCGCTGTCCTGGCGGCTGGGCGCGCGCGAGGGCGGCTGGCCGTTCAGCGGCATCGCGCGCGGCGCCGAGGGGCTGGCGCCGCCCTGGCCGGAGGCAGTCATCGGTGCCGGGCGACGGGTCGCCCCGATCGTCGCGGCGCTGCGGCGGCTCCACGGCATCGCCGCGGTGCAGATCCTCGACCCGCAGATGCCGGCCTCGGCCTTCGATGCCGTGGTGGTGCCCGCGCACGACGCGCTGGCCGGCGCCAACGTGCTGCACACCACAGGCGCGGTCAACCGGCTGACGCCCCACGCCATCGCCGAGGCGGCGGATCCCTGGGCGGAGGCGTTCGGACGGCTGCCGCGGCCGCGCCTCGCCGTGATGGTCGGCGGCCCGAGCCGGTCGGCGCGGTTCACCCGGCGCGACGAGGCCGAGCTGCTGCTGGCGCTCGACAGGCTGGCCCGGTCGCACGGGCTGATCGTGACGGGCTCGCGCCGGAGCCCGCCGACGCTGCTCGAGCGCCTGCGCGGCCTGGCGGGCGAGCGCGCCTTTGTCTGGGCGGGCGCGGGGCAACAACCCCTATCCGGGCCTGCTCGGCCATGCGGACGCGGTGCTGGTGACCGAGGATTCGGTCAACATGGCCTCCGAGGCGGCCACGGCGGGGCTGCCGGTCCACGTCTTCCCGGTCAGCGGCGTCGCGCGCAAGATCGCGCGGTTTCATGCGAGCCTGGCAGAGCGGGGCGCCAGCCGGCGGTTCACCGGCACGATCGGGCAGTGGAGCTATCCGCCGCTGGCCGAGGCCGACCGGATCGCGGACGACCTCCTGCGGCGCGGCATCATTTGATGGTGCACGCGACTCACGCGCGCAGGGTTAAAGTGGTTACGATTCGGGCATGGTCTGACATTAATTTCTTGTATCCTCTTGTTAAAACGTATCCCGCCTATCAAATATGCAAGTTATCTAAGAGTTTTCGATGATGCTTATGATGTTTATGGCAAGTTAAGTGGCAGGTCTTTTGGTCGGCAGAGATGACCGGATTGGTCTGCAACTCGTTTATCTGAAAGGGATTCACCATGCCTGGTCTCGAGTCGACGCTAATGTGGTCTGCGCTGCAGGCAAACCTGAGTCGGGAGGGACGGACGCTCGACGACATCATGCGCGAAACCGCAAGTCAGGATGACGTCCGTGAGAGCGCGTTCCGTGGCCGCTTCGGCGACAGCACGACGGTTCTAGGCGGGAGCTGGACCAAGCTTTTCAGCGCCCTGGCCGCCATCACAAAGGCAATCCAAGCGAAGCGCAGCGAATTTCCCGGCTTCGGCGCTCCGACGACATCGGTCACGCCCGGCGACGGCGACGGATACTTTCAACACTTCGAGCACGGATCGGTGTTCTGGACCGAAGGCTTCGGCGCCCACGAGGTTCATGGCGCGATCCGCGACCGTTACGCGTCGATGGGGTGGGAGCGCTCCTACCTCGGTTACCCCACGACCGACGAACTCACCGCGATCAAGCCCGGGGTCGAGACCCGATACAGTAACTTCCAGCACGGGTCGATCAACTGGACGGCCAGTGACGGCGCCTTCATCCCGCTCAGCCTGTCTGTGTGGGTCGAGCCGCACCAGTTGGGGGCCTGGGTCCATATCTCCGGCCGGGGCTTTACGCCGGGCGGTACTGTCCGGTTTGGCGTCGAGGGCCTGACCGGCTTCCAGGGGACCAAGAGCATCGGCGTTTTCGCGATCGTCCGGGCAGACGGCACCTTCGCCGACGTAGTCTGGGATGGGCGCACATGGGACCGTGGCGGCAATGCTCAGCTGCGCGCAACGGACCAGGCGACCGGCCGTTCCGATACCTACTCCGTGCCTGCCCTTTACTGAACCCCAGCGATTCCCCCCGACGGCCAGCCGATTGCGGCGCTGGGCAGCAATGTGGCGTTGGGACCGGGACCCCAGACTGACGAATGGGGCATGACCTCTGGGTGGGCGCTTCGGCCCACCCTTTTTCATATGCAGACGACGTCGAGCGGCGGGAAGCCGTTGAAGCCGACCGAGGCATAGCTCGACGTGTAGGCGCCGGCGGCGCGGATGCGCACCTTGTCGCCAGCGCGCAGCGCCAGCGGCAGCTGGACGGGGCGCTTCTCGTAGAGCACGTCGGCCGAGTCGCAGCTCGGCCCGGCCAGGATGCAGGGGCCGGTCGCCGACGGCCTTGCCGGGCCGCCATCGGCGGTGGTCTCGACCTGATAGCGGATCGCCTCGTCCATGGTCTCGGCGAGCCCCGAGAACTTGCCGATGTCGAGATAGACCCAGCGCGCGATGTCGGTCGGACGCTTGCGGGCGACGAGCAGCACCTCGGCCGCGATGACGCCCGCCTCGGCGACGAGGCCGCGGCCGGGCTCGGCCATCACGTAAGGGGGATCGCCGAAGAGCGCGCGCACCATGCCCATGACCGCGGCGCCGTACTCGGCCGGGCCCTGCACCGGGTCGCCGTAGAAGGCCGGGAAGCCGCCGCCGAGGTTCAGCACCTGAAGCTCGATGCCGGCGTCGCGGGCGGCGTGCCAGACCTCCGCCGCTTCCTCCAGCTGCCGGCGCCACATCCAGGCCTGCCGGGTCTGGCTGCCGACATGGAACGAGATGCCGGCCGGCCGCAGGCCGAGGCGCCGGGCCTCGAGCATCAGCGGCAGGGCCGCTTCGGCCGGCGCGCCGAACTTGCGCGTCAGCGGCCAGTCGGCCTCCGAGTGCTCGACGAGCAGGCGGATGACGACGCGCGCGCCCGGAGCGTGCGCGGCGATCTTCTCCAGCTCTTCGGGCGCGTCGGCGGCGAAGAGGTCGATGCCGAGGCCATGCGCGAAGGCGATGTCGGCCGGCCGCTTCACGGTGTTGCCGAAGGAGACGTGCCGAAGGTCCGCGCCGGCGGCGCGGCAGAGCTCGATCTCGGCCCGCGACGCGGCGTCGAAGCGGGCGCCGCAGTCGAGCAAGCGGCGCACGACCGCAGGCTCGGGGTTCGCCTTCACGGCGTAGTGGATGTGCGCTCCCGCAAGGCCCGCCGAGAGCGCGCGGAAGCTCGCCTCGACCCGGTCAAGATCGACGACGAGCGTCGGACGCTCGACCGGGTGGCGGTCGAGCCAGTCATCGGCGCGATGACGGAGATTGGAGCCGGCAAGGCAAAGGAGAGTCGGCAAGGGAAGGCGCCCGCGCGCCCACGGAAGTAGGAGACATCGTCGTTCCCCATTCAGTCCCGGATTGTCGCCCGGACGGACCAGACAAGGACGCGACCCGTCGCTACTTGACCGATGGCCAGAGGCGCGTGCGTTGGCGTCGGCGGCACATATGGGCCAAACTCCTTTTGCGTGCAACGGCCTGAAACATGGTCGGCTGAAAAAGTTGCGGATACGTCTCGAACCATAGCGCTCGATCAGATCGCGGGCGGGTCTCATGCCCGCGCAGATTGTACCGCGACTCGGTCCGCATCGCGAAGCGCGATGTGCAGCTGTGGCCAGCTGTGGCCCGTGCGCGCACGCGGGGGGCAGGTGGCCGCAAGAACCGGGTGGGGCCGCGGCCGGGCTTGGCCTAGATTGGCGGCATGCACGGAGGTGACGCCATGAACATCGAAGCCAGCCCCGACCGGTTCGGCGGGGACCAGTTTGGGGGCGACCGGTTCAACTATGATCTGATGGCCGCCGCCCTGCGCTTCATCGAGGAGCGCGCGGGCGAGCAGCCATCGCTCGACGAGGTGGCGGCCGCCATCGGCCTCAGCCCCGCGCATTTCCAGCGGGTCTTCAGCCGCTGGGTCGGCGTCTCGCCCAAGCGCTATCTGCAGTACCTGACGCTCGACCACGCCAAGCGGCTGCTGAAGGAGCGCTTCACCGTGCTCGATGCCACCTACGAGGCGGGCTTGAGCTCGCCCGGGCGGCTGCACGACCTCTTCGTGCGGTGGGAGGCGATGAGCCCGGGCGACTGGGCGCGCGACGGCGCGGGCCTGGCGGTCCGCTGGGGCTGGTTCGCGACGCCCTTCGGCGAGGCGCTGGCCATGGGGACAGATCGCGGCCTCTGCGGCCTCGCCTTCGCCGCCGAGTGCGGCAAGGAGCACGCCTTCGGGGACCTGGGCGCGCGCTGGCCCGCCGCGACCTTCGTCGAGGACCCCGAGACGCTGCGCCCCTGGATCGACGCCGCCTTCGGCGGGCCCGAGGGCCGCGGCGAGGGCGGGGGCGAGGTGCGGCTCGCGCCGATCGGCGGGCCGTTCCAGATCAAGGTCTGGGAGGCGCTGCTGGCGATCCCCTCCGGCCACGTCACGACCTATTCCGAGATCGCCAAGCGGATCGGCAACCCGCGGGCGGTGCGCGCCGTCGGCACGGCGGTCGGGCGCAACCCGATCAGCTGGCTGATCCCCTGCCACCGGGCGCTGCGCCGCGACGGGCAGCTCGGCGGCTATCACTGGGGGCTGCCGGTGAAGCGGGCGATGCTGGCCTGGGAGGCGGCGCGGCTGGAGGCGTGACGGCAGCTGCCGCGGCGGATGACGGGCATCTTCCGCGCGGAGCGAAGCGGCGGCGGGAACGCATCCTATGCGCCGGGTCCTTCCGAACAGGCGATGCGGGCGCCGGATGCGGCAGCCTTGCTGGCCGGCGGTGCGGGAGATCTCTTGCGGGGAGGAGCCTGGCCGTTCAGCCCGCGTCCTTCGGTCTTTTCGCGCCCGGCCGCGCCTGCGGCGCGTGAGGTCGGGCACGCAAGAGCACGGCCGGCCGGCCGCGTCTGCCCCTTGCGGAGCGGGGTGGCGCCTCCGATGGTTGTCAGCCATCCGGCGCCCGGCTGTTCGCGCGACAGGGAGAGCCGGCGCAACCCGGACCTCCTGGGACGGGGTGAATACGCCTGCGGGGTAAAGGCGGGGTGAAAGCGGGTCCGGCCCACGCCTTGACCAGCCCGGCCTGCGCCTTGACCCGACCCGCCCGCGCCCCTAGAGACGCCTCTCGCGATCGCGAGGGCAGGGACATGGCGCACACACCGCGCGTCTTTTCGGGCGTGCAGCCGACCGGGCAGCTGACGCTCGGCAACTATCTCGGCGCGCTGAAGCGCTTTGTCGAGCTGCAGGGCGGCGGCATGGAGACGATCTACTGCGTCGTCGACCTGCATGCGATCACCCAGTGGCAGGACCCGGAGTCCTTGCGCGACGCGACCCGCTCTGTGACGGCGGCGTATCTCGCCTGTGGGCTCGACCCCAGACACTCGATCCTCTTCAACCAGAGCGCGGTGAGCGCGCATGCCGAGCTCGCCTGGGTGTTTTCCTGCGTCGTGCGGCTCGGCTGGCTGAACCGCATGACGCAGTTCAAGGAGAAGGCGGGCAAGGACCGCGAGGCGGCCTCGGGCGGGCTCTACATGTATCCCGCGCTGATGGCGGCCGACATCCTCGTCTACAGGGCGACGCATGTGCCCGTGGGCGAGGACCAGAAGCAGCACCTTGAGCTGACGCGCGACATCGCGACCAAGTTCAACAACGATTTCGGCTGCCCGGACTTCTTCCCGCTGACCGAGCCGCTGATCGGCGGGCCGGCCCCGCGCGTGATGTCCTTGCGCGACGGCACGAAGAAGATGTCGAAGTCCGACCCGTCGGACATGAGCCGGATCAACCTGACGGACGATGCCGACACGATCGCGTCCAAGATCCGCAAGGCGCGCACCGACCCCGAGCCGCTGCCCGAGACGGCGGCGGGGCTCGAGGCCCGCGCCGAGGCGCGCAACCTGGTCGGCATCTATGCGGCGCTGGCCGACATGGAGGTCGAGGGCGTGCTGCGCGATTTTGCCGGCCGGGGGTTCTCGGAGTTCAAGCCGGCGCTGGCCGAGCTGGCGGTGGCGCGGCTCTCGCCCATCAACGCCGAGATGCGCCGGCTGATGGCCGACCCGGCCGAGATCGACCGGATCCTCGCCGATGGCGCCCGGCGGGCGGCAGCGATCGCCGAGCCGATCCTGGCCGAGACCTATGATCGCGTCGGATTCCTGCCGACCCGGCCTTGAGGCAGGCCGGCAAAGAGGGCGGATTCTCGGCGTGGTTGCGCGCGACGCGCGATTCCTGCGATGCTCGGCGCCGTTCTGGCCCTGAGAGTGGCTGACGAGGGGACCGATGCGTAAGTTCCTGGTGGTCGTCGACGAGACGCCCGAATGCATGAACGCCATGCGCTTTGCCGCCCGGCGGGCGCAGAAGACGGGCGGCGGCGTCGTGATGCTCTATGTCATCACGCCTGACGATTTTCAGCATTTCCTCGGCGTCGCCGAGGTGATGCGGCACGAGGCGCGCGACAAGGCCGAGGACCGGCTGGGCGAGCTGGCGACCGAGCTGCAGGCGCTGTGCGGGGTGACGCCCGAGCTCTCGATCCGGGAGGGCAACAGCGCCGACGAGGTGCTGGCGCTGATCCAGAACGACGCGGAGATCGGCGTTCTGGTCTTGGGCGCGGGCGAGGGCGACAGCCCGGGGCCGCTGGTCAGCCAGCTGGTCGCCAAGATGGGCGGTCGGATGCCCATTCCGGTCACGGTCGTGCCGGGCGGCATGAGTCTGGAGCGGATCGACGCGGTGTCCTGACGGGCGGTTGCGCCGGAGGCCGGCGCTGGCAGCGGGTGGGCGTTTCGCCCGTTTCGGTTCGCCGGCAGAGTGAGGTTCACCTCGCCGGCGACGCGCCCCACAGGGCGTCCACAGGTCACCCCGCGTCGGCCGTGAACCCCGCCGCCTCGATGCCGGCGATCGCCGCCGCCTCGTCGGCATCGGACTTGTCGCCCGAGATGCCGACCGCGCCGATGATCGCGCCGCGCCGGTCGCGCACCAGCACGCCGCCAGGCACCGGCACCACCGCCGTCCCTTCCAGCGCGCCGACCGCGAGCACGAAATAGCCCTGTTCCTCGGCGCGCTTGTGCAGGGCGCGGGCGCCCATCCCCATGCCGACCGCGCCGTGCGCCTTTCCATGCGCGACGCGGAAGCGGTAGATCGAGGCCCCGTCCTCGCGCTCGAAGGCCTTGAGGTGCCCGCCCGCGTCAAGCACGACGACGCCGAGCGGCTGCATCTCGTTCGCCCGCGCGTGCTTCAGCGCGCCGCGCAGGATCGCGCGCGCCTTGTTCAACGTCAGCTCGGCCATCACGCCTCCTTCTTCCGCGCCGCCCGCCTGCGATGCAGGATCGGCTCGGTGTAGCCCGCTCGGTTGCTCGGCGCCCTCGAAGACCAGATCGCACGCCGCCTGGAACGCCTGGCCGTCGAAGCCCGGCGCCATCGGCCGATAGCCCGGATCGCCGGCGTTCTGCCGGTCGACGACCTCGGCCATCTCGCGCATCGCCGCCATCACCTCGTCCTGGCTGACCACCCCGTGGCGCAGCCAGTTGGCGATGTGCTGCGAGCTGATCCGGCAGGTCGCCCGGTCCTCCATCAGCGCGACATCGTTGATGTCCGGCACCTTGGAGCAGCCGACGCCCTGGTCGATCCAGCGCACCACATAGCCGAGGATGCCTTGCGCGTTGTTGCGCACCTCGTCGCGGATCTCGTCCGGCGACCAGTTCTCGCGCGCGACCGGTACCTCGAGGATGTCGCCGAGGCTCGCCCGCCGGCCGCGCCTTGAGCAGCTCGGCCTGCCGCGCCAGCACGTCGACCCGGTGGTAGTGCGTCGCGTGCAGCGTCGCCGCCGTCGGGCTCGGCACCCAGGCGCAGTTGGCGCCGGCCTGCGGGTGGCCGACCTTCTGCTCCAGCATGTCCGCCATCAGGTCGGGCATCGCCCACATGCCCTTGCCGATCTGCGCCCGGCCCGCCAGCCCGCAGGCGAGGCCCACATCGACGTTCCAGTCCTCGTAGGCCTTGATCCAGGCGGTGTCCTTCATGGCCGCCTTGCGGACCATCGGCCCCGCCTCCATCGAGGTGTGGATCTCGTCGCCCGTGCGGTCCAGGAACCCGGTGTTGATGAAGCAGACGCGCGCCCGCGCCGCCCGGATGCATTCCTTGAGGTTGACGGTCGTGCGCCGCTCCTCGTCCATGATGCCGATCTTGACGGTGTTCGGCGGCAGGCCCAGCACCGCCTCGACCCGGTCGAAGATCTCGGTCGTGAACGCCACCTCCTCGGGCCCGTGCATCTTGGGCTTGACGACATAGACCGAGCCTTGCGTCGAGTTGCGCGGCCCTTGCGTCTTCTGCAGGTCGTGCATCGCGACCATCGTGCCGATCATCGCGTCCATCAGCCCCTCGAAGGCCTCGCCGCCGTCGCGGTCGAGGATGGCGGGGTTGGTCATCAGGTGCCCGACATTGCGCAGCAGCATCAGCGAGCGGCCCTTGAGCACGCGCTTGGCCCCGGCGGGCGCGGTGTACTCCCGGTCGGGCGCGAGGCTGCGCGTGAAGGTCCGCCCCTCCTTGGCGACCTGCTCGGTCAGGTCGCCCTTCATCAGGCCCAGCCAGTTCGCATAGGCCAGCACCTTGTCCTCGGCGTCGACGGCGGCGATCGAGTCCTCCAGGTCCATGATCGTCGTGACCGCCGCCTCGAGCAGCACGTCGGCGACGCCGGCCGGGTCTGACCGCCCGATCTCGTTCTCGCGGTCGATCAGGATCTCTGCATGCAGCTGGTTGTTGGTCAGCAGGATCGCCTCGGGCTCGATCGCGCGTCCCGCGATAGCCGACGAACTGCCCGGGCCGCCTGAGCTCGGTCTCGCGCCCGTCGGCCAGCGTCGGCACCAGGCGCCCATGCGCCACGACATAGCGCGTCACCTGCGCATGGCTGCCGCGCACCAGAGGCGCCGCCTCGTCCAGGAACGCCTTGGCCCAGGCGATCACGCGTTCGCCGCGCGCCGGATCATAACCGCCGCCCGCGGGCCGGTCGCCGAGCGCATCGGTGCCGTAGAGCGCGTCGTAGAGCGAGCCCCAGCGGGCGTTCGCCGCGTTCAGCGCATAGCGGGCATTGGTGATCGGCACCACGAGCTGCGGCCCGGGCACGCTGGCGATCTCGGGATCGACGCGCGCCGTCTCGACACGGAAATCCGGCCCCTCGGGCAGCAGGTAGCCGATCTCCTCCAGAAAGGCGCGATAGGCCTCCGGGTCGGGGCGGCCAGGGTGCTCGCGGTGCCAGGCGTCGATCCGCCGCTGCAGCTCGGCGCGGTACTCGAGCAGCACCCGGTTCTTCGGCCCGAAATCGTGGATCAGGCCGCTCAGGCCCCGCCAGAAGGCTGCCGGATCGACGCCGGTGCCGGGCAGCGCCCGGCGCTCGACGAACTCCGCCAGCTCGGCCGCGACCTGCAGCCCCTCGCGCTCGACCCGATCCATAGCCCGTGCCATAGGTAGTCCCCTCGATGCCGGCACCGTCCTAGACCATCAATCCACGGAACGGGAAGGAGTTTCAGGCCGCCGGTCAGTCGGCGGAGGGATCTGGGGCTCCAGTCCCCAGATGCGCGGCTCGGCGATCTCGATCGAGTTGCCGGCCGGGTCGCGGAAGTAGATCGACCGCCCGCCCTGCGGCCACTCGAAATCGGCCTCGATGGCGATCCCCGCTTGCGCGAGCCGCGCGCGCCAGTCGGCGATCGCGTCCGCGGTGCCGGCGAAGCAGAGATGCCCTTCCCCCTGCGTGCCATGCGGCGGCACGGGCACGCGCGCACCGGGCGACGGCGGCTCGCGCGTCGCCGATGGCCTGAACAGCAGCAGCACGCCGTCGCCCGCGCGAAAGAAGACGTGGCGCCCCTCGGCGGCGGCGATGCGCTCGAGCCCCATCACCTCGGCATAGAAGGCGGCCGTCTCCTCCAGGTTCTCGGCATAGAGCGCGCTTTCAAGGACCCGCATGTCTCCCACCGCAAGCACGACCGCCCGGCTCGGAACCAGCACGCATTCTGCCGGGTTTTCAACCCGAATTCGAACGCATGTTCGCAGCGAAAGGCTCCGACTTGGCCCTGGACCAGACGAAAACCGCCAAGCTCTACCGGATGGTGATGCCGGACCACCTCTGCCCGTTCGGGCTCAAATCCAAGGACCTGCTCGAGCGCGAGGGCTATGCCGTCGAGGACCACCACCTGACGACGAAGCAGGAGACCGAGGCCTTCAAGCGGGCGCACGGCGTGAAGACCACGCCGCAGACCTTCATCGGCGGCGAGCGGGTCGGCGGCTATGACGATTTGCGCGAGCACTTCGGCAAGGCGCCGGCCGGTCAGGCCGAGGACGAGACCAGCTACCAGCCGGTGATCGCCGTCTTCGCGGTCGCCTTGCTGATGGCGCTGGCCGTCAGCTGGTACGCGCTCGGCGACGTCTTCACCGTCCGCGCCGTCGAGTGGTTCATCGCCATCTCGATGTGCATCCTGGCGATCCTCAAGCTGCAGGACCTCGAGAGCTTCTCGAACATGTTCCTGGGCTATGACCTGCTCGCCCAGCGCTGGGTGCGGTATGCCTACATCTACCCCTTCGGCGAGGCGCTGGCGGGCGTGCTGATGATCGCGCACGCGGCTCTGTTCATCGCCATTCCGGTGGCGCTGTTCATCGGCACGATCGGCGCCGTCTCGGTCTTCAAGGCGGTCTACATCGACCGGCGCGAGCTCAAATGCGCCTGCGTCGGCGGCGGCTCGAACGTGCCGCTCGGCTTCATCTCGCTGACCGAGAACGTGATGATGGTGGCGATGGGCCTCTGGATGCTCTTCACCTGAGCGGCGTCGCAGCCCGGTGCCCGCCCTACGGCACCAGCTCGGCCATCTCCCGGCGGATCGCCGCCGCCAGGGCGTCCTCCGGCAGGCCGGCGGGCGCCTCGCCCCGGTCGAGGCAGCCGAGGACGAAGCCGCCGAAGGCGATCGCCTCGCGGTCGAATTCGGGGCTCGCATCGGGGCAGGCCCGCAAATAGGCATCGAACACGGGCCTCAACGCGTCGCCCAGCAGCGCGATCGTCACCGGCAGGCGCCGGGTGATGCCGACCAGCCGGCTGGCGCGATAGAGCATGCAGTAGATCTTCATGCTGCCCTGGCGCGCCATGCTGCGCAGCCGGACGCGCTCGACCTCGGTCAGGGCATAGCTGTCGAGCGCATCGCTTTGGCCGTGGATGGCGGCGCGGCAGAGCGCGGGCGAACGGATGATGTCCGCGACGGCGCGTTGGTATTCCTCACGCGACATTGCTGACGGGGGCCGCCCCGGCGGCCCGGCAGAGCGCGCGCGCCCTTTCCAGCTCTTCCAGGATGACATCGTCACCAAGCCGGCTGGCATAGCTCTCGTCGATCTCGAGCGTGACGCCGCGCACGCCGTTCGGCCGGGACAGCACCCGCTCGAGCAGCTCCCAGACCTTGGCCGGGCAGCGCCCGGAGTGGGCGTCGGTCCAAAAGCCGTCCAGCGGCTCGCCGCCCGCGATGTGCAGCTCGCCCACCGTGCCGAGATCCATGGCGTCGACGGCCGCCGACGCGTCGCGGCCCAGATTGACCGCGTTCGTATGGATGTTGTGCAGATCCAGCAGCACGCCGCAGCCCGATTGCCGCGACAGCGCCATCAGAAACTCGGGCTCGGCGAAGTCCGCGACCTCGGCCGGAGCATAATCCACCGCGTTCTCGACAAGGACGTCCAGGCCGAGGATCGCGCGGACCTGGCGCAGCTTGCCGGTCAGGTCGGCCAGCGTCGCGCGGTCGTAGACGGGAGGAACCATGATCCCGATGCCGCGCCAGTCCTGATCCGGCCCCAGGCGCGAATACGCCAGGTGTTCGCTGTACCAGGCGAAGCCGTATTTTTCGGTCCAGCGCGCCACCTGTTCGACGTGACCCACGTCCAGCGGCCCGGCCGCCGCGATCGACAGGCCGACGCCGTGCGCGACGAGCGGCAGATCGGACCGCACCGCCTCGAGCTGGGCGACCGCCTCGGCGAGCTCGGCATAGCGGTCGGCATCGCGGCCGCATTGCGGGCCGCGGTCGCGCCAGAAGCGCTCCGGGCTGATCTCGAGATAATCGAGATGGTCCGCGTGCTTCTCGACAAAGGCCGCGAGCGCCGGGTTGAAGGCCAACCCGACGCCGAGGGCCTGCACGCCCTGGCCGTTCATGCAGCGCATAGCCCGCTGATGGGCGTCAGCGCAGGAGCTCGAACGACTCCAGATCGACGCGCAGGACGTCCTCGAATCTCTCCTTGATGAACAGATCGAGACCAGAGCGGCAGTTCGGGCATGGGCCGAGTTGCAGCATCTCCGGCGCGATGCGCTGGTAGACCATGTCCTCGATCTTGCGTGACACGTCGAGCGTGGTACCGGCGGGGACTTGAACCTCGACGATCGGCCGGACGCCTTTGCCCTGGTGAATGAATATCTGAGCTTCTCTCGCCATTCTCTATTCTCCTGATCCGCTGTTACAGCCAGCATTCTGATCTGGCTGCCCGCTTCGAAGGCAACGACGCCGGGATCCAACGTATTAACCAACAGCGCCCCTCGGTTCCCGTGAGGCATGCGCGCTAAAAGTGTAATTCAACGGCCTCAGCGGCTCAAGTCGCCATGACGTTGAGCACGTCTTTTGATGCATCCTGCCGGAGCGCCACTTCGGTGCCAGGGGGCGAACTTGAAATCCCATTTCGAGCGGCGCCTCCTGCACACCGCACGACAGCACTGCCGGCCCACCTGATCGGCCCTATGCCGACCCGTAGCAGGTCTAGGTGAGTGATATGAGCGGGTGCTGCCGATCTGGCGCCGTCGCGCCGCCGTCCGCGCCTGAGATGCTCGTCCGCAGGGGTGCGGCGCCCCATCACGCCCCCCTTTGCGCGCCGGGTTCGGGTTCCGGCTTGCCAGCGGCCCGCCTCGCCGGTAACCCGGAAGCATGGCGGAAGAGCTGCACAAGACCCCGCTCGACCTCCTGCATGCCCGGCTCGGCGCGCGCATGGTGCCTTTCGCCGGCTACTCGATGCCCGTCCAGTACCCGGCCGGGGTGCTGAGGGAGCATCTTCACACCCGCGCCGCCGCCGGCCTGTTCGACGTCAGCCACATGGGGCAGGTGGTGCTGCGCCCGCGCACGGGCGTGCTCGCCGACGCCGCCCGCGCGCTCGAGCGCCTCGTGCCCGTCGACGTGCTGGGCCTGGCCGAGGGCCGGCAGCGCTACGCCTTCTTCACCAACGAGGCCGGCGGCATCCTCGACGACCTGATGGTCGCGAACCGCGGCGACCACCTGTTCCTGGTGGTGAACGCGTCGTGCAAGGCGGCCGACATCGCGCATATGGAGGTCCACCTCGCCGAGGACTGCTTCGTCGAGCCGCTGGAGGACCGGGCGCTGCTGGCGCTGCAGGGCCCGGGCGCCGAGGCGGCGCTGGCCGAATTCGCGCCGGAAGTGGCCGAGATGCGCTTCATGGACATGCGCGAGGTCACGCTCAAGGGCATCCCCTGCTTCGTGTCGCGCTCGGGCTACACCGGCGAGGACGGGTTCGAGATCTCGGTGCCCGCGGTGCGGGCCGAGCCCTTCGCCGAGGATCTGCTCATGCAGCCGGGCGTGCTGCCGATCGGCCTCGGCGCCCGCGATTCCCTCCGCCTCGAGGCGGGGCTCTGCCTCTACGGCAACGACATCGACGAGACGACGACGCCGGTCGAGGCCGCCCTGAGCTGGGCCATCCAGAAGGCGCGCCGTCGCGGCGGCGCGCGCGAGGGCGGTTTCCCGGGCGCCGAGATCATCCTCGCCCAGCTCGAGGAGGGCGCGCCGCGCCGCCGCGTCGGCCTGCGGCCCGAGGGCCGGGCGCCGGTCAGGGCGGGCGCGACGATCCACCTCGAATTCAGAGGACGAGTCCGTCGGCACCGTCACCTCGGGCGTCTTCGGGCCGACCGTCGACGCGCCCGTGGCGATGGGCTATGTGCCGACCGCCTATGCCGAGCCGGGCACGCGGCTCTTCGCCGAGGTGCGCGGCAAGAGGCTGCCCGTCGCCGTCAGCGCGATGCCCTTCGTCGCGCCAGGCTACAAGCGATAACGGTCTACAAGCGACAGCGGGCTAAAAGCGACAGCGGGCTACAAGCGACGGCGGGCTGCAAGCGACAAGAAGCCAGAACGAGGTCTAGGGAGGACCCATGCTGAAATTCACCGACGACCACGAATGGCTGCGCATCGAGGGCGACACGGCGACCGTCGGCATCACCAAGTACGCCACCGAGCAGCTGGGCGACATCGTCTTCGTCGAGCTGCCCGAGGCGGGCGCCGAGTTCGCCAAGGGCGACGCCGCGGCGGTGGTCGAATCGGTCAAGGCGGCCTCGGACGTCTTCATGCCGCTCGACGGCACGATCATCGAGGCAAACCAGGCGATCGTCGACGAGCCCGCCAAGGTCAACGAGGACCCGCAGGGCGCCGCCTGGTTCTTCAAGATGAGGCTGAAGAACCCGTCCGACGCCGACGCGCTGATGGACGAGGCGGCCTACAAGGAGATGACCGGTTAGGCTGGATGCCCGTTCTGCGCATCGTGCCGAACATCGCGGTCGCCGATCCGCAGGCGGCGCGCGACTTCTATGCCGAGCTGCTCGCGCTCGATCCCGTCATGGACCATGGCTGGCTGGCGACCCTCGCCGGTGACGCGCGCGCACGGCCACAGCTCAGCGTCGCCAGCGAGGGCGGTTCGGGAACCCAGGTGCCGGACCTCTCGATCGAGGTCGACGACCTGGATACGGTTCTCGACCGTGCCCGCGCGCGCGGCCTCGACATCGTCTACGGCCCCACGGACGAGCCCTGGGGCGTCCGCCGCTTCTTCCTTCGCGATCCGTTCGGCAAGACCCTGAACATCCTGTCCCATATCCGCTGACCCATGACCCGCTGACCCATGACCTCAGAACATATCGACTACGAGCCCTATGACTTCGCCAACCGCCGCCATATCGGCCCCTCGCCCGACGAGATGGCCGAGATGCTGGAGGTGGTCGGCGCCGACAGCCTCGACGCGCTGATCGAGCAGACCGTGCCGGCCCGCATCCGGCAGAAGGCGCCGCTCGACTGGGGCAAGCCGCTGACCGAGCGCGGCACGCTCGACCGGGTGCGCGCACGGCCAACAGGAACCGCGTGCTGACCAGCCTGATCGGGCAGGGCTATCACGGCACGATCCTGCCGCCGGTCATCCAGCGCAACATCCTGGAGAACCCGGCCTGGTACACGGCCTACACGCCCTACCAGCCGGAGATCAGCCAGGGCCGGCTCGAGGCGCTGCTGAACTTCCAGACGCTGGTCACCGACCTGACCGGGATGGAGATCGCCAACGCGTCGCTGCTGGACGAGGCGACCGCCTGCGCCGAGGCGATGACGATGGCGCACCGGCAGGCGAAGTCGAAGGCGACGGCCTTCTTCGTCGACCAGGAGTGCCATCCGCAGAACATCGCGGTGATGCGGACCCGGGCCGAGCCGCTGGGGATCGAGATCGTCGTCGGCGACCCGATGGACCTCGACGCCAGCGCCGTCTTCGGCGCGCTCTTCCAGTATCCGGGCACGCGCGGCCACATCATGGACTTCACCAAGCAGATCGACGCGCTGCACGAGCAGGGCGCGCTGGGCGTCGTCTCGGCCGACCCGCTGGCGCTCTGCCTGCTGAAGCCGCCGGGCGAGATGGGCGCCGATATCGTCGTCGGCTCGATGCAGCGCTTCGGCGTGCCGATGGGCTATGGCGGGCCGCACGCCGCCTACATGGCGACGAAGGACGCGCACAAGCGGGCGATGCCGGGCCGGCTGGTCGGCGTCTCGGTCGATGCGCGCGGCAACCGGGCCTACCGCCTGGCGCTGCAGACGCGCGAGCAGCACATCCGCCGCGAGAAGGCGACCTCGAACATCTGCACCGCGCAGGTGCTGCTGGCGGTGATCGCCGGCATGTACGCCGTCTTCCACGGGCCGCGCGGGCTGCAAGGCCATCGCCGAGCGGGTGCACCGCAAGGCGGCCCGCATGGTCGACGGACTGGAGGGGCTGGGCTTTCCCTGCGCGCCCAAGCGGTTCTTCGACACGATCACGGTCGAGGTCGGCCCCTACCAGGGGCTGATCCTGAAGAACGCCGTCGACCAGGGGCTGAACTTCCGCAAGGTGGGCGACCACCACATCGGCATCACCGTCGACGAGCGCACCCGGCCCGAGACGGTCGAGGCCGTCTGGCGCGCCTTTGGCGGCTTCGATCTGCGCTATCCCGACAAGCACCCGGAGTACCGGCTGCCGAAGAAGCTGATCCGGCAGAGCGGCTATCTCGACCACCCGATCTTCCACATGAACCGGGCCGAGTCCGAGATGACGCGCTACATGCGGCGCCTGGCCGACCGCGACCTGGCGCTCGACCGCTCGATGATCCCGCTCGGCAGCTGCACGATGAAGCTGAACGCGACCGTCGAGATGCTGCCGATCACCTGGCCGGAGTTCGCCGAGCTGCACCCCTTCGCCCCGGCGAACCAGGCCGCGGGCTATGCCGAGCTGATCGGCGACCTCTCGGACAAGCTTTGCGCAGATCACCGGCTACGACGCCTTCTCGATGCAGCCGAACTCGGGCGCGCAGGGCGAATATGCCGGCCTGATGGTCATCCGCGCCTACCACCACAGCCGCGGCGAGGCGCACCGCGACGTCTGCCTGATCCCGTCTTCGGCGCATGGCACGAACCCAGCCTCGGCGCAGATGGCCGGGATGCGCGTGGTCGTCGTCAGGACCGACGACCACGGCAATGTCGACATGGCCGACTTCCGTGCCAAGGCCGAGAGCCATGCCGAGCGGCTGGCCGCCGTCATGGTGACCTATCCCTCGACGCATGGCGTCTTCGAGGAGACGATCACCGAGCTGTGCGAGATCACCCATGCCTGCGGCGGGCAGGTCTACATGGACGGCGCCAACCTGAACGCGCTGGTCGGGCTCGCCCGGCCGGGCGATTTCGGCTCGGATGTCAGCCATTTGAACCTGCACAAGACGTTCTGCATCCCGCATGGCGGCGGCGGGCCCGGCATGGGGCCGATCGGCGTCAAGGCGCACCTGGTGCCGTTCCTGCCGGGGCATGTCGAGACCGGCGGCGCCGCGTCGGGGAACGGCGAGGTGTCCGCCGCGCCCTATGGCTCGGCCGGCATCCTGCCGATCTCCTGGGCCTATTGCCTGGCGATGGGCGGCGAGGGGCTGACGCAGGCGACGCGGGTGGCGATCCTCAACGCCAACTACATCGCCAAGCGGCTCGAGGGCGCCTATGACGTGCTCTACCGCGGCCGCAACGGGCGGGTCGCGCACGAGTGCATCGTCGACACCCGGCCGTTGCAGAAGTCGGCCGGCGTCACGGTCGACGACGTCGCCAAGCGCCTGATCGACTGCGGCTTCCACGCGCCGACCATGAGCTGGCCGGTCGCCGGCACGCTGATGATCGAGCCGACCGAATCAGAGGACAAGGCCGAGCTCGACCGCTTCTGCGACGCCATGCTGGCGATCCGCGAGGAGGCGCGTGCCATCGAGCGGGGCGAGATGGATGCCGAGAACAACCCGCTGAAGAACGCGCCGCACACGGTCGAGGACCTGGTCGGCGAATGGGACCGGCCCTACAGCCGCGAGCAGGCCTGCTTCCCGCCCGGCGCCTTCCGCGTCGACAAGTACTGGCCGCCGGTCAACCGCGTCGACAACGCCTATGGCGACCGGCACCTCGTCTGCACCTGCCCGCCCGTCGAGGCCTATGCCGAGGCCGCCGAGTAGCCGGCCGGGCGGGCAATCGGGCGGGCGACAGCGCGGGTAACCTGGCGAAAAAGGGGCAAATGCTACAGCTACCCGTCGTCGATTCGCCGCATTGTTGCGGAAGATCGACGGCGGAGGACCGCCATGGACTACACAAGCTATGCAATCTGGTGGGTGCCGCGCCCGGCGACGGGGCTCGGGCGCTTAGGCAGCGAATGGACCGGCTGGTGCGCCGATAACGGCATCGTCTCGGCCGAGCCCGCGACCGAGTCGCCGCGTCCGGGGGTTCCGGGCCAGGTCGGGCGGCACGGGCTGCACGCGACGATCCGGCCCGCCTTCCGGCTGACGCCGGGGCGCAGCCTCTGGGCGCTGGAGGATGCGCTGGCCGAGCTCACCGAGCGGACCGAGGCGATCCGCCTGCCAACGCTCGAGCTGACCGTCTTCGACGGGCACGTGGCGCTGGCGCTGTCCCAGCCCGACCCGGCCGTCGCCAACCTGCTCTCGGCCGTCGAGACGGCGCTTCGCCCGTTGCGGCAGCCGCTGCCCTACATGCGGGCGACGGACGCGGGCCAGGCCGGCGACCGCGGCGTGGTCGCCCCGACGCCCCCGGCGCTCGAGCGCTTCCACCTGCCGCTGACCGACCGGCTCGATCTCGGCACCGCTTACGAGATCGTCGCCGAACTCGAGCCACGGCTGGCCCCGGTGCTGGCGCGCCAGCAGACGATCTGGGACATGGCGCTCGTCGGCAACCCGGGCGAGGGGCGCCGCTGGCGGCTGCTGCAGCGCTATGCGCTGATCGGCGAGCCGGCGTCCGAAACGGCGCCGGTCCCCGCCGGGATGGCATGGCGGGGGCCCAGCCTGCTCGCGCCGCTCTCCGGCGCCGCCCGGCACCGCCCGGCCAACGCTTCGTAGGCCGGCCGGACGGCAGCCGAGTTTAGGGGGAAGCCGCCCGACCCTTTCCGCCGGTCAGGCAGCCTTGGGCATGTCCTGCCGTGCCGCGCTCGCCGCCTGCTTGGCGCGGACGCGCTCGCGCCAGAAGGCGAAGAGGCCGGCGGCGATGACGACCACGGCGCCGAGGATGGTCCAGGGCGAGAGGAACTCGCCGAAGACGGCGACGCCGACCAGCGACGAGAAGACCGTCTGCAGATAGGCGAACGGCTGGAGGGACGAGGCCTCGGCCGCCTCGAAGGCGCGGATCAGCAGATAGTGGCCCGTCATGCCGGTGAGGCAGAGCGTCGCCATCATGGCCATCTCGAGCGGCGTCAGCGCCGACCAGAACCACGGGCCGATCAGCGTCATCACCACGGCGCCGAAAATGCCGGTGTGGTAGAAGCTGGTCATCGCCCCGTCGGTGCGCGCCACCCGACGCGTCGCGATGCCGTAGATCGCGAACATGGCCATGCCGAGGATCGCGACGCCCATCCCGTAGCTGAGCGGCTGCGAGCCGGGGCGGATGATCAGCATCATGCCGAGAAAGCCCACGCCGATCGCCGACCAGCGGCGCCAGCCGACGCGTTCGCCCAGGAGCGGGCCCGAGAGCGCGACGATCAGCAGCGGCCCGAAGGCGAAGATCGCATGCGTGTTGGCGAGCCCGATCAGGTGGAAGGCGGCGACCGCCACGCAGATCTCGAGCGCCAGCAGCACGCCGCGGGTGGCCTGCAGGCGCGGCTGGCCGCTGCGCAGGCCTTGCGCGAAGCCGTTGCGCCAGAGGAGGACGAGGCAGACGGCGCCGAACGCCCAGTAGCGCAGCATGGTGATGAAGATCGGCGAGTGGTTCGCGGCCAGCGCCTTGGAGAACCCGTCCTGCAGGGCGAAGACCAGCGTCGCCGCCACCATGAAGGCGACGCCGCGCAGCGTGTTCTGATCGGTGACCGGCATATCGAGCGCCTATGCCGCGCGCAGGGCCGCCGGCAAGCTGCATCTGCGCAAGGCGGCTTGCCATCCGCGCGCCCGAGGCCGACCGCCCGGCCGGAACCCGTCATTCGGGGCGCGGTTGACCCTTGCGCGAGGCGCGCGATATGCACCCGCAGGCACTTAGAGGGATCCGAGCATGGCAGAGATCGAGCGCGAGGCGATGGAGGTCGACGTGGTCATCGTCGGCGCGGGGCCCGCGGGCCTGAGCGCGGCGATCCGGCTGAAGCAGCTCGACCCCGACCTCAACGTCGTCGTGCTGGAGAAAGGGTCCGAGGTGGGCGCGCACATCCTGTCGGGCGCGGTGGTCGATCCGTCGGGGCTGAACGCGCTGATCCCCGACTGGCGCGACAAGGGCGCGCCGCTGAACACGCCCGTCACCGAGGACCAGTTCCTGTGGCTGGGCGAGGCCGGCGGCATCCGGCTGCCGAGCTTCATGATGCCGCGGCTGATGAGCAACCACGGCAACTACATCGTCTCGCTCGGCAATGTCTGCCGCTGGCTGGCCGAGCAGGCCGAAAGCCTGGGGGTCGAAGTCTATCCCGGCATGTCCTGCTCGGAACTCGTCTATGGCGAGAACGGCGAGGTGACCGGCGTCGTCGCCGGCGAATTCGGCCGCAACAAGGACGGCGAGCCGGGCGAGAACTACGAGCCCGGCATGGTCGTCTCGGGCAAGTACGTGCTGCTGGGCGAGGGCGTGCGCGGCTCGCTCTCGAAGCAGGTCATCGCGAAATACGGGCTCTCGGACGGGGTCGAGCCGCAGAAATACGGGCTCGGCATGAAGGAGCTGTGGGAGATCAAGCCCGAGAAGCACCGCGAAGGCCTGGTCATGCACACGCTCGGCTGGCCGCTCGGCAACCAGGCGGGCGGCGGCTCGCTTCGTCTACCATTTCGAGAACAACCAGGTGGCGATCGGCTTCGTCGTGCACCTGAATTATGCCAACCCCTACCTCTACCCCTACATGGAGTTCCAGCGCTTCAAGCACCATCCGACGATCGCCGCCATGCTGGAGGGCGGCAAGCGCGTCGCCTATGGCGCGCGGGCGATCAGCGAGGGCGGCTGGCAGTCCCTGCCGAAGCTGGCCTTTCCCGGCGGCGCGCTGCTGGGCTGCGCCGCCGGCATGGTCAACGTGCCGCGCATCAAGGGCACGCACAACGCCATGCATTCCGGCATCCACGCGGCCGAGGCGGCGCATGCGGCGATCGGCGCGGGCCGGGGCGGCGACGAGCTGGCCGACTACGACGAGGCGGTGCGCCGCGGTCCCATCATGCGTGACCTCCGCCCCGTGCGGAACGTCAAGCCGATCTGGTCGAAATACGGCCTGTTCGGCGGGCTGGTGCTGGGCGGCATGGACATGTGGGGCGGCAGCGTCGGCATGAACCCGTTCGGCACGATGAAGCACGGCAAGACCGATGCCGAGGCGACCGGCAAGGCCGCCGACCACAAGCCGATCGACTACCCCAAGCCCGACGGCGTGCTGAGCTTTGACCGGCTGACCAATGTCGCGTTCTCCTTCACCAACCACGAGGAGAGCCAGCCCTGCCATTTGCGGTTGAAGGACCCCAAGATCCCGATCGAGCACAATCTGCCCATCTATGCCGAGCCATCCGAGCGCTATTGCCCGGCCGGCGTCTACGAGGTCGTGCGCGACGATGACGGGTCGAACCCGCGCTTCCAGATCAACTTCCAGAACTGCGTGCACTGCAAGACCTGCGACATCAAGGACCCGCCGCAGAACATCGTCTGGACCGTGCCGCAGGGCGGCGACGGGCCGAACTATCCCAACATGTGAGACGGGCGCGCGCCGGCATGCGGCGCGGCTGGGTTTCTGACCTCGACGGAGGCATCGCTTGCCCCGGCGGCGGGGCTTGGCGATGATGGCGGGACCGCGCACGTCATGCGCTCCGCAAGCCCCGCGAGCCGCCTTGCATGTTCGACGCCATCAACCTTGCGATCCTGATCGGGGCGGGGCTGGTCGTCGCGAGCGCGCTGACGAGCCTCGTCTCGCAGCGGGTGGGGACGCCGCTGCTGCTGGTCTTCCTGGGCATCGGGCTCCTGGCCGGCGAGGACGGCATCCTCGGCGTCGAGTTCGACAGCGGCGAGACCGCCTATTTCGTGGGCTCGCTGGCGCTGGCCATCATCCTCTTCGACAGCGGCTTTGCCACGCCGCTGCGCAGCTACCGGCTGGCCGCCGCGCCGGCGCTGGTGCTGGCGACGCTGGGCGTCGTCATGACGACGGCGTTCGTCGGCGCCGCGGCGCACTGGTTGTTCGGGGTCGACTGGATCGAGGGCCTGCTGCTGGGCGCCATCGTCGCCTCGACGGATGCGGCGGCCGTCTTCTTCCTGCTGCGCGTCGGCGGCATCCGCATCCGCGACCGCGTCGGCGCGACGCTCGAGATCGAGTCGGGCGCCAACGACCCGATGGCGATCTTCCTGACGGCGACGCTGGTCGAGCTTGCGGCGGCGACCGGCGAAGCGCCGCTCGACTGGTCGCTGGCGGTCGCGTTCGTCCAGCAGATCGGCCTCGGGATCGTCTGCGGCGCGGCCGGCGGGATGGCGCTCGTCTGGTTCATGCGGCTGCTCCGGCGCGTCGACGCCGGGCTCTACCCGGTCGCGGCGCTCGCCGCGGCGCTGATGCTGTTCGCGGCGACGGGCCTGGTCGGCGGCAGCGGGTTTCTCGCCGCCTATGTCGCGGGGGTGGTGGCCGGCAACAGCGGCATGCGCTTTGCCAACCGCATCCGGCGGTTCCAGGTCGGCATGACCTGGCTGGCGCAGATCGGCATGTTCCTGGCGCTCGGGCTGCTGGCCTACCCGTCCGAGTTCGGCGCCGTCATGGGGCCGGCGCTGGCACTGGCCGCGGTACTGATCTTCGTGGCCCGGCCGCTGGCCGTGTGGCTGTGCCTGCTGCCGTTCGGCTTCAATGCGCGCGAGGTGCTGTTCGTCGGCTGGGTCGGCCTGCGCGGCGCGGTGTCGATCCTGCTCGCCATCCTTCCGGCGCTGGGCGGCGTCGCGGGCGGCCCGCTCTATTTCAACGTCGTCTTCGTGATGGTGATCTCGTCCCTGATGATCCAGGGCTGGACCATCGGCGCGGCGGCCAAGCGGCTGCGCCTGCTGGTGCCGCCCGGCACCTGGGCTGGTCGACCGGATCGAGCTCGAGCTGCCGGGTGACGCCGAGGTCGAGCTGGTCGGCTATCGCATCCATCCCGAGAGCGCGGTCGCGGGCGGCGAGCGCGTGCCGCGCTGGGCGCGGCCGCTGCTGATCCTGCGCGACGCGCGGGCGCTCTCCGTTCACAATGCCGGGCCGCTGCAAGCCGGGGACGATGTGTACCTTTTCGCGCCGCCGCGCCAGCTGCGGCTGCTCGACAGCGTCTACACGCGGCCGGGCGATCCCGAGGACCCGCAGGTCTATGGCGATTTCGCGCTGAAGCCCGAGACGACGGTCTGCGAGTTCGAGCGCGAATACGGCTTGTCGCTGGGGGCGGAGCCCGACCGGAGCCTGGGCGAGCTCTTGACAGCCGAGTTCCGCGGCCAACCGGTGCCGGGCGACCGGATCGCGCTCGACCAGCTCGAGCTGGTGGTGCGCTCGCTGGCCCCCGACGGCGCGGTCGCCGAGGTGGGGCTGATCCTCGAGCCGCCCATCCGCCCGTGGCCCGCGCTGGCGCTCCCTTGGACTTTGGCGAGCTGGTTCCGGCGGGAGCGTTAGGCGCGGCGGCGGGCAGAGCAACGGTCCGCGCTGCGCAAACACAAGTGTAAGTGGTGCGCAGGATCGCCCGGTCGAGCCGGGCGATGACCATGCGGCTGGCGGGCGCCCGCGTAGAGAGGCGGCGGCTCCCCTCCCCCTTGCGGGGAGGGGCGGGGGGCGGGGTAAGCCGGGCCGCGCGCCGCGGCAGGGTCAGCCCCGCGCCCCTCGTCAGCTGAAGAACTGGCCGCCGTTCGCCGAGATCGTCGACCCAGTGATGAAGCCCGCGTCGTCCGAGCACAGGAAGGTGACGCAGCGGGCGATCTCGTCGGGCTCGCCGAGGCGGCCGACGGGGATCTGGGCGATGATGCCCTCGCGCACCTTCTCGGGCACCGCCATGACCATGTCGGTGGCGATGTAGCCGGGGGCGACGACGTTGACGGTGATGCCGACGCGCGCGCCCTCCTGCGCCAGGGCGCGGGTGAAGCCGATGTCGCCGGCCTTCGACGCCGAGTAGTTGGCCTGGGCGAACTGGCCCTTCTGGCCGTTGATCGAGCTCAGCGTCACGATCCGGCCGAACTTGCGCTCGCGCATGCCGGGCCAGACGACGTGCGTCATGTTGAAGGTGCCGGTCAGGTTGGTGTCGATCACCTCGCGCCACTGCTCGGGCGTCATGCGGTGAAAGGGGGCGTCGCGCGTGATGCCGGCATTGTTGACCAGGATCTCGACGGGCCCGTGCTCGGCCTCGACCTTGGCGATGCCTTCCTTGCAGGCGTCGTAGTCGGCGACCGACCATTTGTAGACCGGGATGCCGGTCTCGTCCTTGAACTTCGACGCCGCCTCGTCATTGCCGGCGTAGTTGGCGGCGACCGTGCAGCCCGCCGCCTTCAGCGCCTTGGAGATCGACGCGCCGATGCCGCGCGAGCCTCCGGTGACCAAAGCAACCCGTGCCATCTCGTATCCTCCCGTTCTCAGTGGATGGTTTCGGCGGCCGCGCCGTGCCGCGCCAGAAACTGCTCGCCGTCGCGACGGCCGAGCTCCCAGGTGCGCCTCAGCTTGTCCGCATCGGTGAAGTCGATCTTGTCGGCCGGCGTCTCGCGCGAGGGCGCGACATAGACCCGGTCGGGGTCGCTCGGGGTATTCGGGAACTCGTCGGTCAGCAGGATCAGCGTGCGGCCGCGGTTCGGTTCCGGCATCGGCGCCTTGTCGGCCATGCCGCTGTCGATGACCTGCTGGCCGTCCCAGACGGCGATCTTGAAGACCGGCGGGATGACCGCGGCGGCGCAGATCAGCTCGCAGAGCCGGCCGTCGCGGGCCGCCTGGCGCGCGTCGATCAGCTGCGCCCGCAAGCCGGCGCGCTGGCACCAGCGCAGGTGCGGCGTGCCGCGCAGACGCTTTTCCGCCTCGTAGAGCGTGAAGAGGGGGATGGTCGAGGCGCGCGGCGCTGCCTCCGATGGCGGGTGGCCGATCTGCACCTGGAAGGCGGGGCCTTCGGCGATCCGCCGCCGCGCCTCGTCGTCGTCGAGCAGCGCGGCGACGATCTCGCGGTAAATGCGCTGGTGCGGGGTGATCGAGTCGCCCTCGACGATCGCGTGCAGGTCCACGTTGCTGTCCACGCGCTCGAATCTCTCGATCATGACGCGCTTGAGCTCGTGCGCGCGGCCCGTGATGAAGGACGCGGCCGACAACGCGCCGCCCGAGACGCCGACGATGCGCTCGGGCGCCATTTCGATCGCCGGCGCGACAACCTCGAGGAACCCGCCATGCCAGAAGCAGCGCGTGCCGCCGCCGGAGAAGACCAGCTGCGCAAAAGCGAGCCGTTCATCCGCCGGCGGCACGTCGATCCCAGGAGCGCTCTTAGGGACGCTCGACGCACATGGCGACGCCCATGCCGCCGCCGATGCAGAGCGTGGCAAGACCCTTCTTGGCGTCGCGGCGCTTCATCTCGTGCAGCAGCGTCGTCAGCACGCGCGCGCCGCTGGCGCCGATCGGGTGGCCGATGGCGATGGCGCCGCCGTTGACGTTCACGATATCGGGGTTCCAGCCCATGTCCTTGTTGACGGCGCAGGCCTGCGCGGCAAAGGCCTCGTTCGCCTCGACGAGGTCGAGATCCTCGACCTTCCAGCCGGCCTTCTCCAGCGCGCGGCGGCTGGACGGGATGGGGCCCGTGCCCATGATCGCGGGATCGACGCCGGCGGTGGCGTAGGAGACGATGCGGGCGAGCGGCGTGATGCCGCGGCGCTCGGCCTCCTCGGCGGTCATCAGCACCGTGACCGCGGCGCCGTCGTTGAGGCCCGAGGCGTTGCCGGCCGTGACCGTGCCCTCCTTCTCGAAGGCGGCGCGCAGCTTGGTCATCGCCTCGAGCGTCGCGCCGTGGCGGATGTACTCGTCCTTGTCGACGACGGTGTCGCCCTTGCGGGTCTTGACGGTGAAGGGCGCGATCTCCTCGTCGAAGCGGCCTGCCTTCTGCGCCGCCTCGGCCTTGTTCTGGCTGGCCAGCGCGAACGCGTCCTGCTGCTCGCGCGTGATCTGGAACTGCTTGGCGACGTTCTCGGCCGTGTTGCCCATGTGGTAGCCGTTGAAGGCGTCCCAGAGCCCGTCCTTGATCATCGTGTCGACGAACTTCAGGTCGCCCATCTTCTGGCCCTGGCGCAGATGCGCGGCGTGGGGCGCCAGCGACATGCTCTCCTGCCCGCCGGCGATCACGATGGAATCGTCGCCCAGCATGATGTGCTGCGCGCCGAGCGCCACCGCGCGCAGGCCCGAGCCGCAGACCTGGTTGATGCCCCAGGCCGCGCTCTCGCGCGGCAGGCCGGCGGCGATGTGCGCCTGGCGCGCCGGGTTCTGGCCCTGGGCTGCGGTCAGCACCTGGCCGAGGATGGTCTCCGACACCTCGCCCGGCTCGACGCCGGCCCGCTCGAGCGCCGCCTTGATCACGGTGGCGCCGAGCTCGTGCGCCGGCGTGTTGGCGAAGGCGCCGTTGAAGCTGCCGACCGCGGTGCGGGCGGCCGAGGCGATCACGACATTCGTCATGTTGACGTTCCTCTGTACCGAGAATTCTGTCTCCCTCGCGGGTATGTCGCACGTGCGCGGCGGTGACTTCAATGCGACTCTTCCCATTTTGCGCAGCAAACCGGGAGCCCCGGCGGCTTCGCAGCCGCAACAAAGCGGTTGCGCGGGTCTGCGCCCGGTGCGAAGGTCAGCACCGATGCCCCATGGGAGTGCGGTCGTGGCGGAAAGCAAGGGCCCGAAGGTCGTCATCAAGAAGTACGCCAATCGGCGGCTCTACAATACTGCCAAGAGCAGCTATGTGACGCTGGACGATCTGGCCAAGATGGTCCGCTCGGGCGAGGACTTCGCCGTCTTCGACGCAAAGTCGGGCGAGGATATCACCCGGTCGGTGCTGACGCAGATCATCGTCGATGAGGAGGCCGGCGAGCAGAACATGCTGCCGACCAACTTCCTGCGCGAGCTGATCCGCCTCTATGGCGACCCGCTGCAGGGCGTGGTGCCGAGCTATCTCGATGCGACGATGGAGGCGTTCCGGCGCAATCAGGAGCAGCTGCGCCGCGCCTTCGGCGGCACGCAGGCGCTGGAGAAATTCGAGCAGATCGCGCGCTCGAACATGGAGCTGTTCGAGCGCTCGGTGCGGATGTTCTCGCCCTTCAACCAGGGGAGCGCGGGCGCTGGCACCACCACCACCACCCCGACGCCGCCCCCCGCCCCTGCCGAGCACGACCCCAAGGAGCTGAGCGACGATCTGGAGTTGCTGCAGCGGCAGCTGACCGAGATGCAGGCGCAGCTCGAGCGGCTGAGCCGATCCAAGGTCTGAGTTTGGGGCCCGCCGGCGCGCCCTAGGGCGGACCCAGTGCGTCTCAGGCCTGGGCCGCGACGGCCGGCATCGGCACGGCGGTCGGCCCTAGCATCAGGCTGGGGCAGCCGAAATGGAACCCCTGGAAGTGCTCGATGCCGAGCTCTGAAAGGCAGCGCGCCTCGGCCGGGCTCTGCACCGCCTCGGCGACCGTCATCATCTCGAAGCGGCGGGCGATCTCGACCATGCGCTCGACCAGGAAGGCGTTGTCCGAGCCGGGCTCGATGTCGCGGACGAAACGGCCGTCGATCTTGAGGATGTCGAAGCGGAAGTCGCGCAGATAGTGCAGCGCGGTGTGGCCCGCGCCGAAATCGTCGAGCGCGAACGACACGCCGCGCCCGCGCAGCCGCTCCATGAAGGCGCGCGTCCGCTCGGGGTCGAGCATCGAGCCGGTCTCGGTCACCTCGACGATCAGCCGCTCGGCGAGCGTCGGGTCGGCGCCGGCGCCCTCCTCGAAGAGCGCCATCCACTGGCGGTCGTGCATCGTCTGTGGAAAGACGTTGATCGAAAAGCGCGCGGCGGGGTGCCGCGCCAGCACCGCGAAAGTGTGCCGCAGCACCTGGCGGTCGACGAAGGGGGCGAGGCCCATGCGCTCGATCTCGGGCATGAACTCGCCGGCCCGCAGCAGGCCGCCATCCGGCTGGCGCAGGCGGACGAGGCATTCGTGAAAGCTGATCACGTTGCTGCCGCTCGCCCGGACCACCGGCTGGAAGGCGAGTCCGAGCCGGTTCTCGCAGCCGGCGCCGACAGCGGCGCGCACCGTATGCAGCAGGCGCGCCCGCAGGCGTCGCGCCTCGTCGCGGTCGCGCGCGACCTCGAAGCTGCCGGCGCCCCTGGCCATGGCAGCGTGCAGCGCGCCGAAGGCGACGAATTGCAGCGCCTCGGCGATGTCGACGCCGCCTCGGCCGGCCGCATCGGCCAGCGCGCAGCCGCCGGACAGGGTCACGGCGACCGGCCCGTGCGCGGTCTCGATCGCCTCGTTCGACGCGGCGGCCTGCAGGGCATCGAAGATCATGCGTGCGGTCGCGAGATTCGACGCGGGCAGGCCGAGCAGCAGGCGCCGGTGCCGCGTCGTGCCGAGCGTGCAGCCCTGCGGCAGCGCGGCGCGGACCCGTCGCTCGACGGCGGCGAGAACCTCGTCGCCCAGCGCGTCGCCGAACAGCTCCTCGAGCAGCGGGAGGTTGTCGAGGCCGATCGCCAGGAGGGCATCTGCCCTGGTACTCTCAGCCGCGCGGTCATGCGCCGCGCTCCCCGTCACTCGCCGCATCACGCCACCGAACCCGCCTGCGAAAACTCTGGTCAGCACCGCCCGAGGGTTCTATCAATGTTCTAAGAACCGGTTAGCGGGGGGCCGTCATGGACGCAGGGACTGGGCTTGCCCGCTGCGACTGGTGCGGGACCGATCCGCTCTATGTGGGCTATCACGACCGGGAGTGGGGCCGGCCCGAAAGGGACCCGCGCGCGCTGTTCGAGAAGCTGGTGCTCGACGGCTTCCAGGCGGGGCTCGCCTGGATCACCATCCTGCGCAAGCGCGAGGCCTTCCGCGCCGCCTTCGAGGGGTTCCGGCCCGAGCGGATCGCGCGCTATGGCGAGGCGGACGTCAATCGCCTGCTGGCCGACCCCGGCATCGTGCGCTCGCGCGCCAAGATCGAGGCGACGATCGGCAATGCACGCGCCTGGGCCGAGATCGAGGGGCGCGACGGCTTCGCGCGGTTCATCTGGCAGTTCTACGATTTCCGGCCGCGGCAGAACCGCTGGGAGGGCCGCGCCGAGGTGCCGGCCGAGACCGCCGAGAGCCGCGAGATGTCCAAGGCGCTGAAGGCGGCCGGCTTCAAGTTCTGCGGGCCGACGATCGTCTACGCCTTTGCCCAGGCCTGCGGGCTGGTCAACGACCATTACGTCGGCTGCCCGCAGCACGCTGAATGCGCGGCCGAGGCGGTTCGGGTCGCGCTCTGACGGCGGCAGGCCCTCGATGAGCGGCGTGCGGGTCCTGGTCGTCGTCTTCGACGCGCTGCGGCCCGAGTTCGTGGCGCCCGCGATCATGCCCCGGCTCTGCGCCTTCGCCGCCGGGGGCGTGCGGTATCGCAACGCGCGCTCGACCTTCCCGACCGAGACGCGGGTCAACCAGTCGGCCGTGATCACTGGCTGCCGGCCGGTGCGGCACGGCGTGGTCGGCAACCGGTTCGTGGCGCCCGACCTGCTGGGCGACCGGCTGCTCAACACGGGCGACGACGGGCAGCTGACGGACGCTTTCGCGGCGGGCGCCGTGCTGTGCGTGCCCTCGCTCGGCGAGCGGCTGGCGGCGGCGGGCAGGCGGCTGGCGACGCTCAGCGCGGGAACGGCGGGCGGCGGCCTGCTGCTGAACCACGCCGCCGAGCGGACGGGCGGGTTCCGCCTGGCAATGCGCGCGCCGGCGCGCGCGGTGCCGGCGGGGGTTCATGACCGGATCGTCGCGCTTATCGGCGCGATGCCGCGGCACGAGCTGCCGGCGGTGGACTGGATCGGCTGGGCCGTCGAGGCCTATCTGCGCTTCGTCGAGCCGGAGATCGCGCCCGACGTGATGCTGCTCTGGCTGTGCCAGCCGGACGAGAGTTTCACGCGCTGGGCATCGGGTCGCCCGGGTCGCTGCTGGCCGTGCGGCATGCCGATGCCCTGTTCGGGCGCATCCTCGACCACCACCGCCCCGCCATCGAGGCCGGCGACCTCCAGGTGATCGCCCTGTCGGACCACGGGCAGATCACCCTCGAGGGCGCGCCGCTCGACGTGCCCGACGCGGCTCGGCGGGGCCGGGTTCGCGGCCTCGACCGGCCGGATGGGAGGCCACGACTGCGTCGTCGGGATCGACTCGGCCGGCGGCATCTGGCTTCGCGACCGCGAGCGCAGCCTGGTCGAGCGCGTTGCCGGCTGGCTGCTGGCGCAGCCCTGGTGCGGGCCGCTCTTCACGCGCGACGGCGTGCTCGGCACGCTGCGTACCGCCGAGCTCGGGCTCGACCATGCGCGGGGGCCCGACATCTCGGTCTCGCTGCGCAGCCATGGCGGGGCGAATGCGGCAGGGATGCCGGGGATGACGCTGCACGATGCGCGGTACCCGGTTGGCGGCGGCTGCCATGGCGGGCTGAACCGGCACGAGCTCGCGACCGTGCTGGCGATGGGCGGGGCGGCGTTCCGCGCGGGCGTCGAGGTCGAGGCGCCCGCGGGTACCGCGGACATCGCGCCGACGGTGCTGCGGCTGCTCGGCCTCCCGGCAGAGGGGATGGAGGGTCGAGCGCTCGTCGAGGCCTTCGCAGACGGTCCCGACCCGGGCCAGGTCGCCTGGTCGGGACACACGCTGCAGGCCGGCAACCTGGTCGGTGCACGCACCCGGCTCCGGATCGCAGAGGTCGGGGGCGTGCGCTATCTCGACGAGGCGGCGGTCGCGTGAGCGGCCGCACTTAAGGGCCATCGTTCAGCCGGCCGTCGTTCAGCTTTCGGTGAAGCGATAGGCGTGCAGGCGGCGGCCCTCGCGCTTCAGCCAGCCGCGGTGGCTGGCATGGTCGGGCACCAGGTCTTCGACCAGCTTCCAGTAGCGCGGCGAGTGGTTCATCTCGACAAGGTGCGCCGCCTCGTGCGCGGCGACGTAGTCGAGCACGGCCGGCGGCGCCATGGCGAGCCGCCAGGAAAAGCTGAGCGTCCCGCGCGACGAGCACGAGCCCCAGCGCGAGCGCGTGTCGCGCAGCGAGATCTCGGCCACCTCGCGCCCCAGCCGGCGCGCATAGCCGCGCGCCGCCGGCAACAGCGCGTCGCGCGCCCGCAGCTTCAGCCAGGCGGCGATCCGCGCGCCCTCGGCGCCCTGGCCCTGCAGGAGCAGCGTGCCGCCCTGCAGGACGGGCGGCCGCCGCGGCCCGGGCCGGGCGACGACCGAGACAGGAACGCCCGCCACTGGCAGCTTGATGCCGGGGGCCACGACCGTCGCCTCGGGCTGGCGGGCCAGCGCGGCGCGCAGCCAGCCGGCATGGCGCGCCAGAAAGCGCCGGCTCTCGGCCGCGGGCACGCCCGGCGGCACGGTCAGGACTGCACCTGCCCCGCAGGCCTCAAGCCTGAGCGTGAAGCGCCGCGCGCGGGCGCTCCGCACGAGGCGGACCCGGCACGGGGGGTCTTCCATCTCGATGCTTGTCACGGGTGCCATATGCCGCGCGGCGCGGCCGATGTCAGCCTGCCGTCACCCGCGCACCATCCTGCGCTCGGCGCGGATGAAGTCGCGCATCTTGGGCTGGATGTGGTTGCGGAAGCGCGAGCCGTTGAAGACGCCGTAGTGGCCGACGCGCGGCTGGACGTAGTGGAACCTGCGCTGCTCGGGCAGGCCGGTGCACAGATCGTGCGCCGCCTTGGTCTGGCCGCGCCCGGTGATATCGTCCTTTTCGCCCTCGACCGTCATCAGGCCGATATCGCGGATCGCCTGCGGACGCACCAGCTGGCCGCGATGCCGGTATTCCCCGGTCGGGATCAGGTGCTTCTGGAAGACGACCTCGACCGTGTCGAGATAGAATTCCGCGTCCAGGTCCATCACCGCAAGGTACTCGTCGTAAAAGGCCCGATGCCCGGCGACCGAGTCGCCGTCGCCCTCGACCAGATGCTGGAAGTGGTCGAAATGCGCATCGAGATGGCGGTCGAGGTTCATCGACATGAAGCCCGAGAGCTGGAGAAAGCCCGGATAGACGCGGCGCAGCATGCCGGGGTTCGGCCAGGGCACGGTGACGATGACGTTCTTCTCGAACCAGCTGAGCTGGCGGGTCTGGGCCAGCCGGTTCGGCTCGGTCTGGTTGATGCGCGTGTCGATCGGGCTGCCCATCAGGACGATCGACGCCGGGCGGGCGGGATCGTCGTTCTCGGCCATGAGAGACGCCGCGACCAGCACTGGCACGCCGGGCTGGCAGACCGCCATCACGGCCGGCCGCTCGCCGCCCTGCGCGAGGAAGCGGCAGAAGTCCATCACGTAGTCGACATAGTCGGCGAGACCGAAACTGCCCTGCGCCAGCGAGACTTCGCGCGCATCGATCCAGTCGGTCACATAGACGTCGTGCTCGGGCAGCATCGCCTCGACCGTGCCGCGCAGCAGGGTTGCGAAATGGCCGGACATCGGTGCGACCATCACCAGCTTGGGGTCGTTGCGCGCCTCGGCGATCGGCGAGGCGCGGCGGAAGCGGACGAGGTTGCAGAACGGCCGTTCGGCCACGATCTCCTCGACCACGGGCACCCGCTCGCCCATCACCTCGGTCTCGTCGATGCCGAACTCGGGCTTGCCGTAGCGCCGCGTCGCATTGACGAACATCTCGCAGGCGGCGGCGGTGGCCCGGGCAGGATACGTCTGGGCGAAGGGGTTGAAGCAGCTCGTCAGGACACGATTGCTGACGCGGGCCATGGTCCGCATGGGACCGATCGCCGCGTGTGTCATTTCATAAGCATGGTACAGCAAATTGTGTCCTTACGCATGGAGCCCCCCATCTCTAGCCTGACGAAGTTAATTTCGCGTATGCACAACAGCAAGCCTTGGTTCCGGGCCGCGCATGATTATTTCGTGGGCGATGCACGAACCACACGCCCAGGCTTTGACAGGGCCGGCGGGATGTGCAATTCGCGCGCCGAATCCCGAAAATCCGAACCGAGGAAGCAAGGATGCCCAAGGCCGAATGGGGCGTGAAGAGAACCTGTCCGAACTGCGAGACACGGTTCTACGACCTGCAAAGCGATCCGATCGTCTGTCCCGCATGCGGTGCCGCCTTCGCCATCGACGACCATGGCAAGGTCTCGGCCACGCGTGAGCGGCGGGCGCCTGCGCCTGTCAGAGAGGACGAGGATGCTCTGGCGGAGGAAGAGGACCTGGTCGACGACGCCGACGAGGACGAGGACGAGGACGAGCCGCTGCTCGCCGACGATGACGAGGAGGAGGGCGCGGCCGGGCCCGTCCTGGCCGACGAGGACCAGGAGGAAGAGGAGCCCGTCGCCTTCAAGGATCCCGATTTGATCGACGACGACGAGATCGACGAGGACGTCAACGACGACGAGGAAGAGGACGAGATCGAGGATCTCGACGATCTCCCGGACGACGACCCGCGCCAGGGCGCCTGAGCAAGGCGCAAGCGCGATCGACAGCGGCGGCGAATCCGCTTGATTCCGCCGAACCCGCCGCTTAGGTTCCGCCCGCCGACGGAACGGGGCCATAGCTCAGTTGGGAGAGCGCTTGAATGGCATTCAAGAGGTCAGGGGTTCGACTCCCCTTGGCTCCACCAGTCGACTAAGTAAAATGATTTCAGGCGCTTGCATCTGCGTCTTGGATTGGACTACTCAGAAAGCTGCCATCTTCAATTCGGATACTGCGTGTTGTCGTTCGGACCTGATGCCTTTTAACGTCGTTCAGCGCCACCGAACCGCGGACGAGCGGGGCGGGGCACCGCCAACGCCATTTCGCCCTTGAACGGTCCGACACCGTTGCCGCGCTAGGCCCCCCCCAAGGTAAGCGGATCGGCTTCTCGCCGGCAACGCTTTGCCGCAACCTACCGGCGAGGGCGCCTTTCAGGATTGCGGAACACGAGGATGGCGGACTAGGGCAGTCGCGTTCCTCAATCCTCTTGGACCACACCTGCACTGGCGGACCGTCGAGGCCCTAGCCGCGACAGAAGCGCTCTCAACATCCTCTGCCAGCGGCGTGCGCGGGCGATCGCCTTCGCCAGCGCGCTGTTCCTATCCGGCCAACACCGGCTAAAATCAATCACTCTTAGGCCGGGAACAGGACCAAACTGCCGATGTTGGCCAAGACCGCAGCCATTGCGTTCGCCTCGTTCTTACTCGCATCCGATGCGCGCGGTGCCGCCGGCGCTCTCCAAGGCGGGGACGATGACATTGGCGAGATCTCCTGGTATCTCGCGCACTACGAGGACACCATGCCGGAACTCGCCCGGCGCTTTGATCTAGGATTCGTCGAGCTGATGGCGGCCAATCCCGGCGTCGATGCCTGGTTGCCGGGTGAGGCGCCGGATACTGATCCCCTCGGCCTATGTTTTGCCCGATGCCCCGCGCAGGGAAATCGTGATCAACCTTGCCGAGCTCCGCCTCTACTACTTCCGGCGCGACGGGAGCATCGAACCTTCCGGTCGGGATCGGGCGTGATTACTGGCAGACGCCGGAGATCGAGACTCGTCAGCCGGAAGCGCAAGGACCCCGTATGGGTCCCGCCTCGCATCGATTCGTGCCGAGAGCCCGACCTGCCGGCCCAGATCGGGCCCGGGCCGGACAACCCGCTCGGCGACTTCGCGATGAACCTCGCCTATGGCTCCTACGTCATTCACGGGACCAACAAGCCGCTTGGGGTCGGCCGGCGGGTCAGCCATGGATGCATTAGGCTGTACCCCGAAGACATCGCCCGACTGTTTCCCGAGGTTCCGACCGGCACACCGGTGCGCATCGTCGATCAGGAGATCAAGCTCGGCTGGTCGGGCGGATCCCTCTTTCTCGAGGCGCACCCAAGTCAGGAGCAGGCCGATGAGATCGAGGCGGGGAACATGCTCAAGCACTGGGCCGACATTCCGGGGATGATGATCCGGCTATCAAGATGCCCGGCGCCGCCGAGGCCGATCTCGACTGGCCGCTGATCGAGCAGACGCTCCGCGAGCGCAGCGGAGTGCCCGTTCGGATCTCGCGGCCCTAGCGTCGGCACGGAGCGCCGCCGGGCATCCGCTCATTTACGCAGCGTCTGGCGATAAATCCGGTCGGCGCTCTCCTGCGCGGTCCGGTGCCGCCGGCCTCGGCCTCTGCCGCGCGTTGCTCGGCGGCTGTGGCCCGCTGGTTTGCCGCGGCCGCCTCTGCTTGAGCCTGGGCCAGACCGCCCTCAGCGCTTTCACCTCCGATTGCGAGGCGCAGGCGCCCAGGAGCGCCAGCCCGGCGACAGCAAAGACCCCCGGCAGTCTCCGGAACCACGTTCTGACGTGGCTCTCCCCATCGTGGTCCCGGACAGTCGGCGCGG
>CAVXNU010000022.1:0-268994 GCA_963763245.1 uncultured Bacillaceae bacterium
GAGTTCAAGCTGCGCCCCTACCAGAACAAGGCGATCAAGGCCGTGGAGAAGGGTGTTTCCGAGGGACGGCGCGAGATGCTCGTCGCGATGGCGACGGGCACCGGCAAGACGAAGCTGGCCATCGCCATGATCTACCGCCTTCTGGAGGCGAAACGCTTTGCGGGTCTGCTTCGTCGTCGACCGCAGTGCCCTCGGGGAACAGGCGGAGAGCGCCTTCGAGACGACCCGCATGGTCGGCGCCAAGACCTTCGCCGAGATCTTCGGGCTCCGAGGGTCTCGAGGATCAGAACATCGACCGGGACGCCAAGATCCACATCTGCACGGTGCAGAGCTCGTGAAGCGCGTGCTCGAGCGCGAGCCCGGCGAGAGGCCCCCGGTCGATCAATACGACCTGATCCTGATCGACGAGTGCCACCGCGGCTACCTGCTCGACCGGGAGATGAGCGAGGCCGAGACGACCTTCCGGGATCAGAACGACTACGTGTCGAAGTACCGCCGCGTCGTCGAATATTTCGACGCGGTGAAGGTCGGGCTCACGGCGACGCCGGCGCTGCACACGGCGCAGATCTTCGGCGACCGATCTACCGCTACAGCTATCGTGAGGCGGTCATCGACGGCTGGCTGATCGACCACGACCCACCCCACCTGATCAAGACGGCGCTCAGCGAAGCAGGCATCACGATCGAGGCCGGCGAGACCATCGACGTGCTCGACCCCGCACCGGCGAGATCGACACCGCGACGCTCCCGGACCAGCTCGATTTCACGGTCGAGCACTTCAACCGAAGGTCCGGGCCCCGAAGTTCAACCAGGTCGTCGCCGCGGAAATCGCGCGCCGGATCGACATCATGTCACCCGATGCCGGCAAGACCCTCGTCTTCGCCGCCTCCGACGATCATGCCGACGAGGTCGTCCAGTATCTGCGGCAGGCCTACCGGGACGAGGGCCTCGAGACCGCGACGACATGATCCAGAAAGATCACCGGAGTCGGTCGACAAGCCGGTCAAGCTGATCCTGAAATACAAGAACGAGGCCGATCCCAGGATCGCCGTGACGGTCGATCTGCTGACCACCGGCATCGACGTCCCGGCGATCACCAACTGGTGTTCCTCCGCCGGGTGAACTCCCGGATCCTCTATGACCAGATGATCGGCCGCGCGACCCGCAGGTGCGACGAGATCGGCAAGGAGGCCTTCCAGATCTACGACGCGGTCGACCTCTATCCGAACCTCCAGGCCATGACCGAGATGCGCCCGGTCGTGGTTAACCAAGTGTTCCTTCGAGACCCTCTTCGACGGCTCGGAGGCCGATGACACTCCCACCAGGAGGAAATTCTCGACCAGATCATCGTCAAGCTCTCCCGCAAATCCGGCGGATGAACAACGAGATCCGGCATCAATATACTGCCAAGGCCGGCGAGACGCCCGAGGAGACCTCCGAACGCTTCCGGAAGGACCGGCAGCCGAGGTCCGGCATGGCACGGAAAGCCGGCCTGGGTAGATTTTTCGACTTCAAGGGCGTACCGCGGCGCCCCGCCGATCATCCCGATCTACCCTGGCGAGGATACCGTCACCGGGGTCACGCGCGGCTACGGCGAGGGCGTGCGCCCCGCCGACTTCATCGAAGCCTTCGAGACCTTCGTGCGCGACAACCGAACAAGATCGCGGCGCTCCTGATGGTCGTCACCGCCCCCGCGACCTCACCCGCGAGAGCCTGCGCGAACTCCGTCTGGCCCTCGACGCCCGTCACTTCACGCGAGAAGCCTGCGGCCGCATGGCGGGACGCACGAACGAGGACATCGCCGCCTCCATCATCGGCTTCATCCGCCAGGCCGCCCTCGGCGATCCTCTGATCCCCTACGCCGACCGCGTCGAGAGGCCGTCCGGAAGGTTGCAAACGACCACGATCTCGACGATGTGCAGCGGCGCTGGCTCGATCGGATCGGGGACGAGATGAAGAGCCGGATCGTCATCGACCGCAGGCCTTCGATGACCCGCCCTTCGCGCAGCAGGGCGGCTACAGCCGCCTCAACAAGATCTTCGGGGGCGAGCTCGAAACCATCCTCGAAGAGATGCAGAAGAACATGGGAGCCCGCCGCATGAGCGCAGTTTCGCCAGTTTCCCTTTGGCATGGAACGTCCTCGGCCTTGCTTCCCTCGATCGCCGCTACGGCTTGGGCGGCAGGAACATAGTAGCTGAACTCGGAGCGCTTGATTTCATAAAGAGCGGGATCGATCCTGCTAGAGCCGGTCACCATCGATGAAGATCCCGAGACGCACCTATTCCTGCACATTGCTGCAAGAATGGCAGAACAGACCTCTGACAATATGAACTGGCGGCACGGCCAGGTATATGTATCGGCATCGCGCATTAAAGCTGCGCGCTACGCAATGAATGCGCCAGAAGCATTCGATACTTGCCGGAAGATTATGACGATTGCCGAGCAACAAGGTGCTCAAAATAGGATGGAAGAGCTTTTCCAGGCGCATGAAGCCCTGGAGGAAATGCTTTCTGCGCCCGGTTATCCTATTGTCATCGAAATCATCGACGCACCATGTCGCGCGCTGCGTGACCGAAATAAGAAGTGCTAGAACGGCACTGGGACCAGCGTCAATTTCATGCAACAAACCAGGCAAGAGTTGCATCAGTATATGCAAAACTTCAAGACCTAAGCGAAAGCCACGTTCGAGCATTGAAGTTCGAGGTCAGATGCCTCAACTTCATTTGCGAAAGGGTCATAGAGCTAGCAAAATGCCGAAGTTTTTTAGGTTTCCGAAGGCGGAGATATGGATGTGCGATTACATGTTTCACCCAATATCGGCCTTCGAGATAGAACGAGAGAATACAGATGAGCGCCACCACAGACATCGTCGCCAAGCTCTGGAAACTGTGTGACGTCCTCCGCGACGACGGCGTGACCTACTCCGAATACGTCACCGAGCTGACCTTCCTCCTCTTCCTCAAGATGATGGCCGAGACCGGGCAGGAGCGCCGCATCCCCGAGGAATACCGCTGGGACACGCTGGCGAAGCGCGAGGGGCTCGACCAGCTCACCCATTACAAGCACCTGCTCGACTCTCCTCGGCGACCCGGGCGAGCGACGGCAAGCCGACGCCGCAGCTCGTCCTCGCCATCTTCGAGAACGCCCAGACCCGCCTGCGCAAGCCCGCCAACCTCAAGAGCCTCACCACCGCCATCGACGACCTCGACTGGTTCGACGCGCGCGAGGAGGGCCTGGGCGACCTCTACGAGGGCCTCCTCCAGAAGAACGCCGAGGACAAGAAATCCGGCGCCGGGCAATACTTCACCCCGCGTCCCCTGATCGACAGCATCATCCGCCTGACGAAGCCCCAGCTGGGCGAACACATCCAGGACCCGGCGGCCGGCACCGGCGGCTTCATCGTCGCCGCGCACCGCCGCATCTACGAGGAGAACAACGAGCTCTACGGCCTGCCCGAGGGCGCCGCCGAGAAGCAGATCCGCGACTGCTACACCCTTCGGAGCTCGTCCCGGACACGCACCGCCTCTGCCTCATGAACATCATGCTCCACGGCATCGAGGGCGACGCGCAGTCCATGGACACGCTGACCGACGAGGGCGCCGGCCTGCCCAAGGCCGACCTCATCCTGTCCAACCCGCCCTTCGGCACCAAGAAGGGCGGCGGGCGGCCGCAGCGGGGCGACTTCTCGACCACCGCCGGCACCTCGAACAAGCAGCTGGCCTTCGTCGAGCACATCATCCGCGGCCTCGCGCCCGGGGGCCGTGCCGCCGTGGTCGTGCCCGACAACGTGCTGTTCGAGGACGGCACCGGCCGGCCCTGCGCCGGATGCTGATGGGCTGGTGCGACCTGCACACCATCCTGCGCCTGCCCACCGGCATCTTCTACGCCCAGGGGGTCAAGACCAACGTCATCTTCTTCACCCGCAACGCAGACCGAGCAGGGCGGGACGGAGGCCGTCTGGGTCTACGACATGCGCGCCGGCGCGCCCTCCTACGGCAAGACGCGGCCCCTGCGGGCCGAGGACTTCGCCGACTTCGAGGCGGCCTTCGGCGACGACCCTCATGGCCGCGCCGAGCGGCAGGACCAGGGCGAGGAAGGCCGCTTCCGCCGCTTCACCCGCGAGGACATCGCCGAACGCGGCGACAACCTCGACATCTCCTGGCTGCGCGACGGCGAGGAAGAGGCCGAGGACGGCCTGACCGACCCCGACGACATCACCGCCGCGATCCTCGGCCACCTGCGTGAGGCCACGCGCGAGATCGAGGCGCTGGTGTTGGAACTGGAGGGCGAGGCGCTCGAGGTGGAGGCGCCTGTCCCGGGGCGGCAGCGGAGTGAACGGAGGGTGGCCCGGTTCGTGGGCGACCGCGCCCTTGGGTGAGATCGCGGAAGTCCAAATTAGGCAAGATGCTCGACAAGGCGCGGAACCGCGGGGTCGGCCGACCCCTTATCTACGAAACGTAAATGTCCGTTGGGGCGATTTTGATCTCTACTACTCGTTCAACGTTTCCCCCGATGAGCGGCAGCGTGAGGTCTTCTCGGTCCGCGACGGTGACCTCATGGTCTGCGAAAGGCGGCGAGCCGGGGTCGATGCGCCGTGTGGCGCGGCGGGGCAACTGACATCAAGTATCAAAAAGCCATCCACCGGGTGCGCTTCGATTTTTGACGTTTTTCCAGAGTTCGTAGCTTTGTATCTCCGACCCTGACTAACGTTGGGCGGCTGGAGGTACATTTCACGGGAACGACAATCAAGCATCTGCCCAGAGTTGCCTTCATGCGCCTCGCGGTGCCGGTGCCCCCATTCTCCGAGCAGCGGCGGATCGTGGCGAAGCTGACAGGCTCTCGGCGCGGTCGCGCGCGGCGCGGAACCACCTCATTCGCACCGCCGACCTCGCCGAACGCGCCAAGCAGGCCATCCTCGCCGCAGCGTACCGCGGCGACCTTACCGCGCTTTGGCGCGAGGCGCACCACGATGTCGAGCCTGCCTCGACGCTGGTGGCACGTACTCCGGAGCCCCAACAGTCGCGAGGTGGGCGCGAGGCAACCTTGGACGTAATCGAGGGCGTCGGTGGGATCCCCGGGAACGATCCGAAGACCCCGCTGCCTGCTGGCTGGGTCTGGGTGCGCCTTCGCCGTATCGCGCGGCAGGAGACCGGACATACGCCTGCCGCTCCCATCCGGAGTGGTGGGGGGAGACGTCCCTTGGATCGGCATCAAGGACGCCAACGCGCATCATGGCCGCGTCATCCAGGAGACGCGCAAGACACATTAACGATGATGGTCTCGCCAACTCATCTGCACGGCTCCTTCCGGCGAAGACCGTGTGCCTCTCTCGGACAGCCTGAGTCGGTTACGCCGGCAGGCCTAATGGGGCGGCCCATGGCAACGAGCCAGGACTTCGCGACCTGGACATGCTCGACGCCCTTGATCCGTTCTACCTACGTATGCGTTGATGTCTCAGGGTGAGGAAATCCGCCGCTTCGGCGAGGGCTCGACGCACACGACGATCTACTTTCCCGAGATCAGAGCCTTCCATATCAAGCTCGCTCCGATCGAAGAGAGCAGGAAATCGTTCGCCTGATCGAGCGCGCCTTCGCCCGGATCGACTGGCGGCCGAGGCCGCCGGCGCCGCGCATCTCCTCGACCGGCTCGACGAGCGCCTGCTGGCGAAGGCCTTCCGCGGCGAGCTCGTCCACCAGGACCCGAACGACGAGCCTGCCGAAGCCCTCCTTGCCCGCATCCGCCAAGCTCGCGCCGCCGCCCCAAAGCCGAAGCGCGGCCGCCGAACGAAGGCCGCAGCGGAATGACCGAATTTCGCAGCGCCCCGCTGACCAAAGAAGCCATGAATGCGACGCGGATCACGATCACGCCCTTTCGGTCGCAGCTGCCACGCGACATCGTGGGCGGTTCGTCGAAGAAGGACCGCGCTCCCCGTTCGCTGACCCTGCGTTTCGGCCCGCACACCACAGAGGCTGACCTGCCCACGGACAGCCGAAGTGGCAAGCCCAGGAGCTTTCTGCGAGATCGGGGCGAGTTCACGCTGCGGGTTCTAGAGGCGGCATCCGTGGGCGATGTCGTAATCTTTGAACGAATCGGTTCGCACGAGTTCCGCCTCCACATCGAGAAACCGGATGGGCGCCGCGTCTCTGGCGCCGGTCCGACCGCGCCCGACAAAGAGCGCATCCGCAGATGGGCCCTGCGGGAGACCCGCCCCGAGCAGCAGGAATTCCGCCGCAAGATCGCCGAGCGCGATGGGCTGAAGTGCGCCATCAGCGGCTGCGACATTCCCGAGGTCCTGGACGCCGCACACCTCGCACCCCGTTCGCCTGGCGGCTCAGACAATCCATCCAATGGGATCATCCTGCGCGCCGACCTGCATCGCCTTTTCGATGCCGGCCTCATTGAGTTTGACAGCGTCGGAACGGCCGTCTTGGACGGCGCCGTGCAGGATCCCGAGTACCGGCGGTTTCATGGCGCACAACTCCAAATCGGAGCGGACCTTCGCCACCTGACAGCGCGGGATCCCTCGAAGCGAGCATCCTGATTGATCCATCTGCACGGAGTTCAGACCCCAAGGCCAGTTGCTGATCTTTCGCGCGCAGGTCGGTCGTGCGGCGGACGTTCGATCTCTGTTCCATCTCAGCGAGTGGCACTGACGTCGAAGTGCTCAGCTTCACCCTCGGAATTTCCAACATTTTCAACAACTTGCAAATCATTCACCAAAGCGGCGCAGTCATGAGGTCCGGAGAATATCGGCCTGAGAGACCGCTTCCGGGCCTCCTGGCGCCGGGGACAGTGCTCAGCCCCACCCGCATAACCCTCGAAAACAACGGGAAATTCCGGCCGCAGCCGGATCGGGAGAACGCTTTCGCGAGGGCAAGTGGCGGAGAGAGCGGGATTCGAACCCGCGATACCGTTGCCGGTATACACGCTTTCCAGGCGTGCGCCTTCGACCGCTCGGCCATCTCTCCGCTTGCCGGGCACACTAATGGTGGGGCATGCCGGGTGCAAGGTCGCGACGGGACGCCCTCGGAGTCGTGCTTAGCTTCTGGCGCGCACCCCTCCTGCTGGTGCGGTGATCCCCAACATCACCAGCGTGCCAGAACCCGCCCGCACCTTCGCGCATTTGCAGAAGAAGGAGTGCGTTCCGCCATCGGACCAGGCGGAAGACGCCCGGACGAGCCCGGCAGTGCCGCGATCAGACCGGGATCTCGGGCAGGGGGCAATACGGGCGGCGGACCGTTCAGCGTTATCTGTCAGCCATTTGACGCCACATGAAGGCGCGGCCGTCCGGATAGACGGCGATCAGCCGCTGGGTGTCCGCAAACTCGCCCTCGGCGGCCACCACCGCGCTGGCCCGGCCCGCCGCGAGCGCCGCCGTCAGCGCGCCCGCGTCGAAGCACTCGAACCAGCCGGGCGCCACCAGCGGCACCGGCGTCTCGGCTGGCGGCGCTTCGGCCAACGCTTCCGGCGCGACGCGGAAGCAGGCGCGCAGCTTGATCGGGCTCGAGGCCGCGTCGATCCCGCGGAAGTCGCTGACCGGCACGGCGCGGCCGGCTACGTCCACCGTGGCCTGCGGCGGCAGCTCGGCGTAGTAGGCGCGCGTCTGGAACCACCAGAGCGCCGCCCCGAAGATGACGAGCGCCACCCCCATGCCGACCAGGAGGGCGCGCCCGCGCATCCGGCCCGTCATGCTGGGGCGCGCCCGCCCGCTTCGGTCGACAGCCACGCATCGGCACAGGCGCGGGCGAGCGCACGGACGCGCGCGATATAGGCCTGCCGCTCGGTCGGCGAGATGACGCCCCGCGCGTCGAGCAGGTTGAAGAGGTGGCTCGCCTTGATGCACTGGTCATAGGCCGGCTGCGCCATGACGATCCGCCGCCCGGTCTTGGGGTCGAGCTCTGGCTGGGACAGGATAGCCGCGCATTCGCGCTCGGCGTCCTCGAAGTGGCGCATCAGCATCTCGGTGTCGGCGACGTCGAAGTTCCAGCGGGCATACTGCGCTTCGGCGTCGCGAAAGACGTCGCCATAGGTCAGCGGGATTGGCGCGTCAGGCGGATTGAACGGCATCTCGTTGCCGTCGTCATAGCCGAGCACGTACATCGCCAGGCGCTCCAGCCCATAGGTCAGCTCGCCCGAGACCGGGGTGCAGTCATGGCCGCCGACCTGCTGGAAATAGGTGTACTGGCTGACCTCCATGCCGTCGCACCAGACCTCCCAGCCGAGGCCCCAGGCGCCGAGCGTCGGGCTCTCCCAATCATCCTCGACGAAGCGGATGTCGTGCAGGCCCATGTCGATGCCGATGGCGGCGAGCGAGCCGAGGTAGATCTCCTGCAGGTCCGGCGGCGACGGCTTGATGATGACCTGGTACTGGTAATAGTGCTGCCAGCGGTTCGGGCTGTCGCCATAGCGCCCGTCGGTCGGGCGGCGCGAGGGCTGGACATAGGCCGCCGCCCAGGGCCGCGGCCCGAGCGCGCGCAGCGTCGTCGCCGGGTGGAAGGTTCCGGCGCCAACCTCCATGTCGTAGGGCTGGAGCACCGCGCAGCCCCGCTCGCCCCAATAGGTCGAGAGCCTGAGCAGGATCTCCTGGAAGCAAGTCGGTCGCATGGCGGCTCCGGCGCGGGCGAGGTCGCGGCGGTGTCTACGGGCGACGGCTGCACGGGTCAATGCGAGCCCGTTAATGGGGGTTGCCGGCGAACTGCCGCCCGGCCAGTCTGGCCCGAGCCTGACAGGGGAGCGAGATGGACAAGCGGGTTGCGATCGTCACGGGCGCGTCGAGCGGGATCGGGGCGGCGACGGCGCGGATGCTGGCCGAGCGCGGCCTGCACGTGATCGTCAACTATGCCGGCAACGCCGGCGGCGCCGAAGAGGTCGTCGCGGCCTGCCGGGCGGCGGGGGCGGGGGCCGAAGCGATCCAGGGCGACGTCGCCGACGACGCGGCTTGCCGGGCGATCGCGGTGGCGGCGACGGAGCGCTGGGGTCGCATCGACGTGCTCGTCAACAATGCGGGCACGACGGTCTCGGCCGATGCCCGCGATCTCGACGCGCTTTCGGCCGACGACTTCCGCCGGCTCTACGACGTCAACGTCATCGGCGCCTACCAGATGACCCGCGCCGCGCTGCCGGCGCTGCGCGCGAGCGGGCAGGGGTCCGTCATCATGACATCGTCGATCGCCGGCATCACCGGGCTCGGCTCGTCCATCGCCTATGCGGCGTCGAAGGGGGCGCTCAACACCATGACCCTGTCTTTGGCGCGCTCGCTGGCGCCCGAGGTGCGCGTCAACGCGGTCTGCCCGGGTTTCGTCGACAGCGCCTGGTGGTCGCGCCGGCACGACGAGGCCACCATCGACAAGATGCGCGCCCGCTCGGCCAGCTCCGCCCTGCTGCGCCGGACCGCGCCGCCCGAGGAGGTCGCCGAGGCAGTCGTGCTCTTTGCCATCGGCAGCCCCTCGATCACCGGCCAACTGCTGGTGATCGACAACGGCATGACCCTGAACATCGGCCAACCGCTGGGCGACGCCCAGGCCCGGTGAGGTCGCCTCCGCCAGAGCGGTGCCGGGCGGCTCGACCGACTGGCCGCCGCTCGAAGAGGCGTTCCTGCCCTCGTGCGGTCTCCGGATGTCAGGTTCGCTGTCGTGGTCGGATTTGCCGGCCCGTCCACGCCGTGCACGCGTGCACACTTGAGTAAGCCATTGAAAGGAAAGAATTCACACAAAAGAATTTACCAAAAAGAAACCGTCGGCCGCCAGGGTTCGGAGGTCCAAGCGAGGAGCTCTCGCAGAGGGCGTGTCAGGTCGCGGGCTCGAGCACCGTCGACCACAGCACGCTGTCGGCCATGTCCATCAGGCTAACCGTCATCGCCCCCGTCTGCCCGTCGATGTCGACCTTGCCGAAGAACTGCAGCCCTGCCGATGGCGGCAGGTTCGCCTGGCCCTCGGCCGGTGCCTTCACGAACTCGACCTTCGGCCCGAAGGTCATGTCGAGTTCGTTCGGCCCGAAGGTGCCGGCATGCAGCGGGCCGGAGACGAACTCCCAGAACGGCTCGAAGTCCTGGAAGCTCGCCCGGTCGGGGCTGTAATGGTGGGCCGCCGTGTAGTGCACGTCGGCCGTCAGCCAGACGACGTTTCGGACACCGAGCGCCTTGATGGCGCCCAGGATCTCGGCGATGTCGAGCTCGCGGCCAAGCCGCTCGGGCTTGCCCTGGGCCACCGCCTCGAAGTTCGTCTCTCCGTCGCGGACCACCAGGCTGATCGGCATGTCGGAGGCGATGACCTTCCAGGTCGCCCGGCTGTTGGCCAAGCCGCGCTTCAGCCAGTCGATCTGCTCGCGGCCGAGGATCGCCGTGGCGGGAGAGCGCTCGGCCTGGTCGTTGGTCGTGTTCGGCCCGCGATAGGTCCGCATGTCGATCATGAAGATGTCGAGCAGCGGCCCGTACGAGATCTTGCGATAGATGCGGCCCGGCTCGATCAGCCCGGTCCGGATCGGCGTCGTCTCCAGGAACCCCTGCTTGGCGCGCTCGGCCAGCAGCGAGACGTCCTTCACCGCATAGCGGTCGTCGTCCAGGATCTCCCAAGGGTACCAGTTGTTGACCGTCTCGTGGTCGTCCCACTGGACGAACATCGGCACCTGGGCATTGAAGGCGCGGACGTTGTCGTCGAGCATGTTGTAGAGCCAGTTGTGCCGGAACTCGTGCAGCGTCTCGGCGACCTTGGCCTTCTCGGACGTCATCAGGTTTTTCCAGGTGCCGCCGTCAGGCATCTCCTGCGTCTCCTTCAGCGGTCCGTCGGCATAGATCGTGTCGCCGGAATGGATGAAGAAGTCGGGCGCCCGGTTCAGCATCGCCCGATAGGTCTGCATGCCGCCGCGGCTCTCGTCGATGCCCCAGCCCTGGCCGGCGGTGTCCCCGGACCAGACGAACGAGACGTTGCGCCGCCCGGTCGGGGCCGTGCGGAAGCTTGCGGTGACAGGCTCGGAGACGGCGTTCTGGTCGGTGAGGTCAACCATCCGCACGCGGTAGAAGACCTGCTGGTCGGAGGGCATGCCGGTCAGCAGCATCTTGCCCATGTTGTCGGTCGCCTCACCGATGGCCAGCGGCGGCAGCCGGCGCAGGTCGCTGAACGACGCGCTCGTCGCGACCTCGACCAGCATCTCGCTGGGACGGTCGGCCCGCGCCCAGATCATGGCGCCGTCATGGGTCACGTCGCCCGACTGCAATCCATGCGTGATCTGCGGCCTGCTCGCCGCGCGCGAGAGGCCCGGCAGGCACAGCGAGGTCGCGGCGGCGCCGGCCGCCAGGACCTGCCGGCGGCTCATGCGGATGGTTGGCATCGGGCTCCCCTCTCTCCATATGCTGGACGGAGCATGGGATGCGCGCTGATCGTGTCACTTTGATCGCGCAATGGTTGCAGGATCTCTACCTTCTCACGACGCTTCCGGCCAGAGGGGACGCGACATGCGCATCGACGGCAAGACCTGGCGGCCGATCTGGGTCGAGGCGGGCGGTCAGGTCGGCATCATCGACCAGACGCGGCTGCCTTTCGAGTTCGTCACGGTCTCGCTGGAGACTTCCGGTGATGCCGCCCGTGCGATCAAGGAGATGCTGGTGCGCGGCGCCCCGCTGATAGGGGCGACGGCGGCCTATGGCATGGCGCTGGCTATGCGCGAGGACGCCTCGGACGGCAACATCGATGCCGCCTATGCCGCGCTGCACGCCACCCGGCCGACGGCGATCAACCTCAAATGGGCGCTCGACGACATGGCGCGGCACCTCCGCCCCTTGCCCGCGCGCGAGCGCGTCGAGGCCGCGTTTCGCCGCGCCGGCGAGATCGTCGAGGAGGATGTCGAGATCAACCGCCGCATCGGCGAGCATGGACTCGAGCTCCTGCGCGAGGTCGCGGGGCGACAGGGCAGGGTGAACGTGCTGACCCATTGCAACGCCGGCTGGCTTGCGACCTGCGATTGGGGCACGGCGACGGCGCCCATCTACCTGGCGCACGATGCGGGCATCGATGTGCACGTCTGGGTTGATGAAACACGGCCACGCAACCAGGGCGGGCACCTGACCGCCTGGGAGCTCGCCAATCACGGCGTGCCGCACACCGTGGTGGTCGACAATGCCGGCGGCCACCTGATGCAGCGGGGCATGGTCGACCTCTGCCTCGTCGGCACCGACCGGACCACGGCGACGGGCGACGTCTGCAACAAGATCGGAACTTACCTCAAGGCGCTCGCCGCTCAGGACAACGGCGTGCCCTTCTATGTCTGCCTGCCCTCGCCGACCATCGACTGGACCGTGCGCGAGGGCGCCGAGATCCCGATCGAGGAGCGCGATGGCCGCGAGGTCGCCGAGGTTGCGGGGCTCGTCGACGGCCGCGTCGTCCGCGCCCGCGTCGTCTCGCCGGGCTCGCCCGTCGCCAACCCCGCCTTCGACGTCACCCCGGCGCGCCTCGTCACCGGCCTGATCACCGAGCGCGGCGTCGTTTCCGCCTCCGAGCAGGGCCTGCGTTCGCTCTTCCCCGACAAGGCCGCCTGACGCCAGGGCGCGCGGCGCCGCAGCGTCGAGGTCGAGTCAGATCGCCGCATAAACCTTAGGTATAGATGCCCGCTTCCGGCTCCTTTATGCCGGTCGGCCTATTCGGCACATCGGGGCGGCGCGCTAGATGATCGGGCGCCGCGCATCCCGGCGGCACGCTTCTGGAGTCGAGAATGTTCGCCACCGAGCTCTTCCACCCAATGCTCGTGCACTTCCCAATCGTGCTGCTCGCGCTGCTGGCGCTGGCCGATCTCGTCGCGCTCGCCCGCGGGGTCCCGCTCTCGGGGTCTGGTACTTATGCCTCCATGTCGGTGTCCATCGCCGCTCTGGCCGGGCTCAGCGCCATCGTCACATGGCTGGCCGGCGACGCCGCGATGGACGTGGCGCTCGGCCGCGGCGTCTCCGAGGCGCTGATCGAGACGCATGAGGGCCTCGGCACGACGACCGCGATCGCGGCAGTGGTCTGGGCGCTGATCCGCGGGCTGGTCTGGTGGCGCGGCGTCGACCTCAGCGGGCGCCGCGTGCTGGGCGTCGCGGCCGTCGACGTCGCGCTCTTCGGGCTGGTCATCGCCACGGCCTGGGCCGGCGGATCGCTGGTCTACGAGCACGGCGTCAACGTCATGGACGGGCCGGTCGCCGCGTTGGAGCAGCCGGCCACGATGACCGGCGACAGCGACGCCCGGGCGGACGCCGGGAACTGAGGCGCGGCGGCGGGCGCGGGGACTGTCCGGCGCTCGCCCCGCCGCAGGCCCCGTCACAGGCCCGTCTGGCGCTGGGGCCCGGCACGGGCTATATCCCCGGCATGGCACCGCGAGACCTGACCGACCGCGCCCAGCGCCACCCCGAGAAGGCGCATCGCCCGGACAACGCCTCCCCGGCCAAGCCGCCTTGGATCCGCGTCAAGGCGCCGACCTCGAAGGGGTTCTTCGAGACGGCCAGGATCGTGCGCGAGCACGGGCTGCACACCGTCTGCCAGGAGGCCGGCTGCCCGAATGTGGGCGAGTGCTGGGCGCAGGGCCACGCCACCATGATGATCATGGGCGACACCTGCACGCGCGGCTGCACCTTCTGCAACGTCGCCACCGGCCGGCCCGACGCGCTCGACGTCTTCGAGCCCGGCCGCGTCGCGCAGGCCGTCGAAAAGCTGGGGCTGTCGCATGTCGTGATCACCTCGGTCGACCGCGACGACCTGGAGGACGGCGGCGCCGTGCATTTCGCCCAGACGATCCGCGCGATCCGCCGCCGCATGCCCCGAGACGACGATCGAGGTGCTGACGCCCGACTTTCTGCGCTGCCCGCCCTCGGCGCTCGAGGCGGTGGTCGAGGCGAAGCCCGACGTCTTCAACCACAACCTCGAGACCGTTCCCGGCCTCTACCCGGAGGTGCGGCCGGGCGCCCGCTATTTCCACTCGCTGCGCCTGCTGCAGCGCGCCAAGGAGCTCGACCCGGCCATCTTCACCAAGTCCGGCATCATGGTGGGCCTGGGCGAGACGCGCGCGCAGGTGCTGCAGGTGATGGACGACATGCGCTCGGCCGGCGTCGATTTCCTGACGGTCGGCCAGTACCTGCAGCCGAGCGCGCAAGCATCACGCGGTGGCCCGCTACGTTCCGCCCGAGGAGTTCTCGGCGCTGGAAAAATCGGCCTATGCCAAAGGCTTCCTGATGGTTTCCGCGACGCCGCTGACGCGGTCGTCCTACCATGCCGGCGAGGATTTCGCCCGGCTGCGCGCCGCGCGGCTGGCCCAGCTTCGCCCGGCCTAGCGCATCCAGCGCGCGATCGAATTGTGCTGGACGGCCGCCTGCTGCGCGTTGCGGTAGAAGGTCAAGAGCTCGCGCACCGGCGCCGCCAACCGATCGAAGCCCGAGAGGAAGGCGACCAGGACACCGACCGTGGTCTCGCCCTGGATGACGAGATAGCCGCCCCAGCCGAGCACCGCCAGCGGCGCCAGCAGGTTCAGCGTGTTCAGGATCGCCTTCATCAGGTTTTTCCAGAACTGGAAGGCCATGCGGTTGTGGAAGATCGCCTTCAGCCGCGCGTTGGGCTCGCCGACGGTCTCCTGGCTGACGTCTTCGCCGAGCGCGCGCAGCATCAGGATACGCCGGTTCACCAGACGGTTCAGCCGGCGCTGGATCAGCGGCATGAGCAACACCTGCGGCAGGACGAGCGCCACGCTCAGCCCGGCGACTTCGGGCGACATCCAGAGCATGTAGCCGAAGATGCCGAGCAGCATGGCGACGTTGGCGACGGCCTGGCTCGGGGCCTGGCCGGCGAACCCGCCCAGCCGGTCGACCTCGGCCCCGACGATCGAGACGGCCTCGCCCGAGCTCCGGTCCTCGGGCTCGCGCTTGCCATAGAGCCCGATCAGGTGGTCCCGGACGTAGAGCACTGTGCTCTCGGCCAGCCAGCTCTGCCAGAGCAGCAGCACGAGGCGCAGCACCCTGTGCACCAGAACGACACCGAGATAGACGAGGCCAAGCAGGACCAGCTCGCGGAGGTCGCCGTCGCTGATCGGCCCGTCGATGACGCGGCGCTGCAGGTCGACGGGGACGAGGCCGATGAGCGCCGTGGCGATCGCGAGCAGGCAGAGCCCGATCTGCTGGCGCCCGGTCATGCGCCAGACGAAGCCGGCGAGCGAAGCCGCCGGCGTGTCGTCGCCCGTGCGCCTGATCGCCTTCGGTCGAAGCCGCACCGCTCAGCCGAACCGCACGGCGCCGATATGCGGCAGGTTGCGGTTCCGCTGGGCATAGTCGATGCCATAGCCGACGACGAAGGCGTCGGGGATCTCGAAGCCGATCCAGCGGACCGGCACCTCGACCTCGCGCCGCGACGGTTTCGACAGCAGCGCGCAGGTCTCGAGCCGGGCCGGGTTGCGGGTGCGCAGGATGGCGAGCACATGGGCGAGCGTGTGGCCGGTGTCGACGATGTCCTCGACGACCAGCACGTCGCGGCCTTCGATCTCGCCGCGCAAGTCCTTGAGGATCCTCACCTCGCGCGAGCTTTCGGTCGCGCTGCCATAGGACGACGCCTCGATGAAGTCGATCTCGACCGGCACGGTCAGGCGGCGCGCCAGATCGGCGATGAAGATGAAGCTGCCGCGCAGCAGTCCGACCAGCACCAGCTTTTCGGTGCCGGCGAAAAAGGCGTTGATCTCGCCGGCCAGCTCGTCGACGCGCCGGGCGATCTCGGCTTCGGCGATCAGCGGCTCGATCCGATAGGGCGTCATGCTTTCCCCTCGCATCGCGGCGGCGGCGGATGCTATCACGCCGGCTGAGCAGCTAAGCTGTTGAAAACAAAGAATCGAGACCATGCCAACTCATACCGAGAAGCGGCGCATGCCGTACAGCGCCGACCAGATGTACGCGCTGGTCGCCGATGTCGAGTCCTACTCGGAGTTCCTGCCCTGGTGCGCCGCCTCGCGCATCCGCCAGCGCCGGCAGACCGACGACGGCGAGGTGATCGAGGCCGACCTGGTGATCTCGTTCCGGGTCTTCCGCGAGAGCTTCGGCAGCCGCGTGACGCTGCGGCCCGAGCAGCGCAGCATCGATGTCGAGTACCTGGAGGGCCCGTTCAAATACCTCAACAACCACTGGCACTTCGAGCCGGTTTCGGAGAGCGAGTGCGAGGTGGATTTCTTCGTCGATTTCGAGTTCCGCTCGCGCGTGCTGCAGTCGCTGATCGGGGTCGTCTTCAACGAGGCCATGCGCCGGATCGTGCGCGCCTTCGAGCAGCGCGCCGCGGCGCTCTATGACGGCCGCGGCGCCTCGGCCTGAGGCCATTCGAAGGCGCGCAACCGCGGATCGCCCCGCTCGAACGCCGACAAAGGAATGCGGAGCTTTGTCCCAGAAGAAGGTCGGCCAAAACGCGCAGCTGCGTTGGCGTGGGGATCCTTTCAGGACGATCGCCCCCTCGGCTGCGGATCTTCGCACCCGGTCCTGAGGTCGTTACCGGAATTCGCCGGAAGCGGGCCGCGGCGTCACGCCCGCCGCGCCGCCTCGAGCAGCATGGCGAGCGCCTGGTCGACCGAGCGGGCGCGCACCTGCTGCGCGGCCGATGGCGCCGAACTCGATCCGGGCGTGGACGGTCGGCCGGCCGCGCCGGGCGCAGGCGAAGTGCACGAGGCCCTCGGGCTTGGCGGCCGTGCCGCCGCCGGGGCCGGCGATGCCGGTGACGGCGACGGCGAGCTCGGCGGGGCTGTGCCGCCAGCGCGCCCTCGGCCATGGCGCGGGCGACGGGTTCCGAGACCGCGCCGTGCGCGGCGATCAGCTCGGCGGGAACGCCGAGCAGCTCGGTCTTGGCGGCGTTCGAGTAGGTGACGAAGCCGCGCTCGACCACGTCGGACGAGCCCGGGATGTCGGTCAGCGCGGCGGCGACCATGCCGCCGGTGCAGCTCTCGGCGGTGGCGACCATCAGCCCGGCGGCGCGGCAGGCGTCGAGGACGGCCGCGCGGCTGGCGCTCAGAACCAGCCATGCGCGATCGCGGCGGCGAGCAGCATGATGGCGCCGGCGATCAGGCCGGCGACGACGTCGTCGAACATCAGCATGAAGGGGCCCGGCTTGTTCGGCGAGGCTGACCGGCCAGGGCTTGACGATGTCGAAGAAGCGGAACAGCAGGAATCCGCCGATCCAGCCCGGCCACGGCCAGACCCACGGGGTCGGTGCCGGCGACCGTCAGCCCCCAGGAGAGCGGCCAGAGCGCGATCAGCTGGCCCGCCACCTCGTCGATGACCACCTCGGGCGGGTCCATGTCGCGTCTGGCCGCTGCGCTCGAGGTATTCGACGCTCGCCCACCAGCCGAGCACCCAGATCGCCGCCGTCGCGACGATCATCAGATAGATGCCGCCGCCGGCGTTCAGCAGCCAGGCGAGCGGCAGCGCGGCGAGCGCGCCGAAGGTGCCGGGCGCGGGCAGGCGGCCGAGGCCGAAGACAGTCGCGACGGCGGTGGCGAACTGGCGTCTCATGGCTCTCGTCTCCCGGCAGGGCGACGGTGGCGGTGGCGAGCGCGGCGATGCCCTCGCGTCGGCCGATGAAGCCCAGGCGCTCCATGGTGGTCGCCTTGACGGCGACGCGGGCGGGCGTCGTGCCGAGGAGCTCGGCCATGCGGGCGCGCATGGCGTCGGCATGCGGCGCGATGCGCGGCGCCTCGGCCAGCAGCGTCACGTCGGCGTTGACGACGCGGCCGCCGCGCGCGGCGACGAGGCCGGCGGCGTGGCTGAGGAAGATGTGGCTCTCGGCGCCCTTCCATTGCGGGTCCGAGGGCGGGAAGTGCCGGCCGATATCGCCCTCGGCGAGCGCGCCGTAGAGCGCGTCCGAGAGGGCGTGCAGGCCGACATCGGCGTCGGAATGGCCCTCGAGGCGGTGCTCGTGCGGGATGCGGACGCCGCAGAGCCAGACGTGATCGCCTGGCGCGAAGCGGTGGACGTCGAAGCCCTGGCCCGTGCGGAATTCGGGGCGCAATCGGCGCGCAGTTCAGGCTGCGTTGGATCGAGGCCGGCGAGGCGCCGGGCGCGGTCGAGATCGGCGGCGGTGGTGATCTTGAAGTTCTCCGGGCTGCCCTGGATCAGCCGGACAGGGTGGCCGGCGCGGCGAAAGACCTCGGCGTCGTCGAGCGCCGGCGGGCGGTCGGAGGCGCCGCCTCGGCATCGGCCGGTGCGCGGCGAGCAGCGCCGCGAAAGGGAACGCCTGCGGCGTCTGCGCCCGCCAGAGCCCGGCGCGCGGCACCGGCTCGGCGGCCATGCCGTCGGCCTCGCGCCAGAGCGCGTCGACGAGCGGCTCGGCCAGGATCGCCGCGCCCTCGGCCGCCAGCAGGGCGGCGATGTCGGCCGGCGCAACGAAGGGGCGGGCCGCGTCGTGCACGAGCACGCGGGCCGGGGCGTGCGGCTCGAGCGCCTCGAGGGCGCGCCGGACCGACTGGGCCCGCGTCGCGCCGCCGGCGACGGGCGGCAGCAGGCGCGGGTCGTCGACGGGCGCCGCGGCGGCGTCGTAGAGGCCGCGCGCGTCGGGGTGGATCGCGACCAGCACCGCGTCGACCGGTGCCGCCAGCATGGCGCGCAGCGTGCGCGTCAGCACCGGCTCGGCGCCGAGCGCTTGGTACTGCTTCGGCATCGGGCCGCCGAGGCGCAGGCCCTGGCCGGCGGCGACGATGATGGCGGCGCTTTCCATGGGGCCGGGCCTTGCCACGTCCGGGGGCAGAGGACAAGCGCCCGGACGACCCTCCGATGCCCCGGCAGCGGCCCGCTGATGGTCTTTCAAGGGCCGGCCCGCTTCGCCCGTCGGACGAAGCGCTGCAACCAAAGCGCAACCCGGCGTCGCTTGCGCCGGCCCAGGCGGGCCGCTAAGAAGCGCGACTGCACAAGGATTAGGCAATGCGTCTGGGGGATTCCCTGATCGACGCGCTGGCGCAGGCGGCGTGATGGCGGGCATCGACTACGAGGCCTGTGGCAGGCGCTGCCGAGCCCGGCGCTGCTGCTCGACCGCGAGGGCCGCGTGCGCGAGCTGAACGGCGCCGCCGAGGATTTCCTCGCCATGTCGCGCCGGGCGCTGACCGGGCGCGCGCTGGCCGAGCTGGCCGGCGAGGACAGCCGGCTCGCCGACCTGGTCCGGCGGGCGGCGGCGGGCGGCATGGCGCTCGGCGAGTACACGGTCGAGTTCGCCTGGCCGGATGCGCCGGTGCGCGTGGTCGACCTCTTCACCCAGCCGCTCGAGGGCGGCGACATCCTGGTGCTGATCCACCCGCGCGCCAATGCCGAGCGCATGGGGCGCGCGCTGACCAGCCGCGACGCGGCGCGCAGCGTCGTCGGCATGGCCTCGATGCTGGGCCACGAGATCAAGAACCCGCTGGCCGGCATCTCGGGGGCGGCGCAGCTTCTGGCCATGAACGCCTCGGCCGAGGACCGCGAGCTGACCGAGCTGATCCGCGAGGAGGCCGACCGCATCGGCGAGCTGGTCGCCCGCTTCGAGGCGTTCGGCGATGTCCGGCTGGCGCGCCGCGTGCCGGTCAACGTGCACGACGTGCTCGACCGGGCGGCGAAGTCGGCCAAGGCGGGCTTCGGCAGCCATCTGCGCTTTGTCGAGGAGTACGACCCCTCGCTGCCGCCGACGGTCGGCGATGCCGGACCAGCTGATGCAGGTGATGCTGAACCTGCTCAAGAACGCCGCCGAGGCGACGCCGCCGGTCGGCGGGCTGATCATGCTGCGCACCGCCTATCGGGCCGGGGTCAAGGTGCGCACGGCGCGCGGCACCGAGAGCCTGCCGCTGCAGGTGACGATCTCGGACAATGGCTCTGGCGTGCCCGAGGAGCTGAAGCCGCACATCTTCGAGCCGTTCGTCACGTCCAAGGCCAAGGGCTCGGGGCTTGGGCTGGCGCTGGTCTCGAAGGTGATCGCCGACCATGGCGGCGTCATCAGCTGCGAGTTCGACGCCGGGGTTCACGACGTTCCGGATGCTGCTGCCGGTGGCGAGCGCCGAGGACCTCGCCGCCGGTCAGCGGGCGCCGACGACCAGGGCGAGCAGGCCGCCTGATGGCCGGGACCGTCCTGCTGGCCGACGACGACCGCTCGATCCGCATGGTGCTGAGCCAGGCGCTGCAGCGCATCGGCTGCCGCGTGCGGGCGACGGGCTCGTCGTCGGCGCTCTGGCGCATGGTCGAGGAGGGCGAGGGCGACATCGTCATCACCGACGTGCACATGCCGGACGGCGACGCGCTGGACCTGCTGCCGGCGATCCGGCGCAAGCGGCCCGATCTGCCGGTGATCGTCATGAGCGCGCAGAACAACGTGCTGACGGCGATCCGCGCGGCCGAGGTCGGCGCCTACGAGTACCTGCCCAAGCCCTTCGATCTGAAGGAGCTGCTGGGCCATGTCCAGTCGGGGCTCGAGCGGCGCGCCCGGCGGGCCGAGCCCGGCGAGGCCGGCGAGCCGGAGAAGCCGGCGGAGGAGAACCTGCCGCTGATCGGCCGCTCGCCCGCCATGCAGGAGGTCTACCGCGTCATGGCGCGGCTGACGCAGACCGACCTGACCGTGATGATCTCGGGCGAGAGCGGCACGGGCAAGGAGCTGGTCGCGCGCGCCCTGCACGATTTCGGCCGGCGGTCGCGCGGGCCGTTCGTCGCGCGTCAACATGGCGGCGATCCCGCGCGAGCTGATCGAATCCGAGCTCTTCGGCCACGAGCGCGGCGCCTTCACCGGCGCGACGGCGCGCACGGCCGGCCGCTTCGAGCAGGCGCAAGGGGGAACGCTGTTCCTCGACGAGATCGGCGACATGCCGCCCGAGGCGCAGACGCGGCTGCTGCGCGTGCTGCAGGAGGGCGAGTTCACCACGCGTCGGCGGGCGCGACAGCCGGCGCGCCGATGTGCGCATCGTCGCCGCGACGCACCAGAACCTGCGCGGCGCTGATCGCCGAGGGGCGGTTCCGCGAGGACCTGTTCTATCGCCTGAACGTCGTGCCGATCCGCCTGCCGCCGCTGCGCGAGCGGGTCGGCCGACCTGCCCGACCTCGCGCGGCACTTCCTGCGCCGCGCGGCGGCCGAGGGGCTGCCGAAGAAGTCGCTGACGCCCGAGCGCGCTCGAGGCGCTGCAGCGGCCATTCCTGGCCCGGCAATGTGCGCGAGCTCGAGAACCTGATGCGGCGCCTGGCCGTCCTCTGCCCGGAGGACCGCATCCCGGCCGAGGCCGTGGCGCAGGAGCTGGCGGCCCGCAGCGAGGAGGAGCGCATCGACTGCGGCGAGCCCGGCCCGGCGGCGCACAGCCTCGGCGCGGCGCGTCGAGATGCACCTCGAGCGCTATTTCCGCCGGCATGGCGACGTGCTGCCGCCGCCCGGGCTCTACGACCGCGTGCTGCGCGAGGTCGAGATGCCGCTGATCGCGCTGACGCTGGCCGCGACGCGCGGCAACCAGCTGCGCGCCTCGGAGCTGCTGGGGATCAACCGGAACACACTGCGAAAAAAAATCCGGGAGCTTGACATTCCGGTCACACGTAGCCGAAAACTGGTGTAGGCGGGCAACAGTAGAGCAGGCAGGCCGCGGCCGCGGTGAACCGACCGCACGCGGCACGAGGGCACGTGGCGGACATCAGCACTCTTCCCGCGCCGGCGGAGCGACGGCCGCGCTGGCGGGCTTTGCTCGACTGGGCGCGTCCGGCACAGCATGCTGCTGCTGGTGCTGCTCGGCCCCGTGCTGGCCGATCCTGACCGCCTGGGTGCTGAGCGACGAGGGCGCGCACGACGGCCATCGGACGCCGAGATCCGCATCGTCCTTCTGCTCGACCTCTGCTACGTGCTGGCGCTCGGCCGCGATGATCGCCTGGCGCATCGGCTGGCTGATCGTGGCGCGCCGCCGCGGCCGCGAGGGCACGCGGCTGCACCTGCGGCTGGCCGGCGTCTTCGCCGCCGTGGCGCTGGTGCCGACCATCATCGTCGCCGTCTTCGCCGCGCTGACGCTGGGCATCGGGCTCGAGAGCCTGTTCTCGGACCGGATCGGCAGCGTCGTGCGCAACTCGCTGGCGACCGCCGAGGCCTATGAGCGCGAGCACCTGGCGAACGTCCGCCAGGACGCCGTCAACATGGCGGCCGACCTCAACCGCGCCGCGCGGCAGGGCATCACCCAGGCGCAGCTCAACGAGCTGGTCGACCAGCAGGCGCTGGTCCGCGAGCTCTCGCGCGTCTACGTCTTCAACCTGGACAAGCAGATCATCGCCCGCGGCGATTTCAGCTATCTGTTCCACTTCTTGCCGCCGACCGACGAGCAGCTCGCCCGCGCGCGCAGCGGCGAGATCGTGCTGATCGAGGACCCAGAGCGCAACGAGATGCGGGCGCTGGTCTTCCTCGCCGATTTCTTCGATTCCTTTCTCTACATCTCGCACCCCGTCCAGGGCGACGTGCTGCGCCTGCTCGACGAGACGCGCGGCACCATGCAGTTCTACGAGCGGCTGGAGCGCGAGCGCGGCAGCGTGCTGCTCGACTATGCCGTGCTTTACCTCGGCTTCGCGCTGCTGGTGATCCTCGCCTCGATCATGCTGGGCCTGCGCTTTGCCGAGCGGCTGGCCAAGCCCGTCGGCCGCCTGGCGGGCGCCGCCGAGCAGGTCGGCGCCGGCGATCTGGACGTGCGCGTCAAGGAGGAGCGCGGCGACGACGAGATCGCCATGCTTTCCGCGTCTTCAACCGCATGACGGGCCAGCTCAAGACCCAGCGCGACGCGCTGGTCGCGCACGCACGACGAGACCGAGCGCCGGCGCGAGTTCATCGAGGCGGTGCTGAGCGGCGTCACCGCCGGCGTCATCGGCCTCGACGGCGAGGGCCGGGTCGAGCTGATCAACGAGGCGGCCGCCGAGATGCTGGCGCTCGACCAGGCGGCGGCGATCGGCGCGCCGCTCGCGCGGATCGCGCCCGGCATGGAGGCGCTCTACGTCGCGGCCCGCGCGGCGCCCGGCGCGGTCGCGCGCGGCGAGGTGCGCCAGTCGGTGCGCGGCGAGGCGCGCGAGTTCCTGGCCCGCGTCGCGCCGAAGGTCGCCCGGCAACCTCGCCGAGGGCTTCGTGCTGACCTTCGACGACATGACGGCGCTGGCCTCGGCGCAGCGCATGGCCGCCTGGGGCGACGTGGCGCGCCGCATCGCGCACGAGATCAAGAACCCGCTGACGCCGATCCAGCTCTCGGCCGACCGGCTGCGGCGCAAGTTCCGCGGCCGGCTGGGCGCCGACAGCGAGAGCCTCGAGCAGTATCTCGACGTCATCACCCGCCAGGCGGCGCGAGATCCGCCGGATGGTCGACGAGTTCTCGAAGTTCGCCCGCATGCCCGAGCCCGTGCCCTGCCGAGCACGACCTCGGCGCGCTGGTGCGCGAGGCGGTGGTCCTGCAGCAGGGCGCGCGGACCGACATCGCCTATGCGCTGTCGCTGCCCGACCGGCCGGTCGAGGCCTGCGTCGACCGCGGGCTGATCGGCCAGGTGCTGACCAACCTGCTGCAGAACGCCGCCGACGCGGTCGACGCCCGCGCCGAGCGGCCGAGAAGAACGATGGCGAGGCGGCGCCGGCGCGGCGCATCGCGCGTGACGCTGGAAGAGGGCGCGCGGACGCTGCGGCTGACGGTCGAGGACAACGGCATCGGCCTGCCGCGCGAAGGGCGCGACCGGCTGACCGACCCTTACGTGACGACGCGGGCCAAGGGCACGGGCCTGGGCCTCGCCATCGTCAAGAAGATCGTCGAGCAGCACGGCGGCAAGCTGGTGCTGGGCGATGCGAGCGGGGCGGACGGCATGGACGGGGCGCGCGTCTCGGTCCGGCTGCCGAAGGTGGCGGGGCTGGCGCCGGCGCGCGCCGAGGCGCCCGACGACAGGCGGACGGAGCCGGACGAGACGCCGCACGGGGCGCCGATCCGGGGCAGGGCAGGGGAGGCAGCCTGACCATGGCAGATATCCTGGTCGTCGACGACGAGGCGGACATCCGCGACATCATCTCGGACCTGCTGCAGGACGAGGGGCACGCGGCGCGCACGGCGCACGACGCCGACAGCGCGCTTCGCGTCGATGGAGCAGGCGCCGCCCGACCTGATCATCCTCGACATCTGGCTGCAGGGCAGCCGCATGGACGGGATCGAGATCCTGAAGGCCGTCAAGCGCGACAACCCGGGCATCCCGGTCGTCATCATCTCGGGCCACGGCAACATCGAGGTCGCGGTCGCCGCCGTGAAGCAGGGCGCCTACGACTTCATCGAGAAGCCGTTCAACATGGACCAGCTGATGGTCGTCGTCGGCCGGGCGCTCGAGGCGAGCCGGCTGCGCCGCGAGAACGCGCGCCTGCGCCAGCTGGAAGAGCGCAACGCCGCGCATCGTCGGCTCGTCGCACGCCATCGGCGCGCTGCGCGCCAAGCTCGAGCGCGTCGCCCGCGGCGGCAGCCGGCTGATGCTGACGGGCGGCCCCGGCAGCGGCAAGGAGGTGGCGGCGCGCTACGTCCACGCCCATTCCGACCGGCGCGACGCGCCCTTCGTCGTGGTCAACGCCGCCTCGATCGATCCGGCCCGGATGGAGGAGGTGCTGTTCGGCCGCGAGGTCGACGTGCTGGTGCACGCCCGGCGTCTTCGAGCGCGCGCATGGCGGCACGCTCTTCATCGACGAGGTCGGCGACATGCCGCCGGGCACGCAGTCCAAGATCCTGCGCGTGCTGATCGACCAGGCCTTCATGCGGCTGGGCGGCGGCGCGACGGTGCGGGTCGATGTCCGCGTCATCTCGGCGACCAACCGCGACCTCGCCGAAGCTGATCGGCGAGGGCCGCTTCCGCGAGGACCTGTTCCACCGGCTGAACGTCGTGCCGATCGAGGTGCCGCCGCTCGAGCGGCGCCGCGAGGACATCCCCGAGCTCTGCGACCATTTCCTCGACCTCTTCGCCCGCGAGCAGGGGCTGGTGCGCCGCCGGCTGACCGACGCCGCGATCGCCGCGCTGCAGACGCGCGACTGGCCCGGCAACGTCCGCCAGCTGCGCAACATGATGGAGCAGCTGCTGATCCTCGGCGGCGACGCGCGCGAGATCGAGGCCGACGAGCTGCCGGGCGGCCCCGTCCGGATCGACGGGCGCGCACGGCCTCGGCGCGGTGATGGCGATGGTGGCGAGCCTGCCGCTGCGCGATGCGCGCGAGCTGTTCGAGCGCGAGTACCTGATCGCCCAGATCAACCGGTTCGGCGGCAACATCTCCAAGACCGCCGCCTTCGTCGGCATGGAGCGCAGCGCGCTGCACCGCAAGCTGAAGATGCTGGGCGTCACCACCACCTCGCGCGGCGGCATCCGCATGGCGATCAGCGAGGAGGGCGACGAGGAGGACGACGCCTTCGTGACGCAGGACGGCTAGGCAAAGGGCGCGCGTGCGCTGCCGGGCAGGGGCCGGACCGGATAGAGGGGGAATGCATGACGCTGAAGGTGATCGGCTCGGGCTTCGGGCGGACCGGGACCATGTCGATGAAGATGGCGCTCGAGCAGCTGGGCCTCGGGCCCGTGCCACCACATGATCGAGGTGATGCACAACCCGGCGCAGCCGCGAAGTGGCAGCGCCATCGCCGCCGGCGGGCCGGTCGACTGGCACGACGTCTTCGCAGGGCTATGGCTCGCAGGTCGACTGGCCGGGCGCGGCGGTCTGGCAGCAGACGGCGGCAGCCTTCCCCGACGCCAGGGTGGTGCACACCGAGCGCCCCGAGGACGCCTGGTGGAACAGCTTCAGCGTGACGATCGGCAAGTTCTTCACCATCGTTCGCCGGAGACTCGAACCTGCCGCCGGAGGTCCGCGCTGATCTTCCGAGACCATGTCCGACTGGTTCGTCAAGGACACCTTCGGCGATCAGGATCGAGCGCGAGGACGGCGATCGCCGCCTATCGGCGGAACAACCGGATGGTGCGCGAGACGGTCCCGGCCGAGCGCCTGCTCGTCTTTGATGTCGCGCAGGGCTGGGAACCGCTCTGCCGCTTCCTCGAGGTGCCGGTGCCTGACGCGCCCTTCCCGCGCAGCCACCCGCGCGACGAGTTCTGGGCGCATTTCGGCGGCGAGCCCGCCTGAGCGCGGCGCCTGCCGCGATCGATGCGGCCTCTGCACCGCGCAGGTGCGGCGCGTGCCGCTCTAGCCGCGGCGGCGCAGGGTGCGCTATCGGCTGCCGGCAGGCATGCAGACAAAGGACAGGCCGGTGGCATTCGACTTCGACGAGGTGATCGAGCGGCGCGGCACGCATTGCAGCAAGGTCGACATGCTGGCGGCGCGCTTCGGCATCACCGACCCGGACGTGATCGCCGATGACGGTGGCGGACATGGATTTCCGCTCGCCGCCCGCCGTCAACGAGGCGGTCGCGCCGGCTGGCCGAGCGACGGCGTGCACGGCTATTTCGGCGACGCCGCGCGAGATGAACGCAGGCGGTGATCGGACTGGATGACGGCGCGGCACGGCTGGACGCCCGAGGCCGAGTGGATCGGCACCTCCCAGGGTCTCGTCTCGGCGATCGGGCTCTGCATCCAGGCCTTGACCGAGCCGCATCAGGGCGTCGTCGTCTTCTCGCCCGTCTACCACATGTTCGCGCACATCGTCCGCGCCACCGGCCGGCCGCTGATCGAGAGCGAGCTGAAGGTCGTCCAGGGCCGCCATCGAGATGGACCTCGAGCGGCTCGCGCCGGCAGATCGACCCCGACACGCGCATGGTGCTGCTCTGCTCGCCGCACAACCCCGGCGGCCGGGTCTGGTCGCGCGGACGAGCTGCGCGACCTCGCCCGGTTCTGCATCGAGCGCGACCTGATCCTGGTCTCGGACGAGATCCACCACGATCTGGTCTTCGAGGGCGCGACGCATTGCGTCACCGCCAAGGCGGCGCCCGAGGTCGCTGGACCGGCTGGTGACGCTGGTCGCGCCCTCGAAGACCTTCAACATCGCCGGCGCCCAGGTCGGCTTCACCATCATCTGCGAACCCGGAGCTGCGCCGGCGGCTGCGCGCGGGTCAACGCCGCGGCGGGCCTGGGCTCGCCGAACCGCATCGGCGCCTTCATGGCGACGGCCGCCTATGCGCAGGGGGCGCGAGTGGCTCGACGCGCTCCTGCCCTATCTGCAGGCCAACCGCGATCTCTTCAACGGCGCGCTGGCCCGGCGCATCCCCGGCGTCCGGCCGATGGCGCTCGAGGCGACCTATCTCGCCTGGGTCGATTTCTCGGCGCTCGGCCTGTCATCGGACGAGCTCTTCGCCCGCTCGGTCGAGCGGGCCCGCGTCGTCCCGCACAAGGGCGCGATCTTCGGCAAGGGCGGCGATGGCTGGCTGCGCTTCAACTTCGCCATGCCCCGCCCGGTGCTCGAGCGGGCGATCGACGGCCTCGCCCGGGCGTTCGCCGGCTGACGCAGCGGCGCTGGCGGCGCTGCGTCAGCCCAGCATCCGGGCGATCTCGTCCTTCAGCCGCAAGCGCCGCTTGCGAAGCTCCTCCTCGCGGAATTCGTCGACGGGCTCGACGCGCGTCTCGGCCCGGTGGATGGCGCGGTTGACCTCGTGGTACTCGTCGAAGATCCGGCGGAAATGCGCGTCGGTCTCCTTCAGCTCGTGCAGCCGGGCGGCTTGCTCGGGAAACTCCTCGACCAGCTCATGCGGCGTGTGCGTCATCGTCCTCTGCCCGTTCTGAACCTCGGCCAGTCTGCAGGCTATGCCGGGCGCTCGGGGCGACTCCTTGATCTGGCGCAAGCGGCGCCAGGGCCGCAAGGGGCGGCGTCGATCAGGCTCAAACGTCCCAATCGAAATTGGCTTGGCGCCATCGCCGCGAACGCGGCGAATGCCCAGACATTCCCAGCTTGCGCGGGACCGACGGCTCGCCATTGAACACGTCAGGCCGGGCGGTAGGTGAAGGTCGCGCAGGCGCCCTCGGCCTGCAGCATGCTGGCCGACGGGGCATCGGGCGGCTCGGCCCAGTCGCCGGCGTTCAGCGCGATCAGCCCGTCCTCGGTCCGGTGCAGGGTCAGGAATCCGACCGGCTGACCCGAGCAGAAATCCGCGCCGTTCGGCAGCCGCACCGGGCGCGAGGGCAGCGCATAGACGCCCTCGGCGACGCGGAGGACGGGGAGCCGCGCGCCATCGTCGAGCTGCAGATACCCCTCGCCCAGCGTGAGGTCGCCGATCCCCTCGGACGCCATCTTCAGCGGCACGCCGACCGGGTCGACGCCTGCGCCGGCGGCACAGCCTGCCAACAGCAGAAGCGCGGCGAAGCTCAGGCGCATCGGCTCCTCGCGGACGGACGGCTCGATCCTAGCGGCTCGACCGGCGCCGGCCAAGCCTCAGGCCGGCACCGGCATGCGCCCCGTCGCCAGCCAGCGGGCGCAGTCGGGGCCGAGCTCGGCCTCGGCGCGGCGCTCGTAGGCGGCGACGTCCTGCGCCGTCAGCAGGTCGCGCCAGCGGCCGTTCGTGCCCTTGTGCACGAAGGTCCGGGCGCCGCCCTCCCAGAAGGCGCCGCCGAGCGGCGTCGAGGCCGTCGCATGCGCCTTCATGTAGTCGAAGCTGACATGGCGCTCGATGCGCGCCCAGGCCTCGGCCGAGGGCTCGATGCCGAGGAAGGCGGCGATCCGGCGGAGCTGCCCGGGCAGGTCCGCCTTCAGCTCGGCGAAGTGCACGACCAGGAGGTTCGGCAGCGCGCGGATCTCCCACCAGGACCGCACGTTCTCCCAGAACGGCCAGAAGGGGTGGCCGTCGCGCGCGAGCCACTCGCGGAAATAGGCGACGACGTCCTCGGTCGCCGGCCCGATCGGCGGCCCGACACGCCCCGGCGTGTCGTTCAGCGCCCGGTACCAGAGCTCGTTGGCGTTGACGTGGTGGTTGTGCATCGACCAGGCGACGTCGCGGCCGTCGCGCCCGATGTAGATGTACTTCGCCCGCGGGCTGTAGACGAGCGCGTCGACCGGAAGGTGGGTCTTGACGAACCGCCGGTGCGTCTGCGCCTCGAGCATCGCAAGCTTTTCTGCCGCCGGCGGCACCCGCAGGTCGAGCCAGGGCGATATCTCGGCGACCGGCACTCCCTCGGCGCCGTCGAAGATCAGCTGCGCCACGATCTGCTGCGTCCAGGTGGTGCCGGACTTGGCATAGGTCGCGATGACGATGTCGTCGTCGCGGAAGCGGAAGCCGTTCCAGACAGTCGAGTCGAAATGGTGATTGTGCATCTCGCGCGTCTTGCGCGGCCAGTCGGGCATGGCGTGGCTCCATATGACCGCGGGCGCCCTGTCGCCCCGCATCGGGCCGGTGTTGGCCGGGACGCCGCGCCGAATATGTAGCGGAAGCTACACGGCGCGTCGCGCCGGTTAACGACTGCGTTGCGCCGCATGCGAGCCAGGACCAGGTGGTCGATTTCGACCAGGTTCGGCATCGTTCGTGGCGCACCGCCGACCGCACGCCGCGGCGTCGCCCCATGCCGCAACCTGCCGCAGGGGAACCGCGCGTCTCGCATGAAGGCAGGTTTAAAGAATCATGCTAATTTCGCGGCGGACAATGGCGTCCGTTCGCAATGGGGGTGTGGCCATGGAGAGAAGTCTCGCGGCCGAATTCATAGGAACGTTCTGGCTGGTGCTCGGTGGGTGCGGCAGCGCGGTGATCTCCGCAGCCTTTCCGGAGCTCGGCATCGGTATCGTCGGCGTCGCGTTCGCGTTCGGGTTGACTGTGCTCACCATGGCGTATGCGTTCGGGGGGATTTCCGGCGCGCACTTCAACCCGGCGGTGACGCTCGGGCTGGTCGTTGCCGGCAAGTTCGAGGCCTCGCGCATGCCCTGGTACTGGGCGGCGCAGGTGGCGGGCTCGATCGTCGCGGCGGTCGTGCTTTATGTGATCGTCTCGGACAAGGTGGGCTTCACGGGGGTTGGCAGCTTTGCCTCGAACGGCTTTGGCGCGGCCTCGCCGGGCGGCTTCGGCTTCACCGCATGCCTGGTGACCGAGGTGGTGATGACGGCGGCGTTCCTGATCATCATCCTCGGCGCGACCTCGGAGAAGGTGCCGGCCGGCTTTGCGCCGATCGCGATCGGCTTGGGGCTGACGCTGGTCCACCTCTTCTCGGTCCCCGTCACCAATGCCTCGGTCAACCCGGCGCGCTCGACGGGGGTGGCGCTCTTCGCCGACGCACCTGCGCTGGCGCAGCTGTGGTTCTTCTGGCTCACGCCGCTGGCGGGGGCTGCGCTCGGCGCCATCATCTGGCGGGCGATCGCGGCGCCTGCTCCGATCCCGACCGTGCCGGCGGCCCCGGCCTGAGCCGGGAGCGGGGGCGCTCCCGTCGCCCCGGTGGCGCCAGAAGCGCCCCCGTAGCGCCCCGTAGCGCCCCGTTGCGCGCGAGAGAATGCGGACCCGCCGGCGCCCCCGGCGGGTCCGTCCGCATCGGGCGCGCATGCGGGACATTCGACGCCACGCCAGTAATACTGCGCTCGTGCTCTGCAGAGCACGGCGAGGTTGAGCGTCATGTTCCACGATGGTACGATTCGCCCAGACCAACGCATTTGTTGAGGCGTTTCATGCAATCCATCGACCTCGTCGGCTTTGCGGCCGGACTCTTTGTCCTTCTCACCTTCTACTGTACGCGCGCCGTGCCGCTGCGCTGCTGCGCCGTCGTCTCCAACCTGTTGTTCCTGCTCTACGGCCTGTCGAGCGGGCTGATGCCGATCGCGATCCTGCACGCCGTGCTGCTGCCGCTGAACCTCGTGCGCCTCAGCCAGGCGCTCGGGCTGCGCCTGCCGTGCTGGCCGGGCGCGTCGGACTTCGAGTTCCCGTCGCAGCACTTCGCCGGCGCCAGCCGATTCTGGTGCTGACGCCGGCGCCTTCCGACGCTGTCCCACCATGGAGCGGTATGAACAGCTGGCGTTCTGATTGACGAGGATGCTCGGCTGCTGCATATAGGCGCAGTATTCTTGGGCGCTTCGGAGAACTTGGGTGTTTGTGCTATTTGCACGGGTTTTGTCACTCTGCTTCGCAACTATTGGTTGGTGCTGCGTTCCGGCCTCGGCAACGACTTTCTTCGACAGCAAGACGGCGTTTCTTGCCGCGACGGGGCCGACGAGCACGCAAGGGTTCGGCATCGGCTCGTCGGACTGGTTCGTGCTCAGGGATTTCGGTGATTTCGGCGCGGCGGCGCTGGCGGGCGCGAGCCGGCAGACACGCCTGCGGATCAACGACGGCAAGCTGGTCATCGACCAGAACTTCACCCAGGCCCCGCCGCTCTTCGAGCTGACCTTCGCCGGAGGCGTCTTCGCGCTGGGGTTCGACTACTGGAACACGGACACGAGCGGAGACCTTTCCGAGATCGAGATCGCGGGCGAGCGCGTGCCGATCGGCGATCCGCTCGGCAGTGGCTTCTTCGGCGCCGTCTGGGATGCGCCGCTGACCAGCTTCCGCTTTTACGACAATGCCGGGGGCGGGACGAACCTGGCCTATGTCCAGTACGACAACATCGTCTTCTCGCGCCTCCTCGCCGAAGCCCCGCCGCCCACGCCCACCCACGCACCCCTGCCGGCCGGCATCTGGCTGCTTGGCGCGGCCCTGCTGGCGCTCGGCGCGCTCCGCGGCTTGCGGAGCGGGTTCACCGGGGCAGGCTTTGCTTGAGCGCACCGCCGGCCCTCGAGGGCCCCGCGGCAAGCGCGGTCGGGTCTGCTGACGCGTAACGCCCTTCCTTGCTCGGGAGGTGCCGAGCACGGCCAGCAGAGCCAGGGTCAGCACCAGCGAGACGATCATCACCGCTTGATCGCGCGAACAGCCAGCGGCCAACGGCTTCATTTTCGTGAATGGCCCGGAGCTAATCGATATTTGTTAAAGGCTTACGTCAGCGTCCAAGCGTGGACGGAGCGTGAGCGGGCCGTCGAATTCGGCTCAGGACAGCGAACCGGTGCGCCGGAGCCCGTATCAGTCCTCCCGGCCCGGGATGGCTTCCTGGCGGAGCCAGGGGAAGGCCCGTTCGACCCAGTCGATCGCTAAGAGGATCGCCATCAGGAGCGCGGTCACGATCACCGCCGTGATCGGAAAGCCAACCCCGATGGTGATCCCGATAGCCGCCAGCGCCCAGATGAGCGCCGCCGTTGTGATGCCCTGTACCCGGCGGCCTTGCGTGAAGATCACCCCAGCGCCGAGGAAGCCCACGCCCGTCACGATGCCGGCAATCACCCGGCTGGGATCGCCGGAGTTGTTCGTGGCGGCCTGCGCGACCGTCACGAAGAGCGCCGTGGTCAGCGTCACCACGATGCAGGTCCGGATTCCGGCGGGGCGGCCTCGACGCTGCCTGTCGAGCCCGATCATGCCCCCGCAGAGAACGGCGACGAACAGGTCGACCAGCGCCTGGGCGAGCACGAATCCCTCGACATGGGCAGAGATCATCCGCCGCGCCTGACCCTATGCCGGCCCCGATGCCGGCAGCCCGGGCGACGCCTCACCTCGCGAACTTCTTGTACTTGATCCGCTTCGGCTCCACCGCGTCCGGCCCCAGCCGGCGGATCTTGTCTTCCTCGTAGCTCTCGAAGTTGCCCTCGAACCATTCGACGTGGGCGTCGCCCTCGAAGGCGAGGATGTGGGTGCAGAGGCGGTCCAGAAAGAAGCGGTCGTGGCTGATGATGACGGCGCAGCCGGCAAAGTCCTCGATGGCGTCCTCGAGCGCGCGCAACGTCTCGACGTCGAGGTCGTTGGTGGGCTCGTCGAGCAGCAGGACGTTGCCGCCCGACTTCAGCAGCTTGGCCATGTGGACGCGGTTGCGCTCGCCGCCCGAGAGCAGCTTGACCTTCTTCTGCTGGTCGGAGCCGCGGAAGTTGAAGGCGCCGCAGTAGGCGCGGCTGTTCACTTCGGCATCGCCCAGCACCAGCACGTCGGTGCCGCCCGAGATCTCCTCGAAGACGGTCTTCTCGCCGTCGAGGGCGTCGCGGCTCTGGTCGACGTAAGCGAGCTTGACCGTGTCGCCATAGTCGATGCGGCCGGCATCCGGCTGCTCCTGGCCGGTCAGCATGCGGAAGAGCGTCGACTTGCCGGCGCCGTTCGGGCCGATGACGCCGACGATGCCGCCGGGGGGCAGGGCGAAGCTCAGGTCGTCGATCAGGACATTGTCGCCGTAGGCCTTGCGAAGGCCCTCGACCTCGATGACCTTGCCGCCGAGGCGCGGGCCGTTCGGGATGATGATCTGGGCGCGGCCGACGCGCTCGCGCTCGGACTGTCCGGCCATCTCCTCATAGGCGTTGATGCGCGCCTTGGATTTCGCCTGGCGGGCGCGGGGGCTTTGCCTGATCCATTCGAGCTCGCGGGCGAGCGTGCGCTGGCGCGCCTTGTCCTCGCGCGCCTCATGCTCGAGACGTTTCGCCTTCTGCTCGAGCCAGGAGGAATAGTTGCCCTGCCAGGGCACGCCGCGGCCGCGGTCGAGCTCGAGGATCCAGCCGGTGATCTCGTCGAGGAAATAGCGGTCGTGCGTGACGATCAGGATCGTGCCCCTGTACTCGATCAGGTGCTTCTGCAGCCAGGCGATCGTCTCGGCGTCGAGATGGTTCGTCGGCTCGTCGAGCAGCAGCATCTCGGGCGCCTCGCAGCAGCAGCTTGCAGAGTGCGACGCGCCGCCGCTCGCCGCCCGAGAGGCTGTCGACGGTGGCCGTGTCGGGCGGGCAGCGCAGCGCCTCCATGGCGACGTCGACCTGGGCGTCGAGGTCCCAGAGGCCCTTGCGCGTCGATCTCGTCCTGGAGCTTGGCCATCTCGTCGGCCGTCTCGTCCGAATAGTTCATGGCGAGCTCGTTGAAGCGGTCGAGCTTGGCCTGCTTGGCCTTGACCCCCTCCATGACGTTGCCGCGGACGTTCAGCGCCGGGTCGAGCTCGGGCTCCTGCGGCAGATAGCCGACATGCGCGCCCTCGGCGGCCCAGGCTTCGCCCGCGAACTCCTTGTCCTGGCCCGCCATGATGCGCATCAGCGTCGACTTGCCCGAGCCGTTGACGCCGACGACGCCGATCTTCACGCCCGGCAGGAAGTTCAGCCGGATGTTCTCGAACACCTTCTTGCCGCCGGGCCAGGTCTTGGAGACCCCGTCCATGTGATAGACGTACTGGTAGGATGCCATGCGCTCGCTCGGGTGAGAGGGGGTTTCGCGCGCCTTCTAGACAAGCCTCCCCTGGTGCGCAATCGCGGGGTGCGCAGCCGGCGCGCGGTCGGTGCCTCAGTCGAGGGGCTTCTCGAACCAGTGATGGGCGTAAGGCTCGGCGTTGAAGGCGGGCACCTCGTGCCAGCCGGTGGCGCGGTAGAGGCGGATGGCCTCCGTCAGCGCGCGGTTCGTGTCGAGGCGGAGGCGCCGCATGCCCAAGGCGCGCGCGCGGGCCTCGGCGGCCGCCATCAGCGTGCGCGCGAGGCCCAGCCCGCGGGCCGGCGGCGCCACCCAGAGGCGCTTGATTTCGCCCGTCTCGCCGCCGTCGCCCTTGAGCGCGCAGCAGCCGACCGCGAGCCCGTCGGCGCGGGCGACGAGGAAGGTGCCGCGCGGCGGGCGCAGCGCCGCGCGGTCCGGGTCGAGGCTGCGGGCGGGCTCAAAGCCGCCCTCGAAATGCCGGGCGAGATCGGCGTAGTAGCCGGCGAGGCAGGCCAGCGCGTCCGCCGTCTCCGGGTCCTCGTCGGCGATGGCGATGCGGTCGGCGCTCAGCACGCAGGCGACACGCTCCATCGCCTCGAGCAGCGCCGCCCGGGTGCGGGGCGCGTGCCGGGCCAGTACCGCCGCGGCGCGCTCGTCGGACATCCGCTCGTATTCGGCGATCTCCGCCGCGCCTCTGGCCGTCGGGCGGGCGACGCGGCGGCGGCCGTCGCCAGCATCGGGTTCGACCTCGATCAGGCCCTCGGCCTGAAGGCTGCGCAGGAGCCGGCTCGTCAGCCCGGAGTCGAGGCCGAGCTCGGCGCGGATGGTGGCGACGTCGCAGCCGCCCGTCCCGATCCGGCAGAGCACCCGCGCGGCGCCGAGCGGCCGGCCGCGCCCGAGGAAGGAGTCGTCCAGCGCGCCTGTCTCGCGTGTGACTGCGCGGTTCAACCGGCGGATAGCGTCCAACGCCTTGCGGTCGGACCCCATTCGGTCGAGCGCGATGCCGTCAAGCGCTTTTGTACAGGTTTCTGGCTGCTGCATTCGTCTGACTTTAGTCAGACAACAAGGGAGCGCAAGCCCCGCCGGAGGTTTCGCGGGGCGTCTCGTGAGTGGCCCGATTGTTTCAGCTCGACGATGATCACATGCGTCGGCTTTGTCCCGATATTGTGCCCGACGTCTTCGGCCCTGCCATACGGAACCGCATCGAGGCCCGCGCCGTTGCGCGGCGCCGGCGCTGTGCTAGCGTCCGCACGCCGGATCTAAAGGGGCGCGCGGCGGCGAGTGTCTCGTGAAGGAACCTGTGCCGCGTGGGTGACGCGGCGAGTTGACAGGGCAGAGCGATCCTGTTCCCCATTCCCGCCGCCGCCCGAATGATGCCCGGGTGAGCGTCCGGGGGGAGGGGACCATTCGCGGACCTGTTGCCATTGCCGGCCAGCGCATCGGGCTGCTCGGCGGATCGTTCGATCCGCCGCATGCCGGGCACGTGCATGTCACGCTGTGGGCGCTCAGGGCGCTGGGGCTCGACCGCGTCTGGTGGCTGGTCTCGCCCGGCAACCCGCTGAAGGCGCGCGGGGCCCGGCCAGCATCGAGCGCCGGGTCGCCGCCTGCCGGCGGCTGATCCGCCACCCCAAGGTCGTGGTCACCGACATCGAGCGTCGGCTTGGCTCGCCCTACACGGCCGACACGCTGGCGCGTTTGTCCGAGATTTACCCCGGCGTGCGATTCGTCTGGCTGATGGGCGCCGACAACCTGGCGACCTTCCACCGCTGGGAGCGCTGGGAATGGCTGGCCGAGCACTACCCGATCGCCGTCTTCGCCCGGCCGGGCGAGCAGCTGCGCGCCGGCCTCTCGCCCATGGCGCGGCGCTTCGCGCGGCGGCGCCTGCCGCCGGGCGCCGCGCGGCTGCTCGGCCGGCAGCGCGAGGCGCGGTGGGTGCTGCTGACGGGGCCGATGTCGCCGGCGTCCTCGACGGCGATCCGCGGGCGCGGCGCCTGGCCCTGACTTGCACCGCACAGGGCGACGTGAGACTCTCGCTCCGCCGGAACCCGGGAGATTGAGGAGCATGCGTCTCGACCGTCGTGCCCTACTGGCCCTCGGCGCCGCGGCGCTCGCCTGCGCGCTGGCGGGCCCGGCGGCGCCGAAGCAGCTGCCGAAGCTCAAGACGGGCGAGGAGATCAGGGCCGCGCTCGGGCCGAGCGGCATCTCCGGCTGGATGGCGGTCGATCTCGACACCGGCGTCATCGTCGACGAGGGCAATGCCGCGCAGCCTTTCGCGCCGGCCTCGGTCGCCAAGCTGCCGACGGCGGCCTTCGCGCTGGACGCGCTGGGCCCCGAGCACCGGTTCGAGACGCGGCTGCTCGCCGGCGGTCCCATCAGCGGCGGCCGGGTCGATGGCGAGCTGATCCTGCAGGGCGGCGGCGATCCCGAGCTCGACACCGACGGGCTGGTGCCGCTGGCGACCGAGCTCGCCGCCCGCGGCGTCACCGGCGCGCGCGGGCTGATCGTCGACGGCACGGGCCTGCCGCAGGTCAGCGAGATCACGCAGGCGCAGGAGGTCGACGCCGCCTACAACCCCTCGGTCTCAGGGCTGAACCTCAACTTCAATCGCGTGCACGTGAAATGGGATGCGCGCCGGGGCGAGGAGCGGCTGTCGGTCGAGGCGGCATCCGCCCGCCTGAGTCCCGACGGTCGAGATCGTGCAGGTGGCGCTGGCGCCCGAGCCGGGCGCGCCGCTCTTCGCGTTCCGCCAGGCGGACGGGCACGAGATCTGGCAGATGGCGCGCGAGGCATATCGCGGCCAGGCGGCGCGCTGGCTGCCCGTCAAGCGGCCCGAGCTCTATGCCGGCGAGGTCCTGACCACGCTGGCGGCGGCGCAGGGCGTCGCGCTCGGCGCGCCGCGGCTCGGCAGGGCGCCGGAGGGCGCCGCGCTCCTGGCCGTGCACCGCAGCGCGCCGCTCGCCGACATCCTGCGCGAGATGCTGAAGCATTCGACCAATCTGACCGCCGAGGTCGTCGGCGCATCGGCGGCGCGCGCGGTCGGCCGGCCCGCCCGGACGCTTGCCGAGTCGGCCGCCGTGATGGACGCCTGGGCGGCCGGCGTCGCGGGCTTTGCGGCCGACGATCCCGAGTTCCGGCTGGTGAACCATTCGGGGCTGACGCTCGACAGCCGCGTGTCGCCGCGGCGCCTGGTGGCGCTGCTCGCCGCGCTCGGCCGGCGCGATGCCGGTACCTCGGCCCACTTGCCCGGCGGGGTCGCCGCCTATCTCAGGCCGCACGACGTCTCGGCCAAATCGGTGCCGATCGACTGGAGCCGGCTTGCGATCGTGGCCAAGACGGGAACCATGAGCTATGTACGCGGTCTGGCGGGATACATCCTGACGCCCGGCGGGCGGCGGTTGGCCTTCGCGGTCTTTTCGAACGACCTCGACCGGCGGGGCCCGGGCCCCGAGCGCGTCGACAAGGCCTGGATGGGCCGGGCCAAGGAATTCGAGCGGGCGCTGATCCGCAGCTGGGTGCTGCGCGTCGACGGCGCCGCCTGAAGTCAATGACGAACGCTCGCTCTACGGCTCAGCAGCGATCACCGGATGCGCTTAGACCTGAGCGCATAGGGGAGCGCCTGCGCGCAATTCGTATTGTCAAAAGGGCTCCGCGTCATCGACGATGGCCGAGCTACTGGGCGTCGAGCGGACCTACTGGACGCGGTGGGAGAAGGGGCATCGCCCGATCCCTACGGATATGGCCTGGCGGGTCAATCAACACTTCGAAGTGGATCTGGACTATATCTTTGCAGGCGAAACCAGATCGCTATCTGTGGAAATGCAAAGGGCTCTGCTCGCCGCCAACGAGCTAATGAAGGAGGAAGTGATGCCGGTCAGGATGAAGCGGCTGGACCATGTCAACGTCCGGACCGCCAACCTCGAGGCGATGATCGAATGGTATGGGCGGATGCTGGGGATGGAGCCGGGGCCGCGGCCCGGGTTCTCCTTCCCGGGCGCCTGGCTCTATGCCGGCAACGACCCGATCATCCATTTGGTCGGGCGCGAGGCGCGGCCGGGCGCGGCCGATGCCGAGCTGAGGCTCGAGCACTTCGCCATCTCGGGCAGCGGGCTGGCCGAGCTCGTCGCGCGCGCCGAGGCCGCGGGCGAACGCTGCGAGCTGCGCAAGGTGCCCGATTTCCCGATCGTCCAGGTGAACCTCTGGGACCCGGACGGTAACCACATCCACATCGATTTCGACGCAGCCGAGGCGGAGGGAACCGGGCTCGTGTGACGCTCGGCGCCACGCTGTCGGCGCAGCAGCTCAGATGTCGCCGCGCTCGCCGTGGATGGCGACGATCTCGAGCGAGGCGTCCTGCGGCCGGATCGCCCGGAAAGCCTCGGAGACGCCGGCCGGCACCAGCTCGCGGGCGACGACGAGCAGCGTGTTCGGATCGTGGTCGTCGCACATCGCGCGCATGTCGGCGAGCTCCTCGGCCGCGACCGGCCGCGCGGCGTCGAGCGATGGGGCGCCATAGCGCTCAAAGAAGTGGCGAGCGAGCGCCTCGACGGCGGCCTCGTATTCGGCGGGCGTGATCTCGGCGACAGCGACGAAGGTCGAGCGCCCGAAGCTGTCGAGGCCGAGCCAGCCATTGCTGAAGGCCTGGCGCGGCTTGCCCTGGAGGTCGGCCTCGCTCCAGTTCGAGAACTCGAAGGCGCCAGAGATGGCCCATTCGCCCTCCTCGGCCGGCCGCTCGAACACGTTCTCGTCCGAGCGGTCGAAGCGGATCGTGCGGGCGAGCCTCATGCCGTGGAACCGGACGGCGGCGCCGGAGGCGCCAGGATAAACCCCCGCACGCGCGCGCCGCACGCGGCGCGTGCGGGGCCCGTGCGCGCCTGCGGGCCTGCGAGCGGGCGTGCGCAGGCTGCGTGCGGCGGACCGGGTCGCGGCCGGCGCGGAGGCTGCTGGGGAAGGCCGGCATGGCCGGCCACCTCTGAGCGTGTGCGAGCCGGCGGGCGGTCAAGCGAGGCGGGGCGGGCGGCGGTCATCCGCGCTCGAGCGCCTCGGTCAGAGGGCGCAGCACGGTGCCCGCGCCGGGGGTGTCGCCAGGGCGATTGACCAGCATCCCGCCATGCTCGTCGAGGCCGATGAAGGTGCCCGCGCCGTCGGGCAGCGGGTCGCCGATGCCCCAGGCCTTGGCGCGCCAGGCCGCGTGCAGCGGCGCGAGCCCCTCGTCTACGAACCGGCTGATCCACAGGAGCTGATGGCGCGACCAGCTTTCGAGGAGGTCCACGGGCGTGACCTCGCCGCAGCCCTCGGCATACAGGAAGGTCTCGCCCGGCCGCTCGCCCCCTTCGAGCCCTGCCGGCGGCAGGAAGGGCATCTCGACGCCCAGGACCAGCCAGTCGGGCACGGCGGCCGGGTCGGCGGTCGCCGCGGCGACGCGGGCACGCCCGCAGGCGGCGCCGTTCACCAGCATGCCGCCAGGCCAGCGGTGGTGGATCGCGACCTCGGGTGGGGCCAGGGCGGCGAGCGCCTCGCCGAGCGCCAGGGGGGCGGCGAGAAAGACGCCGAGGGCGCGGCCAAGCGCCGCCTCGGGCGCGAGGACCACCGCCGCGCGCATGGCCTCGGGCGGGCAGGCCCAGAGGACGAGCCCCGGGTCGGCACCCGCGCGCGCCCGCGCGACGGCCAGCGCGAAGGGCTCGCCTGCCGCCTCCTCGCCGCGCAGGAGCGGCGGAAAGGACGGCGCCTGCGCCTCGACGCAGCACCTCAGACGGCGCCGCTCTGGATCAGCGCCTCGGCGATGTCGCGGAAGGCGCCGGCCTGCGGGCTGTTCGGCCGGGCGGCGACGATCGGCGCGCCGCTGTCGCCCGCCTCGCGGATAGCCCGGTCGAGCGGCACCGAGCCGAGGAACGGCACGCCGATGCGCTCGGCTTCGCGCTCGGCCCCGCCATGGCCGAAGATGTGCTCCTCGTGCCCGCAGTTCGAGCAGATGTGCGTCGACATGTTCTCGATCAGCCCCAGCACGGGCGTGCCCGTCTTGTGGAACATGTCGAGCGACTTGCGCACGTCGAGCAGCGCGATGTCCTGCGGCGTCGAGACGACGACGGCGCCAGTCACCTCGGCCTTCTGGCTCAGCGTCAGCTGCACGTCGCCCGTGCCGGGCGGCAGGTCGACGAGCAGCGCGTCGAGCCGGCCCCAGGCGACCTGGCCCAGCAGCTGTTGCAGCGCACCCATCAGCATCGGCCCGCGCCAGATCACCGCCTCGCCCTCGGGCACCATGAAGCCGATCGACATGCAGGTGACGCCGTGGTTGCGGAGCGGCAGGATGGTCTTGCCGTCGGGCGAGGAGGGGCGGCCCGAGATACCCATCATGCGCGGCTGGCTCGGCCCGTAGACGTCGGCGTCGAGCAGGCCGATCCGCTTGCCCGCGGCAGCCAGCGCGACCGCCAGGTTCGCCGACACGGTCGACTTGCCGACCCCGCCCTTGCCCGACGCGATGGCGATGACGCGGTCGACGCCGGGGATGCGCTTGTCGGCGGGCTCGGCGGGCTTCTTGCGCCCGCCGATCGCCAGATCAGGCGGCGGTCCCTTGGGCGTCGGACGGCGCGACGGCGTCGGGTCGGCCGAATGCGCCGTCAGCACGGCGCTGACGCGGGCGACGCCCGGCAGCGCCTCGACCGCCCTTTGCGCGGCGGCGCGCAGCGGCTCGGCCTCCGGCCCGAGTCCCGCGTCGACCTCGATGATGAAGGTCACGCCGCCGTCCGAGACGCTGATCGCCTTGGCCATGTCGGCGCTGATCAGGTCGCGGCCGCTGGCGGGGTCGACGACGCGCGCGAGCGCCTCGACGACCTCCTCGCGCGTGACCGTCATCAGGTCTCCCCTGACCCGGCGCCGGTCCTGATCTCGCCTTCCACGATGTGCTCGAGGCCGAGCTCGGGGATCGTCAGGACCACGCGCGCCTGCAGCGGCCCGGAGGGCCCTTGCGTGCGCACGGCCTCCTCGATCCGTTGCTGCGAGGTCACGCCGACCTGCTTCAGGAATTTGCGCAGCGACATGTTGAACGCGTCGTCCATGGGGTTCTCCTTCGCTTGTGGAGTGGGTTCGGCCGGCAGCCTTGTCAAGGGCCGGGCCCGCCGCGGTCAGTCGAGGGTCGGCTGCTCTGCTCCACGGCCGTTCCCTCGAGGAGCGGGCGAGATGACCCAGCGCCTCAATTCTTGTCGCGCTCGCGGAGGTAGTCGTCCGTCGTGCGCACGCGCGGGCGCTCGCCGACGGCGAAGGGCTCGCCGCCGCGGAACTGCGCGCGCACGCGGCAGTCGTCGCACATCTGGATAAGCCGGATGTTGTCCGAGTTGGTGAACATCGCATGGACGCCAGAAAGCTTGGCCGTGATCCTGTCGATGGTCTTCTTGGTTCCGAAAGGCTTGCCGCACTCTATGCAGCAGAAGGGCTCCTCGTGGTTCAGCACGCGCGGGGCGAGCGCGGCGGGGGACAGGTCGAGCTGCGGCACGAGCGTGATCGCGTCCTCCGGGCAGACAGTCGCGCAGAGGCCGCACTGGACGCAGGCGGTCTCGCGGAAGTTCACCTCGGGCCGCCGGTCGCCGCCGTCGCCGAGCGCGCCCGGCGGGCAGAGGCCGACGCAGGCGAGGCAGAGCGTGCAGGCCTGCGGGTCGATCACGATTGCCCCATAGGGCGCGCCCTCGGGCAGCCCGACCGGCGCCTCCGGCGGCTCGCCGCCGGACAGCGCCGTGGCAGCGAGCCGCGTCACGTCGCGCCGGCCGCCGAGCGCCATGATGGGCTCGACCTTCAGCGGGGCGGGGCGGCCGGCATAGAGAAGGTCCGAGAGCGCGTCGGGGTCGTCCGCCTCGACGAGCGCGATGCGGCCGGCCGCGCCGCTTCCCGCGGCGATCGCCTCGGAGAGCCGCATCTCGCGGCCGATCACCTCGCGCTCGCTGCGCGGCGCCGGCAGGAGGTTGACCGTGGCGAAGCCGAGCGCCAGGCCCGCGAGCATCTCGGCATGGCCGAAGGCCGCGAGCGCCCGGACCTCGAGCGGCACCACGTCGGCCGGCAGGCCGCGGCCATACCGAGCGCCGAGCCGGATCATCTCGGCGCCGTGCGCCTCGTGCACCAGCAGCCGGGGCGCTCTGCCGCCGGCCTTGGCATATGTGTGCGCCATTGCGCGCATGCGCGCAAAAAGGTGCTGGACGGGCGGATCGTCGCTCGCCGCGGCGCCCGTCGGGCAGACGGCGGCGCAGGCTCCGCAGCCACCGCAGATGTAGGGGTCGATGGCGACCGTGTCGCCCGCCGGCGCGATCGCGCCGGTCGGGCAGAGGTCGAGGCATCGCGTGCAGCCGACCTGCCGGGCGCGAGAGTGCGCGCAGAGCGAGCCGTCGAACCGAATGTGCAGCGGCTTTTCGAAGGTGCCGACCATCTGCGCGGCGTCGAAGAGCACGCGCTCGACGGCGACGCGGTCGCCAGGGTCCGCGCGCAGATAGCCGTCGCGCTTGTCGTGCGCGGGGAAGAGCGGCCGCCCGCCCGAGAGGTCGACGATGATGTCGCACTCCGACCGCCCGCCATCGCGAGGGGCGGAGAAGGCGCGGACCCGGCCGCCCGGCAGATAGGTGCGGAACGCGTCCACCTCGACGGCGAAGCGGCCGAGCGCGCCCGTCGCGGTGCGGATGCGGCCGGCGACGATGTCAATCGCCGCGCCGGCGGGGACGATCACCTCCTCCGGCTCGGTCAGCATGCAGCTGACGGTCAGCGCGGAGGCGAGCCGCGCCGCCGCGGGCACGGCCACCTCGGCCGGGCCCCAAACGAGACAGACGCCCGCCGAGGCGACGTCGACCGACGGCACGGGCGGCGTCCCCAGCCGCGCCTCGGCGAGCAGCGCGGCCATCTTCGGCCCGACATCCCGGTCCTCGGACCAGCCGGCACGGTCGCGGATGTCGACTGTACTCAGCCGGTCGCCGGCGCCCATCGCCTGGGCGAGCTCATCGAAGGCGGCGGCCTCCTGCCCGCAGGCGACGACCACGTCGCCGCCACGGCCGAGGGCCGCCTGTACGGATCCGATCTCGTCGCCGCAGAGGCAGTGGTGCACGCGCGAACAGGTCGCCCCCGTGCCGCGCCCAATCGCGCCCGCATCCGGCGCCATGGTGCCGAGGCAGCTGCAGAGCAGGACGGTGGGCTGGGACATCAATGGCCTCGCGATCCGGCGGCCGACGCGCGGGATCCTCGTGGAGATAACCTATGCACCGCACGGCACAAGCCCCGCGGCGCGCGGTCATAGCGCACCGATTTCCGCTAACGCTCCATCAACCGTCGCCGAACCCGGGTGTGGCATCCCTCATGGCGGGACGATTGTCCTTAGAAGATCATTTCGCCGACGCGGCAGCGCGCTTTGCGATCTACAGGGCGGCGGGCGTTCCGCGTCGTTGGTGCGACCTCGAGGGAACGTCGTCGCGCAACATCTGCGACGTATGCGGACGCGATCGACCGAGGCGAGGCGTCGGGGCTTCACCGGCGGCAGCGAGAGCGAGCGGCGGCGTTGTCCTCAGTTGATCGTCACGAGCCCGCCCTTGAGCGTGAGGAAGCCATCGCCGTTGACCTGGGTCATCACGCTCTTCAGCTGGAGCTGCGCGTCGCCTTCGATCTTGATCATCGCGCCCTTGATGGTGACGCCCATCTGATCGATGCGGATGGAGCTGCCACCGACCTTGATCTCGTAGGACTGCATCGCCGAGACTTCGCCCTTCCCGGCGCTGATCTTGGTCGTCTGGTTGCCGGTGTTGATCTCCAGCACGTCGTTCCCGGTCTCGACTGTCTTCTGGTCGTCCAGCTTGACCGTCGTTTTGCGCTGGCCCTGCCTGATCTCGAGGCTTTCGTCGCCCTTTTCGATGCTGGTGGTGCGGTTCCCCTTCTTGATCGTCCGCGTCTCGTCGCCTTCGATCAGCTCTGTCGTCAGATGGCGATGCGCATGGACGAAGATCTCCTCCTCGCCCTTCTTGTCCTCGAAGCGTACTTCATTGAAGCCGCCGCCGCCCTTCGAGATTTCTGACTTGATCGTGCTGCGCGTCTTCTCGCCCGGCATGGCGTAGGGCATTTTGTTATTGCCGTTGTAAACGGTGCCGGTGACCAGCGGCCGGTCCGGGTCGCCGTCCAGGAATTCGACAACCGCCTCCATGCCGACGCGCGGGATCCAGACGCCGCCCCAGGCCGAGCCAGCCCAGATCTGCGCCACGCGCACGCGGCACGAGCACTGGTCGTCCTCGGCCGCGTCGTTCCAGTGAAAGCGCACGAGGATGCGGCCCTGGTCGTCGACGTCGATCTCCTCGTCGGCGGGCGCGTTCTTGTCCTTGATGACTTGCGCCGTCTGGGCGCCGTGGATGCGCGGCCAGCGGGTCGTCAAGGGCGCCTTGAAGGCCTTCGCCACCTCGGCCAGCTCGTACTCGCCCTCGTAATGGTCGTCCGTCGGTTCGGCGGCGGCCTCGCGCGCCTCGATGGTGGCGAAGCGGCCCGGCCCCGGCTGCGGCGTCCAATGGCCGTGCGGGAGAAACAGCCGATGCTGCGCCGAGACGGCGAAATGCTTGACGTTCTCGTCGCCTACGGGATGGTCGGCCAGCGTGAAGACGCCGCCCGCGCAGATCAGCGGCGCAGAGCCGAAGGCGAACTTGCGCGCCGCATCGGCCCGCTCGGAATCGACGAGGACATCGGCGAGCGTCTGCCCCAGGCCCGGATCGGCATGGCCCGCGGCCCAGACATATTTCTTCTGCTGATTGTAGCCGTGGCTGGGATTGTCCTTGGCCTTGCCCGTCTTCTCGAGCGCGGTGTTCGGTTTCTCGGGGTTGTAGTCGTCGACATCGACGATCGCGGTTCGCAGCCGGCTTTCGCTCTGCCAGTCGAAGAGGCCTTCGCCGCGCACGCCCGTCTCGGAATACGGCCGGTACTTCAGGCCGTCGTAGCCGGCGATGTCGGGCAGCGAGTTCTGATCGTCGACCACCGTCATCTTGTGCTTGTCCTTCGAGAACTCGAAGAAAAAGAACAAGCCGTAGCGTTGCATCAGCCGCGAGATGAAGTCGAACGTGGTCTCCTGGTACTGGACGCAATAGGGGATCGGGTCGTACGACCGCTGCAGCTTCATCTCGACGTCAGAGAAGCCACGATCGTTGAAGATGCCGCTGATGATGTCCTTCACCGATTGGTCATGAAAGATCCGGCAGCGTGTCTCGCGCGTCAGCAGCCAGCTCCAGGGGCGCAGCACCAGCTGGTAATACATGAAGTCGCCGCGCCAGCCGCAGAACCGAATCTCGGTGCAGAGCCCGTGGAAGAACCGCGACCTGCCGGAGGGTGTCTCCATCTCGACATGACATGCTTTTCCGATAATATCCCTCGGATCGACCGCATCCTCGCCGGAATTCAACACGCAGGCGATCCGCCATTCAAAATTCTCACTCAGTCCTTCGTGACCCTCGAGCCTTAAAAGCACCAGTACATCTTCGCCGAGCGGCGTGACGAGACGGGCGAACCTATCGCTTTGTGTGAGTCTTTCTTGCATCTGGTGGGATCTTTCGAGCGACAATCGAACAAAGCATCGCTTGACTCTACACCGCCGAATTCGGATGTTCCAGAGCTCATTTCCCGCATAAGAGGAGCAGAGCGAGTGCCTTCACCCTGCAAGCTTTTTCCGCATTGCCGCCCATTGCGTCGACGAACGGGTATGCAGGCAGGCGGGGTGCGGAGTTCGACTTGAACGGGCGACGTATCGCGCCCGGCTCAGGCGGCGACGGCACGCTGCGCAGGCGAGGCGTGCCCGCTCGGCGTCGGTTATCGAGATCCGGGAACATCGCGGCGCCACGTCAGGCGGCGGCTGAGCTACGTGCTGACCGCACCGGTCGGCGCCCTTTGCCACGCTGGCGAGCGTCGCGCCGATCGGACGTTGCGGACCCGCTGAGCGGCGCGCGGCGAGAGGGACCGCCGCAGCATCGCCGGATGGGCAAAGTTGGTGGCTGCATGGGCCCCGGTGGCGGGGCTTCGCTGGTGATCGCTTTTGGGGGGCGCGATGCTGCGTCGTGTCGGGAGATTCCGTTCGTTCGTCGGCGTCGTCCTGGCTTTGCTGTTTCTGTCGCCGGCCCGGGCGCAGATCGGGCCGCCGCCGGTCCCGACCGTGCCCTCCGGCGCGGCGCCGACGCGGCAGGAACTGATCGATCAGCTGCCCGGCACAAGCCGGGTGCCGGGCGCCGGGGTGCCCGGGCTGATCCGGGACGAGGCGGAGGCGCCGTCCGCCCCGCTGCTCGGTCCATCGACGCTTTCCTTCGTGCTGCGCGGGGTGACCGTCCAGGGCGCGACGATCTACTCGGAAGACAAGCTGCGGCCGATCTTCGAGCCCTTCATCGGCACCGAAGTTACCCTCGGCGGCCTGCGCGAGATCGCCAACCGGATCGAGAACCGGTACCGCGACGACGGCTATGTTGCGACGCGGGTCATCATCCCGCCCCAGGTCATCGCCGATGGCGTCGCGACGCTCGAGGTCTACGAAGGCAAGATCATCTATTACGAAATCAATGGCGACATCGGCCCCGTCAAGCAGCGGATCGCCAGCCTGCTCGACAACCTGCTGACCGGCGAGCCGGCGCGCTGGAGCGATCTCGAGCGCTATCTGTTGCTGGCGCGCGACCTGCCGGGCATCTCGCTGACAGGCACTCTGCGCTCTGCCGGCGAGACAGCGCCGGGCGGCGTCATCCTCGTCGTCGATACGGCGCGCACCGCCGTCGACGGCTTCGTCGGTTCGCAGAACAAGAATGCCGAGTCGACCGGGCCCTTCACGATCGCCGGCGGCGCCGCGCTGAACTCGGCGACGCGCTTTGGCGAGCGTGCGGGCGCGGCGGCGCTCATGGCGCTCGACGTGCCCGAGGAGATCAGCGTCTACGTCACCTACGACCAGAGCCTCGGCAATGACGGGCTCAGGGCGCGTATCAACGCGCTGCAGAGTTATTCCGAGCCCGGCGATCTGCTCGAGGACCTGCAGCTGACGACGAACACGACGCTCGCGACCGCCGATCTGGAATATCCGCTGGTGCGCTCGCGTCAGTTCAGCTTCTGGATCCGCGGCGGCGCCGACTATGAAGACCAGCGGACGAGCTTTGGCGAGGACGCCGAGAGGCTGTTCGACGACCAGCTCCCCGTCCTGCACGCCGGCGTCCTCGGGATCTGGCAGCCGCCGCTCGGCGGCGTCACCGAATTCGACGTGGAGGTGCGCCAGGGCCTGGACGAATTCGGCGCCAGGGCGGACTCAAAGCCCGACGCCAGCGTTGACTTCACGCTGTTCCGCGGCAGCTTGCGCCACCGCCAGCCGCTGCCGGCGTCCTTCGAGCTCTACGCCCAGTTCACGGGGCAGCGCTCGAACGAACCCCTGCCCAACCTGGAAGAGTTCGCGCTGGGCGATCTCACCGTCGGCCGCGGCTATGATTCGGGCGTGTTGCTGGGAGACAGCGGTTTCGGCACCACGGTCGAGTTGCGCATCTACCCGCCCGGGATCGAGGCATGGTGGCTGAACAGCCTTCAGGCATTCGCCTTCGTCGATTACGGGCTCGTCGACGATCAGGGCAACCCGACGCTGAGCGAGACGGGCTTCGAGGACCTTGCCTCGACCGGTTTCGGCTTCCGCTTCCAGGCCCTCGACTCGATCTATGGCGAAATCTACTACGCCCAGCCGCTGACCAAGGCGCTGTCGACCGCCGAGCGCGAGCCGAACGGCGGCGTCCGCTTTGCCTTGACGAAGTTCTTCTGACAAAAAAGACACGTTCCCCGCCTGCCAACATCCTGTAGATTGGACACAATTCAGCGCCGGCCGCCGGCCTGGCATCCTGTTGGGAGCTGATCGAGGTGCTTATCGGCACGGGCCATGTGCGTGACGCCGATCGCCGCCGGAGGCGATGTCGGTCCCGCCTGCGGGGTCGCACGGCACTTTGCGGGGCGCTGGCGCTGGGCTTTGCCGGGGGCGCCGTCCCGCAACTCGCCTGGGCGGAGCCGCAAGGGACGGTGGTCGTCGGCGGCGCGGTCGACATCAGCCGGAGCGGCACGCACACCGAGTTCACCCAGCACACGCAGACGGCGCTGCTGAACCACCACTCCTTTGACATCGGGGCGAACGAGTCCGTCAACTTCGCCCAGCCCTCTGCCAGCGCGCTGGCAGTCAACCGGGTGGTCGGCAACGACCTGCCGACCAGCATCGCCGGCAAGCTGACCGCCAACGGCAACGTCTGGGTTCTGAACCCGTCTGGCGTCGCGATCAGGGGCACGGCGCAGGTCAATGTCGGCGGGCTGCTGGCGACGACCGCCTCGATCAGCGACGATGATATCCTCGCCGGCAAGCGCAGCTTTGCGGGCGCGCCGCCGGGCTCGGCCGTGACGAATGCTGGCGCGATCGAGGCGGGGCAGGGCGGCGTCGTCCTGGTGGCGCCCGTCGTCTCGAACACCGGCAGCATCAGGTCGCATGGCTCGGACGTCGCGCTCGGCGCCGGGTCGGGGTTCACTGTCGACTTCGCCGGCGACGGGCTGACACGCTTCGAGGTGTCGCCCGGCAGCGATGTCAGCCTGACCAATGCCGGCACGATCTCGGCCGAGGGCGGCGCCGCCTACATCTCGGCGGCCTCGGCGGACGCCGTGCGGACGTCGGTGGTCTCGATCGGCGGCCGAGTCGAGGCGACGCGCGCCGAGAACCGAGGCGGGGTCATCGTGATCTCGGGCGGCGACAGCGGCGTGACCGAGGTTTCAGGCGCCCTCGACGCGTCGCAGGTCGCCGGCGAAGGCGGACGGATCGCCGTCGCGGGCGAGCGGATCGACATCGCCTCAACCGCGGTGCTGGACGCGTCCGGGGCGGGCGGCGGCGGCACGGTCGAGATCGGCGGCGGCTTGCGCGGCTCGCCGATCGCCTCGCCGGTTCTCGCCCGATCGGGCGCGCCCGCCGCCGCGCCGCTGCCGACCGCGAGGCGCACCGTCGTACGCGACGGCGCCCGCATCGCAGCAAATGCCGGCGTCGAGGGCGATGGCGGCAGCGTCTTCGTCTGGGCCGATGAGGCGACAGGCTTCCGCGGCGCGATCGAAGCGCAAGGCGGCGCGGTGTCCGGCGATGGCGGCTTTGCCGAGGTGTCCGGCCGGCAAAGCCTGGTCTTTGACGGGACGGTCGACCTGACGGCGCCGCAGGGTGCAACGGGGACGCTGCTGCTGGACCCGGACAGCGTGACGATCGTCGCGGGCAATGACGGCGATGCGCCGCAGGACGGCGACCTGCTGCTTCATGTGATCAGCGCCGGCGACCCGCCGCCGAGCTCCACGATCTCGGCCGGCGCGATCGCCGCCTCGGTCGGCGCCGCGGACACGCTGATCGAGGCGACGAACACGATCAGCCAGCAGGCTGACGTCATGCTGTCCGGCAGCAATTCCCTGACCTACCGCACCTTGAACGGCGACATCACGCTGAACGGTGCGGTCATCGGCCCGGGCAACGCGCTGACGCTCGAGGCCGGCGGCGACGTCACCCTGAGCGGCATTGCCGTCAGTGCGCTGCAGGTCACCGCTGACGATGTCAGCGTGACGGCGGCGCTCGACATCGCGGGCGATGCAACCTTCGCCAACGGATCTGGCGGCGGGGTCGGCATCGGCAGCGGCGCCGGCGCCTTCAAGCTCGACAATGCCGAGATCGGCCTGATCGACGCGGGCAGGATCGTCATCGACAGCGGCAACGGCGATGTCGCGATCGCCTCGGCGACGTTCGACGAACCCCTCTCGGTGATCGCGGGGTCGGGCGATGTCAGCATCGCGGGGCTGACAGGGACGCAGCTCGTCGTCAGTGCGGGCGGCGCACTGACGTTCACGGGTGCCGGGAGCGATCTCTCGAGCCTGAGGGTCGAGAACGCCGCATCGATCGGCCAGAGCGCCGCTGGAACCGTGACTGTCGGCGGGACGAGCGTGCTGAACGCCGCGGGCGAGATTGCGCTCGTCCTCGCTGCCAACGATTTCGCCAGCGTCGATCTGACCGGCACGGCCGTCGCGCTGCGCGACCGCAACGGCATTCAGCTGGGCAATGTCGCCGCGGATGCGCTGACCGTCTCGGCCGCAGGCAGCATCAGCCAGCGGGCTGGCACCACGATCACCGTGCCCGGCGACAGCAGGATCAGCACGACCGCGGGCAACATCGCGCTGACGCGCCAGACCAACAACTTCGCGAACGAGGGCAGCGGCGCTTCCCTGGTGCTGACGGCGCCTGGCGCCATCAGCGTCGCCGAGGCCAATTCGCTGGCGCTCGGCGCGTCTTCGGGCGCGAGCCTTGCCGCGACGGCCACGGACATCTCGATCGTGGGCACGCTGGATTTCACCGGCGGCGTCGGCCTGACGAACGGAGCCGGCGATCTGTCGATCCTCGGCGCCGGCACGGCGGATGGCAATGCGGCCACCTTCGAGATCACGGATGCGGAACTGGCGCTGATCCGGGCGCAGCGGCTGACGCTGGCCACCGCCGGCGGCCAGGGGATCGAGGTCCGCGGCGTCACCCTCGACGCCGAGGCCTTGATGCTGCAGTCGGGCACCGGTCCGACGACGTTCACGACGGCCCCGTCCGTCATGCCGGGTGATCTGGGCGTCACGGCCGCCTCGATCAGCCAGGATGCGAGCGGAGCGCTGGCGGTCGCAGGCAAGACAGCGCTGGCCGCGAACGGCGCGATCACGCTCGCGAACCCCGGCAACGATTTCGACTCGAACGCGCCTGCAGGCACAGCCCTTGACGAGGTGAACGCCACGGGCAGCGCGGTGACGCTGGCCGACCTCGGCGCGATCGCGCTGGGTACGATTGACGCCTCGACTTTGGCGGTCAGCGCCGGCGGCCTGATCAGCGACACCCCCGGCAAGACGATCAGCGTCACGGGGTCGAGCACGCTCGTGGCCGAGGGTGCGGGCGGGGTCTTCGACATCGCGCTCGACGGGACCGGCGCGGCCGCGGACCGGCCGCACGATTTCGGGACGGTCAACGCGCGTGGCGCGAACATCGTGCTGCACGAGGCGAACGCCGTCGCGCTCGGCGCGATCGTCGCCGAGGGCGGCCTGACGGTTCGCGCCGGGCGCGGGATCAGCGACGTGCCCGGGGCGGCGATCCTGGTCGGCGGAACGACCGACCTGACCGCGCAGTCCGGAGCGACGCTCTTCGACATCGCGCTCGACAATCCGGCGAGGCACGACTTTTCCGACGTTGTGAACGCTCGCGGCGCGAACGTCGTGCTGAACGATGCGGGCGCCATCACGCTCGGCCAGATCGATGCCGCCGGTCTGACGGTCGGCGCCGGGGGGCCGATCACCGATGCACCGGGCGTGGCGATCAGGGTCACAGGGACGAGCAATCTGGTCGCCGAGGGCGGGGGCGCGCTCTTCGACATCGCGCTCGACGGCAGCGGCGCGACCGCCGACCGGCCGCACGACTTCGGCACCGTCAGCGCACGTGGAGCGAACATCGTGCTGCACGATGCGAACGCGATCGCGCTCGGCTCGGTCTTTGCTGGGGCGAACCTGACCGTGCGGGCGGCCGGCATCGGCGATACGCCCGGGGCGGCGGTCATCGTCGGCGGAACGGCCGATCTGACGGCGCAGTCGGGCGCGGCGCTCTTCGACATCGCGCTCGACAACGCGGCGGACCATGACTTCTTAGGCCGAGTGAACGCACTGGGCGCTGACGTCGTGCTGAACGACGCGGGCGGGATCGGGCTCGGGTCGATCGACGCCGCGAACCTGACGATCGGCGCTGGCGGTCCCATCTTCGACCTGCCCGGTGGGGTGATCAGGGTTGCCGGATCGACGAGCTTGAGGGCGGAAGGCGGCGGCGCGCTCTTCGACATTGCGCTCGACGGCAGCGGCGTGCCCTCGGACCGTCCGCACGATTTCGGGACTGTCAACGCACGCGGCGCAAACGTCACGCTGCACGATGCGAACGCGCTCGCGCTCGGCTCCGTCTCCGCGGGGGCGAACCTGAGTGTGCGGGCGAGCGGCATCGGCGACACGCCAGGGGCGGCGGTCATTGTCGGCGGGACGGCCGATCTGACGGCGCAGTCGGGCAGCGCTCTTTTCGACATCGCGCTCGACAACCCGGCGGCGCACGACTTCTTCGGTCCGGTGAACGCACGCGGAGGCAACGTCGTGCTCAACGACGCGAGCGGCATCGCGCTTGGGTCGATCGACGCTCAGAACCTCGCGGTCACCGCCGGCGGCATCGTCACGGACGTGGCCGGCGCGGCGATCCTGGTCGCAGGCACCACTGATCTCAATGCGCAAAGCGGGGGCGCGCGTTTCGACATTGCGCTCGACAATGCGGCGGCGCACGACTTCGCCGGCCTGGTAAACGCCCGCGGTGCGAGCATCGCGCTGACGGACGCGAGCGCCCTCACCCTCGGCACGATCGACGCCTTGAGCCTCACGGTGCGCGCCGGCGGCCCCATCGTCGACGTGCCCGGTGGGAGGATCAGCGTTCCCGGGCTGACGACGCTGACGGCAGAGCGCGCGGGCGGGCTCTTCGACATCGCGCTTGATGGCAATGGCGCGCCCTTCGACCGGCCGCATGACTTCGGCACCGTGAGCGCGCGAGGTGCCAATGTCGTCCTGCATGACGCGAACGCGGTCGCGCTGGGCACGATCGGTGCCGCTACGCTGACGATCAGTGCCGGCGGCAGCATCACAGACACGCCAGGTGGGGCGATCGAGGTCAGCGGCGTGACCGATCTCACCGCCCAGACCGGCTCGGAGTTCTTCGACATCGCGCTCGACGGGAACGAGGCCCTGCCGCTCGACCGCCCGCATGATTTCGGACTGGTGAACGCCACGGGCGAGGACATCGCGCTGCATGACCGGAATGGGATCATGCTGGGCACGATCGACGCGAACGAGAGCGGGCAGGAGTTCGCCACCGGGGTGCCGGACACGGCAATCGCGCACTACGACACTGATGGCGACGGCCTGCGCAGCGCCGCCGAGCCGGCCGCAGTGGGGGATCTCACCGTGCGGGCCGGCGGCGCGATCACGGATGGAGGCGCCGGCATCAGCGTCGACGGGCGGACGCGGCTTGAAGCACGCAACGGGTCCGCGCGGTTCGACATCGCGCTCGACGGGCCGAACGATTTTGACTCCAACGCGGTCGGGCCCGACGCCCTGCACGAAGTCGATGCGATCGGGGCGGGCGTGACACTGGTCGACCGGAACGCCATCGCGCTCGGCTCGATCGATGCGTTCGCCCTGGCGGTGACCGCGGCAGGGCAGCATCACCGACACGCCAGGAAAGGCGATTGTGGCCGGCACCGCCGATCTGGTCGCGCAGAGCGGCGCCGAGTTCTTCGACATCGCGCTGGACGGCAACGGTGCCCTGCCGCTCGACCTTGCCCACGATTTCGGCCTGGTGAGCGCCAGGGGCGAGGACATCGTGCTGCACGACCGGAATGGGATCGTGCTGGGTGCGATCGACGCGAACGAGAGCGGTCAGGAGTTCGCAACCGGGGCGCCGGACGCCACGATCGCGCGCTTTGACAATGATGGCGACGGGCTCCGCAGCGCCGCGGAGCCGGCGGCGGCGGGGGATCTGACGGTGCGCGCCGGTGGCGCGATCACGGATGCGGGGGCGGGCGTCAGCGTCCAGGGGCGGACGCGGCTCGAGGCGCGCAATGGGGCTGCGCGGTTTGACATCGCGCTCGACGGGCCGAACGATTTTGACTCCAACGCGCTCGGGCCCGACGCCCTGCACGAAGTCGACGCGATCGGGGCGGGCCTGACACTGGTCGACCGGAACGCCATCGCGCTCGGCTCGATCGATGCGTTCGCCCTGTCGGTAAGCGCGGCGGGCAGCATCACCGACACGCCCGGAGAGGCCGTGGTGGCCGGGACGGCGAACTTGGTCGCGCAGAGCGGCGCCGAGTTCTTCGACATCGCGCTGGACGGCAACGGTGCCCTGCCGGCCGACCTTGCCCACGATTTCGGCCTGGTGAACGCCAGGGGCGAGGACATCGTGCTGCACGATAGGAACGGGATCGTGCTCGGCGCGATCGATGCAAACCAGAGCGGGCAGGAAAGCGCGCCGGGCGCGCCGGACGTCACGATCGGGCGCTATGACAATGATGGCGATGGCCTGCTCGCGGCGGCCGATCCGGCCGCGGCGGGCGACCTGACGGTGCGCGCCGGAGGGGCGATCACCGACACGGGTGCAGGCATCGAGGTCGATGGCCGCACCCGGCTGGAGGCCAGGCGAGGCGGCGCGCTCTTCGACATCACGCTCGACGGCGCGGACGGGGACGCTTCCGACCGGCCGAATGATTTCGATGCAAACGCCGTTGGCCCCGACGCCCTGCACGAGGTGGACGCGGTCGGCGCCAATGTGACCTTGGTCGACCGAAACGCCCTCGCCCTCGGCACCATCAGGACGTCGAACCTGACGATCAGCGCCGGCGGCAGCGTCACTGACACGCCGGGAGAGGCGATCGCTGCCGGCGGGACGACCGATATCGTCGCCCAGAGCGGTCCGGATTTTTTCGACATCGCGCTCGACAACCCTGGGACGCACGACTTCGGGGCCGTCAGGCTGACCGGCGAAGGCATCCGCCTCCTCGACCAGCGGGATCTGACCATCATCGGCATCGACTCGCTGGCCGACGGCTCTCCCGACGCGACGCTGCCGGAGGACGGCATCTTCCTGCAGGTCGAGCAGGGCGGCTATGGCTTTGCGCCGGGGCGGACGGTGCCGCTCGTCGCGGCGCGAGACATCGCGCTCTTCGCGCCGAACGGTTCCTTCGATGCCAATCCCGACCCGGCCGTCGTCGACCAGAGGATGCCGGACGGCCTGACGTTCCGGAGCACGACGGGCAACATCACGCTCGATTTGCAGGATGGCTTCGTCATCGAGGACGTGCGCGGCACGACGCCCTTCACGCTCGATGCGCCGAACGGGATCTCACGCATCCGGATCGGCGAGGGCGGCGAGGCGGGCGACAAGCAGTTCTTCGGCATCGGCACGGCCGATTTCCTCGAGGAGGCGCAGAAGCCCGGATTCAATCCCTTCTTCACCCTGGTCGCGCCGGGTGACCCGGAGATATTCAGGGTGACCGGCGATTTCGCGCTGATCGCACGCGGGCCGCTGACCGTGCGCATCCAGAACACCGAGCCGGTCGCGACGACCGGCGCAGGCACGATCATCGACGGGACGACCTATCTGGGCGGAAGTTTTGCCGAAGGCATCAGCATGTTCGGCACGTTCGGCGGTGCGGAGGGCGAGATCGCCTCGATCAAGGGCTTCCGCGACGCCTTTTTCATCGGCGAGATCCCCTACGTCGTGCAGGCGAGCAACACCGTCAATGGCTGCACGATCCTGGTCCCGACCTCGTGCCAGCCGATCGGATCGCTTCTGCCGAACCTCGGCTACAAGGAAGGGCTGCTGCTCGCCATCCGGTTCGTCGACCCCGACGAGGATCTTGACGATCCCTTCACGAATCGTGGGGACGAGGAGGGATGGGAGTGACCTCCAGAGCGCCCCGCGGGGTCGCGGGGGCGGCAATCATCGTCGCCGGGCTCGCCGCCTGCGGTCTGGCCGATACCGATCAGGGCATCGACAGCGCCACGCGCGAGGAGCTGAGGGCGGTCGCAGACAAGGCCTCGCGCCTGTCGGATCTCGAGCAGCAGGCCTATCAGCGCAACACGCTGCTCCAGTTCTCGGCCGCCGAGCAGGATTATCGCGAGACCCTGTCGCTCGCCCGCGAGCTCTTCCCCACGGATCCGGCAAGGGCGTCGAACCTCAGGCTGCACCTGGCCCTGAACAAGAGCAATCTCGGACAGTTCGAATCCGCGGAGAGCCTGTTCGAACGCTCGCGCGAGATCGTTGAGGAGCTGGGGGCCCCGTCGGATCGAGCGAAGCCCGACCTCTTCTACGCGCAGCACCTGATGAACCTGAACCGGTTCGCCGAGGCCGAAAAGCTCGCCCGCCAGGCCGAGGCCAGGCTGACCGATCTGATCGCCGTCGTGAATGTGCGCGGCACCAGCGGCGAGCTCGACCGGGTCGGCCTGGCCCAAGGCGAGGACGGCGCCGTGCTCATCGACCAGGCTCGCGCCAACATCGCGAATGCGGGCGTCGCGCGCGAGACCGATATCGATGAGGGTGGCGCCCGGCTGACCGAGCTGCAGCGGCTGCAGCTCCAGCGGGTCCAGGCGATCTATGTCACGGCGCGCGCGCTGAGGGGGCAGGGTGCATCGGCCGACGAGGTCGAGAGCCTCGTCCGCCGCGCCGATGCCGATCTCGGCCAGATCCCCGAGGCGTTCGGCCGATGGCTGCGCGCTGAGATCGCCTCGCTGCGCGCAGAAAGGCTGCAGGACGAGGGCAAGTCCGCCGAGGCGATCGTCGAGCTCGACACGGCCATCGAGATTTTGCGCAAATACGAGGTGGACTCGCGGCCCGAGGCGCTGCTGCTGCTGAAGGAGGGCGAGCTCGAGATCGAGCTCGGGCGCGACGCCGAGGGCGAGGCCGCCTATCGCCGGGCGCTCGAGATCATCCGCGACGACCCTCAGGGGATCGAGGTCGAGCAGGCGGGCCCGGTTGTCGAACGGTTGGTCGCGGACGCTCAGGCGGGCGATGCCGACGCCAAGGAAGAGCTTTTCCTGCTGATGCAGAAGGTCCGCTCGTCGGCGACCGCGCAGACGGTGGCCCAGCTGTCGGCGCGCCTGTCGTCCGGCGACGATGCGCGCGCCCAGGCGATCCGCGAACTGCAGGACCTCGAGCGCGAGGCCAACGTGCTGGCGGCGCGGTTCGACCGGCTCGAGGCCGATTCGAACGCCGACGTCCACTACAGGCGCGTGACCGAGGCCAAGCTGAACGAGGCTCGCGCCGGCATCAAGGCGCGGCGCGAGCAGCTGGGCGAGATCGCGCCCAACTATGACCAGCTGATCGAGTCCGCGATCTCGCTGACCGACGCGCAGGCGGCGCTCGGCGAGGGCGAGGTCATGGCGGTCATACAGCTCGGCGTCGAAAAGGGGCTGGTCGGCATTCTGACGCGGACGAGCTTCGATGCCTACGTGATCCCTCTCTCCATGGCCGATGCGGAGCGCACCGTCCGCGAGCTGCGGGCACCGATGGACGGGGACTTCCTGCTCGCCTTCGATCTGCAGCGGGGCCACGAGGTCTACGAGACGATCTTCGGGCCGGTGGTGTCGAGGATCGCTGCAGCGAGCCACCTGATCGTCGTCCCCAGCGGGCCGCTGTTGAGCCTGCCGTTCAACGTTCTGGTCACCGAGCCCTACGAACAGGAGATCAAGATCGTCGGGACCGATCCGTTCTCGGCCTATTTCGACTATTCCAAGGTCAAGTGGCTCGGCGCGCAGACCGGCATCACCACCGGCGTATCGATCTCGTCCTTTTTCCTCGGGCGGGATACGCCGGGCTCGACCGCGCCCGAGCCGTTTCGCGGCTTTGGCGACTTCGTTCGCTTCGGCGACGACGCCGCCGTCATCGAACGCATCGCCGAGGAGCGCGGGCTGCCGGACAGCTGCAGGGTCTCGGTCAGGGCGCTCGGACTTCTGAACGCTCTTCCGGGCACCCGTGACGAGCTGCAGAAGGTGCAGGCGGTGCTGGGCGTGCCCGACGAGGACGTCGTGCTCGGCCAGGCCTTCACCGATGCCGCCGTCAAGAACATGAAGCTCGACCGGTTCAAGGTTCTGCACTTTGCGACGCACGGCCTGCTTGCGCAGGACCCCGAATGCCTGCCCGAGCCGGGGCTCGTCACCTCGCTGGGTCCCCAGGGCGACGGCCTGCTCGAGGCGAGCGAGATCGTCGGCCTCGACCTCGACGCCGAACTCGTCGTCATGTCGGCCTGCGATACGGGCGCGGGCGCCGGGCAAGCGGGCTCGGAGCTGATCGGCTTCCGCGGCGCTGGGGGCAGCTATGCCGCAGGCGGCGAAAGCCTCAACGGCCTGGCACGCAGCTTTTTCTTCGCTGGCGCGCGCAACGTGCTCTCGACGCACTGGTCGGTCGACGACCGGGCGACGCAGGAGCTGATGGTCGGCTTCTACAAGGGCTTCGCAGGCGCCGAGGGCGCCACGATCGCCGAGGCCTTGCGGCAGAGCGAGGTCACTCTGATCGACGGCGGCGAGCTTTCGCACCCCTTCTTCTGGGCGCCCTTTGCGATCATCGGCGATGGCGCGCGGCGGTTGCATCTTGATGGAAACGCGCCGAGCGCGGCGCAGGCCGCGGTCAAGCCGGCAACTGGCGGCACCTGAGGCGCGAGACGAGGGAGCTGGGCGATGGCCAGGATCGATCTTCAGACGATTGCCGCACCGATCAGCGACGCGCGGCCCTGCGGTCCCGATCTCGACATGGAGTTCGACATGGACTTCATGAACCTGCTGGCCGAGATCGACGGCAAGATTCCGACCGCCTACTTCAGCTTCGAGCCTGGATCGCTCGACTTTGCGGCATATTACGAGCGGATTGGCGATCTTCTCGAGCGAACCCGTGACCTGCGGCTTCTCGTGCCGCTCGCCAAGCTGCGTATCCTGCAGGCCGACCTTGCCGGGTTTGCCGAGGCGCTCGAGGCCATCAACCGCTTGCTCAAGGAGCGCTGGAGCGACCTGCACCCCCAGCCGGCGGAATTTCTCGAGCTCGGGATGGGGCAGATTGGGACGCTCGACGACATGCCGAACGTCGTGCTGCCGCTGCAGCATACGCCGCTGGCCCGGTCGCGGCGTTTCGGCGCAATCACGCTCCGCAAGTGGCTGGTCGCCACGGGCGACGTCAACCCCCGTGAGGGCGAGGAGACGCTCGACGCCGCGACGATCAAGGGGGCGCTCGCCGATGCCGATGCGGACGAGCTCGGCCGCACGCGTGAGGCATTGCGCCGTGCCCGCGACGCCATCGCCGGCATCCGCGCCGTCTGCATGCAGGAGGCCGGCTATGACAAGGCGCCAACGCTCGAGCGGCTGCCCGCGGCGCTCGACGCGGCGCTCGCGCTGATCGAGGCCGCGACCGGCGGATCGGACATCGAGGCGCAGGCGCCGGCCGACGCCTCCGATGGCTCGGCTGGCGCGGCGCCCGGTGCCGTGCTCGTCGCGCTGCCGGCGGGCGCCGTCGCCTCGCGCGAGCAGGCCGTCGAGGCGATGCATGTCGCGGCCCGCTACTTCGCGCTGCACGAGCCGTCGAGCCCCGTCCCGATCCTTCTGCGCGAGGCCCAGACCGCCTCGGCCAAGACGTTCTACGAGCTGGTGAACGACTTGGTCCCCGAGAGCGCGGCCAATGCCTTCGTGTCGCTTGGCAACGAACCCTGGTTCGAGGTTTTTCTCTCGACCCTCGACGCGCGCAACCCGCCGCCCGATTACGAAAGCGAGCCTGCCGAGCTGGATGCGGCCGAGGATGCGGGGCTCGGTGATGATGAGGTCGCCACCGACCCGGAGACCGATCTGGTGGAGGCAGCCGAGGGATCCCCTGCAGATGGGACCCACTCGGGCGATGCGACGGCCGAGACGGGCGGCGAGACGGGCGCCGAAACGGGCGCCGAGACGGGCGCCGACACCGGGCTCGACGACGCGCCCGAACAGCAGGCGGCCGAAGCGGCCCAGTCTGATTGGCCCATAGAAGCGGGCCCGTCGGTCGAACCGGGGCCATCGGAGGTCAGATCTCCGCCGGGCCGCCCGAGGTTCGTCGCCAGCTCCCGGTCCGAGGCGGTCGCTCTGATGCAGAAGGTGCTCGAATATTACCGGGCCGCCGAGCCATCGAGCCCGGTCCCGCTTCTGGTAGAGCGTGCGATCGATATGTCGTCCAAGAGCTTTATTGAACTTCTCGGTAAAGTCTTGCCGCAAGGATCACTGAAGGCGAAACCTGAGGAATAGGACAGAAGCCCTGATGCAAAAGGGATTGCGCTTGCAATCAGTGGACGATTCCGGTGACAATCCAGCCGGGGACCGCAGGGGATCGCGGCAGCGCACTGCCCGCCTACGTTCATAAATATTAACGGAGATTGGTATGGCCGACACTGGTCAGAAGTTCATCCGGCGCAACCGGATGCCGCGTGTCCACATCTCGTATGACGACCCGTACAACGCCGACAAGAAGATCGAGATCCCATTCGTCATGGGCGTGATGGCGGACCTATCCGGCAACGATCCGGGTGTCGAGAAGGAGGACGTCGCCGAGCGCCAGTTCCTCGAATTCGACATGGACAACTTCGACGAGCGGATGTCCAAGATCGAGCCCGGCGTGGCTTTCCGCGTGGAGAACAAGATCGGCGGCGAATCGGAGGGCGAGTCCCTGTCGGTTAACCTGCAATTCAAGAAGATGGCCGATTTCAATCCGACGGCCATCGCCCGCCAGGTCGAGCCTGTCGCCAAGCTGCTCGAGGCGCGCGAGGCCCTGGCCAATCTGACGCGCTACATGGACGGCAAGGTCGCCGCCGAGGACAAGCTGAAGCAGCTCCTGAACGATCCGGAGCTGATGAAGGCGCTGAAGGAGAAGCGCGACGCCGCGCAGGCATCGGGCGACGCCGGCACTGCGTGAAATTCCGCGTGATTTGACGGGAGGGTCCGACAATGAGCACTGAAGCGGAAGCTGCCGGCGCTGCCGGTGCGACCCAAAGGCAATCGCCCGACGAATTTTCCGAGCTTCTGAAGCAGAGCTTCAAGCCGCGCAGCGAGCGCGCGGCGAGCGACGTTGAGAACGCCGTCGGCATCCTGGTCCGCGAGGCGCTGGCCGATGCCGACGTCATCAAGCCCGAGGTCCTCGACACGATCGAGGAGCTGATCGCGCGCCTCGACGAGAAGCTGAGCGCGCAGATGAACGCGATCATGCATCACCCGAGCTTCCAGCAGCTCGAGAGCGCCTGGCGCGGGCTGAACCACCTGGTGATGAACTCCGAGACCGACACGACGCTGAAGATCCGCGTCATGAACGTCGGCAAGACCGAGCTCGCCCGGCACCTGAAGTCGTTCCCGGGCGCCCGCTGGGACCAGTCGCCCATCTTCAAGAAGATGTACGAGAACGAGTTCGGCCAGCTGGGCGGCGAACCCTATGGCGCGCTCGTCATGGACTATTACTTCGACCACTCCCCGATGGACGTGCAGCTCTTGCGCGACATGTCCAAGGTCTGTGGCGCGTGCCATGCGCCGATGTTCACAGGCGTCGCGCCCAAGCTGCTCGGCATGGACGACTGGTCCGAGATCAACAATCCGCGCGACCTGTCGAAGATCTTCGACACGCCGGAATATGCGGCCTGGAAGACGCTGCGCGACAGCGAGGACAGCCGCTATATCGGCCTCTGCATGCCACGCACGCTCGCACGCGTGCCCTATGGCGCCAAGACCGAGCCGGTGCCCGAGTTCGGCTTCGAGGAGGAGGTCGAGGGCCACGACGGGTCAAAGTACGCCTGGATCAACGCCGCTTATTCCATGGCGGCGAACATCAACCGGGCCTTCAAGGAGTTCGGTTGGTGCACGCGGATCCGCGGCGTGACCTCGGGTGGCGAGGTCGAGAACCTGCCGACGCACACCTTCAAGACCGATGACGGCGGCGTCGACATGAAGTGCCCGACCGAGGTGGCCATCCCCGATCGGCGCGAGGCCGAGCTGGCGAAATCGGGGCTGATCCCGCTGATCCACCGCAAGAACACCGACAAGGCGGCGTTCATCGGCGCGCAGTCGCTCTTCAAGCCGCGCGTCTTCGAGGGGCCGAACGGTGTCGAGGCGACGGCGGCCGACAACCTGTCGGCGCGGCTGCCCTACATGTTCGCAACCTGCCGCTTCGCGCATTACCTCAAATGCATGATCCGCGACGCGGTCGGCTCGTTCAAGGAGAAGCGCGATCTCGAGGTCTGGCTGCAGACCTGGATCAACAACTATGTCGACGGCAGCCCGGAGAACTCGACCCAGGAGACCAAGGCGCGCAAGCCGCTGGCCGCCGCGAAGGTCGAGATACGCGAGGATGAGGAGAACCCAGGCTACTACTTCGCCAGGTTCTACCTGCGCCCGCATTACCAGCTCGAAGGCGTCGACGTCGGCCTCAGCCTCGTCTCCCGCGTGCCGGGCGGCGCCTGATCGCGGCTTAACGGGGCGCGCACCACCGCCCCGTCCTTTCTCGCCGTCTTGTAGCGTCCGGTACGGAAATATTGCTCGATCTGGCTTGAGGCCCATTCAATCAATTAGGCTGCTTTAGGGCCGCATTTCTTTCAATCGCTGACACCAATGGAGGAGCTCCGTGGCTGTTGACATGTTTCTGAAGCTCAAGGGAATCGATGGCGAAGCCCGCGAACTCCAAGCGGGCGAAGTACATCGATGTATTGGCCTGGTCGTGGGGCATGAGCCAGAGCGGCACCATGCACACCGGCGGGGGCGGAGGCGCCGGCAAGGTGAACGTCCAGGACATCAGCGTGACTAAATGGGTCGACAAGGCGTCGCCGACGCTGATGCAGCACTGCGCCACCGGAAAGCACATCCCCGAAGGTGAACTGATCGTTCGCAAGGCCGGAGACAAGCCGCTCGAATACATCATCATCAAGATGAAGGACATCCTGATCTCCTCGGTCTCGACCGGCGGTTCTGGTGGCGAGGACCGATTGACCGAGAACGTCTCGCTGAACTTCTCGGAATTCAAGGCCGAGTACCAGGAGCAGGACGAGAAGGGCGCGGCGAAAGGCGGCAAGGTCGAGTTCGGTTTCAGCATCGCCAAGAACGCGCCCGTCTGATCTGGGGGCGCCGCCGCCGCAAAGGGCTTGCGGGAAAGAGGGATGTCCGAGGCACTGTCACTGCTGAAAGAGGGCAACCTCGACGCCGCTCTGTCCCGTGCGAAGGGAGCCGTGCGCGATCATCCGGGCGATCCGGAGGCGCGCGCCCGGCTGTTCCAGATGTTCTGCCTGAACGGCGAGTGGGACCGGGCCGAGGCGCAGCTTGATGCGCTGATGACCTCGTCGGCGGTGCAGGCGCCGATCTGGAAGCAGTTTCAGATGCTGATGCGGCTGGAGCGTCAGCGCCGCGACGCACACGAGGCGGCGAGCGCGCCGGCAATCGTCGGCGAGCCGCAGGACTGGATGGCCTCGTTCGCCAAGGCCTTCGAACTGCATCAGGCGGGCGACGTGGCGGCGGGCGCGGAAATGCGCAAGGCGGCGCTCGAGAGCGCGCCGGCGACGCCCGGCCATCTCGACGGTGTCGCGTTCGACTGGCTGATGGACGGCGATGCACGCTACGGCCCGATGCTGGAGGCCTTTCTGCCGACCGAGGGCGATTACTGCTGGCTGCCCTTTGCCGCGCTGACGTCGCTCCGCATCGAGAAGCCAAGCCAGATCAACCATTTCGTCTGGGCGCCCGCGCATTTCACCTGGTCGGACGGGCGCGTGCTGCACGGGTTCGTGCCGACCCGTTATCCGGGCTCCGAGGCGTCGGACGACCGTGCGCATGCGCTCGCCCGAGGGACCGACTGGATCGATGCGGGAGAGGGCGTCTTCGTCGGCCGCGGCCAGCGGGTCCTGATGAGCGCCGACGACGATTTTCCGCTTCTCGAGATCCGGGAAGCGCGTTTCAAGCTCTGAGGGCCGCGCCCGCATGGTGAAGATCAAGGCGACCGAGCGCCTGCGCGCACCCTTGATGTACGCCTTCCGCAGCGCGGCGGCCGCGGGCGACGCAAAGAAGCCGCTCGACATCCGCACTGCGGAGGGTGAGCGGGTCATCGCGAGCCGGCGCAACACGGGCGAGCGGCGGCGCAGCCTGTCGGATAGCGCGCTCAAGGGCCTGCTCGCGGAGGACCTCGCGGCGCTGCTCAACACGATCGACCTGGAATCGAGCGCGCCCGAATTGGTCGACGACTTGCCCCATGTGAAGAATTCGATCCTGAATTACGGGCTGCGCGACCTTTCGGACAAGACGATCGACGAGACCCAGCGGATCGCCGGCATCCGGCACGAGCTGGAGATCGCGCTGAAGCGCTACGAGCCGCGCCTGCTGCCGCGCAGCCTGCGCATCGAGCGCGACGCCGGCAACGAGGACGAGCTGACGATCCGGTTCGTCGTGCGCGCCGACATGCGCGCCGACCCGGTCCCGACCTCGATCGAGTTCATCACCGAGGTCGAGCTCGACTCGGGTGAGGTCAGGATCGACCGCGCGTGACGCTTGAAGGATCCGCGCTGGAATTGGTCCGATGAACCGCGAGTTCATGGAGCTCTACAACCGCGAGCTCGCGCTCTTCTACGAGCACGCGGCCGAGTTCGCCGAGGAGTATCCGGGCGTCGCCGAACGCCTGGGCGCGATGACGCAGGACAACCCCGACCCGATGGTCGGCGGCCTGCTTGAAGGCGCCGCCTTCCTGGCGACGCGCGTCCAGCTCAAGCTCAAGCACGAGTTCTCGACCTTCACGGACAACCTGCTCGAGCAGCTCGTCCCGAACTTCCTGGCGCCGATCCCGTCTGTGCTGCGCGCGCAGGTCGTCCCCGACTTCGGCGACGAGGCGCTGCGCGATGGCGTCGTCCTGCCGCGCGGCTCGTACATCGATGCCGCCTATCGCGAGCGTGACCGGTCGATCGCCTGCCGCTATCGTCTGGCGAGCGAGATTGCCGTCTTCCCGCTCAGCCTCGTCCGGGCCGAGTACATCGGGGCGGTCGCGCTGCTCGAGGCGCTGGGGCTTGCGGTGCCTCGCGACGGGCAGGCAGGACTGCGGCTCGGCTTTCGCGTCCGCTCGACCCGCCATCTCGAGGCGGAGCCCGCGCCTGAGCAGACCGCCGACAGGCCGTCGACGTGGGCCAAGGGGCTGAAGATCCGCGAGTTGACCGTACATCTGGTCGATCCGGAGGCCGATGCGGTCGCCGCCTATGAGCAGCTCTTCGGCCACACGGTGCAGATCGCGTTGCGCTGGCAGGGCCAGGATCTGAAATGGCGCACGCGCACCCTGCCGCGCGAGGCGCTGGAGCAGATCGGCTTCGGCGCGGACGAGGCGCTGCACCCGGTCGATCACCGCGTGTTCCGCGGCTTCGATCTTATCCGTGACTATTTCACATTCCCGCAGGCGTTCCTCGGCTTTCGTCTGCGCGATCTCGGTCGCTACCTCGAGGACGTGGCGACGCCGAATTTCGAGATCGTCTTCGTCTTCGACGAGCTGTCGCCGCGGCTCGGCAGCGTCATCGACGCCGAAAGCTTCGGCCTCTTTTGCGCGCCCGCCATCAATCTCTTCGAGAAGACCTGCGACCGCATCTTCCTCAAGCCGAACGACTACGAGTACCACGTCGTGCCCGAGCGGACGCGCAATCTGGACTTCGAGCCGCATCGGGTACTGGCGGTCGCAGCGCACCGCGCGGGGCAGGCCGAGCGCGTCCCGGTCTATCCGCTCTACAGCTCGCCCGAGGACCAGGCGGCCCAGTCGAGCGCGCTCTTCTACACCATCCGCCGCATGCAGCGGCGCCGCACCGGAGACGAGAGAAAGTACGGGTTGCGCTCGGATTATATGGGCACGGACATGTTCCTGACGCTGGTCGGCCACGAGCGCGCCGCCGAAGAGGGCGACGAAATCGCGGAGCTCTCGGTGCGCGCGCTCTGCTCGAACCGGCATCTGTCCGAGCATCTGCCGATCGGCGAGACGGGCGCCGACTTCGTCTTTCTGGACAACGACCAGATCAGGATCCGCGTCGTCGGCCAGCCGACGCGCCCGCGCGAACCCCTGATCAACGGCATTTCGGACCGCTCGCGGCCGAACTACACGGGCGAGAACGCCTGGCGCCTGATCAACATGGTCGCGCTCAACCACCTGGGGCTCGTCGGCAACCGCGCCGGCCGCGACGCCCGGGCGATCAAGGATATCCTGTCGTTGTTTGCCGATCTCTCGGATGCGGTCATGGAGCGGCGCATCCGCGGCGTCCGCTCGGTCGACAGCCGCCCGATCACAAGGCGCGTCCGGGCGCTGAGCGGCGTCGCCGCGGCCCGCGGGCTCGAGATCACCGTCACGATCGAGGACAAGGCTTTCGAGGGCTCGGGCGTCTTCCTGCTGGGCGCCGTGCTCGACCGCTTCTTCGCCGAGTATGTCGGTCTCAATCAGTTCACCCAGACCGTGATCCGCACGCCAGAGCGCAAGGAGATCATGCGCTGGCCGCCCCGCCTCGGGCGAAGGCAGCCGCTGTGAACGACGGTCCGTCAGGAGCGGGGCGCAACGTCGCTTGGCGCCAGTCGCTGGCCGAGGCGCCATGGGCGCACGACTTCTTCCGGGCGCTCGGCATGCACGAGGCGCTGGCCGAGGATCGGCCCCGCCTCGGCGACAGCGCGACCAGGCGGGAGGAATATCTCGACCTCGGCCAGGTGCCGTTCCTCGACTTCCCGGTCTCGACCGTCGCGAGCTATGAGCCGAAGACCGAACGCGACAAGGCGCGGCTGCGCGTGAAGTTCCTCGGGATGCTCGGCCCCATGGGCCCCCTGCCGGCGGCCACCACCGAGGAGGCGCTGCGCTGGTTCAGCCGCCGCGACGATGCCTTCGTCCGCTTCCTCGACATCTTCAACAACCGCTTCCTGCAGCTCTTCTTCCGCGCCCATTCTGACGCACGGCCCGCCTCGCACCGGCTCCGCCCCAAGGACGACCGCTTCCGCGACTATGTCGGCGCTGCGCTTGGTATCGGCGGCGCCAGCTGGCGCGACCTCGACAGCCTGCCCGATCTTCAGAAGGTCGCTTTCGCGGGGCTTCTCGGCGCCCGAGCGACGTCCGCCTCGCGGATCGAGCACTTGGTCAGCGGCGTCTTCGGCATCGCGTCGGAAGTCGACCAATTCGTCGGATCGCACCTGCCGGTCGCCGAGGCCGAGCAGACCCGCCTCGGCACCGCGCACGCCGCCCTCGGCGACGGCGCCATGGCCGGGCGCCAGGTTCTCAGCCTCGACACCAAGTTTCGGCTGCGGCTTTTTGCGGCGACGCTCGAGACCTACGAGAAATTTCTTCCGAACGGTGCCTGGTCGCGCCGCCTCGCTGACGCGATCGCCAATGCCATCGGCTTCGAATTCGAATGGGACGTCGAGCTGGTCCTGCCGGACGATCAGCCGCGCCCGGCACAACTCGGCACCTATGGCCGCCTCGGCTGGACGAGTTGGATGCGACAGCGCGGGTTGCACCGAGAGGGCGAGTGCGTCCGCACGCGATTCTCGCCAAGCAATGCTCATGCTGGCACTATGTCGCCCTGAGGGGCGGGGCATTTCAGGGGGTTCGTATGACCGACATCAGCCTCGAGACCGTCACCGGCAAGCTCAACCGGCTGGGCTATGACGCCTTCATCCAGGGGCTGCGGCAGGCCAAGGGCGCGGGCAACGCGAACCTCGAGCTGGCGCACTGGTTTCTCCACCTCCTGCAGAAGGACCGCTCGGACCTCGCCCTCACCTGCGACCAGTACAAGCTCGACCGGGGCAAGCTGCTGACCGACATTCAGGGCGTCGTCAACGGCTTCAAGAAGGGCGTCACCGAGATGCCCCAGGTCTCGGAGCAGATCGTCGACGCGCTCGACCGCGGCTGGCACTATGCCACGCTCTTCTTCGGCGAGATGCAGATCCGAACCGGTCACGTCCTGATGGGCATGCTCAAGGACATGAAGCTCAACAGGGTGTTGAAGAACCTCAGCCCCGAATTCGGCAAGCTGAATGCCGACGCGCTGGCCGCCGAGTACCGCACCATCTGGGCCGACAGCGACGAGGAGAGCCTGCGCCCGATGGACGGCTCTTCCGTCGGCGCGCCCGGAACCGATGCGGCCCAGGGGCCGAGGGGCACAACGGCGCTCGACAAGTTCTGCGTCGATTTCACCGCCAGGGCTGGCGAGATGGACCCCATCGTCGGCCGCGACGACGAGATCCGGCAGATCATCGACATCCTGCAGCGTCGGCGGCAGAACAACCCGATCCTCACCGGCGAGGCGGGCGTCGGCAAGACCGCCGTCGTCGAGGGCTTTGCCCAGAAGATCGTCAAGGGCGAGGTGCCGCCCTCGCTCCAGGGCGTGCGGCTGCTTGCGCTCGACATCGGCCTGCTGCAGGCCGGCGCCTCGATGAAGGGCGAGTTCGAGCAGCGCCTGCGCTCCGTCATCGACGAGGTGCAGGGCAGCCCGACCCCGATCATCCTCTTCATCGACGAGGCGCACACGCTGATCGGGGCGGGGGGCGCCGCCGGCACCGGCGACGCCGCCAACCTGCTCAAGCCCGCGCTGGCGCGCGGCACGCTGCGCACCATCGCCGCGACGACCTGGAACGAGTACCAGAAGTATTTCGAGAAGGACCCGGCGCTGACCCGGCGCTTCCAGGTCATCAATGTCGACGAGCCGTCGATCGACAAGTGCTGCTACATGCTGCGCGGCATGATCGGCGTCATGGAGAAGCACCACGGCGTGCAAGGTCGCCGACGAGGCGATCGTGGCCGCCGCTGCCCTCTCGGCCCGTTACATCCCGGCGCGCCAATTGCCCGACAAGGCCGTCAGCCTGCTCGACACCGCCTGTGCCCGCGTCGCCATCAGCCAGGTCGCCGTGCCGGCGGTCGTCGAGGACACGCGCAAGCTGATCGAGGCGCGCGAGATCGAGAAGGCCTCGAAGGAAAACGAGCGCAGCCTCGGCACCGCCGACGAGATCCGGATCGACGAGCTCGGCACCGAGATCTCGGCGCTGCGCGACAAGCTCGCCGAGCTCGAGGGCGAGTGGGAGAAGGAGCGCGCGCTCGTCCAGGAAATCCAGGACCTGCGCGCCAGGCTCGGCGCGGCACAGACCCCGGCGCCCGCCTACAAGGCCGCCGTTCTAGAAGGCGCCGGCGCCGCTGCCGAGCAGCACGCGGCCGTGGTCGAGCTCGCCTCCGGCCTCGTCCCGCCGATCGGCACCGCGCCTGCGCCCTCCGGGAGTGAGGCGGGTCCGAAAGGCGATGGCGGCGTGCACGGGCAGTTGAAGGACCGCGTCGGCGCCCTCGATGCCATCCACCCCGACCGGCGCATGATCTACGCCCATGTCGACGAGCAGGCGGTGGCGAGCATCATCTCGGACTGGACCGGTATCCCGGCGGGCCGCATGGTCGCCGACGAGGTGCAGCAGATCCTGAACCTCGCCTCCACCGTCGGCGAGCGCGTCATCGGCCAGCGCCACGGCATCCAGGCGATCGCCAAGCGCATCCAGACGAGCCGCGCCAAGCTCGACAACCCGTCGAAGCCGATCGGCGTCTTCATGCTCTGCGGCCCCTCGGGCGTCGGCAAGACCGAGACCGCTCTGGCGCTCGCCGAGGCCATCTATGGCGGCGAGCAGAACATGATCACCATCAACATGTCGGAATACCAGGAGGCGCACACCGTCAGCTCGCTGAAAGGCGCGCCGCCGGGCTATGTCGGCTATGGCGAGGGCGGCAAGCTCACCGAGGCGGTGCGCCGCAAGCCCTATTCGGTTGTCCTCCTCGACGAGGTCGAGAAGGCGCATGGCGACGTGCACGAGGTGTTCTTCCAGGTCTTCGACAAGGGCATGATGGTGGACGGCACCGGCCGGCAGATCGATTTCAAGAACACGCTGATCATCCTGACCTCCAACGTCGGCACCGAGCTGATCATGGAGATGACCAAGGACCCGGAGCTGGCGCCCGAACCGGACAAGCTCGCCGACGCGCTGAAGCCAGAGCTGCTGAAGGTCTTCCCGGCGGCGCTGCTGGGCCGGCTGGTGGTGATCCCCTATTATCCGCTGACCGACGACGACATGGGCCGAATTGTCCGCCTCCAGCTCGGCCGGATCACCAGGCGGATGAAGGAGCAGCACAATGCCACCTTCCGTTACGGCGACGACGTCGTGGCCGAGATCGTCCGGCGCTGCAACGACCCGGCGTCTGGCGGCCGCATGATCGACAACATTATCACCAACACCATGCTGCCGGCGATCTCGCTCGAGATCCTGAACCGCTCGCTGGTCGGCGAGGAGATCGCCCAGGCAGAGGTGGGCGTGGTCGAGCGCGAGTTCACTTACGAGGTGCATTGACATCGAAGCGCGGAGACCGCCGGCATCTCCGGTGTCCGACGTTAGGGCATTGTTCGGGAATGTGCGCTGTTCCTGCGCGCATGGGGCAGGGGCAACCGCACCATGAGGGAACCACTCAGCATGGCGAACCGCATTCGCTTCACGACCGCCGCGCAGGTCGTCGAGGCTTTCCCCGCTGCCGCGGGCCAGCTCGGCGATGTGCCGCCGGACATCTCGCCGCTCGATCACCTGGCGACCCTCTCGCGCGCGGATGACCTAAGCCCCGCCGTGACCTTCGCGGCTCTCGCCCTGTCCAAGCGCGAGTCCGTCTGGTGGGGATGCATCACCCTGCGCGGCATGGGCAATCTCGACGATCGCGGGCGCGAGGGCCTGCGGCTGGCCGAGGCCTGGGTGCGCCATCCCGAAGAAGACGAGCGCCGCGCCGCCGGCGTCTTCGCCGAATCCCAGTACTTCGAGGGGTCGGGCGCCTGGATCGCCTTCGCCGCCTTTACGACCAGCGGCTCGCTGGCGCCGGCGGGCCTGCAGGCGGTGCCGCCCTCGCCCGAGATATCGGGCAAATGCGTCGCCATGGCGGTGCTGCAGGCGGCGAACCACCCTGACGCCTTTGTGCGCCTGGCGAACCTGCGGGTCGCGCTGGAGAGCGCGCGTGACTTCGCCGCGGGCGGCGATGGCACCGCGCCGTGGAAGCGCCGCGCCGGCGAGCTCGGCGCCAAGGCCGTCCGCGCCGGATGATCCCCGCTGCCCGGCCATTGACCCGTCGAGCGGTCGTCGCGCACACTGCGGCCGAGCCGAATAGCCCCTGCGGGTGAGCAGATTGGCGCTCGTTCTTCGCATCGACAATCTCGACCGGCTGCCGGATGGCGGTCCCGTCAGCGTCGAACTCGACCGGCGCGGCATCGATATCGGCCGCGATCCCTATCTCGACTGGACGCTGCCGGATCCTGAGCGGTTCATCTCGGGCAAGCATTGCGAGATCCGTTACCGCGACGGCGGCTATTGGCTGCACGACGTCTCGACGAACGGCACCACAGTCAACGGCCGGCCCGGCCGACTGACAGAGCCGCACCGGCTGGAGCACGGCGATCGCTTGCATATCGGGCATTACATCATCGCGGTCGAGCTGATCGGGGAGCACACCGCCTCGCCATCGCAGGCCGCCTCGCCAGCGGCTCCCCCGGGCGGCAATGTCTGGAGCGATGTGCCGGATGCCGCAGCCGCCGTGGACCGGCGGGACTTCGATGCGCGCGCGCGGCCACAGCCCGAGGGGTCGCGCGGGCCGGCCGACCTGTCCGAGGAGGACATTGGCTGGAGCATCGGCGCGCTGTCGCCCGGCGCTTCGGCCCCGGACGACGTTTGGGGCGCCCCTGCTGCCGAACGCGAGACGGCCACGGACGACTGGGGCTGGCTGCCGCCCGCCGGACCGCCCGCCGGACCGGCCGCGGGACCGGCCGCCGAACCCGGGCAGGTGCGCGGTCCCGAGGCTGCGCCTGACCGGCGCGGGCCGACGGGTGTCACGGCCCCGGTCGTCGATGCGCAGGCGCATGACCCCTTTGCCCCCGACGCGCCGTCGCCGGATCACGCTACAGGTGCGCCCGCCTCCGATTCGATGCCGCCGCCACGCCGGGAGCCGTCCGCCCCTGACCTCGACGCGGCGTCCGCATCCGCCGCCGCCGCGGGCGCGCCCAGCGCGGCACCGACCGGATCGGGGCCGGGCGCGGCGGGGTCCGGCCTCGCGGACCAGTGGGCCGATGGCCAGACCGCTCGGCCCGCCGCAGGCGAGGGTCGGGCGCCCATGCCCCACGGCGACTTCGTCGTGGCCTTCGAGCGCGGCGCGGGGCTTCCCGCGGGCGCCGTGGCCGACCGCGCCGACGAAGCCTTCGCCGAGGAGCTTGGCGCACTTTTCCGCCTGGTCACCGAACGGCTCCAGGCCATGCTGCTGGCGCGTGCCGAGACCAAGAGCGCCATCCGCTCCTCCGAGCGCACGATGATCAACGCGCTCGAGAACAACCCGCTGAAGTTCTCGCCCACCCCCGAGGACGCCCTGCGCATCATGTTCGGCGCCAAGAGCCGGAGCTATCTGGACGCCCCGGCCACCGTAGCGGCGAGCTTCGACGACCTGCAGCGCCACCAGATCCAGACCTTCGCCGCCATGCAAGGCGCTCTGCAGGCGCTGATCGAGGATCTCGACCCGAAGAACATCGCAGACGCCACCGCCGAGGACAGCGGCCTCGCCGCGCTGGTCGGCTCGCGGAGGGCCAAGTTCTGGGACACCTATGTCGAGCGCTTCAGGGCCAAGTCGGCACGCCACGAGCGCGGCATGATCGACGCCTTCATGATACTCTTCGCCGAAATGTACGACCGGCAGCGCTAGCGGCCCGGTCCCGGCCCGCGCGCCGGACGAACTCAGGAAAGGGGAGCGAATGACGTCCTTCCGGAGCATGCGATCGCTCTCGGCCTTGGGCCTTGCCGTCCTCGCGGCGGCCTGCGCCTCGGCACCGCCGCCGCCCGAGCCCACGGTCGCCGAGGTCACGCTCCGCGCGACGGCAGACGCCAACCCCGCCCCAGGCGGTATGGCCAGCCCCACGGTCGTCCACGTCTATGCGCTGAAGCCCGGCGCCCCCTTCGCGATCGGCGACTATGACGCGCTGACCGGCGGCCAGCTCGGCGAGCTGTCCGAGACGATGACCCGCATCGCCCGCATCGTGATCACGCCGGGCGAGGAGACGAAGAAGACCTTCGAGCTGCCCGACGGCACCTCGGATGTCGGCGTCACCGCCGCCTACCGGCAGATCGAGACCGCCAAATGGCGCGCCTCCAAGCCGGTCGCGCCACATGCGGTGACGCCCATCACAGCCACGATCCGCGCGAACGAGGTAGCCTTGGAATAGCGCCCGGGCGCGCGATCGGCGGATGCACGGCTCTCGGGGGAGGATGACGGCCGAATGACCTGGAACAGCAAGGTAGCCTGGACCGAGGGGCTGTTCCTGCGGCCGCAGCATTTCCAGCAGCAGGATCGGTACCACGAAGGCAACCTGACCGCCCGCGTCGGGCGGATCACCCCTTACCCGTGGGGCGTCACCGCGCTCGAGATCGACCACGACCTCGCCCAGCAGGGCAAATTCGCCGTGCGCCGCTGCGCCGGCATCATGCCGGACGGCATGCCCTTCGACATCCCCGACGGCTCGCCGCTGCCCGAGCCGTTGCAGCTCGACGAGCGGCTTGCCAACACCGTCGTCGGCCTTGCGGTGCCGGCGATCGCCAAGAACAGCCGCGAGCTCGATTTCCCCGAGGCCGACAGCGCCTCGCGCTTCTGGCGCACCGGTGGCACGGTGATCAACTCGGCCGCCGGCACCCGCGCCGAAGAGGAAATCGACATCGCGCACCCGCGGCTCGCCTATGCCGTGCTCGACGGCAGCAAGGCGGGCTACACGCAGATCGGCCTCGCCCGCGTCGTCGAGATCCAGGACAAGACCGTCGTCTTCGACGAGCGCTATCTGCCGCCCGCCATCGCCACGCATGCGCATGCCGGCTTCAATGGCATTCTCGACCGGCTGATCGGCTGGATCGAGACCAAGCTGGAGGAGCTCGCCCGCTATGCCGCCGACCCGACCTCGGGCGGCGGTCTGCAATATGCCGACTACTTCATCCTGCAGGTGCTGAACCGCGATATCCCGGTGCTGCGCCACATGCGCGGCTCGCAATTCGTGCACCCCGAGCGGCTCTACGAAAAGCTCATCAGCCTGGCCGGCGAACTCGCCACCTTCGCCACGACCAAGCGCATGGCGACCGTGTACCCCGCTTACGACCACGACGATCTTGTCGCGACGTTCCATCCGGCCTTGCGCGACCTCCAATCCGCGCTCTCCGCCCGGATGGAGCGCCGCGCCGTCCGGCTCGAGCTGATCGAGCGGGCCGCCAACGCCTATGTCTCGCCGATCCGCGACCGGGCGCTCTTCCAGCACGCGAGCTTCATCCTCGAGGTCGCCTCCAGCCGGCCGCTGACCGAAATCCAGGTCAACTTCCCGCAGCTCTTCAAGGTCGGCCCCTCGACCAAGATGCAGGAGATCGTGCACGCCCACCTGCCGGGCGTGCCGCTGGTGCACATCCCGACGCCGCCGCGCCAGATCAGGGCGCTGAGCGACCACGTCTATTTCCGGCTCGACCGGCAGACGCCGCTCTGGACCGAGTTCAGCACCGCGCCCGCCGTCGGCATGCACTTCTCGGGCGACTGGCCTGACCTCAAGCTCGAGTTCTGGGCCGTGCGGGAGGACGTCAGATGAGCAGCGATCCCTTCGACCCGTTCGGACAGAACGATCGCACCATCATCCGCCCGCAGCCGGGCGGCCGCCCGGCCCAATCCCAGCCCCAGCCCCAGCCCCAGCCGGGGGCGCGCCCCATGCCGGCGCCCGACGATGCGCCCGCGGCGGGGCCCGCCCGCCCGCCCGTCCAGGCGCCGACCGGCCGGCCGATCGACACCGTGCGCACCCCCGGCGCAAACCCGCTGATCGTCGCCGCCGGGCCGCTCCTCGACCTGCTCGGCCGGCTGCGCAACGCCATGACGCAGGCACGCTTTGCCGACCTCAAGGCGTCCGTCGCCCGCGCCATCGAGGGTTTCGACAAGGCCGCGACCGAGGCCGGCGCCTATCCCGAGCAGCTCCCGAACGCCAAGTACGCCATCGCCGCCACGGCGGACGACATCGTCCAGAACCTGCCGGGCGAGGACCGCGCCATCTGGACCCAGGACCCGATGCTCGGCCGCTTCTTCGGCGAGCGCATCGGCGGCACCCGCTTCTTCGACCACCTCGACGCGGCGATGAAGAACCCGAGCGCCAACTATGATCTGCTCGAGCTGAAATACGCCTGCCTCGCGCTCGGCTTCGAGGGCAAGTACCGCAGCCTGCCGCAAGGCCAGTCCGAGCTGGGCAAGATCCGACGCGACGTCTACCAGGCACTGCGCGGCGTCAACCGCGGCGGCGGCTGGGCGCTCTCGCCGAACTGGAAGGGGATGGACATCGGCCGCAAGTCGATCGGCCGGCAGATCCCGTTCTGGGCGGTCGCCGCGCTTGCGGCGCTGCTGCTCGTCGGCGCCTTCCTGGGCCTGCGACTGGCGCTCGGCGGCCAAACCGACCGGCTTGCCTCGGAGATCCGGGCGATCCATCCTGACGGTCCCGTCGAGATCGCCCGCGCCAGGTATACCGCGCCGCCGCCCCCGCCGCCCCCGCAGCCGGCCGCCACCATCGACCACGGCCAGCTCGAGCGCATCCGCATGGCGCTGAAGCCCGAGATCGACCGCGGCCTCGTCACGGCCGACTATCTCGACGCGAACTTCATCATCATCCGCATGTCGAACGAGCTGCTCTTCCCGTCGGGCAAGGCCGAGGTCGGCGCCGACTTCGATCCGCTGGCCAGGCGCATCGGCGAGACCTTCACCGCCGAGAGCCAGCTTCTGCAGCAAAAGGGCGTGCAGCACGGCCGCGTCGTCGCGCTCGGCCATTCCGACGCCCAGAAGATCAGCGCCACATCGCGCTGGACCTCGAACTACGAGCTTTCCAAGGCGCGCGCCCAGTCGGTGATGGACGCCATCCTGCCCTACGCGCCGCCTGATCTTCTGACCCAGGTCGAGGGCAGGGGCCCCGACGACCCGCTCTGCGCCCCTGCCGAGGACCGCAATTGCTGGCCGCAGAACCGCCGGGTCGAGCTTCTGGTCGAGCGGACGAGCTGAGCACCGAAGGACGCCTGTGATGAACAAGTGGACACTCGCCTTCACCATCCTCGGGCTGGTGGCGCTCAGCTTGGTCGTCTGGTTCGTCGGCCCGCTCGCCGGCTATGGCACCGTCTACCCCTTTGAGGGCGCGCTCGGCCGCCTGCTGGTGATCCTCGGGATCTGGGCCATCGCGGGCGCGGTCTTCGGCGTTCGCTCCCTGCGGCGCCGCAGGCGCGCCGCCACCATCGAGCAGGCGGTGACCGAGACCAGGGAGGACGACACTCCGATCCTGCGCGAGAAGATGCAGGACGCCATGGCGACGCTGAGGAAGTCCTCCCAGCGCGGCGGCTCCGCCTATCTCTACGACCTGCCCTGGTACATCATCATCGGTCCGCCGGGCTCCGGCAAGACGACCGCGCTGGTCAACTCGGGGCTGAAGTTCCCCCTCGCCGGCGCGGGCGGAGCGAAGGCGATCGCCGGCGTCGGCGGCACGCGGCATTGCGACTGGTGGTTCACCGAGGAGGCGGTGATGATCGACACCGCCGGCCGCTACACGACGCAGGACTCTGACGCCGACGCCGACCGGCGCAGCTGGACGGGCTTTCTCGACATGCTGGCCGGCAACAGGCCGCGCCAGCCGATCAACGGCGTGCTGGTCTGCGTCTCGGTCGAGGACCTGATCTCGCTGCCGGCCCCGGAGCTCGACGCCCACGCCTCGGCCATCCGGCGGCGGCTCGACGAGCTGCACAACCGGCTGAAGATCAGCTTCCCGGTCTATTTCGTGCTGACGAAGATGGACCTGGTCGCCGGCTTCACCGAGTTCTTCGGCGACCTGACGCCCGAGCAGCGGTCGATGGTCTGGGGCATGACCTTCAAGCCGAAGGCGCGCGCCGACAACATGGTCGGGGCCTTCGGCCAGGAGTTCGACGAGCTGATGCTGGCGCTCAGCGATCAGACCACCGACCGCCTGCAGATGGAGCCGGACGCCCGCGCCCGCAGCCGCATCTTCGGCTTCCCGACGCAGATGGCGTCGCTGAAGGGGCCGCTGAACGAGTTCCTCGTCAAGGTCTTCGAGCCGTCGCGCTATCAGTCCGAGACGGCGCTGCGCGGCGTCTACTTCACCTCGGGCACGCAGGAAGGCACGCCGATCGACCGCGTGCTGGGCGCGCTCGGCCGCAGCTTCGGCGCGCAGGGCGGCCTCGCCATGGCGTTCTCCGGCCAGGGGCGCAGCTATTTCCTCACCGACCTCCTGCAGCGCGTCATCTTCGCAGAATCGGGCTGGGTCTCGACCAACGTTGCCCATCTCCGTCGCAACGTCGCGCTCCGCGTCGGCGCCTATGCCGCGCTCCTGCTGGTCGTCGCCGGCCTCGGCGGCTGCCTGGGCCACCAGCTACATGCGCAACGCGGCGCTCCAGACCCAGGTCGACCAGGCAATCGACGAATACCGCGAGCTCGCCGCAGGCATGATCAACGAGACGCAGGTCGGCGACGGCGACCTGCACACCGTGATCCAACCGCTCGACAAGCTGCGCCTGATGCCGCTCGGCTACGCTGCGCAGGACGAGCCGCGTCCCGCTGGCCGAGGGGTTCGGCCTCTCGCAGCACGCCAGCCTGCAGGCCGCCAACATCGACGCCTATCGCGACGCGCTCGATCGGCTGTTCCTGCCGCGGCTGATCTTCCGGCTCGAACAGCTGCTCGAGAAGAACATCCAGGACACCGCCTTCGTCTACGAGGGGCTGAAGGTCTACCTGATGCTCGGCGGCCAGGCGCGCATGGACGAGGAGCTGGTCCAGACCTGGATGGCGCGCGACTGGGCCAACCTCTACCCCGGCGCCGGCAACGCCAGGGGCCGCGAGCGCCTGATGGAGCACCTGCACGCGGCGCTCGAACGCCCATCCTCGGCGGTCGGCCTGAACGGCCCGCTGGTGGAGCAGGCGCAGCGCACGCTCGCGCGCATGCCCGTCGCCGACCGCGCCTACACGCTGATGAAGGCCCGTGCCGAGGCACAGGGTTATCCCGCCTGGAACGCCGCCCAGCGCGGCGGCCCTGACGCCGCGCTGGTCTTCGAGACGCGCGACGGCGCGCCCCTTTCAGAGGTCGAGGTGCCGGGCTTCTTCACCTGGCAGGGCTTCCACGACGGCGTGCTCGACCAGATGGACGCCATGGTCGAGCGCGCCCGCACCGAGCGCTGGGTGCTCGGCGACGCCGGCGAGCAATCCGCCATCGAGGCGCAGTTCACGACGATCAGGCCGGACATCATGAACCGCTACCGGGCCGATTTCCTCGAAGCCTGGGACAGCCAGCTCTCGCGCCTCGAGATCGCCTCGGTCGGCGGCGGCCGCGACCTCACCGTGATGAGCGCGCTCGCGGCGCCGACCTCGCCGCTGAAGCAGCTCCTCGTCTCGCTCGCCGCCGAGACGCAGCTGACCAAGCTGCCCGAAGGCGCGGCCGCGCCCACCGGCGGCACGTCAGGTGACAGCGTGCAAGCCGCCGTCCAGCAGAAAGTGCTGCAGGGCGCAACCGCCGCGGGCGGCCAGGGCGCCACGCTGGCGCTCAACACGCTCGACCAGCAGGGCGCCGTCGACAAGGACGCCCCGCCGCCCGTCAACTACGGCGCCGACATCGAGGCGCACTTCCAGCCGCTGCACGAGTTCGCCGTCGCGGCCGCCGGCGGCCCGGCGCCCGTCGACAGCCTGATCGCCCGCTTCAACAACCTCTACCAGGCGCTCAACCTGATGCAGGCCGGCGGCGCCGCACGCGACCAGGCCGTCCAGTCCATGCAGGGCGAGCTCCTGGCCATGAAGGCCGACACCGCGCGCATGCCGGGGCTGATCGCCAACATGACCGAAGGCACGATCGAGGCGCTCGGCGGCATCGCCCTCGGCTCGTCCAAGGCCCAGCTGAACCAGGCGCTTGGCGACCAGGTGACGGCGCAGTGCGAGCAGATCGTCGACAACCGCTACCCGTTCTACCAGGGCGCGTCGCGCCCGGTGCCGCTGGCCGACTTTGCGCGGCTCTTCGGCCCGAACGGCATCATGAACACCTTCTTCCAGCAAAAGCTCGCGCCCATGGTCGACCAGTCGGGCCCGGCCTGGAAATGGCGCGGCGACACCGAGCTCTCGCGCACGCTCTCGGCCCAGGGGCTGCGCCAGTTCCAGCTGGCGGCCGAGATCCGCGACGCTTTCTTCGCCGCTGGCGGCGGCATGCCGATGGTCGAGTTCCATGTCACGCCCGTGACGCTCAGCCCCGACGCCTACACGGTCACCTTCGACGTCGACGGCCAGCAGCTCGTCTACGACCACCGTGCCGCGCGGCCGGTGAAGATGACCTGGCCCGGCCCCGGCGAGGGCCGCGTCGAGGTCGCGGTGACGCCCGAGCTGCCGGGCCAGCTCAGCCGCATCTCCGAGACCGGCACCTGGGGCCTCTTCCGCATGATCCGGCAATCGGCGGCGCTCGCCAAGGGCGACAGCGTCGGCGTCAACTTCCGCATCGGCGGCCGCGACGCCTCGTTCCAGATCCAGGCCGCCTCGGTGCTCAACCCCTTCACGCTGCCCGCGCTGAGCGAGTTCCGCTGCCCGCGGGGGCTCTGAGGCCGATGGCCGTGGGCGTCTTCGGCAAGCTCCCGGCGCGGCGGGACTATGTCCAGCACCGCGTCGAGCCTGGGCTGATGCGCCTCATCGACCCCTGGCTGCAGGCCGTCATGGCCGAGAGCCGCCGGGCGCTCGGCGAGTCCTGGCTCGACGATTGGCTGACGGCGCCGATCTGGCGCTTCTGGCTCGGCCCGGGCCTCGCCGGCCGGCCGGCGCCTGGGCGCGCTCATGCCCTCGGTCGACGGGGCTGGCCGCTATTTCCCGCTCTGTGCGCTCGGCACCTTCGAGGCCGTTCCGCCGCCCGAGACCGACGCCCAGCCCGAATGGTTCGACGCGACCGAGGCGCTGCTCCTCGGCGCGCTTGGCCGAGAACGGCACTTACGAGGCGCTCGTCGCCGGCCTCGACGCCCTCCCATCGCCCCGGCCGGCGCGCGCCGAGCGCCGCTCCGATGTCAGCGCCAGCCTTTGCGGCGCTGCGCGAGCGCGCGCTCGGCACGTTCTACGCCCGCCTCAGCTGCTGGTGGGTTCCCGCGGCGGATGGCACGGGCGCCGCGCCTCGTGCCTTGCTCTGCCGCGGCCTGCCGAGCCCCGACGAGTTCGCCTCCATGCTGGCGCCTGGCCGCCTGCTTTCGCCGGTTTTCGGGGCCGCGCCATGACCGGCACCTTCCGCATCGAGTGCGAGGCGGCGAGCGAGACCGGCATGGTCCGCGAGTTCAACGAGGACAGCTTCCTCGTCCGGCCGGATCTCGGCCTGTGGCTGGTCGCCGACGGCATGGGCGGCCACGAGGCCGGCGACTTCGCCAGCCGGACGCTGGTCGAGGAGATCGATCGCCTGCAGCCCGCCGCCAGCGCCCCGGCGCTGCTGACCGCGCTCGAGCGGCAGGTGATGCACGCCAACGGCCGCCTGCGCGAGGCCGCGCGCGCCCGCGGCGCCCGCGCGGTCGTCGGCTGCACGCTGGCGGCGCTCGTGATCTTCGAGGGCGCCTATGCCTGCGTCTGGTCGGGCGACAGCCGCATCTACCGCATCCGGCACGGCGGCATCGCCCAGGTCACGCGCGACCACACCGAGGCGCAGGAGCTGGTCGACCGCGGCACGCTGACGCCCGAGGAGGCGCAGAACTGGCCGCGCCGCAACGTGCTGACGCGCGCGATCGGCGTCTTCGACGAGCCCGAGCTCGAAATGGTGCAGGGACGCCTCGAGGACGGCGACGTATTCGTGATCTGTTCGGACGGCCTGACGCAGCATCTCGGCGACGAGGAGATCGGCCGCATGGCCGGTCTGCGTCCGCTGCGCCTGGCCGTCGAGCGGATGATCGCCACCACGCTCGAGCGCGGGGCAAGGGACAACGTGACCGTCGTGACGGTGGCCTGCCGCGAGGTGACGGCGGTGCGCACCGGGGCGCCGACGGATCGAGGTGACGCATGACGCAGGTCGACGGCGGCGGGCTGCCAGCAGGAACCCAGCTCAACGGCATCTACGAGGTCGAGCGGCGCATCGCCATCGGCGGCATGGGCGAGGTCTATATCGGCCGGCTGATCCAGACCGGCGACCGGGTCGCCATCAAGATGATCCTGCCCGAGCACGCGAACAACGAGCTGATCCTCGACCTGTTCCGCCGCGAGGCCTCGACGCTGCACAACCTCTATCACGAGGCGATCGTCCGCTATTACGTCTTCTCGGTCGACCCGGTGCTGAAACGCCCCTATCTGACGATGGAGTACGCCGACGGCCCGTCCCTCGCCGACCGCTTGCGCGAGGCGCCGCTCAAGGAAGCCCGCCTGACGGTGCTGCGCCGCCGCGTCGCCGGCGGGCTGCACGCCGCCCATAAGCTCGGCATCATCCATCGCGATATCTCGCCCGACAACATCATCCTGGTCGACGGCCAGGTCGAGAAGGCCAAGATCATCGACTTCGGCATCGCCAAGTCGAGCGGCAACGAGGGCGACGCTGATCGGCTCGGGCTTCGCCGGCAAACTCAACTACGTCTCGCCCGAGCAGCTGGGGCTCGCGGGCGGCGAGGTCACGGCGAAATCCGACATCTACTCGCTCGGCCTCGTCTTCGCGCAGGCGGCGACGGGCAGGCCGCTGCCGATGGGCGGCACCCAGGTCGAGGTGATCGAAAAGCGCCGCGTCGTGCCCGATCTCGCCGGCGTGCCCGACTGGATCCGGCCGCTGATCGAATCCATGGTCCAGCCGGATCCGGCCAACCGTCCCGCCGACATGCAGGAGGTCGCCGACTTGGGAGCCGGTCGCCTCCGCGCCGGTGGCCGCGCCCGCGCCGGGCCGCGGCAGCGCCGCGCCGACCCACCCGCGCGATCGGCGGCACCAGCAGGCGGCCGCCGAGCCCAAGAGGGGCTTGCGTTGGCTCTGGATCAGCCTGGGCGCGAGCGGCGTCGCCGCCGCCGCCGTCGCGGCCTTCCTCCTGATGGGGCCGAACGAGCAGGGCGGTGCTGGCACGGACGACGCCGCGGCCGTGCTCGAGCCGCAGGTCGTCACTGTGGACATGCCCGCCGCGACGGTCGGTACGCCCTACGAGGCAATGCTGCCGCCTTTCGACCTCGCGGGCGGCACGGCCGGCATGGAGGTGAGTGTCGAGCGCGGCCTGCCGCCCGGCCTGACAGCCGAGGCGACCGAGGGGGGCCGGGCGCGGATCAGCGGCATCCCGCGAGAGGCGGGCATCTATCACTTCAAGGTGCTGGCCGCTGTTCCGGGCGGCCGCAGCGCCTGGCACGTGGTCGACATCACCATCCTCGCAGCCGACAAGCTCACGACGACCTGGGCCGCCCCAGGATCCGAGCAGCAGACGGCCGAGCCGGCGTCCGCGGCGAGTGCCATCGACCGAGAGACCGAGCAACTCGCGCTCGCCGTCCAGGCCGCGGCCCCGGACTCCGTCGCGGCGCCGGTGGTCACGACCGCGGGTCCCGGCGAACTTCAGGCGCCGAGCCAGACGGCGGAGACGGCCCTTCCAACGCCCTCCGACGAGGTGGGGGCGGTGGCCACCGCGGAGGTCCCGACGCTGGGTGTGCAGACCAGCGCCAGCGGGCTGCCGATCATCCCGGCGGGCGACCAAGGCTATGCGGCCGCCGTCGAGCCGCAGGTGGCAACAGGCAATCCTACGATCCTCGAGCCCAAAGCTTCATCTGACGATGACGGCTCCGGGCTGATCGCCTCAGGCGGCAGCGCGCCGTCGCCGCCACACATCGGTCAGGCCCAGGACCCGCAGCCCGCGCCGAAGCCCGACGCAATCGTGGCCGCCATTCCGCAGCCACAGAATCTGCCGCCGACGCTTCGAGACCCGCTCGACGGTAGGCTCGAGGCGGCGCAGGGCCAGCCGCTCGACATTCGCCTCGGCGCCTTCGACGACGAGGAGGGGACGGCCGGCCTGCGCCTCGACGTGCAGGGGGTCCTGCCAAACGGGGTCGGCCTGCATCTCGCCCAGGGCGGGGTCGCCCAGATCTCAGGCACGCCGACCGAGGCTGGCGAGTTCGACCTGCGCATCGCCGCCATCGACCCGCAGGGCCAGGTCAGCCGGCCGGTCGCCGTCACGCTCGCCGTCACGCTCGCCGTCGCGCCGCCGGCCGCCGGCCGCAGTGTGCGCGACTACATCCTCGCCTATGACGGCGGCGACTGCTTTCTCTCGCGGCCGGTCGAACTCGGCCCCAAGCTCGCGCGCATCGAGGTCTTCGCGCCCGAGTCGCGCCTCCAGCCGGTCCTCGACTTCGACGCAGCGTTCAGGCGCGACATGGGCTTCGAGGCCAACATCGGCATGCGGCCGATCAGCGAGAAGCAGTGCACGCTGATCCACGCTCTCGACCAGGTCGCACCCCAGGCGCTCGACAATTCTCTCGTGATCGCACTCGACCAGGACGAAATCGCCTCGGGCGGAACGCTCTCCGGCACGATCAGCGGCGCCGATGCGGCGCGGCTCTATTTGCTCGACCATGCCGGCGAGGTGACGGACCTTTCGGGATTCGTGAAGCCGGGCAGCGGGCAGGCGGGCTTCGCCTTCCCGATCAGCGCCGTCGGGCCCGCAGATCCTGATCGCCGCCGAGCCCCGTGACGGCGCCGGCATCCCGCCCGCCGCCAGCCTCGAGGACCTTCTCGCGGCGGCGCGACGCGGCCAAGCCTCGCTCGCCCTCGGTTTCTTCCTGCTCAAGGGCTGATCGCCGTGGCCGACCGCGCCGGCGCCCGCCGGGCGGGAAGCGCTTGCGCCTGCGTCTATCTCAGCTCGCAGACATCCCGCGCCCCGCGCGGCGGCGTCGCGCACAGGGTCCGCGCCGCCGCCCAGGCGCCGGCCACCTTGGCGACATAGTCGCGCGTCTCGCCATAGGGCGGCACGCCAGCATGGGCGTCGACGGCGCCCTCGCCAGCATTGTAGCCGGCCAGCGCGAGGACGGCATCGTCGCGGAACGTGCGCAGCAGCCAGTCGAGATAACGCGCCCCGCCACGGATGTTCTCCGCCGGCTCGTAGGCGTCTCGACCCCGAATCGCGCCGCCGTCGCCGGCATCAGCTGCATCAGCCCGCCCGCGCCCTTGGGGCTCAACGCCTGCGGGTTGCCGCCCGATTCGACCGCGATCACGGCGACCAGCAGCGGCAGAGAGACGTTGTGCCGCGCCGCCTCGCGCTCGAGATACGGGCCGTAATCGGCCAGGATCCGCTCCGCCGCCGCGCGCGAGCCGAAGACCGAGCGCCCACTCGCGCGCGCCGCCTCGACGACCCTCAGCACCTCGCCCCAGCGTCCGGCGCGTGCATCGGCCGCGCGCGGTCGAAACCTCGGACCAGAACCATTTGAACGCTTCCGGGCCATAGCTCCCGCCGCCGCCACCGCTGCCGGACCGGGCGGGCATCGGCATCGATGGGTCCACCAACCGCTTGCGGGCGACCAGCCGCCCCTTGGGCAGCGCCACGACTCGCGAGGCCAGCTGCACCTCGCCCGCCACCGCCGGCAAGGGCGGCAGCGCCAGCGCGAAGCCGGCGATCAGCGCGATGCGCAGCAGACGAACGATCATTGTCCCCCGGACCGGCACTTTCTCTCGTCGGGCGAGAGGGCCGCAAGAGCGTACCTCGCGCGCCACCCACCCGGCAGTCGCGCGAACAGCGTAGCACAGGCGGCGCCGCAGCGCGAACCCCGCCCCTATGCCGCGAAGGCGACCACCTGCGCGAGCCCCAGCGCCGCCAGCTCGGCCCGCAAGGGCTCGACCGGGGCGTCCGCCGGCAGCAGCAGGCCGATCGCACTGCCGGTATGCGCGACGACCGGGCCGAGCGCGCCCGCCCGCCGTCCCGCCTTCAGCACGGCCTCCCAGGCAGGGTTGGGATTGCGCGCCTGGTTTGCCTCGGCCGAGGCCAGCGCCGCCTGCGCCAGCGCCGTCGCGTCCCGCGCCTCCAGGGCCGCCGCAAGCGCGCTCGAAAACCTGCTCAAGTTTCGGGGAATTTATCGTCAGCACGGGTCCGTCGCGGCGCCCGGTCCCGCAAAGCCGCCGACGACGCGCAGCGGCGGCAGGGCAGCGAGCCTGCGCACAACCCGCGCCTCGCGCGAGGCGAACAGCACAGGCTCGCCGTGCATCAGCGGATCGACCGCTCCCTCGGCGGCGAGGCAAAGCCGCGCCTCCTCGTCCGCCGCGAAGCGTCGCCCGAAGGCCGCCGCCACCGCCCGGACCGTGCCGAGCACGTCCGCCGTCGACTGCCCGGCACCGCCGCCCGGCGGTGCCGCACGACGCACCGCGAGCCGACCGCCCCAGCCCGGCGGCGCCACCTGCGCCAGCACCAGCGCTGCCGCGGCCAGCAGCTTCGCCGCCTCGGGCACATCGGCGCTGAGCCCGCCGGGCGCGGGCCGGAACCGCACCTCGGTGACCAAGGCCGGGCAGGGCAGCGACACCAGCGCCACCGGGCCGCCAGGCCCGAGGCGTCCCTGCGCCAGCTCGCCGAAATGGCCCATCACCCGCGCCGCCGCCGGCCGGGGCCGCGCGGCTCGGTCGCGGTCCAGCCCGTTGACGGCGACATCGGCGATCTGATCCATGGGCCGGGCGTACACCAGACGCTGCGGAAAGGCGATGGCACAGGGCTCCTCCGACGCGGCCGGCACCGATGACGACGACGACGCGCCCCGCGATCATGGCGGCGACCTCGCGCGCGCCATCGCCCGGCACGGCGGCGCCCCGGCCGACTGGCTCGACCTCTCGACCGGCATCAACCCCCGCGCCTGGCCCGACCCTCGGCCGCTGCCAAGGCTGCCCGCCGCCGCCTGGACACGCCTGCCCGAGGCCGCGGCGCTCGAGGCGCTCCTCGCCGCTGCGCGGCGCGCCTATGGGGTTCCGGCGACTGCCGCCATCGTCGCCGCTCCCGGAGCCTCGGCGCTGATCAGGCTCGTGCCGCGGCTGGCCGCGTCCCGTCGCCGTCGCCATCCCGGGGCCCACCTACAACGAATTTGCCCCCGCCTTCGCCGCGGAGGGCTGGCGCGTCGCCGACCGGCCCGGCCCAGGCGTGACCGCCGCCGTCATCGTCAACCCCAACAACCCCGACGGTCGGCTCTGGCCGCGCCGCGACCTCCTGCTGCTGGCCCAGGCGCTGGACCTCGTCGTCGTCGACGAGAGCTTCGCCGACCCTGACCCCGACGCTTCGGCGGTCGCCGACGCTGGCCGCGGCGGCCTCGTCGTGCTGCGCTCCTTCGGCAAGTTCTTCGGCCTGGCCGGCCTGCGGCTCGGCTTCGCCATCGGCGCGCCCGCCGCCATCGGCCGCCTCGCCGAGTTGCTCGGCCCCTGGGCCGTCTCGGGCCCGGCGCTCGAGATCGGCCGGCTGGCGCTCGCCGACACCGGCTGGGCCGCGGGCGAGCGCGCCCGCCTCGCCACCGATGCCAGGCGCCTCTCGGCGCTCGGCCGCGCGGCGGGCTGGCGCGAGGTCGGCGGCACCGCGCTTTTCCGCACTTTCGAGACGGCCGATGCGAGCGCGGCGCACGAAAGGCTCGCCCGCGCCCGGATCTGGAGCCGCATCTTCCCCTATTCGTCCCGCTGGATCCGGCTCGGCCTGCCGGGCGACGAGGCCGGCTGGGAGCGTCTCGCCGCCGCGATGGACCCGGCGGGCCCGTCCGACGCGGCAGGGTCGGGCGGCTGATGCTCGCGGCCGCGCTCGTCCTCGACGCGCTCCTCGGCGAGCCCCAGGCGCTCTGGTCGCGCGTCCCGCACCCTGTCGTGCTCTTCGGTCGGCTGATCGCCTGGCTTGACGCGCGCCTCAATTCGGGCGCCGACCGCCGCCGCAAGGGTGTCCTCGCCCTGGTCCTGCTGCTCGCCGCGGCGCTGCCACTGCCGCTGCTGATCGCCGCTCTCCCCTATGGCTGGGTGCTCGAGATCCTCGGCGCCGCGGCGCTCCTCGCCCAGCGTTCGCTCGTCTGCCATGTCGGCGCGGTCGCCGATGCGCTGGACCGATCGCTCGATCAGGGCCGGGCCGCCGTCAGCCGCATCGTCGGGCGGGACCCTGACACGCTTGACCGCGCCGGCGTTGCCCGCGCCGCCATCGAGTCGGCCGCCGAGAACTTTTCCGACGGGGTCGTCGCCCCGGCCTTCTGGTTCCTGCTCGGCGGCCTGCCGGGGATCGTGCTCTACAAGGCCGTGAACACGGCCGATTCCATGATTGGCCACCGCTCGGCGCGCTATGCCGAGTTCGGCTGGGCCGCCGCCCGGCTCGACGATGCGCTGAACTGGATCCCCGCGCGCTGCGCCGGCCTCTTCATCTGCCTGGCCGGGCTGGCCCCGGTCGGCGCGCCGGCCCCGGCATCGCCGGGCTCGACCGGACGGCCGTTCGCCGCGTTTCGGGATGGCCGGCCAAGGTTTGAGCGTCCCAGGGGCTCGGCATCGGGTCCGGGCAGAACCGTCCGCTCCTTGCGGGTCATGTGGCGCGATGCGCGGCTGCACCGCTCGCCCAACGCCGGCTGGCCCGAGGCGGCAACTGCCGCGGCGCTCGGGCTCGCCTTGGCCGGCCCGCGCATCTATGACGGCGTGATCGCCGACGACCCCTATCTGAACCCGCAGGGCAGCCGGGACGCAACGGCCGACGACATCCGGCGCGCGGTCGCCCTGATCTGGCGCGCCTGGGCAGCCCTGCTTGCGGTTGCAACCGCATGCGTCCTGGCTGCACTCGCTTGAAGACGCTCAACTGAAAAGACGTGATCCTCTCACCGCTATGCTCGTTAAAAGCGAATATTTGGCATCGGCTCATCTGAATAGATGTCCTCGTTCGATCGGAACTGGCAGTTAACGCCCGTCGAAAGGATTTGATCGAATCCGTCCCCGCGGTTAGACTTTGACGCCAAGGGCAAGGGCCGCCAGGGCGCTCGGCCGTGAGTGAGAAGTGGGCTCGGGGGCGGACGGCGGCGTGGATATCTCGGTCATCATAGCGAGCTATCAACGGCGGGAAGTTCTCCTGCGCGCGCTCGCGCTCTACGACAGGCAGCGCGATGTCGGCGGCAGTTTCGAGGTCATCGTCGTCGACGATGCGTCAACCGACGGCACCGCCGAGGCGGTCGAGGGCTTCGCCCGCTCCTCGCGCTACCCGGTGCGGGTGGAGCGCCTCGCCAGCAACTCCGGCCCGGCAGCCGCACGGAACCGCGCAATCGACCTCGCGCGCGGCCGCATCCTGGTTTTCGCCAACGACGACATACTGCCAGAGCCGGGATTTCTCGGCGCGCACAGGCGCTGGCATGACGACGTTCACCCCGAGCTGCACGAGGCCATGGTCGGCAGGATCCGCTGGGCCTCCGAGATGGGGCAGACGCCGTTCCTCTCCTGGCTCGAGCTCAAGGGCGCGCAGTTCGCCTATGGCTCGATGCAGCATGGCGCCATCGTCGACTATGGCAAGTTCTACACCAGCAACGCGTCGGTCAAGCGCGCCTTCCTCGAGCGAACGGGCATCCGCTTCGACGAGCAGCTTCCCTTCGGCCGCGTGGTCGGATGGGAGGATTGCGAGTTCGCGCTCGCGCTGGCCAAAGTCGGGATGGTGCTGCGCCATGACGCGGACGCGGCCGCCGAGCACCTGCACCCGATGGACCTCGCAAGCTCGCTTCGGCGCGCCGAGGCGCTGGGCGCCCAGCTCCCGACGTTGCGCGAGGTCTCGCCCGACAATTTCCGCCGGGCGACGGGCGGCCTTTTCGAGCCGGAGCGACGGGCCCGCCGCGTGCTGTTCGAATTCCTCGCCTCGCCGCCCTTCGACTCACTGATCTGGACACCGCTCGCGCGCCTGTCCGAGCGACGCATCCGGGCCGGGCGCGTGTTCGCGATCGCGCATGCCGCGGCGGTGCTGCGCGGCTTCCGGCGCGCGCAGCTCGGCAGCGGCGGGGGCGCTTCCGGAGGGCGTCTCGCGCCGACTGGTTGAGGGGCCCGCGCGGCGACCAAGGGGCGAGCCACCGCGACGGTCGAACCGCAATTGCGTGCCACCCGAGCCTCGCCGCCTGGCAGCTGGGTGACCGCAACCGGCTATATGACCGCCTTCTCCAGGAACGGTCGCCCCTCGATCACCCGCTCATAGCCGAGCTCGGACAGGTCCAGCGTCTGATAGCGTCCATGCACGATCAGCTCGGCCAGCCCTCGCCCCATGGCGGGCGCCTGCTGCAGCCCATGGCCTGAGAAGCCGTTGCAGAACAGGAAGTTCCTCAGCTCGGGATGCGGCCCGATGATGGCGTTGTGGTCGAGCGTGTTCATCGCGTAATGGCACGCCCAGCCGCGGACCAGCTTGATCGCCTCGAAGGCCGGGATGTAGCGGGCCAGAACGGGCCAGCAGCCCTCGTCGAACTCCTCATAGACACAATCGAAATCATTGAAATCTGTGGCTGAATCAGGAGAAGGCGTCGTCCCGCAGAGATACCATTGCCGCTCCGAGCGGACGTGCACGCCCTCGGGCGTGATCGTCAGCGGCAGCACCTGCTCCAGCGGCCGTTGCGCATCAAAGACGAACAGGCAGCGCTTGCGCGGCTCCACGGGCACCTCCAGCCCCGCCATCCGCGCCGTCAGCGCCGCCCTGGGGCCCGAGGCATTGACGACCTGACCGCAGGCCACCCGCTCGCCGGAGCTCAGATGCACGTCGATGATCCGCCCGCCCGACACGGTCATCCCGACGGCATCGCTTGTGACGTACTCCACCCCGCGCTCGCGCGCCTGCCGGCGAAAGGTCTCGAACATGGTGGCGCCGTCGAACCAGCCCTCGCCGACCGGGTTCCAGGATCCGAGCGTGATCCCGTCGAGATTGTAGAACGGCCAGTGTCTGGCGATCTCCTCCGGCGTCAGGATCCGCGTCGCCGCCCCCAGCGCCGCCTGCGTCGCCTGGTTCTCGCGATGCGTCGCGTCATAGGTGCCGTTCGAGAGATAGAGATAGCCGTGCTCGATCAGCCGCACCTCGGGCGCATCTTCGCCGGCGAAGTGCCGGAACTTCTTGATGAAGTCCGAGCCGAACATGCCGATGCGCACGTTCACGGCGTTCGAGTACTGGTGCCGGATGCAGCTCGCCGTCCCCGTCGTCGAGGCATGCTCGTAAGACGGGTCGCGCTCGATCACCAGGATGCGGCCCTTGAACCCCGGATCTCGCGACAACCACCAGGCGACAGAGGACCCGATCATCGCGCCGCCGACGATGACGACGTCGTAGGAGTCGTGCCGAGGCCGATCGGTGATGGGAGTGGCCATCGATCACCCCCCTTCCGACCTCTCCCCGAAAGGGGAGAGAGCCTGCCGCGCCCGATAGCGGGTGTGGTGCCCGGGCATTCTAGTCCTCGAAGCCATAATCGCGCCGCGCCGCCTCGCGGCTGATATAGCCGCGCTCGACGTCGCGGCGGATCAGCGCCGGGTCGCGCTCGCGCGGGTCGCCATAGCCGGCCCCGCCGGGCAGGTCGAGCACGGCGACGCGGTCGGCGGGCACGAGCTGCTTGCCCTTGCCGCGCATGGCCGTGCCGTCGTCGAGCCGGAACTGCGTGCGGCCGCCTTCCTTGCCGCCTTCGCGGCCGCGGGCGGGGTGCTGCATCCGGTCGAACATGGCCGAGAAGTCGAACTCGTGTCCCGGCGTCGCGCCGATCTCCATGTGCTGGCCGAGCCCGCCGCGGAACTTGCCCGCGCCGCCGGAATCGGGCCGCAGCTCCTTGCGCCAGACGATGATCGGCCCGGTGTGCTCGGTCGCCTCGACCGGCATGGTCATGACGCCCGGAGGGGAAGGCGGTGGCCGACATGCCGTCGAGCGTCGGCCGCGCGCCCGAGCCGCCGCAGTTGAACATCAGCACGGCGGCGTGGCGCGCGTCCGGGCCGAAATTGCCGTCGCGGCGCGGCCGGAAATAGAGCTGGAAGTTGCAAAGGGCGCCGCAGCCTTCGGCCGGCACCGTGCCGGGCCGGATCTTGTGCAAGGCGCCCAGCACGGTGTCGGGGATCATGTGGCCGATGATGTGGCGCAGGCACACCGGCGCCGGATCCTCGGCGTTCAGGATCGAGCCCTTCGGCGCCGTGATGCGGAAGGGCGCGAGGCTGGCGGCGTTGTTCGGGATCTCGGGCGCGATGGCGCATTTCAGGCCGTAGCAGGCATAGGCCTGCGTGTAGACATGGGGCACGTTGATGCCCTTGCGCGAGGTCTGCGAGGTGCCGGCGAAATCGGCGACGATGTGGTCCTCGTTCGACGTCGAGCCGGACCTGCAGCGTGATCGGCTCGTCATAGCCGTCGATCGTCATCGAGTTGGCGACCGAGCCGCGGGGCAGGGCGGCGATCTTCTCGATCGTGGCGCGGCGCGAGTTCTCGAGGATGAAGGCGGCGATCTCGGTCAGGTCGGGCAGGCCGAACTCGTCCAGCATGGCGACGAGCCGCCGGTGCCCGGTCTCGTTGCAGGCGGCCAGCGCGTAGATGTCGCCGACCACCTGGTCGGCCTCGCGCACGTTGGCGCGGACGAACTTGACGAGGTCGAAGTTCACCTCGCCGGCGCGGGCGAAGTGCATGATCGGGATGCGCAGGCCCTCCTCGTAGACGCTCTCGCCGTCGGCCGTGAAGCCGCGCCCGCCGATGTCGACGACATGCGCCGTGCAGGCGAAGTAGCCGACATGGGCTCCCTTGTGGAACGAGGGCGTCACGACGGTGATGTCGTGCAGGTGGCCGGTGCCCATCCACGGGTCGTTGGTGATGTAGACATCGCCCTCGACCATGTTGTCGCGCCGATCTCGCGCATGAAATGCTTCACCGCGTCGGCCATGGCGTTGACGTGGCCCGGCGTGCCGGTGACGGCCTGGGCGAGCATCCGGCCGTCGGGGTCGTAGACGCCGGCCGACAGGTCGCCCGCCTCGCGCACGGTGGTCGAGAAGGCGGTGCGCACCAGCGCCAGCGCCTGCTCCTCGACGACCGAGATCAGGCGGTTCCACATGACCTGCAGCGCGATGTCGGTGTGGGTCATGTCACGAGGTCCTCTCCCCTGGCCCCCCTCCGAATCGGAGCGGGGGACGCCTCTGTTTGGCGGCGGAGATCGATGCAGCCGTCGGGCTGCATGGTCGCGATGAAGCCGGCGCGGAACGATCACCGTGGTCTCGCGCTCGGTGACGACGGCGGGGCCGGTCAGCGACTGGCCGGCCTCGAAGGTCTCGCGCCGGATCAGCGCGGCGTCCGCGTGCCGTTGCCTGGCGGGGTCGTAGAGCGCCCGCGTGCCCTCCGCCGCCGCCCGCTCGCCGCCCGCCCTGTCCTCGACCGGAGGCGCAGGCACGGCAGGCGTCGAGGCGCGCACCGACCAGGACGTGATCTCGACGTCGAGCCCGTGCACGATCCGGCCGAAGAGCGTCTGGTAGGCCGCCTCGAACAGCTCCTTGAGGCGGCCGGCCTCGGGTTCGCCCGCGGCGTCCTCGGGCAGATCGACGGGGATCTCCCAGCCCTGCCCGACATAGCGGAAGTAGCCCTTGGTCTCGAAGCTCAGCGGCGCGTCGGGGTCGCAGTCGCGGACGAAGTCGGCGGCCTCGCTGCGGAGTTCGGCCAGCACGTCGGCGACGAATTCGGCGCTGAACTCCGAGAGGCGCATGATAGGTCGAGCGCGTCGCCTCGAAGCTGAAGGGCGCGCGCAGGAAGCCGATGGCCGAGCCGACGCCGGCGCCGGGCGGCACGAGGATGCGCGCGACGCCGAGCTTCTCGGCCAGGCGCCCGGCATGGATCGGCGCCGCGCCGCCGAAGGCGATCATCGTGTAGCCGGCCAGATCCTCGCCGTTCTCGACCGCATGGGCGCGGGCGGCGTTGGCCATGTTCTCGTCGACGACCTCCGAGATCGCGAAGGCGGCCGTGACCTCGTCCATGCCCAGCTTGGCACCGACGTCCTCGCGGCAGCGCCTGCGCGGAGGCTTCGGCCGAAAGGGCGATCGTGCCGCCCGCGAAATATGCCGGGTCGAGGCGTCCGAGCACCAGGTCGGCATCCGTCACGGCCGGCCGCGTGCCGCCGCGCCCGTAGCAGGCCGGCCCGGGATCGGACCCTGCGCTCTCCGGCCCGACCCGGATCTGGCGCATCACGTCGACATGGGCGAGCGAGCCGCCGCCGGCGCCGATCTCGACCATGTCGATGACGGGGACCGAGATCGGCATGCCCGAGCCCTTCTTGAAGCGGTAGGTGCGCGCCACCTCGAAGACGCGGCTGGTCTTGGGCGTGTGGTCGCGGATCAGGCAGATCTTGGCCGTGGTCCCGCCCATGTCGAAGCTGAGCACGCGCTTCAGCCCGTGCCGCGCGGCGATGTGGGCGGCGAAGATCGCGCCGCCGGCGGGGCCGGACTCGACCAGCCGCACGGGGAACTCGGCCGCGCTCTCGAGGCCGATGATGCCGCCGCCCGAGTGCATCAGGAACACCGGCGCGCTGACGCCGATGCCGGCCAGCCGCTCGCGCAGGCGGCCGAGATAGGCCCGCATCAGCGGCTTGACATAGGCGTTGGCGCAGACCGTGTTGAAGCGCTCGTATTCGCGCATCTGCGGCGAGACCTGGGACGAGAGCGACAGCGGTGACGCCCGGCAGGCGCTCGGCCAGCACCTCGGCCACCATTTTCTCGTGCGCGTCGTTGGCATAGGCGTGCAGCAGCCCGACGGCGATCGACTCGTAGCCCCGCAGCCGGTCGGCCAGCGCCGCCACCTCGGCGCGGTCGAGCGGGCGCAGCACCTGCCCCTGCGCGCCGACGCGCTCGTCGAGCACATAGCGGTGGTTTCGCGCGATCAGCGGCTCGGGCAGCACCAGGTTCAGGTCGTACTGCTCGAAGCGGCTCTCGGTCCGCATCTCGATGACGTCGCGGAAGCCTTTGGTGGTGATCAGCGCCGTCCTGGCACCGCGCCGCTCGATCAGCGCGTTCGTCGCCAGCGTCGTGCCGTGGATGATCATGGTCACGTCGGCGGGCGCGATGCCCGCGGCGGCGCAGACCTTCTGCAGGCCGTCCAGGATCGCCCGCTCGGGCTCGCGGCCCGTCGTCAGCACCTTCACCGAATGGACCGTGCTCGCCGCGTTCGAGCACGACGTCGGTGAAGGTTCCGCCGATGTCGACCCCGACCTTGACCCCCACCCTGACCCCGTCCGCCCCGGCCCCGTTCGCCATGCCGCCCCGTCACGCTCGCTTCTGACTCGGATCGGTATCGGAAAGGTCTTGGGCGGTCCAGCCCGGCGGCGCCCGGCGATTTGGCCTCGCTTTCAGGGACGGGCGGCGACCAGCGGCCGCATGACGAGTGGCGTGAAATACATCGGGAACTGGTAGAGCGCCACGTAGAGCGTGAAGAGCGGATCGGGCGGCAGGGCCGCGAGCGCCAGCGCTGCGTTGCGGTTGCCCCAGATCAGCGCCGTGGCGCCCGCGGTCTCGCGCGGCGTGACGAGCAGGCAGAGCGGAAACGCCGACCAGCTGGGCGCCGAGGTTCACCGCCACCGCCAGCGCCAGCGTGGCGAAGGCAAAGCCCGGCATCGCGGCGATGAGCTCGGGCATGCCGTGGAAGAGCGGGAACAGAAACAGCACCAGGATGATCGACGAGAGCCCGTCGAAGGAGCGGGCGTGCTCGGCGATCCGCGCGGAGCCGAGCAGGCGTCGCAAGATCAGAGCGCCGAGCGTCGCGGTGCCGATCATCAGGCCGAGGCGCCCCGTCATCTGGGCCGCGTCGAGCGGCACGGCCTCGCCGAGCAGCAGGCGCGCGACCAGCGGCATGGTGAAGGGCGCGAGGAACGAGCCGAGCACGGTGATCTCGAGCGCGAAGGCGGCGTCGAGGCCGAGGATCAGGCAGAAGGCGGCCGCCGAGCCGAGCGGCGGGCCGGCGCTGGTGTAGACCACCGCCTGGACGTGTGCGGGGTCGAGCCCGAGCGCCTGGCCGGTCGCCCAGAAGAGCGCGGGCGTCGCCGCCATGAGCGCGGCGAGGAGCGCGAGGTTGCGGGCGAGCCGGCGCGGGCGCGAGCGCCCGGCGGGCGACGGCGGGCAAGGTCGATCCGCGTCATCGCGAGCCCGAAGAGCAGCGTCACGAAGAAGGGCAGGGTGCCGGCAAGCAGCGCGCCCGGGCCCGGCACGACCAGGGCCGCGACGACGCCGATCGAGAGCACCCATTGCGCCCGCGCGCCGATGCCAGGCGAGCGCCTTCAGCATCGGGCGGCGGGCCGAGCCGCTCCTCCCCCCTGGCCCTCCTCCGAAGCGGAAGGGGGGACGCCTGGCGAGAAGGGTCATCCTCAGCCGCCGGCGGCGCGCTGGCGCAGATTGTCGGGCAGCCAGGTGGCGAGGTCGGGGAAGGCGACGAGGATCGCGACCATCAGGCACCATCAGCAGGAACATCGGCAGCGCGGTGCGCGAGATATAGCCGATATGGTGCCCCGTCATGCCCTGCAGCACGAAGAGGTTGAAGCCGATCGGCGGCGTGATCTGCGCCATCTCGACGACGACGACGATGAAGATGCCGAACCAGATCATGTCGATATGGGCCTCGCGCACCATGGTCTCGACGACCGCCATCGTCAGCACGACGGCCGAGATGCCGTCGAGGAACATGCCGATGATGATGTAGAAGACGGTCAGCGCGGCGATCAGCGCAACTGGCGGAAGGTCCAGGCTGGCGATCCACTGGGCGAGCGTGCGCGGCAGGCCGGTGAAACCCATCGACAGGCTGAGGAAGGCGGCGCCCATCAGGATCAGCGCGATCATCGCCGAGGTGCGCACGGCGCCCATCAGGCTCTCGGCGAAGCTCGCCCATCTCAGCGAGCCCTGCGCGGCGGCGAGCACCAGCGCGCCGATGACGCCGAAGGCGGCCGCCTCGGTCGCGGTGGCGAAGCCGAGATACATCGAGCCGATGACCAGGACCACGAGCAGGATCACCGGGATCAGGTAAGCGCGAGTTCCAGACCATCTGGCCGAACGACATGCGCAGCTCGGTCGAGGCCGGGCGCTGGTCGGGGCGCAGGAAATGCCAGCCGACGACATAGGCCATGAAGAGCGAAGCGCCAGCACCAGGCCCGGCAGCACGCCCGCCATGAAGAGCTGGGTGATCGATTCGTTGATCGTCACGCCGTAGACGATCAGGATCAGCGAGGGCGGGATCATCAGGCCGAGGGTGGCGGCGCCGGCCAGCGTGCCGACGGTCATGAACTCCGGGTAGCCGCGCTTGCGCAGCTCGGGGATCGACATCTTGCCGATCGTGGTCAGCGTCGCGGCGGACGAGCCCGAGACGGCGGCGAAGATCGTGCAGCCGACGACGTTGGTGTGCAGCAGCCCGCCCGGCAGCCGCGCCATCCAGGGCGCGAGGCCGCGGAACATGTCCTCGGACAGGCGCGTGCGGAACAGGATCTCGCCCATCCAGATGAAGAGCGGCAGCGCGGTCAGCGTCCAGGAGGACGAGGTCGTCCAGATCGTCGTGATCATCGACGGGCCCGGCGGGCGCGAGGTGAAGCCCGCCATGCCGATATAGGCGACGCCGATCAGCGCGAGCCCGACCCAGACGCCCGAGCCGAGCAGGAAGAAGAGAACGAAGAGGAAGAGCGCGGTCTTCCACAGGACGCTGGCCTCGATGCCGTGCATGGCGACGATCGGCAGCGCGATCAGCACGGCGAAGACCGCGACGGCGACGAAGCGGATGGTGCGCGGGTCGTCGACCTTCCAGCCGCCCTCGCCCTCGACGCCCTCGTGCTCGGTCAGGAGCAGGCGGACGAAATGGTCGATCAGCACGAGCGCCAGCAGCACGGTGCCGACCGACATGACGATCTGCGGAATCCACAGCGGCGTCGCGTCCAGGCCCTGGCTGATGTCGTTCCAGCGTCGCCGAGCCGATGTTCGTCAGGATGGCGTAGCGGGCGAAGAAGACGGCGATGACGGCGGCGACGCCATAGCACCAGAGCTCGGCGATGCGCCGCCAGCGTCCGCTGCGGATCAGCATCAGGTTGACGCGGATATGCGCGCCGCGGTCCATCGCATAGGCCAGCGCGAGAAAGCTCGCGCCCGCCATGCAGTAGCCGGCGTAATCGGTGCCGCCGGCGAAGACGAGGCCGCTCCACCGGGCGATCATCTGCACGACGATCAGCGCCAGGATGCCGACCATGAAGACGGCGCCCAGCGCACCGCCGCCGAGATAGAGCCAATCGAGGCCGCGCCGCAGGAGGGCAAGGCCGGGCACGCCGCCGGACGCCGGCGCGGCCGCGCCGTCGGGCGCGACCGCGTGCGGCGGCAGGCCGGCCCCGCGTTCCTGTGCGAGGCTCGGTCAGCCCTTGCTGGCCTTGTACGCGTCGAGGATCTTCTTGCCTTCCTCGCCGGCCTGCTGCTGCCATTGGTCGGCCATCTTCTGGCCGATCTCCTGCAGCTGGCTCTTCAGCTTGTCGCTCGGCTCCTCGACCGTCATGCCGTTCGCGGCCAGCCCCTTCACCGTGTAGTCGGTGTACCACTGCGCCTTGGCCCGGCCGGCATAGGCGGCCAGCGAGGCGCAGCCGCGGATCACGTTCTTCTTGCTGTCGTCCAGGTCGTTCCAGACGTCCTTGTTGATGAAGACCGTGTTGCGCGGCATCCAGGCGTTGACCGGGTAGAAGTGGTTGAGCTGCTCCCAGACCTTCATCTCGTAGCCGGTGGCGCCCGACGAGATCATCGACTCGGCGACGCCGGTCGCGAAGGCCTGGCTGATCTCGGCCGCCTCGATCTGCACCGGCACCATGCCGGTCAGCTCGGCCAGCGTCGCGGTCGCAGGATTGTACGAGCGGAACTTCACGCCCTGCATGTCCTCGACCGAGTTCACCTCCTTCTTGAAGTAGAGGCCCTGCGGCGGCCACGGCACCGAGTAGAGGAGCACGAGGTTCTGCTCGTCGAGCGTCTTCTCGATCTCGGGCTTCGCCGCGGCCCAGAGCTTTTGCGCCTGGTCGAAATCGGTGGCGAGGAAGGGGATCGAAGTCGAAGCCGAAGACGGCGTTCTCGTTCTGGTGCGCGCTGAGCAGGCGCTCGCCGATCGGCGCCTGGCCGGTCTGCACGGCGCGCTTGATCTCGTTGCCCTTGAAGAGCGAGCCGTTCGAGTGGACGGTGATGTCGATCTCGCCGCCGGTGCCTTGCCTGACGCATTCGGCGAAGGCCTCGCCGGTCTGGGTGTGATAGTTCGACTCCGGGTAGGCCATCGGCATGTCCCAGTTCTCGGCAAGCGCCGCCGAGGCCGCGAGCGCGAACGCCGCGGTCGTCGCCAGAAGCGTTTTCATGTGATCCCTCCCGTCTGTGCGGATTTGCGGTCGAACCGTCCTACGCGGAACGGCGACATGTCAATGTTGGGCGTGCGCCCGCCGATCATGTCGGCGATCAGCCGCCCGGTGCGCGGTCCGCTGGTCAGCCCGACATGCTGGGCGCCGAAGGCGAAGTGGATGGCGGGCGCCTTGGGCGAGGGGCCGATGAAGGGCACGGCGTCGATCGTCGATGGCCGGTGGCCGAGCCAGCGCTCCTCGCCCTCCCATTCGAGGTCCGGATAGAGCTGGGCGAGCCGCGCGCGAAAGACGCGGAAGGGCTTTTCGGAAAGGCGGCGGTCGAAGCCCGCCGAACTCGACCTGGCCGGCGGCGCGCAGCCCGGCATCCATGGGCGTGACGACGAACTTGCCGTCGGTCAGACTGTAGGGGAAGGGCGGCCGGCGGTTGGGGCCGCGCAGCACGACGTGGTAGCCGCGCTCGGCCTCGAGCCCCGGCGCGTGGCCGAGGCGGCGGGCGAGCGTGGCCGACCAGGCGCCGGCCGACGAGCACGGCGCGGTCGAAGCGGTGCGCCTCGCCCGCGACCGTCACGGTCACGTGTCGGCGGCGCCGTCCTCGGCGGGCGCGATGTCGGTCACCTCGCCTTGCAGGAACGCGCCGCCATTGCGGCGGAAATGGCCGGCCAGCGCGGCGACATAGGAACGCCGGGATCGGTGATCCAGCCATGGTCGAGCCAGCAGGCGGCGTGCGTTGTAGTGCGGGCCGAGATGCGGGTCGTCCTGCAGCAGGCGGGCGCGGTCGCGCTCCTCCATGCGGAAGCCGTGCGCCTGGCGCAGCTTGTGGTACCAGGCGTCGGCCTCGAAGGCGGCGCGGCTGCGGTAGAGATGGGCGTAGATGCCGTCGGTGATGTAGCGCTCGGCGGGGGTGCCGCGGGCCAGCGCCTTGTGCTGGTCGACGCTGTCGCCGAGCAGGTCGGCCAGTGCCTTCGCCGTGCGCTCGACATCCGGCTTTGTCGCTCGGCGCAGGAACGGGACCAGCCAGGGCATCAGGCGCGGCAGGTAGCTCCAGCGCAGGTGCAGGGGGCCGAGCGGGTCGAGGAGCATCCTCGGCGCCTTGGCGGGCAGGCCTGGCACGGCGACCTGCACGATGCCCGACGAGGCGAGGATGCCGGCATTGCCGTAGGAGGTCTGCTCGGGGGCTCCGGGCTCGATGCGGTCGATCAGCGTGACCTCGTGGCCGTCGCGGCGCAGCCACTCGGCGGTCGAGACGCCGACGATGCCGGCGCCGATGACGGCGATCCTCATGCCACCCATTCCGAGACGGGGGCGGCCGCGTCCTGCAGCGGCTGGGCGATGACGTCGACGAGGGTCGGGCCGTCATGGGCGATGGCGGCCTGGAGCGCGCCGTCGAGCTCGCCCGGGTCCTCGACCCGCCAGGTTTTCAGCCCATAGGCGGCGGCGACGGCGGCGTGGTCGGTGCGGGTGAAGTCGACGGAGAAATAGCGCTCGCCGAAGCCCGATTTCTGGCCGGCCTTGATCCAGCCATAGACGCTGTTCGAGAAGACCAGGAAGGTGATCGGCAGGCCGTAGCGGGTGACCGTCTCCAGCTCGCCCACCGACATGCCGAAGCTGCCGTCGCCCATGGCGCAGAGCACCTTGGCCTCGGGCCGGGCGAACTGCGCGCCGATCGCGGCGCCGAGCGCATAGCCGAGCGCGCCGTGCGCGCGGTTGGTGATGAAGTGCCGGCCGGGCTGGCGGATCGTCCAGTAGGCGGAGAAATAGGGGCAGGGGGTGCCGGGGTCGGCGCAGACGACGGCCTCCGGCGGCAGCAGGCGGTTCAGCGCGTCGATGACGCGCTCGGGCCGGATCGGGCGTCGCGACGCTTTCGGCGAGCGGGCGGAAGCCTGCCTCCTTGGCCTCGCGCGCCTCGGCCGCGATGCGCGCGCCGTCGAAGGTGCGCGGCGCGCACGCCATCGAGCGCGGCGTTGACGGCGGCGAGGCCGAGCCGGGCATCGGCCAGCAGCGCCGCCTGCGTCGCATAGCTCGCGCCGAGCACGCCCGGGTCGTTGTCGAGGTGCAGCATCGGTCGTGCCGGGCGCGGGCGAGCGCCAGCGCTCGGTGGTCACCGAGCCGGCGCGGCAGCCGATGAAGAAGACGCAGTCCGCGGCGTCGACGACCGCCCGCGTCGCTGGCCGTCCGCCGTTCGAGCCGACGACGCCGACGGCCAGCGGGTGCGTCTCGGCGATCGCGCCCTGGCCGGAGACGGTCGTGGCGACCGGCATCTCGAGGCGCTCGGCCAGCCGGGCGAGCTCGGCCTCGGCGCCGGCCAGCACGACGCCGCCGCCGCAGATGATGACGGGGCGCTGCTGCCGCCAGCAGGGCCTCGGCCAGCCGCTCGGCCTCGGCCGGGTCGGGATGGGCGGGCAAGGCGGGGTAGGTGCCGAAGCGCGGATCGGCCCAGATCTCCTCCTCCGGGACCGGCGCCTTCTGCACGTCGAAGGGCAGGCAGAGATGCGCCGATCCCGGCCGGCCGGTCGTCATCTCGCGGAAGGCGCGGCGCACCTGGCGGGGCAGGGCGGCGGCTTGGTCGAGCAGCGCCGTTCCATTTGGTCAGCGGCCGGAACAGCGCCTGCTGGTCGAGCTCGGTCAGCGGATAGCGCCCGGCCGAGGTGGTCGCCACGTCGGTCGTGATGGCGAGGATCGGCACCGAGCTCTCGTTCGCCTCGACGAGGCCCGGCGCGATATAGGTGGCGCCGCCGCCGGACGGCCCCTCGCAGATGCCGACCCGGTGCGTCAGCCGCGCATAGGCGTCGGCCATGTAGGCGGCGTGCCGCTCGTCGCGCGTCAGCACATGCGTCATGCCGTGGTCGAGCCGCGCCAGCGCGTCGTAGAAGGGCAGCGAGGTGTCGCCGCAGAGGCCGAAGATGTGGCGCACGCCATGCGCCGCCAGCAGGCGGACCATTGCCTCGGCGCCGGTCGACTGGTTGGATGCCATCGATCTCCCCTCGGGCGCCTTCTGCGCGCCGGGCCAGTTCAAGCGGAGGCGGCGTGATCGCGCAAGGCGGCAAGCAGGTCTATGGCGCGCCCATCGGCATCCTGATGCTCGAGGCGCGCTTTCCGCGCATCCCCGGCGACATGGGCAACGCGCTGACCTGGCCCTTCCCGGTACTCTACCGCGTGGTGCCCGGCGCCTCGCCCGACCTGGTCGTGCGGCGCGGCGCTGCGGGCATGCTCGATCCCTTCGTCGAGGCCGGCCGCGACCTGATCCGGCAGGGGGCCGAGGCGATCACGACGAATTGCGGTTTTCTCGCGCTCTTCCAGGCCGAGCTTGCGGAGGCGCTGGCCGTGCCGGTCGCCACCTCGGCGCTGATGCAGGTGCCGATGGTGCAGGCTCTCTTGCCGCCAGGCCGGCGCGTCGGCGTGCTGACCGTCTCGGCAGCAAGCCTGACGCCAGAGCACCTGGCCCGCGCCGGTTGCCCGCCCGACACGCCGGTGGTGGGAACGGAGGATGGCGCGGAGTTCACCCGCGTCCTGCTGGGCAACGAGCTGCGTCTCGACGTAGATGACGCGCGCGCTGATCTGGTCGCGGCCGGGCTGGCGCTGGTCGACCGCCACCCGGACGTCGGCGCCATCGTGCTCGAGTGCACCAACATGCCGCCATACGCCCGCGACGTTCGCGAGACGACGCGGGCTGCCGGTCTTCTCGATGGTCGATTATGTCTGCTGGCTGCACTCGGGGCTTAGGCCACGGCGCTGGCCGCTCGGCGCCTGAAGCCGGGGCATGCCGTCCTGGACCAACCTCCGGCGCGTCGCCCACAGCGCGCCAGAAGGCGTGAAGATATCCTTACCGGAATTTGCAAAGTCTTTATTTTGTAATCAGTTAGCCCTTTGTGCACGCGTGCACACGTCGCCTTTCGAGGGCCGTTACCCAACGTCCTTGCGTCCTACTGCCACGTCGATGTCGGGCGCGTCCTCGGCCTTCATGCCGACGACGTTGTAGCCGCAATCGACGTGGTGGCATTCCCCGGTGACGCCCGACGAGAAATCCGAGAGCAGGTACACGCCCGCCCGTCCGATCTCGTCCTGCGTGACGTTGCGGCGCAGCGGCGAGTTCAGCTCGTTCCACTTCAGGATGTAGCGGAAATCGCCGATGCCCGAGGCCGCCAGCGTGCGGATCGGGCCGGCCGAGAGCGCGTTGACCCGGATGCCCTTCGGCCCCAGGTCCATCGCCATATACCGCACGCTCGTCTCCAGCGCCGCCTTGGCGACGCCCATGACGTTGTAGTGCGGCATGACCTTTTCCGCGCCGTAATAGGTCAGGGTCAGCAGCGAGCCGCCCTCGGCCATCATCTTCTCGGCTCGCTGCGCCACCGCGGTGAACGAGTAGCACGAGATGTTGAGCGACTTGGCGAAGTTCTCGGCCGAGGTGTCGACGTAGCGCCCCTTGAGCTCGTTCTTGTCGGCATAGGCGATGGCGTGCAGCAGGAAATCGAGCCTGTCCCAGCGCTGGCCGATCTCGGCGAAGACCGCGTCGATCGACCCCGGATCACTGACATCGCAGGGCAGCACGACATCCGAGCCGAGGCTCGCGGCGAGCGGCTCGACGCGCTTTTTGAGCGCGTCGCCCTGATAGGTGAAGGCGAGCTCGGCCCCCTGCTCGCGGCAGGCCTGCGCGATTCCCCAGGCGATGGACTTCTCGTTGGCCACGCCCATGATCAGGCCGCGCTTACCCGCCATCAGTCCTGCCGGCATGACGCTCCCCTTCCCGACTGCGGCTCGCGTTTAGGCCAGATCGCTCGGACGCTCAAGCAAACCCACTCCGCTGCAGATGAGTCGTTTCTCACGGCACTCCCGCGTGGTAGAATCGGGCGCGACGGTACCCGTGTTTGGCGAGCGTTCCGCGCCCGTCACGTCGGGCGATCGCAGTCCATGGTCTGAAAGGTCGCCACCACCCAGCGAACCGCACATCCGGAGGATCTGAGATGCGCTTTGCCTCGACCGGTGCGGGCAGCATTGTCGCTGCCGCCCTCTCGCTCGCAGTTCTGGCCGCACCCGCATCCGCCACGGTTCTGACCTTCGACGTCAAGGACGTGTTCGCCGGAATAGCACTCGATCCAGCCTATGGCGACCGGGTCTCGGCGACATCGGACGCGACGGGCAGCTATATCATCGGACCGGAGGGCGCGACGCCGAACGTGGTCGTCGACTATCTCGCGAGGGTCCCCTCGGTCCAGCCCACGGGCTACAACGACCTCGTCAACGTCTTCTACGAGGAGCCGGAGGCCAGCAGCCTCGTCGGCTTCGTCCTCACGGGCGATCCGGGCTTCAGCGTCACGCTCGCCAGCCTGGACGTCGGCAATTTCAGCGTGCCGGTCACCTTGCCCTTCGTCCGCGTGCTGGACGGGCTCGGCACCGAGCTTTTTCGGCAGAACGATGTCGCGCTCGCGAGCAGCGCTCGGGTCGTCGCTCGCCTTCTCCTTCGCGGGCCTGACCGACCGGCTCCTCCGCTTCGAGATCGGGCTCAGCGGGCTGGGCGGCCGGTCAGACAATGTCGGCATCGACAACGTCCGGTTCTCGCAGTTCCCCGGCGCGCCCACGCCGCCGCCACCACCCCCGCCCACCCCCGGTGCCGAGATCCCGGTGCCAGCGGGACTGCCGCTGCTGGCGGGCGGCCTCGCGCTCCTGGTAGCGGCGACGTGGCGCCGCCGCACGTCGGCCTGAACCGGCGCGCCGCGCGGCCGAGCGATTCGCCGGATCGTCTTGCTGGCCTCTCCATCCGGGAATATGTCCAGGCCCGGAGGGCGCACAGGCCTCGGGGCTCAGTGCGCGTGGGAGCGAAGGTTATGGCGACGATTTCGGAACCGACAAAGCGGAGCGGCATCTTTGCCGGCGAGGACCCCTACGCGCTGGCGCGCGGCTGGTTGGCCGACGCCGCGGCGAGCGAGCCCAAGGACGCCAACGCGGCGGCGCTGGCCACCGTCGACAAGACCGGCCTGCCGAACGTCCGCATGGTGCTGCTGAAGGAGATCGAGGCCAGCCAGACGCGCGGCGGATTCGTCTTCTTCACGAACTTCGAGAGCGCCAAGGGCCGCGAGCTCGAGAGCAGCATGAAGGCCGGCATGGTGCTGCACTGGAAGTCGCTCGACCGGCAGCTGCGGCTGCGTGGGGTGGTGGAACGGGTGTCCGACAAGCAGGCCGACGAATACTACAACAGCCGAGCATATCAGAGCCGCATCGGCGCCTGGGCATCGAAGCAGTCCCGCCCGCTCGCGTCGCGCCGCGCGCTCCTGGCCGAAGTGGCGAAGCTGGCGGCCAAATACCCGGTCAAGCCGCCGCGGCCGCCGCACTGGGGCGGCTTCCGCATCCGGCCGCTCGAGATCGAGTTCTGGGCGAACGGTGACTTCCGCCTGCACGACCGGTTTCGCTGGACGCGCATGAAGCCCGATTCCGACGCCTGGACGGTGCAGCGGCTGAACCCCTGAGATCGACCCAGAGGGCTCCCTGGGGGCCGGCCCTTATGGACGGCGCTCCGGTTCCGTGCCACCACGGGCCGAGGCGCCGGAGCGCGGCGCGGCAAATGGACCACGGGCGCAGCGATGCCGAACAACGACCGCAAGACCCTGCTGCTGACCGGTGCGAGCCGCGGCATCGGGCACGCGACGGTCAAGCGGTTCTCGTCGGCCGGCTGGCGGGTCATCACCTGCTCGCGCCATCCTTTCCCCGAGGACTGCCCCTGGGAGGCCGGGCCCGAGGACCACATCCAGCTGGACCTCGCCGACCCCGAATTCGACGATCGAGGCCGTCGCCGAGATCAGGCGAGCGCCTGACCGGCGGGCGGCTCGAGGCGCTGGTCAACAATGCCGGCATCTCGCCCAAGGGGCCGCAGGGCGAGCGGCTGAACACGGTCACGACGGACCTGCGCACCTGGGGCAGGTCTTCCACGTCAACTTTTTCGCGCCCGTCGTGCTGGCGCGCGGGCTGATCGACGAGCTCGCCGCGGCGAAGGGCGCCGTCGTCAACGTCACCTCGATCGCTGGCGCGCGCGTCCATCCCTTCGCCGGGGCGGCTTACGCCACCTCCAAGGCCGCCCTGGCCGCGCTGACGCGCGAGATGGCCTATGATTTCGGGCCTCTCGGCGTTCGCGTGAACGCCATCGCGCCGGGCGAGATCGAGACGGCCATCCTCAGCCCGGGCACCGAAAAGCTGGCCGAGGCGATTCCGATGCGCCGGCTCGGCAAGCCCGAGGAGGTGGCGCGCACGATCTATTACCTCTGCACCTCCGAGAGCTCTTACGTGAACGGCGTCGAGATCGAGATCAACGGCGGGCAGCACGTCTGATCACCGTCAGATCTCAGTCCGGGGTTTCGCCGGGCCGGCAGCCATGCTTGAGTGCGCCGCCACGCAACGCCCGACCGGAGGACCGCCGCGATGATCGACCTCTACACCTGGACGACGCCCAACGGCCGCAAGGTCTCGATCATGCTCGAGGAGCTCGGCGTCGCCTTACACGGCGCACGCGATCGACATCACCAAGGACGAGCAGTTTCAGCCGCACTTCCTCGAGGTCTCGCCGAACAACAAGATCCCGGCGATCCACGACCACGATACGGGCGCGAAGCTGATGGAGTCGGGCGCGATCCTGCTCTATCTGGCCGAGAAATACGGGCGGTTCCTCGGCCAGGGCGAAGATCGGCTGCGGGCGATCGAATGGCTGATGTGGCAGATGGGCGGCCTCGGGCCGATGGCCGGGCAGGCGCACCATTTCCTGCGCTTCAACAAGGGCAAGGCGCCCTATGCCGAGGAGCGTTACGGCAAGGAGACGCGGCGGCTTTATGGCGTCTTGAACGAGCGGCTGACGGGCCGCGACTTCATCACGGGCGAGTACACGATCGCCGACATGGCGTGCTGGCCGTGGATCAGCCGCTTCGAGTGGCAGGAGATCGACCTCAACGAGTTCCCGGCCGTCCGCGACTGGTATCTGCGCATCGCCGAGCGGCCGGCCACCAAGCGCGGCTACGACGTGCCGAAGCCGACGACCGATATCCCCATGCCGTGAGCGCCGAGGCCGAAGGAGACACGGCCGCGCCCAGCGGAGGCAGCGCGGCAGGCTTGAGTGGCCGTCGACTGAGCGTGCGCCACGTTTGCGAGGGCAAAGAAGGTCCCTGATTCGGGCTAGAATGGCGGTGTCACAGAAAGGACCCGCCATGGCCCGTAACATGCGCGACATTGTCTTTGCGACGTTCAATCTCCACAATCTCCAGCTGCCCGGCGCGCCGATGTACCCGCGCAGCCGCCCGTATTCCGAGGCGGAGTTCAGCGCCAAGGTCGCCTGGGGCGCGGCGATGCTGCACAGCCTCGACGCCGACGTGATCGCTTTCCAGGAGGTCTGGTCGCGCGAGGCGCTCCAGGCCGTCTTCGACGCCGCCGGTCTGTCCGACAAATACAGCTTCGCCTACATCAAGGAGGGCGCCTGGGACGGCGTCGCCGTCGTCGCTGCCGTGCGGCAGCCCTGGGAGATCCGCGGCTCGGTTCGCCACAAGGCATTCCCGGACAGCATGCGGCTTTTCAAGCGCAAGCAGTCGATGGCCGAGATCCGCTCCGATCCTCCGGCGGCGGACCGCGAGGTCGACCCCGAGGCCGATCCCGAATTCGTCCCCAGCCACGAGGACGAGGCGATCCGCGTCGAGATCGACGAGTTCGCCCGCTCGGTCTTGCAGGTCACCGTCGGGCATTCGCGGGCGCGCCGCCCATCCGTGCCGCCGATCGAGGTGTTCTGCGTCCACCTCAAGTCAAAGCTCGCGACGCCGCTCGACGATCCCGAGTTCCGCGACGCCTCGATCCATCCGCACCGCACGGCACTCGGCGCGGCGCTGTCCGCCATCCGGCGCGTGGCCGAGGCGGCGGCGCTCCGGATCATCCTCGACGATGCGATGCGCGGCCACGACCGGCCCGTCGTGGCGCTCGGCGATATGAACGACGGGCAGTATGCCGACACGCTGGCGGTCTTGTCTGGGCAGCCGAGCTTTCGCGTCGCCGCGACCAGCCGCGCCGGGCGGCACAGCGACGACGGGCTCTACTCCGGGCTGGCGCTGCAGCAGCTGCGCTCGCTCGGCGACGTCTACTACAGCCACGAGTACCGCAACGTGCGCGAAGTGATCGACCACGTGCTGGTCAGCGAGCAGTTCTATGATTGGTCCGATCGCCGGCTCTGGGCCTTCAAGGAAATGCGCTTCCTCAACGACCACGTCCCCGTCGCCCACCGCAGCGCCTCCGACCATGCGCAGGTGCGCGCGAGCTTCGACTGGGAGCCGGTCGTCGAGATCGGATGACGTGGCCCGTGGCCCAGGCTCGCCTGACGTCCGCTCAGCGCGTGCTCCGCTGCAGCGGCTTGAGGCGCAGCTTGGTGATCTGGTGGCGCGTGCGCTCGAGCACCTCGAAGCGCACGCCGAAGAACGAGAAGATCTGGCCCTCGGTCGGGATCGCCTGCGCCTCGTGGATCATCAGGCCGGCGACGGTCGTCGCCTCCTCGTCGGGCAGGTTCCAGTCGAGCGCCCGGTTCAGGTCGCGGATCGTCATCGTTCCGGGGACGACGACCGCGCCGTCCGCCTCGCGCACGATCTCCTCGGCGGCGACGTCGTGCTCGTCGGTGATTTCGCCGACGATCTCCTCGAGGATGTCCTCGAGCGTCACCAGCCCCTGCAGCACGCCATATTCGTCGACGACCAGCGCGAAATGCGACTTGCGCTTGAGGAAGGCGCGCAGGAGGTCGTCGAGCGGCCGCGTGTCAGGCACGAACCACGGCTTCATGGCGACGGTCATCACGTCGAATTTCGCCAGGGCCTCGGCCGGGTCGGCGGCCTTGCGGATCTGGTGCTCGGCGCGCAGAAGGTCCTTGGCGTGCAGGACGCCGACGATGTTCTCGGGCTCGCCGCGCCACAGCGGGATGCGCGTGTGCGGCGAGGCGAGGCAGAAGTCGAGGATGGTTTCCGGCGGCTCGTCCACCGAGATCGCCTGGATGTCCCGGCGGTGGCGCATCACCTCGGCGACCTCGCGCTCCTTGAGGTCGAGCGCCGCGATCAGCCGGTCGCGGTCGGCCTTGTCGACGCCGCCCTCCTGGTGGTGCAGGTCGATGGTGCCGCGGATCACGTCGGCCGGCGCCAGCATGTGCGCGTCGGGGTCTGCGTTGACGCCGATGATCCCGAACGCCATCCGGACGATCAGCCGGATGAAGCCGACGACCGGCGCGAGCAGCCGCACGACGAGGCGGATGGGCGGGGCGACGCCGATCGCCGCCCGGTCCGGATAGGTGATCGCGTAGGTCTTGGGCGCGACCTCGGAAAAGATCAGGACCAGGAAGGTCATGACAATGGTGGCATAGGCCACCCCCTGGTCGCCGAAGCTCGCGGTGAAGAGCGATGTCGCCAGCGAGGCGGCCGAGATGTTCACAAGGTTGTTGCCGAGCAGGATCGAGCCGATCAGGCGCTCGTAATCCTCGGTCAGATCCAGCGCCGTCTTCGCCCCGCGCGAGCCTTGCGCGGAAAGCTGGCGCATGGTGACGCGGTTCATTGCCGTCAGCGCCGTCTCCGAGCCGGAAAAGAAGGCGGACAGCGCAAGCAGCACCACGATGAGAAGAACGGTCCAGAGAAGCGCAGGGTCCATCGCGGTGATCTCTCCGGAAGCTGTCGGTCGGCGGCCTTATGCGACGGGTCAGATGTGCCCGCAAGCCAGCGCTGCACGCGGCTCCCCGGCCCGGCCGCGGCCTTGGGCTTGACTGGTTCACCCCCGGTCGCCGCCCTTGAATCGCCCCCGACCGCATGCTATCTGCGCCCTCTCGGCCAGGGCCCCCATCGTCTAGCGGTCCAGGACGCCGCCCTCTCACGGCGGAAACAGGGGTTCGAGTCCCCTTGGGGGTACCATCCGTCGTCCCGTCCCACTGATCGCAAGGTCGGCTCCGTGACTTGGGACACACATCCAACTTACTTTGCGCTGTCGCTCGGTCGGGCATCGGATGCGGGCCTTAGAAGAGCCCCCCACGAAGGATCGGCGGCGTCCGCTTCTCTACCGCCAGGGCTCTCGCGGCCGCACCCGCGCCGGTCGGCGCGCGAGTGGCGATACCTGACGGCGTCCTCCTCGGACCCGTCGGTCGGGGCGCGTACCGAGCAACATCGGGTGAGACGTGCCGCCTGAGGGCTCGCGCTGGCAGGGCGTCGTCAGCTTCGCCCTGCTTGCCGTCATGGCGCTCGAGCTTCTCGACATCTTCTCCGATCTTTCCTGGGCGCGCCCGGCGTCGCACCTCGCCATCTTGCTGCTGATCTTGGTCGCCGCGCCCCGGCTGGGTCTGCGCGAAGCCTATCTGCTGAGCGTCGCCGCCGCGCTGAGCTGGGCGGTCTGGCGCTGGCACCCGGCGCCCGTGGAGGTCGCGGGCAGCGCGCTCGACCAGGCCGGCTTTCTCGTGGCCTTCATCCTGCTCATCTCGCTGGTGCAGGAGGGCGCGCGCAGCTCGCCCTCGGTCGCGGCCTGCGGCAACTATCTCGCCCGCCAGCCGGGCAGCCGCCGATTCCTGGCGCTCTACGCCGGGGCGAACCTGATGTCGCCCGTCTTCAACCTCGGCACCGTCAGCCTGATCGCACCGCTGGTGCGTCGCGCGGCGGAAGAGGCCCCCGACGACCCGCTGACGCCGATCCGCGAGCGCCGGCAGCTTTCCGCCATCCTGCGCGGCTTCGCCTGGTCGGTCGTCTGGTCGCCGACCGCGGTCGCACCGCTTGCGGTGATGCAGCTGATCGACGGCATCGACCGGCCGCGCTGGATCGCGCTCGGCGCCGTGATGGCGGCCGCCATGATGATCGTCGGCTGGCTCGAGGACCGCTGGCGCTGGCGGCGGTTCACGGCGCGGGCGCTGGGCTTGCAGCCACCGCCCGCGCCGGCTTTCCCGGGGATGGCGTTCCTCGGCTTCGCCGGGGTCTGCGGCGCCTTTGGTGCCCTGACCGCGGCCATCATCTGGTTGACCGGGCAGCGCGTGCCGTCGAGCCTCATGGCGGCGGCGCCGCTGCTGCTCGTCGGCTGGATCGCCATCCAGCAGCGCGGCGCGGTGCTCGGGCCGACGCTGCGCAAGCTTGGCCGGGTGGCCTATGCTTCGCTGCCGCTCTCGGCGCCCGCCGCGGTCACGCTGGGCGCCTCGGGCTACATCGGACGCGCCGCGGCCGAGCTCGTACCGGCCGCGACGGTGGCGACGTGGGTCGGGCTCGAGGCGCTGCCGGGCTGGCTCTTCCTGCTCGGCATCGCAACCGGCGTGGCGGCGCTCAGCCAGCTCGCCCTTTCGCCCATCATGATGGCGGTCTTCTTCGGCTCGCTCCTCGGGGCGCTGCCGTCGCTGCCGGCGAGCCCGACCCTGACCGCGCTTGCCATCTCGACCGGCTGGGCGCTCAGCATGACCTGCTCGCCCTTCGCCTCGGTGGTTCTCCTGCTGACCCGCATGACGAGCCATCCCGGCACGCGGCTGACCTGGCGCTGGAACGGCGGTTTCACCGGGCTCGCCGTCCTGACGCTCGCCGCCGCCTTCTGGCTGCTGACCGGCGGCGCCTAGAACCGGCCGCTAGATCCGACCGGCAGGGGCTTGGGACCAGACGTTGAAGTTTGGATGCGTGTCGAAGCGGGTGCTGATGATGTCGTTCGCCCGCTGGCGCGCCTGCGCGCACATCGCCGTCGAGGCGTTCTGGCCCTCGAAGGCGAACCAACGCCAGCCGCGCGACCTGCCAGCGACAAGCGCCGTTCTAGCCCCGGTTCGAATAGTGGTTCCCGCTGTCGCGGCGCTCGCCGTCAGCGCGCCGCGTCCCCCGCGCCCCGTGACGAGCTTGCCGGCGCGCAGGCTCTATCTCTCCTGCTTGTGGACTCAGGGGAGATAGAGCTGCGTCCGGTCGCCGGCTGACCCGGCTTCGTCACCTGTCCCTCTGGCCGCCTGCGGCGGCTCTTGTCACTTGGCGAGGCGCGACTTCGCCTGGCCCACCCAATCGTCGCGGAAGCAGCGCCCCTTGAAGCGGGTGATGTTGGCGTCGATCCAGGCCAGATCCGCGTCAGTCATCTTCGCCAGCTGGTCGAAGCGGTAGAGGCCAAGGCCGTTCAGCTGGCGCTCGAGATCGGGACCGATGCCCTTGATCGCCTTGAGATCGTCGACGTTGTCGGGCTGCTCGCTCAGAAGCATCTTGGGCTTCGGGCCGGCGGCGATGGCGTGCTCGACCACCTCGGTCGTCTCGACCGTGGTCGATCTGGCCTGGTCGGCCGTCTTCTCGTTCGCCTTGGCACCGCGCCGGGCGCCCTTGTCGACCGCGTCGGCGGTCTCTTCCGCTGTAATCTCGGCGGTCGTCGCCGCACCCTCGACGGCGCTCGCTGCCGTCTCGGTCGCATGCAGCGCGGTCTTGCCGGCCTCCTCGGCGATGTCGACCGGCTTGGCCTCGCTCGACTTGGCCTCGCTCGACTTGGGACCGGTCGCCTTGGCCCCGGGCGCCTTGGCGTCCGTCGTCCTGTCCTCGCTACGGAGCGCCGTTCCGGTCAAATCGGCACCGGTCGCCAGGGCCTTGCTCGTCGTGCGGGCGGCTGACTTGGCGGTCTCGCCAGCGATGCGGGTCATTTCCTTGGCGGCCTCGCCGACCGTGTCGGCTGCGCGCGCCACAGGCTTGGCGGCAGCGTCGTCGGCTGCAGCTGGCGATGCCAGCTCGCCCGGGTGCGAGGCCCTGGCGGCGGCCCGCATCCCCGGCATGCCGGGCATTCCTGGCATTCCGGTCATCATGAAGGGGTTGAGCGCCGGGTCGGTCATGCCGGAAAAGCGCCATTCCACGCCGAAGAGCGGTGCCGTCGGGAAGAAGCTGATCCAGAACTCGAAAGCGTCACGGCCCGGTTTGGCCCAGAGATCCATGCCAGCCGCATCGCGGCCCGGCTTCATCCACATCTCGAGTGGGCTGTGCTTCATCCACGAGTCGAAGGGGAATGAACTCGTCATGGTCGCTCCTTGCATTCCTTTCGCGTGCTGCGTTGCAGCGACAGTTAGGTGAGCCAATTGTGCATTGCAACATCAATCGGCCGGGCATAGAGTCGCGTCATGACTCCCGTCGAGGATGAGTTCGATCGGGTCAGCGCATGTCGAGCGCTTTGCCCCAAGCCCCACAGGGCGCTTGCATCTGGGCCATGCGCTCTCGGCCTGGCTCGGCTGGCAGGCGGCGCGCCGCGCGAATGGTCGTTTTCTTCTGCGCATCGACGATCTCGATCAGGGGCGCGTCCGGCCGGAATGGACGGCGGCGATCCTGGATGACCTCGCCTGGCTCGGCCTGTCTTGGGACGGCACCGTGCTGCAGCAGAGCGATCGCATGCGGGCTTATCGAGTCGCGCTTGCCGACCTGGCGGCGCGGCGGCTGACCTATGTCTGCACCTGCACGCGCCGGGACATAGCTGAGGCCATCTCTGCGCCGCAGGAGGGTGCGGGCCATGGTCCCGACGGCCCCGTCTACCCCGGCACCTGCCGCGGCCGCTTCCGCTCCACCGACGCGCCACATGCGATCCGCCTCGACATGTCGGCCGCCATCGAGGCGCTGGGCGGCCCCGCTGCGGTCGACCGGCTGGTCTTCACCGAGCTCGACCGCGGCCCGGGCGGCGAGACCGGTACCATCGCGCTGTCCGCGGCCCGGCTGATCGCGGAGTGCGGCGACGTCGTCCTCGGCCGCCGCGACGGCGCCCCCGCCTATCACCTCGCGGTGGTCGTCGATGATGCCTACCAAGGCGTGACGCATGTCACGCGGGGCCGCGACCTGTTCCCGGCCACGGCGATCCATCGTCTGCTGCAGGCGCTGCTCGGATTGCCCACGCCCATCTACCGCCACCACCGGCTCGTCCGCGACGCGGCCGGCAAGCGGCTCGCCAAGCGCGACGACGCCCGCTCGATCGCCGCCTACCGCGCGGCGGGGCTGGCCCCGACCGAGGTGCTCGCGCTCGCCGGCATCAGCGACCCTGTCGCGTGATCCGGTCCTGAAAGTCCTCGGACGGGCCTTCCGCCGGGGCGGTGAAGACCTTGCGCAGAAAACCCGGGGCCAGCATCGAGAGAGGATTCACCGTGAAGCGCGGGTCGTCGGTGTCGCCGCGCACGCGGAATGTCATCGCCAGGATGCCCTCGCCCTTGCCGCCCAGGATCTGGCCGATCAGCGGCACCTCGTTCAGCGCGCCCGTCAGCACATAAGCGGGCGACAGCACGCCCACCAAGTCGAGCTGATCCGTCAACTCGTCCACCGTGCCGTTCAGCTTGATCGCCAGCAGGGGGCTGACCGCAATCGCGTCGGTCAGCGTCAGCTGGTGGCCGTCATAGGCGAAAGGGATCTGGATCTCGCGGAAACGCAGCCCGCCGGAAGAGACCTCCGCCTCCGCCTCGGACAGGCCGCCGTCGCGCAGGACATCGCGGAACGTCGATTGCGAATGGACGATCACGTCCTCGATCCGCGCCTGACCGCTCAGCCCGGCGCCGTCCGCCGTGCCCGTGCGCACGGTCGCGGTCAGTGTCCCGCCCTGCGCGCCGCTGAAGAGACCCGCCGCGTGCAGCGCCTCGCCGGCGTTCGGGCTCGTGACGGTCACCGTGCCGGGCCCCGAGCTTTGCCCCGAGCCCGGAAGATCGAGGTCGATGGCGACCGGCGCCTCCGCGCCGATCCGCCCCTCGATCCGGCCCGAAAGGCCGCCGTCCGCGCCTTGCGCGATCTGCCCTCGGGCGGGGGCGAGCGCCACCTTTTCGGTCAGCCGCAGCTCCGACAGGTCGAGGCTCACCCGGACGGGGTCGGCCCCGCCGTCGCCGCTGTCGCCGCTATCGCCGACGTCCTCGATACGGCCCGACACATCCAATGGCCCGCCGCTCAGCCGCACCTCGAGCACGCCGTCGGCGCCCGGCGCGGCGGCCGCCGCGAAGGTGCCCAGATCCGCCACGCGGATCCGCGGGAGATCGGCCTGCTGCAAAGCGCCGTCGGCGCCGAGCCGGACCGATCCCTCGGCGTCCAGGCCGGGGCTGTCGAGGCTGAGCGCCTGGATATCGAGACCTTCGCCCTGCGTCCCTTGCGCCGTCAGACGGGCGGGCACGCCCTGTGCCTTGCTCCAGTCAAGCGCTGTCAGCTCGAGCCGAACGGGCGTGAGGTCGGCCGCCAGCTCGAAGCCCAGCGGACCGCCGCCGCTTTGCGTGAGCGTAAGCTCGACCGTCGGCGTGCCGTCGATCGGCAGGTCGGATGCGCCCGCAGCCGCCAGGAGCTCGGGCGTCGCGGCGCCAGACAGTGTCAAGTTGCGGCCATCCTGCCCGGTGCCATAGGTCTCGTGCCAGTCGATGGCGATCGGCGCGCCGGCGATCTGAGCATCGCCCGAGAGCCGCAGGCTTTCGGTGTCAGCGACAAGCTGAAGCTCGCTCGCGCGGACGTCGATGTTGCGCCCGGGCTCGATGGCGAACGGCACGGCAACGTCCGAAAGCGTTGCGCTGGCCTCGACTGCCACCTCCTCGATCTTGAGGTCGCCCACCAGCGGGAAGCGCATGCGCGCCTCGACCCGGGCGGCGCCGCCGATATCGGACAGGTCCTGGCCTAGCTTGCTCACCAGTCCGAGCGGCGGCTCGTCGATCAGCGCCAGCACCGATGCGACGGACCCGTCCGCGCGGAGCGTGATGTCGGCCGGGGTCACCTCTTTCCAGAAATCGGAGATCGCGACCTCGGACCCGCCGATCTCGATCGGCTTGCCGGTGGCCGGCACGACCTGTCCGGCGTTCACATCGAGATAGAGGCCGTTGAACGTCACGTGACCGTCGCCGCGCGCTGCCTCGATCGGGCTCATGCCCGGAATGTACTCGGCCCGCAGCCCCGAATAGGCGAAGTCGAGGGCGATCCTGGGGTCGCCTCGCCCTAGCCGCATCTGCGCCGTCAGCTGGTCGATGCGGGCCTGCGGGATGTGCTCGTCGATCCAGCTGCGCGCGTTCTTTGCCGAAGCGAGCGGCCAGAACGCGACGAGGTCGTCGACCGTCATGCCCTCAGCGCCGGCCCGCAGATCAGCCACCCAGCCCTCGGCCGAGCCGCGCATCTGCCCGTCGACCGTGAAGGCCAGGTCCCGGCGCGCGAGCCGCACGTCGACGAGGTCGATGCGGTTCAGATCGAACAGCCAGCGCGCGGTCATCCGGCCGTCGTCGAAATCCAGCGGGTCGGCGAAGATGCTCGGCAGGTCGAGGTGCAGCGCGCCGACGTCGAACTGGCCCTCGAGCCCCACCAGCGTGCGGTCGGCGCCGCGGCGCAGGTCGGCATAGCCCGTGACGTTCGCATCGACGGCGGCGGAGCTCAGGCGAAAATCATCGAGCAGCAGCCGCTCGCGGTCGCGGTCAACGCGGAACCGCAGCTGCGCGACGTCGAAGGGGGTCGGCTGGCCGGTGCCCCGGATCGTGCCGTCTTCTGCGACGATCGTGCCCTCGAGGCCGCTCAGCCTCCCCTCGCGTCCGAGGCTCGCGGTGACCTCGCCTTCGACGCTGCCGCCGATCAGGTCCAGCCAGTCGAGCTGCGGCGTCTGGCGCGCCAGATCAGCGGCCGGGATGCGACCGAAGCGCAGCTGAAGATCCGTTCGCCCGCTGCCGGTCGCCCGGTCGGCGACAAGGCGCATCGTCGGCCCCGGCGTACCGGACACGCCCGAGTCGACCTCCATGGTCGCGGTCGCGCCGCCCTCGTGGCGGACCAGCCGCAATGTGGCCTCGTCGATCTGCCAGCCGCCGCGGCCCTGCCGGTCGTCATAGTCGACCTTGGCGCGGACGATGGCGATGCTCTCCAGCTTCTCGAGGCCGGGGACAGGCGGCGCATCGCCGACAAGTCCGTCGAGCACGCGGGTGACGAGGTCCTGCGCATCGCTCGATGCGCCGCCGCCCGTGTCCATCGCGACCCCGTCGCCTTGCCCGAGTCCGAAGCGGATCTGCCCGTCCTCGGCGCGGATGATCTGCAGCACGGGCTCGCTGAGGCGGATGCGCACGGGCTGGATGCGCCCGCGCAGCAGGTCCGCGAGATGGAAGCGCGCCGCCAGGCGTGGGGCCGCGGCAAGCAGTTGCCCGTCCGCCGATCGGACCTCGACCTGGCGGAAGCGCAGCCCCGACGGCGCGTCGCCCTCGCCGAGCGAGATAACGGCATCGGCGGCGGTGACGCGGATATCGCTGCCCGGCGCGTTGATCTGAGCGGCCGCGAAGGTGGCGAGGCCTGGCAGCACGACCGGACCCTGCTGCAGGCGCAGATAGAGTGCCCCCGCCACCAGAACGGCGATGCCGGTGAAGGTCAGGAGCACGCCGAAGCACAGCCGCAGCGCGCGGCGGCAGAACTCTCCACGCCCGCCGGGCGCTGCCTTGCCGCGCGGCCGGCGCGCACTCGCTGTTCTTGTCCATGTTCGGGCTGCTCCCGACCGGCCTGCGGAACCGCTGCGCTTGCCGGCATGCGCAGGCACGATAATTGTGGTCGATCACCCCGTTGACGCAAGCGGGGTCACGTCGATGCTATCCGCGTTCAGAACTCAGGAGGGAGAGAGATGACTGCACCCGCGCGCGCCGAGACCGGCGCACCCGCCCCGGATTTCACGCTGCCAGCCGATGGAGGCCGCACCGTGGCGCTCAAGGATCTGCGCGGCAAGGCCGTCGTCCTCTACCTCTATCCGAAGGACGATACGTCAGGCTGCACCAAGGAAGCCATCGGCTTCACCGAGCGGGCGAAGGAGTTCGACGCGGCCGGCGCCGTGGTCTTGGGGCTATCGAAGGATCCCGTTGCGAGTCATGACAAATTCGTCGCCAAGCACGGGCTGAAGGTGACGCTGCTGTCGGACGAGACGGGCGAGACGGTCGAGGCCTATGGCGCCTGGGTCGAGAAGTCGATGTACGGCAAGAAGTACATGGGCGTCGACCGGTCGACCTTCCTGATCGACCGCGACGGCGTGCTGCGGCAGGCCTGGCGCAAGGTCAAGGTGCCGGGGCACGTGGACGAGGTGCTGGAGGCGGTCCGGCAGCTTTGAGACGATTGCGGCATCACTGGCTTAGCCGAGCGAGGCGGGCGAGGGCGCTTTCCAGCCTCGCCGCCTCGGAGCGGGCGGCGGCGAGGCGATCGCGCTGCTCATCGACGACCTCCTCGGGGGCCTTGGCGAGGAAGTTCTCGTTGCCGAGCTTTTTCTCCAGGCCTTTGGCGTCGTTCTGGATTTTGCCCAGCGTCTTCTCCAGGCGGGCGCGTTCGGCAGCGATGTCGATGACGCCGGCCAGGGCGAGGTTGATGGCGCAGTCCTCGAGCGCCAGCGTGACCGATCCGGCGGGCGCCTCATCGGCGACGCCGCATTCAGAAAGTCCGGCAAGCCTTTGTATCAAGGCGGCATTGCGGAGCAGGCGGTGGCCGACAGCCGGGCTATGGCCGGTGATGACCATGGCGATCTGCGCCTTGGGCGGGACGTTGAGCTCGGAGCGGACCGAGCGGATGCCCTCGATCAGGCGGATGACCCAGTCGACCTCGGAATCGGCTTCCGGATCAGCCACTTGGGACGGGTCGAGCTGGGGCCAGGCGGCGTGGACGAGCATGCGGTCGCGCGAGGCGAGCTGGGACCAGAGCGCCTCGGTGATGAAGGGCATGATGGGGTGCAGGAGCACCAGGCACTGGTCGAGCGCCCAGGCCATCGTCCTTTGCGTCTCGGCCCTTGCGGCCTGATCCTCACCTTGCAGCAGGGGCTTGGCGAACTCGACGTACCAGTCGCAGAAGACCTTCCAGATGTGATCGTAGAGGCGCCCGGCGGCCTCGTTGAAGCGGTAGGCGGAAAGGGCCCGGTCGACGGCCTGCGCGGTTCGCGCGGTCTCGCCGACGATCCAGCGGTTGACCGTCTGGTGGAGCGATCGGGGTGTATGCGTGCGTGTCGGAGCGTTATTCGCGGATGCATTCGTATGAAGCGGCGCCATAGCAGCCGTTCATCTCGGCGAAGCGCGCGGCGTTCCAGAGCTTGGTGCCGAAATTGCGGCCGCCCTGCACGGCGTCGACGGCGAGGCGGAGCTGGCGGCGCCCCTGCACCTCCTGCGCCGCCAGCGTGAAACGCAGCGCATCGGCGCCGTACTCGTCGATGAGCTGCAGGGGGTCGATGACGTTCCCCTGGCTTTTCGACATCTTCTTGCCGTGCTGATCGACGACGATCGAGTTGATGTAGACGGTGTGGAACGGCACCTCGTTTCGGAAGTGCAGGCCCATCATCATCATCCGGGCGACCCAGAAGAAGATGATGTCGAAGCCGGTGACCAGCACGTCCGTCTTGTAATAGCGGGCGAGTTCAGGCGTCTCGTCCGGCCAGCCGAGCGTCGAGAATGGCCAGAGGGCTGAGGAGAACCAGGTGTCGAGGACGTCTCTATCGCGCCATAGACGTACGCCTCATCGGATCGCATATTTGGCATCGGTCATGCGAATAGCCTGAAAGCCAGCTTGCGGGCCCGTCCGCTTCGCAGATCTAGTCTCCACGCCAGGACTGTAGTTCTCCGCTGAACCTGCGCGATCAGCACCGACGCTCATCCTCTGCGCAGCCAAGATCTTCGGCATCAGTTCAATGCAGTCAGATGCTCAAGTTCATTCGGGTCGCTCGTGGGTAGGACCGTACCAAACCGGAATCCGATGGCCCCACCAGAGCTGGCGGCTGATGCACCAGGGCTCGATGTTCTCCATCCAGTTGTAATAGACGCGCGCCCAGTTTTCCGGGACGAAGCCGGTGCGGCCGTCGCGGACCGCCTCGATGGCCGGGGCGGCGAGCCGCTTCGCGTCGCAGAACCACTGGTCGGTGAGGTAGGGCTCGATCGGCACCTTGGAGCGGTCGCCGTGCGGGACGACGTGCATCTCCTCGTCGATGCCGTCGAGCCAGCCCTGGATTTCGGCCAGGTGGACGACGCGCTTGCGCGCCTCGAAGCGGTCGAGGCCGTGCAGGGCGAGGCATTCGGGCTCGGGGTCGCAGCCGGCGAGGAAATCGGGGTTGCCCTCGAGCCAGATCGCGGCGCGCGGCGTCATGACGTTGATCTGCGCCAGCCCGTGCCGGCGGCCGACCTCGAAGTCGTTGAAGTCGTGCGCGGGCGTGATCTTGACGGCGCCGGTGCCCTTTTCGGGGTCGGCATGCTCGTCGGCCACGATGGGGATGCGGCGGCCGACCAGCGGCAGGATGGCGTGCTGCCGATCAGGCCCTGGTAGCGCTCGTCCTCGGCGTTGACGGCGATGCCGGTGTCGCCGAGCATCGTCTCGGGGCGGGTGGTCGCGACGACGATGTAGTCGCGCTCCTCGGTGCGGAGGAGGTTGCCGTCCTCGTCCTTGACGGGGTGCCGGTAGGTGGCGCCGTCGGCCAGCCGATAGCGGAAGCGCCAGAGCTTGCCCTTTTCCTCGACCTGCTCGACCTCGAGGTCCGAGATCGCGGTCTCGAACTGCGGGTCCCAGTTCACCAGGCGCTTGTCGCGGTAGATCAGCCCTTCATTATAGAGCTGGACGAAGACTTTCAGGACGGCGGCGCTGAGCCCTTCGTCCATCGTGAAGCGGTTGCGCGACCAATCGCAGGAGGCGCCGAGGCGCTTCAGCTGACCGAGGATGGTGCCCTCGGACTGTGCCTTCTGCTGCCAGACGCGCTCGACGAAGGCCTCGCGGCCCATCTCGCGGCGGCCGGCATTGCCCTCGGCGGCGAGCGCCCGCTCGACGACCATCTGGGTGGCGATGCCGGCATGGTCGGTGCCGGGCTGCCAGAGGACGTCATAGCCCTGCATGCGCTTCCAGCGGACGAGAATGTCCTGCAGCGTGTTGTTGAGCGCGTGGCCCATGTGCAGCGAGCCGGTGACGTTGGGCGGCGGGATGACGATGCAGAATGTCTCGGCCCGCGAGGCGTTGGCGCCGGCAGCGAAGGCGCCCCTGGCCTCCCACTCCGCATAGATGCGCGGCTCGGCGGTGGCCGCGTCGAAGGTCTTTTCCATCGTCTCTGCCCGTCACGGGGGATGTGTCGGGCGCCCTCATAGCGCGGGCGCAGGGGGGTGGGAACCCCTGGGGCCTCGGGCGCCGTCAGGCGACCTTCGGTCAGGCCCGGTCGCGGGCCGCCCGGGCCTCCTTGCGCGCCTTGGCGGCGCGCTTCTCGGCGGCGGCGCGCTCGGCCGGCGCGAGGGAGCGGCGCGCCCAGGCGGCGGCTTCGTCGGGGTCGTCGAGTGCGCTTTCCGGCAGGCGCCAGTAGGGCATGGCAACGGGGCCTCGGCCGCCGCCGGCGTAGACCCATTGCTCGGAGCCAGCGGCGGCGTAGTCGGGTCCGAGCACCTCGTCGGTGCGCATGTAGATCGTGCCGTCGACCAAAAGGGCAAAGCAGGCATCGCCCACATAGACGCCGGCGCCGCCGAACATGCGGCGGACCTCGACATGGCCGAGGCCGGCGAAGAGGTCGCGGATGTGTTCGCGCTCTTCTTGCGTGACGGCCATCAGCAGGGCGCCATGGCCGCGGCGGGCGTCAGACGCTCGCGCCGGCGCCCGCGTCCTCGTCGCGGAACTTGATCGACTCGCCGCAGCCGCAGGATTCGCTCACGTTGGGGTTGTTGAAGACGAAGCCCGCCTCCAGCAGCGAGGTGCGATAGTCGATCTCGGTGCCGATCAGGAACATCTGCGCCATGGGCGCAATCATCACGCGGGCGCCGTCCTTTTCCACCACGGCGTCGTGCGCGCCGATCTCGGCCGCGTGCTCCATGGTGTATTCCATGCCGGCACAGCCGCCCTTCTTGACGCCGATGCGCAGGCCCTTGACCTCGCCCGAGCTCATCAGCTTGGTGATGCGCTTGACCGCGGCCGGCGTCAGCGTGACCGGGTCATTGCCTGGGATGCCGAACATGGTTTGGTCCCTGTTGCCTCCGGTTCAATGTATTGACCTGCCGCCGCGATCACAAGGCGGCGCGCCACGGGCGCGGGCGGCCGCGCGTCAGATCAGGCCGAGCTCGAGCCGCGCCTCGTCGGACAGGTTCTCCATGCCCCAGGGCGGGTCCCACACCATGTGGACGTCGACGCTTTTCACGCCGGGGATGGGCTCGACGGCGTCGGCGACCCAGCCCGGCATCTCGCCGGCGACGGGGCAGCCTGGGGCCGTCAGCGTCATGTCGATCTCGACCTCGTTCTCGGGCGAGATGCGGATCGAGTAGATGAGGCCCAGATCGTAGATGTTCACCGGGATCTCGGGGTCGTGCACCGTGCGGCAGGCGCCGACGACCGAGTCGAAGAGGGGGTGATCCTCGGTCGACGGCGGGATCAGCGGCTCGCCTTCCTGCGGCGCAAGGGTGTGGTCGTTCATCGGGCGCTCCCGTTCCCGCGGCTTGGATTGGATATAATCCGACTACGCCGGTAAGGAAACGGGGTCGCGGGGCAAAAGTTCACTCTCGGAGAAGCCCCTCGTCAGGGCCGGCGCGGGCCGGTAAGAGCCGCCGGATGGGCGCACCCTTCTGCTTCGCCATCACGGCCACCGACGGCGCGGCGCGCACGGGCGAGATCGGCACGGCGCACGGGCGGATCCGCACGCCCGCCTTCATGCCGGTCGGCACGGCCGGGACGGTCAAGGCCATGCTGCCGGACAGCGTCGCGGCGACGGGCGCCGACTGCGTGCTGGGCAACACCTACCATTTGATGCTGCGGCCGGGCGCCGAGCGGGTCGAGCGGCTGGGCGGGCTGCACCGGTTCATGAACTGGGACGGGCCGATCCTGACGGATTCGGGCGGCTTCCAGGTGATGAGCCTGACGGGCTTGCGCAAGATGACCGAGGCGGGGGTCGAGTTCGCGAGTCATATCGACGGCTCGCGCCACATGCTCTCGCCGGAGACGTCGATGGAGATCCAGCGCCGGCTGGGCTCGGACATCGTCATGGCCTTCGACGAGTGCACGCCCTATCCGGCGGAGGAGGGGGTGGCGGCCGAGTCGATGCGCCGGTCGATGCGCTGGGCGGAACGCTCGCGCGCGGCGCTGCCCGAGCGGCCGGGCCATGCGCTTTTCGGCATCCAGCAGGGCAGCGTCTACCCGGAGCTGCGCGCCGAGAGCGCCGAGCGGCTGACGGCGATCGGGTTCGAGGGCTATGCGATCGGCGGGCTGGCCGTCGGCGAGGGGCAGGCGGCGATGTTCGGCGTGCTCGACTATGCGCCGGGGCAGCTGCCGGCGGACAGGCCGCGCTATCTGATGGGGGTTGGCAAGCCCGCGGACATCGTCGGCGCCGTCGTGCGCGGGGTCGACATGTTCGACTGCGTGCTGCCGACGCGCTCGGGCCGGACGGGGCAGGCGTTCACGCGGCGGGGGCCGGTCAACATCGACAATGCCCGCCACCGCGACGATCCGCGGCCGCTCGACGAGGCGTGCCTCTGCCCGGCCTGCCGCGCCTACAGCCGGGCCTATCTGCACCACGTCTTCCGCGCGGGCGAGATCATTTCGGCCATGCTGCTGACCTGGCACAACCTGCACTACTATCAGGGTCTGATGGCGGGGATGCGGAACGCGATCGCTGAGGGGCGGCTCGCGGCCTTCGCCGCCCGGTTCGAGGCCGGGCAGGCCGAGGGCGATATCGAGCCGCTGTAGCTAGGGGCAGCGGGCCTCAGAAGCGGAACGAGCCGCCGACCGAGAAGATGTGGGCGCTGGCGTCATAGGTGACCGTTCCGCCTGGCACGGTGCGCAGCGCCACGACCGGGTCGTCCGGCGCGAAGAGGTAGGAATAGCCCGCATCGACCGTGATCGCCTCCGAGAACGCATAGGAAGCGCCGACCGAAAGCCAGATCCGGTCGTCATCGGGCACGCGCACGGTGCGGCCGAAGAAGCCGGCTGCCAGGTCGGGGTCCTGGGTCGGCGTCTGGTCCCAGGCGGCGCCGGCCCTGACGGTCCAGGCGGGGGTCAGGTCGTACTCGCCGCCGAAGGCGACGTAGAAGGCATCGTCGTAGTCCTGCGGGTCGCCGATCACGCCCCGCGGTCCGAAGGCCGGGATGTTGATGTCGATCTGGTCGAAGACCGACCAGTTCTGCCATTGCAGCTCGCCCATGACGCGGATGCGGTCGGTGATGTCCTGCGTGATCCCGAGCGAGACCGTCGACGGCAGCTCGGTGTCGGCGGTGACGTTATAGGTGCCGGGGACCGCGGCGCTTTGCGCCTGGCCGCTCAAGTCCAGGTTATAGCCGTGCTGGTAGGCGACGCCGATCGTGGTGCCCTCGACCGGCTTGAACATCGCGCCGACGCTGAAGCCGAGCGAGACGTCGTCGCCGTCGAGGATCAGCCCGGGGACCCTCGTCTGCAGATTGGTGCCGCTGGTCAGGCGGGCGTCGGCATACATGATGTTCACCGCGCCGCCGATGGTGATCTCGGGGATCGGCTGCCAGGCGAGGGTCGGGGCGAAGTTGAGCGTGCGCAGCTCGGAGGTGAGGCCGTCGGCGCGGCCGGTCCAGCTGGGGTTGTACTTCGTCGCGAGGCCGAAGGGCGTGTAGAACGAGATGCCGATATAGACGCCGTCGGGCTCGATGCGGTAGCCCGCATAGGCGTTGGCCAGTCCGCGCGGGCCGCCGGCGTGGACCTCCTCGCCGTTGGGCACGCCGTTCAGGGAGACGTCGCCGTCGGCGACCGTCGAGATCAGCGAGGCGCCGCCGGCGATCTCGCCGCCCGATTTGATCGTGCCGATCGCCGCGGGGTTGAAGCTCATCGAGCTGAGCCCGCCCGAGCCCGCCGTGACGCCGGCGAAGGACAGACCCTGCGCCTTGGCCGAGCGCTCCTTGATGGCGAACCCGCCCGCTTCGGCGCCGTTCGGGAACGCGGCGGCCATCGCCAGAGTCATCACGGCTGTCGCTGATGCCGCTCTGTGCATGTTGAACTTTCCTCCCGTCACCTGACGTGTTTCCGTCAACCTCCACGCGAAAACGGTCGGCAGAGCAATTACAAAAGTTAATGCCGTCGCCTGCTTGGCGCCCGCGAGCGGCCCCTTTGCCGCAGTCGGCTAGCGGATGATCGCGGCCGGCGCGGCGCCCGCGAGCGCCCGCAATGCACCCGACCTACACCCGACCTGGCGGGCTGGACGGCCCCGTCCCAAGCCGCCATAGTGCGCGCGCCGCATGGGAGCCCGAGTCGCCGAATGAGCCTCTTCTCGCAGATCTTTACCTGGTGGAACGGCCAGACGATCGGCACGCGGCTGTGGACGGCGCGCTTCGGGCAGCCGGTCGGGCAGGACGATCTGGGGAACAAGTATTACCAGACGGCGGACGGGAAGCGCCGCTGGGTGATCTTCTCCGGCGAGGCCGAGGCGAGCCAGGTCTCGCCCGACTGGCACGGATGGCTGCACCACACGTTCCAGGATCCGCCGAAGGACGGCCACCTGCCGCGCCGTCCGTGGGAGCGTGACCACCTCCCCAATCTGACGGGCACGCCGACGGCCTACCATCCGCCGGGCAGCATTCTCGTGCCGCACGAGCGGGCGCGCGCCGACGGCGATTACGAAGCCTGGCGGCCGGAGTAGGCGCGGTGGCGAGCCATGCGAGCGAGACCCTGATCGGGGCGATCGTGCTTGCGGTCGCGGGCGCCTTTTTGGTCTATGCGGCCAACACGGCGGATGTGGCGCTCGGCGGCAGCGGCTATCCGCTGAAGGCCGAGTTCCGCCAGGCCGAGGGGTTGAGCGTCGGCAGCGACGTCCGGCTTTCCGGCATCAAGATCGGCTCGATCACGTCGCTTGGGCTGAACCGCGAGAACTTCTTCGCAACGGTTTCCATGGCAATCGACGACGACATCAAGCTGCCGGAGGATTCTGTGGCCAAGATCGCCTCGGAAGGGCTGCTCGGCGGCAATTTCATCGCCGTCGATCCTGGCGCCTCGGATTTCATGCTCGAGCCCGGGGCGGCCTTCCAGTACACGCAAGGGTCGATCAACCTGATCGACCTCGTCAGCAAGGCGATCCATGGCGGCGGCGAGTAGGCGCATCGCCGGTCTGCTGCTGGCCGCGGCAATCGCCGCGGTCGCCGGGGCAGCTGCGGCGCAGACGGTCACGCGGGGCGGCGGCGCCATCACCGTCGAGCCGCTGCCGCCGATCGGCGGGGGCGAGACGGTAGCGCAGCCGCAATTCAAGCGCGTGCCGTCGCCAAGCGATGACGGGCAGGGCACCGACACGGCCGCTCCGCAGGAAGCGGTGCCGCAGGAGCCGGCGCAGGGGCCGGCGCAGGAGTGGGAGCGGTCGCCCGACGGCCGCTTTCACCGGGCGCCGCGCGCGGTGACCGATCCGGCCGAGGACGCGCCAGCGCCGGTCGTGCCGATCGATCCACCGGCCACCGACCTGCGGGCGGGCGCAGAGCTGCGCGAGCTCGACAAGATGACGGGGCAGACCAGGACCTTCGACCTGGCTGTGGGCGAGACCCGCGAAGTCGAGCGCCTGCGCATCGAGCTCGAGGCCTGCCGGTCGCCCGAGGGCAACGACACGCACGGGACGATGGCGTTCCTGAAGGTGTGGGACAGCAGGGACCGGCAGGACGAGATCTTCTCGGGCTGGATGTTCGCCGAGAGCCCCTCGCTCTCGGCCTTCGACCACCCGCGCTATGACCTGTGGGTGATCAGCTGCACGACGTCCGAAGGTTCGAGCTCGGCGTCGAGGCAGTAGAACTCGCCCCGATGCGTCAACGCGCGGGCGAGCAGGTCGTGATAGCATGACCGCGGCACGGCGATCGCGCCGAGCAACTCGAGGTGCGGCGTCGTGAACTGCGTGTCGAGCAAAGAGAAGCCGCCGGCGCGCAGGCGCGCGACGAGGTGGGCGAGCGCGATCTTCGATGCGTCACGCACGTGGCTGAACATGCTTTCGCCGAAGAACGCGCCGCCGAGGCGGAGGCCATAGAGGCCGCCGACGAGCTGGCCGTCCTGCCAGACCTCGACGGAATGGGCATGGCCCATCCGGTGGAGCTGGATGAAGAGGGTGCGGATCGTGGCGTTGATCCATGTCTCGGGCCGGTCGGCGCAGGCGTCGAGCACCTCGTCAAAGGCCGTGTCGGTGCGGACGCGGTGGTCGGGGCGCAGGAGCCGCTTGCGCAGCGAGCGCGAGAGCCGGAACCCGTCGAGCGGCAGGACACCCCGCTTGCGCGGATCGACCCAATAGACGTGCTCGGCCTCGGCATGGTCGGCCATCGGGAAGACGCCGGCGCCGTAGGCGCGCAGCACCAGCTCGGGCGTCAGCTCCAGATCGTCTGATTCCGCGTCCTTCATCGACCCCTATGGAAGCATCACTCGGCCTGCCGGGCCAGCCATTCTTCGAGCCAGTGGATGTTGTAGTCGCCCGAGAGCACTTCCGGGCTCTGCAGCAGGCGATGAAAAAGCGGCAGCGTCGTGTCGACGCCGCCGACGATCATCTCGCTGAGCGCGCGGCGCAGCCGCATCAGGCAGGCGGGCCGGTCGGGGCCGTGCACGATCAGCTTGCCGATCAGACTGTCGTAGTTCGGCGGCACGCGATAGCCGGCATAGAGGTGCGAGTCGACGCGGATGCCGAGGCCGCCAGGCGCGTGGTAGGTGTGGACGAGGCCGGGCGAGGGGGTGAAGTGCGGCACCCGCTCGGCGTTGATGCGGCATTCGACGGCGTGGCCGCGCGGCACGAGGTCGGCCTGGGTGAAGCTCATCGGCTGGCCGGCGGCGATGCGGATCTGCTCGGTGACAAGGTCGACGCCGTAGACCATCTCGGTGACGGGGTGCTCGACCTGCAGGCGGGTGTTCATCTCGATGAAGTAGAACTCGCCGTCCTCGTAGAGGAACTCGATCGTGCCGACGCCGCGATAGCCCATCTCGCGAATGGCGTCGGCGCAGATTTCGCCGATGCGGGCGCGCGTCTTGGCGTCGATGACGGGCGAGGGCGCCTCCTCGAAGACCTTCTGGTGTCGCCGCTGCAGAGAGCAGTCGCGCTCGCCGAGATGGCAGGCGTTGCCATGGCCGTCGCCGATGACCTGCACCTCGATGTGCCGGGGCGCGGCGAGGTATTTCTCCAGGTAGACCGCGTCGTCGCCGAAGGCGGCCTTGGCCTCGGCGCGGGCGGACGAGAAAGCCGTCGAGAGCTGATCGGGCGTGCGCGCGACCTTCATGCCGCGGCCGCCGCCGCCGGCCGCCGCCTTGACGAGAACGGGATAGCCGAGGCCTTGGGCGACACGGCGCGCCTCGGCGAGGTCGGCGACGCCGCCGTCCGAGCCCGGTACGCAGGGCACGCCCAGGCGTCGCATCGTCTCCTTGGCGGCGATCTTGTCGCCCATCAGGCTGATGTGCTCGGAGGAGGGGCCGATGAAGACCAGCCCGCTCTCCTCGACGATGCGGGCGAAGCCGGCGTTCTCGGAGAGAAAGCCGTAGCCCGGATGGATCGCCTCGGCCCCGGTGATCTCGCAGGCGGTCAGGATCGCGGGCTGGTTGAGGTAGCTCTGTGCTGACGAGGGAGGGCCGACGCAGACGCTCTGGTCGGCGAGGCGGACATGCATGGCGTCCTGGTCGGCGGTCGAGTGGATGGCGACCGTCTCGATGCCCATCTCGCGCGCCGCCCGGATGACCCGCAGGGCGATCTCGCCGCGGTTGGCGATCAGGATTTTCTCGAACATGTCGGCAGGGGCCCGGGCGCGGCGGTCAGTCGATGATCAACAGGGGCTCGCCGAACTCGACGGGTTCGGCGTTCTCGACGAGGATGGCGCGCACCTGCCCGGCGCGCGGCGCCGGTATCTGGTTCATCGTCTTCATCGCCTCGATGATCAGCAGCGTGTCGCCCTCGGCGACCTGGTCGCCGATGCTGACGAAGGGGTCGGCCCCCGGCTCGGGCGAGAGATAGGCCGTGCCGACCATGGGCGATGTGACGGCCTGGGTCAGGTCCGGCCCGTCATCGGCCGCCGCCGGCTGGTGCGGGGGGGCGGCGGCATGCTGAGCGGCCAGTTGGGGCGCGGCCGCGGGCAAAGCGTGCGCGGCAGCCAGGGCCGCCGGCACGACGACGCGCGAGAGTCGAACCTTCAGCTCGTCGCCCTCGCGCTCGACCTCGAGTTCGGTCAGGTCGGACTCGCGCAGGAGCTGCGCCAGTGCCTGGATGAAGGCGACATCCTGCTCGATGCCCTTGCTCATCGACCCTCCGGGTGCCGGCCGCTCGCGGGCGGCGCTGTTCTGGTCCGGGGGCCCGGGCGGTCGCATGGGCCCCTTCGGCAGGTCGGCGCGCTTATACGCCGAATTCCTGACACGTCAAACTTGGGCGCGCTGGAAAGTTGGGCGCGCTGGCGCCTCCGCCCGTGGGGCGGAGGAGCCGGCAAACCGGCCGGGGTGCGCGCCGCAGCCCCTGTCAGTTCTGCGCGACGCGGGCGTCGCGGACGGCCGCCGCCATCTCGTCCGCCGGCAGGTAGCCCCGGATGATCTCGTTGCCGACGACGAAAGCCGGCGTGCCCTGCAGGCCGAGCGCCTGGGCGAGCTGATAGTTCTTCTGCAGCCGGTCGTCGATCTTGGTGCTGGCGGCCAGCTTCTTGAGCGCGCCGGAGTCGTAGCCAGCCTCCTCGGCGAGATCGTAGGCGGTGTCCTCGCTCAGATTGCCCTTGTGCGCCATCAGCGCCGCATGCAGCGGAGCGAACTTCGATCGATCGAGCTCGAGCGCCGCCAGCGCCATCTTGCCGGCCGTGACCGACTCGGGACCGAGGATCGGGAACTCCTTCACGATCAGGCGCACGTCCGGGTCCCGCTTCAGCAGCTCCTCGACCGCGGGTTGGGCCTTCTTGCAATAGCCGCAGCGGTAGTCGAGGAACTCGACCACGGTGACGTCGCCGTCGGGATTGCCGCTGATCCAGGAGAAGCCGTCATCATAGAGCTGGTCGGCGTGGTCGGCGACCAGCTGCCGGTCGCTCTCCTGCGTCGCCGCGTTGCGCCGTTGCTCGAGGATCTGGATCGCCTCGAGAATGACCTCCGGGTTCTCGAGCAGATAGGCGCGCACCTCGTCGCCAAACGCGGCGCGATCGGACTGACTCATCGCGCCGAGGTCGAGCGGTCCGGCAGGTGCCGCGGCCGGCAGGCCGAGCGTGACGGCCAGCGCAAGCACTGAAAGAGTGTGTCGCATCAGTTCTCCCCGAGGGATCATTTATCGGTGTCGAGGGCCAGGATGTCCTGGGCGCGCAACCAGCCCGGCGACCCCTGCGGCAGGATGCCGACGGCGCGGTTCGCCAGGCTGACCGCGCTGTCGACATCGCCGATCAGCGCATAGCGCTCGGCGGCGGCGAGCGTCGCCATGCCGCGATCGCCGGCGCGGTCATAGGCCGTCGCGAGATCGCGGAGCGCCGAGGCGTCGGCCAGATCCTCGCGGCGTGCCTCCTGCAGCACGTCGAGCGCCTCGGCATTGGCCACGGGGTCGTTCGACTGGAGAAGCGCCCGGCCGAGGCCGGCCTTGAGCAGCGGCTCGTCAGGGGCGAGCCGCACGGCCTGGCGGTAGGCCGGTATGGCCTCCGCGGCTCGGCCGGACTCGAGCAGGATCTGGCCCTTGAGCTCGAGATAGTAGGGGTCGTTCGGCCGCATCGCGATCAGGCGGTCGACCGTCTGGATCGCGCGATCTGGATCGGGCAGGCGATGCAAGGCGATCGCCTTCTCGTAGAGCGTGAACTCGGTTTCGGGCTCCTGCTCGGCCTGGGTGATGACCCGCGACGGGTCCTTCAAGAACCCGGTCAGCTTGGCGCGCAGCCGCTTGTGCCAATACTCGCGGTCGGGGTCGGTCGGCCAGCTGCGGCCCGCCACCTCGGCGACGCGCCGCTCGATCAGCGACATGCGCTCGGTGCTGAGCGGGTGCGTGAGCACGTAGGGGTCGAGGTTGCCGATGGCCAGCACCTCCTGCCCGCGGAAGCGCTCGAGCACCTTTTCAAGCCCTTCGGGGTCGATGCCGGAGCGCTCGAGGAAGGAGATGGCTGCCTGGTCGGCCGAGGCCTCCTCGCTCCGGCTGTGGCTGAGCAGCGTGCGCCCCAGGATCCCTTGGGTGCCGCCGGCGATCGCCGCCGCCGCCTCGCCGCCGCCGGCGGCGCCTGCCGCGATGCCTGCCAGCAATCCGATCAGCGCCGGCCCCTGCGCGTTGCGCAGAGTGATCGCCCGACGGGTCTCGTGGCCTCCGGCAATGTGGCCCGTCTCGTGCGCGATGACCCCCATCAGCTCTTCCGGGGTCTCGAGCTCCATCATCAGGCCGGTGTTGAGGAAGATGCGCCGGCCGCCGGCGACGAAGGCGTTGAGCGACCTGTCGTTGACCAGCAGGATCTCGACCGACGACGGGTCGAGGCCCGCGGCCTGGAAGATCGGGGACGACATCTTGTGCAGCGTGCGCTCGATCTCGGCGTCGCGCACCAAGGACAAAGCAGCGGCCGCCCCTGGCAGGGCGAGCGTGACCGCGACCAGGCCCGCGGCAATTTTCCAGCGTCGCGTCAAACCGCGTGCTCCCGTACCTGCATGGCGCAGGCTATGTTAAGCACTCCGAATGTATGGTGTCGGCGCATTGAGAGCAAGCGGCGTGCGGAAATCAAGGCGAAGCGCTGTCGCGCCATTCCTGGCCATGGACGCCATGGAAGCGGCCCATCGGCTCGAGGCGCAGGGCCGAGACATCGTGCACATGGAGGTGGGCCAACCAGGCACGCCGGCGCCGCGCGCCGCCATGGCGCGGCTGGAGGCGGCGATGCGGGCCGGCGACGCGCTCGGCTACACGGTGGCGCTCGGCCTGCCCGAGCTTCGCCGGGGCATCGCGGCGCTCTACCGGCGCCGGCACGGGCTCGACTTGGACCCGGGCCGGGTCGTGGTCACGGCCGGCTCGTCGGGTGCCTTCGTGCTGGCCTTCATCGCGCTCTTCGATGCCGGGGCGCGCGTCGCGCTGGCTGATCCCGGCTATCCGGCCTATCGCAACATCCTGGGCGCGCTCGACCTCGAGGCGGTGCGGATCGAGACGGGGCTGCAGACGCGGTTCCAGCCCACGCCTGCGCATCTGGGGTCCGCGGGCCGGATCGACGGGCTGCTGGTCGCGAGCCCGGCCAACCCGACCGGGACGATGCTCGACCGGGCCGCGCTGGGGGCGCTGGCGGACTGGTGCGCCGATGCCGGCGCGGCCTTCATCTCCGACGAGATCTATCATGGGCTGAGCTATGAGGCGCGGGCCGTCTCGGCGCTGGAGGTCACGGACGACGTCGTCGTCATCAACAGCTTTGCCAAGTATTTCTCGATGACGGGCTGGCGGGTCGGCTGGATGGTGGTGCCGGAGGGCCTGGTCCGCACGATCGAGAACCTGGCGCAGAACCTTTTCATCTGCCCGCCGCATGCCAGCCAGGTCGCGGCGCTCGGCGCGCTCGAGGCCGAGGACGAACTGGAGGGATTGAAGCGGGTCTATGCCGCCAACCGTGCGCGGCTGCTGGAGGCGCTGCCCGGGCTGGGGTTCACGGACATCGCGCCGGCAGATGGGGCGTTCTACATCTATGCCGATTGCACGCGCCTCTCGAACGACAGCCGCGAGCTTTGCCGGCGCATGCTGCAGGAGGGCGGGGTCGCGGCGACGCCGGGGCTCGATTTCGACCCGGTGCGCGGCCACCGGACGGTGCGCTTCTCGTTTGCTCGCGGCGAGGCGGAGATCGCCGAGGGCGTGGGCCGCCTGCAGCGCCTGCTCGGCTGAGGGGAGGCCTGCGTGGATCACGTTCTCGTGCTCACCGCGGCGCCGGCTGCAGGCCTGTCGGAGTCGGCGATCGCCGAGGCCGTCGACGCGCTGGACGAGGCAGGCGAGCCGCGCCGGCTCTCGGCCGACGCGGCGGAGATCCCGATTGCCCGGCACCAGTCGCCGGACCTCGATGGACTGGATGCGAATTGCGTGCCGGCCCAAGACCGTCGCAAGCGTCTGCTGATCGCCGACATGGATTCGACCATCATCCCCGTCGAATGCATCGACGAGGTGGCCGACTTCGCCGGCGTGCGCGCCCACGTCGCGGCCATCACCGAGCGCGCCATGCGCGGCGAGCTCGACTTTGAGGAGGCGCTGCGAGCACGGGTCGCGTTGGTCGAGGGACTGCCCGAGGCGGAACTGCAGGCCGTCTACGACCAGCGGGTCAGCCTGACGCCGGGCGCGCGGATGCTGGTCCGCACCATGCGGGCGAACGGCGCGGTGACGGCCCTGATCTCGGGCGGCTTCACCTTCTTCACCCAGCGCGTCGCGGCTGCGGCGGGGTTCGAGATGCAGCAGGCCAACCGGCTGCTCTCGGCCGGCGGAAGGCTGACGGGCCGCGTCGCCGAGCCGGTGCTGGGCCGCGCCGCAAAGCTCGAGGCGCTGCAGCGGATCGCGGGCGAGCGCGGCATCGCGCTCGGCGAGACGCTGGCGGTGGGCGATGGCGCCAACGACCTCGGCATGATCGAGGCGGCCGGCCTGGGCGTCGCCTTCCGGGCAAAGCCGATCGTCGCCGATCGCGCGCGCGCGAGCATCCGTCACGGAGACCTCACGGCACTTTTGTACCTGCAGGGGTATCGGGCCGAGGACTTCGTCGCCGACTGACGGGCGGGACAGGTCCCGTAACGTTGGCTGATGCGATCGTGATTTGGGATTGGCGGCGGCCCGGCTATGGTGCCGGGCCAGAGAAGTTCGGAGACCGCCATGCACACCATCACGCCGCCGCGCTGGGCCCTGCCGGAGCGCCTGGTCACGCCCGAGCCGGTCTATCTGAACCGGCGCCAGTGGCTGGCTGGTGCGGGACTGATCGCTGGTGCCGCGGCGCTGCCCGCCATGCCGGCGCTGGCCGCGGGCCCAGGCGAGCCCTGGGAGCCGGCGCCCACGACCAACCCCGGTTATGCCGATGCCGGCCGCCCCGTGACGCCTGCCGAGCTGAACACGACCTACAACAATTTCTACGAGTTCGGCTCGCACAAGGAGATCTACGACGCCGCCCAGGCACTGCAGACCGATCCCTGGACGGTGAAGATCGGCGGAATGGTGGAGCAGCCCTTCGAAATCGGCATCGAGGACCTGATCGCCAAGATGCCGATCGAGGAGCGCGTCTATCGCCATCGCTGTGTCGAGGCGTGGTCGATGGTCGTGCCCTGGATCGGCTTTCCCTTGCCGGCGCTCGTCGCCATGGCCAAGCCGCTCGGCTCGGCCAAGTATGTCGAGTTCCAGACCTTCCAGGACCCGGAGGTCGCGCGCGGGCAGCGGCAGTTCTGGTATCCCTGGCCATACACCGAGGGACTGACGATCGAGGAGGCGGGCAACGACCTCGCCTTCATGGTGCTCGGGGCCTATGGCAAGGTGCTGTTCAAGCCGATGGGCGCGCCGATCCGGCTGCACCTGCCGTGGAAATACGGCTTCAAGTCGATCAAGAGCGTCGTCAGCCTGAACTTCACTGACAAGCGTCCGGTCAGCTTCTGGGAGACGTTGCAGGATTCGGAATACGGCTTCTGGGCAAATGTGAACCCCGAGGTGCCGCATCCGCGCTGGAGCCAAGCGACCGAGCGGGTGCTCGGCACGGACGAACGCGTTCCGACGCAGCTCTTCAACGGCTATGCCGACGAGGTCGCGGGTCTCTACGCCGGCATCGACGAGGGCGACCGCCTGTGGCGGTGAGACACCGCGCGGGCCAAAAACGCGCGGTCCAAAAAAAAGCCGGGCAAGCGGCCCGGCCAGTTCAACAGGGAGGTATCACAACCTGGGGCGCCGAAGCGCCACCACAGGGCGAGTTATTTCGCCAGGAGTATTGCTTCAAGTGCAACCTTACCGTAGTTTGAACAAAGCCGGTATGCGTAATGTGCATGACTTTGCGGCCACCACTTACATTGGTGCCGCAACGGGATTTGTCTCGTCAGAATCCCGCGGTGGCAGCTCGGCCCCACGATTGAACAGTTCAACCTCTGCGAGCAGCCAATCGCGGAAGGCCAGCACGCGGCGCGAGCGGCGCAGCTCCTGCGGGTAGCAGAAATAGACCGTGAAGCTGGGGCTCGTGTCGTGCGGCAGGACGTTGACCAGCTCGGGATAGCCGCGCGTCACGTAATCGGGCAGGGCGGCGATGCCGAGCCCGGCGACGGCCGCCTTGAGCACGCCGAAATAGCTGTTCATCGTCAGATGCGACTGCCGCTGCGCCGAGAACTTGGAGTGCACCCAGACGCGCGAGGCCTGGGGCTGCGGCGCGCTCGGGCTGAAGCTGATGAAACGGCACTTGATGAGATCGGCCTCGTCCTTCGGCGCGCCACATTTCGCGATGTAGTCCTCTGACGCGTAGAGCCGCATTCGGATCTCCATCAGCGGCCGGCGGATCAGATCGGCCTGCGTCGGATCGCCGAAGCGGATCGCCACGTCGGCTTCCCGCATGCCGAGGTCGAGCATGTTCTCGGTCAGCACGAGGTTGACGCTGAGATCGGGATGCGCGTCGAACAGCGTCGGCAGGCGCGGCGCGAGCCATGACGTGCCGAAACCCGCCGTCGTCGTGACGCGCAGGTCGCCAAAGACCTCGTCCTTGGAATCGCGGATCTGCGCCGCGGCCTGGGTCAGGCGCTTGGTCATCTCGCAGGTGGCGTTGTAGAGCAGCTCGCCCTGTTCCGTCAGCAGAAGGCCCCGGGCGTGCCTGTGAAAGAGCGTGGCGCCGAGCTGCTCCTCGAGGCCTCTGATCTGCCGGCTTATGGCAGACTGGCTGAGGCGCAGCTCGTCGCCGGCATGCGTCAACGAACCCGCATCAGCGACGGCATGAAAGACGCGCAGTTTATCCCAATCCATGATCCAATCCTCCCCGATGCAACGGGGCATTCCTCTGTCAACATGGCACATAATATGCGAAGGGGTCCTTCGTCGAGGTGACAATCAGAGGACGGGAATGAGACGCTCGTTGCTTGCCCTGCTGGCATGGTTGCTGGTGCCAATTCTGGCGGGTACCGCCGCGGCGGCGCAGGACACGCTCGACGGCACCTATCTCGGCATTGACGAGGCGGCCGGCGCCCGCATCGAGATCGCGCCGGATTCCGAGGGGTTCGCCGGCACCTTCGAGGACGCGCAGGGCCGTAGCCAGAGCTTCAAGGCCGACCGGGTGGATGACGCGGCCGAGGCGGTGCTGGATATGGACGGGCAGACCGTTCTGATGCGCGTGGCACCGTTGCCGTTCGGGGCGCAGGTCTCGATCGTTCCAGTTCGTCCCGACGGGACGCTTGCGATCGAGTACTCGCGTGCGCTTGCCTTCGTCCGCAGGGGCGTCGACCTCCCCGAAAAGCCGGAGGGCTTTGTCGAGGCGCCGCAGCATGCGGGCGCGCGCGTCGCCGGCAACGCCTTTGTCGAGAGCTATCAGTTCTGGGCGCCCGAGGGGGTGGTCAACGGCTATCTCGCGCTGCCAGACCGGTTCCGGACGCTGATGCGCATGTTCCCTGCAGTCCAGCTCGACGTGATCTGGAAGCTGTGCCTCGCGCCCGATGGCGACCGCGCGCTCGGCATTGCGCTGCGCGGGCAGGATGTCGCCTGCCCCGACGTGATCGAAACGATCGCGCAGGTGCAGCGGGAGAACCGGTTCGACACCTACAAGGCCGAGGTGAACGACGAGCGCGAGGCGCTCCAGACATCCATCAAATGCGCCGACGGCTATGTCGCCAGCCGCGCGACCTGCGATGCAGCGGCCAAGCGGCTGTCCGAGGCCGCGGTGTCGCTGCGCACGGCCGGAATGGTGCTGTCGAAGTATCGCTAGGCGGAACCTGCGGGGGAGGGGGCATGTCGCTTGCGAACATGAAGATTCTGGTGACGGGGGCGTCGAGCGGCATCGGCGCGCACATCGCCCGATTCCTTGCGGGGCAGGGAGCCGCGGTGGTCGCGTCGGCACGGCGCCTCGATGCGCTGTCAACGCTGTGCGAGGGATCGGAGGGCCGCATCAGCGCGCTCGCGCTCGATGTCGGGGACGCCGAGGCGATCCGATCCGGCGTCGCCGAGGCGGCCGAGCGGATGGGCGGGCTCGACGGCGTCTTCAACAATGCCGGCACCGCCTGGGGCGGCCGGGCGCTGGAGATGCCGGACGAGGACTGGGACCGCGTCATCGAGATCAACCTCAACGCCGTCTTTCGTGTTGCGCAGGCGTCCGCGCGGCTGATGGCGCAATCGGGCGGCGGCTCGATCCTCAACACGGCATCCGTGCTGGGGTACGGTACCGGATCGGGTGTCGCGGCCTATTCGGCGTCGAAGGCCGGCGTCATCCACCTGACGCGCAGCCTGGCGCTGGAATGGGCGCGGCATGGCATCCGCGTGAACGCCCTGGCACCGGGCTATTTCCTGACCGAGATGACGGCCGACTGGCTGGGGAGCGCGAAGGGCGGCGACATGGTCAAGGCGGTGCCGATGCACCGTCATGGCGAGCTGCACGAGCTGGAGGGACCGGTCGAGCTGCTGCTCGGGCGGAAGGGGTCATATATCACCGGCACGACGCTGGTGGTCGATGGCGGGCACCTCTGCCGCTCGCTCTGAGGCCGCGGGGCGCGCGCGCTATTCGAAAGTGATCCTGCCGCCGCAGATCGTCATCGCCGCGCGCGCTTCGTCGAGGCGCTGCGGGTCCATGGCGGTCAGATCCTGCGCCATGATCACGACGTCCGCGAGATAGCCCGGGGCGAGGCGGCCTTTGCGGTCCTCGGTGAACTCGGCATAGGCGGCCTCGGCGATGTAGCTTGCCAGCGTGTCCTGCAGCGACTGCCGCTGGTCGGGCCAGCCGGGCGGCGGCTGGGGCGCGACGGCGGCCTTCAGCGTGCGGCCGACCTCGATCGGCGCGACCGGCCAGTCGGTGGAGAAAACGAGACGCGCGCCGCTTTCGCGGATGCGCTGCCAGGCATAGGCGAGCGGCAGCTGGTCGGCGCGCAGAATCGTGTCGGGCGCGGGCGGCGGAAAGAAGCCGCCGGAGGGCGCGTGGATCGGCTGCATCGAGGCGAGGACGCCGAGCCCTGCAAAGCGGGGCAGGTCTTCCGGGTGCAGGCACTCGATGTGCTCGACCCGGTGGCGCGAATCTCGGGCGCCGTTCGCCCGGCGCGCCGCCTCGAAGCCGTCGAGCGTCCGGCGCACGGCCGCGTCGCCGATCGCGTGCACGCTGATCTGCAGGCCCATCGCGTCCGCCCGGATGCAGGCCTGGTCGAAATGCTCGGCCTCGAAGAGCGCCGTGCCTGTGTGCGGCGTGTCGGGGTAGGGCGCCAGCATGAAGCCGGTGCGCAATTCCATCACGCCGTCCATGAACATCTTGACCCGGCCCGACCAGAGCCGGTCGGAATGCCAGCGCCGGCGCATCTCGTCCGCCTCGGCCAGCCGGTCGAGCGGATGATGCGGCTTGAGGTGAAACGGCACCTGCGTGCGGCAGATGAGCTCTCCCGCCGCCTCGAGCTCGGCCAGGAGCTCGAGCTGGTAGAAGTTGCCGTCCATGTTGTGGAGCGTCGTGATGCCGTTGCTGGCGGCATGGCGGAGGCCGCGGGCGATCACCTGCCTGTCGGTGGCGCGCTGCGCCGGCGTCGCCGGCGGGCCGGGATCCTCGCCGGTGACATAGCCGAGCAGCTCGCGGCCGCCGAGCGGGGTCAACGCGAGCACGGGCGCCGAAGGCGGGCGACTCGCGCAGCTCGCCCGAGGCGCGGCCGTCGGTGCCGGCGACGACCTCGCCGCCGGGGCGCGGTCCGGCGGCCTCGAGAAGGCCCGCCGCGCGGAGCGCCGCGGTGTTGGCCCAGACGGTGTGGTGGTCCGCCGCCATCATCGCGAAAGGGCGGTCGGGAAGGATGCGGTCGAGGTCCTGGCGCGTCGTCGCGCGCCCGGGCCCGAGCATTCCGTAGAACGCCCCGTTCGCATAGACGAGCGCGTCGTCCGGGCGCGGCAGCCGCGTAGTCGCGGACGGCGTGCGTCAGCGCGTCCTCGCCCGCGAGCGTCGAGACGTTCAGCTGGTCGAGCTCGGCCGCGCCGATGAACAGGTGCACATGCGCGTCGGTGAAGCCCGGCAGCACGGTGGCGCCGCCCGCATCGACGACCCGCGTCGACGGGCCCCGGAGTTCCAGCACGTCGCGCTCGTCGCCGACGGCCAGGATGCGTCCGTCGGCGGTCGCCAGCGCCGCGGCGGCAGGGCGGTTCGGGTCGAAGGTGACGCACTTGGCGTTGCAGATGATGAGCTCGGCCGTCGCCATGGTCCTCGTCCTGAAGGCTGCCCGGGGCTGCAGCTTAGGCCGAGCCGCGCTTTGCAGTCGAGCCGCCGCAAGCGCGTGTCGAGGCAATGATCAGATGGCGTCCTCTTCGTTCTGCGGCGCCTCGCTCTCGGGCCTCAGCGCCTGTTCGGCCGGCTCGGCTGGCTGGCGGGTGAACCCCTTGAGATCGGCGATCGGCTCGCGGTCGCGGGTGATCGCGACCTCGCTGCGCGCGTAGCAGGTCAGGAGCTCGGCCAGCGACCGCAGCGCGTGCACGTGGATGCGCTCGTAGCCGTGGCTGGCATCGACGCCGAATGTCGCCAGCGCCGTGCGCACATCGGCGCCGGCCTCGATCGCCGAGGCGATGTCCGAGCGATAGTGGCGGAATATGTCCTTCTGGTACCGGATGTCGTTGTCCCGGCAGAGCGCGGCGAGCTTGCGCGTCAGGTGCCAGTCGAAGGGGCCGCTCATATCCGCCATGCAGATCGTGACGCCGAACTCGGACGAATTCTGCCCGGGCGCGGTCGTGCCGTTGTCGACCGCGACGAGCGAGGCGATGCCGGGCAGCAGCACGGCCGCAGCGCCGTGCCCGACCTCCTCGGAGATCGTGAACAGCCACCAGACGTCGACGGGCGGCGGATCGGCGTCGCGCAGCGCCTTCAAGGCCGCGAGCATCACGGCGACGCCCGCCTTGTTGTCGAGATGGCGCGAGACGATGAAACCGTTGTCGAGGAACTCGGGCTGCGGGTCGATCGCGACCATGTCGCCGATCTCGATGCCGAGCTTGTGCAGATGCTCGATGCTCGTGGCATAGGCGTCGACGCGGAGCTCGACATTCTCCCAGGCGACAGGCTGGCTGTCGATCTCCTCGCCGAAGGTGTGGCCGGACGCCTTGAGCGGAACGATCGTGCCGCGATAGGTGCCGCTCTCGCTGAAGATCGTCGTGCGGGCGCCCTCGGCGAAGCGGGCCGACCAGGTGCCGATCGAGACGAGGCCGAGGCGACCGTTCGGCTTCAGCGACTTTACCTGAGCGCCGAGCGTGTCCAGATGGCTGACGACCGCCCGCGCGCCGGCCTGCTCGAGGCCGGGTAGGCAGGCGCGGATCGCGCCCCGCCTCGTCAGCTCGAAGGTCAGGCCCAGCCGGTCGATCTCGCCGCAGACATGCCGCACGATGGTGTCGGTGTAGCCGGTGGGGCTCGGGATCTTGAACAGCGCCGAGAGCTGCTCGCGCAGATAGTCGGTGTCGATGGTCAGGCGCAGATCCTCGCTTGTCATCGGCTGATCCCCTGCCAGGCGCTGCGCGCCGCCGCCGGCATCGAGTGCGGGAAGAGCATGTCGACGAAGCGCTCGGCCGTCGGCTGCGGCTCGTGATTGGCGAGGCCGGGGCGCTCGTTCGCCTCGATGAAGACATAGTCGGACTCGTGCGGGCTCTTCACCATCAGGTCGATGCCGGTGACCGGGATCTCGATGGCGCGGGCCGCGGCGACGGCGGCTTCGATGAGGGCCTTGTGCGTCTCGTCGGTGACGTCGTGGATGGTGCCGCCCGTGTGCAGGTTGGCCGTCTTGCGGACGTTGAACTCGCAGCCGGCGGGGGGCACGTCGTCGAGCGAGAAGCCCGCTTCGGCGACGCAGCGCTCGGTCTCGCCGTCGACGGGGATGCGGCTTTCGCCGCCGGTCGCGGCGGACCGCCGCCGGCTCTGCGCCTCGATCAGCTTGCGGACAGGCGAGGTGCCATCGCCGACGACGCGCGCGGGCCGCCTGATCGCGACGGCGACGACGCGGTAGTCGATGACGACGAGGCGCAGGTCCTCGCCTTCGAAATAGGATTCGAGGATGACCTCGGACGAGACCGTGCGCGCCTGCTCGACGGCGCGCTCGACCTGCTCGGGCGTGGTCAGTCCGACGGCGATGCCCTTGCCCTGCTCGCCGCGGGCGGGCTTGACGACGACGCTGCCGTGCTCGTCGAGGAAGGCGCGACGTGCCTCGGCGTCGTCGTCGGCCATCTGCGCCGGCACGCGCACGCCCGCCGCCTCGACGATGCGCCGGGTGACGCGCTTGTCGTCGCAGATCGACATGGCCACGGCCGAGGTGAACTCGGAGAGCGACTCGCGGCAGCGGACGGACCGGCCGCCATAGATCAGCCGGAAGAAGCCGCCTTCGCCATCGATGACGTCGACGGCGATGCCGCGCCGGCGCGCCTCGTCGACGATGATGCGGGCATAGGGGTTCAGGCCGGCATCCGGCGCCTGGCCCGTGAAGAGCCGCTCGTTGATCGGGTTCTTGCGCTTGATGGCGAAGACCGGGACGCGGCGGAAGCCGAGCTTCTCGTAAAGCGCGATGGCGCTCTCGTTGTCGTGCAGCACCGAGAGGTCCATCCAGGCGGCGCCGCGCGCCTTGAAATGCTCGGCCAGCCGGCGCACCAGCGCCTCGCCGACGCCGCCATGCGGCGCCTGCGGCGCGACGGCGAGGCACCAGAGCGACGAGCCGCGCTCGGGGTCCTGAATGGCGCGGCGGTGGTCGATGCCCATGACCGTGCCGAGGATCTCGCCCGTCTCGACGTCCTCGGCGACCAGCACGGTCATCGAGCGGGCATCGCGGTGCGACCAGAAGAAATCGGGCGGCACCGCGACCATCTGGCGGGCGGCATAGATGGCGTTGACCGCCTCGGCGTCCTGACGGGTCGAAAGGCGGCGGATCGAGAACGCCTGGTGGCGCCGGCGCGCCGGCCGGTACGTGGCCAGCTCGAGCCGGTAGGTGTGCGAGGGGTCGAGGAACAGCTCCTGCGGCGCCGCGGCCAGCACGACATGCGGGTCGCGGACATACATGGCGATGTCGCGCCGGTCGGGCGCCTCGGTGCGCAGCGCCTCGGCGATCTCCTCGGCCGATCTCGAACGTATGGGCGAAGATCAGCCGGCCCCAGCCGCAGTCGATAGTGGCATTCTGCTCCGCAGTGCCGGCGGCCGGATCGCCGGGCTGGAGCCCCTGATGGTGGAGGCGGCGCAGACGGTGCGCGTGGGCGCCCCGAGGACGCTGCGTCTCGCGGTCGGCCATCGGGCTCAGATCCCCTGTTCCTGGAGCCACAGCTCGAGCAACGCCACCTGCCACAGTTCCGATCCGCGCAGCTTGGTGATGTGCTCGGCCGGGGCGGCGAAGAGCTGGTCGAGATAATCGCGCCGGAACAGTCCGCGCTCGCGCGCGGCCTGGCTGGTCAGCGCGTCGCGGACCATGTCGAGATAGGGGCCCTGAATGTACTTCAGCGCCGGCACGGGGAAATAGCCCTTTGGCCGGTCGATGACCTCGCTCGGGATGACCCGGCGCGCGGCGTGCTTCAGCACGCCCTTGCCGCCATCGGCAAGCTTCAGCTCGGCCGGCACGCGGCCGGCGAGCTCGACCAGCTCGTGGTCGAGGAAGGGGACGCGCGCCTCGAGCCCCCAGGCCATCGTCATGTTGTCGACGCGCTTCACCGGATCGTCGACCAGCATGACGTTGGTGTCGAGCCGCAGGGCCTTGTCCACGGGATCGTCGGCGCCGGCTTGCGCGAAATGCGCGCGGACGAAGTCGAGGCTCTCGTCGCGCTCGGCCATGTGCTCCGGGCTCAGGTGCTCGGCCAGCCGCGCCTGCGTGCGGTCGAAGAAGGCGGCGGCATAGTCGCCAACGGGATCGTTCGACGCCTGCAGCGGCGGGTACCAATGATAGCCGCCGAAGACCTCGTCCGCACCCTGGCCGGATTGGACGACCTTGATGGTCTTCGCCACCTCGCGGCTGAGCAGGTAGAAGCCGATATTGTCGTAGGAGACCATCGGCTCGGACATCGCTCGGATCGCCGCCGGCAGGTTCTCGCGCATCTCCTCGGAGGGGATGAAGATCTTGTGGTGGTCGGTGCCGTAGCGCTCGGCGATCAGGTCCGAATAGACGAATTCGTCGCCGCGCTCGCCATGCGCCTCCTCAAAGCCGATCGAGTAGGTGGCAAGGCCGGACTGGCCGCTCTCGGCCAGGAGCCCGACGATCAGCGAGCTGTCGACGCCGCCCGAGAGCAGCACGCCGACGGGCACGTCGGCGACCATGCGGCGGCGGACGGCGGTGCGGAGCGACTCGAGCACCATCTCGGACCACTCGTCCATGCCGCGGCTCGCATCCTCCGGGCTGCGCTCGAAGGACGGCGCCCAGTAGGTCGTGTCGGCCGAGGTGCCGTCCGGCTGGTAGATGCGGATGGTCGCCGCCGGCAGCTTGCGCACGCCCTTGAGGATGGTGCGCGGCGCGGGCACGACGGCATGCCAGCTCATGTAATGGTTCAGCGCCACCGGGTCGATCGAGGTGTCGACGCCATCCGCCCGCAGCAGCGCCGGCAGCGTCGAGGCGAAGCGCAGCGTGCCGCCCGACTCGGCGAGATAGAGCGGCTTGATGCCGAACCGGTCGCGGACGAGCGCCAGCCGGCCGGTGTCGCGCTCGTAGAGCGCGAAGGCGAACATGCCGTGGAAGCGCGCCACGCAGCGCGGGCCCCACTCCGCCCAGGCTTTCACGATGACCTCGGTATCGCCCGACGAAGCGAACCGGTGGCCCTTGGCTTCGAGCTCGGCGCGCAGCTCGGGATAGTTGTAGATGCAGCCGTTGAAGGCGATGGTCAGCCCGAGAAGGCTGTCGACGAAGGGCTGCGCCGAGGCTTCGGACAGGTCGATGATCTTGAGCCGCCGGTGGGCGAGTCCGACGGGGCCGCGGGCGATCAGGCCGGCGCCGTCCGGGCCGCGCGGCGCCATCGCGCCGGCCATTCGCTCGAGCCTGGCCGCCGAGACCGCGCGACCGGTGAAGTCGATCTCTCCGCAGATGCCGCACATGCGCGCCCTGGTCCCTTCTGGTTCGTAGGGGTCAATCAATTTGACAGCGAACAGTTAGGGGAATAACGATTCGGGATCAACCGGGAGAGAGGTGGTGAGCCCCAACGCCGAGCTGCGCGCGCTGTTCAAATCGATGCGGCGGATCGCCCGCGCCATCGAGATTCACTCACGGCGGCTCGACCGCGAGCTGGACCTGACCCTGCCGCAGCACGTGGTGCTGACCTGCGTCCGCCATCTCGGCGAGGTGACCAGCCGGGCGATCTCGCAGGAAGCCGATGTCAGCCCGGCGACGGTGGTCGGCATCCTCGACAAGCTGGAGTCGAAGGGCCTGATCCAGCGCTATCGGTCGACCAAGGACCGGCGGATCGTGCACACGCGGATCACGCAGAAGGGCGAGGAGATGCTGGCGCGCGCTCCGGTGCCGCTCGGCGCGCGCTTCGAGGGCGAGTTCCTGGCGCTGGATGCGGACATCCGAGAGAACGTGCTCTCGTCCTTCGAGCGCATTGCCGATCTGGCCGCACCGCACGGCCTGGACGAGATCGAAGACCTGCCGGGGCGAGAGGCGCTGTGAGCGCCCCCTCCGTCAGAGCCGAAGGGCGGCGCACGGTCGAGTTCGGCGCCGTCAGCCTTCAAGGATTCGCCCTCCGCCGAAACGGCAGGTGGCGGTCGCGAGGCCCCGCTCGCGGGAGTCTCTGCCGGTCCTCTGCACCGGTTGACATGCTCCGAATCGGGATGGTTAGCTTGCCAATTGAGAGAACGGGAGACACGCAATGAGACATGTTGGCCTGATCACGGCAGCGTTAGCGCTGGCCGTCGGCGCCTCGACGGCATCGGCGCAAGAGAACTTCATCACCATCGGCACAGGCGGCCAGACGGGCGTCTACTACGTCGTCGGCCAGTCGATCTGCAAACTTGTGAACCGCGGCACCGACCTGAAGTGCACGGCGCCGTCGACCGGCGGATCGGTGGCCAACATCAACGCCATCATGGCGGGCGACCAGGACATGGGCGTCGCGCAGTCGGACATGCAGTACAAGGCGATGAACGGCGAGGACCCGTGGAGCCAGCCATTTGACAAGGAGCGCGCCGTCTTCTCGGTGCATCCGGAGCCGGTCACGGTGGTCGCGCGCGCCGATTCCGGCATCAAGACCTTCGACGACCTGAAGGGCAAGCGCGTCAATATCGGCAATCCGGGCTCCGGCCAGCGCGAGACCATGCAGGTCATCATGGAAGCCAAGGGCTGGACGATGAACGACTTCGCGCTCGCCTCCGAGCTGAAGTCGGCCGAACAGGCGGCGGCGCTCTGCGACAACAAGGTGGACGCCATCGTCTTCACCGTCGGCCACCCGGCAGGCACCATCGAAGAGGCGACGGCCAGCTGCGAGGCCAAGCTGATCCCGGTGACGGGGCCCGAGATCGACAAGCTGGTCGAGGAGCACCCGTATTACTCCAAGGCGACGATCCCCGGCGGCCTCTACACGGGCAACCCGGACCCGACCGACACCTTCGGCGTGCGCGCGACCTTCGTCACCTCGGCCGACGTGCCGGACGACGTCGTCTACAAGGTGGTGAAGTCGGTCTTCGACAACTTCGATCGCTTCAAGGGCCTGCACCCGGCCTTTGCCAACCTGACGCCCGAGGAGATGGTTACCCAGGGCCTCAGCGCTCCGCTGCATCCGGGCGCGGAGAAGTACTACAAGGAACAGAACTGGCTTCCCGCGTCGTGACCGATTGAGGTGAGCGGGGCCGGCCCACTTCCGGGCCGGCCCTTCGTGCAGTGCGAGGAGGGGACCATGGCGGACCGGAAGACGGATCGCAAAGACCAGTTCCAGGCGGCGGAAGTCGAGAACGTCGGCGCCGGCCATGGTGGTCTCAGTCAGTCAGAGCTGGACGAACTCGTCGCCTCGAGCGACACGGGCGCGCGGACGCCGCCCGGCTTTGTCGGCAAGTTCATCCTCGCCGTGGCGCTTGCCTGGTCGCTGTTCCAGCTCTGGTACGCCTCGCCGCTGCCCTACATGATCGGCTGGGGCGTGCTGAACAGCTCGGACGCCCGCAGCTTCCACCTCGCCTTTGCCCTGTTCCTGGCCTACGCGGCCTACCCGGCATCGCGCACGCCCGTTCAGCTCTTCCTCGGGATCGCCGTCCCTGCTCTGCTCACGGGCCTCTTCATCTATGGAGCCGGTCCCGACACTCCCGTCTGGTGGATCGCTCTCGTCGGGCTCGCGGTGATCGCCGCGGTGGTCGCGGGCTCGCCCAAGGACCACATTCCGTTCTGGGAGTGGGGGCTCGCCATCGCTGGCGCCGGCACCTCGCTCTACCTTTTCGTCTATTACAACGAGATCGCCGACCGCGTCGGCGCGCCGATTCTGCAGGATCTCGTGGTCAGCGTCATCGGCCTGATGGTGCTGCTCGAGGCGACGCGCCGTTCGCTCGGGCCCGCGCTGATGATCGTTGCGACCTTCTTCTTGGTCTACACCTTCCTCGGCCCGTACATGCCCGAGATCATCGCTCACAAGGGCAATTCGCTGTCCGAGGTGGCCAACCACCACTGGATCACGACCGAGGGCGTTTTCGGCATCGCGCTCGGCGTCTCGACGGACTTCGTCTTCCTCTTCGTGCTGTTCGGCGCGCTGCTGGACAAGGCCGGGGCCGGCAACTACTTCATCCAGGTCGCCTTCAGCCTGATGGGCCACATGCGCGGCGGGCCCGCCAAGGCCGCCGTCGTCTCATCGGCGATGACGGGGCTGATTTCGGGCTCGTCGATCGCCAACGTGGTGACGACGGGCACCTTCACGATCCCGCTGATGAAGAAGGTCGGCTTCTCGGCCGAGAAGGCGGGTGCCGTCGAGACGGCCTCGTCCGTCAACGGCCAGATCATGCCGCCCGTGATGGGCGCGGCCGCCTTCCTGATGGTCGAATATGTCGGGATCCCCTATTTCGAGGTGGTCAAGCACGCCTTCGTGCCGGCCGTCATCAGCTATATCGCGCTGGTCTACATCGTCCATCTTGAGGCGATGAAGGCCGGCATGATGGGCATGGAGCGCGCCTATGTGCCCAAGCCCTGGATCCAGCGCCTGCTCGGCATCGCGATCGGCGTCGTCATCATCTGCCTGATCAGCTTCGGCGTCTATTACGGCATGGGCTGGCTGCGGGTCGAGATACCCGAGCACGCCGGCTGGGCGGTCTTCTGCCTGCTGACGGCGGCCTATCTGGGGCTGCTCTGGTACTCGACGCGCTATCCGACGCCCAGCATGGCCGATCTCGACAAGCCCGGCGCCAAGCTGCCCTTGCCGGGCCCCACGGTGAAGTCAGGGCTGCACTTCATCCTGCCGGTCATCGTGCTGGTCTGGGCGCTGATGGTCGACCGGCTGAGCCCCGGGCTCTCGGCTTTCTGGGCCACGGCCTACCTGATCTTCATCCTGCTGACGCAGCGGCCGCTGACGGCGCTGATGACGGGCCGGGGCGGCGAACTGGCGGCGCAGCTCTCGGCTGGCATCATGGACCTGGTCGACGGCCTGATCGCCGGCGCGCGCAACATGATCGGCATCGGCATCGCCACGGCGACCGCCGGCATCATCGTCGGCTCGGTCAGCCAGACCGGCATCGGCTCGGCGCTGGCTGACGTCGTCGAGGTGCTGAGCCAGGGCAACCTGCTGGCAATCCTGTTCCTGACGGCGATCCTCAGCCTGATCCTGGGCATGGGGCTGCCGACGACGGCGAACTACATCGTCGTACAGGCGCTGCTCGCGCCCGTCATCGTCACGCTCGGCCAGCAGAACGGGCTGATCGTGCCGCTGATCGCGGTGCACCTGTTCGTCTTCTACTTCGGCATCATGGCCGACGTGACCCCGCCTGTCGGTCTCGCCAGTTTCGCGGCCGCAGCGGTTTCGGGCGGCGATCCGATCCGGACGGGGTTCATCGCATTCTTCTACAGTCTGCGCACGGCGGCACTGCCGTTCCTGTTCATCTTCAACACCGACCTGCTGCTCATCAACACAGGCTGGGCGCAGGGGGTGTTCATCTTCATCGTCGCGACGATCGCCATGTGCCTGTTTGCGGCGGCGACCCAGGGCTGGTTCCTCACCCGGAACCGCATATGGGAGGCGGTGCTGCTGCTGCTGGTCGCCTTCACGCTGTTCCGGCCGGGCTTCTGGATGGACATGGTCTACCCGCCTTATGAGGAGCACGCGCCGGCCGAAATCTACGAGGCGGCGGAGGCCACAACGCCGGGCGACAAGCTGCGGCTGCGTGTCCTCGGCATCGACGACATCGGCGAGCCGCTGGAATTCGTGGCGCTGCTGCCGATCGGCAGCGAACCGACCGGGGAAGAGCGCATCACCGCCGCCGGCCTCACCCTCAGCCAGCAGGACGGCAAGACGATCATCGACGACGTCGCCTTCGACAGCCCGGCGCAAGAGGCGGGGCTCGACTGGGACTTCGAGATCCTGCGCGTTCTGCGGCCGGCGGACGTGCCGACCAAGTACCTGATGTACATACCGGCCCTTCTGGTTCTGGCAGCCGTCGTCTGGCTGCAGCGTCGTCGGGCAGAGACGTCCGCAGGGCCTGCTCGGACGACGGCATCGGCCACGGCCAGCTCTGCGGCCACGCGGGAGAGGGAGGCATGAGCAAGAAGATCCTGGTACCGGTAGATTTGGCGCACGAGGAATCCTGGCGCCGGGTGCTGCCGGAGGCGCTGTCCGAGGCACGCCTCAGAGGGGCGGAGCTGCATCTCCTGGCCGTCGTGCCGGATTTCGGTTCGGTCCTGGTCGGCGATCACTTCCCGCACAGCTTCGAGCGCGAGATGCTGGAGAAGGCGCAGGATAAGCTGAAGGAGCTGATCGCCCAGAACCTGCCGGCCGATGCCGCATGCGAGTCGCACATCGCGCTCGGCCATGCGGCCGAGCAGATCATCGCGTGGGCCGACAAACTCGCCGTCGACCTGATCATTCTCTCCTCGCATCGGCCGGATGCCTTGCGTACGCTGTTTGTGGGGTCGGTCGCGGACAAGATTGTGCACAACGCCAATCATTCCGTGCTGGTCGTCAGGGGGTGACGTGCGTCGGCAGAGTTTGCGACTTGTAAAATCTCCATGCGCGCCGGATATCGTCGTCTCATTCGGCCTGCTCGGAGATCCCCGATGACCCCCTTCGCCATCGCCGGCGTGCAGATGCACGTGGCGGCCCTGCACAGCAATGTCGAGGCGATGCGCCACCGGCTGGAGGTGCTGATGGCGCGCTTTCCCTGGACGCAGATGGTGCTGTTCAGCGAACTCGCGCCCTATGGTCCGCTGCCGCGCTTTGCCCAGCCGCTGCAGAACGAGGCGATCGACCAGTTATGCGCCGACGCGGCGCGGCACGGCATCTGGCTGATCCCGGGATCGATGTTCGAAAAGACGTCGGATGGCCGGATCCACAACACATCCGTCGTGATCGCGCCTGACGGCACGGTCGTCTCCACCTACCGCAAGATGTTCCCGTTCCGGCCCTACGAGGCCGACATCGAGGCGGGCACGGAGTTCTGCATCTTCGACGTGCCTGACATCGGGCGCTTCGGGCTGTCGATCTGCTACGACATCTGGTTTCCCGAGACGACGCGTCAGCTGACCGCCCAGGGGGTCGAGGTGCTGCTCCACCCGGTGCTGACGGGGACGACGGACCGCGACGCGGAACTGGCGATCGCGCGCGCAACGGCGGCGCAGTTCCAATGCTATGTCTTCGACGTCAACGGGCTCGGCGCCGGCGGCATCGGGCGGTCCTGCGTCGTCGATCCCTCGGCGGTGGTCCTGCACCAGTCAGCCGGGCAGGAGGACATGTTCCCGATCGAGATCGATCTCGACGTCGTGCGGCGCCAGCGCGAGACGGGGATGAGAGGATTGGGCCAGGTCCTCAAGAGCTTTCGCGATCGCCCGGTCGACTTCCCGGTCTATGACCGGACGTCCGGCGCGGACGGCTATCTGCACGATCTGGGACCGCTGACGATGCCGGCGCAGGGCTCGAAGGCCGGGCTCCGGGCCGGGGATCCGCGGACGGCGCTTCAGCTGCAGGAAGGCGACGCGGCAGTGCCGCACGCGCCCAATATTCGCCAAGTTGCATCCGGGTGACGGACTGTCCGCGCCGCATCGGCGCGGACAGCCCTGCGTTCGCCCGCTGACTGGAGGGGATGGATGCCAGACAACGGGGATCGCGCTTCGATCCATTCGATCGGCGATTATTACAGCGCCCTTCAGTTGCGATTCGACCGGTGGAGCGCGCTCCGCGAGGCGACGGACACGCTGTCCGCGATCGGCCCCGACGGGCGAGGGCTCGCGCGTCAGATCCGCAGGGCAGAGGGGCTCTTCGAGGCGCTGTTCCCGATCGAGGTCTACTGGGCGTTCCCGGGGCTTTCGGCCTTCGACCAGCTTCGCCGGCATCTCGAGCACCGCAACATCGACGAACTGGCGTTTTCCGTCCGGCGCGTCGTGCGCGCACTGACATCTGGCGCCTATCGGCGCCGGAACATCACCCTGGCGCGCGACGCCGCCGATCACGACGAGGTCGAGGACAATTCGACCGTGCCGGTCGAGGCGCGCACCCTGGCGCGGCCCTATTTCGAGCTCCTGGTCGTCGACACGCTGAACGAGCAGCAAGAGCGCTGGCTGCGACAGAGCCTGGCGCGGATGCGACGGCCGGAGGATGGGTTCATCTACGAGCCGCTGATGGTGCCGAGCGTCGAGGACGCGCTGATCGCCATCCTGTTCAACCACAACATCCAGGCGGTCGTCATCCGGCCGGGACTGACGCTGAAATCGCACAACACGCTGCCGATCCTGAAGCAGTATCTCAATCGGGTCAGCGACGAGCAGGTCGACGCGCTCGAGCCTTCCGATTACGGGCCCGAGCTTTGCCGGCTGATCTCGAAGGTGCGCCCCGAGCTCGACGCCTATCTGATCACCGACCGCTCGGTCGAGGAGATCGCCGGGCGCGACCTCGGCCAGTGCCGGCGGGTCTTCTATAACCAGGAGGATTTCCTCGAGCTGCACCTGAACGTGCTGCGCGGCGTCAACGCGCGCTACAAGACGCCGTTCTTCTCGGCGCTGAAGGAGTACTCGAAGCAGCCGACCGGCGTCTTCCATGCGATGCCGATCAGCCGCGGCAAGTCGATCTCGCGCTCCCACTGGATCCAGGATATGGGGGCCTTCTACGGCTCCAACATCTTCCTGGCCGAGACCTCCGCGACCTCGGGCGGCCTCAACTCGCTCCTCGAGCCGCACGGGCCGATCAAGGAAGCGCAGGAGCTGGCCGCGCGCGCCTTCGGCGCCAAGCAGACCTTCTTCGCCACGAACGGCACCTCGACCTGCAACAAGATCGTCGTGCAGGCGCTGGTACACCCCGGCGACATCGTGCTGATCGACCACGACTGCCACAAATCGCACCATTACGGCATGGTGCTGTCCGGCGCCGAGGTCGTCTACCTCGACAGCTATCCGCTCGACGAGTTCTCGATGTACGGCGCCGTGCCGATGCGCGAGATCAAGCACAAGCTCCTGGCACTCAAGGCCGCCGGCAAGCTTGACCGCGTGCGCATGCTGCTGCTGACGAACTGCACCTTCGACGGCGTGGTCTACAATGTCGAGCGGGTGATGGAGGAATGCCTGGCGATCAAGCCGGACCTCGTCTTCCTTTGGGACGAGGCGTGGTTCGCCTTCGCGCGGTTCAACCCGACCTATCGCTATCGCACGGCGATGAACACGGCCACCGAGCTGCGCACGAAGCTGCGCACGCCGGAGCACCGTGCGGCGTGGGAGAAGCAGCAGAAAGCGCTGGAACTCGCCGATGACGAGACACTGCTGAAGACGCGGCTTATCCCGCCGCCGACCGCGCGGGTGCGCGTCTATGCCTGCCAGTCGACGCACAAGACGCTGACAGCGCTGCGCCAGGGCAGCATGATCCATGTCAACGACCAGGACTTCAAGGGCGAGGTCGAGCAGGCCTTCCACGAGGCGTACATGACGCACACCTCGACCAGCCCGAACTACCAGATCATCGCCTCGCTGGATGTCGGGCGACGGCAGGTCGAGCTCGAGGGTTTCGAGTTCGTCCAGCGCCAGGTCGAGGCGGCGATGTCCATGCGCAAGGCCATCGCCACCCACCCGCTGCTGCAGAGGTATTTCCGCGTGCTCTCAGCCGGCGAAATGATTCCGGCCGAGTACCGGCAGAGCGGAATCAACACCTATTTTGACGCCGAGCAGGGGTGGAGCGACGTCTGGGAGGCCTGGAGCCAGGACGAGTTCGTGCTCGACCCGACGCGGGTCACTCTGACCGTTGGCGGAACGGGCTGGGACGGCGATACCTTCAAGACCCAGATCCTGATGGACAAGTACGGGATCCAGATCAACAAGACCTCGCGCAACACCGTGCTGTTCATGACGAACATCGGCACGACGCGCTCGTCGGTCGCCTATCTGATCGAGGTGCTGGTCAAGATCGCCAAGGATCTCGACGACCTGCTCGACGACGCGTCCAAGATGGAGCGGCGCAGTTTCGAGCACCGCGTGCGCAGCCTGACCGAGGAGCTGCCGCCGCTGCCCGACTTCAGCCGGTTTCACGACGCGTTCCGGGCGAACGACGGCACCGACACGCCCGAGGGCGACATCCGCGCCGCTTTCTTTCTCGCCTATGACGAGGACAATTGCGACTATCTGATGCTCGACGGCTCGCTGAAGGACGAGATGGCCAAGGGGCGCGAGATCGTCTCGTCGAGCTTCATCATCCCGTATCCGCCCGGATTTCCCATTCTCGTGCCCGGGCAGGTCATCTCGGAGGAGATCCTCGCCTTCATGCGGGCGCTCGACGTCAACGAGATCCACGGCTACCGCCCGGATCTCGGCCTGCGCGTCTTCACCGACGAAGCTTTGGCCAACCATGCGTCGCGGGCGCTTCCCAAGGCGGCCGAATAAAACAGGAGAGGGCAACCATGGCGACGAAGACTGCTGCGACGACCGATGCAGCTCCCAAGGCCCCGGCGCGGGCCCGGAAGAAGCTGAACAACATCTCGGAGATCCGCCGTTTTTTCCATCGCAACGAGCACCCGATCTATTTCATCTCGGCAACGAACTTCAATTTGCTCGGGCTCGACGAATGGGTGAAGAACTTCAAGTATATCTGCTATCTCGATTGCTATGACGGCCGGCATCCGAACGTGTTCTCGCCGTCTGAAATGCCGCACCACGAGTTTCAGTCGATCGAGGACATCAACAACTACATGCTGCAGCACAAGGAGGTGGTGGACTATGTGAAGGGCCGCGGCGGCAAGCCGAAGTTCGCGTTCCTGATGTTCGACGAAGAGACCGAGAAGCTCTCGCGCGAGCTGGGCGCCGAAGTCTGGTTTCCCAAGGCCAAGCTGCGCCAGCAATGCGACAACAAGATCGAGACCGTGCGGATCGGCAACAAGGCGGGCGTGCCCTCGGTGCCGAACGTGCTGGCCGAGGTGAAGAGCTACGCCGACCTGCAGAAGACCTGCGAGAAGGCGGGGATCGGCAACGACCTCGTGCTGCAGTCGGCCTTCGGCGACAGCGGCCACACCACGTTCTTCATCAAGTCCGAGGCCGATTTCCGCAAGCACGAGCACGAGATCGTCGGCCAGGGCGAGATCAAGATCATGAAGCGGATCGACTGCCGGGGCAGCGCGATCGAGGCCTGCGCCACCAAGCAGGGCACGATCGTCGGCCCCCTGATGACCGAGCTCGTCGGCTTCAAGGAACTGACGCCCTACCGGGGCGGCTGGTGCGGCAACGAGATCTTCGCGACAGCCTTTCCGCCGAAGACGCGGCAAAGGGCGCGCGACCTGACCTTCAAGTTCGGCGAGCAGCTGAAGAAGGAAGGATATCGGGGCTATTTCGAGCTCGACTTCCTCATCGAGAAAAAGTCGGGCGACATTTGGCTCGGCGAGCTGAACCCGCGCATCACCGGCGCCAGCTCGATGACGAACCACGCCGCGTTCGCCCACGCGGACGCGCCGCTCTTCCTGTTCCACCTTCTGGAGTTCTCGGGGGTCGACTTCGACCTCGACGTCGAGGAGCTGAACGCCCGCTGGGCCGATCCCGACATGATCAACTCCTGGTCGCAGATGGTCATCAAGCACACCGACGACACCGTCGATATCCTGACCCAGGCGCCCGAGACCGGCATCTACCGCATGCTCGACGACGGCCGCGTCGTCTATGACCGCTTCGACTATCACCGGCGTGCCGTCGAGTCGGAGAAGGAGGCGTTCTTCCTGCGCATCCTCAAGCCCGGCGATTATCGCTACGAGGGCGCCGATCTCGGCATCCTGGTGACCCGCGGCCGCTCGATGACGGCGGGCTTCCAGCTGACCGATCGCTCGAGGAAATGGATCGACGGGATCAAGAACGCCTTCGCAGCGCGGCCGCTGCCCTCGGCTGCGGCGCTGGCAGAGCCGGCGTTCAAAATCCTATAGCATGGAGCTGACCTTCCGCGCCGTGTCGGAAGCCGAGCCCGGCCCGCAATGGGCCGGGCTCTTCCGTTCGTACTGGCCGCATTACAGGCGATGGTGGGCCCGCGAGGGCGTCTCGACGCGGCCGAGCTATCTCGCCTGCCGGCGCGCGCTTGCGCACCACATGCCGGAGCTGATCGATCTCTACGAGCGGTTGTGCGATCTCGCGGGCGGCGGCGACGAGGCGGCGCGGTTTCTCTCCTTCTGGCGGCCGCCGCCCTATCTGGCGGCGTGCAGCCAGGCGATCTGGCCGGGACCCGAGCCCCTGATGGTGCGCAATTACGACTACAATGCGCATGCCTTCGACGCGCTGATCCTGCGCACGGACTGGGGCGGCCGTCGCGTGATCGGTTGCTCGGACGGGATGTGGGGCCTGGTCGACGGCATGAACGACGCGGGCCTTGCGGCGTCTCTGACGTTCGGCGGCCGGCGCGAGGTCGGCGAAGGATTCGGTGTGCCCCTGATCCTTCGATACGTGCTCCAGACCTGCGGGACGGCGGAGCAGGCGGGCAGGGCGCTTGCCCGCTTGCCGACCCATATGAGCTACAACGTCACGGTCGTCGATGCCGACCGGCGATACCTCACGGCCTATATGTCGCCCGACCGGGGCACCACGGTGACGCATGCGGCAGTGGCGACGAACCATCAGGAGCGGGTCGAGTGGTCGGGGCACGCCCGCTTCACGGCGACCGTCGAGCGCGAGCGCTATCTGCTGCAGCGCCTGACCTTGCACGTCGATCCGCCGGAACGGTTCGTCGGGGCCTTCCTGAAGCCGCCGCTTTACTCGATCAGGTTCGGCGCGGGATTTGGCACGCTCTACACGGCCGTATATCGTCCGCGTGACCTCTGCATGGAACTGCGCTGGCCCGGCACGGCGTGGCCAATGCCGCTCGGCGGCGAAATCCTCGGCAGCCGGCGGATCCTTTACCCGGTCGAGAGCCAGTCGCTGGCGTGACTGTGTGCCTGCATTGCGGGGCACAAAAAGGAGTCTGCTATTCCTCAAGGTCACTTATAAACAGCGTCTCAGATAGATCTGATCATTGTGAAAGCCCAAATACCATCATCGGGTATTCCGAGATAAGGCTCTGGCGGAAGGAGCCGCTGAATTGGGTTCACGGTTCGACCAAAACTGGCTTGGATTTCTATCTTGCTCCGGAAACCTAAATCGTTCGCGTAATGGTAGAGCGTGATCTAAGGCGAACTATCTGGCGGCGTTAATCATGGAGTCTTACTCCTGCTTCCTGGCATCTGCCGCAACTTAACTGGTCTTAGGCGACGGAACGTCGTATCCTGCAGGCCGGTAGTGCGCGCGCAGGGAGGGGATCATGATGCTAGGGACGGCCGGAGTGCCCTACGATCTTGCGACGAGGATGGATTACGACGCCATCTTCGCGCAGATGCAGGCGGCGGGTCAGACGCTCTTTCTCCCCTTCTCGATCTACGAGCATTACCCGGAGGTGAAGGCGACAGGGCTCGAGGCGGCGTTCTTCCCGCCGCCCTGGGGAACGGCCAGCCCGGAGATCTACGACGCCATGGAGAGGCACGGCATCAAGATGATCGTGCCCGCCTCGCTGCTCTATCCGGACGGGCAGGTCCCGTCGGCCTCGGCGACGGCCGAAAGCAACCCGGTGCTCGATTTCCTGATCTCGATCGGCAGGCAGGATCTCGTCGCGCAGCTCTTTCCGGACGCGGTGGCGCCGGCGCGGCCAGATCCCCTCGCCGATCTGCTCGAAGCCGTCGGGGGGCGGGACATCATCGCGGGCTTCTACAGCTATGACGAGCCTGTGCTGCACGACGTCCCCGATAAATGGCTCGAGGCCTTCTACACGCACGTCAAGGAGATCGCGCCGGATCTGCCGGTCATCCAGGTTCACGCCCCGATCGAGGCGGGCTGGGACGCACAAGCCTATTTGGCGGAGGTCAAGCTGGCGGCGCGGTGGGCTGATCAGGTCGGCTTTGCCGTCTATGGCAGCGATCTAGCCGGTGCCGGGCATCAGACGCCCTATTCGGGCGGGGGGCTGGTCGACCGGGTCACTGCGGTGGGGGACTACCTCCACTGGATCGAGCAGACATTGCCGGAAAAGCTCACCATCGGCGTCCTGCAGGGTTTCGGCCTCAAGGATCTCTATTCGGACGCGGCCTTGGCCGAGCTCGATCCTGCTCTGGTCGAAGCGGCGCACGCCCCGAGCATCTACGTCATGTCCGAGATGGCGCGCGCCCTGGACGGCGCCGACACGCTTTTCTGGTTCGGCGCGAGCTATGTCGAGAGCAGCCTCGACAGCACGTGGCGGAACATCGCCGATGTCTCCGAAAGCATCGAGCGGCCGATCGGCCGGCTGGAAGATGGAGATCCGACGGCGAACTCGATCTCCGAGGCGGCCGTCGCCGGCACGCCGGTGGGGATCGACCTGGATCTCGGCGGCGTTTTCGGCCCGACGGCGATCTATTCTGTCAATGACGAGCGCTTCGGCGTGACCGCGGATGGCGCCGTCTACCTCAAAGAGGGCGCCACGATCGATCACGACACTCAACCCGTGATCACGCTGATCGGCTCGGCGCGGGTCGCAGATGGTCAACTCGCCACGCAAACGTTCGCGGTGACCGTCGCCGACACGGTGGAACAACAGTTCGGCAGCTCGCAGAGCGAGGAGCTGATCGGCACGGGCGCGCGCGATGTGATCTACGGGCTTGGCGGCGACGATTACATCTGGGGACGCAGCGGAGACGACCGGCTAGAGGGCGGCTCGGGCGCGGACGTGCTGCTTGGCGAGACCGGCAACGACACGCTTGCCGGAGGGTCCGGCGACGACAATTTGCTGGGCGGCACCGGCAATGACAGCCTGACCGGCGGCAGCGGGTCGGACACATTCATATTCAGCCGCAACGAAGGATCCGACACCGTCACCGACTTCTTGCTGGGCACCGACAAGATCGCCCTCGTCGGGAACGCGGGCTTTCAGATTTCGACCTTCGAGGGCTCCGCTCTGGTGCACTTCGACGGGACCGACATCGTGATCAAAGGCGTCGCCGCGACGTCGCTGTCGGACACAGATTTCTATCTGCTCGACAGTCTGGTCTGACGTTCCTGCGGCGAGACAAAGCCGGGCCGATCCGGGACACGCTTCGGTGCGACCGGCGCCAAACTCCCTCTCGCGAGCGGAGATCTGCGTTCTGGTGGGCGGTACTGGGCTCGAACCAGTGACCCCAGCGATGTGAACACTGTGCTCTACCAACTGAGCTAACCGCCCACGCCCGGCGGATGTACGAGGCCGCCAATCCGGCGTCAAGCCGGATGGGATTGCCGGCGGTTGCCAGCCTCGGGCGAGAGTCGCTCCAGCACAGCGGGGATCTCGTCGAAGTGGGCCACCACCGCGTCCGGCGCCAGCTCGGCCAACGGCTCGGCGGCAAAGCCGAACCCGGTCAAGACGCAGGGCACGCCCGCCCGGCGCGCCGTCGTCAGGTCCGTCAACGTGTCGCCGATCATCACCGAGCGTGCCGGGTCGGCCCCGATCCGACGCGCCGTCTCGGTGAAATGCATCGGGTCGGGCTTGCGGACATGCAGGGTGTCGGCCCCCAGAACGGCGGCGAAGCGGTCGCGCACGCCCAGCGCGTCGAGCAGCAGGAGCGCCAGCCGCTCGGGCTTGTTCGTGCAGATGCCGATCCGCCAGGATCGTGCCTCGAGCGTCGCGAGGCAGGTCTCGACCCCGTCGAACAGCGTCGTCTCGTGCGCGATGCGGGCCTCATAGGCCTCGAGCAGGCCCGGGTAGATGGCGTCGGCCAGCGCCAGCTCCTCGGCGCCGTCCTCGGGACGGCCCGCCAGCACCATGGCGCGCCGGATCATCGCCCGGGCGCCGCGCCCGGCATAGGCCCGGTCGGCGACGGGGTCGAGCCTGGGCAGCCCATAGGGCGCCATCGCCTCGTTGGCGGCGGCCAGCAGATCGCCCGCCGTATCGGCAAGCGTGCCGTCCAGATCGAAGATCGCGCCCCGCATCCTGTCTCCTGCCCTGGCCGTCTCGCGCCGGACCATAGCTGCAACGGCAAGAAAGTGTAACCAAAGCTGAACCACTTTGCGCTTCTGTCCATGCGGCCGCCTCGCTATATCCCCGGCCATGGAGGGAAGCCCGCACATGAACCGCCCCGCTGCGGTCGTCATCCTGGCTGCCGGCAAGGGAACGCGGATGCGCTCGGACCTGCCCAAGGTCCTGCACCCGATCGGCAACGCCTCGATGCTGCACCACACCATGCGGGCGGGGCGCGCGCTGGCCCCGAGCCGCATGGCGGTCGTGATCGGCCATGGCGGCGAGGCGGTCGGCGACGCGGCGCGCGGGTTCGAGCCGAACGTCACGGTGGTCGTCCAGGAACGGCAGCTCGGCACCGCCCATGCCGTCCGTGCCGCTCGCGGTGCCCTCGAAGGCTTCGAGGGCGATCTCTTCGTGCTCTTCGCCGACACGCCGCTCATCCGTTCCGAGACGCTGCAGGGCATGCAAGCCGCTCGGCGCTCGGCCGATATCGTCGTGCTCGGCTTCGAGGCGCGCGACCCGGGCCGGTACGGCCGATTGCTGCTGGATGCCGACGGCATGCTGGAGGCGATCGTCGAGGCCAAGGATGCGAGCCCCGAGCAGCTCGCCATTCGCACCTGCAACTCGGGGCTGATGGCCGGCGACTGCGCCACCATGCTGCGGCTGCTCGAGGGCGTCGGCAACGCCAACGCCCAGGGCGAATACTACCTGACGGACGTCGTCGCGCTGGCGCGCGCCGAGGGGCTGACGGTGCGCGCGCCGCTTTGCGACGAGGCGGAGACGCTCGGCATCAACGACCGGGTGCAGCTCGCCGAGGCCGAGGCGGCGTTCCAGGCGGGCTGCCGTCGCGCGGCCATGCTGGCAGGGACCACGCTGATTGCGCCCGAGACCGTCTGGTTCAGCTTCGACACGGCGCTCGGGCGCGATGTCACGGTGCATCCCAACGTGGTATTCGGCCCCGGCGTGACGGTCGCTGATGGTGCCGAGATCCGCGCCTTCTGCCATCTCGAGGGTGCGGAGGTCGGCCCCGGCGCCGTCGTTGGCCCATTCGCGCGGCTCCGCCCCGGCGCTCGCCTGGGCAAGGGCGCGCATATCGGCAATTTCGTCGAGATCAAGAACGCCGCCATCGGGCAGGGCAGCAAGGTCAATCACCTGAGCTATATCGGCGACGCCGGGCTCGGCGCGCGCGTGAACGTCGGTGCCGGCACGATCACCTGCAATTACGACGGATACGCAAAGCACCGGACCGAGATCGGCGACGGCGCCTTCATCGGCGTCAACACGGCGCTGATCGCGCCGGTCGCGGTGGGAGCGGATGCCTATGTGGCAACGGGCACCGTGGTCACCAGGGATGTGCCGGCGGATGCGCTCGCCATCGCCAGGACGGCGCAGCAGAATCGCGAGGGCACGGCGCCGCGGCTGCGCGAGAAGCTTCAGGCCAGAAAGCGCGAAAGGACGGGCTGACCCATGTGCGGCATCATCGGCATCCTCGGCCAGCTCGACGCTGCGCCGCGGATCCTCGACGCGCTGAAGCGGCTGGAATATCGCGGCTATGACAGCGCCGGGCTGACGACGCTCTCGAACGGCCGGGCCGAGCGGCGGCGCGCCGTCGGCAAGCTGGCCGAGCTGACCAAGCTCGTCGCGGCCGAGCCGGCGCTCGGCAGCACGGGCATCGGCCACACGCGCTGGGCGACGCATGGCGCGCCGACCGTCGAGAATGCGCATCCGCACGCGGCGGGGCCGGTGCATGTCGTCCACAACGGCATCATCGAGAACTTCCGCGACCTCCGGCGCGAGCTCGCCGACCGCGGCATCGTCTGCGGGACGGAGACGGATACCGAGGTGATCGCCCAGATGGTCGCCTACCGGATGGGGCAGGGCGAAGCGCCGTTCGACGCGGTCTCGGCCGTGCTGTCGCGATTGGAGGGCGCGTTCGCGCTCGTCTTCCTGTTCGAGAACGAGCCAGATCTGCTGATCGCGGCACGGCACGGCTCGCCGCTGGCCATCGGTTGGGGCGACGACGAGATGTTCGTCGGCTCGGACGCCCTCGCGCTCAGCCCGATGACCCGGCGCGTCACCTATCTGGACGAGGGCGACCGTGCCGTGGTGCACCGCTCGGGCGCCAGCATCTTCGACCGCAGCGGAAACCCGGTCGAGCGGCCGGTCCGCGCGGTCGAGGTCGAATCCGGCCTCGCCGACCGCGGCGAGTACCGGCACTTCATGGCCAAGGAAATCCACGAGCAGCCGACCGTGCTGGGCTATGCCCTCTCGCGGTACATCGCACCCGGTGGACAGGCGGTGGTCTCGCCGGCAGAGTCGATCGACTGGACCGGGCTCTCGCGGATCGTCATCGTGGCCTGCGGCACCGCGGCCTATGCGGGCATGGTCGCGAAATACTGGTTCGAGCAGCTGGCCGGGATTCCCGTCGAGGTCGATATCGCCTCGGAGTTCCGCTACCGCGAGCCGCCGCTCGACGGTCGCGAGCTCGCGATCTTCATCAGCCAATCGGGCGAGACGGCGGACACGCTGGCGGCATTGCGCCACGCGAGTGGCCAAGTGGCGCGCACGCTCGGCATCATCAATGTCGAGGAAAGCTCGATGGCGCGCGAGCTCGACATCGTGCTGCCGACGCTTGCGGGCCGCGAGATCGGCGTCGCCTCGACCAAGGCCTTCACCTGCCAGCTGATCGTGCTCGCGACAACCGCCATCCTCGCCGCCAGGGCACGGGGACGCCTCGATACTGCGCAAGAGACCGCGCTCATCCGCAGCCTCGGCGAGCTGCCGCGGCTGATCGCCGAGGTGCTGAGCGACGAGGACTGGGTCAATCGCGTCAGCCAGGAGATGTCGTTCGCCAGGAACGTCCTTTATCTCGGCCGGGGATCGATGTTCCCGATCGCGCTCGAGGGCGCGCTGAAGCTCAAGGAGATCAGCTACATCCATGCCGAGGGCTACGCCTCGGGCGAGCTCAAGCATGGCCCGATCGCGCTGATCGACGAAACCGTGCCTGTCGTCGTGATGGCGCCGCGCGACCGGCTGTTCGACAAGACGGTCTCGAACATGCAGGAGGTCATGGCGCGCGGCGGCAAGGTGGTGCTGGTCACTGACGAGGACGGCCGAGCGGCGGCGGCCGACGGGGCCTGGCGCACGATTGTGCTGCCCCAGTGCGACGCCTTCGCGGCGCCGGTCCTCTACGCCGTCGTGGCGCAGCAGCTCGCCTATTTCACCGCGCTGGCCCGCGGCACGGACGTCGATCAGCCGCGGAACCTGGCGAAATCGGTCACGGTCGAGTAGGGCCTCCGGCCGGCAGCGGGTCCGCGCGGTGCCAGGCTCGATCAGCTTCGATCAGCGGCTCAGGTAGAGCATGTTCCCTTCGAACCGGACGCTGCTGAAGCGCTCGAGATAGCGCATGCCCAGCAGCGACTGGTCGAGCTCGCCACCGCTGACGCTGGCCGGCACGGCCTGGTCGACCAGGTCGCCGAGCGTGACCGTATCGAGCCGGACGGGCGCGCTCATCGTCCGGCCGTTCGCGGTGATTGTCGGCAGCACATAGTTCAGCCGGCCGGTATCGAAGCCCGCCGCCTGCGCGTCGGCCTCGGTGAGCACGAGGTCGCTGGCGCCCGTGTCGATCATGAAGCGGACGGGTGCGCCGTTCACTTCGGCCGTCGCATAGAAATGGCCGTCGGGGGAGCGGCGCAGGGCCAGCGTGTCCTGGCCGACGACGAGCGCCTTGTCGGCGTAGAGCTGGCCCTTGAGCGGCTCCCAGAACCCGACGGCGATCACCGCCCCGATGAAGATCAGCACCCAGATCGCGGCATGCTGCAGCGCCTGTCCCAAACGGTGACGGTAGGCGGCAAAGAGGTACACGAGCAGGAACGTGCCGAGCAGAACCAGGTAGAAGATGCGGGCCTGCGAACCGGGATCGAGGGGCAGCATCGTGTCCTCCGCGAGGTGGGGCTGCATATCGCGTTGCAAGCCCCGTGCCGCAAGCATGCCGCGTCGATCGGTGCTTGTCCCTCGCGCCGGCACGCATCGACGCGCGGCGCCTACTCGGCCGCGAGCGCCAGTGCCGCCACTGTCGTCTTTCCGGACCCGGACAAGCCGCCGACGATGATCAGGAGAGGCTGCCGCCGAGCATGGCCGGCACGGCTCACCTCAGACCGCCTCGGCCTCTTCGAGGCGGGCGGAGGCGGCGAGCCAGAGGTCCTCGGCGCGCTTCTGCGCCTCGACGATCTCGGCGCGCTTCTTCTGCAGGGCCTCGATCCGTCCGGGCGGCCCGTCATAGAGCGCCGGGATCGGCGAGGCGGCGGTCCAGCTCCGCCAGCATGGCGGCGATCTTGGCGACGCGCGCCTCGCAGGTGCGGACCTCGGCGCGCAGGGGCGCGAGCGCGGCGCGCTCGACACGGCGGGTGGCGGCGGGCTTGGTCGCCGCTGCCTCGGCCTTCTCGGCGCGCGCCTTCTCGCGCTTCTCGGCCGTGGCGGCGGCGGGGCCGAGCAGCAGCCGGCGATAGCTCTCCAGATCGTCGTCGTACGCGCGTGACGCGCCCGTCGCGCACCAGCAGGAGCCGGTCGGCGACCAGCTCGATCAGATGCGCGTCGTGCGTGATCAGGATGACCGCGCCCTGGTACTCGTTCAGGCCCGAGACCAGCGCCTCGCGGCTCTCGATGTCGAGGTGGTTGGTCGGCTCGTCGAGGATGATGAGGTGCGGCGCATCCAGGCTGGCGAGGATCAGCAGCAGCCGCGCCTTCTGCCCGCCCGAGAGATTGCCGACCCTGGTCTCGGCGACGCCCGCGCCGATGCCGCCTTGCGCCAGACGGGCGCGCAGCTTGCCCTGCGGCTCGTCGGGGCGCAGGCGGCGGATGTGGTCGATCGGGGTCTCGCCCGCGACCAGCTCGTCGGCCTGGTGCTGGGCGAAATAGCCGATGCGCAGTTTCGGCGAGGCGCGGCGGCGGCCCGCCATCGGCTCGAGCCGGCCCGAGATCAGCTTGGCGAGCGTCGACTTGCCCTGGCCGTTGGCGCCGAGCAGCGCGATGCGGTCATCCTGGTCGAGGCGCAGGTCGATGCCCGAGAGCACCGTGCGGCCGCCATAGCCGACGCCGACGCCCTCGATCGTCATCAGGGGCGGGGCGAGCTCGTCCGGGTCGGGGAAGCGGATCGGCGCGACGGCGCCCTCGATCTCGGCGGCGATCGGCTCCATGCGGGCCAGCATCTTCAGCCGCGACTGCGCCTGGCGCGCCTTCGAGGCCTTGTAGCGGAACCGGTCGACGAAGGCCTGCATATGCGCGCGGGCGGCGGCCTGCTTCTTGGCCATCGCCTGCTGCAGCAAAAGCTTCTCGCGGCGCGCCCGGTCGAAGGCGTCGTAGCCGCCCGTATAGAAGGTCAGCTTGCGGTCGTGCAGGTGCAGGATGCCGTTGACGGCGCGGTTCAAGAGCCCGCGATCATGGCTGATGACGAGACAGCTGTGCGGATACCGGGCGAGATAGCCCTCGAGCCAGAGCGCGCCCTCGAGGTCGAGATAGTTCGTCGGCTCGTCGAGCAGCAGCAGGTCAGGGGCGGAGAAGAGCACGGCGGCCAGCGCCACGCGCATGCGCCAGCCGCCGGAGAACTCGGCCGAGGGGCGCGCCTTGCGCGGCGTGGTCGAAGCCGAGGCCCGACAGGATGGTGGCGGCGCGCGCCTCCGCCGAGTGGGCGTCGATGTCGGCGAGCCGCGTCTGGATCTCGGCGATGCGGTGCGGCGTCGCGCGCGGTCTCGGCCTCGGCCATCAGCGCGGCGCGCTCGGTGTCCGCGGCCAGCACGGTGTCGATCAGCGTGCGCTGCATCGCCTGGCGCTTCCTGCGCGACGCCGCCGATCCGCGCCCGCGATGGCAGGCCGATCTCGCCCTGATCGGGCGTCAGCTCGCCCGCGATCAGCCGGAAGAGCGTGGTCTTGCCGCTGCCGTTGCGGCCGACCAGGCCGACATGGGCGCCCGACGGGATCTGCGCCGACGCGCCCTCGAAGAGCGGCGTGCCTGCCATGGAAAAGCCGAGGTCGCGGATCGTCAGCATGGGGCGGCCCCCTAGCAGACGGGCGCGCGCGTCCATCGCGTCCATCAGCGGCGCAGCTCGTTCTGCGTGCGCAGCACCAGGTCGATCAGCGCCGCCGTGGCGATGCCGAAGCCCAGCATGCCGTTCGCCGCGATCGTCGCGCCGAGGATGCGCCAGTCATGCGGCGCGACGACGTCGCCATAGCCGACGGTGGTGTAGGCGACGATGGCGAAGTAGAGCGCCTCCTCGAGATGGGCGAAGGCGCCGAGCCAGAGCAGCACGCCCGCCCAGAGCCAGATGCCGGCGATCGTGCCGAGCAGCATCCAGAGCGCCGAGACGGCGAACATCGCCGCCAGCCACCACGGCCGGAGCGTCCGCAGCCGGCGCGCGAGATGCGGCCGCACCTCGAAGGCGATGGCGATGAACAGCGCCTGCAGCGTCGTCGTCGCGCCGATGACGATGGCGGCGAGCGCGAGCTGCAGCCAGAGGCCGTTCACCTCGGTCATGCGGCCGGCCGGCGCGGATGACGCGGTCGGAGATCGCAGATCGGAGCGGCCTCGGCCGGCGACGCATCGGGCATTCCGGACGGTTTCACGGCAACGGATTGCCGCTATGCTGCGCGCGACGGGCAGACTTGGGGCGAAGCGCGATGGACGCGCTGGAGATCGAGCTGATCGGGGTGCCGATGGAGGCCGGAGCCGGGCGGCGCGGCTGCGTGATGGGGCCGGATGCGCTGCGCGCCGCGGGGCTTGACGAGGCGCTGGCGGCGCTCGGCCACGCCGTGCGCGACCGCGGCAACCTCGCGCCCGGCCCGGCGAGCGAGGTCGAGGTGCCTGGCCGCGCGCGGGCCGCCGGCACGGTCGCCGCCTGGGTGCGGGCGATCGACGCAGGCGGCCGAGGCGGCGGCGGGGTTGCCGGTCTTCATGGGCGGCGATCATGCCCTCTCGATCGGCTCGGTCAACGCCATGGCGCGGCGGGCGGACGGGTTGGGGCGGCCGCTGCACGTGCTGTGGCTGGACGCGCACACCGATTTCAACACGCCCGCGACCTCGCCCTCGGGCAATGTGCACGGCATGCCGGTCGCGGCGCTGACCGGCGAGGCGGGGCTCGACTGGCTGTTCGAGGGCGTCGCGCGCGTGCCGGTGCCGGGCGCGCACATCCACCAGTTCGGCATCCGCTCGGTCGACGCCGACGAGCGCCGGCTGGTCGTCGAGCGCGGCGTCGACGTCATCGACATGCGCCGGATCGACGAGACGGGCATCTCGCGCCTGCTGGCCGAGGTGCTGGAGACGGTCGAGGCCGCGGACGCCATGCTGCATGTCAGCCTCGACGTCGATTTCCTGGCGCCCGAGATCGCGCCCGGCGTCGGCACGGCGGTGCCGGGCGGCGCCACCTATCGCGAGGCGCATCTGCTGATGGAGATGCTGAGCGATTCGGGGCTCGTGACCTCGCTCGACCTGGTCGAGCTGAACCCGTTTCTGGACGAGCGCGGCCGGTCGGCCATCGCTGCTGACCGAGCTGACGGCCAGCCTGTTCGGCCGGCGCATCATCGACCGGCGGCGCTGAACCTCGGGCCGGCGCCCCGCTGGCGCCGCCCGCCCCACCCACCCGCCCGCGCGCGGCGCCAGCGGGGCGCCGGCCCGAGGGCGAGACCAAGGAGATGCCGATGGCCATTGCCGAGGACCTGATCCGGACCGAGCTGCGCCTCGGCGCGCACAATTACAAGCCGCTCGACGTGGTGCTGAGCCGCGGCGAGGGCGTCTGGCTCTGGGACACCGAGGGCAAGCGCTATCTCGACTGCCTCAGCGCCTATTCGGCGGTGAACCAGGGGCACTGCCACCCGAAGATCCTGGCCGCGATGGTCGAGCAGGCGGGCAAGCTGACGCTGACCAGCCGCGCCTTCCGCAACGACCAGCTGGCGCTCTTCTACGAGGAGATCGCCAGGCTGACCGGCAGCCACAAGATCCTGCCGATGAACTCGGGCGCCGAGGCGGTCGAGAGCGCGGTCAAGGCCGTGCGCAAATGGGGCTACGAGGTCAAGGGCGTCGAGAAGGACAAGGCCGAGGTCATCGTCGCCCGCAACAACTTCCACGGCCGCACGCTGATGATCGTCGGCTTCTCGACCGACCCGGTGGCGCGCGGCGGCTTCGGGCCGTTCGCGCCCGGGCTTCAGGGTCGTGGACTTCGGCGACATCGCGCAGTTCGAGGCAGCGATCAACGAGAACACCGTCGCCTTCCTGGTCGAGCCGATCCAGGGCGAGGCGGGCGTGCTGATCCCGCCGCGCCGGCTATTTCAAGCGCGTCCGCGAGCTCTGCACCGAGCACCGCGTCACGCTGATCATCGACGAGATCCAGACGGGGCTCGGCCGCACCGGCAAGCTGCTGGCCGAGGAGCACGAGGGGATCGAGGCCGACGTGACGCTGGTCGGCAAGGCGCTGTCGGGCGGCTTCTACCCGGTCTCGGCCGTCCTCTCGAACACCGAGGTGCTGGGCGTGCTGCAGCCGGGCGAGCACGGGTCAGCACCTTCGGCGGCAATCCGCTCGCCTGCGCCGTGGCGCGCGCCGCGCTGCGCGTGCTGGTCGAGGAGGGGATGGTCGAGAACGCCGAGCGCATGGGCGCGCGGTTCATGGCCGGGCTGAAGGCGATCCGCTCGAACGCCGTCCGCGAGGTGCGCGGCCGCGGGCTGATGCTGGCGGTCGAGCTCGACCGCGCGGCAGGCGGCGCGCGGCCCTACTGCCAGGCGCTGAAGGAGCGCGGCGTGCTGGCCAAGGACACGCACGAGCACTCGATCCGCATCGCCCCGCCGCTCGTCATCACCGAGGACCAGGTCGACTGGGCGCTCGAGCAGTTCGAGGCGGTGCTGACCAAGGGCGCCTGAGGGACGTTCGTTCCGCGCGGCCAATGCTGTACGCCGCTCCGAGCGGCGCGGACGCGGTAGGGCCGCGTCCGACTGCCCGACAGGACGCTTGCCGAGATGAACCTGCCACGACGCCGGGCCGGGCTCCGCGCGGGCCCGGACGCAAGGCGCGTCGGGCGAGCCGGCTTGTTCGCCGGGGCGGCAGCCGGTAGACCGGTCGAGACCGGCCGTCAGCAGCCGGACCGAGGGGAGGATGGAATGAGACACGCTTTTTCTGCCGGTCTGCTCGGGCTCGCGCTCTTGGGCGGGGGCGTGCAGGCGCAGGAGGTGACGCTGACCGTTCACCACTTCCTGCCGCCCAAGTCGAACGCCCAGGTCGGCATGATCGAGCCCTGGGCCAAGCGCGTCGAAGAGCAGTCGAACGGGCGCATCAAGGTCGAGATCTTCCCGTCCATGTCGATGGGGGGCAGCCCGCCGGAGCTCTACAACCAGGTGCGTGACGGCGCGGCCGACATCGTCTGGACCGTGCTCGGCTACACGCCCGGCGTCTTCCCGCGCGCCGAGGTCTTCGAGCTGCCGACCGTGCATCGCGGCTCGGCACTGGCGACGACCAAGGCGATGAACGCGTCGATGGACTGGCTGGCCGAGGACTTCAAGGACGTCCACGTCATCTTCCTGCACAGCCATGACGGCAACGTGCTCTACAATGCCGGCGAGCCCGTCACCGCGTTCGACCAGCTTGCCGGCAAGAAGCTGCGCACGCCATCGCGGACCGGCGCCTGGGTCATCGAGAGCTGGGGCGCCGAGCCGGTCGGCATGCCGGTGCCCGGACCTGCCGCAGGCGCTGGCCAAGGGCGTCGTCGACGGCGCGCTTGATCCCCTACGAGATCGCGCCGGCCCTGAAGCTGCAGGAGCTGGTGAAGTCGACGACGGCATGCCGGAGGGCGACCGCTTCGGCACGGCGACGTTCATGTTCGCCATGAACAAGGATCGCTACGACAGCCTGCCCGATGACCTCAAGCAGGTGATCGACGACAATTCGGGCAAAAGCGCCGCCGAGTGGGTCGGCCGCGCCTGGGAGGAGGATTTCGAGGGCAAGGGGCAGAAGGTGCTCGACGGCGCGGGCGTCGAGCAGATCGAGCTCTCGCCCGAGGAAGCCGCCAAGTTCGACGCGGCCGCCGAGAAGGTCGTGCAGCGCTGGGTCGACGAGGCGAACAGCAAGGGGCTGGACGGCCAGGCGCTGGTCGACCGGGCGCGCGAGGCGGTGAAGGCCGCCTCCGAGTAGCGGCCTGGCCGCGCGGTCGGGGCGAGCCGCCCGATGAGCACGGCCATCCGGCGGCTGGCCGAGCTCTGGGCGGTCGCCGGCGGCCTGGTGCTGCTGACGATCGTGCTGGTGACGACGGCCAATGCCGGCGCCTTCGCGCTCGACCGCGCTGGCGGCGGTCTGGGGCGGCACGGTCGCCGGGCTGCCTGGCTATGAGGATTTCGTGCGGCTGGCGATCAGCGCCGCCGCGCTGATGTTCTTCCCCTATGCCCAGGCGCGCCGCGGCCACGTCGCCGTCGACATCTTCGTCGCCTACCTGCCCGATCGGCTGCGCCTGGGCGCTCGAGCGTCTGTGGCTGCTCGCGACCATGGCGATTGCGCTCTTTCTCGCCTGGTGGATGTGGTTCGGCATGCTGCGCGCCCGCGCCGACGCGCTGGTCACCGGTGTGCTCGGCTGGCCGGACTGGCCGTTCTACCTGCCGGGCATCGCCTCGCTGATCCTCTGGGCGCTGGTCGCGGCCGTCCAGCTCCGGCGGCCCGACGATGGGTGAGCGCGAGCTGGTCGGCCTCGGCGGCCTGGTCGTCCTCTTCCTGCTGCTGGCGCTGCGGATGCCGGTCGGCATCGCCATGGTCGTCGTCGGCATCGGCGGCAACTGGGCGCTGAGCCTGGCCGCGCCCTTCCTGCGCTTCGAGCCCTATCTCGCCCAGTTCAAGACGCTGCTCTGGGGCGTGGTGGCCAACTACGACCTCTCGGTCGTGCCGCTCTTCGTGCTGATGGGCTACCTGGCCAGCCGCGCGAACCTGGCGCGCGACCTCTTCCAGGGCGCGGCGGCGGCGCTCGGGCGGTGGCGGGGCGGCGTCGCCATGGCCGCGATCGGCGCCTGCGGCGGGTTCGGCGCCGTCTGCGGCTCGTCGCTGGCGACCGCCGCCACGATGGGCCGCGTCGCGCTGCCCGAGCTCAAGCGCCTGAACTATGCGCCGCGACTGGCGACGGGGGCGCTGGCGGCGGGCGGCACGCTCGGCATCCTGATCCCGCCCTCGGTGGCGCTGGTGATCTATGCGATCATCACCGAGGCGTCGATCATCGAGATGTTCCAGGCCGCCGTGATCCCCGGCCTGATCGCCGTCCTGTTCTTCATCGCCGCCATCGCGGTCCAGGTGCGGCTCGATCCCTCGCTCGCGCCCGAGCCCGAGAGCATGTCCCCGCAGATGCGCCGTGCCGCCTACCGCCGGCTCGTCCCGGTCCTGCTGATCTTCGGCACCGTCATCCTCGGGCTCGGCTTCGGTCTCTTCACGCCGACGCCCGGCCGCCGCGATCGGCGCCTTCGTCGTGCTGGCCTATGGCGTCGCCCTGCGGGTCACGACCGGCGAGGGGCTGGGCCTCGGCGGCATCTCGGCGGCGCTGCGCGAGACGGCGGTGACGTCGGGCATGATCTATCTGATCCTGTTCGGCGCCGAGGTGCTGAAGGGCTTCTTCGGCCGCTCCAACCTGCCCGCCTCGCTCGCGGCGTGGGCTGCGGGCTCGGGCCTCGACCCATGGATCGTGCTGGTGCTGATGCTGCTCGCGCTGATCATCCTCGGCTGCTTCATGGATTCGCTCGCCATGATCCTGGTCGTCCTGCCGTTCCTCTGGCCCGTGCTGGTCGACCTCAACGGCGGCGATTTCGCCACGGCCGAGACGGCCGCCTACGGCCTCGCCACGCCCGAGCTCAAGGTCTGGTTCGGCATCCTTGCGCTGATCGTCGTCGAGCTCGGCCTGATCACGCCGCCCGTCGGCCTCAACGTCTTCATCATCTCGTCGCTCGACCGCGAGACGCCGATGTCCGAGACGTTCCGCGGCGTCCTGCCCTTCCTGCTGGTCGAGCTTGGGCGCGTCACGCTGATCCTCCTGGTCCCTTCCCTGGCGCTGACGCTGCCGGCGATGCTCGGTCGCTGACGGGCTCAGCGGCCGGCCGAGGGTCCTGACGCGGCGCGCGCCTCGGCCGCCGCGCGCAAGGCGGGCGGCAGGACCTCGCGCAGCCGGTCACGGGGTGCCACGGAAGCAGAGAACCCGCGGCCGGCCGCCAGCAGGTACCAGACATAGGCGTCCTCGGCCGCGCGCGGCACGCCGGCGCCCGCGATGTAGAGGTTGCCGAGCGCGTGCATGCCTCTGACATCGCCCGCTTCGGCGCCCAGGCGGTAGTAGGCCGCGGCGCGGCGAAGGTCGGCGGTCCCTGCGCTCCCCAGCCGCTCCAGGTCGCCGAGCACGAGCGCCGCCGCGACGACGCCCATCCCGAGGCTCCGCTCGATCCAGTCGCGCCCGGCCGCCGGATCGGCCGAAACGCCGCGCCCCTGCAGCAGCATGAGCCCATAGTTGAACATCGCCCCGCCATCGCCGGCTTGCGCCGCAGCGGCGTAGGCGCGAACCGCGACCTCGTCGCGCCCGGTCATGCCATAGCCCCACCGCAGCCGCTCGATCGGCGGCCAGTGGTGGAAGACCTGCTCGTCAGCGACGACGCAGGCGGGCGATGCACAGCCCTGCGAGCCCGCGGCCAGGGCGGGCCCCGCGAGCGCGATCGCGGCGATCGCGCCCAGCCCAAGGGCTGCGCGAAGGGCGTTCGTGATTTTCATGCGAGTGCGATTGCCGAACCTCCCGCCGTCGGGCAATGATCGGCGAAGTAGATTGGCGCATCCGTTGTTCAATCAGACGACCTCTGGGGAGGAGGCCAATGAAAACACTGCTCGCCGCCACGTCCGTTCTCGCCCTGTCCGCCTTCGGGGCGCTGGCCCAGCAGGTGCCGCAGGCGCCTGACGACGTCGCTCAGCCCGGTGGCACGCTGCCGGGAAATCCGAAGATCGCGCTGGTCAAGGTCGCCGACGGGTTCAACGATCCCGTGAACGTCACCAATGCCGGCGATGGCTCGGGCCGCATCTTCGTCATCGAGCGGATCGGGCGCATCAAGATCGTCGACAAGGACGGCAACGTCAAATCCGACCCGTTCCTCGACCTGACCTCGATCAACCCGCTCGGCAACGACGTGCAGACGGGATTCGTCGAGCAGGGCCTCTACTCGCTCGCCTTCGATCCGGACTTCAAGAACAACGGCTATTTCTACGTCCACTACGCGTCGCTGCCGTTCAACGGCGACGGGGTGATCGTCCGCTTCCAGGTCGACCCGAACAGCCCGGACGTGGTGACGGCCGACCGCGCCAACGAGACCGCCAAGGTCATCATGCGCATCGAGCAGCCCTACTACAACCACAATGGCGGCACGATCGAGTTCGGCCCGGACGGCTATCTCTACATCGGCTCGGGCGATGGCGGCTGGGAGGGCGACCCGCTCCAGGCGGGCTCGGACCTGTCGACCTGGCTCGGCAAGATCCTGCGCATCGACGTGCACGTTCCCGAGGAGTCGGTGCGGCCCTACAGCATTCCGGCGGACAACCCCTTCGCCGAGGGGCAGAAGGAGCGCCTGATGGTCCTCTTCGGCATCACCGAGGAGCAGTTCGGCAAGATCCGCACCAAGGCCAAGCCCGAGATCTGGGCCTATGGCGTGCGCAACCCCTACGAGTTCTCCTTCGACCGCGACACCGGTGACCTTTGGATCGCCGATGTCGGCCAGAACCACTGGGAGGAGGTCATCTTCCAGCCGGCCTCGTCCGAGGGCGGTGAGTTTTATGGCTGGCCCGACATGGAAGCTGCCTTCTGCCATCCCATGACCGGCGATCCGGCCGGCAGCGACTGCGCCGTCCAGGGCGTGCTTCCGGTCGCCATGTACCCGCATGGGACGGCCTATCCCGGCGGGCCGGAGAACAACACTGGCGGCTGCTCGGTGCAGGGCTTCGGCGTCGCCAATTATGGCGGCATGAAGCATGTCTACCTGACCGGGGATTGGTGCTCCGGCCGCGTCTTCGGCACGACGTGGGACGGGTCGAAATGGCAGCTGGCCGAACTGCTGCAGACCGGCCTGCAGTTCACGGCGGGCGGCTATGACGAGGATGGCCACGTGCTGGCCGTCGATGCCCACAACTTCTACATCGGCGAGCAGGGCGCGGAGCAGAACCCGCCGGGCTCCGTCTGGCGCATCGTGCCCGAGAGCGAGGTGCCGCAGGGCGCCGAAGTCGCCGAAACGGTCACAAAGTAAGCCGACGCGCCGCGCCGCGGAACCAAGCCGCGGCGCGGCCGGTTCGTCTCTCCGGTCGGCCCTCAGCGGAGCGAGCATGCGTCCGAACGTCATTTCTGTTCTCTTGTTCCTCGCCGCGGGCTCGGCGCAGGCACAGCAATCCGCAGTAGAAGGCGGTCAGACGCCGGGGACGCCTGCCGATGCTGCGACGTCAGAGCAGGCGGCAAGCGGCGGCGGCGTCGACTTCCGCACGATCGTCGGCGACAAGCCGATCAAGTTCGAGTTCCGCCCGGATCAAGAGATCACGCCGGCGGTCGAACAGTTCCACAGCACCGGCAACAACCCTTACGCCGGGGACGAGCAGGCGATCGCCGCGGGCAAGAAGACATACACCAAGCTCTGCCAGAGCTGTCACCTGCCGAGCGGCGAGGGCCGGATCGGTCCCAGCCTCGCCGACAACCAGTGGAACCACCCGCGCCTCGACACCGAGGTCGGCCGGTTCGAGATCATCTATGCCGGCGGCGCCGGGGCGATGCAGGCCTTCGGCCGGCGCATCGACCAGGACGAGATCCTGAAGGTGATGGCGTATATCGACACGTTCCGGGGCTGAGGCCGCCCCGGTGCCGGCCGTCAGGGCCGGCGGAGCGGGCGCAGAAAGGCCAGTACTTCGCGCGCCAGGGCCTCTGGCTGCTCCATCGCCGCGAAGTGGCCGCCGCGCTCCATCACGGTCCAGCGGCGGATGTCCCGATAGGTGCGCTCGGCCAGCGAGCGCGGCGGGCGGACGATCTCGGTCGGAAAGGCGGCATAGCCGGTCGGCACCGTGATCGGCCCGCCGTCCGGGATGGGCCAGGGGCGATGCATGCGCGCCCAATAGGGCCAGAACGAGGCGCCGATGCAGCCGGTGAACCAGTAGAGCGAGATGTTGGCCAGCATCAGGTCCAGCGGGATCGCCGCCTCCGGGTCGCCGCCGCAATCGGCCCAGCGCTGGAACTTCTCGGCGATCCAGGCGGCGAGGCCGGCGGGCAAGTCGGTGAGCGCATAGGCCAGCGTCTGCGGGCGCGTGCCCTGGATCCACTGGTAGCCCGTCTCCTCCTTCAGGAAGGTGGCGAGCTCGTCGAAATACGCCTGCTCGTCGGCGCTCGGGCTCTCCACCAGCCGCGTGTCGCGGCGGATCGGGATCATGTTGAGGTGCAGGCCGATCAGCCGGTCGGGGTGCTCCCAGGCGATGCGCGAGGTGACGAACGAGCCCCAGTCGCCGCCCTGGGCGGCAAAGCGGTCATGCCCCAGGACGTCCGTCATCAGGCGGGCGAGCGTCGCCGCCATCTCCTCGACGCCAAAGCGGGGCTGGCCCGGTCGGAAGGCCGGTCCATAGCCGGGCAGCGAGGGCGCGATCACGGTGACGGCATCGCCCGGGTCGCCGCCGAAGCGGGCAGGGTCAGTCAGCCGCGGAATGATGTCGAGAAACTCGAACACCGATCCCGGCCAGCCGTGGACCAGCAGCAGCGGAATGGGCGCCGGCCCCTGGCCCTCGACCCGGATGAAGTGCTGCTCGATGCCGTCGAGCGGCACCGTGAACTGCGGCAGCGCGTTCAGCCGCGCCTCGGCAACGCGCCAGTCGAAGCGGTCGCGCCAGTGCTCGACGAGGCGCCGCATGAAGCCAAGGTCGGTGCCGTGCGCCCATGGCTCGCCCACCTGGTCGGGAAAGCGCGTCAGCGCCAGGCGGGCGCGCAGGTCGTCGATGGCGGCGTCGGAGACCGCGAGGGTGAAGGGGGTGGGTGTCATGTCACGCCTCCTTTCGGAGGTCGAGCATACCCCCTCCCCAAACCTCCCCCAAAAGGGGGAGGGGGCCTGCCGCGCCCGGCGGTGCGGGGGGCGTCGACCGGCGCCGGCGCGGCCGCCGGGTCAGTTCTTCGACTTGTCGACCATGCGGTTGGCGGCGATCCAGGGCATCATGCCGCGCAGCTTCTCGCCGACCTGCTCGATCTGGTGGGCGTCGTTGTTGCGGCGGATCGCCTTGAACATCGGCTGCCCGGCCCGGCATTCGCGCATCCACTCGCTGGTGAAGCGGCCGTCCTGGATGTCCTTCAGGATCGCCCGCATGCGCGCCTTGGTCTCCTCGCGCGGCAGGAGGCGGGGGCCGGAGACGTACTCGCCGAACTCGGCCGTGTTCGAGATCGAGTAGTTCATGTTGGCGATGCCGCCCTCGTAGATCAGGTCGACGATCAGCTTCACCTCGTGCAGGCACTCGAAATAGGCCATCTCGGGGGCGTAGCCGGCCTCGACCAGCGTCTCGAAGCCCATGCGGATCAGCTCGACCATGCCGCCGCAGAGCACCGTCTGCTCGCCGAAGAGGTCGGTCTCGCACTCCTCCTTGAAGTCGGTCTCGATGATGCCCGAGCGGCCGCCGCCGATCGCCGAGCAGTAGGAGAGCGCGATCTCCAGCGCCCGGCCGGAGGCGTCGTTGTGCACGGCGACCAGGCAGGGACGCCGCCGCCGCGCACGAACTCGCCGCGCACGGTGTGGCCGGGGCCCTTGGGCGCCATCATGATGACGTCGACGGTGGGCTTCGGCTCGATCAGGCCGAAATGGATGTTCAGCCCGTGCGCGAAGGCGATCGCCGCCCCGTCGCGCAGGTTGTCGTGGATGTGCTCGTAATAGGTCTCGCGCCTGCAGCTCGTCCGGCATCGCCATCATGATGACGTCGCACCAGGCGGCGGCCTCGGCGATGCCCATCACCTGGATGCCGGCGTCCTTCGGCCTTCTTGGCCGAGGCCGAGCCCGCGCGCAGCGCGGCGGCGACGTTCTTCACGCCCGAAGTCGCGCATGTTGAGCGCGTGCGCATGGCCCTGGCTGCCATAGCCGACCACGGCCACCTTCTTGTCCTTGATCAGGTTGATGTCGCAGTCGCGATCGTAGTAGACGCGCATCCGGGCCTTCCCCCTCTCTCCATTCGTGCAGGCCGCTGGCCCTAGGCCAGCGGCTCAGCCTTGTCCAGTGTTGGCGGCGATGATCGTCTGCTCGAAGAGCTTTCGCGTGCAGACGTTCTGCGGCCGGGTCTGCTCGAGCCCGTCGACGATGCCGCGCACGATCATCTCCTGGCTGACCGCCGTCGCCATGAAGCCCGGAAGGTCCTTGGGACCCACGCCCTGCGAGGCCTCGTCGGGGCCATAGACCGGGCGCGCAGCGCTCTCCGGCGGAAAATTGAAATAGCGGAGCTGCTGCGGATTGCAGCGCCCGCGGTCGGGGTCGGTCTGGTCGGGCGTGATGCGGATCGCCGGCTCGTCCGACGGCGTGTTGTCGCGGCTCCGGTCGATGGCGAAGACGACCGAGACCGGGCCGCCGCGGTCAGGCTGCACGGCCATGTAGATGTGCGGGGCCGTCGCCGCGGCCTCGGCCGTGGCCCGCGACGGCGCCGCCGCCTGGCCACCGGCTTCACCCTCGGCCGGCTTGTCGGGCGCGCCCTCGGCGTTCGCCGTCGCGCCGGGGAGCTGCGGGACCGGCAGGGCCGCGATCCCGGGGTCGACCTCGGCCGGCTCCGCGGCGGAGGCCGCCGCCACCTGCTCGTCGGGCTCCGCCACGTCCGCATCCGTGCCTGGCGCCTCGACCCCGAGCTCGCCGCACCCCGAAAGCGTCAGGGCGAGCAGCAGAAGAACGGCGCCCCTCATATCTTGGCCACCGGTCCGCGCGCCATCGCCGCCACGCCCGTTCGGGCGACCTCGACGAGGCCGAGCGGGCGCATCAGCTCGACGAAATCGTCGATGTGCTCGGAGACGTCGGCAAGCTCGAAGACGAAGCTCTCGAGCGTCACGTCGACGACCCGCGCGCCGATCAGCTCGGCCATGCGCAGGGCCTCGACGCGCCTTTCGCCCGTGGAGGCGACTTTCACCAGCGCAAGCTCGCGCTCCACATGCGGGCACTCGACGGTGAGGTCGTGCACCGAGTGGACCGGCACCAGCCGGCCGAGCTGCGCCTTGATCTGCTCGATCACCATGCGGCGTGCCGGTCGTCACGATCGTGATGCGCGAGCGATGGCCCATATGGTCGGTCTCGGCGACCGTCAGGCTCTCGATGTTGTAGCCGCGCCCGGAGAACAGCCCGATCACGCGGGCGAGCACGCCCGGCTCGTTGTCGACGATGACGCTGAGGGTGTGACGCTCTTCGTCCTGCGCGAGCGCCGGGCGCAGGTTGTAAGCGCTGTGCCGCGACGAGCCCGGCTTGAGCGAGAGCTGTGTCGTCGCCTCGTTGTCCTCGGCCATTCTGCACTCCCTGCAACCCCGCGCGCCCCAGAACCTCCGGCGGCGCGCCGCCCGTCATAAGCAGAGCGGCGCGGCACCGCAATTCACCTCCGAGACAAGGGGGCCGCGCCGGCGATCAGTCTTGCCGTACCACGCCCTCGTCCCCGTCTTCACCGTCCCCTGCGCCAGGCAACGCTCGGCGATGTAATCGCAGGCCCGGGCGAGGCGATCGTCGAATGTCTCGACGACATGCGCGTAGAGCGCCGCGTCCACGCCATTGGCGCGGCGAATGGCCTCGCGCGTCATCGGGTCGAGCTCGACCTCGTGGCCGTGCGACACGTTCGTCCGGGCGACCCGCGTCCAGGCGACGCCGAAGGCGGCCCGCAGCGCCTGCAGGGCCCGCGTCATCTCGGGCTGGGGAATGACCAGGAGATAGGCCGCGTCGACATGCGCGATCACCTCGGCAGAGCCCGGCGCGACCCCGGCGCCGGCGCCCAGCAGCATGCGCGACTGCTCGTTCGGCTGGCGTTCGCGATGGCGCGACTCCCAGGTCTCGAAGTCGCAGGACGCCACCTCCTCGTGGCCGGGCTGGTCGGGATGGCTGGCGAGGAAGCGATAGCTCGAGATGGTGCGACCGGCGGGCTCGCGCACGGCCGCGAAGTAGAGGGGCGTGCGCCCGAAGCGGGCATGCAGGCCGTAGGGAAAATGGCCGGTCACCAGCGACAGCTCGGCCAGCTCCGCCTCCGTCAGCCGTTCGAGCGGAATCGAGCGGCGCAGGCGCAGATCCATCGTGCGCACCCCGCCGACGATGGCCGACAGGCCGGCGGCAAGCGTGGCGCCTGCCGTCTTCGGCACATGCGTGTGGATCAGGACGTGCTCGTCGAGAAAGCGCCGCCGCGCGGCGAGGTCGGGAGCGACGTCGTGCTCCGCCCCGTCAGGCTCGCGCGCATCGGGGGCGGCCCGCCGAGCCCACCAGCGGCTCAGCATGCGACGATCTCAATTCGGTCAAGCGGGGCCGTCGTCACACCAGCACCGCGCCCTTCTCGCCGATCGCGCCCTCGGTCGAGGCCTCGCCCAGCAGCATCTCGTTGTGCGCCTTGCCGGACGGGATCATCGGGAAGCAGTTCTCATGGCGTTCGACCAGGCAGTCGAAGATGACCGGGCCGTCATAGGCCAGCATCTCCTCGATCGCGTCGTCGAGCTCGGCGGGGTCCGAGCAGCGGATGCCCTTGCACCCGAAGGCCTCGGCCAGCTTGACGAAGTCGGGCAGCGACTCGGAATAGCTGTGGCTGTAGCGCTCGCCATGCAGCAGCTGCTGCCACTGGCGCACCATGCCGAGGCGCTCGTTGTTCAGGATGAACTGCTTGACGGGCAGGCGGTACTGAACGGCCGTCGACATCTCCTGCATGACCATGCACCACGAGGCCTCGCCCGCGACGTTGACGACGAGGCTGTCGGGATGGGCGATCTGCACGCCGATCGAGGCGGGCAGGCCATAGCCCATCGTGCCGAGGCCGCCGCTGGTCATCCAGCGGTTCGGCTCCTCGAAGGTCAGGAACTGCGCGGCCCACATCTGGTGCTGGCCGACCTCGGTCGTGATGTAGCGGTCGCGCCCCTTGGTCAGCGCCTCGAGCCGCTGCACGGCGTATTGCGGCTTGATGCTCTTCTTCGACGGCGCATAGCGCAGGCAGTCGACGGCGCGCCACGCCTCGATCTGCGCATGCCAGTCGGAGGTGTCGGCCGTCGCGCGCCCCGCGATCGCGCCAGATCGCCAGCAACTCCTCCAGCACCTCGGCGATGTCGCCGACGACGGGCACGTCGACGCGGATGTTCTTGTTGATCGAGGACGGCGTCGATGTCGATGTGCACCTTGCGCGAGCCGGGGCTGAAGGCGTCGGTGCGCCCGGTGATGCGGTCGTCGAAGCGCGCGCCGATGCAGAACATGGCGTCGCAGCCATGCATCGCCATGTTCGCCTCGTAGGTGCCGTGCATGCCCAGCATGCCCATCCAGGCGGGCCCGGAAGCGGGGTAGGCGCCGAGGCCCATCAGCGTCGAGGTGACGGGAAAGCCCGTCGCCTCGGCCAGCTCGCGCAGCAGCCGGGTGGCGCGCGGGCCGGAATTGATGACGCCGCCGCCGGTGTAGAGGATCGGGCGCTCGGCCGTCTCGAGGATCTCGACCGCCGCTTCGATGGCCGCGCGCGTCGCCGCGGGTGCGCGGCTGGTAGTGCGACGTGCGGGCCTGCTCTGGCCTGATGTAGCGGCCCTCGGCGAACTGCACGTCCTTGGGGATGTCGACCAGCACCGGGCCGGGCCGGCCATGCGTCGCGACGTGGAAGGCCTGGTGGATCGTGTCGGCCAGCCGGTCGGTGTCCTTCACCAGCCAGTTGTGCTTGGTGCAGGGCCGGGTGATGCCGACGGTGTCGGCCTCCTGGAAGGCGTCGTTGCCGATCATGAAGGTCGGCACCTGTCCCGTCAGGACGACCATCGGGATCGAGTCCATCAGCGCGTCCGTCATGCCGGTGACGGCGTTGGTCGCGCCGGGGCCCGAGGTGACCAGGACGACGCCGGGCTTGCCGGTCGAGCGGGCATAGCCCTCGGCCATATGGGTCGCGCCCTGCTCGTGCCGGACCAGGATGTGCCGGATGGCGTTCTGCTTGAAGATCTCGTCATAGATCGGAAGCACCGCGCCGCCCGGATAGCCGAAGACCACCTCGACGCCCTGGTCCCTGAGCGCCTGGACGACGATCTCGGCACCGGTCATGACGCGTCTCTCTTCGGTCATCTTCAGTCTCCTCCGGCTCAGGCGGGCATAAAAAAAGCCCCGTCAGGGGCCCATGCGCGCATCCTCTGGTATGGCTTCTACGCCATCCGGCCCCCGCGCGCCCAGCTTACGAGAATTCGTGCCACGTGACACCCGCAGTTTCGTCCGCTCGCTGAAATACCCCTGCGGCCCCGCCCCGTCAACCCGCCCGTTCAGCCAAGCGCGAGCGCCAGCGCCCGCTCGGCAGTGTCCGGGTCGGACGGGTCGAGCGCGCACCACTCAGCCATCTGGTTGCGGATCCAGGTGTGCTGGCGCTTGGCGTAGCGGCCGGTCTCGACCTTCGCGCGGGCTGCGGCGTCGGCGAGGGTCAGCTCGCCCCGAAGATGCCGGGCGAGCTCGGCGGCGCCCACCGCCTTCAGCCCCGGCATGCCCTCGGGCAAGTCGAGCGAGAGCACGTTGCGGACCTCGTCGAGCGCACCCGCGGCCAGCATGGCCTCGAGGCGCGCGTCGCTGCGGCGCCGGAGCCAGTCGCGCCGCGGCACGAGGACGATCGCCGTGCAGGCGGCACGGGGCAGGAGCGGCGGCGGTGTCCGTGCCTTCCATGCGGCAAGGCCCGTGCCGGTCGCCTCCAGCACCTCCCAGGCACGCATCACCCGGCGCGGATTGGTGAGGTCGAGCGCCGCAGCCGTTTCCGGGTCGCGCGCCGAAAGGCGCTCGGCGAAGAGGCCGAGCCCGAGCCGCTCGAGCTCGGCTTCGCCGGCCGCCCGCAGCTCGGCCGGGATTTCGGGGATCGGCGCCAAGCCTTCCGTCAGCGCCTTGAAGTAGAGGCCGGTGCCGCCGACGACGATGGGCGTCGGGCCTGCTGCCCGTGCCTCGGACAGGACGAGGCGCACCTCGTCGAGCCACCGGCCGACCGAATAGGCTTCGGCCAGCCCGACATGCCCGTACAACCTGTGCGGCGCTTGGGCTTCCTCCGCCGGCGAGGGGCGGGCGGTGAGCACCCGCCACTCGCGATAGACCTGCTGGCTGTCGGCATTGATCACCATCCCGCCGAGCCGGTTCGCGAGCGCCAGCGCGACCGCAGACTTCCCCGACGCCGTCGGCCCGGCAATCAGGACCGGGCGGGCAGGGCGCGAGCTCTGCCGCCTGGTCGGCCCATCGCTGCGATCGGCGAGCATGCCGAGCCGATTAGCGCTTCCTGGCCACGGGCAGCAATGCCCGCCGGCTCTTCAGCTGGCCGACGGACCTGTCGCTCGCAACCCTGGGCGTCGAACCGCAGGCCCGACATGGACCCCGCACTTCTGACGCCAGGGGCGATCAGGGCCTGATGAGCGTCGTCCCTGTGGTACGGCGCGCTTCGAGATCCTCGTGAGCACGCCGGATGTCGTCCAGCGCATAGCTCTGGTTGATCTCGATCTTCACCTTGCCCGAGCCGACCATCTCGAAGAGGTCGTCGGCCCGCTCCTGGCAGAGCTCGCGCGTGCGGATATAGCTGAAGAGCGTCGGCCGGGTCAGGTAGAGCGAGCCCTTGCCGGCCAGCAGCTGCGGGTCGACCGGGTCGGGCTTGCCGCTGGCATTGCCGAAGGTGATCATGATGCCGATCGGCTTGAGGCAGTCGAGCGAGCCCATGAAGGTCGCCTTGCCGACCGAATCCATCACGACGTCGACGCCCTCGCCCTTCGTCAGCTCCTTGACGCGGGCGACGAAATCCTCGGTCGAGTAGTTGATGCACTCGTCCGCGCCGTGCTCCTTGGCCAGCCGGCACTTCTCGTCCGAGCCCGCCGTGCCGATCAGGCGCACGCCCATCGCCTTGGCCCATTGGCAGGCGATCAGCCCGACGCCGCCGGCGGCCGCGTGGAACAGCACCGTCTCGCCGCCCTTGAGCCGCCCCGTCGAGCGGAACAGGTACTGCGTCGTCAGGCCCTTCAGCATCATGCAGGCGCCCGTGTCGAAGGAGATCGCGTCGGGCAGCTTGCAGACATGGACGGCCGGCATGACGCGCGCCTCGGAATAGCTGCCCGGCGGGTTCGCGGCATAGGCGGCGCGGTCGCCCGCCTTCAGATGCGTGACGCCCTCGCCGACGGCCTCGACGACGCCCGAGCCCTCCATCCCCAGCGGATGCGGCAGCTTGAGCTGGTAGACGCCCGAGCGCTGGTAGATGTCGATGAAGTTCAGCCCGCAGGCCTCGTGCCGGATGCGGATCTGTCCCGGGCCGGGATCGCCGACGGGCTGGTCGACGATCTCCATCTTCTCGGGGCCGCCGAACTCGCGGATCAGCACTGTCTTGGCCATCTATCCCTCCCTTTGCTGCATCACCAGGACGCAGGTGCCCCAGTTCACGATCTCGCCGCGCTGGTTCAAGACGCCGAGCACGAACGTCACGCGGCCGCGCGGCTCGGACGGATGCGGCGACAGCGCCGAGACCTCGGCCGTGACGCGCAGCGTGTCGCCGATTCTGCACCGGCGCCAGGAACTCCCACTCCAGCGACTTGAGCGCAACCGCCGTGCCCTCGATCAGGTCGAGGTTGCGCAGCATCCCCCAGGCCAGGCCCGGCATCAGCGTGCCATGGGCGATCCGCCCGCCATGCAGCGGCCCGGCCACCGTCTCGTCGACATGCACCGGGTTCCAGTCGCCGGTCAGCCCGGCGAAGCCGATGATGTCGGCCTCGCCGATCGTGCGGCCATGCGTCTCGAACCGGTCGCCGACGCTGAACTCGCCGAAATAGCGTCCCATGTCGTTCAGACTTGGCCAGGCACGTGGCCCGAGACGTGACTGGGCGCCACGCAGGTCGCCTGCAGGCCGCCGTCGACGACCAGCTCGGTCGCGGTGATGTACCTCGCCTCGTCCGAGGCCAGGAAGGCCACGGCATGCGCCACGTCCCAGCCATCGCCCATATGGCCCATCGGCACCTGGGCGTGGCGCGCGGCGACAAGCTTCTCGACATCGCCGTCGGCGCGCTGCCCGGCGAGCCGCACGCTGACCAGCGGCGTGTTCATCAGGCCCGGGATCACCGTGTTCACCCGCACATGGCTGGCGGGCGTACTTCACGGCCGTGACCTGGCCCATCTTGATCAGCCCGGCCTTGGCGGCGGCATAGGCGACGCAGTCCGGCCCGAAAAAGCGCAGGGCCGCGATCGAGGCGAGGTTGACGATCGGCGCCGCCGCCCTGGCTCGACCATCATGGGGACGACGCGCTTCATCGTCTCGAAGACATAGTCGATGTTGGTGGCGAACTGTCGGTCCCAGGCCTCTGACTCGAGCGCCACCACATCGCCGGGCACCGAGCCGCCGACATTGTTGACGAGAATGTCGATGCGCCCGAACGCCTCGCGGCAGGCCGCTATGGCCGCGTCGAGGTCGGCCGCGCTCGTCACGTCGCAGGTCCGGCTTTCCATCGCCCCGTGCTCGGCCACCATCTCGACCGTGCGGGCCAGCGCCGCCGGGTCGCGGTCCGTGCCGAAGACGCGGGCGCCCTCGCGCAGCATGACGGCGGCGGTGGCGCGGCCATTGCCCCAGCCCTCGCCGACCGAGCCCGCGCCGAAAATCAGCGCGGCCTTGCCCTGCAGCCGTCCCATGCGTTCTCCCGTTCTCGCGCCGAGACTATCCGGTGAGCGATGCCTGGCAAATGGAAAGCGGATTGCAAGGGCGATAGTGTCGCGCCCGAATGCGCACAGAGGGCGGGGCGCCGCAGCCCCCGTCCGATTTCTCCCCATGAGGCGGGAGGGAGGCGCCCGGCGGAAAACGGGGAGCAAGATGTCCGAGCATATCCGCGTGTCGCGGGACGGCGCCGTCCTGACGGTCACCATCGACAACGAGCGGCGGCGGAACGCGATCGGCACGGCCGACCTCGACCGGCTGGACGCGCTGGCCGACGAGATCGCGGCCAGCGAGGAGTTGCGCGCCGTGATCCTGACGGGCGCGGGCGATCGTGCCTTCACCAGCGGCTTCGACCTGACCGAGCTGAGCGATTCCCGCCCCGAAAGCTTCCTGTGGTCCAAGTTCACCGAGGTGTTCGAGAAATGGGCGCGCCTGCCGGTCGCCGTCATCGGGGCGCTGAACGGCGCCTGCATGGGCGGCGGCGTGCATGTCGCCGTCGCCTGCGACGCGCTGGTGGCGGTGCCTGGCGTCCGCTTCATGGTGCCCGCCGCCCGGTTCGGCTTCATCTACTCGCCGGCCTCGATCCGGCGGATCACCGCGGCGCTGGGGCCGGGCAGGGCGGCGCAGCTGCTGTACCTGAACCACGAACTGACGGCGGAGGATCTGACGGCCAGCGGGTTCGTGCTGCGCATCGTCGAGGCCGGCGCGCTGATGGATGCCGCGCACGAGCTCGCCGGCCGCGCCGCGGCGCTCGCGCCCTTGGCCGTGGCGGGCATGAAGGAGATGATCCGCGAGGCGCCCGACAGTGCCCGCATCGACGAGCTGGTCCGGCGCTGCGCCTACTCGCAGGACGTCGTCGAGGGGCTGGCCGCCATGCGCGAGAAGCGCCAGCCGGTCTTCAGGCGGCGGTGAGCAGCCGCTCCGAGCACGCCTTGACCTGCTCGAGCAGCGTGTCCCGCAGCTGCTCGACCTTGTCGTTCGTCCCCGACAGCGACACGGCGAAGCCGATGGCGAGGGTCGTCTTGTCGCGCGGCAGCGGCAGCAGGGTGGCGACCGAGCCGCCGCCTTTGACGAACAGGCTCGAGCTGAAGAACCAGCCCTGCTGGCGCGCCTGCGCGACCCGGCGCAGGACCTCGGCCTCGGTGATCCGATCTTCCCCATGCTCGAGCCGCTCGGCGTTGTAGCGCCGCACGAGCCGCCCGATGTCCGCGTCGGGCTTGCGCGTCAGCAGCATGGTGCCGAGGCCCGAGCGGTGGATCGGCCGGCGCAGCCCCGGATGCAGCGCGAAGCGCAGCGTGCTCTGCGACACGACGACCGAGAGATACTGGAGAAAGAGGCCGTTCTCGGCGCCGATCAAGCACCGTCTCGCCGGTGGCATCGTGCAAGTTCTGCGCGAGCGTGTGGATGCGGGCGATCGTGTCGGTCGAGCCCAGCACCCAGTTGCCGAGGAAGGCGAGCCGAACCGACGGCCGGTAGCGCCGGGTCTGCGCATCGTATTCGACGAACCCCTTGGCCACCAGCGACTTGATCAGCGTGGACATCGAGGATTGCGGGATCTGCAGGATGTCGACCAGATCCGAGATCGTCAGCGCCCGCCGCTCGGCCTCGAACGCCTCGAAGATGTCGAGCACGCGGACAGCGGATTTCACCATTTTGTCTGTCAAGGGACTCTCTCGGCGCCATGCGATCACATTTGTGATAGAGCCACGCAACTGACTGGCGCAACCCCAAAAATCTGAAGCACCGCAGAGCCCGGGAATTTGCGTGGCGCGCATGCGTGGCCTGGCACGCAGAGCGATTGCGCGATTGCCGTGCTGATATATGACTGAAGTGCGGCGCCCGGTCCATGCAAAGCCGAAAGCCGCTCGGACTGGAACGTGTCGCGGAGGAGCTCATGGCCGACCTGCCCTTGGACGGACGGCTGGCGCTCGACCTCACGCAGGGCATCGCCGGGCCCTATGCCGGCCGCCTTCTCGCCGAGCACGGGTGTCGGGTGATCAAGGTCGAGCCGCCGGGGGGCGACTGGATCCGGCAGATCGGCTCGGGCCCGGGGGGCATCTCGGTCAACTTCCTCTACTACAACCTCGGCAAGGAGAGCGTCACGCTGGACCTCAAGACGCCTGCGGGCGTCGCGGCGGCGCTGGCCATTGCCGAACGCGCCGACGTGCTGCTCGAAAGCGCGCGCCCGGGCGTGATGGACCGGCTGGGCCTCGGCTTCGAGGCGGTGCGGGCGCGCAATCCCGCGATAACCTACCTCTCGGTGTCGGGCTTTGGCCTGACGGGGCCGCGATCGCGTGACCCGATGACGGACACGGTCGTCCAGGCGTGGTCTGGCATGATGTCGATCAACAAGGGCGCCGACGGCGTGCCGCACAAGATCCAGACGACCATCGTCGACGCGATCACCGGCCTCTACGCCTTCCAGGCGGTCAGCATGGCGCTGATGGCGGCGGGACGCGGCGAGCGCCGGGCGCGGCGGCTCGACGTCTCGCTGATGCAGTCGGCGGCAGCCATCATGGGGCCGAAAGTGATGGAGTTCGCCCATCACGGGTTCAGCCCGGCCACGCCGAACGCGCCCGCCGGCAGCTATCGCACCGCGGATGGCTGGATCGCGATCACGCTGGTGCGCGAACAGCATTTCGTCGCCATGGCGGCCGCGATGGGGCGCCCTGACCTGTCGGACGATCCGCGCTTTGCCACCTTCGCGCGGCGGCTGGAGAACCTCGAGGCGCTTGTCGCGATCCTGAGCGAGCTCCTGGCCGGCAGGACCACGGCCGAATGGCTCGAGCTCTTTACGGAAAAGGGCGTTCTGGCGAGCCCCATCAACGATTTCGGCGATTGGCTGGCCGAGCCGCAGGTCAGCCAGTCGGAGGCAGCCCCTGTGGTTCCGGTCGGGCCGGGGCTCGAGGCGCCGGCGCCACGCACCCCCGGCCGAGCACCCTTCGTCGCGCCCGCTGCGGCCGCCGGCGCCGATACCGATCGCGTGCTCGCCGAGTTCGCGGCGAAGGTGTGAAGGCTGGACCGTAGCCAACCCGGGTCAAGCGCCGCCACGCTCTTACCAAATGGTGAATGGAAGCCAATTTCACCAATAAATTCAATGGGCCGCCGGAGTGTGCACGCGTGCACACACGTGCACACCTGTGCTGGCGCGGCCATGGCGCTCGGGGATGGGATCGGTCAGATGCTATAGCGCTCGAGCACGGCGCGGTCGGGGTCGAGGCCGAGCCCCGGGCCATCGGGGATCACGACCCGGCCGTTCTGCGGCAAAGGCAGGTCGGCGAAGACGTCAGCCTCCCGCTCGATGTAGAGGTATTCGAACAGCTCCTCCTCCTCGGCCGCGGCGAGGAGCTGGAGCGTCGCGAGATAGCCCGGCCCGAAGTAAGGCGAGTGCTGGGCGACGCGGACGCCTGCTTCGCGGGCGCGCCGGCGCGTCGCCAGCGTCTCGGAGATGCCGCCGATCTTGGTCACCGAGGGCTGGATGAAATCGGCCGCGCCCGCCCGCAGCATCTCGGCGAACTGGTACTCGGTGCAGGCGTTCTCGCCCGTGGCGATCCTCAGGCCCGTCTCGCGGCGCAGGCGTGCCATCCCATCGAAATCCTCCGGCGGAAAGATCGGTTCTTCGAGCCAGAGGAGGTCAAGCTCGCGCAGCTCGGGCGCCCAGTCCAGCGTCTGCTGCATGCTCCAATTGCAGTTGACGTCGACCGTCAGGCCGATGTCGGGGCCGGCGGCCGCGCGACCGGCGCGGATGTGGCCGAGCTCGATCTCGTGCAGCTTGATCGTGCGGTAGCCTTCGCCGACGGCCTGCGCCGTCTTCTCGCCGATCAGCCGATCGTCGGCATAGCGCACAAGGCTCGCATAGGCCGGCACGTCCGAGCGGCGCCGGCCGCCGATGCGCTCGGCCAGCGACACGCCCTCGGCCTTGGCGGCGAGGTCCCAGAGCGCGATGTCGGCGGCCGAGATGCAGAACATCGTGATGCCGTAGCGCCCTGTGATGTGGAGCGCATGGCGCAGCTCGGCCAGGATCGGCTCGGGCTCCCGCGGGTCGCGGCCGATCAGGCGCGGGACGACGGCCGACCAGATCAGCGACTTCACCGCCTTGCCGCAGAAATAGCTGAAGGCCTCGCCCCAGCCGACCAGCCCGGCATCGGTGCCGAGCCTTAGCAGGACGAAATCGAGGCTGCGCCAGCGCCCGTGGAACAGCCCTTCGCCGGCGCCGCCGTCGTGAAAGGGGATGCTGAGCCGGAAGACCTCGGCCTCGGTGATGCGCATGGCCCTGCCTCCGTTGCTGCCCCCGCGGCGCTACTGTCGCCAGAACCACTGGCGTGATCAAGGCATGGCGATGCGCGGGTCAGGGCGGCACGCGGGTTACCCTCGCTGCGCGGCCGGGCTATGTTGGGCCGGATGTCTCCGACCGAATTCTCCGCGCTCGCCGGCCTTTTCGGCACCGCCTTCGGCGCGGCGACCGTGCTGCCGTTCCAGTCCGAGATCATCTTCGCCGCGGTCGAGCGGACGACCGAGATCCCGCTCTGGCTGCTCGTCGCCGTGGCGAGCGTGGGCAACACGCTCGGCTCGGTGCTGAACTGGTGGATGGGCCTCTTCGTCGAGCGGTGGAAGGGCTCGCGCTGGTTCCCGGTCAGCGCGAAGCAGATGGACCGGGCCGAACGGCTCTATGCGCGCTGGGGGGTCTGGACCCTGCTGCTGAGCTGGGCCCCCTTCGGCGACGGCTTCACGGTGATCTCCGGGCTGATGCGAACGCCGCTCTGGCTGTTCGTGGCGCTCGTCGGGCCCGTCAAGACGCTGCGCTACGTGCTGCTCGCCTGGGCGCTGTCCTGAACGGCGAGTCGGGCGGTCGACCTTGAACCGGCAGGCCGGGTTTGCTAGCTATCAAGTGATGTCCGACTGATTAACTCAGGAAGACCCCGTGGGGACCGTCACGCGACTCGACGCAGCGCCGCCGCCGCGCCTGTCCCTGCAGGCGCTGCGCTGCGCTTTCCCCGGCATCGTCGCGGTGGACGACATCAGCCTGGACGTGGCGGCCGGCGAGATCGTCTGCCTGCTCGGCCCCTCCGGCTGCGGCAAGACGACGACGCTGCGCATTGCCGCCGGGGTCGAGCGCCAGCAGGCTGGGCGCGTGCTCGTCGATGGCGACGTGGTCTCGGACGGGCGCGTCCACCTGCCGCCGGAGGCGCGGCATATCGGGCTGATGTTTCAGGACTTCGCGCTCTTCCCGCACCTGACGGTGGCCGAGAACGTCGGCTTCGGCCTGCGCGGCGGCAGCGCGGCCGAGCGCCGGGCGACCGTCGCCGATTACCTGCGCCGGATCGGGCTCGCCGGTTTCGAGGGCAAGTACCCGCACCAGCTCTCGGGCGGCGAGCAGCAGCGCGTGGCGCTGGCCCGGGCGTTGGCGCCGAAGCCGCGCATCATGCTGATGGACGAGCCGTTTTCCGGGCTCGACAACCGCCTGCGCGACGAGGTGCGCGACGAGGCGCTGTCGCTGCTGAAGGAGGAGGGGACGGCCGTCCTGCTGGTGACGCACGAGCCTGACGAGGCGATGCGCATGGCCGACCGCATCGCGCTGATGCGCGCGGGCCGGATCGTGCAGGTCGGCGCGCCCTACCACGTCTACAACTATCCGGTCGACCGCGAGGCGGCAGCCTTCTTCTCGGACCTCAACGTCGTGCACGGCGTGGTGCACAACCGGCAGACCGACACGCCCTTCGGCCTTTTCCTGACGCCCGGCCTCGTCGACGATGCCGATGTCGAGATCATCATCCGGCCGCAGCACCTGAAGATCCACGCCGACAAGGGCGAGCGGCCGCAGACCGAGCCGGACGACGGCATGCCGGCGCGCGGCGTGGTCGAGCGGGCGCGCTTCATCGGCGCGCAGAGCCTGATCGAGGTGCGCATGGACCATGGCGACGTGCTGCGCGCCACCGTGCCGCATGCCTTCCTGCCGGCGCCCGGCACGCCCATCTGGCTCAGCCTGCGCCGCGACCGCTGCTTCGTCTTTCCCTGCCGCCATCAGCGCCGGGTCGCCTCGCCGTTCGCGGCGGAGTGATCAGGCGCCCCGAGGCCCTTCCCGCCGCCCTGGGAATGCGTTAACAGCGGGCGTTCCCGGAGGCGGGGCGGCGCGACGGTCGCGCCTGGGAGAGGTGTAATGGGCGCTTTCAGTTTCTGGCACATCATGGTGGTGGCGCTTCTGGCCGTGATGCTGTTCGGCCGCGGCAAGGTTTCCGATCTCATGGGCGACGTCGCCAAGGGCATCAAAAGCTTCAAGCGCGGCCTGGCCGAGGATGAGGCGCCGCGCGCCGACGCGCCGATGATCGGCCAGCAGACCGGCGCCGTGGCGCCTGTCGCCGCGCGGGACGCGACGCGCGGGGCCTGATCCGGAATAAACCGGCCTAAGCGGAAGTCGGGGCCTTTCCGTGCCCCGGCGCGTCCAATATGTAGGTCGGAGACAAGCCAGCGACCCCGCGAGGGCCTGGCGAGACGCGGGAGAGACGGAATGGCGCCTAGTCTTTGGCAGATCCTGATCGTCGTGGTCCTGCTGGTCCTGCTTTTCGGACGCGGCAAGATCTCGGCGCTGATGGGCGATGTCGCGAAGGGCATCAAGAGCTTCAAGAAGGGCATGGCGGAGGACGACAGCGCCGAGCCGGCGCGGGTCGAGCATGCGCGCAGCCACGAGGCGGGCGCGATCGACGTCACCCCAGAAACCGCCCACGGGGCCAAGAAGGACCGCGCCTGACCGGGCGCGGGGCTGCGCCCCATGCTTGACGTCGGTTGGACCGAACTGCTGGTGATCGGTGCGCTGGCGCTGATCGTCGTGGGTCCGCGCGATCTGCCGCAGCTGCTCAATCAGGTCGGGCGCTGGGTGGGGCAGATCAAGCGCATGGCGCGCGAGTTCCAGCGCTCGCTCGAGGATGCCGCGCGCGACAGCGACCTGGGCGACCTGAAAGAGCTGCGCGACCTGCGCAAGGACCTGACCGGCCTCGACTTCCGGGCACAGGCCGCCAAGGCCCAGTCCTACCTTAAGCAGCCGGTCAAGGTAGAGCCCACCGCCGGTGCCAAGCCCGCGCAGCCGGCGACCGGGCAGGGGGCTGCCGCGGGGACGCCAGCGGGCGGAGCGGCCGCGGCGGCCGCGCCGGACAGCCCATCGGCAGGTTCGGCACCCGGCGTCGCGGCGACGCCACCGCCCGCCACCTCTGACAATCCCGGAGAAAAGTCCGGGGCTCCCTCGGCGGTCGCGTCCAGGGCAGCGCCCGAGGCCGTGCCTGGGACCAAGGTCGGCGAGGGATGACCGAAAAGCACATCGATGACAGCTCGGCGCCGCTGATCGAACACCTGATCGAGTTGCGCCGCCGGCTGATCTGGTCGCTGCTGGCGCTGGCGATCGCGACGGCCGTTTGCTTTTTCTTCCGCTACGAGATGTGGCAGATCCTGTCGGGGCCGCTCCTGCGCGCCGACCCCGAGGCGACGGTCCAGTCGCTGAGCCCGCAGGAAACGTTCCTGACCGTCATGAACCTGGCGGTCTGGGGCGGGTTCTTCGTCAGCTTCCCCATCATCGCCATCCAGGTGTGGCTGTTCGTGGCGCCGGGGCTCTACAAAAGCGAGCAGGCGGCGTTCCTGCCGTTCCTGATCGCGACGCCCTTCCTGTTCATCATGGGGGCCGCGCTCGCCTACTACCTGGTCATTCCTCTCGCGCTCAATTTCCTGATCGAGTTCGCCGAGAACACCTCGCTTGGTGGCGGCGTCAGGATCGAGAACGAGAATCGGTTTTCGGAATATGTCGGCTTCATCAAGGTGATGCTGCTGGCCTTTGGCGTGTGCTTCGAGCTGCCGGTGCTGCTGACGCTGCTCGGCCGCGTCGGGATCGTCACCGCGGCCGGGCTGATGCGGGCGCGCAAATACGCCGTTGTCGGCATCGCGGCCGTCGCCGCGGTGCTGACGCCGCCCGATGTGATGAGCCAGTTCCTGCTCGGCGTGCCCGTCTACCTGCTCTACGAGATCTCGATCTGGCTCGTGCGGATGTTCGAGCGGCGCCGGGCGGCGGAGGAGGCGGAGCTCGACGCCGAGCTGTCGGACTGGAAGGAGCCAGAGCGCCGGGCGGAAGGGGGCGGATGAGTCCGCGCCGCCCAGCGACGTTGTCGGAGGCCGTGCACGACGACGCTGCGGCGGGCGCTGAGCATGCGTTCTCCGAGCGTCTGGCCGGCGCGGCGGAGCGGATCGCTGCGGCGCTCGAGCGGATCAGCCCGCCGCCCGCGCCGGTGCCCGATTTCAGCGTCGCCGAAGCGTGGCTCTGGGCGGTCGACCCCGACCGGCTGGTGCCGATCGCCCGCGTCAACCGCGTCGAGATGGACCTGCTGGTCGGCATCGACCGGGCGCGCGACACGTTGCTCGACAACACCCGGCGCTTTGCGCGGGGGCTGCCCGCCAACAACGCGCTGCTCTGGGGTGCGCGCGGCATGGGCAAGTCGTCGCTGGTCAAGGCGGTGCACGCCGCCGCCGCGCGCGGGGGCCAGGGCGGGGGCGAGGCCGCGCTTCACCTCGTCGAGATCCATCGCGAGGACATTCCCTCGATTGGCCGCCTCATGGACCTGGTGCGGCCGCTCGAGGGCTTGCGTTTCCTCGTCTTCTGCGACGACCTCAGCTTCGATCGCGACGACCAGCACTACAAGTCGCTCAAGGCGGTGCTGGACGGCGGCGTCGCCGGGCGCCCGGACAACGTGCTGTTCTACGCCACCTCGAACCGGCGGCACCTGATGCCGCGCGACATGATCGAGAACGAGCGGTCGTCGGCCATCAACCCCTCCGAGGCGACCGAGGAGAAGGTCTCGCTGTCGGACCGGTTCGGCCTGTGGCTCGGCTTCCACCCCTGCGGGCAGGACGAGTACCTGGCGATGATCCGCGGCTATTGCGACGCCTTCGGCATCGAGATCGGCGAGGACGAGCTGCGCGCCGAGGCGATCGAATGGCGCCAGACGCGCGGCGCGATCTCGGGCCGGGTCGCCTGGCAGTTCGTCCAGGACCTGGCCGGGCGAAGGGGCGTGCGGATCAGCCTGTGACCCGGATGCCGGACGGTCGGTTCGCGGTCCTGAGGCTCATTCTCCTGAGGCGAGTGTGTGCCCGTTCACGCCCGTGCACACGTGCACACATTGCCAAGTCATTGAAATTCCAAGATCTTTCCCGCGGCGTTAACCAGAACGAAACCCTTGGCCGCAGGCTGTCCGGAGGGCCGAGCGTGGAGGTGCTTTCCCTGATACCGTAAGCGGGCATCTCCGGAGAGCTGACCGATCCCCGCTTGCGCCGAGATGACCGATGGTCGTTAGAGGAACAGCATCGGGTCCAGGCTTTCGGCGCCGCGGCGCACCTCGAAGTGCATGCGTGGCTCGCCCGAGGCGGTGTTCGCGACGACGCCGATCTGCTGGCCGCTCTGCACCCTGTCGCCCTTGGCGACGGTGACGCTGTCGATGCGGCCATAGACGGTCAAGAGATCGTTCTGGTGCCGCACCAGCACGATCGTGCCGAGCCCGCCGAGCGACTGCGAGACGAGGGCGACCTCGCCGTCGGCCGCCGCCACGACGGGCGCGCCGGCGGGCGCCGCGAAGTCGACGCCGTCATTGCGCGCCGGACCCGCGCCCTTGTTGAAGGCGATGGCCACCGGGCCGTCGACCGGCTTGCGCATGCTCACATTCGGCGGGGCCACTGCCGCGACCTGGGTCCCGGCCGCCGCCGGTCCGGCGGCAGGCGCCGGCGACGCGGACTCGGGGCGGATGGGCGGCTGGACGACGGCGTTGGTGCCCCCCGCGCCCGTCTGGTACTGGCCGAGCAGGGGCGAGGCAAGTTCACGGCGCGGCTCGGGCTCGGGCGGCACCGGCTCGGCCGAGCTCGGCGGCGCGCCGAGCGAGCCGTCCGGATTGAGGCCGGTCGAGCGATCGATGGCGGCCTCGGCCAGCGCGGGGCTCCAGGCGCCCGACGCTGCGCCGGGCTCGGCGCTCGGGGGCTGGGACAAGCCGGGCTCGGCCGAGGGAGAGAGGGGCGGCAGAGGCGACGCCGGTTCGGTGGCCGCCGGCACCGAGAGCCCTGGCTGGGCGCCCGGCAGAGGGGTCTGCTCGATGCCGCCGGCGGGCGCGGGCGCCGCAGCCAGCGCGGTGCCGCCGGTGCCGTACCCGCCCGGCCGGGGCGGCAGAACCAGCTCATCGCCCCTGCGCATCTGGTGCGACGGGGTCAGCCCGTTATAGGCGGCGAGCTCGGACCCGGACAGGCCGACCCGGTCGGCCAGCTGTGCCACGGTCTCGCCATCGTTGGCGACGACCGTCTGATACGTCTCGTAGCTGACGATGCCGCCTCGGCCCGGGCTCGCCGATTGCCCGGCCGGCGCCGTCGCCACGGCCGCGGGCGCGCCCGTGGCGGGGTCCGTGCCGCGGATCTCGACCTCGGCCGGTGGCCCGCTGCGCTGGCTGCATGCGGCCGCGCCGACCAGCAGCAGGGCCGGGCCCATGCGTCGGAGGCACGCTGTGAAGCATGGCGTCATGACTGCTCTCTCCTGCCCTTAGCGTCCGCCGCCCTGGACGGGTTCGTCCGGCATTCCCGCCAGCAGCGGCACGAAGCGCACGGCCATCAGCTCGCGATAGGCCGGGCCCTCGGGGGTCTTTTCTACGCGGATCAGCTGCTGAACCTCGTCGGACTGGCCAACGGGCAGCACCATGATGCCACCGATGCGCAGCTGCTCCAACAGGATGGCGGGCGCATCCTCGGCGGCCGCCGAGACGATGATCCGGTCGAAGGGCGCCTGCTCGGGCCAGCCGCGCGTGCCGTCGCCCGTGCGGATCGTGACATTGGCAAGGCCCAGCTTCTCGATGCGCGCGCGCGCCGCCAGCGCCAGCTCGCGATACCGCTCGATGGCGTAGACCCGGCGCGCCAGGCGCGCCAGGATCGCCGCCTGGTAGCCCGAGCCGGCCCCGACCTCGAGCACCTTGCAGCGCGGCGTCACGGACAGGGCTTGGGTCATGATGCCGACGACCGAGGGTTGCGAGATCGTCTGCCCGCAGCTGATCGGCAGCGCGCTGTCGGCATAGGCGCGGTTCTCGAAGGTCGGCTCGACGAAGAGCTCGCGCGGCGTCTGCTCGAAAGCCGAGAGCACGCGCGCATCGGTCACGCCGTGGCGGCGGAGCGAGAGCACGAGCTGCATGACGTTCTCGTCGCGCGCCGTGGGCATGGCGCTAGCCCACCCGCGCGCGCTCGGCGGCGCTGCCCTTGCCGGGGCTGGCGTCGAGCGCGGCGCGCGCCTTGTCGAGCAGGTCGTCAGCCGTGAGCTGCGGGCGCAGCGGCGTGATCGTGACCCAGTCGTCGATCAGCAGCCGGGCATCGGTGCCGCGCGCCGCCGAATGATTGGCGATCATGTGGCGCAGGAACTGGAAATTGCGTCCGTTCGGCGCCGTGTAGTCGACGACTTCGAACGTCGCCTCCTCGCGCGTGCCCTGCGGACAGACCGTGATGCCCTTGACGGCGCTTGGCTCGCAGGCCGGGAAGTTGACGTTGTAGAACACGGTCCCGTCGAACGGCATGCGCAGGACGGCGCGCACCACCTCGACCCCCAGGGCGCGGGCTGACGCCCAGACGTCCTCGGGTCCATGCGGCGGCTTGTGGAAGAACTGGCTGAGCGCCACGGCGGGGACGCGGTTCAGCCCGCCCTCCATCGCGCCGCCGACCGTGCCCGAGTAGACGACGTCCTCGGCGACGTTGTGGCCGCGGTTGACGCCCGAGATGATCAGGTCCGGCGGATGGTCGCGCATCAGCTTTGTCAGACCGACCAGGACGCAGTCCGCGGGAAAGCCGTCGATCATGAAGCGGCGCGGACCAAGCTCGACCAGCCGGGTCGGCTGCACATAGGAGATGCAGTGCGAGACGCCCGAGCGCTCGACATCCGGGGCGACGACCCAGACCTCGCCCTCAGGGCCGGCCACATCGGCGGCGATCGCTTCGGCGATCGCAAGGCCGGGGGCGTTGATGCCGTCGTCATTGGTCAGGAGAATCCGCATCGATCCCTTCCGGCCCCTGGGGTTGCGTTCATCTGACCCCGTTCGTCCAGTCCCGCTCGTCTGGCACGTTCTTATGCGCGGGCGCTGGAGAGGTCCAGCGCCGATGGCCGGTCGCCAGGCCCAGGAGCCGACGCCTTCAGAGCCGCAGGGACTGGACGCGCGCCAGCGCCGCCCGGTGCGCCTGCGCCAGCGATTGCGTCGAGAAGGTCCCGGCCTTGAGCGTGGCATCGATGATCAGGTCGCCCGGCACTTCGTCGACGATGTTGCAGCTGCGGATCTCGGCCGGTGACTGGCCTGCCGCGGGCTGCGCCGCGCCCTGCAGGACGCAGCGCGCGGCGAGCGGGCCGCCGGTGTTGAGCTTCTGGCTCGGATCCGTCGTGATGACGTACATGACGGGCGTCTGCCGTTGGCCGACCGTCTCGGTGCCGACGCAGGTCAACAGCTCGCCGTTGACCTTCTTGCAGTTCTCGGTCGGATTGCTCTGCAGGCCGCGCGTGATCTTGGCGAACTGGTCGGTGATCGCGCCAGGCGTCGAGCGCAGGATACCGATCGTGCCTTCGAGCAGCGGGTCGGCGGGGCCGCCGCCGACAGCGACCAGAACCGCCTCCATCGGCTTTTCCGGGCAGCCGGCGCCCTCGGCCGCGCGGGCCCGGATGGCACTCGTGACGGCTTCCTCGCTGACGGGCGCCTGCAGGCCTGTCGGGTAGACCTCGCGGACTTCGTCCGCCGGCACGGAGAGCACGGATTCGCCGACGACTGAAGAAGACCCGACCCTGCGAGGGCGTCCTGCACTCGGCCATGGAGATGCGCTGCTGGGGCCCACCCGCCGCAGCGGCCGCCGTCCCCGTCGCCGCGGTGTCGGCCGGCGCCGTCGCGGCGCTCGGCGCGTCGGCTGGCGCGCTTTCGCAGGCGGCGAGCGCGCCGAGCGCGAGCGCCGCCAGGGCAGAGCGGCGGAGGAACCTGCGAGAGCTTGGGCGATGGCTCTGGCTGGGGCTCTGGCTGGGCTCTGGCTGCGGCTCTGGCTGCGGCTCTGGGCGTGTTCGGTCATGACGAGTCCTTCGTGCCTTTCCGCGGCGCTAACGTGAAGCGACGCCGCAATGGTTCCCAATACGGCGGAGCACCGCCAAGCGCGGCTACTCCAGCATGCCCAACGGAGAGATCTGCCGCGCGCCCCGCAGATAGGGCGCGAGCGCCGCCGGCAGGTCGATGCCGCCGTCCTGGCGCTGGCCGTTCTCCAGGACAGCGATCAGCGTGCGCCCGACCGCGAGGCCCGAGCCGTTCAGCGTGTGGACGAATTCCGGCCGGCCGCCGGCCTCGCGCCGGAACCGCGCGTTCATGCGCCGGGCCTGGAAGTCGCCGCAGACCGAGCACGAGCTGATCTCGCGATAGGCGTCCTGGCCCGGCAGCCAGACCTCGATGTCATAGGTCTTGCGCGCGCCGAAGCCCATGTCGCCGGTCGAGAGCACGATGCGGCGATAGGGCAGCTCCAGCCGCTCGAGAATGCCCTCGGCGCAGCGCGTCATGCGCTCGAGTTCGCCCGCCGACTCCTCTGGGCGGGTGATCGAGACCATCTCGACCTTCTCGAACTGGTGCTGGCGCAGCATGCCGCGCGTGTCCTTGCCGGCGCTGCCGGCCTCGGAGCGGAAGCACTGCGTCCAGGCCGTGTAGCGGCGGGGCAGGGTGCCCTCGTCGACGATCTCGCCCGCGGGGAAGTTGGTCAGCGCCACCTCCGAGGTCGGGATCAGCCACCATCCGTTCGTCGTGCGATAGCTGTCGTCGGCGAATTTCGGCAGCTGGCCGGTGCCGAGCATCGCCTCGTCCTTGACGAGGACGGGCGTCCAGACCTCGGTCAGCCCGTTCTCGGTCACATGGGTGTCGAGCATGAACTGGCCGAGCGCCCGCTGCAGGCGCGCGAGCGCCCCGGTCAGCACGACGAAGCGGCTGCCCGAGAGCTTGGCGGCCGTCTCGAAGTCCATGCAGCCCATCGCCTCGCCGAGCTCGTAATGCTCGCGCGGCTTGAATGCGAAGCTGCGCGGCGTGCCCCAGCGCTTGAGCTCGACATTGGCGGTCTCGTCGGGCCCGTCGGGCACGTCGTCGAGCGGCGCGTTCGGGATCGTCAGCAGCACCGCCTCGAGCCGCTTGTCGTGTTCCTGCGCCTCGGTCTCGAGCCGGGCGATCTCGTCCTTCTTCTGGGCGAGCACGGCGCGCAGCCGCTCGAACTCGGCATCGTCGCCGGCGGCCTTGGCCTGGCCGACCTGCTTCGAGGCGAGGTTGCGCTCGGCCAGCGCCGCCTCGGCCGCGCCGATGCGCGCCCGGCGCTCGGCGTCGATCGCCAGGATTTCGGCCGACATCGGCGACAGCCCGCGGCGCGCCAGCATGGCGTCAAAGCCCTGCGGGTCATCGCGGACGAGGCGGATGTCGTGCATTGGATCGGGCTCTCCCGGCGCGTGAATCGGCCGGGTTATGCCCGATCGTCGACGGCTATGGCCAGATGGCCCCGGCCCGGTCGTTGCTCCAGAGCGGCCAGTGTCGAAGCGGGTGCGGCTGCCTGGCGGCTGCCTGCCGGGGCGCTACTGGGACGGTGCGACGACGACCGACGGCGCCGTCGAGACGTTGCCGAGCGCCTCGACATCATTGGTGCGGTAGCTATCGAGCGCCAGCAGTGCCCGCTCGGCGTCCATCGGGCCCGGATCGCGCAATGATGGCGTCGGGTTGATGATCATGGCCGCCATGTTGTTGCGGACCGCTGCGCCGTGCGGGGCGTAGGCGATCGGCTGCTTTGCGTTCTCGCAGGCGGCAAGCGCTATGACCGCGATCAGAGGCAGGGTCCTTACCATGACGAATATCCGTGCGGGCCGGAGAAGCCGGCATTGCGGTGGAGCTGCGGGTCGATGTCCGACTTCCCGTCGATCTTGCCCGACAGGAAGAGGTCCCGTTCGCTCGGCGGCGCGAAGTCGGGCGTCTGCAGGCGCGAGCCGTCGACCGGACGAACGAGCCAGGGCGTCACGATCATCACGAGCTCGGTCTGGCCGGTCGCGTATTCGGTGCTGCGCGTCAGTGCGCCGATAACGGGCAGGTCGCCCAAGAAGGGCAGCTGCTTGACGTTGTCGACGAACCGCTCGCTCAGCAGGCCGGCGATCGCGAAGCTCTGCCCGCTGCGCAGCTCGACGGTCGTCGTGGCGCGGCGCACGACCAGGCCGGGGATTCGGATGCCGTAGAGCTCGAAGTCGCTCGCCTCGTCGGGCTCGCTGACCTCCATGAAGAGCTGGATGTTCATCAGGTCGCCGTTCAGCACCGTCGGCGTGAAGGTCAGGCCGACGCCGAAGTTCTTGAACTCGATCTGCACCTCGCCATTGTCGGCGCCGACGGGGACCGGGAACTCGCCACCCGCCAGGAAGTCGGCCGTGTCGCCAGAGAGGGCGACGAGCGTCGGCTCGGCCAGCGTTCGGGCGATCCCCTTCTGCTCCAGAAGGTCGAGGAACGCGGTGAAGTCGACGGCGCCCGTCATCACGTTCAGGCCGAACTGCGCCAGCGACGGGGGCGAGGCGACGACGGCGGCGACGCTGCCGAACAGCGAGACCGCGCCGCCGCCGGCCGTGCCGGAAATGTTGATGCCGAGCCGCTTGAGCGTGTCGCGGCGCATCTCGACGAAGCGCACCGCCAGCATCACCTGCTGGCTGCCGCCGACGCTGAGCAGGTTGGAAACGGAATCGGGCGCAAACCGCTCGGCGATCGTCATTGCGCTGGCCGCGGCGGACGCGCTTGAGACTTCGCCCGACAGCACGATGCCGTCATTGGCGGCGCGCACCGCGATGCGTTCGTTCGGCAAGAGCGAATGGAGCATCTGCTTCAGCTGGCCGATGTCGTGCGTGACGTTGACATCGACCACGGCGATGATGTTGCCGCCCTCGTCGCTGAGCGTCACCGAGGTGGCGCCGAACTTGCGCCCGAAGATGTAGAGCGCACGGTCGCCCAGCACCTGGACATCGGCGATCTCGGGATTGCCGACAGCCACCTCGTAGAATGGCGCCTCCGAGCGCAGCACGTCGCTCTTGTTGATCGGGATGTCGATCGAGATGCCGCCGGAGCGGCCATGCGAGGTGATGCCGGAGACGGCGATCTGGCCCGGCGCCTGCGCCGGTGCCGAGACGAGCAGGACGAGCGCCGCAAGGACGCAGCGCAGGAGGGCGGGGAAAACTCGCGGGCGTGACAGCATACGGGCGCGAACTCGCTTCACTGGGCGGTTGACGCTTGAACTTCGGTCGGCCGAAAGACCGTAGCGTCAGAAGTCTTAGTGAAAGGTGATGACCCGGGGGTCTGCGGTGATCTCACCCGGCGGGCACGCGGCGCCTGACGCTGAGCGAGACGGCATCCGAGCTGAGCCCCGGAACGAACAGCGTCATCGGGTAGCCGACCGTGACGATCCGGTAGCTGATCCCGTCGACGGTCTCGCTGTCGACGTCGAAAGTCAGATCGTCGGCGTCGCCGGCGTAGAAATCGTCGCGCAATTCGGCTTCCAGCGTCGCGCTCGAGATCGACGGGTCGATCAGCACCTTGCGCACGGCCTGGTCGGCGAGCGCGGAGATCTGGTTCTTGACGTAGAGCGTCCGGCCGAAGTCGATGATCGCGACGATCAGGCCGATCAGCACCATGCTGATGATCGCGAACTCGACCGCCGCGGCGCCGCGCGTGCAGCGGCGGATGCTCTGGCGCGCCCGGCTCATTGCTGCATCACCTCGAGCGACCCCGAAAGCGGAAACTCGGGGAGGATGACGCCCTCATAGGCCTTGCTGGCGGTCAAGCGGTAGAGGCGCAAGGCGACCGATCCCGACTCGCAGGTCGCGCCGCAGGTGACGCCGACCGTGGCGTCGCCCGGGCAGGCGCAGTGGCTGCTGACGCCGACCTCGAGCTCGTCGCCGGTGGCCTCGCCGTCGGCGACGGAGAAGTTCTGGGTGGCGGTCTCCTGCAGCACGTTCAGGACGACGCCGTCGTTCATGCCCTGGAAGGCGGGCTGGGCGCCGGCCCGCAGCACCTGGTTGATCATCATCCGCTCGTAGACAGCCATGCCGATGTCGACCATGCCGAAGCAGCAGAGCACCAGGACGGGCGACATGATCGCGAACTCGACGGCCGACACGCCGGCGGTCGAGTGGAGCAGATCCCTGAACAGCCGGCGCGAGCGCCAAGGGCCGGATCGCGAGCAGTCGGTCGCCATCTCAGCGCCCCGACCTGCGCAGCAGTGTCCAGCGGTGCGCCCGGCTGCGGGCAATCGTCTCGCCCGCCGGGCTGATCAGCTCGGCGAGCTTGGCGTAGGAACGTGCGACCGGGCCGCGACGGGCGACCTCGGCGACCGCCTTGCCGCGCGCGGCGGCGAGGCTGAAGCACTTGGAGTCGAACGGCACGGACAGCGCCGGCTCCACCTTCAGGATGGCGGCGATGTCCTTGGCCGAGATCTCCTGCCGGCGCGGCACGCCCACCTGGTTGAGGACGAGCTTCGGCGCGGGGTCGTTCGGCCTCAGGCCCGTTGCCCGCTCGACCAGGGCCATCGCGTTGCGCAGGCTGCCGAGCTCGGGCGTCGCGACCACCACCACCTCGTCGGCAGCGGCGAGCGCGCGCTCGACCCAGCCGGACCAGACATGCGGGACGTCGAGGACGATGTGGCGCAGATGCGTCTGGGCGACTTCGAGAATGCGCTCGACGACGAATTCGTCGAGCTCGCGCCCGGCGTCGAGCCGGGCGGCGCCGCCCAGCAGATTGAGGTGCAGCCCGCGCCGCAACAGCACCCGGTCGAGCATCGTCACGTCGAGGCGGTCGGCCTGGCCGATCAGCTCGGCAAGCCCGCGGTTCGGCTCGACGCCGAGGTCGATGCAGGACGTGCCGAAGCAGAGGTCGAGATCGACCAGAAGAACGTCCGAATCGCGCCGCTCGGCCAGCTCGAGCGCGAGGCCCTGGGCGACAGTCGACGCGCCAACGCCGCCCTTGGCACCGATCACCGCATAGACGCGGCCGATCTTTTCTTTGCCGGGCTCGGCGTAGATGTCCGAGATTGCCGAGATGACGCCAGCGATGCTGGCGGGCGCCACGAGGTAGTTCGACACGCCCATGTTCACGAGCTTGCGGTAGAGGAGGATGTCGTTCTCGTGGCCGACGATGATGACCCGCGTCTCGGGATCGCAGAACTCGGCGAGCGAATCGGCTGCGAGGATGAGCTCGTCCCCCGTCGCCAGTGTCTCGATGATGATGAGGTCGGGCGTTTTCCGCCGGCCATAGGTCTGCACCGCCGCCCTGATCCCGCCCCGGTGGCTCTCGCGCGTCGTGCTGGCGAGACGGCGGTCGGCAGAGGCGCCGAGCCAGACGTTCTCGAAGGCTTCCGTTTCGCAGAAGGCGTGGATCGTCACGTGCGGTATCGACGCCCGCGCGAGCTCGGAAAGCTCGCCGGGGTCGATCGGTTGCGGCAGCGGCTGGCTTCTCAGATCGTCGAAGTGTTCGATGACAGCGGACACGGCGGCTCTCCGATTCCTAAGGCTCCCCTGGTCGAGGTGCGGCCTGCGGGCAGTTCTATTTCACGCTCACAATCGAGGTCTGGGTGGCGCGATGGATGCGGACCGTCCGGGTCCGATCGAGCAGCGCCGTCTCGCTCTGGTAGTGATCGGCCAAAGCGCGCAGCGCCAGGGACAACATGCCGGACGCCTCGGCAGATACGATCTCCTCCGCCTCGCGCGGCGTCAGCTCCAGCGTCGCGGTCTTGCCGAGCACGGTGCCCTCCGCGGCCTGCGACGCCGTCTGGTCGACGGCGAGGACGCGGGCATTGGTGATGATGATCTGGCTCTCGCTGCGGGGATCGCCGTCGGCGCCGTTTCGCGTGGCGGTCCGGATGACGTCCACCCTATCGCCGGGCAGGATGAAGCCGCCGGCCGTGCTCTCGGCCGTCACCTTCACGGCGACGGCGCGCTTGCCGGGGGCGAGCTTGTTGGACAGGAGGTTCACATTGGTCGCCGCCAGCCGCGCCTCGCGGATCGGCTCGCCGGCAACGAAGGGCGTGTTGACGAAGGTGCCGCCCAGCTCGGAAACCGCATCGGGCCGCTTGTCGCGCGTGATGAAGGTCTCGTTCACGTTGGGCTTCGGCCAGGGTTCCCAGCGGACGTTCTCGGGCGCCAGCACTGAACCGCTCGTGATGTTGCCGGCCGCGACCAGCACCTCGCTGGTCGGCACCTTTTCGGGCGCGACCGCGAGCTGGGCCGGCGGTTGCGGTTCGCCTTGCATGCTGAGCCAGGCGGCTCCGCCGGCCGCGCCTGCAGCCAACAGGAAAATCATGAGCCTCAACACAAGCATGCTCGACACTCCTCAACCGACGCCGTCGATTCGGCGCCGCAAATTACAAAGCTCTGACCCACGCCGATTCGCTGAGAAGCACCATGCCGGCGAGGGCCAGCGCCGGGCCGTAGGGCAAGGCCATCCGGCGCGCATCTGCCTCGGGCGCGGCTCCGGATGAAGTGAAACGGAGAAGCGCGCGCCCCGTCAGCACCGCGAGCGCCAGCGCTCCTCCAAAGAGCGAGGCGTATATGATGAAGGGCAGCGTCAGCCCCGCCCCGAGCCAGAGCGCGACGACTGAGGCGAGCTTGACGTCTCCGCCGCCGACCCAGCCGGCGGCGAAGGCGCCGAAGCCGGCCGCAAAGACCAGCAAGGCGGCGACGAGGGCAAAACCGATCTCGGTGCCCGGCAACCCGCAGGCGAGCGCCAGTGGTGCGTAAACCGCTGCGAGCGCCGCGACCAGCCAGTTCCTGATGCGCCGGTGCCGCAGATCGGTGACGATGACGTGCAGCATGGCCGCAAAGAAGAGCAGGCAGGCTGTCAGACCAGCGACGCTCGCCAGAGTCATCAACCCCTCCGGTGCACCTGTCAGAGCTGGCTTGCGACCAGCTGGAAATTCGCCAGGATCGGATCCTCGAGCAGCGCCCATGCCGTGATGATCACGACCGAGACAACGCTGGCGATGAGGGCGTATTCGATGGCAGTCGCACCCGCTTCGTAGCGGAGTGCTGAGCAAATCAGCTTGGGCATTGCCGCGACCTCCCGCAGTGATTGCATCTCGCCCGGCCACGTCAGAGCCGGGCGAGAAGGCTTTGCGGTTTACATCGCGGCTGCGATGCTATCGAACGTCGCTTGAACGGCGGGTCCGAAGACCGCGAAAGCCGCAATGATGATGATCGCCATGATGCCGACGATCAGGCCGTATTCGATGGCCGTCGCGCCCTCTTCATCGCGCAGGCAAGTCAAAAACTTGGACATCTCGAACTCCTTCCTACAGTATCGGCCGCTACCGGGCGAGGCGTGAGCAGCCGGATATCGACTGACTTTGGTGCTCGCCGTGGCCTTCGATATCGGTCGACTGTAGGAATCAGACTTTAACCGGCCACCAACGACTCTGGTTAAACCAGGTTAGCCAAGAAAAAGGGGTGGCGGTGGCGCTCGGCGACTGCGGCATCGGCAGCAAGGCTGCCTGCCAAGGCCCGGAAGCAGGATCGCCAGAAGGGGCGGAGCGCCGCGTCGGCGGGCGGACCCGCCGGGCGCCGTCTCAGGCGGCGTCCGCCAGCGTGATGCGATTTCGGCCGCCGTTCTTCGACGCGTAAAGCGCGCGGTCGGCGCGCTTCAGCAGCTCGAAAACGCTCTCGCTGGGCTGCAGGCCCGCAAAGCCGATCGAGACCGTGATGTTCCGCGTCTCGCCGGTGTCGGTGACGAGGAAGGGCGGATCGGCGGTCGCCGAGCGCACGCGCTCGGCGATCTCGGCCGCCAGGCTCGGATCGGTGTCCGGCAGCACGACCATGAACTCCTCGCCGCCGACGCGCGCGACCAGGTCGATGCTGCGCACGTTCAACTGCAGCCTGCGCGTGAACTCGCTCAGCACCATGTCGCCCGCGGCATGGCCATGCTCGTCGTTGATCTCGCTTGAACCGGTCGAGATCGAGCATCATCACCGTCAACTGCGAGCGCCGTCGCTGGCAGCGATCGATCATCGCCTCGAGGTGCATGTCGGCATAGCGGCGGTTGTAGAGTCCCGTCAGCGGGTCGGTCTGCGCCTCGACCACGCTGTTGCGCATGTTTTCGCGCAGCTGGTCGGCATAGTGCTTGCGGCGGAGCTGCAGCCGCATGCGGGCGATCAGCTCGACGAGATCGACGGGCGCAGAGATATAGTCGTTGAAGCCGATCTCGAGAGCCTTGGCCGCCAGGGCCGAATCGTTGCCGCTGACGACCAGGAGCGTCGCGGTCTGCCGCGTCTCGGGTCGCGTGCGAACGCGCGCCCCCAGGCGCAGCGGGTCGGCGTTGCCGAGCTCGTTGTCGATCAGAACGGCATCGAAGACGTTTCGATCGACGAGCGCGATCGCCTCCTCGGCCGAGCCGGCCGTCTGAACGTGGCAGCCGATCTCCTCGGCCAGCGCCATCCGCATGCGATCGGCCGACGCCGCCGACGTGCTGACCACCAGCGCTTGGCTCTCGGGGAAAAGCCTGGCGCGCACGATTTCGTTTTCACGCGCGAGGTTGGCCCGCGCCGAGGTCTCGCCGCGCAGCATCAGCTCGTCGACCATCATCTTCATGCGGGTCAGCGAGGCGACGCGGCTGAGCAGCGCGAGCTCGTCGAAGGGCTTGGACAGGAAATCGTCAGCGCCCATCTCGAGGCCCTTGACCCGGTCGGCCCGGTTGTCGAGCGCGGTCACGATCACCACCGGAATGTGCGCGGTCGCCGGCGCGTCCTTCAGCCGCCGGCAGACCTCGAAGCCGTCGATCCCGGGCAACATGACGTCGAGCAGCACCAGGTCGGGGCTTTCGGTCGCGGCGAGCCGGATCGCATCCTCGCCGGTCGCCGCTTCGATGACGTGGTAATAGGCGTTCGCCAGGCGGGTCCGGATCAGGAGACGGATGGTCTCGGTGTCCTCGACGATGAGCACGCGTGCCGACACTAGGCACCTCCCGGGCGCGTTGCGAAACTTTCCGCGGCGCGCGGCCAAGGGCGTGGCGGAGGAACTCAGGGCCGGGCGCCGCACCGCGTCGGCGGCATAGCACCAGCCCGCTGAAAGAAGGATGAAGCGCCATCCGTCAGCCCGGGTCGGCCGTTTGCGGTCGAGCGTTGACTGTGCGGAACTGAGCACCCGATGCTCCCGAGCTAGGCACGCCATAGCTGAACGCTTGGGCGTGCGGGCGGATCTCGGTGCCGAGCCGGTCACCTTGATCCCGGAGGGATTGTCGGCCAGATGCGTTAATCGAATTTTTCCGACAGACGGAAACCATCCCCGCTTACGTCGGATGCAGGAGGATTGAGGCCGGTGCGAAGCAGTTCGGATCTCCAGCCGTTGTCGCCCGAGGCCGCCGAGCTGCTCGGCCTGCAGGCGCTCGGCTGGATCGCCGCGCAGCCGGAACTCGCCGGGGACTTTCTTGCGGCAGCGGGCGCTTCGGCAGGCGACCTGCGCGCCCGCGCCGCCGATCCGGAGTTCCTCGGCTTCGTGCTTGACTTCCTGCTGGCCGACGAGGCGGCGCTGCTCGCCTTCGCCGCGGAGGCGGGCGTCGCGCCCGACCGACCCATGCGCGCGCGGGTCTCGCTGCCCGGCGGCGCGCTCCCGCATTGGACATGAGCGGCCCGGTGAACCTCGACAGGACCGCCGCTATCGCGCCACGCACGCTCGAGCAGCTCGAGGCGCTCGAGATTACCCCTGGCCGGCCGCTGATCGCCGTCGACGTCGACGACTGCCTCGCGGTCTTTGTCGAACACCTGCAGCGCTATATCGGCACGCTCGGCTACGAGATGCGGCTCGAGCGCTATGAGCTCGAGGGGTCGATGTTCCCGACCGGCTCCGACGCCGCACTGCCCTTCGAGGAGTGCATCCGGCTCATCAATCGCTTCTTCGAGGAAGAGTGCGCCCGGCAGGAGGCGGTTCCCGGCGGTGCCGAGGCGCTGCTCAGTCTCTCGGCCGACGCGCAGATCGTGATCCTGACGAATGTGCCGGGCTTTGCGGGCGAGGCGCGGCGGCGGAACCTGGCCGGTCTCGGCATGCCCTGGCCGGTCGTCGTCAACACGGGCGGCAAGGGCAGGGCGATGGCGTGGCTCGCTGATGCCGCCGGTGCGCCGGCCGCCTTTGTCGACGATTCGGTGCGCCAGATCGAAAGCGTCGCCAAGCACGCCCCGGACGTGATCCGCCTGCACTTCGCCGCTGCCGAATTGGTCCGCAGGCTGTTTCCCGATTGCCCTGCCGCGACATGCCAGGTGCGTGATTGGGCCGAGGCCGAGCGCGTTCTGCGCGCCGAGTTGCGCCTCGGCGACGTCTGCTGCTGAAGTCCTGGGCGCTCCGGAGCGTGTGGGGCAGGTTTATCCACGGCGGGCTGTGGACGGTCGCAGACCAGCGGTGAAAAGCGACCGTCCGGGACGCGCCGGCGTTTGCGGCGCCCGTCCGTCGGGCGCATAAGGCGGCATGTCCCTTCCCCCGGGTTTCCTTGACGAGCTGCGCGGCCGTCTGACGCTCAGCGACGTCGTTGGTCGCAAGGTCGTCTGGGACCGGCGCCGGTCAAATCCCGCGCGCGGCGACTGGTGGGCGCCGTGCCCGTTCCATCAGGAGAAGACGGCATCGTTCCACGTCGATGACCGCAAGGGCTTTTACTATTGCTTTGGCTGCCAGGCGAAGGGCGATCTGATCGGCTTTGTGCGCGAGACGGAGAACCTCGATTTCGTCGAGGCCGTCGCGCTCCTCGCCCGCGAGGCTGGCCTGGAGATGCCGGCGTCAGCCAGGGATCCGCACGCGGGCGAGCGCCGCGACCGTCTCGCCCGGCTCGCCGAGGTGATGGAGGAGGCGGTGCGCGCCTATGGCCGCGCCTTTCGCTCCGGCGCCGGGCAGGGCGCGCGCGATTATGCGCGCGGCCGGGGCCTGAGCGAGGCGACGCTGAAGCGCTTCGAGATCGGCTTCGCGCCCGCCGACCGGCACTTCCTGTCGGGGCCGCTGAAGGACAAGGGGCTTATCGACGACGCCGTCGCCGCGGGGCTGGTCATCCAGCCCGAAGACGGTGGCGCGCCCTTCGACCGCTTCCGCAACCGGCTGATGTTCCCGATCCGCGACCCCTCCGGCCGCTGCATCGCCTTCGGCGGCCGGGCGATGTCCGCCGAGGCGCGCGCCAAATACCTGAACTCGCCCGAGACCGAGCTCTTCCACAAGGGGCGGACGCTCTACAATCACGGCCCCGCCCGTGAGGCTGCCGGCAAGGCCGGCGGCCTCATCGTCGCCGAGGGCTATATGGACGTGATCGCCCTTGTCCAGGCGGGGTTCGAGCACGCGGTCGCGCCGCTTGGCACGGCGGTGACCGAGGATCAGCTCGGCCTGATATGGCGCATGGCGGACGAACCCGTCATTGCGCTCGACGGAGACCGCGCCGGTCTCGACGCGGCCGAGCGGCTCGTCGATCTGGCGCTGCCCATGCTGGCGCCGGGGCGCTCGCTCGCTTTCTGCTTGATGCCCGAGGGGCAGGACCCCGACGACCTGATCCGGGCCGGGGGCGCGCCCGCGATGGCCGCAGCGCTCGCCGCGGCCGTGCCTTTGGCCGAGCTGCTCTGGCGGCGCGAGACAGCCCGCGCGCCGCTCGATACGCCCGAGCGGCGCGCCGCGCTCGACAAGCACCTGAAGGAGGCGCTTGCCCGGATCGCCGATCCGAGCGTCCGCAACCATTACGCGGCCGAGCTGCGTACCCGCCGTGCGGCCCTGCTGCGGCCACCGCCGCGTGCATTCGGCGGCCGTGGGGCGCGTCGGGAGCCTGGCCAATCGGGGCCGGTACTGCTCGGTCGCGCCGCCGAGCCGCCCGACCGCCGAGACGCTGGGGTCGGGCGTCGCGCGTCTTGCCGCGCGCGACGCCGCCCGTCTCCGCGAGAGCGCCATCCTCCTGATCGCGCTGCGCAACCCGGAAGCGCTTCGCCGCGTGGAGGCGCCGCTCGAGGCGATGACGTGCACCACGCCCGAGACACAGCGCATTCGCGATGGCCTGCTGGACGTTCTGCATGACGGCGAGGCTGACGTCGCGCAAGCGCTGGCCGTCCGGCTTGGCGCCGACCCCATCGCGGCGCTCGAGAGGGTGCCGCAGGCGCGCGCCCACCCCATGGCCAGGCCGGACCGCGACGCCGAGGCCGCGGCGCTCGTGCTGCAGGAGGCGATCCACCGTCACCAGAGCCAGCTCGGCCACGCGGTGGAGCTGGCCGAGGCGCGTCGCGATCTCGCAACCGCCGAAGACGAGGCATGGAGTGCGCGGCTCCGGCAGGCGAACATCGAGCGGATGACGGCGGACAGCGAGGCCGTCGCGCGCGCCGCCGAGGCGACCGACAACGCAGAGGAAAGCGTTTTTCAGCGGATGCTTGATGCCGGCGTTTGGCGTCGGCGGAAAAAACCGTGAGAAATCCGTGCCAAGCGGGTGAAGAGCGGCCCCGAATCAGCTATTTGTCACGCACTGGCGAATTGCTCGTCGAGATTCGCACCCGGCGCTTGATCACCAGGGGGTGCCGGACCATATCAGCGGCCACGCGCCGGCCGGAGCGGCCGCGGCCGCACGCCCGCGCCAATGACCCACGAGGCAGAATGCATGGCTCCTAAGGACGAGACCACGACCGAGGACACCGACACCGGCGAAGCGCACGCGCCGATGCTGGATATGAGCCAGGCCGACGTCAAGAAGATGATCGCCCGGGCCAAAGCGCGCGGCTACATCACCTATGACGAGCTCAACCGCGTCCTGCCCTCGGATCAGTATTCGTCCGAGCAGATCGAAGACGTGATGAGCCTGCTCTCAGAAATGGGCGTCAACGTCGTCGAGTTTGACGACGAGGGCGAGGGCGAGGGGGACGCGGCGGCTCCCGCCAAGGATGCCGGGCGCGAGGTTGTCTCGGTGTCCTCCAGCACGGTCGAGGTCGACCGGACGGACGATCCCGTCCGGATGTACCTGCGCGAGATGGGCACAGTCGAGCTCTTGTCGCGCGAAGGCGAAATCGCCATCGCCAAGCGCATCGAGGCGGGTCGCGCCACGATGATCGGCGGATTGTGCGAGAGCCCGCTGACGTTCCAGGCGATCACGATCTGGCGCGACGAGCTTCTCGAGGAGCAGATCCTCCTGCGCGACGTGATCGATCTCGAGACGACCTTCGGTCGCGCGACCGAGTCCGACGTGCTGGCTGATGTCGTCCCGGCCGCCGCGGCGGAGGATGGCCGCCGCGGCGGAGGATGGCCCGCCGCCTCGGGCGAGGCTGCCGCGGCGGCGCCCGCCGCATCGCCGATGCCCCCGCGGGACGCGGCAACGGCCGAGGCAGAGGCGCGGAAGGAAGAGCAGGCCGAGCCCGGCAGCGCCGAGGCGATCGCCGAGGATGTCGATGCCGAGGACGAGCAGGCGAACCTGTCGCTCGCCGCGATGGAGGCGGCACTCAAGCCGCAGGTCCTGCAGACGCTCGAGGAGATCGCGCGCTCCTATCAGGAGCTGCACGGCATGCAGTCGGCGCGGCTCGGCGCCGCGCTGAGCGACGCCCGCTTCAGCGCGACGCAGGAGCGCGATTATCAGCGGCTGCGCAACACGATCGTCGAGCAGGTCAACGAGCTGCAGTTGCATAACAACCGCATCGAGACGCTGGTCGATCAGCTCTACGGCATCAATCGGCGGCTGATGACGCTCGAGAGCCAGCTGGTGAAGCTGGCCGACAAGTACCGCGTCGACCGCAAGGATTTCATCGAGGAATACCGCGGCTCCGAGCTCGACCCGGGCTGGGTGGCGCGCGTCGGCCGCCTCAAGGGCAAAGGCTGGGCACTGCTGGTCGAGCGCGAGGGCGACCAGATCGAGGCGGTCCGTGCCGAGATCGGCGAGATCGGCCGCATGGTCGGCGTCGACATTCCCGAGTTCCGCCGCATCGTCCACACCGTCCAGAAGGGCGAGAAGGAGGCGAGGATCGCCAAGACCGAGATGGTCGAGGCGAACCTGCGCCTGGTGATCTCGATCGCCAAGAAGTACACGAACCGCGGCCTGCAATTCCTTGATCTTATTCAGGAAGGCAATATCGGCTTGATGAAGGCGGTGGACAAGTTCGAGTACCGCCGCGGCTACAAGTTCTCGACCTACGCCACCTGGTGGATCCGGCAGGCGATCACCCGCTCGATCGCCGACCAGGCGCGCACGATCCGCATTCCCGTGCATATGATCGAGACGATCAACAAGCTGGTCCGCACCGGCCGGCAGATGCTGCACGAGATCGGTCGCGAGCCGACGCCCGAGGAGCTGGCGACCAAGCTGCAGATGCCGCTCGAGAAAGTCCGCAAGGTGATGAAGATCGCCAAGGAGCCGATCAGCCTCGAGACGCCGATCGGCGACGAGGAGGACAGCCAGCTTGGCGATTTCATCGAGGACAAGAACGCCGTCCTGCCGCTCGACTCGGCCATTCAGTCGAACCTCAAGGACACGACGACGCGCGTTCTCGCCTCGCTGACGCCGCGCGAGGAGCGCGTGCTGCGCATGCGCTTTGGCATCGGCATGAACACCGACCACACGCTCGAGGAGGTCGGCCAGCAGTTCAGCGTGACGCGCGAGCGCATCCGGCAGATCGAGGCCAAGGCGCTGCGCAAGCTCAAGCACCCGAGCCGAAGCCGCAAGCTGCGGAGCTTCCTCGACAACTGAGGCCGGCGTCCTCGGGCGCCGCGGCCCGTTCGTGACCGTCGGCGCCGGCGTGAACGACTTCGTGATCGAAGTGTAGCGTTCGCCACAGCACCGCGCACGGCGCGGTGGCAAAAGCTGTGCATCTGCAACTTCGAGACGGGATCATTTCAATGAGGACGCTTTCCAGAAGGATCGTCGCCGCGATCGTGGCCGCGCTGATGGCGGCGAGCGGCTTGTCCGCCTTCGCCGGCGACGGCGGCCAGCATTCGGCCCAACGCGCAAAGCTCAAGGCCGAATGGGCCGAGGCACGGGCGCGCAACGCCGCCAATCCCGACGCCACCTTGGTCGACCGCCTGCTCGGCGTGGGGAGCAAGGACCAGAGCGTCGCGGCGGCGCCCGCCGCGCAGCAGCCGAAAAAGAACTGACGCAGACGGCGCCCGCCCAGCGATCCGGGCGGGCCGCCACGAGGGTTGGCGACGATCTGCGCCTCGGGCTAAGCTCGCCCGCGAGTGGCGCAGGGAGGAAACATGCCAACGGCGCTTATCGCGGGCGCCGGCATTGCCGGCATGGCGGCGGCGTTCGGCTTCGCCCGCGCCGGCTGGCAGGCCGACATTTTCGAGCAGGCGCCGGCGCTCGGCGAGGTCGGCGCCGGCCTGCAGCTGAGCCCCAACGCCTGCAAGGTGCTGGATCGGCTGGGCCTGCTGCCCGACATCCGCGCTCGCGCGACCGCGCCGGAAGCGGCCGAAATGCGCGACGGGATGACCGGAGAGCTCATCTATCGCGCGGCGCTCGGCGCTGATGCCGAAGCGCGCTGGGGCGCGCCCTATCTGCACATCCATCGTGCGGATCTGCTCGACGTGCTGGCCGGGGCAGCGTCGCAGGCGGGCGTCGGCCTCGAGCTCGGCCTGACCGCGACGGGCGCCGTCTCGCGGCCCGATGGCGCGGCGCTGCACTTCGGTGACGGCACCGTGCGCCAGGGCGAGGTCGTGATCGGCGCCGACGGCATCCGCTCGGCCTTGCGCGCCGTGGTCGGCCCCGCCGAGCAGCCGCGCTTTGCCGGGCAGGTCGCCTGGCGCAGCCTCGTCCCGGCCGATGTGCTGCCCGGGACCCTGCCCGGGGCCGCGCTTGCGCCGACCGTCACCGTCTGGGTCGGGCCGGGACGGCATGTCGTGACCTACCGTGTGCGCGGCGGCCAGCTGATCAATGTCGTGGCGGTGCTCGAACGCGTGGGATGGGCCGAGGAAGGCTGGTCCGTGCCCGGCGACCCGGAGGAGCTTCGCGCCGCCTTCACCGGCTGGACGTCCCCGGTTGCAGCGGTGCTGGCCGCCGTGCAGGACTGCTTCCTCTGGGGTCTCTTCGACCGGCCCGAGCAGGTGCGCTGGACGCGCGACCGCGTGGCGCTGATCGGCGACGCGGCGCACCCGATGCTGCCCTTCCTCGCCCAGGGCGCGGCGATGGCCATCGAGGACGGCGCGGCGCTGGTCCGGCACCTCGGGCAAGGAGAAAACGTGGCCTCAGCGCTCTCGGCCTATGAGGAGGAGCGCTGGCCGCGCGTCACCCGCGTGCTGCAGCGCAGCCGCGCCAATGGCCGGCTGTTCCACCAGCCGGCGGGGGTGGCGCGCAGCGTCATGCATGGCCTGATGGGCGCCTTCACGCGCAGCACGCCGCAGCTCGCGGTCGGGCAGCTCGACTGGCTCTACGGCCACGACGCGACCTGCCCGCCCTGACGCGGGTCATTCGACGGTGATGCGGCCCTCGGTGAACGGCTGGTAGGGCCCGTGCGCCGCCAGGTACTCCGCGACAACGTCGGCGAGGTCGGGTCCGTAATCATAGGCGTCCTGCGCCTTCTCGGCGAAAACGGCATAGCCGTCCCCGCCGCCGCGGACATAATTGTTGGCGACCACGCCGTAGAGCTTTTCGGGATCGATCGGCGCGAAGGCCCCATCCTGCCGCACCTCGGCCGAGGTGATGCGGCTGCCCGCCGGGGCCGACGGGTCGAAGCTGTAGCGCATCCCTGCCACCTGCGGGAAGCGGCCGGCGCCTTCCTCGACCTGGCTGACGCCGTTCTCCAGCGCCGCGAGCACGTCCGACCCCTTCAGCCGGAAGGTCGAGAGCGTGTTCTGGAACGGCAGGACGCCCAGCACCTCGCCCATGGTGACGGGGCCGGCGTCGATCGAGGCGCGCAAGCCCCCGCCATTCGCGATCGAGATCTGGATGCCCTGGTCCTCGACGCGCGCGAGCTGCGCATCGGCGACGAGGTTGCCCATCTCGCACTCGACGGCCCGGCAGCTCTCGCGCGAGCCGTCGATCGGGGCCGCCGTCTCGGCCACGACCTTCTGGCGGATCTCCTCCAGCGGCTGGGCCAGCTCGGCGATGCGCGCCTTGAGCGCGGAGTCCTCGGCGATCGACGCTTCCATCAGCACGGGACTGCCCTTGGCGTCGGTGACCTGGCCATCGTCGTTGAAGGTGACGTCCAGCCGCCCGAGATAGCGGCCATAGGCGCCGGCCTGGACGATCGCGGTCGGCGTCCCGTCGGGCGAGGGCACCCAGGTCGGGTAGGGTCCGGCTGCCCCGTCGATGTCGTTGGCCAGGAGCGTATGGCTGTGGCCGCCGACGATGACATCGACGCCGTCAACCGAGGCGGCGAGCGCCTGGTCCTGCAGATAGCCCGAATGGCTGAGCACGATGATCCGCCTGACGCCGTCGGCCGTGAGCCTCTCGACCTCGCGCTTCACCGCCGCGATCGGGTCCGAGAACGTCACGTTCGGCCCGGGCGAGGCCAGCTCGGGCGTGTCCGCGGGCGTCAGGCCGATCAGCCCGATCTTCTCGCCGCCGCGCTCGATCACGATCGACGGCCTGATGACGTCAGCGAGCTGCGGCTCGGCCGCGACGTCGGCATTCGCCATCAGCACGGGGAAGTCGACAGCGTCCATGAAGCCGCGCAGCACCTCGGGGCCGTCGTCGAACTCGTGGTTCCCCACGGTCATCGCGTCATAGCCGAGCTTGTTCATCATCTCGGCCGCGACCTTGCCCTTGTAGTAGGTGTAGAACAGCGAGCCCTGGAACTGGTCGCCACCGTCGACCAGGATCCAGTTGTTCGTCTGCGCCTGCTGGTCGCGGATCGCGGTCGCGAGTCGGGCCGAGCCGCCGAAGCACTTGCCCTCGGCATCGTCCTCGGCCGAGCAGGTGCTGTCGTATTTGTTGATTGGCTCGATCCGGCTGTGGAAATCGTTCGTGTGCAGGATCGTCAGCGTCTCGGCGCGCGCCGTCATGGCGCCAAGCGTGGAGACAAGAGCGAGGATGGCGGTGCAGCGCAGCATCTTGCGGGACTCCGGAGCAGCGAGGGCCGGTGCGGCGGCCGTCGAGCCGACTTTAGGCAATGCCGCCCGTGCGGCAAGCGGGCTCGACGCCGGACGGACGCCGGACGGCGCTCAGCCCGTCTGCCGCTGCGTCGCGTCGGGCCTTTCCCAGACCTCGGGCTTCAGCTCGGCGATCATGCCCGTCCCGTCGGGCAGGCGGATGTGCCCGTCCTCGACGATCGGCAGGTTGCGGGCGAGCTCGCCGTACCAGCCCGAATGGAAAGCGCGCACGCTCTCCTGCACCAGCGCGTTCGGCGCATTGATCGAGAGGTTGGTGCAGGCGGCCCAGGCCAGCGGCCCCGTGCAGTCGTGCGGCGCGATCGGGAGGTGGAAGGCCTCGGCCATCGAGGCGATCGCCTTGGCCTCGGTCAACCCGCCGCACCAGCCAAGGTCCATGATGACGACGTCGAGCGCCCGCGCCTCCATCATCGCCCGGAACGCGGCGCGCCCGGCCATGGTCTCGGAGCCGGCGATCTTCGGCCGGACGCGCGCGCGCAGATCGGCCCAGCTCGACGGCGCGGTCGCCGGCATCGGGTCCTCGATCCAGTAGATGTCGAACGGCTCGAGGGCACGGGCGATCTCGGCGACCACATGCGGCTGCCACAGGAGGTGCAGTTCCAGCATGATCTGCATCGCATCGCCGACGGCATGGCGGATCTTGGCGAAGGGCTCGACGGCGTGGGCCATCTGCTCGGGCGTGATGGCGGCGCCATGGCTCGCCTCGGCGGCGGTGTCGAAGGGCCAGATCTTCATGCCTGTGACGCCCTGGCCGAGGAGGCTTTCTGCAACCTTACCGGCGTCCGTCAGAAATCCCTCGAGGTCCTCGTAGGGCCCTTCGGCGGCGCCGATGCCCCAATTCCCGCTCGCCTGGCCGACGGCCCCGCGTATGTAGCGATAGCCGGCGCATGTGTTGTACGTCCGAATCCGCTCGCGCGAGCGGCCGCCGAGCAGGCGCCAGACCGGCTGGCCTAGAGTTCGCCCGCAAAGGTCCCAGAGCGCCATGTCGATGGCCGAGGCGCCGCGGACCTCGGCGCCGGCCCCGTTGTAGCCGACATAAGGATGCAGACGAATGCGGATCGCCTCGCGGTCGCGGGCGTCCTGGCCGATCAGCAGGGGCGCCGCGATCTCGTGCAGGTACGCCTCGGTGGCGGCCACGCCGAGATAGCTCTCGCCCGTGCCGCGGTTGCCCTCGCTGTCCTCGATCGTCACCCAAAGAAGGTTCGGGAACTCGGCCAGCCTCAGCGTCTCCACGGACCTGATGTCCATTGGCTTTCTCCCGCAGCGCTTGCATTCCGTCTGGCCCGCCGCCAAAACGGTGGCCGGCAGAATGGCGGTGCAGACGATGCGGCTCAAGGGAAAGCGGGTTTTCATCACGGCAGCGGGGCAGGGCATCGGGCGCTCGAGCGCCGAGGCCTGCATCCGCGAAGGTGCGGAGGTCGTGGCGACCGACCGCGACGAGGGCCTTCTGGCCGGGCTCGACTGCCAGACGTCGGCGCTCGACGTGCTCGACGCCGCCGCCGTTGCCGACACGGTCGGGCGCGCCAAGGCCGATGTCCTCTTCAACTGCGCGGGCTTTGTGCACAACGGCACGATCCTGGAGGCGAGCGAGGAGGACTGGGACTTTGCTTTCGCGCTCAACGCCCGGGCAATGTTCCGGACCATCCGCGCGGTGCTGCCCGGCATGCTCGAACGGGGCGGCGGGTCGATCATCAACATGTCGTCGGCCGCCTCCAGCATCATGGGGGCGCCGAACCGGTGCGTCTACGGGACGACCAAGGCGGCTGTGATCGGGCTGACGAAATCCGTCGCCAAGGATTTCATCGAGAAGGGGATCCGGGCGAACGCGATTTGTCCCGGCACAGTGGACACGCCGAGCCTGCATGACCGGCTGCGCGCGACGGGCGACTACGAGAAGGCCAAGCGCGAGTTCATCGCCCGGCAGAAGATGGGGCGGCTGGCGACGCCTGACGAGATCGCTGCGCTGGTCGTCTATCTCGCCTCGGACGAGAGTGCCTTCGTCACCGCGCAGACCTTCGTCATCGACGGCGGCTGGTCGGCGTAAGACCGCCACTTACAAGAAGCGCGAGAGAGGTCAGAGGATGAAGCTGCTGCGCGTCGGGCCTAAGGGCCAGGAAAAGCCGGCCATGCTGGACAAGAACGGTGTGCTGCGCGATCTGAGCTCGATCGTTCAGGACATTGACGGATCTAACCTTTCGGACCGCAGCCTGGACCAGATCCGGGCGCATGACCCCGACCAATTCCCGCATCTCGACGCCAAGCAGCGCATCGGCCCCTGCGTCGGCAGCATCGGCAAGGTGATTTGCGTCGGCCTCAACTATTCGGACCATGCCGCCGAGACGGGCAACCCGATCCCGACCGAGCCCGTCATCTTCAACAAGGCCGTGACCTCGATCTGCGGGCCGAACGACGACGTCGAGAAGCCCCGCGGCTCGGAGAAGCTGGACTGGGAGGTCGAGCTCGCCATCGTGATCGGCACGCGGGCGAAATATGTCTCTGAAGCCAATGCGATGAACCACGTTGCGGGCTTCGCGATCTTCAACGACGTGTCGGAGCGGGTCTTCCAGATCGAGCGCCTGGGCCAGTGGACCAAGGGCAAATCGCACGACACCTTCGGGCCGCTCGGCCCCTGGCTCGTGACCCGTGACGAGATCGAGGATCCCGGTAACCTCGATATGAAGCTGTCGGTCAATGGCCAGACGCGGCAGCACGGCTCGACGCGCACGCTGATCTTCAGCGTGCCGCACGTCGTGAGCTATATCAGCCAATTCATGACGCTTATGCCCGGCGACATCATCCCGACCGGGACGCCGCCGGGCGTCGGCGCCGGCATGAAGCCGCCCACCTTCCTCGACGTGGGGGACGTCATGGAGCTCGAGATCTCCGGGCTCGGAATGCAGCGCCAGAAAGTCGTCTCGGCCTGAGGCCGGGCTTCGCCCGGGGCAGCGCCGGCGTTCTCGCCGGCCGCGGGGGTTTCGGCAAACGGCACGTCAAGCTGTTTGTCGATCCGTTCGGCAAGGATCCTTTCTGAACGTTTAACCAATGCGATGGCGCGTTTGGCAAAGCTCGCGCCGTCGAGGGCAATCGTCCGGTCCCATGCGGACAGCGGCGACGAGCTGAGCCTCTCTGACAGCCGAGGCGGCAGACCGTTCGTCGGTGGCAGGCGCTTGCCAGCGTCGGCGAGCGCCGCCGCGCCGAAACGCCATAAATCATGCGTTCGTTCTCTGTATCGTAACGGGTCTCGTGTGCGTTGAAGGCGAAGGCCCGACGGACCGATGAGGCGGATGGCATGGGAACAGAGCGCAAAGGTGCGGCCGCCGCGCTGGGAATGGAGATGTCGCAGGCGTCCCGCGCCGATATCGAGGCACTGCGCGCGAGCGATCGTCTGCAGCAGATCTTCAACAGCGGTGTCCAGCCGCAATCGGCCACCCGCCCGGCTGTGAGGGCCACGACCGGCATCAGCGCCGGCCACGCCGAGGCGCTGCCGCCCGCCCGGCGCGGCGGGCTGCGCTCGACCTGGGCGCGCGTCCTCGTCGGGCTGGCTGTCCTCGGCCTGGGCATCGCCGTCGTGGCGGATGGTCCGGCGTGGGTGCCGCAGGGCGCGAGCCCGGTCGCGGGGGCTCCCGACACCAGGGTCGCTCCGACGGCGGGCGGTCCTCTGCCCATCGCAAATGAGACGCCGCAGGCGGGGACGGCCGCTTCGCAGACCGAGAGGGCAGAAGCAGCGGCGGATGCGGGAACGCCAGTGACTGTGGCGGAGCAGACGGCGCGGCGGCCCGGAGGTCGGCGGGCCAGGCCGAGGGGATTGCAGGTGAGCCGGCTTTGGCAGCGGCGCCGGGTGGGCACGGCGGCGCGCCAGCCATGCCCGACATCCGGGCGAAGGCGTCCGGCGAACTGATCAAGACCATGACCGCGGCCGAGATGATCCGGCAAGCGGTCGCGCGCGAGGACGCGCAGGCAATCAGACTGGCCCGGGCCCGGTCCGAGCCCATCGGCACCATGCCGCAGCCGAGCTGGCCGGAGGAGGGCGTCCCGGCCGTGCCCGTGCCGAAGCCCGCCGAGCCGGCGACCCTGCGCGAGGACGAGCTCGTGACCACGACCGCCCAATCGGCGGACCCCGTCGGCGCCGAGGCGGAGTCGTCGATGCCCCAGAGCGCCGCGCCTGTCGCAATGTCCCTGCCAGAGCTGGCAGCGGCGCGCATCGTGCTGCACTACCGCGGCGCCGAGGGCGAAGGGTTGGCGCGACAGCTGGCGAACGCGCTGCAGTCGCAAGGGGTCGAAAAAACCGAAATGCGCCGCGTCGGCATCGAGGTGTCGCAGGCGAACGTCCGCTACTTCCACGACAACAACGAGCCCGCCGCGGCTCGGGTCAGCGAGCTGATACGCTCGCTGGGGTTTAACTCTGAAGTAGCTGATTTCACGAGCTACTCGCCATCGCCTTCCATCGGCACGATCGAGGTGTGGCTGCCCGGCTGAGACCTGCTCATGGCGAACTCCAGCGGCTTTGGCGCGTTGTCGCTCAGAAGCCGAGGAGGTCCTGTATGGGTAAGTTGCTTCGATATCTTTTCATGTTCCGGATGCTGCGTCGGTTCTTTCGCCGCTGAAGGCCCCAGGGCGATCACGCACGGCGTCATTCGCACGCTATGGATGAGCTGAGCCGATTTGCCGGCTTGACGGCGGTGCGCGTTAACGATCTGACGCACGCGTTCGGCTAGGGTCGAATCGGCCGCCCCGCGGGGCGTCGATGCGTGGCGTGCGCGGCGGTTTTCGGGGATTTGCCGGCGCGTGCATCCCCAGGGGATCTCGATGTTCCAAACCGGCAAGGCTGGCCTTACGCCGCGCTGGTCCTGGATCTTGGATTTCGGCGACCCCTGCCAGGCGATCGATCTGTCCGAAGAGGCGAGGGCGCGGGTACGGGCGCAGCAAGTGCTCGCCATCACGCGGATGACACCGCCGCTGATGATCGCCAACATCGTGAACGCCTGTGCGCTGGTCATCGTGCTGTGCGTCTCGCAGCAATTCGCGCCACCAGAAGGGTTGTGGGCCCTTTCGGTCGTGATGCTGGCGCTGTGGACGCTCTGGCGCGCACGCCGGCGCGCGCGGCCCCTTCCGACGACCATGCGGCCTGAGACCTGCCACAAGGTGGTCCGCAGCGCCGTCTTGTTCGGCGCGTTCTGGGCCGCGCCGGGCGTCTACATCCTGCCCGTCGTCGGAGGCACGGCGCAGGTGTTCACCGCAGCCTTGCTGACCGGCATGATCGGCGGCGGCGCACTGGCCCTGCATCCGATCCCGGCGGCGGCCATCGCCTTCCTGGTCATCGTCACGGCAGGCGGGCTGCTTGGGCTCGCGCGGACCGGTGATCCCGCGCTGATCGGCTTCATCCTGATGACGCTCGCCTTCTTCTTCGTCGTGTCGCGCAACATCCTGCGCCATTCCGAGATCTTCGTTTCCGAATTCGTCGCCAAGATGGAGCTCGAGGAGAAGAACCGCCTGGTGGCGCGCCTGCTCGATCAGACCCGCTCGGCGGCAAACGATGCGAAGGTCCGGTCCGAGCGCCGGCTGGCGCAGGCGCAGAAGATGGAGGCGATCGGGCAGCTGACAGGCGGCATCGCGCACGACTTCAACAACCTCCTGGCGACGATCCAGGGCAATGCCGAACTGATCGCGCTGGAAGGCAAGGCCGACCCGTCGCTGGTGGCCCCGATCACTGTGGCGACGGCGCGCGGCTCGGGGCTGGTGCGTCGTCTGCTCTCGGTCGCACGCAAGCAGCCGCTGCGGCCGGAGGCCGTCGAGGTCGACCGGCTGGTCGCCGAAATGGCGGCGCTGCTGGGGCGGTCGCTCGCGCCGAAGATCAGGGTGGAGACGCATGTCGAGCCGGCGATCTGGCGCGCCTGGGTCGATCCGGGCGAGCTGCGGGGCGCGATCCTGAACCTGGTCGACAACGCCCAGGACGCAATGCCGAGGGGCGGCCGGCTGGTGATCGACTGCCGCAACGCGCGGGCCGGGACGAGCGAGGCTTTGCAGCGGCTGGGCGCCCAGGCGGGCGAGTTCGTGCAGGTCGCCGTGCGCGACAGGGGATCCGGCATGACGGCCGAGGTGCGCGAGCGGGCGCTCGAGCCGTTCTTCACGACCAAGAAATTCGGCGAGGGCAGCGGCCTCGGCCTCTCGACGGTGTTCGGCTTTGTCCGCCAGTCGGGCGGCCATATGGCGATCGAGAGCGAGCCCGGGGTCGGCACAGTGGTGCGGCTGTTCCTGCCGCGGGCGGCCGAAGCCCACACCGAGGTGTCGGCTGCGCCTCAGTAGGTGGCGCGGCCGCCCGAGAGGTCGAAGACGGCGCCCGTGGTGAAGCTGTTCTCGGCCGAGGCGAGCCAGCAGACCATCGAGGCGATCTCCTCGACCGTGACGAAGCGCCCGCGCGGGATCTTGCGACAGCATGAAGTCGATGTGCGCTTGGGTGATCTGGTCGAAGATCGCCGTCTTGGCGGCCGCAGGCGTGATGCAGTTGACGGCGATGTCGTGCTTGGCAAGCTCCTTGCCGAGCGATTTGGTCAGCGCGATGACGCCAGCCTTGGCGGCCGAGTAGTGCGCGGCGTTGGGGTTTCCCTCCTTGCCGGCGATCGAGGCGGTGTTGACGATGCGGCCATAGCCGCCCTCGATCATGTGCGGCACGACGGCCTTGCAGCAGTGGAAGACGCCGTTGAGGTCGATCTCGACGACGCGCCGCCACTCGGCGGGGTCCGTATCGACGACGGTCGCGTTGGCGCCGGCGATGCCGGCATTGCAGATCAGGATCTCGACGCCGCCCATCTCGGCGATCGTGCGCGCGGTGGCCGAGCTGACGCGCTCCCAGTCCGAGACGTCGGTGTCCACCATCGCGAGCTTGCCGCGACCGCCAAGCTCGTCGCAGGCGCGCTGGCCGAGCGCGCGGTCCATGTCCCAGATCGTGACCTGGGCGCCCGAGTCGAGGAAGCGCTCGACGATGGCGCGGCCGATGCCCTGCGCGCCGCCGGTGACGATGGCGCGCTTGCCCGTCAGGTCGTAGGTGTTCATTGGTCTGCCCCGTCGGATTGTTGGTCGCCCGGCTCGCCCAGCACCTGGTGCACCTCGATGATCGTGCCGGCCGGGTCCATGAAGAAGATCTGGTGCCAATAGCGCGTGAATGTCGTGCCGTAGTCGACGTATGGCACGCCCTGCGCCTCGAGGTGGCGCTTGAAGGCGCCGACGTCCTCGGTACGGAAGGCGACGTGGCCGCGCTCGAGCGGGTTGATCTCCTTGCGGTGCCTGATCGCCAGGCCGAGGTCCTGCTCGGCCAGGTGGAACTGGACCTGCCCGTCGCCGCGGAAGGCGACGGGTGACCTGAGCGCGTTCTCGTCCAGCGTCGGCAGCGCCGCCATCTCCGGGACCGGCCCCTGCAGCAGCACCTCGGCATAGAAGCGGTCGAGCCCGGGCACATCGTGGCCCGTGACGTTGATATGGTGCAGAGTGAGCTTCATGCGATGGCCTCTCGTCCCTGCGCGGGGCAGCTTGTCGCGCCCGGTCTAAACCTCAAGCGGGCCGGCGATCCAGCCTATTCTGGCCGGCCATTGCCAGGGCATTGCCAGGGCATTGCCAGGGCATTCTCAGCGCATCTGCCCGGTTGCGGCGCGCCCGGTTTTCCGCTCTAGTCTGCCCCCGACAAATCCAGCGACAATCAGGGAGAGGCGCCATGGGCTCGAAGTTCAAGGGCCGGTTCCGCAGCCGCCAGTGGTTCGACAACCCGGACAATCCGAGCATGACGGCGCTCTATCTCGAGCGCTACCAGAACCAGGCCTTCACGCTCGAGGAGCTGCAGTCGGGGCGGCCGATCATCGGCATCGCGCAGACCGGGTCGGACCTCGCGCCCTGCAACAAGATCCACGTCTTCCTGGTCGACCGCGTGAAGGCGGGAATCCGTGACGCGGGCGGCATCCCGCTCGAGTTCCCGGTGCACCCGATCCAGGAGACGGGCAAGCGGCCGACGGCGGCGCTCGACCGGAACCTGGCCTACCTGTCGCTGGTCGAGGTGCTGCAGGGCTATCCGCTCGATGCGGTCGTGCTGACGACGGGCTGCGACAAGACCACGCCCGCCATGCTGATGGGCGCGGCGACGGTCGACATCCCGGCGATCGCGCTGAACGGCGGGCCGATGCTCGACGGCTGGTGGAAGGGCAAGCGCGCGGGCTCGGGCATGATCGTCTGGGAGAGCCGGCGCAAGCTCGCTGCGGGCGAGATCGACTATCCGGAGTTTTTGGCGCGCATCTGCTCGTCGGCGCCGTCGCTCGGCCACTGCAACACCATGGGCACGGCCTCGACCATGAACGCGCTGGCGGAAGCCCTGGGGATGATGCTGCCGGGCACCGCCTCGATCCCGGCGCCCTGGCGGGCACGCATGGAGGCGGCCTACGAGACGGGCAAGCGCATCGTCGAGATGGCGCACGAGGATCTGACGCCCTCCAAGATCATCACGAAGGAGGCGATCGAGAACGTCATCCGCGTGAACACGGCGATCGGCGGCTCGACCAACGCGCCGATCCATTTCGCGGCCATCGCGCGCCACGCCGGCATCGAGCACGACATCGCCGACTGGGAGAGGCTGGGCTTCGAGCTGCCGCTGCTCGTCAACATGCAGCCCGCGGGCGAGTATCTCGGCGAGGATTACCAGCGCGCCGGCGGCACGGCGGCGGTGATGGGCGAGCTGCTCGCGGCGGGGCTGCTCGACGGCTCGCCGCTGCGCGTCTCGGGGCGGACGGTCGCCGAGGACTATGCCGAGTGGCGCTCGGCAGAACCACGACGTGATCAAGACGCCGGCGGAGCCGCTGCGCCAGCACGCCGGGTTCCTGGTGATCTCGGGCAACCTCTTCGATTCGGCGCTGATGAAGACGAGCGTCATCTCGCAGCAGTTCCAGGCGCACTACCTGTCGCGTCCGGGCTCGGAGGGCGTCTTCGAGGGCAGGGCCATCGTGTTCGAGGGCCCCGAGGATTATCATGACCGGCTGAACGACCCCGAGCTCGGCGTCGACGAGAACTGCCTGCTGTTCATCAGGGGCGTCGGGCCGGTCGGCTACCCGGGCGGCGCCGAGGTGGTGAACATGCAGCCGCCCGACGCACTGCTGGCGCAGGGCATCAACCATCTGCCGACGATCGGCGACGGGCGGCAGTCCGGCACCTCGGAGAGCCCGTCGATCCTCAATGCCTCGCCCGAGGCGGCGCGGGGCGGCGGGCTCGCCTATCTCAAGACGGGCGACGTGGTGCGCCTCGACATCCCGAACCGGCGCCTGGACGCGCTGGTGCCGGCGGCCGAGTGGCAGGCGCGCAAGGACACCTGGAAGGCGCCCGAGCTCGAGAGCCATACGCCCTGGCAGGAGATCCTGCGCGCCAATGTGGGCGACCAGGCGCACGGCGCCTGCCTGGAGTTCGCGACGCGCTACCGGCGCACTTCCGAGGTGATGGAACGGGATAACCATTAGGCGAGGCTTCGTAGGGTGGGTGCAACCCACCTGTCTCGACGGGGGTGGGTTTCACCCATCCTACAAGAATGCGCGAGGGTGACAGGATGCGGGTCTCGATCATCGGCGGCGGCGGCTTCTTGGGCCAGAAGCTTGCCCGGGCGCTGGCGCAAAAGGGCGAGCTGCGCGGGCGGAAGATCGAGTCGATGGTTCTGGCCGACGTGGTCGAGCCACGGCCGGTGGAGGCGCCGTTCCCGGTCGGGCTGACCAGCTGCGACATCCGCGAGCGGGCGCAGGTCGACGAGGCGATCGCGCTGGCGGACGTCGTCTATCATCTTGCCGCCATCGTCTCGGCGCAGGCCGAGGCCGAGTTCGACCTCGGGCTCGACATCAACCTGATGGGCTCGCTCAACGTCTTCCAGGCGGCGCGCGCGCTCGGCACCTGCCCGGTGGTGGTCTATACCTCGTCAGTCGCCGTCTATGGCGGCGATGTGCCGGAGATGATCGAGGACTGGACGGCGCTGAACCCGCAGACCTCGTACGGCGCCGAGAAGGCCGCGGCCGAGCTGATCCTGACCGACATGTCGCGCAAGGGCTTTGTCAACGGCCGGGGTCTGCGCCTGCCGACGATCACGGTTCGCCCGGGCAAGCCGAACAAGGCCTCGACGGGGTTCATGTCGTCCATCTTCCGCGAGCCCCTGCAGGGGCAGAGCGCCAACTGCCCGGTCGACCGGGACTATCCCGTCTGGCACTGCTCGCCGCGCACGATCACGCGCAACCTCGTCCACGCGGCCGAGGTCGAGGCCGCCGATCTGGGCCAGAACCGCTGCTTTGCGCTGCCGGGACGGACGGACACGATCGGCGAGATGGTCGAGGCGATGACCCGCGTCGCCGGGCCCGAGCCGGCGAGCCGGATCACCTGGGACAAGGACGAGTGGATCGAGGGCATCGTCCGCCAGTTCCGGGCGCACCTGAACCCGCAGAAGGCGCTGAAGCTCGGCTTCGTCGCCGACGAGAGCTTCGAGGACAACGTCCGCTATTTCCTCGAGGACGACATCGCGCGTGGCTGACCGGTGCCGAGCCTGCGGCAAGGCCCGGCCGAGCGGGCGCCGCCCCGCCCGGCGGGCCTGAGGCGTGGCGACCTGGCGGTTTCCCGGCGCGCATGTCGCGACGCCGGCGCGCGAGGACCGGATCGGGCTGGCCATCGGCATGATGCTGCTGACCTATGCGGCGTTCACCTGCCTCGATTCGAGCGCGAAATGGCTGGTGACGAGCGGCGTCTCGCCCTGGACGGCGGTCTGCGCGCGCTATGCCGTGCACCTCGCCATCGTCGCGGCGCTGGTGCTGCCCGTCGCCGGCGCCCGCAGCCTGGCGAGCCGGTCGCCGAGGCTCGAGATCCTGCGAGCCTGCCTGCTGCTCGGCTCGACGGTGCTGAACTTCACGGCGGTCAAGTACCTGCCGCTGACGGTGACGGCGACGATCATGTTCGCCATGCCGATCTTCATCACCGTGCTCTCGATCCCGCTGCTGGGCGAGGCGGTCGGCGTGCGCCGCTGGGCGGCCGTGGTCGTCGGCTTCTGCGGCATCCTGATCGTCATGCAGCCCTGGGCGGGCGACTTTCACTGGGCGATGCTGCTCTCGCTCGGCGCCGTGCTCTGCGGCTCGTTCTACACGATCCTGACGCGCCGGCTGGCCGGGGTCGATTCGACGAACACCCAGCAGCTCTACGCGGCGCTGGTCGCGACCATCGGCGTGGCGCCGCTCGCGGCGCTGGAGTGGACGCCGCCCGAGGGCGCGCTCGCCTGGGCGCTCTTCGCCTGCATGGGCGTCTTCGGCTGGACGGGGCACCAGCTCCTGACGGCCGCGCACCGCTACGCGCCGGCCTCGGTGCTGGCGCCCTTCGTCTACACGCAGCTCATCTACATGACGCTGTCGAGCTGGCTGGTCTTCGCCCAGCCGCCGACGGTCTGGGTGCTGGTCGGGGCGCCGGTCGTCGCCGGCAGCGGCTTCTACATCTGGTGGCGCGAGCGCCAGCTCGCGGCCGAACGGCCGGCCGAAGGGAGGAGGGCAGCATGACTGTGGAGATTCTGGTACCGAAGCCGGTGCTGGCGAGCGTCGACGAGGCGCTGGCGCGCGAGTTCACCGTGCACCGGCTGTGGCAGGCCGAGGACCGGGACCGGTTCCTTGCCGAGGTGGGCCCGCGGGTGCGCGGCATCGCCACCTTCCATGGCTGCGACCGGGGGCTGATGGATGCCTGCCCGAAGCTCGAGATCGTCTCGTCCTTCGGCGTCGGCTATGACAATGTCGATACGGGCCATGCGCGCGGCCGCGGCATCCGCGTCTGCAACACGCCGGGCGTGCTCGACGACGCGGTGGCCGAACTCGCCTTCGGGCTGATGATCTCGCTCTGCCGGCGCATCCCGCAGACCGACCAGTATGTCCGCCAGGGCCGCTGGGCGCGCGAGGGGAATTACCCGTTCACGGCCGAGCTGACCGGCGCGACGGTCGGCGTGCTTGGGCTCGGGCGCATCGGCAAGGCGTTCGCGGCACGCGCCCAGGCCTTCAAGATGCGCGTCGTCTATCATGGTCGCAATGAGCAGGCCTATGTGCCCTACGTCTTTTACGCGGACCTCGAGGCGATGGCGCGCGATGTCGACTGGCTGGTCTGCATCGCGCCGGGCGGGCCGTCGACCAAGGGGATCATCTCGCGCAAGGTGCTGCAGGCGCTGGGGCCTGAGGGGTGCCTCGTCAACATCGGGCGCGGCTCGGCGGTGGACGAGCCGGCGCTGGTCGAGATGCTGCAGTCGGGAGCGCTGGGCGGCGCGGCGCTCGACGTCTTCGCCGACGAGCCGAACGTGCCCGAGGCGCTGATCGGGCTCGATAACGTCGTGCTCTCGCCGCACCAGGGCTCGGCCACGCACAAGACCCGCTGGGCGATGGGCGACCTGGTCGTACGCAACCTGCGGGCGCATTTTGCGGGCGAGCCGCTGATCTCGCCGGTGGTCTGAGGCGGACCGGCGCCGCCTGGCGCGACGCGCTCCCTCGGCATTCGGGGGAGGATTGGAAGGCCTGGACTCGACAGAATCGGCAAGCGTCGGCAGAACATAAAAAGAACATCCGGAGGCCGCCTCTCTTGTCGACCGCGCCGCTGCCCGACCTCGGCCTGCTTGCGCCCGCCCGCGTGCACGAGGCGACCGGGACCGGCCGGCTCCTCTTTGCTCTGGCGCTGGCCGGGCTGATGGAGGGCACGGTTCTCTGGGTGCAGGACGCGCGGGTCCGCGATGGGCTCTATGCCCCGGGGATCGCCGCTTTCGCCGACCCCGCCCGGCTGGTGCTGGCGCGGCCGACGGGGGCGCTGCCCGTGCTCCAGGCGGCCGAGGAGGCGCTGCGCTCGGGCGCGGCACCCCTGGTCGTCGTCGAGCTCGCCGAGGCGCCGGACCTGACGGCCAGCCGGCGCCTGCAGCTCGCCGCCGGCACGGGCGGGGGCAAGGGCCTGTGCCTCTTGCCCGAGGGACGGCTGCGCACCAACGCCGCCGAGACCCGCTGGCGCTGCGAGCCGCTGCCCGGGATGCGCGCGGGGGCAGAGGCGGGCCAGCGCTGGGAGATCGTCAAGAACAAGCGCGGCCGGCTGGGCGGCTGGGAGGTTCGCCTGGACGGGCGCGGCTTTGTCGAGGCGGTGGCCGCGCCAGAGATGGCGTGACCGGCCCTGGCGGAATGCAGGCCCTGGCGCCGCCCGCATGCAGTCCCGCCTCGGTCTGTTGCTTCGCTTCGGCCGAGGAGGCCCGGGCCTCGCCCGGCGATCGCCGACGACCGGCGCGGACGGAAGGCAAGCTGCTGGAGCGGCGGACGTCCGGCGGCCGGCGCCGAGCATCGGCAGTCGGGGCGCGTCGTTACGGCGTGGCGGACGTTGGCGCTGACGGCTGGGATGCCGGTCTCCTGCCGGCAGATCTCGGCCAGGCGGGCGACGCCCTCGTGGATCTGCGCCTCCGTCGGCAGGGCGAAGCAGAGGCGCAGGCAGTCGCGCGCGGCGGGGTTGACCGACCATTCGGCGCCGGGGTTGAACTCGACGCCGCCGGCCTTGGCCTTGGGGTAGAGCGCCGAGGTGTCGACGCCGGGAATGCGCATCCAGAAGAAGATGCCGCCCTTCGGCCGGGTGAACTCGGCCGCCGTGCCGAACTCGCGCTCGACCGCCTCGACCATGGCGTCGAGCTTGGCCCGCAGGCGCGGCTTCAGCGCGGCGAGGTGTTCGTGGAAGCGGCTGCCGAAATAGTCGGCGATGATCAGCTGCTCGATGGCGCCCGTGCCGGCATCGGTCTTGAGCGGCATGAGGCGCGAGAGCACCGGCCAGTCGGCGACGAGGTAGCCGATGCGCAGCGCCGGGGCGAGCGTCTTGGAGAACGAGCCGATGTGGATCACCGCGTCGGGGTCCAGGGCCCGCAGCGCCGGCGGCCAGTCGCCGTCCCAGACGAGGTCGGCGTAGCACTCGTCCTCGAAGACGGGGACGCCGTGCTTTCGGGCGAGCGCCAGCAAGGCGTGGCGCCGGTCGAGCGGCAGCACCGAGCCCGTCGGGTTCTGCACGGTCGGGATCGTGTAGATGAACTTCGGCCGGACGCCCTGGGCCGCGAGGTCGTCGAGCAGGGTTTCGAGGGCGTCGATGCGCAGGCCGTGTTCGTCGAGCGGCGCGCCGACGATCCTGGCGCCCGCGCCGGCGGAGGCGCGTCAGCGTGCCGCCATAGGTGTGCTCCTCGACGATGACCGTGTCGCCCGGGTTGATCAGCAGCTGGTTGACGAGGTCGAGCCCCTGCAGCGAGCCCGAGGTGATCAGCACCTGGTCGGGGTCGGTCGGCGCGCCGCGGTCGCGCGTCAGCTTGTCGCGCGACGACCTCGCGCAGCTCGCGCAGGCCCTGCGGGCCGCCGTCGAGCGTGTAGATGGCCAGCTCGCGCCCCTTGGCGCGGAGCTGGCGCGTCGCCGCCTCGATCAGCGCCTCGACCGGGATGCCGTCGGGGTCGTTGTGCCCGCCGACGAAGTTGTGCTCGACGAAGCCCGACCAGCGTTGCGCGGCGGGTGGCAGGTCGCGGGCCAAGAGCGGCGCGAAGTCGAAGGCGGTCATCGGGCGTTCCTCCGGGTCGATCTGGCTGGCACCATGCCGCCTCGGCGCCGGCTTGGCCAGCGGCCGCCGGGCGCCCCCGCACGACACGGCGCCGATGATCAGGGGCGTGATGCGCCGACCGGCGCGGTCGGCGTCGCGCGCCGTGCCCCGCCGCTGACGGCGAGCACGCCGGCGCCGACGATCAGTGCCATGCCGAGGGCGACGGAAGCGGGCAGCTTCTCCCCCAGAGCAGCCAGGAGAAGAGCGGCACCCAGAAGAGAAAGCTGAAGTCGAAGAGCGCCGCGAAGGTCGGCTCGGCGCCGCGATAGCCGCGCGCCAAGAGCAGGATGCCGACCGCCCCGGCGCCGCCGAGGAGGACGACGAGAAGGACGATGCCGGCCTCCATCGGCCGCGGCGGCATGGTGACGAAGCCCGTGCCCTCGACATCGCCGATGGCAGCCGCGATGGCGGGCGTCAGCGCCATGCCGACGAGCCCGGCCGCCAGGAACACGCCCAGGTTCCAGAAGGCGAGCGCGCCCACGCTCTCCTGCCGGCAGTAGCGTCGCGTCCAGATGACGCTGAGTGCGTAGAGCGCCCCGCCGAAGACGGCGGCCAGCGCCATGGGCCTGAGCGGCTCGGTGCCGACGCGCAGCACGAGGCAGACGCCAACGAAGCCGAGCGCCAGCGCGGCGAGCCGCCGCGGGCCGATCCGCTCGCCGAAAAGCGTGACCGAGAACAGCGTCACCCAAAGCGGCGAGGTGAACAGCCCGGCGGCCGCCAAGGACACCGAGACGGCCGGAATCGCCGCGAAGTAAAGCAGGAGCGCGGCCACGGTGAAGCCGCCGCGGGCGAGCACCGCGCCCGGGCGCACCGGCCGCAGCGTCGCCGCCTGGTCAAGCGCCAGCATGGTGACGGCGATCAGCGGCATGACGATGGCCGAGCGCAGCACATGGAACTGCCAGACGCTCATCCGCTCGGACAACATGCCGATGAAGTTGTCGCAGATCGCGAGGATCAGCATCGCCGCGACGATGGACAGGGCGGCCGACAGGTTCTCGCGCATGCCTTCTCCGCAGCCCCGCGCGCATCACTCGGGCGCGATGCCGGCGCGCTCTGGGGTTACGGCCGGAGGCCGGTCGGGCGCAAGGACCTGTCCGGACTTCACAGGCCCAAGGAAGCTGCCTAGTTTCAGCGGAAACGCGGGAGGACGGGTGCATGCGCGGGCTGATGCAGGACTGGCCGCTGAGGGTCTCGCGGATCATCGACCACGCGGCGACGTACCATGGCGGGCGGCCCGTCATCGGCCGCTCGGCCGAGGGGCCGGTCGTCCGTTCGAGCTGGGGCGAGGTACGCGGGCGCGCTCTCAGGGTGGCGCAGGCGCTGACGCGGCTGGGGCTTCGGCCCGGCGAGATGATCGGCGCCATGGCCTGGAACACCGTGCGCCATCTCGAGGTCTGGTACGGCGTGCCCGGCGCGGGCGCCGTGCTGCATTCGCTCAACCCGCGGCTCTCGGCCGAGCAGCTGGTCTATATCATCAACCATGCCGAGGACCGGCTGATCTTCGTCGACGCCGACCTCGTGCCGGTGCTGGAGCGCGTGGCGGGCGAGCTTGAGACGGTCGAGGGCTTCGTCGTCATGACGGACCGCGCCCACATGCCCGAGACGGGGCTGAGGAACGTCCACTGCTACGAGGAGCTGCTGGCGGGTGCCGACGGCGACTTCGCCTGGGTGGCGGGCGACGAGACCGACGCCTGCGGGGTCTGCTTCACCTCGGGCACCACGGGGCACCCGAAGGGCGTCGTCTACTCGCACCGGTCGAACGTTCTGCACGCGCTGATCACAGTGCAGCCGGACATGTTCTGCCTCTCCTCGCGCGACGTGATGATGCCCGTCGTGCCGCTCTTCCACGCCAATGGCTGGAGCACGGGCTTCGCCGTGCCGTTGGCCGGCGCAGGCATTGTGCTGCCCGGGCGGCAGCTCGACCCCGTCTCGCTGATGGAGATGTTCGCCGAGGGCGTGACGATCTCGGCCGCGGTGCCGACGGTCTGGCTGCCGCTCCTCAAGCACCTGCGCGAGACGGGCCAGGCGCTGCCCGACCTCTCGCGCGTCGTGATCGGCGGCTCGTCCTGCCCGCGCGCCGTGATCGAGGCGTTCCAGGACGAATACGGCGTTCAGGTGCTGCACGCCTGGGGCATGACCGAGACCTCGCCCATCGGCACCATCTGCTCGTTCAAGCCCGAGGTTGCGGCGCTCGACCGGCCGGCACAGCTCGACGTGCAGGGGACCGTCGGCCATCCGCCCTTCACGGTCGACCTGGCGATCCGCGACGATGCGGAGCACGACCTGCCCTGGGACGGGCAGACGCAGGGCCGGCTGATGGTCCGCGGCCCCGGCGTGCTGCGCCGGTATCTCAAGACCGAGGAGGATGCCGTCGATGGCGAAGGCTGGTTCGACACGGGGGACGCGGCGACGATCGACGGCCACGGCTATGTGCGGATCACCGACCGGTTCAAGGACGTCATCAAGTCGGGCGGCGAGTGGATCAGCTCGATCGAGCTCGAGAACGCGGCCCTGAAGCACCCGGAGGTGTTCGAGGCGGCGGCGATCGGCGTGCCGCATCCGAAATGGGACGAGCGCCCCGTGCTGCTGGTCGTACCCCAGCCCGGCAAGACGCCCGACCCCGGCAGCATCGTCGCGCTGCTCGAGCCGCATTTCGCCAAATGGCAGCTGCCCGACGAGATCCTGTTCGTCGACGAGATCCCGCACACGGCGACCGGCAAGATCTCGAAGCTGTCGATCCGCCGCCAGCTCGAGGAGAGGGGCTACAAGCTGCCCGACCAGCGGTGAGCGGGGAACGGGAGCATGCCGCCGGGCCGATCGAGGGGCCGGCCGAGAGCCCGGACGGGCAGGACGCCTATTCGCTGATCCTGGAGGCGATCGACCGGGGCGACATCAGGCCCGACCAGCGGCTGGTCGAGACCGAGCTGGCCGACCGGCTGGGCGTGTCGCGCACGCCCGTGCGCGAGGCGCTGTCGCGACTCGAGGCGCAGGGCGTGGTGGCGCGCGAGGGCAGGGGCCTGAGGGTGGCGACGCTCGACCACGACCAGCTGGGCGAGCTCTACGAGGTACGCGGCGTGGTCGAAGGGCTGGCAGCGCGGCTGGCGGCCCGCCACGCGGCGCCCGAGGAGATCGCGGTGATGGCCGAGATGATCGACGCCGATCGGCGGATCATGGGCGACGCCCGCGCGCTGTCGCTCGCCAACCGGCGATTTCATCGCCAGCTGCACCGCGCCTCGCACAATCGCTATCTCAGCCAGATGCTGGAGGGCATGCGCCGCTCGCTGGCGCTGATCTCGACGACCACGCTGGCGGCGCCCGGCCGGGCCGCACAGGCGCTGGACGAGCATGGCGCCATCGTCGACGCGATCGCGCGGCGCGACGAGGCGGCGGCGCAGGCGGCGGCCGAGCGGCACATCTCGAACGCCTATCGCACGCGCCTGCTGCTGGAGGGCGGACGCTAGGGCGTGGCTGAGGAGGGATCACGCGCCGGCATCGGCGCCTCTCGACGCCGGGCGCCCCATGGCGCCTGGCGCTGAGGCTTCCTAGGGCGTCCCGCCCTCCTTTCGCTGCCCTCGCGCGCGGCGGGCGCGAGCGGCTGGCCCGGCGTTCGATCGGTTGTAAGTGCCTGCACACACACCGTCCACGCCCACATGGCAAGGGTTCGATCACCCTTGCGATCCGACCAGATCTCGTTCGTGCTTATCGCCGGCTGAAGAGACGCTCGATGTCGGCGCGGGCCAGCGTGATCCAGGTCGGGCGGCCGTGGTTGCAGGTGGCGGCGTTCGGCGTCGCTTCCATCTCGCGCAGGAGCGCGTCCATCTCCGGCACGCTCAGCCGGCGGCCGGCGCGCACCGAGCCGTGGCAGGAGATGCGCGAGAGGATGGCGTCGAGCCGCGCGCCCAGCGTGTCGGCCGTGCCGAGGCCGGCGATCTCGTCGGCGATGTCGCGGACCAGCGCCGCGGGGTCGGTCCGGCCGAGCAGCGCCGGGATCTCGCGCACGGCAACGGCGCCCGGCCCGAAGGGCTCGACGACGAGCCCGAGCCGGGCCAGCGCCTCGGCTTCTTCGAGCAGGCGGTCGGCCTCGGGCCCGAGCTCGACGATTTCCGGCACGAGCAGGCCTTGGCGCGCGACGCCGGTCTCGGCGTGCTGCCGTTTGAGGCGCTCGTAGACGAGCCGCTCATGCGCCGCGTGCTGATCGACCAGCACCATTCCATCCGCCGTCTCGGCAAGGATGTAGGTGCCGTGCAGCTGCGCCTTGGCGCGGCCCAGCGGCAGATCAAGGGCGCTGTCGGCATCCGAGGCCGAGGGCTCGGTCGCAGCGGCGGCGGCCGGGCCGGCCCGGGGCGGCTCCGGCGGGTCGAGGCGGTCCTCGGCAAAGCCCGTGGGCATCGTGATCGGCGCTTGCAGGGCGAGCGCCGATTCGACGGCGCCGCGGGAGGGCAGGGGCCAGCCGCCGCGCATCGGGCCGGGGCGCGGGCCGCCCTGCGCGCGGAAGGCGCCGAGCGCGGCCGCCCCGACGGTGGTCGACTGCCGGCAGCCCGCCTCGGCCAGCGCGTGGCGGATGGCCGCCAGGACCAGACCGCGCACGAGCCCCGGCTCGCGAAAGCGCACCTCGGCCTTGGCCGGGTGGACGTTGACGTCGACGGCCTCGGGCCGGCAGTCGAGGAAGAGCGCCACGGCCGGGTGGCGGTCGCGCGCCAGCACGTCCGCATAGGCGGCGCGCACGGCGCCGAGCAGCAGCCGGTCGCGCACGGGGCGCGCATTGACGAAGACGTGGCTCGCCACCGCCGCGCCGCGCGAGAAGGCGGGCAGCGCGGCATGGCCCGAGAGGCGCAGCCCCTCGCGCTCGGCCGCGATGGGGACGGCATTGGCGGCGAAGTCGCGCCCGAGGATGCGGGCGGCGCGGGCGAGGCGGGCGGATGCCGCATCGCCGGGCTCGGCGTCGACGCGGAAGAGCACACGCTCGGCCCCGCCGGTGAGGTCGCGCAGGCAGAAGCCGATGTCGGGTCGGGCGAGCGCGAGCCGCCGCACCGTGTCGGCGATGGCCTGCGCCTCGGCCCGGTCGGTGCGCAGGAATTTGAGTCGCGCCGGCGTCGCGTGAAAGAGATCGCGCACCTCGACGGTGGTGCCGGGCGCGCGCGCGGCCGGCCTCGGCGCATCGATCCGCCCGGCATGGCACGCGATCTCCCAGGCCTCGGCGCCGCGCACCCGCGAGGCGAGCGTCAGGCGCGCCACCGAGCCGATCGAGGGCAGCGCCTCGCCGCGAAAGCCGAAGAAGCGGATGTCGACGAGGTCCTCGCCGTCGATCTTCGAGGTCGCGTGCCGCTCGAGCGCCAGCGCGAGCTCGGCCTCCGGGATGCCGCAGCCATCGTCGGCGACGCGGATCAGCGACTTGCCGCCATCGGCGACGTCGATCTCGATGCGCGAGGCGCCGGCGTCGATGGCGTTCTCGACCAGCTCCTTGACGGCCGAGCCCGGGCGCTCGACGACCTCGCCCGCGGCGATGCGGTTGGCGGCGGCCTCGGACAGGCGCCGGATGCCAGTGCGTTCGTGCACCATGTTGTGTGCAAGGCCGATCATTGCCACAATCTGTAGCATAGAGCGGCACTGGTCTTCAAGCGCCGGTGGAGGGTGGTGGTTGCCATTCACCCTTGCCGTCGGTCCGACGTGGTCAGGCGCGGATGCGCCGGAGACATCGCCCATCATGTTACAGTTCACAATGAAGCCTGCATGTGCAGGCTGGCGTTCACGCCGGTCGCGGCGTCGGCGACGACGAGCTCGTAGGTGACCTCCGCGCCAGGTAGGGGCACGCATCACGCGCGGCGAGCCGCTTCGCCCGGCAACATATCGTGGGCCGATCGGCGCGGTCGATCGATTGAGCTAAAGCCGCCGCTGGTGAGATGCCGGCCGGCATCGAGTGCCGTTCGCGCAGGACGTCTCGCGGCCGAGCAGAACGACTTCGGCCTCACGGTCGGGAAGCCGGCCAACGACGCTTCTTCGGCAGTCCGGTCGCCGCCGCTTGGGCGGTCGGGCGGCCGCAGGAAGTCGATTCCGAGGCGAGCTTCACGGCCCAGCCGGCCGGCCTCGACGGAGACACGTGGGCGTGCTGTCGCCGTCCTCGAGCCGCGCAGGGGGGCAACGACCGACAAAGCCGAGTTGCACCCGATGGAGCTGAATGCTCTGCGGACATTCTCGCTCGTCGCGCGCGCCCTCGGTCACCAGCCGGCGGATCTGAACGGACCTCGCGCGCAGGAGATCGACCAACGCTCGCCTCAACTCGCAGGCACTGCTGCGACGCGGGCGATCGGCATGCCGAGCGTCGCCCGTAGGCCATCTAACTCGAAGCGCAATTCGACCTTGCTCCCGAAATCGGTCACCATCCGGGACTGCAACAACTTCCTGCTGAGCTCGGGGCGGTTCGGCGGCACACCGCGCGGACCACCCAACTCCGTCCAGCTCAGCTGCAGCATGGTCTCCGGCTCCGCCACCTTCGCCCACTCGATCGCCACGGATCCGCTGTTGCCCGAGAGCGCACCCAGTCCGGTGGCATGAGCCGCCAGATCCTGCAGGATCATCGTGAGTGCCTGGCCAGCTGCCGGGGAAAGCGAGAAGAGCTGTCCCTTGATCGAGATCCGCTCCGTCGCGCAACGGCCCAGGGCTTGCGCGACGACATGCGCCACGGTGCATGAAACGTGAGGGCCGGTCACGAGCGGCGTTCCGACCGCCGAGCCGCCGTGATCGGCTCGGGCGCCACCGCGGAGCATCGACGCCGTATCCGTCTGGACGAGCGCGAGGATGCCCCTGACGCGCTGGTCGAGCTCGCTCATGAGCCAGGCCTGCCGCTCATCCGCGGTTTTCCGCGCGGTGATGTCCATGTCGATGCCGATCATGCGGACGGGGTGCCCGGTCCTGTCACGAACGACCAATGCCCGGCTTTCGGCCCACCTCACCCGGCCGTCGGGACAGATCATCCGGAATTCCACGTTGTACGGAATGTCTCTGGCGAGCGCGCGTTCAATCGCGATCGCGACCTTCTGCCGGTCGTCCGGATGCACGAGCGCGGTGAACTCGTCGAGGCTCTTCGGCATGGCGCATGGATCCATGTCGAGGAGCCTGGCGAAGTTCTCCGACCAGCCGACACGTCCCGAAGCGATGTCCCAGTCCCAGACGCCGATGTTCCCGGCCTCCATCGCCATCCGCAGGCGCTCGCTGCTAGCGTGGAGTGCCTCTTCGATCCGTCGGCGCTCGGTCATATCCTGGCTGAGCCCGTAGGCGCGAAGCGGACGATTCTCGTCGTCGCAGATCACGCGTCCGACCGAGGTCACCCAGCGCAGGCCGCGCCTCGGGTGAACCGTTCGGAACTCGACCCGGAAATCGCCGCCGCCGGAGGTGACCAGTCGGCGCAGCAGGGCCTGCACCGCTTCCCGATCCTCGGCATGGACGCAGCGCTGCAGCCAGTCCGGGAAATCCGGCGGGCTTTCGGCGGGATCGCGGCCGAAGATCCGATAGACCTCGGGGGTCCAGCTCTGGCGTCCTGTCGCGGCGTCCCATTCCCACGCGCCGGCCTCCGCTGCCGAGAGCGCCAGGCGCTGGAGGGCGCCGTCGGAGAGCAGCGCTTCCGACTGCTTTCGCCGCGTGATGTCCTCGACCACGGCGATGAAGTAGTCGGGGCGGCCCTGATCGTCGCGAACCAACGAGCCCGTCAGATTCGCCCAGACGGTCGAGCCGTCCTTGCGGATGTACCGCTTCTCCATGCTGTAGTGCGGAATGTCGCCGGCCAGCAGGGCCGTCGCCTGTGCGATGTCCGCGCCGAGATCGTCGGGATGCGTGATCTCTGGGAAGGTGCGGGCCTTCAGCTCGGCCGCGCTGTAGCCGGAAAGTTCGCAGAGCTTTTTGTTCAGGCGCAGGAACCGCCCGTCCAGGCCGACATGCGCCATGCCCACTGCGGCCTGCTCGAAGGTGGCGCGGAACCGGGTTTCGCTGGTCCGCAGCGCCGTCTCGGTGCGGCGCTGCTCCGTGACGTCCTCGCCCCAGGAGAGGGACGCGACGATGTTGCCCGCGGCGTCCCGCGCGAGCGCGTTGCGCCAGGCCACGATCCGCTCCGAGCCGTCGCGCCGAAGCACCGCGTTCTCGTAGCGCTCCGGCGCGTTCGCCGCACCCGCACAGACCTGGTGAAAGATCCGCCGCACGTCGTCGCGCAGCCGCTCGGGCAGGAAATTCTCGAACCAGTCTTTGCCGAGGATCTCACTGACGGGGCAGTCGAGCGTCTCCGCGCCGTGCTGGTTGATGTAGACCACCGTGCCATCGCGGTCGAGACCGAGCAAAATCGAGTCCGCCAATTCGATGAACCGCCAGGGCCATTCGTGGGTCTGAACCGGCTTCATGAACGGCCCCTCCATCGCCTCGCGGGTCCTCGGTTCCGCATCCCCCGGAATTCGCATGATCTTCCGTTACGTCAAAAAACGTGGCGCGGCCAGCGCCGCGCCATCCACCGAGCGCCGAACATGGCGCATCCTTCCTGTTGGCATGACCGACAGCCGGCAGCCGATGCCCACCCGAAACCCGCCATGCGGCCCGCCGGCCATAAGGCACGGCACAGCCCTCGCTCAGGACGATTTCTCGACCGGCGCCGGCGCGAATGGCCGGTCGGAGGCGACCGGCTGTTCCGAAAGAAAGCGTGCCACCATCGGCCTGCTTACCTCGAAGTGAGGCGCTCGCTGCGCCGACCGGGTCCGCCTCGGACCCGGCGCCTCTTTCCCTCCCCGGAACGTACGCGCGCAGGAATGCCCGTCAAATCGCGCAGCCAGCGTTCTGCGGCCACGACCCGCGCCGACAGGGCTATGCCGCGACGGGCGCACTCAGCCAAGACTTGCGCCGGCGAGCCGGCGCGCTGCTCGAGCGCGATGGATGGCGAGCACCGGTCCGCAGGCGAGCAGCAGGCCGGTCCCGAGCAGGAAAGTTGCCGAGGCTGTCCCGGCCCCGTCTGCCAGCGCACCAGCGAGCATCGGGAAAGCCACAGCCGCGGCATAGAAGAGCGTGTAGTAGACCCCCATACCCAGAGCCCGGCTTTCGGCGGACAGCACCTCGGCAGGCATGCTGGTGATCGGTCCGACCGCGAGCCCGGCGGCCAAGCCCATGATGGCGAAAACGGACACTGCATGCTCGCCAGTCGCGGCGGCCGCGACCATTGCCGCCGCGAAGCCGAGCACCCCGACGAGCAGGAGAACGTCGCGACGCCCCGTCCAGTCGGCGAGCACGCCGCCGAGCGGTGCGCCGACGGCGACCAGCCACAGAACCAGGCTTGTCGTCGAGCTCGCTTCGCCCAAGGTCCAGCCGCGCTCCGACAGCATGGCCGGGCCGAAGCCGAAGACGATCCCGAGCGCGCCGTTGAACAGCGCCCAGATCAGCCCGACGAGAAGAATGCCCGCGAGCTCGCTGCGCGAGAGCGGCGCCCTTGCCGCCCCGGACTGGCCCGCGGTGCCGGCAACCTGACAGCCCGAGACAAAGAGGATCAGGCCGACCGCGATCAGCGCCGTCACGGTCCAGCCCGCCGCGGCATAGCCGCCGACGTCGGCGGCCGCGGGGAGCACGAGCAGCGCGACCGCGATGCCGACAGGCCAGGAGTTCAGGTAGATCGCCATCGCCGTCGCGATCTCGCGGCCGGCAAACCAGTCCTGCACGAGCTTCGTCATCAGCACGTTCAGCAGGATCCCGCCGGTGCCCGCAGCGACGCGGCCCGCCATCTGCGCTGCCCATGAATGGCCGAGGACCATCAACAGGCTGCCCGCGATCATCAGAAGCATTCCTCCGGCGATCGCGCGCTTGTCGCCGAGCCGGCGTCCGATCGCGGCCCCCGGCAGGGCGATGACGATCCCGGGCGCGAGATAGAGGCCGATCAGGATGCCGATCTCGGAAAGGCCGACACCGAACTCGCGCATCATCACCGGCGAAAGCGCAGCCACCGCCTGGAACTGGAAGGCCATCGAGACGCGCGCGAGAAAAAGGATCCCGAGCAACGCCAGCGTTCCGTCATCGACCCCTCCGCCATGCGCCGATAAAGTATGACACCCGGGCATCCGCCCGACAATCTGCGGTCCTGGCGCGGGGGAGGTCGAGCCCAGTGGCGCATGCCGTGCGTTGCCAGAGTGAACCGGCTACGGCGGCAATGCCCACAGAACTGCTCGTAGGCGGACCGGCGGGGCGTAACTCATCCAAGTCAATCCGGCGGATGAACCTCGACCGAGGTGCCGAGCCAACCCGCTTCTTTCTTGCTCCAATAGCGGTCGCGCAGGCTGAGCGTCACCGGGCCTGGGGTGCCGTCGCCGACCGGCGAGCCGTCGATGCGCGTGACCGGCATAATGCCGCCGGCCGTCGAGGTCAGGAACACCTCCTCGGCCCCGTGCAGCAACTCGACCGGTACGGGCGTCTCGACGGCGGCCAGGTTCGTCTCGCGCGCGAGCTCGAGCACGGTGCGGCGGGTCATGCCGTCGAAGACGCCTTCGGCGGGCGTGAGCAAGCGGCCGTCCTTGAGCACGAAGATGTTGAAGCCCGGCCCCTCGGTGACGTTGCCCTCGCCATCGGTGAGCACCTCGATGTCGCAACCGGCGTCGAATGCCTCGAAGAGGCCCATCGTCAGATCGAGCCAATGGAAATTCTTGGTCCGTGGATCGACAGAGCCCGGCGGGATGCGCTGTATGCGCCGAGACGTGCAGGTTAATGCCCTGCGCCTGCTTCGCCGGATCGGCGATCCAGACGAAGGGGATGGCGAAGACATAGAGCCGGTTCTGGGCCTCGCGGGGGTCGCGCGAGCCCCTGGGCGTCAGGCCGCGCGTCAGCGTCATCTGCAGGAAGGCGTCGCGCAGGCCCGACAGCCGCACGCATTCGAGCAGGATCGCGCGGAGCTCGGCGCGCGGGACGGGCAGCTTCATGCGCAGCGCGGCGATGTTGCGCTCGAAGCGGTCGATGTGGTCGTCGAGCCGGAAGACATAGCCCTTCCATACATGCGTCACGTCATAGGTCGCGTCGGAGCGGGTAAAGCCCCGGTCGAGGATCGGGATGCGCGCCTCGGCGATGGGCACGTAGGCGCCCTCGATCCAGGCGGCGCCTTCGGAGAAATCGGGCTCGGTCATGGGCTCTCTCCAGCGGATGGGCCGCCCACCGGGAAATGGCAGGCGGCGAGATGATCGGGGGCGAGCGGGCGCATGGGCGGCTCGATCTCGGCGCAGATGCCGGATGCCCGCGGGCAGCGCGTCCGGAAGCGGCAGCCCGAGGGCGGGTTCAGCGGGCTCGGCACGTCGCCGGTGAGGACGATGCGGCGACGCGCCCGCTCGCGCGGCGGGTCGGGCACGGGCACTGCCGAGAGCAGCGCCTCGGTGTAGGGGTGGCGCGGGCTGGCGAAGAGCGGCTCGACGGGGGCCGTCTCGACGATGCGGCCGAGATACATCACGGCGACCCGGTGCGAGATGTTGCGCACGACGGCGAGGTCGTGCGCGATAAGCAGATAGGCGACGCCGAGCATTTCCTGCAGCTCGCGCAGCAGGTTGATGACGCCGGCCTGGATCGAGACGTCGAGCGCTGAGACGGGTTCGTCCAGCACGACGAGCTTGGGCCCAGGCGCCAGCGCGCGCGCGATGCCGACACGCTGCCGCTGCCCGCCGGAGAGCTCGTGCGGATAGCGGCGGGCATGCTCAGGGTCGAGGCGGACGAGCTCGAGCAGCTCGCGGACGCGTTCGTCCCTCCCCGCCGTGCGGCCGCCCAGCAGGCGTAGCGGCTCCGCAATATTGTCGGCGACTCGCATGCGCGGGTTCAACGAGGCGTAGGGGTCCTGAAAGACGATCTGCAGGTCGCGCCGGAGCGGACGCATCTCGGCCATCGAGGCGCGGGCGATGTCCTGGCCGCGATAGCGGATGGCGCCCGCGCTCGGCCGGATCAGGCGCACCAGGCACCGCGCGAGCGTCGACTTGCCGCAACCGGACTCGCCGACGAGTCCCAGGGTCTCGCCGGGGGCCAGCCGCAGCGATACGCCTGCGACCGCGCGCACGGTCGCGACCGTGCGGTCGAAGAGGATGCCGCCGCGCACTGGAAACTCTTTCACCAGCGCCTCGACCTCCAGCAGCGGCTCGGTCATCCGGGCATCGCGGCGGGTGCGGCGAGGTGGCAGGCCGCGAACGTGTCGCCCACGGCGCGCAGCTCAGGCACGGCGCGACGGCAGATTTCCTCGGCCGATGGACAGCGCGGCGCGAAGGCGCAGCCGGGCGGCCGGGCGGTCAGCGAGGGCGGCGCACCCTCGATCGGCACCAGCCGGGCGCTGCCGGCATCGATGCGCGGCACGGCGGCCAGCAGCCCGCGCGTGTAGGGGTGGGCGGGCGCCGCGAAGATCGCGTCGGCCGGCCCCTCCTCGACGATGCGGCCGGCATACATCACGGCGACCCGGTCCGCCGCGCCGGCGACGAGCCCAAGGTTGTGCGTGATGACGACGAGGGCGAGGCCGAGCTGCGCGCGCATCTGCGCCAGCACGTCCAGGATCTGCGCCTGGACGGTGACGTCGAGCGCCGTCGTCGGCTCGTCGGCGATCAGCACGTCGGGCTCGTTCGCGACCGCCATGGCGATCATGGCGCGCTGGCGCATGCCGCCGGAGAACTCGTGCGGGTACTGCGCCAGCCGACGCGCCGGCTCGGGGATCGAGACGAGCTCGAGCAGCTCGAGCGAGCGGGCGCGCAGTGCCCGGCGCGAGAGGCCGCTTGCGTGAAGCGAGATCGCCTCGGCGAGCTGGTCGCCGATGGTGAGCACGGGGTTCAGCGCCGTGAGCGGGTCCTGGAAGATCATGGCGATCTTCTTGCCGCGCAGTCGGGCGAGCTCGGACTGGGGCAGGCCGAGGATCTCGCGGCCATCGAGCCGCACCGAGCCGGCGACGCGGACGTTCTGGGCCAGCAAGCCCATCACCGCCAGCATCGTGACGGACTTGCCCGAGCCCGACTCGCCGACGACGCCCAGGGTCTCGCCCCGGCCGATGGCGAGGCTCACGCCCGAGACGGCCTCGACCTGACCGTCGCGGGTCGGCAGCGCGACGCGCAGGTCGCGGATCGCGAGCAGGGCTTCGGCCGTCACGCCCGCCTCGGATCGAGGATGTCGCGGACCGCGTCGCCGAGAAAGTTGAAGCCGAGCACGACGGACAGGATGGCGAGCCCGGGGCCGAGCGCGATCCACCATTCGTAGAAGCGGTTGGCGCCCTCGGAGATCATCTGGCCCCACTCCGGCGTCGGCGGCGAGGCGCCGAGCCCGATGAATGAGAGCGATGCGGCGAGCAGCACCACCTGGCCGAAATCCATCGTCGCGTTGACGAGGATCGGGCTCCAGCAGAGCGGCAGGATGTGGTGGGTCAGGACGCGCGGCGGCGAGGCGCCTGCGGCAATGGCCGCCTCGACGTGCTCGCGCTCCCGAACCGCGAGGACCTGCGCGCGCATCAGGCGCGCGTAGACGGGCCACCAGACGACGATCATCGCGACCGCCGCGTTCTGCAGCCCCGGGCCGAGCGAGGCGGTGACCGCCATGGCGAGGAGGATCGGCGGGAACGAGAGCGTAACGTCGACGAGCCGCATGATGACGCCATCGGTCAGGCCGCCGACGAAACCGGCGACCGCGCCGAGAAGGGCACCGATGGTGACGGCGACGGCGATGACCTCGACGGCGACGGCGAGCGACAGGCGCGCGCCCCACAGCGTTCTGGTCAGCACGTCCCGGCCGAGCGCGTCGGTGCCGAGCCAGTGCTCGGTCGAGGGCGGCTGCAGCCGGCGCCCGGCGATGCCGACCGGGTCCCAGGGGCTCCAGAGCGGAACGGTGAGAGCGACGACAATCCAGGCCAGGACGAAGAGGCCGCCGATCGCGACCGGCAGCGTCAGCCAGGGCGGGCGGACGAAGGGCCTGCGCGTCGCGGCGCCGACCATAGGGCGGGACCTCACCAGCCCCTCACTTGATCGAGATCCGCGGGTCGGCGAAGGCATAGGCGATGTCGGTCAGCAGATTGGCGACCAGGAAGGCCATGCCGCCCACGATCGTCACGCCCATGATCGCCGGATAGTCGAGATTGCGCGCCGCATCGACCGCGTAGGAGCCGATGCCGGGCCAGGAGAAGATCGTCTCGGTCAGCACCGCGCCGGTGATGAGATAGGCGAAGGAGAAGCCGATGATCGTCAGGGTCGGGATCAGCGCGTTGCGCAGCGCGTGGTGGAAGAGCACGCGGGCCTCGCGGGCGCCCCGGGCACGGGCAGCCAGGATATAGTCCTGCGACAGGACGTCGAGCATGCTGGCCCGCACCATGCGCGAGATGATGCCCATCACCGCCCAGCCGAGCACAAAGGCCGGCAGCGCGAGATGGTGCAGCGCCTCGGCGAAGCGCCCGAGGTCGCCGGCGAGCAGCGTGTCGATCGTCAGGAAGCCGGTGACCGGCTCGGGAGGCAAGGTGCGGGCATCGAGCCGACCCGGTCCGGGGATCCAGTCGAGCCTGACGGAGAAAAGGTAGAGCAGGATCAGCCCCGACCAGAAGACCGGCAGGGACGAGCCGATCAGCGCGAAGAGGCGCGCGGAGTGGTCGAAGGCGCGGTCGCGGAAGCGCGCCGCGAGCACGCCCAGCACGATGCCCATCGTGCTGCCGACGATCATCGCGGCGATGACGAGCTCGAGCGTTGCCGGCAGGCGGGTCGCGAGGTCGACGGCGACCGGCTGCTTGGTGCGGATCGAGATGCCGAGATCGCCCGTCAGCAGGTTGCGGACATAAATGAGGTACTGCTCGGGCAGGCTGCGGTCGAGGCCCCACCGGGCCTTTGCCGCCGCCACGACCTCGGGGTTGTCCATCTGCCGGTCGCCGAGGATCGAGACGAGCGGATCGCCCTGCGTCGTGTGGCTGATGACGAACGCGGCCGTCACGATGCCGAGCACCAAGAACGGCATCGCCAGCAGGCGTCGCAGGATGAAGCGGCTCATCTTTCCATGGCCGGCGGCAAGACACGGGCCGCCGGCCGTCTCCTTGGCCTAGTGCCGCGAGATCTCGTCGATCGGCAGGTTGCAGCAGGCGCTGTAGCGCACGCCGGCGATGTCCTTGCCATGCGCCAGCACCAGCTCCGGGCTGACCACCGGCAGGATGATCATGTCGCCGATCATTTCCAACGCGATCTGGTGGTAGAGATCCTGCTTCTGATCCTCCGACGCGGCCAGCGCCTTCTGGAAGAGCTCGGTTTCCTTTGCGTTGGCGATCGAGGGGTCGCGCTCGCCGCCGGCCCGCTTCCACCAGGGCGTGCCCTCCATCATGCTGAAATACTGAACGTACTGGCCCGAGCCGTAATAGTCCGGCGCGTAGAAGACGGCGGTCAGCGGGATGCCGTCGCCGCTGATCTGTGTACGCCAGACCGAGAACTCGACGGGGGTGAGCTTGGTCTCGATGCCGATCTGCTGGAGATCCTGCTGCACCTTCTGCATGAGCAGCGAGAGGTCGACGCCGTAGACGTTCATGTTCGGGAAGACGGCGTCCATCTCGAAGCCGTCCGCCTGACCGGCCTTCTCCATCAGCGCCTTGGCCTTGTCCAGGTCGCGGGTCGGCTCGGGCAGGCCGGCGGTGCCCGGAAATCCGTTCGGGATCGGCGCCGCCTGCTTCTTACCGGCGCCGCCGGTGGTGAACTCGATGATGCCGTCATAGTCGAGCGCGAGCTTGATCGCCTCGCGGACCTCGGGCGTCAGCGGCACTTGGTTCCCCTTCGCACCCGGCGAGAGGGCGACGTAGATGAAGTTGAAGGACGGCACCAGCGTCACCGTCACCTCGTCCTCGGGCAGGTTCTTGGCCGTGTCGGGGTCGACCTGCATGGCGACGTCGGCGGCGCCGCTCTGCAGCATCTGCGCCTGGGCGACAGCGTCCTTGGTGTGCTCGAGCACAACGTCGGGGATGTTGACCTTCGTCCGGGTGTAGTGGGGGTTGGCGGTCAACCGCAGCTCGTCATCCGGCTTGTAGCTGGCGAGCATGTAGGGCCCCGAGCCCGCCGAGTTCGACATGAACCACGCTTCGGCGGTGTCGGTCGTCGCCGCGTCCGCGCCGGCCGTCGCGCCATGCTCCTTCGCCACGTCCGAGTTGATCGCGCCCGTATAGGGGGCGGTCAGGATGCCGATAAACTCGGAGTTCGGCGCGTCCATGGTGACGACCAGCGTGTGCGCGTCGGTCGCCTCGATGCTTTTCACGCCGTCCATCATGAAGGACGGGCCGCCCTTGATGTTGTGCAGCCGCTCCCAGGTGAATTTGTAGTCCTTGGCCTCGACGGGCGAGCCGTCCGAGAAGGTGGCGTCCGGGTCGAGATTGAAAGTGAACTGCGTCTGACCCGGATTCGACTCCCAGGATTTGGCCACCCTCGGCCTCAGCGTTTTGTTGTCGGGCGCGAGGCCGACCAGTGTTTCGTACACGTTCGAGAGATAGATCTGGCAGGTGTCGCACCAGGCACGCGCCGGGTCGAGCGAGTTGATGTCGAAGGCGCGCGCGATCACCAGCGGTTTCTCGTCTGCCATGGCAGGGGCATTGCCGGGGCCGACGGCTGAAAGAGCGGCCATCGCGGCGATGATCGCCGCTCGCTGCGTCCGTATGGCTCGCATTTTACCCTCCCTGTTCTGCGAATTTCACGCCTGGACCAACTCGCGCGCGACGGCGACGATGCCCGGCGCGTCGAGCCGGTAGTGCGCGTAGAGCGCCGCCGGCGGGCCGACGGGCGCGAATTCGTCAGGCACGCCGTGGCGGCGGAACTTGAGCGTTCCCTTGCCCGCCAGCACCTCGGCCACCGCGCTGCCGAGCCCGCCGGTGACGCAATGCTCCTCGACGGTCAGGATGGCGCCCGTGTCGGCCGCCGCGGCGGCGACCGCCTCGGCGTCCAGCGGCTTGATCGTGTGCATGTCGAGCACGCGGGCGCCGATCCCCTCGGCGGCGAGGGCTTCGGCGGCGTCGAGGCAGGGCCGCACCATCGTGCCCGTGGCGATGATCGTGAGGTCGCGCCCCTCACGCAGGCGCTCGGCCCGGCCGAAGCGGAGGTCGGGCACCTGCGCGTAGACCTCCGGATCGCGGCCGCGGCCGAGGCGGATGTAGATCGCCCCCGGGTGGTCGACCGAGGCGCGCAGCACCGCGCGCAGCGCGTTGCCGTCCGCGGTGCAGACGACCGTGAGGTCCGGCACCGCGCGCATCATGCCGAGATCCTCGATGGCATGATGGCTCGAGCCGTAAAAACCCATCGAGATGCCGCTGTGATGGCCGATGATCCGTACCGGCATGCGTGGATAGGCGCAGTCGGTCTTGACCTGCTCGGCGCAGAGAATGGCCGAGAAGGCGGCGAAGGTCGCGGCGAAGGGAACCATGCCGCAGGACGCCATGCCGGCGGCGGCGGTGATCATGTTCTTCTCGGCAATGCCGAAGTCGAAGAACCGCTCCGGGTGCCGCTCGCGGAACTCGATCGTGCGGTTGGCCGAGGCAAGGTCCGCCGTCAGCACGGCGATGCGCGGGTCGTGGTCGGCCAGCGCGGTCAGCTCCTCGCCCAGCACGAAGGCCTTCATCGCCTCGGCCGGGGTTCCCTTGACCGATCGGGCGTCCTTCAGCTCGCCGGCAGGCGGCTTGGTGCCGGTGAAGATCTCGCTCTGGTCCTGGCCCGAGTTCTGACCCACATCCTTGGCGGTGCTCATGCCGGCTGCCCCCGGTGCCGCGACGGTTTAAGTCCGGCCTCGATCTCGGCCAGCACCTCGTCATAGTCGGTGCCGGCCAGGTTCCCGACATGCCAGTTGAGCGCCATCTCCATGCGCTCGACGCCGCGGCCCTTGATCGTGTCGGCGACGATCAGCTGCGGCTGGCCCTGGCCCGCCGGGGCCAGCGCGTCGAGCGCGCCCAGAATCGCCCCGAAATCGTGGCCGTCGATGCGCGTCGTACGCCAGCCGAAGGCGGCGAAGCGGTCCTCGATCGGCTCGACGCTCATCACCTGCTCGGTGTGGCCGTCGATGCAGAGCCCGTTGCGGTCGACGATCGCGACGAGGCCCTGCGCGCGGAAATGACCGGCGGCCATCGCCGCCTCCCAGACCTGCCCCTCATGCAACTCGCCGTCGCCGAGCACGACGTAGACGCGATAGCCGCGCCCCTGCGCGCGGCCGGCCAGCGCCATGCCGAGGCCGATCGAGAGCCCATGCCCAAGCGAGCCCGAGCTGAAATCGGCGCCCGGGATGCGCTTCATGTCGGGATGGTCGCCGAACGGGCTGCCGAGCCGGGTGTAGTTGTCGAGCAGCGCCCGGTCGAAATAGCCGAGGTCGGCAAGGATCGGGTAGAGCCCGATGGCGGCATGACCCTTGCTCAGCACAAAGCGGTCGCGGTCCGGCCATTTCGGCTCGGCCGGGTTGATGCGGAGCTGGGCGTAGTAGAGGGCGGCCAGCAGCTCGGCGCAGGAGAAAGTGCTGGAATAATGGCCGGCGCCGGCGATCCGCGACAGGCGCAAGGTCTCGCGCCGGACGAACTTGGCGCGGTCGGCGAGGAACTCCTCCGAGACATTGCGCCCGCGCATCATGCTCCGCCCTCCGCCTCCTTCGCCTGAAGGACCCGGACGAAGTTCCGTCCGCCCTCGATCGTATCGTCGCGGATCGCGGCCATCAGCGCGGGCGCGTCGCGGCGGCGCAGCGCCGAGAGCACGTTCAGGTGCTGATGCGTTCCGCTATAGGTCGGATGCCCGTCGGGATAGAGGTAGTTCAGCATCGGGCCGAGCTGGGTCCACAGGTTCTCGAGGATGCCGATGAGCTGCGTCATGCCCGACCGACGATAGACGCCGAAATGGAAGTCGTAATTGGCGACGATTGCCGTCTGATAGTCGCGGGTCCGCTCGCTCTCGACGAGGCGCGCGTGCACCCGCTCGAGCGTGGCGACGTCGTCGTCGGTGACGTGCTGCAGCGCGCGCTCGGCCGCGAGTGGCTCGAGCAGCAGCCGGATCTCGCGCGCCTCGAAATACTCGGCGACGCTGAGCCGGCGGACGCGGATGTAGGAATGCGGCTTGAGCTCGAGCGCACCGTCGCGGACCAGCTGGAACACCGCCTCGCGCACCGGGGTCTCGCTGGTCGAAAGCGCGGCGGCCAACTCGCGGATGCGGAGGCGTTCGTGCGGCTTGAGCAGACCGCGCATCAGCCGCTCGCGGAGCTGTCGATAGACCTGGCCGGACCGGCTGGGCGTCACGGCCGGCTGGAAATCGAGCCGCGCCCCAAGCGCGCCGATTCCCATGGAGGCGCTCACGCCAGCAGCCGCGCGGTTGCGGCCATCGCCTCGTCCGTCGCATCGAGCGCCCGGTCGATGTCGGCCCCGCCATGCGCAGCCGACAGGAACAAGGTGTGCGCCGCGTGCAGGTAGACGCCCCGCTTCAGGGCCTCGGTGCAGAAGGTCCAGCCCATGCGCCGCTCCGGCGTGTCGCCGTCGAACAGCAGGACCGGCATCTGCGGCGGGCCGGATTGCGCCAGCGGCAGCCCGTGCGCGCGCGCCTGCGCGTCGAGCCCGTCGCGGAAGCGCTGGCCCATCGCCCGCATGCGACCGACGCCGTCGGTGTCGCGCAGCTTGGTCAGCGTGGCGATGGCGGCGGCCATGGGAACGGCCGCGGTCCAGAACGAGCCCGTCGCGAAGATCCGCCCCGCCGCCTCGCGGCACCGGTCGTTGCCGGTCACCATGGCGAGCGCCCGGCCATTGGCGATCGCCTTGCTCCAGGCCGCGAGGTCCGGCCGCACGCCGACGACCTCCCAGCTGCCGCCGATGTCGATGCGGAAGCCGGCGCGGACGTCGTCGACGATCAGCAGCGCGCCGGCGCGGTCGCAGACCCGCCGGGCGGCCTCGGCGAAGTCGCGCGTCGGCATCTCGTGCGGCTTGCCGAAGTTGTGTCCGAAGCCCGAGACGAGGATCGCGGCGAGGTCGTCCCCGGCGTACGTGGCCGCCGCCTCGAGGCTCGCGACATCGTTGTAGACGTAGCGCGCGACATGCGCGCGATCCTCGGGCAGCGCGCCCTCGGGATACGGATTGCACCAGGGAACGGCACCGTGATAGGCGCCATCGGCGATCAGGATCTTGCGCCGGCCGGTGTGCGCGCGGGCGATCACGACGCAGGTGGTCGTTGCATCAGTGCCGTTCTTCTGGAACATCGCCCAGTCGGCGTGCGGGATCAGGTCCACCGCCAGCTCGGCGAGCTCGACCAGCCGCTCGGTCGGTCCGTTCAGCGCGTCGCCCAGCCGGCGCTGCGCCTCGGCGGCGCGCTCGACGTCCGGGTCGCTATAGCCCAGCACCATAGGCCCCCAGGCGCACATGAAGTCGATGTAGTCGCGCCCGTCTGCATCCGTGATGCGGCAGCCCTCGGCGCTGCGAAAGAACTGCGGGTAGGCCGCTGGCAGGCGCGCCGCATTCTGGTGCCCCCACATTCCGCCCGGGATCACACGATCCGCCCGCGCACGCAGCGAGTGGTCGCGCCATATATCGGTCTTGTTCAGCTCGCCACCCTCCTGATGATATATCCTGTCTGTATCCGCCTTAGCTGTCAAACGGATCGACATGGGCATTTGCCCCGCCACGAGGGGCCGCGACGCAGGGTTTGAAGAATTCTGCAGGAGGCCGAAGAGCGCTGGAACCGGCCGCCGTGGCAGCCCCGTCTTCTGCGGGACCGGCTGAGCTGCGATCCATGGCCGTCTTGTTCAGACGGGAGGATCGCCTTGGGAGTCCAAAGGGAGCGCCGGATGGAGTTCGGTTGCCGGATGGAGGTTCTGGCGGGGCCGACGGGTCGGCGACGTTGGCCTGACGAGATCAAGGGTCGGATCGTTGCCGAGACGCTGGTTGCCGGCGTGACGGTGAACGAAGTGGCGGCGCGCCACGGGCTCGCGCCGCATCATCTGTCCGAATGGCGCGGTCGGGCGCGGCGAGGCGAGCTCGCGCTGCCGGCGGAGGACGTGCCTGCGTTCGCTATGCTCGAGCTGGAGGCTCCCTCGGCGGCGCCGCCGCCCGTCGAGGAGGTGCATGCGCCGCCGGAGCCGGATGGGGGCATAGAGATCGTCGTCGCGGGCGTGACGGTGCGCCTGCCGGCCGGGACGAGCGCCGGGCGCATCGCCGAGATCGCCGCGGCGCTGCGCGGGGCGACGTGATCGTTCCCGGCCAGGCCGTCCGCATCGTCGTGGCCACCCGGCCGGTGGACTTCCGCAAGGGACATGACGGGCTCGCCGCGGTCGTGCAGGACCAGCTCGGCTTCGACCCGCATTCGGGCCTGGTCGTGATCTTCCGCTCCAGGCGCGGCGATAGAACGAAGATCCTTTTCTGGGACGGCAGCGGCCTCGTCATGGTCTACAAGCGCCTCGAGCAGGGCAGCTTCACCTGGCCTGCGGTGCAGGACGGCGTGATGCGGCTGTCGCGGGCCCAGTTCGAGGCGCTCGTTGAGGGGCTGGACTGGCGCCGGGTGATGGCGCGGCGGGTGCCTCGGCCAACTGCGGCGGAGTGACTTGGGCGCCGAGCGCGGGGTGGCGGTGCTCGGCGATGTTGGTAGTTGTTGGCGCATGTCGACCGGTGCCGGCGATCTCGACCTGGACAGGCTGCCGCCCAAATACCGGGCGGCCTTCGAGGCGCAGCAAGCCCGGATCGCCGCGCTCGCCGAAGCGAATGCTGGGCTCTCCGAGCGCAACCGGCGCCTCGAGCACCTCGTTCGCGAGTTCCGGCAGGCGCTCTACGGCAAGAAGTCCGAGAAGCTGGATGCGGACGAGCGCCAGCTCGCCTTCGAGGATCTCGAAGTGGCCATGACCGAGGCGGAAGCCGCCCCGCCATCGACTTCGTCACGCACCAGGGCCGCCGCCGGCGCCAAGCGCAATCTCGGCCGGCTGCCCAAGGAACTGCCGCGCAGCGAGGTGGTGATCGAGCCCGACAGCACGCTCTGCCCCTGCGGCTGCGGCGAGATGGTGAAGATCGGCGAGGACCGCTCCGAGCGTCTCGACATCGTGCCGGCGCAGTTCCGGGTGATCGCGACCGTGCGGCCGCGCTATGCCTGTCCCGCCTGCCAGGGCGGGATCGTCCAGGCGCCGACGCACCCTTGGCTGATCGAGGGCGGGCTGCCGACCGAGGGCGCCATCGCGCATGTGCTGGTCGCCAAGTACGCCGACCATGCGCCGCTCTATCGCCAGTGCCAGATCATGCGTCGGGCCGGGCTCGCTCTCGATCGCTCGACGCTGGCGGGCTGGGTCGGCAAGGCGGCGTTCCACCTGGCGCCCGTGGTCGACCGCCTGGCCGTCCATCTCAAGGGCTCGGGCAAGCTCTTCATGGACGAGACCCGGGCGCCGGTGCTCGATCCCGGGCGCGGCGAGACGAAGAGCGGCTTCCTCTGGGCGCTGGCCCGCGACGACCGCGGATGGGGCGGCGCCGATCCGCCGGGGGTCGTCTACTTCTATGCCGAGGGCCGTGGCGGCGATCATGCCGAGCGCTTCCTCGACGGCTTCCGCGGCACCCTGCAGGTGGATGCCTATCCCGGCTACAACCGGCTGACCCGGGCCGACCGTCCGGGCGGACCGCTGGTGCTGGCGAACTGCTGGGCGCACGCCCGGCGCAAGCTGCGCGAGGTCTACGAGCGCGACGGCTCGACGATCGCGGCAGAGGGTCTGCGGCGCATCGCCGAGTTCTACCGGATCGAGGCCGAGGTCCGCGGCCGGTCGCCCGAGGCCCGCCTCGCCGCGCGGCAGCAGCAGACGGCGCCGCGGGTGCAGGCGTTCAAGCTCTGGCTGAAGGAGATGCGTAAGCGGTGCGCAGCCCCCGTCTTCTGCGGGACCGGCTGAGCTGCGATCCATGGCCGTCTTGTTCAGACGGGAGGATCGCCTTGGGAGTCCAAAGGGAGCGCCGGATGGAGTCCGGCTGCCGGATGGAGGTTCTGGCGGGGCCGACGGGTCGGCGACGTTGGCCTGACGAGATCAAGGGTCGGATCGTTGCCGAGACGCTGGTTGCCGGCGTGACGGTGAACGAAGTGGCGGCGCGCCACGGGCTCGCGCCGCATCATCTGTCCGAATGGCGCGGTCGGGCGCGGCGAGGCGAGCTCGCGCTGCCGGCGGAGGACGTGCCTGCGTTCGCTATGCTCGAGCTGGAGGCTCCCTCGGCGGCGCCGCCGCCCGTCGAGGAGGTGCATGCGCCGCCGGAGCCGGATGGGGGCATAGAGATCGTCGTCGCGGGCGTGACGGTGCGCCTGCCGGCCGGGACGAGCGCCGGGCGCATCGCCGAGATCGCCGCGGCGCTGCGCGGGGCGACGTGATCGTTCCCGGCCAGGCCGTCCGCATCGTCGTGGCCACCCGGCCGGTGGACTTCCGCAAGGGACATGACGGGCTCGCCGCGGTCGTGCAGGACCAGCTCGGCTTCGACCCGCATTCGGGCCTGGTCGTGATCTTCCGCTCCAGGCGCGGCGATAGAACGAAGATCCTTTTCTGGGACGGCAGCGGCCTCGTCATGGTCTACAAGCGCCTCGAGCAGGGCAGCTTCACCTGGCCTGCGGTGCAGGACGGCGTGATGCGGCTGTCGCGGGCCCAGTTCGAGGCGCTCGTTGAGGGGCTGGACTGGCGCCGGGTGATGGCGCGGCGGGTGCCTCGGCCAACTGCGGCGGAGTGACTCGGGCGCCGAGCGCGGGGTGGCGGTGCTCGGCGATGTTGGTAGTTGTTGGCGCATGTCGACCGGTGCCGGCGATCTCGACCTGGACAGGCTGCCGCCCGAATACCGGGCGGCCTTCGAGGCGCAGCAAGCCCGGATCGCCGCGCTCGCCGAAGCGAATGCTGGGCTCTCCGAGCGCAACCGGCGCCTCGAGCACCTCGTTCGCGAGTTCCGGCAGGCGCTCTACGGCAAGAAGTCCGAGAAGCTGGATGCGGACGAGCGCCAGCTCGCCTTCGAGGATCTCGAAGTGGCCATGACCGAGGCGGAAGCCGCCCCGCCGATCGACTCCGTCACGCACCAGGGCCGCCGCCGGCGCCAAGCGCAATCTCGGCCGGCTGCCCAAGGAACTGCCGCGCAGCGAGGTGGTGATCGAGCCCGACAGCACGCTCTGCCCCTGCGGCTGCGGCGAGATGGTGAAGATCGGCGAGGACCGCTCCGAGCGTCTCGACATCGTGCCGGCGCAGTTCCGGGTGATCGCGACCGTGCGGCCGCGCTATGCCTGTCCCGCCTGCCAGGGCGGGATCGTCCAGGCGCCGACGCACCCTTGGCTGATCGAGGGCGGGCTGCCGACCGAGGGCGCCATCGCGCATGTGCTGGTCGCCAAGTACGCCGACCATGCGCCGCTCTATCGCCAGTGCCAGATCATGCGTCGGGCCGGGCTCGCTCTCGATCGCTCGACGCTGGCGGGCTGGGTCGGCAAGGCGGCGTTCCACCTGGCGCCCGTGGTCGACCGCCTGGCCGTCCATCTCAAGGGCTCGGGCAAGCTCTTCATGGACGAGACCCGGGCGCCGGTGCTCGATCCCGGGCGCGGCGAGACGAAGAGCGGCTTCCTCTGGGCGCTGGCCCGCGACGACCGGCGGATGGGGCGGCGCCGATCCGCCGGGGGTCGTCTACTTCTATGCCGAGGGCCGTGGCGGCGATCATGCCGAGCGCTTCCTCGACGGCTTCCGCGGCACCCTGCAGGTGGATGCCTATGCCGGCTACAACCGGCTGACCCGGGCCGACCGTCCGGGCGGACCGCTGGTGCTGGCGAACTGCTGGGCGCACGCCCGGCGCAAGCTGCGCGAGGTCTACGAGCGCGACGGCTCGACGATCGCGGCAGAGGGTCTGCGGCGCATCGCCGAGTTCTACCGGATCGAGGCCGAGGTCCGCGGCCGGTCGCCCGAGGCCCGCCTCGCCGCGCGGCAGCAGCAGACGGCGCCGCGGGTGCAGGCGTTCAAGCTCTGGCTGAAGGAGATGCGGGCGCGCGTCTCCGCGAAATCCCGCCTGGGCGAGAAGCTCGGCTACATCGCCCGCAACTGGGCCGGGCTGGAGGTCTTCCTGACCGACGGCCGCGTCGAGATCGACTCCAACGCCGTCGAGAATAAAATCCGCCCGCTGGCCCTGAACAGGAAGAATGCGCTCTTCGCAGGCCATGACGAGGGCGGCCGCGCCTGGGGTCGCATCGCCTCGTTGATCGAGACCGCAAAGATGAACGGGGTCGAGCCCTTCGCCTACCTCAAGGCCACCCTCGAAGCGATCGCCGGCGGACACCCGGCGTCGAAGATCGACGACCTCCTCCCTTGGGCATTCAGCACACCGCAGTCGTTCAGACTTTGCTCAATGGTGGAGTGCGGCGCGCGGCCTACCGACCATCAGTCATGGTCGCCCCTGCGAGCAGGGCAGAATGACGTTCCGTTTCTGGCGCATGGTGGGCGCCCGTGGAGCGGGGGGCGAACTGCCGGGATACCATCGAAACTTGCCATAGGATCACCGGCGGGCCGTGACCCAAACCGGTCCTTCCGGGGATCAGCAATTTTTGTGGACGTTCGTCGCGCCCGCCGAGGGTGCCACCTCCTTCGGAGGTTTCGGCTTCGGCGTGATCCGGTGCGCGCGGGCGAAAGCGGCACGCAGCCATCTGCGCAGCCCCCAGGGGGTGATGCTGTGACGGAGCTGGACCCAGGCGGAGCGGGAGAAAGGACGCTCCGCGATCGCGCGGCAAGCGAGGCGGGCACTGCGGAGCGCATTCCCCTCCGCCGATCTCAGCTCACGCTGAGCGCTGTCGATGAGAAAGAGATGCGCGGTGCGCGCGCGCCTCAGCGCGTGACGACTGCGGGCGAAGATGGCTCTCCGCGCGGACATGTTCTCAAGGAATCGCGATGACCGGCGTGGTCCCGGCGTATCATCGCGGATGACCGCGAGCGGCTCCGGAACGCAGATCACGTCGAAGAGACGGGCGGCGCGCTGGAAGAACTCCCAGTCCTCGGCCGCGGGCAAGTGTTCGTCGAAGCCCCCGATTGCCTTTATCACGTCGCGGCGAACCATCACGGTCGAGCCGCCGCCGTGCAGGATGTTCCGGTGTAGGAGCGCGTCGAACAGACGTCCTTCCGCTTCGGGTCGATGAACGAACGTCCTTCCGCGGGGCGTGGTCGTTTCGGAGCCGCACTGGCAGATCCCGACATGGGCGGGCGCGATGGAGAGCGCCCTTGCCTGCCGGGCGATCTTCTCCGGCCGCCAGAGATCGTCGGAATCGAGGAACGCGATCATGTCGCCGCGGGCTGACGCCATGCCGGCATTCCGCGCCGCGGCCACGCCCCGGTTCTCGGGCTGCACGATGACGCGCAGCCGGGGATCCTCGATCTGGCGCACCCGATCCGGCGTGTCATCCATGGAAGCGTCGTCCACGACGATCACCTCGATCTCCGGCCAGGTCTGCGAGAGGGCGCTGTCGACCGCCGCCACGGTCATCGCTGGCCGCTCGTGGGTCGGGATCACGACGCTGACGAGAGGGGCGCGGTCCAATCTGCGAGCCGTGCCGCCCATCGGCGCGGGCGCAGCGATCGGTGCCGAGGTGACGCGCGGCTCACATGCTGCCCTTGCGCGCCCCCCGATCGCGTAGGCACGACTTCGAAGCCCATCCGTGCGCCGCCGGCCCCCCGCCCGCGCGATGAGCGTCTCAGCCCGGGCCCGAACGTCGGAGTCTGCATTGGGCCGCCTCGCCGCCGCATCCGCCGCCGCCGACCAGCGCTGCGCGGTGGCGGCCTGGACCTCCCGCCCGCTCCAGTTCCTCCGCCAGCCGCTCGAGCACGGCCACCGCCTCTGCCGCGCCTTCCGCCGTTCTCCGTCTGCTGCTGAGGGACAGCGGCAGGCGTCGATAGAGCGCCAGGCCTTCCTTCGTACGGACGGCGCGGACGCCACGGGCAAATGCGCGACGCATCAGTTCACCGTCCTGATCGAACACGGTAAGCTCGTCCCATCCGCCGGACAGTTCATAGCCGGCCCGCGTCCACAGCACCGAGCACGGCGGCGACCATGCGTCGCGGAGCCAGGCGGAAAGGGGGTCCGCCCACGGCGCCGCCGGAACGTTCGTGGGCGCCCTCGCGACCCACAGCCCATCGACCTCCACATAGCGGTCCCAGGGGCAGAGCGCGACGGCAGGTTCGGACAGGTCTCCGAGCGCGCGCGTGAGGGCCCAGAGCGTGTCCGGCGTTATGAGATCGTCGGCGTCCAGAAACATCAGGAAGCGCCCTGTCGCCTCTTCAGCCCCCCGGCGCCGCGCCGCGCTGGCGCCGTGTCCGGCTCCACGGATCACTCTGACCGGGGGCTCGAAGCTTTCCGCGATGTCGGCGCTCCGATCGGTCGACCCGTCGTCGACCACGATGATCTCGCGCGGCGGGACGTGCTGGGCGAGCGCCGAGCGGAGCGTCTGAGCGATCCATGCCTCGGCATTGCGGCACGGAACGACTATGGAGACGCCGGTCATGATGCCACGGCCCCGAGTGCGGCGATGACCTGTTCGGGATCGACGCTGAGGTCCCGGTCGAGCGCATGGCCCGAGCCGATACCGCGCGCGGCGACGATCCGGTAGTCGTGCCCCATTGCAGCGGCCAGCGCATAGAAGTTGGGGTTTGGATAGTCGGCGATCCGCGATTTCCATGACCATTGCGCCTGCTTGGCAGAAGATCATGTTGGTCAGCCCTGCGCCGTGCGGCGCGACGATCGCTTCCGTCTCGCCCATGAGACGCACCTGCTCATCGAAGCTCAGCGTCTCCATTTCCACCGCCTCGAAGCCTCGCGGGGCGAGGGCCGCAAGGACCGCCTCTTCCTCGCGCAACCGCCGGCCGCGGGCGGAGCGGCGCGTGACGAAGACGCGGCGCCCGGCGATGCCCGGCCGGGCGAACGCGTCGCGCACGGAACGGAGGAGTTCGGGGCGGAAACGATCGGTCTCGAGCAGCGTCAGGCGACCGAACCGGACCCGTTCGCCCGGGGCGATCATGGGGCAGCCGCGCCGGGTCGATCCCAAGCCATGCGAGAGAGGTCCGGATCACGGGAGTGAGTTCGGCGGGGAGCACGAGTTCCCCGATCCTCCCGCGATCCCGCAGGAGGATGAGCTTGGGGAGGTGCGCGGTCAGCCAGTGCGCGTGATTGTCGTACACGCGTTCGGCGATCCAGACGCCCTCCGGAATGTAGCGGTCGGCGCGCCTGGGAAGGGGATAGTGAATGGGCCGGTAACGGATCTGGTTGAGGTCGAGGCTGCGTCCCCGGTCGTCGAGGATCGCGGGATACACGTTGCGCCGTCCGGCAGGCTCCCTGGCCAGCAGCACCTCGGCTCCCTCGACCTCGAGGATGGAGGTCGGACCTACCTTGCGACTTGGGACATCGCGGAAGGAGAATCCCCACCATCCCGCGTCGTCGGGGAGATCTCCCCGGCGAGCGACATTTCCGGGAAGGGGTGCGTCCGCGACGGACGCCGCATGGACGACCTCGCGCTGGCCCCTCCGGTCGGCGTCCTCGGCCGCGTCGACATGGACAATGTAGCGGTGGCGGAGAGGCAAGGGCATGAGGCCTGACCTGGCGAGGGCGCGACCCATCTCGCGGGCGCCGCGTTTTAGGCGTGCGACGGCCCTTTGCGTCAGACCAAGGGAATGCAGATCGCTGCAGCGTCATGGGGAGCGCGCCCCAGCCAGCGCGTGCTCGACGCCATAGAGAGCGAGATACCGCTTCACCATCCCGGTCGTCGAGAAGCGTTCCACGCGCTCCCGCGCCGCCCTGCGGCGCTCCGGGTGTGTCTTTGGCGAGCGCTTCTCTTAGCGCGACCGCCAGGGCGTCGGCGTCTTCGGGCGGCACAATCCACCCCGCCTCCGCCGACACGATCTGCGGGATCTCGCCCACGCCAGAAGCCACCGGAGGAACCCCGCAGGCCATCGCTTCGAGAAGTGCGAGCGGCATGCCTTCGCTCCGCGAGGGCATGGCGAAGACGGCGGCCTCGCGAAGCGCCCGGCGGAGTGTCTCGCGATCCGCCCGGCCGGGAAGGCGCACCCGATCTTCGACGCCTCGCTCCCGAGCGAGCCTTTCGAGCGCAGTCCGCTCCCGACCGTCGCCGTAAATGTGGAGATGCGCCTCGGGGACGCGCGAGATCGCTTCGACGAGCACATCGAAGCCCTTCACATGCATGAGCCGCCCTGCGGCCACGATGCGGTTCCTCTCCACAGTGCCTCCCGCGCTCCAGAACTGCGTGTCGACGCCGTTCGGCAGAACGCGGATGTCGGCGCCAGGTCCTGCTGCCTTCGCCGCGACATCCGCCATCGTGCCGGATACGACCGTGACGACATCCGACTCGCGAAGGAACCTCGGGAGGTGCTGGCGTAGACTGGGGGCCGGGTGGAACAGGTCGCTGCCATGCAGCGACAGGATCAGACGGTAGCCGAAGAACCGGCGCAGGAGCAGGAAGTATTCCAGGGCGTCGCTCGCGAAGTGGACGTTCACCACGTCGGGACGGTAGCGGTTGATCACCATTGCCAGCCGTATCAGGGAAACCGCGGCGCGGGGCAGAGCCCGAGCTGTCAGGCGCCTGCGTTCTTCCCCGCCCCCCAGTGGTGCAAGCCAAAGCCGCTGCGTCCACGAGGTATTTCGCTCGTCGGGCCCGACCCGGAGTTCTCGGAATGCTGCATCGGTCAAGCTCTGTCTCGATCGCCTCCATGACCGCCTGGAGGCCTCCTGCGTCCGACCGCGGCCTCGAGCAGAAGAGCAGCACCCGCGGAGACGCTGCCGGTGCGTCGCGCGAAAGGCCGAAACTTGTTTCACCGGCAGTTTTCTCGGCGCTGACGTCGGGCTCACCCGAAACCGGATGCGCCTCGTTTCGTCTGGCCGTACGGCGGCAAACGTACGATGAACCCTGAACCATCATCAGTGCGACGACACCGCCTCTCAGCCGTTCTGGTCTTCCCCTCTCGGGCCTCTACCGCGCGACGGCATAACACCCGCGGCGCCTTCTAAAGCCGAGGCGTTGCCGCGCGCGTCGCGTCGGCCACCGAATAGCCGCCGTCGCCTCATTCTGCAACTCGGCCGATGCTCGGAATGACTAAGCCTCGCAACGACCGTTGGTTCCAGCGGCCGAAGGAAAGTACGCGAATGAATCGTCGGATCCTTTTCTCCTCAGTGGAGGTCGAAGCGCGTGCTGAGCGAAGCATCGCCCGGTCTTTTCAGTCCGTGCTTGCCTGCGGGTCTGCGCAAGGCAACCTACGCGAGCGCTGCTGACCGCGTCCGTCTTTCCGACGCTGTTCCCTCAGCGCTTGGGGGAAGCTTGTTCCCTCGTGTCTGCTCGTTCGTGGACGAAAAGGGCGTCACAATAGGTGAGTATCGTCGGGCTCGTCCGGCCGGTCTGCCGTGCGAGGGCTGGTCCGCGACACTGATTGTGGATCGCCCAGAGGTAGTAGCCGCGCTCGGCGAGGTGCGCGCGGATCCGCTCGAGCGAGGGCTGCGTCGTGCCAGGAGCATCAAAGCCCGCCTCTATTTGGATGGCACCAAAGCGGCCGTCGCGGAGGGTGCGTTCGGCACCCCGCAAGACCTCGAGATCGTGACCTTCGGTGTCGATCTTTAGGAGTTCTGCTCGGTCGATGTTCGCTTGATCGATAAATCTGTCGAGGGTCGTGACTGGCACTCGCTCTCTCCGATGGCTTGCCTGAAACCCAGGGTACAGCGAGTTGAGCGCCCCCTTCGCGCCCACATACATCTCGCGATCCTCTTCTGTTGCGCCCAGAGCGAGGCGATGGCAGGTCACATCCGCCATTCCCGCGGTCGCGGCGCACAGACGGTCGAACGTCTCGGCAATCGGCTCGAATGCGATAATGCGCGTGCGCGGCAGATAACGTCTCAACCTGAGGATGGTGCGGCCGTCATTGGCTCCGACATCCAGGATGAGGTCGCCGCACCGCCACTGCCGGAGATCGAACAGGGCGCGATACAGAGCGCGATCGTAGGCCATGCGCCGCGTTCGGAACTTCGGAGCGCGGTCGCGCAGCGCCCAGCGGATACGATGCGCCAGATAGCCGGTGGACCAGGCAGGAAGCCGCAGCCAGCCCGCGTTCGCCCCCCGGTCGAATTGCACCGGCGAAGTGGTTGGGACGACGACCACTGACTCAGGGTGCTCAGAGGCCATGGGCCACGCTCCCGACCAACCTTGCGCAGTTCTTTCCGAGTTGCCTGATGACCTGATCGCTCATCAGTGCACCTTGGGGGTGGTTGAGCTTTTCACCCCGCATGCGGGGTGAAAAGCTCGGCTCGCACCGAGCACCCGCCATGACGGCCAGTATCGCTTGCCGGCGAACGGCCAGCATGAGACCCGCCGCATGGCTGGTGCCGGGAGGACACGACGGGCAACAGGGTGGAGCGCCAGGGATGTCGGCCCGGAGCGCCAATTGATGAGCGTCCCGCGGCGCCTCCCGACGCTCGGTAGCATATCGCCACCAAGGAGGATCTGCCCATGCCGTATTTCGGGGGACTGGATTGGGGCGGCGCCGGCCATGCCGTCTGCATCGTCGATGCAAAGGGGACCGTGCTGCTCAGCTTGGAGATCGGACATGACGCCGCCGGCCTGGCGGAGTTGCGCCGCCGGCTGGCGAAGCTGGCGCCGACCAGCGAGCTTGCCATCGCCATCGAGCGCCCGACCGGGCTGATCGTCGACGCCCTGGTGGAGGCGGGCCACCCGGTGGTGCCGATCCACCCCAACGTGGTCAAGGCATGCCGGCCGCGCTACCGCATCGCCGGCGGCAAGAGCGATCCCGGCGATGCCTTCATGCTGGCCGACATCCTGCGCACGGATGGCCACCGCTTCCGGCCGCTCCAGCCCTGTTCGGACGAGATCAAGGCCCTGCGCGCGCTCGTTCGCGGCCGCGACGACCTGGTCGCCGAGCGCGTCTGCCTGGCCAACCGCCTGCGCAGCCTGCTCGAAGGCTTCTGGCCCGGCGCCGCAGCCGTCTTCGCCGACATCGACTCGCCGATCGCGCTCGCCTTCGTGCAACGCTACCCGACCCCGGAGGCGGCCGCGCGCCTCGGCGAGAAGCGGATGAAGGCTTTCCTCGCCAGCAACTCCTATTGCGGCCGCCGCACACCGGACGAACTGCTCGCCCGGCTGCGGGCCGCGCCGGCCGGCCTGGCCGAGGAGGCCGAAGCCGAAGCCAAGGGCGAGATGGTCCGTGCCCTTGCCGCCGTGCTCGAGCAACTCGTCGGCGAGATCGCCAGGCTTACCGCCCGTATCGAGCAGGCTGTCGCCAACTCGCCCGACGGACGGATCGTCATGTCCTTCCCGCGCGCCGGGCGTGTCTGTGCCTGCCAAATCCTCGCCGAGCTCGGAAACGTCCGCGAGCGCTTCCCGACCTGCGACCAGCTCGCCGCCGAGGCGGGCGTCTCCCCCGTCACCCATGCCTCCGGCAAGAGCCGCGGCGTCGTCTTTCGCTGGGCCTGCAATCACCGCCTGCGCGCGGCGATCACCTGCTTCGCAGACAATTCCCGACACGCCTCCCCATGGGCCGCCGACGTCTACAGGCGCGCCAGAGCCCGAGGCTGCGATCATCCACACGCCACTCGCATCCTCGCCCGCGCCTGGATACGCGTACTCTGGCGCGCCTGGACCGATGGCGTCCCCTACAACGCCGAGCGGCACAACGCCGCTGTCACGCACAAAGCTCTCGCAGCTTGACACAGGGTGTCTCATGTCGCCTCGGGCGGCGCGGGGTACGAGCATCAGCCACTCCCTCCAGCCATTACGGGTCTCTGCGAACTTAGGATACATCTCGACCAGCCTGGGAAAGACTCCGGCCATACCATTACGTTTGGCGGAGGACGCGAGTTCCGCAGAGCCGTCGGTCCAGCCGTTGTCGGCCAAGACGATTTTCGAACGCCTCACCGGATTTTTGCGCGAGGAGCGCGTCGACCTGCTCGCCGAGGGTCAAGACGTTGTCAAGCATGGGAATGACAATGCTGATCGAAATCTCCGAAGCTTCGTTCGCTCGTCGCATGGCCGCTTTCCTGACCGATGCGAACGCGCCTCGCGGTTCTGAAAGCATCATTCGTGCGTCCGCCGGCGAGCCGCGGGCCGCCCGTCCTTCTGTCAGACGCGACCAGATGTGCGAGCCAATCGTCGCGCGGTGCGCAGCCATCGTGCATGAAGCAAGGATGTCGCCGCGGGCCTTTGAGGTGAACCGTGCCGATATCCCGTCGCGGCGCAAATCCCGATACTCGAGATCCTCGATGTCGAGAAATCTCGCACGCGCACGTCCAATTGGTGCTTGCGGTCTCAGCCGAGTAGGGAAAGATCCTCTCATCGAGCGCGCGGCATCGCCTCGATGTAAGCGGTGCGCAGCCCCCGTCTTCTGCGGGACCGGCTGAGCTGCGATCCATGGCCGTCTTGTTCAGACGGGAGGATCGCCTTGGGAGTCCAAAGGGAGCGCCGGATGGAGTCCGGTTGCCGGATGGAGGTTCTGGCGGGGCCGACGGGTCGGCGACGTTGGCCTGACGAGATCAAGGGTCGGATCGTTGCCGAGACGCTGGTTGCCGGCGTGACGGTGAACGAAGTGGCGGCGCGCCACGGGCTCGCGCCGCATCATCTGTCCGAATGGCGCGGTCGGGCGCGGCGAGGCGAGCTCGCGCTGCCGGCGGAGGATGTGCCTGCGTTCGCCATGCTCGAGCTGGAGGTCCCTTCGGCGGCGCCGCCGCCCGTCGAGGAGGTGCATGCGCCGCCGGAGCCGGATGGGGGCATAGAGATCGTCGTCGCGGGCGTGACGGTGCGCCTGCCGGCCGGGACGAGCGCCGGGCGCATCGCCGAGATCGCCGCGGCGCTGCGCGGGGCGACGTGATCGTTCCCGGCCAGGCCGTCCGCATCGTCGTGGCCACCCGGCCGGTGGACTTCCGCAAGGGACATGACGGGCTCGCCGCGGTCGTGCAGGACCAGCTCGGCTTCGACCCGCATTCGGGCCTGGTCGTGATCTTCCGCTCCAGGCGCGGCGATAGAACGAAGATCCTTTTCTGGGACGGCAGCGGCCTCGTCATGGTCTACAAGCGCCTCGAGCAGGGCAGCTTCACCTGGCCTGCGGTGCAGGACGGCGTGATGCGGCTGTCGCGGGCCCAGTTCGAGGCGCTGCTCGAAGGGCTGGACTGGCGCCGTGTGATGGCGCGGCGCGTGCCTCGGCCAACTGCGGCGGAGTGACTCGGGGGCCCGATCGCCGGGTGGCGGTGCTGGGCGATGCTGGTAGTCGTTGGCCCATGTCGACCGGCGCCGGCGATCTCGACCTGGACAGGCTGCCCCCCGAGTACCGGGCGGCTTTCGAGGCGCAGCAGGCCCGGATCGCGGCGCTCGCGCAAGCGAATGCTGGGCTCTCCGAGCGCAACCGGCGCCTCGAGCACCTCGTTCGCGAGTTCCGGCAGGCGCTCTACGGCAAGAAGTCCGAGAAGCTGGATGCGGACGAGCGCCAGCTCGCCTTCGAGGATCTCGAAGTGGCCATGACCGAGGCGGAAGCCGCCCCGCCATCGACTCCGTCACGCACCAGGGCCGCCGCCGGCGCCAAGCGCAATCTCGGCCGGCTGCCCAAGGAACTGCCGCGCAGCGAGGTGGTGATCGAGCCCGACAGCACGCTCTGCCCCTGCGGCTGCGGCGAGATGGTGAAGATCGGCGAGGACCGCTCCGAGCGTCTCGACATCGTGCCGGCGCAGTTCCGGGTGATCGCGACCGTGCGGCCGCGGCTCATGCCTGTCCCGCCTGCCAGGGCGGGATCGTCCAGGCGCCGACGCACCCTTGGCTGATCGAGGGCGGGCTGCCGACCGAGGGCGCCATCGCGCATGTGCTCGTCGCCAAGTACGCCGACCATGCGCCGCTCTATCGCCAGTGCCAGATCATGCGCCGGGCCGGGCTCGCTCTCGATCGCTCGACGCTGGCGGGCTGGGTCGGCAAGGCGGCGTTCCACCTGGCGCCCGTGGTCGACCGCCTGGCCGTCCATCTCAAGGGCTCGGGCAAGCTCTTCATGGACGAGACCCGGGCGCCGGTGCTCGATCCCGGGCGCGGCGAGACGAAGAGCGGCTTCCTCTGGGCGCTGGCCCGCGACGACCGCGGATGGGGCGGCGCCGATCCGCCGGGGGTCGTCTACTTCTATGCCGAGGGCCGTGGCGGCGATCATGCCGAGCGCTTCCTCGACGGCTTCCGCGGCACCCTGCAGGTGGATGCCTATCCCGGCTACAACCGGCTGACCCGGGCCGACCGTCCGGGCGGACCGCTGGTGCTGGCGAACTGCTGGGCGCACGCCCGGCGCAAGCTGCGCGAGGTCTACGAGCGCGACGGCTCGACGATCGCGGCAGAGGGTCTGCGGCGCATCGCCGAGTTCTACCGGATCGAGGCCGAGGTCCGCGGCCGGTCGCCCGAGGCCCGCCTCGCCGCGCGGCAGCAGCAGACGGCGCCGCGGGTGCAGGCGTTCAAGCTCTGGCTGAAGGAGATGCGGGCGCGCGTCTCCGCGAAATCCCGCCTGGGCGAGAAGCTCGGCTACATCGCCCGCAACTGGGCCGGGCTGGAGGTCTTCCTGACCGACGGCCGCGTCGAGATCGACTCCAACGCCGTCGAGAATAAAATCCGCCCGCTGGCCCTGAACAGGAAGAATGCGCTCTTCGCAGGCCACGACGGGGGCGCGCCATACTGCTCATCTGGCGATCCTATTGTAAATGAAGGGCGTTTTGGCGCGGATCGCGAGGCGGCGGGCCTCGTCGCGACCGTCTGGCATCGGCCTCGTGGCGCACAGCTTCGGTCTGGATATCCAATTCGCGGATGATCCAGGGAGCGCCTTTGCACAGCTGATCCGCCGGCAGGGCGCCGGATGCGATCATGCGGCGGATGGTCGAGGGGCTGACTTCCAGGATGGCGGCTGCTTCAAGCAACGTCGCTTCACCGCGCGCGGCGCGCTCGCCTTCACGGTAGGGCGCGATATCGTGATTGTTGCGCAGGCTGCAGACCTTCGCCCGCGTCCAGCTGTTGCCTCTTCCCGTTGCCTTGCCGGCTCGGTTCAGCACAGCAGCGATAGACAGGTCGGGCATCTGCCGAGCCAGCACGCGCACGAGATCCACGACATCACCAGCGACAGCCCAGCGCGTCCGGCCGACCTTGTTCTTCTTCACCGTCAGCCGGGTGTGGTCGCCACCTTGCCAGTGGATGACCAGGGCCAGCATGTCGTCCACGACATCGACGATGATCTCTTTGATCAGCAGGCGGATGATCTTCTTGCGTGTCTCGGCCGAGGCTCCGGGGCTATCCCACGCCCTGGCGAGATCCTCGCCCAGAGCCATCAGTCTCGTGCGATCCTCGGCAGAGATCGTAGGCGCCTGCTGGACGTCCAGGCTCTCGAGCGCCTGGTCGAGATCTCGCAGGCGCGTCAGCCTCTCGTTCCAGCGTCGCTCGAGCTCGCCGGCGACCAGCCGATTTTCGGGGTCGACCGCATCGTATTGCCGGCGGGCCCGTTCCGCCTCGTATCGGGCCTGCACTCGCGCGTTCTCGAGCTGCTGTCGCTTGTCGCAATGCTCCTGGCCGCGCGCTTCCATCGCGGCCAGCGCTGCCTCGATCCCAAGCGGCTGCAGGCGGTCGAGAACCTCCTGGGCAACCGCGCGGTCAATGCGCATGCCGCCAAAGCGGATGCAGTTGTCCGCCGCCTTGATATTGAACTCCCCGCGGCAGACATAGCGCTGCGTATTGCCGCCCTTGCCGCTGTAGGCGACGCGCAGCTTGCGACCGCAGCGCGCGCACCGGAAAAGACCGGCCAGCAAAGCCTCGCCGCGCCGGACCGCGCCCCGCCCCAGGTAGCTCTTGCCGTTGGCATTGTCGGCGATCAGGTGCTGGTTCCTTTCGAACTCGGCCCACGAGATGTACGCCTCGTGGTGGTCACGGATCAAAACCTCCCAGTCCCTCCAATCACGGCGCACGCAGTCGCGCACGACCCGCTTTCGCCCGCCCTCGATCGTCGCCCGGCTGCCACGCCGGCCATAGGCGTAGGCGCCGGCGTAGATCGGATTGGTCAGTATGTGATGGAGCGTGTGATAGACTGGCGCCTTCCACTCAATGGGTTGCTTGCCGCGGCCCGCCACGGCGGCAGGAACAAGAACGCCCTCCTGGCGGAACCAGAGCAGGACCTGGCGTACCGTCTGGAGCTCTGCGAACTTGCGAAACACGATCGCGATGCCGTCCTGGACACCAAGGTCCGGATCCTTCTCGATCCGCGCGTCCTCGGCCTTGACGTAGCCGACAGCCAGGGTCAGCAGGAGCTCTCCGCGACGCGCCTTCTGTTTGAGCGCCTCGGCCGAGCGCTGACGGAACACCGACAACTCCATCTCGCTCATCGTGCCCTTCATGCCGAGGAGCAGGCGGTCGTTGGTCAGGCGCGGATCGTAGACACCGTCCTCGTCCACGATCAGCGTGCCGACCAGGCCGCAGAACTCGAGCAGGGTATGCCAATCCCGGCCGTTGCGCGCGAGTCGCGACGCTTCGAGCGACACCACGGCTCCCACGCGGCCCTCGCAGATCGCCGCCAGAAGCTTCTCGAAACCAGGCCTGGCCGTGCCGGCGCCCGAGCGGCCGAGATCGTCATCGACAATCTCCACATCGCTCCAGCCCAGCTGCCGAGCCCGATCGACCAGGCCATACTGGCGCCGCTGGCTCTCGAGGTTGTTGACTACCTGATAGACCGAAGACTGCCGGACGTAGACAATCGCGCTGCGCGACAGGTGCTCAGGCAAGATCTTGGTCATTGCCCGCCTCCTTCGCGCTCGGGGTCATCGGCTCGGCGGCCTGCACGGATACCGCCTCGACGAGCAGCGACTGCAGCAGTGCTACAGCCTTCAACCGATTGTCGGCCGACAGCGCCGGAGCCAGGGCGGCGCCGGCGAACAGATTCAGTTGCGTTCCCAGCAAAGACTTCATCGGCTGATCCTCCTGCGGAGGTCGAACACCCCCGGCAAGAGGCTACGAGACGGTCGACGAGCCCGCGAAGCTCAAGCAGGTGGCCAACAGGAAAACGTGGAACGGCTATGATGTCGGCCGAACCCACCGTTGAAGACAGCATCCAATCGGGGATGTAGAATCGACCGTGCGAGCGCCGGATCAGAAAATGGCGAACGCCATCATGTTCTTGCTCGCCAACCACCAGGACGGTCTGGCCAGCTAACGGGTGATACGGATAGGTGACGAGGGCCTCGAATGCCAGACTCCCGGCATCATGAAGCTGCTTCCGACGAGGGCGGCCGCGCCTGGGGTCGCATCGCCTCGTTGATCGAGACCGCAAAGATGAACGGGGTCGAGCCCTTCGCCTACCTCAAGGCCACCCTCGAAGCGATCGCCGGCGGACACCCGGCGTCGAAGATCGACGACCTCCTCCCTTGGGCATTCAGCACACCGTCAAGCTGAACCCGCCACGGTGCGTCCGCACCGCTTACCTTCGTGCGGCTGATGCTGTTCCGCACGATCCACAGCATCGCCGTCATGATCGACCGCGAACGCTCGGGCCGGGAGGCAAGCCCGAGCGCCGGCGTGCTCGACAGCCAGACCGTGAAGGCCCCGGCATCGGGTGCTGAAAGGGGGTACGACGGCGCGAAGAAGACCGTTGGGCGCAAGCGCCATATCGCCGTCGACACCGATGGCCGGCTGCTGATGGTCAATCTCACCACCGCGGAAATCTCCGACAGCGCCGGCGCACAGCAGATCCTGAAGGCGCTGCGCCAGCGCTGGCCATGGCTCACACACCTCTTCGCCGACAGCGCCTATGATCGCGGCATGCTGATGGACAAGGCCGCCTTCCTCGACTTCACCGTCGAGGTGATCCGGCGCATCGATAAGCAGCCCGGCTTCAACGTCTTGCCCCGACGCTGGGTCGTCGAGAGAACCTTCGCCTGGCTCACCCGCTGGCGCCGCCTCGTGCGCGATTACGAGGCGCGCATCGACGTCTCCGAAGCCATGAGCCACGTCGCCCTCGGCAGCATCCTCCTACGCCGTATCAGCCACTGAACCGCCGTTCTCAAACGGACTTCTGAGGCCTGTGCGGCGGCGCGAGCTTGTCGATGAGGTCCGGGCGACGTGGAAGGTCAGCATCAGGCGGACCTGCGCGGTGCTCCGGGCGGAGCGGTCGAGCTACCACTACAAGGGCCGGCGCCGCGGCCAGGCCGTTCTGGCAAAGAGGATCAGGGAGATCTGCGAGACGCGTGTTCGCTACGGCTACCGGCGCGTCCATGTCATGCTGAGAAGGGAAGGCTGGGAGGTGAACGCCAAGCGCGTCTACCGGATCTACAGGGAATTGGGCTTGCAGCTCAGGAACAAGACACCGAAGCGGCGGGTGAAGGCGAAGCTCCGCGAGGACCGGTCGCCGCCGATCCGCGCCAACGAGACCTGGGCGATGGACTTCGTGCACGACCAGCTCGTGACCGGCCGGAAGCTCCGGGTGCTGACGATCGTCGACACGTTCTCGCGCTTCTCGCCGGCGATCGTCCCGCGCTTCAGCTTCCGGGCACCGGACGTGGTCGAGGTGCTCGAGCGGGTTGGGCGTGAGGCCGGCTTCCCGCAGAGGATCCGCGTCGACCAGGGCAGCGAGTTCGTCTCGCGCGCCCTGGACCTCTGGGCCTACCAGCGGAACGTCACGCTGGATTTCTCCCGGCCAGGCAAGCCCACGGACAACGCCTTCATCGAGAGTCTGAACGGCAAGTTCCGGGCGGAGTGCCTGAACGTCCACTGGTTCATGAACCTCGACGACGCCACTCGGAAATGCGAGGCTTGGCGTAGAGACTACAACGAGGTTCGCCCGCACAGCGCGATCGGCAACAAACCCCCGATCGAGCTCACTGATCGGTCAGCGGCCCATGGCCCACCCTGACCGTGACACTGCCGGAAAGGACCAGCCGGGTGGTCCAATGACGGGTAGCAGCTGCAGAAGTGACTAATGTTCGAACGTTCCCTGGCTGGAGAAACTGGGGGCAACGGAGTGAGTCGACATGGCACTATTGAGCATGATCCGACGGTGGGGCATTCCGGGGACAGCTCTCCATTCGGAGATTGCGCGGCGGACGGGGCTGTCGCGGAACACGATCCGCAAGTACCTGCCGTCGGGGACGGTGAACCGGAGTTCAGGTTCCGGAGCGGCCGAGCAAGCAGGATCCCTTCGCCGACAAGCTGTCGCCGCGCTGAAGACGGAGGCGGGCGAGTCCGCCAAGCGACGGCGGACCCTGAAGCAGCTCCACGCCGATCTGGTCGTCCTCGGCTACGAAGTGCTGCTATAGCCAGGTCGCCGGCCTTCGCGCGGAAGTCGAGGGCCGACCGCCAGCGCGAACAGGGTACCTCGGGGCGCGCTCGCCTTCGTGCCGCTCGCGTTTTGAGCCCGGGGAGGCCTTCCAGTTCGACTGGAGCGAGGACTGGGCGACAATCGCCGGGGAGAACACCAAGCTCCAGGTCCCCACGTCAAGCTCTCGCACAGCCGGGCGTTCCTGTCAGGGCCTATCCGGCTCGCAGACCCACGAGATGCTGTTCGATGCTCACCGGCACGCGTTCCGGGTCTTCGGCGGCGTGCCGCGGCGGGGCATCTACCTCCTCCCCCGATACCCCCCGGAAGACAGCGGTGGACCGGGTCGGCGCCGGCAAGGCGCGTCAGGTCAACGCCGGTCCTGGCGATGACCAGCCACGACGTCTTCGAGCCCGAGTTCTGCAATCCGGCCACAGGCTGGGAGAAGGGACAGGTCGAGAAGAACGTGTAGGCATGCCCGTCACTTGGTCCTGCAGCTGATGCCGGACTTCCCCGACCTGGAGGCACTGAACGTCGGCTTGAGCAGCGCTGCATCGAGCTGTGGGGGCGCACGCCGCATGGCACGCTGCCGGGGACCATCGCGGAGGTCTGGTCGCTGGAGCAGACGGCTCTGATGCCGACGCCGCCGGCCTTTGACGGCTTCGTCAAGCAGAGCAAGCGGGTGTCGCCGACCTGCCTGATCAGCTTCGAGCGGAACCACTACAGCGTTCCCGCGTCGTTCGAACGGCTCGTTAAGCCTGCGCATCTACCCCGACCGGCTCGTCGTCGCCGCCGAGGGGCAGATCGTCTGCGAGCACCGCCGGGTAATCCAGCGCTCGCATCACCTGCCTTCCCGGACGATCTACGACTGGCGCCACTACCTGG
>CAVXNU010000023.1:0-29113 GCA_963763245.1 uncultured Bacillaceae bacterium
CGCGTGCAAGCTGCAGGCATCGCCGGCCAGAGCGCAGCGAGGTGCGCGCGCGCTTCGCCCGGAAGTGACCGCATCCGGCGCTCGGATCATGGAGAACGCCCGCGGCGCGTGCCTTGTACGCGCCCGGCCGATATGCGTAAGTCGCAGAACCAAAGGAAGCGGCGCGCTCGACAGCGCCGAAAGGGAGGAAGGATGTTCGAAAAGACCGCTATGACTCTGTCCGCAATGGCGCTGGCTCTTGTCGGGATCTTCGGCGCCTCCGCCGCGCAGGCCGAGTATCCCGACCGCCCGATCGAGCTGATCGTGCCCTGGGGCGCTGGCGGCGGCACGGACGCCGTCGGCCGCATCTTCGCCAGCCTGCTCGAGAAGGACCTCGGCGTCCCCGTGAACGTCGTGAACCGCACCGGCGGCTCGGGCGTGGTCGGCCACAGCGCGATCGCGACCGCACAGCCCGACGGCTACACGCTCGGCGTGATGACCGTCGAGATCGCCATGATGCACCATCAGGGCCTGACCGATCTGACGTTCAAGGACTACACGGTGCTGGCGCTGGTCAATGCGGACCCCGGCGGCGTCATGGTGTCGGCCGATTCCGAGTACCAGACGCTCGAGGGCCTGCTGGCCGCCATCAAGGAGCAACCTGCCGGCACCTTCAAGGCGTCGGGGACAGGGCAGGGCGGCATCTGGCATCTCGGCCTCGCCGGCTGGCTGCTCTCGGAAGGCGTCGATCCCAACAAGGTGACGTGGGTCCCGAGCCAGGGGGCGGCACCGGGCCTGACCGACATGGTGGCGGGCGGCGTCGACATCGTCACCGCGTCTCTGGCCGAGGGCCGCGCGCTGATCGAGGCGGGCAAGGTACGCGCGCTCGCCAATATGGGCGAGGAGCGTTCGGGGCTCTTTCCGGACGTGCCAACGCTGAAGGAGGCGTCCGGCTCGGACTGGACGGTGGCGGCCTGGCGCGCTCTGGTCGGCCCGGCCGGCCTGCCCGACGACGTCAAGGAGAAGCTCGTCGGGGCGATCGAGACCGCCTACAACAGCGACGAGTTCCAGAACTTCATGAAGGAGCGCGGCTTCGGCGTCGTCTGGATGCCGGCCGAGGAGGCCGAGGAATTCATCGGCGGCTCGGACGAGGACTCCGGCAAGGTGATGCGCGAAGCGGGCCTGGTTCAGAAGTAGTCGGTCCGGCGTAACGGGCTGCGGGGCGAGGCGGGGATGAAGGTCAGCGACGCGATCGTGGGCGTGCTCTTCCTCGCCTTCGGCCTTGCGGTCGGCGCGATGGCGTGGCGGTTGCCCGACATGCCGGGCCAGCCCTACGGGGCCGCCACCTTCCCGCTGCTGATCGGGTCCGGCTTCGTCCTCGTCTCGCTGGCGCTGATCGTCAAAGGAGTGGCGGACTGGCAGAGCTTGCCCGGCGTACTGGCCACGGATTGGGGCCGGTCGCCGCGGGCCTTGCTGAGGATGGCACTGACGATCCTTCTCGTCATCCTCTACATTGCGTTCTCCGACCGGCTCGGCTTTACGGCGAGCTCCTTCCTGCTGCTGCTGGTCCTGTTGCTGGCGATGCAGGTGCACCCGCTTATGGCGGTCGCGGTGGCTGTGGTCGCCACGCTCGTCATCCAGCAGGCCTTCGGCGTGCTTCTGCGCGTGCCGTTGCCGCGCAGCGACTTTCTCGGTTTCCTCTGGTGAGCAGCGACCAAAGTGAGCGTTGACGTCCTTGCCACGGCCTTTGGCCTCGTCTTTCAGCCCTATGTGCTGCTCGTCATCTTCGGCTCCGCGGCGTTCGGGCTGTTCGTCGGAGCGATCCCGGGGCTGACGGCGACCATGGCGACGGCGCTGCTGGTGCCCGTCACCTTCTTCATGGATCCGGTGCCGGCGATCGCCGCGATCGTCACCGCCACCGCCATGGCGATCTTCGCGGGCGACATCCCCGGCTGCCTGCTGCGCATCCCGGGCACGCCGGCCTCCGCCGCCTACACGGACGAGGCCTATGCGATGACGCGCAAGGGCAAGTCCGAGGTGGCGCTCGGCGCCGGGCTGGTCTTCTCGGCCATCGGCGGCCTCTTCGGCACGGTCGTCCTGGTGACCGCGGCGCCGGCGCTGGCCGAGGTGGCGCTGAAGTTCAGCTCGTTCGAGTATTTCTGGCTGGTCTGCCTGGGGCTCAGCTGCGCGGTCTTCATCTCGGCCGGCTCGCCGATGAAGGGGCTCGTCTCGCTCCTGATCGGGCTCTTCATCGGCACGATCGGTCTCGACAATCCGGCCGGCCAGCCGCGCTTCACCTTCGGCAGCACCGAGCTGATGGGCGGCGTCAGCTTCATTCCCGCGATGATCGGCCTTTTCGCCGTCTCGGAAGTGCTGCGCTCGGTGGCGGCGACGCGCAAGACCGCGGGGCCCGAGGGCGGCGCGCTCACCGGCATCTTCACCGGCCAATGGCGCCTGTTCAGGCGCTACCCGCTGCAGGTCCTTCGCGGCAGCGCGCTCGGCACGGTGATCGGCGCGCTGCCGGGAGCGGGGGCCGACATCGCCGCCTGGATCGCCTACGCCGTCAGCAAGAAGTTCTCGCGCGAGCCGGAGAAGTTCGGCACCGGGCATGTCGAGGGCATCATCGAGAGCGGGGCGGCCAACAACGGCGCGGTCAGCGGCGCCTGGATCCCGGCGCTGGTCTTCGGCATCCCCGGCGACTCGATCACCGCGATCGTCATCGGCGTGCTCTACGTCAAGGGGATGAACCCCGGCCCGACGATCTTCATCCACGCGCCCGAGTTGATCTACGCCGTCTTCATCGTCTTCTTCCTCGCCAATCTCATCATGCTGCCGCTGGGCTGGGTGCTGATCAAGGTGGCCCGCCAGGTGCTGCGCGTGCCCACCAACATCCTGATGCCGATCATCCTGATGTTCTGCATCGTCGGCTCGTTCGCCATCAACAACTCGGTCTTCGGCATCGGCATCATGCTGGCCTTGGGCGTGCTCGGCTTCCTGATGGAGGAGAACGGCTACCCGGTCGCCCCGGCGATCCTGGGCCTCGTGCTGGGGCCGATGCTGGAGCAGAACTTCATCACCTCGATGATCAAGTCGGACGGCGACCTGCTCGCCTTTTTCGAGCGGCCGATCGCGGCCGGGCTCGGTGTGCTGACGATCGCGATCTGGGCGCTGCCGGTGATCATCGCCCTGCGCTCCGGCCGAAAGGCGTCGCCAGCCGGAATAGCGCGGCACTCGCGGTCAGCCGGCAGCGGCTTGGCGCGCGCTCGCCCGTGCCTCCGCCTGTGCCTCCCCCTGTGCCTCTCCCTGCGCGAGGCGGAGCGTGATGCGGAAGAAGCTCGCCCCCGACGGCATGAAATGTACCGTCAGATCGCCGCCCATGCGGCGCATCAGCGCCCGGCTGATCGGCAGGCCCAGCCCGGCGCCCTGGACGCGGCTCGCCCGGCTGCCGCGCTTGAAGTTCTCGAAGACGTCCAGCGCCTCGTCCCGCCCGACGCCGCCACCATTGTCGATGACATCGATGTTGAGCGCGCCATCGGCCATCGCTGGCCGGACCGTGATCTCGGGCCGTGGCGCGTCGTTGTATTTGAGCGCATTCGACATGAAGGTTGATCACCACCTGCCGCAGCCGGTCCTCGTTCGCCAGGACCATGGCGTAGGCGGGCATCGGCTCGCGCCGAATGGCGACGCCCGATGTGCGCGCGAGCCCGGCGACGGTGTCGAGCGCCGCGGCGACCGTCGGCTCGGGGTCCATCGGACCCACCGGCAGCTCGAATGACCCTGCCTCGAGACGGCTGATGTCGAGGATCTCGTCGAGCAGGCGCGTCAGGCGCTGGCTCTCTTCGTGAATGATGGCGAGAAAGCGAAGCCGCTCGGCCTCGGAGACCGGCTCGTCGCCGAGCAGTATCTCCGAGAACGAGCGGATCGACGTCATCGGCGTCCGCAGCTCGTGGCTAACCTGGCTGAGAAACGCGTCCTTCTGCGCGTCGAGGCTGCGCAGCCGCCTGTTCGCATCGCGCAGCTGGCGGGCGGCGCGCTCGAGCTCGTCCGATTTCTCCACCAGCCGCCGGGTGGTCTCGATCAGGCGCTGGGTCTCGTCGGCGATGTCGATCAACGCCGGAATCCCGACGCTCTCGCCTCCGGCGATGCGCCGGACCATGGCGTGCGCCGAAGCCGCACCGACGGACCCCGAGAGCTCGCGCTCGAGCCGGGCGATCACCGCGTCAGTCGGTACCGGCAGCCGCCCGGGTCGCCCCTGCTCGCGCGCCATGCGGTCGAAGAGCGCCCGCGCCGGATCGGCGCCGAGAATGCGCTGGGCCAGCACGAACAGATCCTCTGACGTCGCCGAGACCTCGGTGAAGCGCGGCGGCTCGCCGCCTGCGCCCCGGAAGACGTCGACGAAGAGCGCGCCCTGCAGGCGCTCGAGCGGCTGGGCCTCGCTGAAGCCCGAGACGACCAGGAAGAGCACGCTGTTGACGCCGAGGCTCCAGACCAGCGAATGGATCAGCGGGTCGCTGCCAGTGAACCCGAGCAGCGCGTGCGGTCGCAGTGCCTCGACACCGAAGGGGCCGGCTGCGACAACCGAGGCGCCGAGGAGGAAGCCATTCTCGAAGCTCGGCAGAAAGAGCGTGTAGCCCCACAGCAGGAACCCCGCCGACAAGCCGGCCAGCGCCCCGGTTCGCGTGGCGCCGCGCCAGAACAGCGCGCCGAGCAGAGACGGCAGGAACTGGGCGACGCCGACGAAAGCGATCAGGCCGATCGCCGCCAGGGCCTCCGAGCCGCCGGTCAGCCGGAAGTAGAGAAAGCCCAGCAGCAGGATGGCCGCGATGCTGATCCGGCGCGTGGTCAGCAGCAGGTTGCGGACGTCGCCCGAGACCTCCTTCCGGCGCGCGAGGACGCGCAGAGCAATCGGCGCCACGATGTGATTCGAGACCATCGTCGAGACGGCGATGGCGGCGACGATGACCATCGAGGTCGCCGAGGAAAAGCCGCCCAGAAACGCCAGGAGCGCAAGCTCGTCGCGTCCCTCGGCGAGCGGCAGGCTCAGCACGAAGAGGTCGGGATTCGAGCCAGGCGGCAGGAAGTTCAGCCCCGCGATCGCGATCGGCAGGATGAAGAGGCTCATCCCGAGCAGGTAAAGGGGAAACAGCCACGCGGCCGTGGCGAGATGGCGCTCGTCGATGTTCTCGACCACCGTGACCTGGAACTGGCGCGGCAGGCAGATGATCGCCGTCGCCGAGAGCAGGGTCAGGGCGACCCAGCGCGGGCCGAAGATGTCCGTCTCTTCGAAGAGGCGCGCCGGGGCGCTCTGGAAGATCGGGCCGACGCCGCCAGCGAGGCCCCAGACGACGAAGGCGCCGACGGCGATCAGCGCAACCAGCTTGACGATGGCCTCGACGGCGATCGCGGCGACGACCCCGTGGTGCCTCTCGTTGGCATCGAGATTGCGCGTGCCGAAAAGCACCGCGAAAACGGCCAGGCCCGCCGCAACCCAGAAGGCCGTGGCGGCGCCGTCCGCCTCGCCGGCGATCGCCTGATAGCTCGACGTGACCGACTGCAGCTGCAGCGCGATGTAGGGCGTGGTCGCCATGACCGCGATCAGCGTCACCAGCACGGCGAGGCTCGGGCTCTTGCCATAGCGCGACGAGATCAGGTCGGCGATCGAGGTGATGCGGTGCGCCCGGCCGATCCGGACCAGCTTGCGCAGCAGCCACCACCAGCCCACGAAGACCAGCGTGGGGCCCAGATAGATCGTCGCGAACTCCAGACCGTTGCGCGCGGCCGAGCCGACGGCGCCGTAGAATGTCCACGAGGTGCAGTAGATCGAGATCGAGAGCGTGTAGACGACCGGCGAGCGCAGCCAGTGCAAGCCCCCGAGGCGCGCGCGCCGGTCGACCCAAAAGGCGAGGCCGAAGAGCAGCGCGACATAGCCGAGGCAGACCCCGAGCAGGAGGTCGGTCGAGAGCATCAGACCGCCTTTCCGCCGTCGTCCTCGGCATCGCCGGGCGGCAGCTCCGCTCTGGCGAGGCTCCGCGAAAGGGCGCCGGCGCCCAGGATCAGCAGCCCCCAGACGGCGAAGATGTAGATGACCACGCAGGGCACGCCGCCGATCCGCGCATCGATCTCGAAGATCTGCGCCACGGGCGGCAGGATCAGCACGGTGCCGACCACCGGCAGGATCACGGCACGGTCGCGCGCCTTGCGGTGGCGAAGCGGGCGCTCGCTCTGCCGCATCGGCCTACTCCGCCGCGAGCCGCCGCACCGCGTCGAGCAGCTCGGCATTCGAGAAAGGCTTGGAAATGAACAGGTCCGCGCCGCCCGCCAGCGCGGCCTCGCGATCCACCTTCTGGCCCTTGGCGGTCAGCACGATCACGCGTTGGCTCTGGCCGCGGGGATCGGCGCGCAGGCGGCGCAGCACTTCCAGGCCGTCGAGACCCGGCAGCATCACGTCGAGGATGACGACCTCGGGCGGGCTCGCCAGCGCCGCGGCCAGGGCGGCTCGGCCATCGGTCTCGACCGCAACGTCGAAGCCGGCCCTGCCCAGCAGGAACGTCAGCAGCTCGGCGATGTTGGACTCATCCTCGGCCAGGAGCACGCGCTTCGGCACGGCCCATATCTCCTCCCCAGGCGCGTCTCCCGCGTGCCCTCTGCGAGCGAGAGTACGCCAAGCCGCGCGTGCTGTCGATTTCACCCGGCAGATCGGGTCCTCGACCCGGTGCGGGCAGCTCTGGCGCGGGCAGATGCGACAGGCCGGGCCGACCTCTTCGGCCGGCAACGCCGGGTCGGGCGCATAGACCGTCAGCCGGGCGTCGGCGTCGCTGATCGCCAGCATGTCGGTCAGATAATGCCGCGGCCGGCCGAAGCCGGTCGGCCCGGTGTTCCGCGCGCGGGCGACGAAGACAAAGCGCAGGCCGGACGGAAAGACGGCCCGCTGCCGGATCACCGATTCCGGCGATTGCTGCGCGCGGTAGAGGACCCAGAGCGGGCAGGCCGGCGCATAGCGCGGCGCGATCAGGTTCGGCCAGGCCGCGCCGCTCGATGATCGTGCCTGCCGCGTTGGCGCGGAAATAGCCGAAGCGCGGCACCTCCGGGTCAGCGGGCAGGGCGGTCAGCCGATGGCACACCGTCTCGACGCCCACCGCGAAGGCATCGGCCAGCGCCTCGACGTCATAGCCAAGCGCCGCGGCTCGCGGCGCAAAGCTGCGCAATCGGCAGCAGGAGGGCGGCCGCGCCATAGGCCGACGAGCGCCTGGCGCGCGCGGCTGCGGCCGGGCGCGGTCTCGACCTCGCGCTGGGCGTCGAGGATGGCGTCGATGGCGGGCCCGAGCGCGATCTTCGACGATCCGGCGCGCCTGCGGCCCGTCGCGCCGCGGGGCCGTGATCGCCGATCAGGCTCGGACAGCTCGCAGGCCGCCGCCTCGAGCTCGGGGATGTGGTTGCCGCGCGCGTCGAAAAGCGCCTCGACCTCGTCGAGCGGCGTCAGCGTGCGTCGCGGGGCGTCGATCCGGTCGAAGTAGGCGGCCAGCGCCTCGCCCACCTCCGAGAGCGCGCGGCTCTCTTCGTGGATCATGCGGTGGAATCGGGTGCGCTGGTCCGCCGGCGATCTCGGGCACTGTCGTGCAGGATCTCGGCCGGCCGAGCGGATCGTGGCGATGCGCGTCAGCATCCGGTGCACGGTCTCGCCCAGGAAGGGATCGTGCGTCAGCCGATCGGCGAGAGCGCGCGCCGCGGCGCTCGCCTCGCGCTCGGACCGGGCGAGCGCGGCTATGCGCGCGCGCCCAGCCGGGATAGCGGGCGACCAGATCGGCCGCCGCGGCTCGGCCTCGATGCCGAGCGCCGCCAGTTCGGGCGCATGCGCGATCTCGTCGAGCCGCTCGAGCAGGCGCCGCTCCGCGGCGCCGTCGAGCTCCTCGAGGCGCAGCGTCAGCGCCTCGGCCGTGCGGCGCAGCAGCGGGCCGGCGATGGCCCGCCGATTGCGCTCGATCAGGTTCATGTACGAGGCCGAGATGCCGACGCGCCGGGCCAGCTCGGCCTGCGTGAGGCCGAGCGCCCGCCGCCGCTCGCGAATGCGCGTGCCGATCGCCGCCCGTCGACATCGGCGCCTTCTCGACCGGCCGGCTGACTGCGCCGCAATGTCAATCATTGACGAACTTGCACCAGAGGTTGTCTCGAATATTGACAGAAATTTGCAAGCTTGGTCAAAGGCTTGTTGTACAGCTTGACAAATCCGGGCCAAGAGTGCCGAGCGGCACGACTCACGTGCCGCCCGTCCGGCCCGCGCGGGCGCACGGTTCACGTGCCCGGCGCAGGAAAACTGCGGGAGGAAACGAATGAGCGACCTGAAAATCAGCCGCCGCGGCCTGCTCAAGAGCGGCGCGGTGCTGGGCGCGGGGCTTGCCGCGCCGACCTTCTTCCACCGCACACGCCTGGGGCGCCGAGTTCACCAACGCGCCGACCGGCAACACCGTGAAGCTCGGCTTCAACGTGCCGCAGAGCGGCCCCTATGCCGACGAGGGCGCCGACGAGCTGCGCGCGCTCCAGCTGGCCGTCGAGCACCTGAACGGCGAGCGGCGACGGCGGCATGCTGCAGACCTTCAGCTCCAAGGCGCTGCAGGGCAACGGCATCCTGGGCAAGAAGGTCGAGTACGTCACCGGCGACACGCAGACCAAGTCCGACGCCGCCCGCGCCAGCGCCAAGCGCATGGTCGAGGCCGACGGCGTCCTGATGATCACCGGCGGCTCGTCCTCGGGCGTCGCGATCGCCGTGCAGTCCTACTGCCAGGAGGCCGGCATCATCTTCATGGCCGGCCTGACGCATTCGAACGACACGACCGGCAAGGACAAGAAGGCCAACGGCTTCCGCCACTTCTTCAACGCCTACATGTCGGCCGCGGCGCTCGCGCCGGTGCTGAAGAACGAGTACGGCACCGACCGCAAGGCCTATCACCTGACCGCCGACTACACCTGGGGCTGGACGCAGGAGGAGTCGATCGCCGCCGCCACCGAGAAGCTGGGCTGGACAGACGGTCAACAAGGTCCGCACGCCCGCTCGGCGCCGGCGACTTCTCGCAGTACCTGACGCCCGGTGCTCAACTCCGATGCCGACGTGCTGATCCTGAACCACTACGGCCAGGACATGGTCAACTCGCTGACCCAGGCCGTGCAGTTCGGCATGAAGGACAAGACGGTCAACGGCAAGCAGTTCGAGATCGTCGTGCCGCTCTACTCCGAGCTGATGGCGCAGGGCGCCGGCAAGGCGGTCAAGGGCATCCTCGGCTCGGCGAACTGGGACTGGAAGCTCGACAACCCCGGCACCAAGGCCTTCACCGAGTCCTTCGGCAAGAAGTACGGCCGCCCGCCCAGCCAGGCGGCGCAGACCTGCTATGCCCAGACGCTGCTCTATGCCGATGCCGTGGCGCGCGCCGGCAGCTTCAATCCCTGCGACGTCGTCGCAGGCGCTGGAAGGCTTCGAGTTCGACGGCCTCGGCAACGGCAAGACGCTCTACCGCGCGGCCGACCACCAGTGCTTCAAGCCGGTGCTGGTGGTGCGCGGCGCCGAGAACCCGACGAACGAGTACGACCTGCTCGAGATCGTCGAGGTCGTGCCGACCGAGCAGGTCATGGTACGAGCCCGACAATCCGATGTTCGCCGGCGGCAATCTCGGCAAGTGCAACTCCGGCGCCTGAGCCGGTGACCGGCGCGGGCCGACCGGCCCGCGCCCATCCTCGGCCGGCGCCTCGCGCGGGGCGCCGGCGCATGCGCGTCCGAGTCGCCGGGGGGCGAGACGATGGACGCCATACTGCTCCAGTTCCTGAACGGGCTCGACAAGGGCAGCGCCTATGCGCTGATCGCGCTCGGGCTGACGCTGATCTTCGGCACGCTCGGCGTGGTCAACTTCGCGCATGGCGCGCTGTTCATGCTCGGCGCCTTCTGCGCCGTCGCCGTGAACCAGCTGCTGGCGATCGAGCACGTCGCGCATCGATCCGACCCAGACGACGCCCTGGGGCACGCCGGTCGAGATCAAGACGCCTTACCTCGTCTACTGGCTCGGCGATCTCGGCCACGGCGCTGGTCGGCTGGTCGGTCGTGCATCTCGCTGCTGATCACCATACCCTTCATGCTGGTCGTCGGCGTCGCGCTGGAGCGCGGGCTGATCCGGCACTTCTACAAGCGCCCGCATGCCGAGCAGATCCTCGTCACCTTCGGCCTGGCCATCGTGCTGCAGGAGCTCATCAAGGCCGTGGTTCGGCGCCAACCCGATCCCGCAGCCGATCCCGCCGCGATGGCGGGCGCGGCGGATGTCGGCGCGCTGCCTCGGCTTCGACCCGGGCGTCATCGCCTATCCCTGGTGGCGCTTCGCCTATTTCGGCTTCTCGATGCTGGTGATCGGCGGCGTCTTCGCCTTCCTGCAGTTCACCACCTTCGGCATGGTGGTGCGCGCCGGCATGGCCGACCGCGAGACGGTGGGCCTGCTCGGCATCGACATCGACCGGCGCTTCACGATCGTCTTCGGGCTCGCCGCCGTCGTCGCCGGCATGGCGGGCACGATGTACACGCCCATCCTGCCGCCGAACTACCATCAGGGCATGGACTTCCTGGTGCTCAGCTTCGTCGTCGTCGTCGTCGGCGGCATGGGCAGCCTGCCGGGCGCCGTCGCCGCCGGGCTTCGTGCTCGGCATCCTGCAGAGCTTCGCCTCGATGACCGAGGTCAAGCAGGTGATCCCGGGCATCGACCAGATCATCATCTACCTGGTCGCCGTCGTCATCCTGCTGGTGCGCCCGCGCGGCCTGATGGGCCGCAAGGGCGTGATGGAGGCCTGAGCCATGAACAGGGGAACCCTCGTCCCGCCCGGCGCGCGACCACGCGCTGCTGGCCTTCTTCGTGCTCGTCGTGCTGGCCGGCCCGATCCTGCTCGCGCCCTTCGGCGCCGGCTATCCGGACCTGCTGCAGCGCTTCGCGATCTACGGGCTGTTCGCGATCGGCTTCAACATCCTGTTCGGCCTGACCGGCTACCTGTCCTTCGGCCACGCCGCCTTTCTCGGCGTCGGCTCCTACGCCGCGGTCTGGATGTTCAAGCTGCTCAGCATGAACGTCATCCCGGCGCTGATCCTGGCGGTGATCATCGGCGGCGTCTTCGCCTTGCTGATCGGCTTCGTCTCGCTCAGGCGCACGGGCATCTACTTCTCGATCCTGACGCTCGCCTTCGCGCAGATGTCCTACAACCTCGCCTATTCGGTGCTGACGCCGATCACCAACGGCGAGACCGGGCTGCAGATCAAGCTGTCCGATCCGCGCATCTTCGACGCGCAGGCGCACGCCGCTGCCGTTCCCGTCGCTCTTCGGGCTGAAGATGAACGATGTCTGGATCTGGGACGTCGGCCGCTACCAGTTCCAGTTCTCGGCCGGCTACTACGTCTGCGCGCTGATGCTGATCCTCGGCTTCTATGCTGGCCATGCGCATCTCGCGCTCGCCCTTCGGCATGATGCTGAAGGCGGTCCGGACGAACCAGAACCGGCTGAACTACACCGGCATCAACACGCGGCCCTACGCGCTGGCCGCCTTCGTCATCTCGGGCATGTATGCCGGCCTGGCCGGCGGCCTGCTGGCCATGACCGACCCGCTGGCGGGCGCCGAGCGCATGCAGTGGACCGCCTCGGGCGAGGTGGTGCTGATGACGATCCTCGGCGGCACCGGCACGCTGCTCGGCCCCGTGCTGGGCGCCGGCATCATCAAGTACATGGAGAACATCTTCAGCTCGTTCAACGAGGGCATCCTGAACGGCTTCTTCTCCTTCCTGCCCGATACGGCGCGCGAGCCGGCGCGTGACGGTCTCGTCCTTCTTCGTCGGCGAGGGCTGGAGCCTGACGCTGGGCCTGATCTTCGTCCTGATCGTCACCTTCCTGCCCGGCGGGCTGATGGAGGGCGTCAGCCGGCTCGGCCGGCTCGCGGGCGGCGCGCTGGCGGCGCGACAGCCGCGACGCCGACCAGTTCCACGCCAAGCCCGAAGCGGCGGAGTAGCGCGATGTCCATCCTGCAGATCCGCAACGTCAACAAGAGCTTCGGCGGCCTGCGCGCGCTGAACGACGTCAACCTGACGGTCGAGGCCGGCACGGTGCACGCCATCATCGGCCCGAACGGCGCCGGCAAGTCGACGCTGCTCAACTGCCTCGTCGGACGGCTGGCGCCGGACACCGGCACCATCACCTTCGACGGGCGCTCGCTGATCGGCGTGCGCCCGCACGAGATCAACCAGGCGGGCATCAGCCGCGTCTTCCAGACGCCCGAGATCTTCGCCGAGCTGACGCTGCTCGAGAACGTCATGATCCCGGCCTTCGCCCGGCGCGACGGCGCCTTCACGATGAACGCCTGGGGCCCGGCGCTGGGCGAGCGCTGCGGTCATGGAGCAGGCGATGGAGACGCTGTCCGAGCTGCGCCTCGCGGACAAGGCGCAGGGACATCGCCGGGCACCTCTCGCGCGGCGACAAGCGCCGGCTCGAGCTCGGCATGTGCCTGGTGCAGAACCCCAAGCTCCTCCTGCTCGACGAGCCGACCGCCGGCATGAGCCGCGCCGACACCAACCGCACGATCGACCTGCTGAAGGAGATCGGCGGGCGCGGCATCACCATGGTCGTCATCGAGCACGACATGCACGTCGTCTTCTCGCTGGCCGAGCGCATCAGCGTCATGGCGCAGGGCACGGTGATCGTCGAGGACGAGCCCACCCGCATCAAGGGCGACAAGCGCGTCCAGGACGCCTATCTCGGAGGGGCGCATCTGTGAGCACCGGACCGGCGACATCATCGGCGAGGACGTCTATCGCCGCCGGGCGCCCGCGGTCGCGCCGCGTCGCACGGCCGGCGGCGGCGACCCGGCCTATTTCTCCTGCCACGATCTGCACGCCTATTACGGCGACAGCTATATCGTGCAGGGCGTCAGCTTCGATGTCAGCGAGGGCGAGATCGTCGCGCTGCTCGGGCGCAACGGCGCCGGCAAGACGTCGACGCTGCGCTCCATCGCGCGGCTCGACAGCCCGGCGCTGCGTCACGGCGAGATCTGGCTCGACCACAAGCCGCTGCACGAGATGAAGGCCTACCAGGCGGCGCAGAACGGCATCGGGCTGGTGCCCGAGGACCGGCGCATCATCGCCGGGCCTGACGGTCGAGGAAAACCTCCAGCTCGCCCAGATCGTCGAGCCGCATGGCTGGTCGATCGAGCGGCTCTACGAGCTCTTCCCGCGCCTCGGCGAGCGCCGCCGGCAGGAGGCCGTCACCATGTCGGGCGGCGAGCAGCAGATGCTGGCCGTCGCCCGCGCGCTGGCCCGCGACGTCAAGCTGCTGCTGCTCGACGAGCCCTACGAGGGGCTCGCGCCCGTGATCGTCCGCGAGATCGAGAAGACGCTCGAGGAGATCAAGTCGCACGGCATGACGACGATCATCGTCGAGCAGAACGTCATCGCCGCGCTGCACCTGGCCGACCGCGCCATCATCCTCGACATGGGCCATATCGTCTTCGACGGCACCGCGCAGGAGGTGCTGGACAACAAGGAGCTGCGCGAGGAGTACCTGGCGATCTGAAGCCGCTCCCCAGGCTGGGGCGCGTCTCCGCGGTCGAGACATGAAAAATGCGCGCGCAGGCGCCGTCACTTGACCGGCGTCAATGCCGTCGGCCAGCGCCTTTGCCACCTCCATAGCGGGGTCGAGCCGGGCCGGAGGGATGCGCATGACGACGGCAGGGGACGCGGCGGGAGCGGACGAACGTCTGCGGCAAGTCGTCGACATCATCGACGAGGCGGATGACCTGACGGTCGCGACGGCCGGCCCGGATGGCTGCCCGCACGCGACGACGGTCAGCTATGTCAACGATGGCCTGACGATCTGGTTCGGCACGTCGCCTGCCTCACGCAAGGCCAGGAACCTCGGCTGGTCCGATCGCGTCTCGGTGACCATCAACCTTCCCTATCGCAGCTGGGACGACATCCGGGGCATCGTCCTCGAAGGCCGGGCAAGACCGGTGACCGACCCGGACGAGCGCCGCAAGGTCGGCGAGCTGATGCTCGCCAAGTTCCCGCAAATCGGCAACTACGTGGGCGACGGCACATTCGCTGATCTCGCGCTCTTCCGCATCGACGGCGAAAGCGTCTCGCTGCTCGATTATCGCAAGGGCTTTGGCCACACCGATGAGCTGCGCCTCTAGATCGAAAGGGTGCTCACGTCGTGAGCACCCTGCGCATCCAGATCCCGACCGTTCGGCAGCCGCCCCGGCCGCTGGCCGTCAGTGTGCCATCAACACGGGCTTGGCCAGATCCGCGAGGTAATCGCGGGTCACCCCGCCGATGACGTATTCCCGGAATCGCGAGTGGCTGTACGCACCCATCACGACCAGATCGGCCTCGCTCTCCACCACGCGGCGCCGCAGCGAAGCCGTGACGCCCTCGCTCGGACGGCACCTGGGCCGTCACCTCGACGGCGATTCCTTGCCGCGACAGCATGGTGGCCAGGCGCTCGCCCGGCATCGGTTCGGCCGGCGTCGCGCCGAAGATCGCGATCTCGACGCGGTTGGCCGCGACGAGCAGCGGCATGGCGCGCCGCACGGCCCGCAGCGCCTCGCGGCTGCCGTTCCAGGCGATCAGGATATTGCCCGCGTCGAGGCGCGTCACAGTGTCGGGAAAAGCCAGGACCGTTCCGTCGCCATCGAAGAGCGCGCCCTCGAGCGCGCTGGCGGCCGTGCTGCTGGCGCCTTCGCCGTAAGGCCGGCCCAAGACGACCAGGTCGGAGAACTGCGCGGCGTCTCCAAGCTCGCGGGCGAAGAGCCCGAAGGTGCAGACGACCGGCACGGTCTCGCCGCGAATTCCCGCGCGGCCGATCAGCTCGCCCGCCATGCGCGCGCGCTCGTCGGCGTCGGGCTGGGCGGTGTCCGGCGGCATGGCCATGGTCCCGGCGGCCATGCCGTCGACATAGGGCGGGATGTCGGGCTGGAACCCGAAGGCGAGCACTGTCAGGTGCGCGTCCAGTTTCCCTGCCGTCTCGATTGCCGCGGCCAGCCGGTGGTCGGTGCCGGGCGACCCGTCCGCGTAGGTAAGGATCGTCTTGATCGCCATCCCAATCTCCCCTCTGATCCGGGCGCCGCCTGGATTGCCCGGCTGCCTGAGCAGGTATGCGATCACTTGGTGCCCGGCGTCCAGTGGACGCGCGGGGTGACGAGATCCTTGCCGTCGATCATCCGCACGACCCGCTCATCCCGAGCATCGTGATCCTCTGCCCGCAAGCGACAGTGGCGACAGGTCCGCGGGACCGCCCTGATCCAGGTCAACGCAAGGAGGTTCGCGCTGCACAACCGGATCGTCCGGGCGCCAGGGGGCGCCAGGAGGGACCGGGGGGCGCCAGGGCCCGATCAGGTGGACGAGTCCCTCTCGAGCCATTACCTTCCGTCTGGTTTGCCCAAGGCGACACGATGGCCCGGCCCTCGATCGACGATCGCGCTTCCGCGCCCCGCGAGGCCTCTGCCAGGCGTCGGCCGGCGGTGATGATCTTCGAATCGGCAACCCTTGGCGTTCGCTTCGCCAATGCCGAGGCGCGGCGCCTCCTCGGTTATGAGAGGTCCGAGGTCGGCAGGATGACACTCGCCGCCGTCTTCCCCGACACGGCTGAATCGGAATGGCGCCAGCTCGTCCGCCAGATCGAAGAGGATCCCCGGCAGTGCCGCCGCCTCGAAGCCTCGGCGCGGCACCAAGAGGGCGGTGACCTCCAGGTCTGGCTCGACGTCGAGCAGCTCGATGACGACCGGCTCGATGACGACCGGCTCGGCGACGACCGGGGCGCGCTCTTCCACGTGACGGTGGATCCGTCCTGCGGCGCCGAGCGGGAGCCCGGGTCGCGGCTCGACGCAGCCCTTCTGCGCTCGATCATCGACACGGCGCCCGACGCCATCATCACGATCGACACCCGCGGCCGGATCGGCAGCTTCAGCCCCGCCGCCGAGCGGATGTTCGGCTACCGCGCCGAGGAGGTGATCGGCCGCAATGTCAGCATGCTGATGCCCGAGCCCTATCGGGCGGAGCACGACGCCTATCTCGCCCGCTATCTCGCCACCGGAGAAAAGCGGATCATCGGCATCGGCCGCACCGTGATCGCGCGGCACAAATCGGGGTCGGTCTTCCCGATGGAGCTGGCAGTCGGCGAGGTGCGCACCGGCACGGACCATGTCTTCACCGGCTTCATCCGCGACATCTCGGACCGCGTTGCGGCGCAGGTCCGGGCCAACAAGCTTCAGCAGGAGCTGAACCACATCGGCCGGCTGACCGCGATGGGCGAGATCGCCTCGATGATCGTGCACGAGTTGAACCAGCCGCTGACGGCGATCGCGAATTTCGGCGAGGCGGCCAAGCGACTGGTCGAGCGCGGCGGCGAGGGCAGCGCGCGTGCGCTCGAGTTCATGGAAAAGTCCGTGGCCCAGGCGCATCGGGCCAGCGACATGATCCGAGGCTTGCGCAGCTTTGTCTCGCGCAAGCCTGGCGGCATGGAGCGGATCGCCGTCAACGATGTGGTGCAGCGAGGCCGCGCGCCTCGCCCTCGTCGGGTCGGCCGATCAGCAGGTCCGCACCCGCTTCGTCCTGGCCGAGCACCTTGGCGAGATCGAGGCCGACCGCATCCAGGTTCAGCAGGTCGTCGTCAACCTGATCCGCAACGGCATCGAGGCCATGGTGGACGAGGCCTGCCAGGGCGCCGATCGTCATCTGACGATCGAGACGCAGGCGGGCGAGGACGGCACGGTTCAGATCGCCGTCGCGGATACGGGCGCAGGCATCGCGCCGGAGATTCGCAACGAGCTCTTCACCCCGTTCTCCACGACCAAGAAGTCCGGCATGGGGATCGGCCTTTCGGTCATGCAAATCCATCGTCGAGGCGCATGGCGGCCGCATCTGGGTGGAGCCGAACGGGGTGCGGGGCAGCCGGTTCGCCTTCACACTGCCGATCGGGCAACCGACGCCGTCGGGCTCGTGATGGCAGGCGAAATGACGGGCATTGACGGGCGAACGGGCACGATCTTCATCGTCGACGACGATGCGGCCGTCTGCGAGTCGACCGAGGCATTGGTCTCGACGCTCGGCTATCGGACGGTGGCCTTCACGTCCGCCAGCGAGTTCATCGACGCGCTTCGAGCCGTCTGCGGCCGCCTGCGTGCTTCTCGACGTGCGGATGCCCGGTCTGGACGGGCTCGCCGTCCTCGACCGGCTCGGCGCCAGCCGCGCGGGCGTTCCCGTCATCATGGTGACCGGGCATGCCGACGTGCCCATGGCCGTCCGGGCGATGCAGGCGGGCGCGGTCGATTTCGTCGAGAAGCCCTTCGAGCCCGGTCGCCTGCTCTCCAGCATCGAGCGCGCGCTGAGCCTTTCGCCGCCGACGCCGACGTCGCCCAGCCCCGAGCTTCGCGAGCGATTCGAAGCGCTGACGCCACGCGAGACAGAGGTGATGCGCGAATTGGTCATCGGCCATCCGAACAAGATCATAGGCCACAACCTCGGCATGAGCCCGCGCACGGTCGAAATCCACCGCGGCCGCGTGATGGAGAAGACGGGCGCCGAAAGCCTGTCGCACCTGGTCAGGATGGCCATGAAGGCCGGGTACGATCCCGACGCGCCCGGGTAAGGTCTTTTACGCACTTTCGCCCGTGGCGGAAAAAATCAGCATCCAGCGAGAATGGAGCGTCTGCAGGCAGCAACCCCGACACGCGTTGTCATGGTCGGTATAGTATTCACGTGGTCGACGACGATGAAGCGGTGCGCGAGTCGCTCGAAGCGCTGTTGCTGGTCGCCGGCTATGACGTCTGCACCTATGCCTCGGCCGAGGACTTCCTGTCGCGCGCGCCGGAAGACGGGGGCTGTCTCCTGCTCGACGTCAACATGCCGGGCATGAGCGGGCTGGACTTGCTGGGCCGCCTCAACGGATCCGCCCGGCACCATCCCGTGCTCTTCCTCACGGCGCGCCGCGATGTCGAGTTGCGCGAGCAGGCGCTGGCACTCGGCGCCGTCGGATTTCCTCGTCAAGCCGATCCCGGGCGACGAGTTGCTGCACGCCATCGCCGCCGCGACGGCGCCAGTCTCGCGCCCCGAGTAAGGTGATCACCTTATATGGAAATCACCTGACTGTTCTCGAATCCCGCGTCAGGGTACTTACTCCTCCAACGATCAAGACCCTCGGGACAGGCGCTGAAACGGAGGAGACAGAATGTACTCGGAAATCGAACTGCGCGGAAGCAGCTGCCCTCAGCCGCCGTTTCTTATGACGACGTCAGCGGAGGCACAAAAGCTGCTTAGGCGTTCGTCAAGCGCGCCCGAAGCCGGAAACCTTCATGCCGGGCCAGAGTATCTTCTTCGAAGGCGACGGCGCCGAGTTCTATCTTCGAGATCGTCTCGGGAACGGTGCGCTGCTGCGGCCTGACCGAGGATGGGCGCCGCCAGATCTACCGCTTCGCCACCGAGGACGAGATGCTGGGGCTCGGCGGAGACGAGTGCTACAGCTATTCCGCCGAGGCAGTGACCACCGTCTCCGTGCGCCGCCATCGTCTCTCGGGCCTCGATGCCGCGATGGCCAGCAACGGTCAATTGCGCGAACGTGTCGTGCAGGCCCTCCGGGACGAACTCGCGGCCGTCCGCACGCAGATGATGCTGCTCGGCCGAATGAGCGCTGCAGAGCGCATCGTCTCCTTCCTGCGCGAGCATCGCGACGCGGTCACAGGACGAGGATGGCTGGATTCACCTGTCGATGACCCGCGGCGACATCGCGGATTATCTCGGCCTGACGCTGGAGACGGTCAGCCGCAAGATGAACGCGCTGAAGCGCATGGGCGTCGATCGAGCTCGCCACGCCGTGCCGCGTGCGCATCATGGACTTCGAGCGGCTGCACGCCGTCGCCGAGGCGGCCTGATCAACCCAGCGCCCGGCACCCTGGGAGCGCATACGCCGCCGTCGCTCACCCGTAATGAACGAACGCTCGGCATGAGGCGGGGTCCAATCAGATCGGCCCCGCCACACGTGCGGCAAGCGCCGGCAAAACCCCTCCAGATGGATAATAGCGTTCAATTGATACGTCCACGCGCGGACGCGCGTGGACGGATGTGAGCAGCCGTGAGCAGCGGGCGCGGGCGTCGAACTCCGCACCCAGCCGAAACACTGATGGCGGCGCGGAACCCGCCCGCCGCCGTCGCCCGATCGGGTGCCTCGACGGGCCGGACGTCGATCATGTGTCCTTCGGCCAGGCTGCCGGGATGACGCTGTTCGCGGGGTCGGCCCGCTGGAAATGGCGCCCGCACCCGGGGCAGACCGCGACCCTGCTGCCGACCAGCACCAGCTCCACAGGGTCGTGAGCCTTGGCGGCGTCGCCCACGCAGCGTGCCGTCTTCGAACTCGACGAGAGTGACCTGCGCATCCCCGGGCATGGCCACCGTCTCGCACGCGGCGCAACCTTGCACATTGACCTGCAGCAAACGGAACGGCATGGCGGCGCGGACCGCTTCACATCGGGATGTGCTGACCGACCCAGGCACGCAGCGCACCGGGAGACATCGCGCCGCTGGCGCGCGCGATCTCGCGCCCGCCCCTGAACAGGATCAATGTCGGGATCGATCGGATGCCGTTTCGTGCGGCCAGCTCGGGCTCGGCATCCGTGTCCACCTTACCAAGTCTCACGCGTGGCTCGAGCTCGGCGGCGGCAGCTTCAAAGGCCGGTGCCATTGCCCGGCAGGGTCCGCACCAGGACGCCCAGAAGTCGACCAGGAGCGGCAGATCGTCCGAGCCCGCATGACGACCGAAGCTGGCGCCGTCGAGGGTAATCGGCTGGCCCTGGAACAGCGACACGCCGCACCTGCCGCATTTCGGCCGTTCGCCGCGACGGGCCGCCGGCATCCGGTTCAGCGCGCGGCAGGCCGGGCAGGGCAGGGTGATGATGTCGCTCATGACAGCCTCGTCTCAGCAGCGGCGCGCGCTGACTCCCATGCGGGCCCTCGGCACCGCCTACTCTGAACCGCGCACCGCCTCGGGATGCTGGGCCACGAAGCTGCGCAGTGCCATGAAGAGCGTCCGGGCGTGCTGGACGTCGTCCCGCCGCATCGCCTGCCTGATGTCGTCGCAGATCATCGTCTGGACATGCGCGGGTCCGCGATGCGCGTGCATCAGGTAGCTCGCCAGGGCCGCGGCCGCGACCTCGGGGATGTGCTCATGCTCGGCGATGGCGTCGACCTCGGCCTCGGTCAGGCCGCACATCCCGATGATGTCCTCGAGCGCGATCATGCGGAACCCTCTCCTGCCTTGCCACCGGAGCCGCCAATCTACTCCCGCGCCCGCCGCCGCCCGTTGATCCACGTCAAGCGACGGCTCAGCGCTGGAACACGTATGTGCCGGGAGCGGGTCCGAGCGACGGCAGGCCCTCCTCGGGCGCAGAGAGGCGGGGCGGCGGGACGAGCCCGGGCGAGGATCGGTCGCGCAGCCAGCCGATCCATGCGGGCCACCAGGACCCCTCGAGCGGCGCGTGCGATGCCCACCAGCTCTGCGGGTCGACATAGCGGGCGCCTTGCGGCCGCTCTGCCGATGCGGTAGTGCCGGTGCCGGTGTCCGGGCTCGCTGACGATCCCGCCGTTGTGGCCGCCGCTCGTCAGCACGAAGACGAGGTCCGAATCGGTGAAGAGCGTCGTCTTGTAGACGGACCGCCAGGGCGCGATGTGGTCGGCCTCGGTCGCCAGCACGAAGAAGGGCGCGTCTATGTCCTTCAACGCGATCACGCTGCCATCGACGGCGAAGCGCCCGGCGGTCAGCCGGTTCTCGAGAAAGAGCCCGCGCAAGTACTGCGAGTGCATCCGGTAGGGCATGCGCGTCGCGTCGCGGTTCCAGACGGCCATGTCGAACTGCTCCTCCTCCTCGCCGAGGAGGTAGCGGCGAACCGCGCGCGACCAGACCAGCTCGCGGGCGCGCAGCATCCGGAAGGCGCCCGCCATCTGCTCCTGGTCGAGATAGCCCTGGTCCCACATCATGTCCTCGAGGAAGGCGATCTGGCTCTCGTCCAGGAACAGCGTCAGCTCGCCCGCCTCGGTGAAGTCGGTCTGGCCGGCCAGGAGCGTGATCGAGGCGAGGCGCTCGTCGCCGTCGCGTGCCATGGTCGCCGCGGCGATCGCCAGGATGGTGCCGCCCAGGCAATAGCCGCAGGCGTGCACCTTGACGTTCGGCACGATCCGGCAGACCGCGTCCAGCGCCGCCATGACGCCCCGCCGCCGGTAATCGTCCAATGTCAGATTGCGCTGATCCGCCGTCGGATTGCACCACGAGATGGCAAAGACCGTGAAGCCCTGTTCGACGAGATAGCGGATCAGCGAGTTGTCCGGGCTCAGATCGAGGATGTAGTACTTCATGATCCAGGCCGGCACGATCAGGATCGGCTCGGCCCGCACCTGGTCGGTCTGCGGCGCATAGCGGAGCAGCTCGAAGACGTCGTTGCGGAAGACGACCTCGCCCGGCGTGCAGGCGAGATTGCTGCCCACGGCATATTGCCCATCCGGCTCGGCGCGCCGACCGGTCACGCGCTGGGCAACGTCGTCGGCAAAGTTGCGCAGGCCCTGCTGCAGGTTCATGCCGCCCGAGGTCAGGGTGCGCTCGATGATCTCGGGGTTCGTCCAGGCCGAGTTCGACGGCGAGACCATGTCCAGCATTTGGCGCGCCATAAAGCCGACGCGGCGCGCGTCCTGCTCGCGCATGCCCCTGATTTCGCGCGTCGCGGTCTCCCACCAGTCCTCGGTCGCGAGAAAAGCCTGCTTCATCATGGCGAAGGGCGGCAGCTGCCAGCCCTCGTGGTCGAAGCGATGGTCGCCCGCCTCCGGCACATAGGCCATCTCCGCCCGTTCGGGCGCAGCCATGCGCGCCAGCGCGAACATCAAGCGCATCGCGTTCGCCTGGGCACGCTCGGCCAGATCGATTTGGCGCCCGGGCGCACGCGCGAGGTGCAGCGCCCAATCCGCCCAAGCGGCCGCCGCGGCGTGCGGCGAGACACCGCCGGTGAAGCGCGCCACCATCGCCCGGACGGCACGGTCGAGCGTCTCGTTCGTGCGAGCCGCCGCGCCCTGTCCGTCAGGCGGCGCACCGACCGGCGGGGGTCCGGCTGGCGCTCGCTGGACGATGGAGGGAACAAGGGCAGTGCCGGCGGCTGTCATCCATGGCCTCGCTGATAGGCTGGCGGTCTCGGCGCGCCTGAAGCTGTGTCACGCCGCGAGGCCGCGTGCTCTCGAGACGGCGCGCGCGGATCTTCTCGCAGGCTCTCGCGTGCTTCCTTGATCCCGGTCAACCCGGATGCGCCCGTCACCACGGGCCTCCGAGACCGCTGGTACCGCCGCAGTCTCGTCCGGCATCTGCGAGATTTCGATGCCCACGTCGCAGTCGGGTCGAGCCAGCAGCGGTGGCTCGAAGAGCACGGCGCACGAACCGGTCCACGTCATCCCCTGTGGAGCACCGGTTGCGCACTTTGTGCCGGAGCCGGAGCCGAGCGGGAGAATGCGCTTCATCACGATCGGCCGGCTGCAACCGCAGAAGGGAGTTCATATCGCCATCGAAGCTCTCGCACGGGCCGGAATGGCCTTGGGCGGGGCGGAGTTGCGCGTCGTCGGCGGCGGCAAGCGCAGCGCCGGCGAGCTGGTGGCGCTGCAGAGCCTGGCCGCTCGTCTCGGTGTCACGGACCGTGTCAAGGCCGGACAAGCGACTCCAGCGGAGTTCCTGGAGGCGGCGTGGTTTCCTCGGCGGGTCAGCCCGTGCCGTTAGCCGCGCCCCCGCGCGATCCGCCGTGAGCGTCCAAACCGTGATCCGATAAGACGCTCGGAGCCCATCTGAAGTGATAAGTGGTGGGTGTAGTAGGACTCGAACCTACGACCCGCTGATTAAGAGTCAGCTGCTCTACCGACTGAGCTATACACCCGCACCATGCGGCGCTCATCTAGACCACCGTGCGTGACCGTGCAAGAGCCCGAACCACGCGACGATGCACCTCGGCTGCAAGCGCAGTCCTTGGGGCGGGCTGCGCCCCGCGACCGGCAGGAGAGGCGCCGCCAGCTTTCCAGAGCGTTCATTCGGCTGCGAGGCTCCCCCGGTCCGCACCGTTCAGGACGGGTGTCTCCGGCACCTGGCAGCCGACGGGGCAGCAGCGGCCGGGTTGCTTCGACGGGCTCTGGCCGACATCCAGGACGCCCCGGTCGAGGAGGCGCTCGACGAGCGCGCGGCGCTCCTCGAGGGGGTAGTAGCGGTAGATCTCGCGCCGCATGGCCTCGGGAGAGCCGCCGCCGTGCAGCGAGATGACGCTCATCCAGCCCGCCTGGTCGGAGGCGGTCAGGTCCTGCATCAGGCGGGCGACCTCCAGCCGATGCTCGGTCGGGATGGCGGAACTGCCCTGCAGCATCGCCAGGAGGTCGCCACGCGTCGCGGGATTGTGGTCCTCCTCCGGGCCGGGCAGGGCGACGATCAACCCGCCCGAGACGTCGTGGGCCAGGCGGTGCATCTCGTAGATCTGCGTCGCCATCATCAGTTTGCCGACATTGGCGAAGACGCCGTCAGGCTGCTGTACGCCGGCCTCGTTGAAGCCGTAGACCGAGGCGGCCACGCCGCAGGCGTAAAATCCCTCGACGATCTTGATGAGCTCGACCAGGTCGTTGCGGAGGTGATCAACAGAGCCGTCGAGCCCGTTCGCCTCGATCATCAGGACGCCCGCGCCGATCAGCAGGTCGCCAAAGCCGGCCCGGGCGCCGATGCAGGAATGGCGGTGGTGCGTGGCATAGGTGCGGGTCAGGTGCTCGGAGTGGCGCCACTCGCCGGCGAGAAAGACGCGCTCCCATGGCACGAACACGTCCTCGAAGACGCAGACGCCGGTCGCCTGGCCATAGCGGGCCGAGAACTTGGCGCCGTTCTCGCCCGGCCGCCCGGCGGGGCGCGAGACGACCGTTAGGCCGGGCGCGTCGATCGGCACGGCGCAGCAAACGGCGAAGTCGGCGTCCGCCTGCGTCATGGCCCGGCACGGCATGACCAGCAGCTCGTGCACGTAAGGCGCGGAGGTGACGATGGCCTTGGCGCCGCGGATGACGATGCCGTCCGACCGCCGCTGCGAGATGTGGACGTAGGCGTCGCGGTTCGGCTGCGCGTGCGGGCGGGCCGAACGGTCGCCCTTGCCGTCCGTCATCGCGATGCCGACCGTCAGGTCGCGCGCCTGCACCTCGTGCAGATAGGCCAGCAACCGCGGATGGTACTCCGTCCCCAGCTCGGCATCCATCCGATGCGTCGCCTGGTATGCCGCCGAGAGCCCGTCATGCGTCAGATAGCGCATGGCGCAGCCGACTTCGCGGCAGAGCAGCCGCACGGCCTCGAGCTTCTCGATCAGATCCTGGGCCGAGCGGTCGACATGGGTCATGCGGTTGACGGTGCGCCCCGTCGTCTCCTCGACCGCCGTCATCAGATGCGTCGAGCGCGGATCGTGCGCCGCGTCATAGCAATGGGCGATGGCGTTCACACCCGGGGCGAGCAGCGGCTCGTCGGCGACGCACTCCACGCGCCGTCCGTTTACAAACACGCGGGGAGAAAGCGAGCGCAGGCTCTCGCGATAGGTGTCGCCGGTCATCAACATCATGATCCTCCGCACGCATGGTCATTGCGCTCTAGCATGCGCGGCCGCGGCGTGGAATTCTGGGCGCGGCGACATCGCAAGGGGGATCACATGTTTCGCGAGCGGCGTGAGCGGTTCCGCGAGCATCTGGCGGGGGATCGGTGCCTGGTGCCGGCCTCGATCTTCGACCCGTTCTCGATCCGACTGGCCGAGGAGATCGGGTTCGAGATCGGCATGGTCGGCGGCTCTTCGGCCTCGCTGGCGGTGCTTGGCGCGCCCGACCTGATCGTCCTGACGCTGACCGAGTTCGCCGACCAGTGCCGGCGCATGTCGCGCGCCTCGGCGCTGCCCTTCATGGTGGACGCCGACCACGGCTATGGCAACGCGCTGAACGTCCGGCGCACCGTCGAGGAGCTCGAGGCCGCCGGCGTCGCCGCGATGTCGATCGAGGACACATTGCTGCCGCTGCGCTATGGCCAGGGCGGCGACCGAGCTCCTGAGCCTCGAGGAGGGGCTCGGGAAGATGCGAGCCGCGATCGACGCGCGGTCCGACCCGGGCACGGTGATCGTCGGCCGGACCTCGGCCGCGGCCGTCACCGGGCTCGACGACGCGATCGCGCGGGGCAAGGCCTACGCCCGGGCGGGGGTCGACGCCCTCTTCTTCCTTGGGATCGAGACGCTTGTCGAGATCGAGCGCCTGGGGGCCGAGTTCGATCTGCCGATTGTGCTCGGCGGCGCGCTGAAGTTCGCGGACGCGGGCGCGCTGGCGAGCCATGGCGTGCGCATCTGCCTGACGGGGCACCCAGTGCTGCCGGCCGCCGTGCAGGCGATGCACGAGGCGCTCGTCGCCATGCGCGAAGGGCGCGAGCCCGAGCGTCAGGCGCCGGCCGCGCTGATGCGCAAGGCGACGCGCGCCGATGAGTACTAGTCGGTGGGTGGTGGAGTACATGGGAGGTGCGAAGGGATGAAGTCGTTCTTTGGCTGGCTGATGCTGCTCCTCGGGCTGCTTTGCTGCGTGATCGCCTGGCGCGCATGGGCGGGCGGAATGCCGCCGCTGTGGACGCTCTTCGCGAAGCGCGTCGAGACGCGGGTGATCAGCGTGGAGCTCCGCGACGAGCTGAACCGCAAAGGGCACGAACATAAGGTCGCGCATATCGCCGTCGCCTGGCCGCCGGGCGCCGCCGAATCCTCGCAGGAGGTCGTCGGGCTGCGACCGAAGAACGATGTCTGGCACATGCACACGCCTCAGGAATATGTCCGCGACCATCCCGTCGGCAGCTCGCTGACGGTGCGTGCGGTCGACGGGCGGCCGCTGGCCGATCGAACGGATCTTCGCGAGCTCGGCTACGCGCTGGCAGCGACGGCCTTGGCGCTCGTGCTGACCGTGCCGGGCCTGGCGCTGCTGACCGGCCGGTTGGGCCGGCGTCGGCAGACCTCGGACGCATGACGAGCTCGGCAGAGCTCTGGCGGCTTGGCGGCGCCGAGGCGGCGCGCCTGATCGCTGCGCGCGAGGTCACCTCCGAGGCGCTCGTCCGCGCCTGCCTCGACCGGATCGAGGCGCGGGACGCGCAGGTCGACGCCTGGATCTGGCTCGACCCCGAGCTGGCGCTTCAGCAGGCGCGCGAGGCCGACCGGACGCTGGCCCTCGGCCGGGGCGTCGGCCCGCTGCATGGCGTTCCGGTCGGGGTCAAGGACATCGTCGAGACCCGCGATATGCCCACCCAGAACGGCTATCGCGGCCATGAAGGTCGCCACACGCATCGGGACGCGTTCTGCGTCGGTCAGCTGCGCGACGCCGGCGCGGTGATCCTGGGCAAGACGGTGACGACCGAGCTGGCCGTGCGCACGCCCGGCAAGACGAAGAACCCGCACAAGGGGCCGACCGGGGCGACGCACACGCCGGGCGGCTCTTCCTCCGGCTCGGCGGCGGCGGTCGCCGACGGACAGGTGCCGCTGGCGCTCGGCACGCAGACGGGGGGCTCGGTGATCCGCCCGGCGAGCTTCTGCGGCATCCACGGCTTCAAGCCGACCTTCGGCTGGATCGGGCGCGGCGGCGTCACGCAGATGGCGCCCTGGCTCGACACGGTCGGGACCTATGGCCGCTCGGTCGAGGACATGGCCCTCTGCGCCGAGACGATGCTGACCCGCGATCCGGGCGACCCCCAATCGGCGCCCCGCTCGCGCCCGCCGCTGTCATCGATGGCCACGCAGGAGCCGCCCGCGCGCCCCCGCCTCGCCTTCGTTCGCACGCCCGTCTGGGAAAAGGCGGATGCCGAGGCCCGCACCGCGCTGGAGGATCTGGCGGCCGGTCTCGGCCGCGATTGCGAGGAGGTCGAGCTGCCCGGCTGGATGGCCGAGGCCTGGGACTGGCACGCCACCCTGCAGACCTATGGGATCGCCCAGTGCTATGGGCCGCTGGCCGACGCGCATGGCGAGCTTATGAGCGAGAGCCTGCGCGCCAAGGTGGCCGAGGGCCGGCAGATGACCGAGGCCGCGTATCGCCACGCCATAGCCCAGCGCGACCGCGTGTCGGCGGGGCTGGACGAAATCTATGCCCGTTTTGACGCCATGCTGTGTCTACCGGCGGCTGGGACGGCGCCCGAAGGGCTCGGCTGGACGGGCGACCCCGTCTTCAACGCCTTCTGGACCTATGCCGGCGTGCCTTGCGTCAGCCTGCCATTGCTGGAGGTCGACGGCCTGCCGCTCGGCGCCCAGCTGACCGGGCCGCGCGGCGGCGATGGTCCGTTGCTGCGCACCGCGCGCTGGCTCGAGACATCATGCGCCTGAGGGAGAGCGGTCCGTGAAGAAGCTGTGCGTCGCGATGCTCCTGCTCCTGCTGGGCCAGGGCATCTCCGTCGCCTGCGACGAAGAATGCGCGCCAGGCTTTGTCTTCGACGACGCGCAAGGCACCTGCATCCGCGTCAGCACCTCATAGTGCGAACTTTGACGAAGTCGAAGCCGTGCGCACAGCTTCAAACGTTCTCACGTGCACACAGCGTGCACACGTGCACACACGCGTAAGCCATTGATTTGTCGGGAGAAAAGGAATTCCATTAACCACATTGAAAGCTTTGGCGGCGCTTGCGGCACGCTTGCCGGGTTCATCCGGCGGACCATGCTCCAGCGGCGCCAACCTGCGGCGCCCCCGGATTGGCGGGGCAGGCAATTCGGTCTAGCTTCAGCGTGGGTTCAGAAACGGAGGTCTTCGATGAAGCTCGTCATTAGCTTCGCCTGCGCCTTGGTCTTTGCCCTCGGATCGGCGGTCGCCTTTGCCGGCGAAGGGTGCCAGAGTGCCTGCGCCGATGGCTATACCTGGTCGTCCGAGCAGGGCGTTTGCGTTCCCAAGAGCGTCACCTCCTGACCGGCGCGCCGCACTTCCGGTGGCGCTTCCGGTGGCCCTTTTAGAGGACGATCAGTGACTTGGCGGCGCGCAGCAGCTCCTTGAGCGGGAGCTGCGTAGCGCCGGCCAGCAGGAGCGGTATCAGCGCCGCGGCGCCGAGCGGCACGAGCGCCCGCCGTGAAATGGGCATCGTCGACAGCGATTTGGCGGCCTTCCGGAATGCCGTCGGATCTGGCGGCAGCTCGGCCGCCTCGTGATCGTGCGGCACAAGGATGTTCTCGCCGAAGACGCCCCGCTCCTTCGCCCGCTCGATCTGGGTCGCCCGCTGGTCGGCGAGCTTGAGGGTTCGGTCGCGCAGGTGGGCGAGGGGGCCGCGGAATACCAGGAGCGGCAGCGAGAAGCCGATCAGCACGACTGCCAGCCATGTCGTCATCAATTGTCCGTAGAGCTGGGTGCTGATGCGGTCGCCGGCGAGTTGATGGTAAAGCGCGGCGGCGACCACCGCGCTGATGGCGAAGACGAAGGGCGCGAAGGCGTTCGGATAGGCGATCAGGAAGCCGATCCCGCCATAGCCGTCCGGATGCGTCGCCACGAGCCTGAGGTCGAGCCGCGCCAGCCGGCCGAGCAGCAGCCCCCACAGCGTGATCCGCCAGATCCAGCGCAGCAGCAGGAACCAGAAGATGCCGTTCGAAACCGTCAGCACCCACCAGCCGGCCGGGGTGGGACGACCCACGTCCCCCGGCTCTCCCGCGGCCCCGGTGTACATCCAGCTCGCCGCCGATTGCCCGTGATGGCTTATGCCGAGATAGAGGCAGATCGCCGTGGCGAGGGCGATGCAGACGCCCTCGGCCAGGGCGCTGTCGCGACGGGCCAGCGCCTCGGCGACGGCGCGCGCGCCCGTCGTTCGCCCCTCCGAAGTCAGCAGTCCTGATTGGCCGAAGGTGACGAGAAACTCGCGGATCTGCGCTTCGGTACGGCTCTCCATCAGAAAGCAGATGGCGACGAAAAGCACGAAGCGGGCGAGGAAGCCGACATGCGTCGCCATTGCCAGGAACGCGCCGGGTCCGGCGGTTGCCAAGGCGATCAGCAGCGGGGCCGCGGCCGTCAGCGCGATGAAGATCGCCGCCCGCACCGGCAGGTTCTGCCGGTCCTCGGCTATGAGGCCGAGCTGCCTTT
>CAVXNU010000024.1:0-29987 GCA_963763245.1 uncultured Bacillaceae bacterium
ACGTCGGCACAGACTTGCCGAACGGCTGGTGGTCCACCGGATCTGGCATTCGCCTGGATAAGACCGCTGCCTGGATAATGCCTGTGCTTTAAGCTTGGCGCCGCCGCCGCATCGCCGCGCCAGCGGTGGTCCGCACCTGGTCTGACGGCTCCCGCGACGGAGTTGGCGTTGCCCGGCTTTCAATAGACCATTTGAGACAGTTAGTCGGCGACGGTAGCTTCCTTCGTCGGGTCCGCGCCGCGGCTCTCATAAATGATCGATTTTGCATGCACCACGCGGCCGCTTACCGGCACGGGCGTTCATCTGACCCGTTGATGCAAGAGGTCTGACTGGCCGAAGGGTGTAGCCCGAGCCTGCGGCCGCGGCGACTTGGCTGCAGTGCGGTCCAGCTGTGCTCGATCTCGTCAGAGGAAGCGCGAGGGGAGGAAGGGTTCCAGGGGCACGGATGGCTGGCGCCGGCTGACGAGATCTGCGATCAGCCGGCCCGTTATGGCGGACAATCCGAGGCCCATGTGGCCGTGGCCGAAGGCGAAGTAGACGTCGCGAAGCCCGAGTGCGGAGCCTATTACGGGCTTGGATCGGGGGTTGACGGGCGGTGTCCCATCCATTCCCGCGTGATCTCTCCCGACAGCCCGGGCAACGCCCGCCGGGCCAGCGGCAGGAGCGACCTGATGCGCTTGAAATCAGGCGGCGCGTCCAGGCCGGCCAACTCGACGCCGGCGGTCAGCCGGATGCCGTCCTGCATTGGCAAGGACGAACTGGGGGCCGCCGATGACCGTCGGACGGTTCAGCATGGGGCCGTCGGTCCGGGCGATGTTCAGGTGGTAGCCGCGCTCGGTGTCCAGCGGAATCCGCGCACCGAGGGACCGCGCGAGCCGGCCCGACCACGCTCCCGCCGCGACGACGAGCACGTCGGCGGGGTGGATCCCGAGGTCAGTCACAACGGCGCCGATCCTGCCGTCGACACGCTCGAAGCGTCGAACCTCCTCCTGCAGCAGGACGCCCCCGCGGCCGACGAACGCTTCCAGGTAGGCGCGCGACAGCGCCAGCGGCGTGTCGACCTGGCTGGCGCCGGCCTGGAAGAGGCCGACCGTGAACTCGCGCGACAATGCCGGCTCGAGCTGGCGCAGCGCGTCCGCGTCCAGCACTTCGTATCGGATGCCGGCCATGTCCATCATCCGGCGGTCGAAGGCGGTTCCCTCGAGAGCCGCGCGGTCCCGGTAGACCTTGAGCCAGCCGAGCGGCCGGAGAAGGTGGCTCGCCCCCGACATGCGCGCCAGCTGCTGATGCGCCTCGAGGCAGCCGGCGGTCAGCGTCGCCAGTTCGCGGCTGATGCGCACCGCGTTCGCCTCGCGCCCGGCATTCAGGAAGGCGAGCAACCAGGGCACCAGCCGCGGCAGGTGGCGCCAGCGGATCTTCACAGGGCTCGTAGGGTCGGCAAGCATCCGCGGGATCCGCCGCCAGAGCCCCGGCGTCGCGGTCGGCGTGACGCCGCCAGGGACGATCGCGCCCGCATTCCCGAACGACGTGGCGGTGCCCGGCGCGCGCGGGTCGATGATCGTCGTGCGGTGGCCCTCTGCCTGCAGGGTTAGCGCCGTCGCCAGCCCCACGATGCCGGCGCCGATGACCGTCACGTCGCGCGGCGCCGCGGTCGAAGTATCCATTCCCTGCTCCGGTTCAGTGGTCGCGGGACTCGACCGTGGCCACGGGATACTCGCAGGAGCAAACGGTTTCCTCCAGCACGGCCAGGAAGCGCCGGGTCGGCTCGGCCAGGTGCCTCCCCGCCTGAGTGACCGCGCCCCATTCGAAGGGAATCGACGGGCGGAACGGCCTGACCTCGAGGCGGAGCTCCGAGCGGAGAAGCGGCACGAACGGGTCCACGACCGCCACGCCCAGCCCGCGCGCGACCAGGAGACAGGCCATCTCGGAGAGCTGGGTCTCGATGCGCAGCTGGCGCTCGATCCCGGCCTCGCTAAAGACCCGGTCGACCTGCTGGCGGAGCCGGTACTGGGTCCCGAGCGAGATGAACCGCTCGCCCCGCAGCTCGGCCGGCCCGATCGCCTCCAGCGCGGCGAGCGGGTGGTGGCGCGGCAGGACACAGACGGCCGGCGCAGCGGCCACGAACGCGATGCTGAGCCCGGGATTGCCGAGGGGCACCCCGGCGATCCCGACATCGCACTGGCGGTGCAGCACCGACTGCAGCACCCAGCCGCTGCTCCTAACCTCGATATTCATGCGCAGATCGGGCCGCTCCTCCGACAGGCGCTCGGCCACAAGCGGCAGAACGCTGAGCGCGATCGCCGGCATCGCCGTGACGTGCAGGCTAGCCCCGCGCCGCGCACCGATCATCCGCGCCGCCTCCCCGACATAGTGGAGGCTCTGGAAGGCACGCTCGACCTCCTCGAGCAGGAGGACGGCTTCCTCGGTCGGCACCATCCGGCGGTTGACGCGGTCGAAGAGCGGGTAGCCGATATGCGCCTCGAGGTCGGCGATGGCGCGGCTGACCGCCGGCTGTGAGCGGCCCAGCATGGTGCTGGCCTCTGTGACGCTGCCCGCCGACATGACCGCCCTGAACGCCGCCAGCATACGGAAGTTCATCGTTGAGGCTCCCCGAACATGATCCATACGCCCCGCGCATGAATACGGCCAAGGAATGCATTAGAGACGCTTACGGGCGCGTGCTAGGCCATGCCCACGATGGGGGATGCTTCGATCGGAACGGGGACTGCAGTGATCGGCGCCGGGCTGGTCGGCCTGGCGATTGCCTACGGGCTCGTCCGTGCCGGCGAGCAGGTGACCCTGTTCGACGAGGGAGATGCCGCTCGGCCGGCGTCGCTTGGGAACTTCGGCCTCGTCTGGGTTCAGAGCAAGGGCGCCGGCATGCCGGCCTACACGGCATGGACGGTGCGCTCGGCCGTCCTCTGGCCTCGGTTCGCGGCCGCGCTGGCGGACGAGACCGGCATCGACGTCGGCCACGTCCAGCGGGGCGGACTGCACCTCTGCCTGGGGGAGGAGGAGGTCGAGAGCCGCGCCGGGTTTGTGCGGCGCATGGACAACCAGTTCGCCGCCGCCGGCTGCAAGGTCCGCATGCTCGACCGGGCTGAGACGCGCGAACTGGCGCCGGCGATCGGGCCGCGGGTAAGGGGTGCCTCGTTCTGCGCGCTCGATGGCCACGCAAACCCTCTGCTGCTCGTGCGGGCGCTCATGCAGGCGGCGAAGGCGCGCGGCGTGCAACACCGGCCAGGCCGCGGAGTCCGCCAGCTGCGCCGGCTCGACGGCGCCTATTCGCTCGAGTTCGCCGACGGGGGCAGCACCGCCTTCGAGCGGGTCGTGCTGGCCGCCGGCCTCGGGAACAGCGAGCTTGCGGGCGGGCTCGGCAAGCGCTTCCCCCTGCGCCCGCAGCGGGGGCAGATCCTGGCGACCCGGCGGATGGCGCCGATCCTCAACCTGCCGACGACGCATGTGCGGCAAACGGCGGAGGGATCGGTGCTGCTCGGCGACAGCAAGGAGGACGTCGGCATGAACTACGGGACGAGCCTTCCGGCGGCGCGGGCGATCGCCGAGCGCGCCATCGCCAGTTTTCCCGCGCTCGAGGCGGCGCCGGTGGTCCGCACCTGGGCGGCGCTGCGGGTCATGTCCCCGGACGGCTTCCCGATCTATCAGAGCTGGCCCGACCTGCCCGGTCTCCACGCTGCGGCCTGCCACAGCGGGGTGAGCCTGGCAGCGGTCCATGCCGAGGTCCTGGCGCCCGCCATCGCGGGCGACGGTCTGCCGGCCGAGGCGGCCCCCTTCAACGCTGAGAGGTTCGATGTTCAAGAGGCTGGGGTATCCTGAGGCCGGGGCGGCGCGCGCCATCGTCCGCTTCGAGGGGCGCGAGATCGAGGCGCGGGCGGGCGACAACCTCGCCGCCGTGCTGCTGGCGGCGGGCGAGCAGGTCTTGCGCCGCGCGCCGGTCTCGGGCGCGCCGCGCGGCGCCTACTGCATGATCGGCGTCTGCTTCGAGTGCCTGGTCGAGCTGGATGGCCAGCCCGGCCAGCAGGCTTGCATGACGGCGGTGCGCGACGGCATGAACGTACGGCGCGACCGCGGCGCAGGGGAGACCGCGTGACAGGCTCAGCCGCACACACGTTCGACCTGGCCGTCATCGGCGCCGGCCCGGCCGGCATGGCCGCAGCGCTCGAGGCGCGGGCGCTCGGCCTCGACTGCGTGCTGCTGGACGAGCAGCCCTCGCCGGGCGGCCAGGTCTTCCGCGACGTCGAGCGGGCGGCGACGGGGCCGGCCGCCGGCGCGCTGGGAGCCGGCTGCATCGAGGGTGCCGCGCTGGCGAAGGCGCTGCGCGCCTCGACCGTCGACTACCGCCCCGGCGCCGTCGTTTGGCACATCGAGACGGAGGCCGAGCCCTTCGCCCTCTGGTATCTCCGCGAGGACCGCGTGCAGGAAGTGCGCGCCCGCCGCGCCATCCTGGCAGGCGGAGCGCTCGAGCGCCCGGTGCCGGTGCCGGGCTGGACGTTGCCGGGCGTCATGACGGTCGGCGCGCTGCAGATCCTGCTGAAGTCGGCGGCGATGACGCCAGTCGTGCCGACGGTGCTCGTCGGGAACGGCCCGCTCGTTTATCTCACGGCCGTCCAGCACGCTGCCGCGGGGGGATGTATCGCGGCCGTGCTGCTCACCGACAATCCTCGCTGCCGCGCGGCGGCGATGCGGCATCTCTCGGCCTTCGCGAGAAGCGGCACCTTCCTGCCCGGGCTGAGGCTCCTCCGCGCCTTCCGCGCTCTCGGTTGCAGGGTCGTGCGCAACGTCGCCGAGGTCCAGATCCTCGGTGACGACCGCGCGACCGGCGTGCGCTACCGCACCGGCGACGGCGCGAGCGGCGAGGTTGCGGCAGGGCTGGTCGGCCTGCACGAGGGCGTCATTCCGCACACGAACCTCGCCCGGGTGCTGGGCTGCGAGCATCGCTGGGACGAAGGCCAGCATGCGTTCCGGCCGGCGCTGGACGACTGGGCGAACAGCACGGTTGCCGGCGTTCAGATCGCCGGCGACGGGGGCGGCATCGCGGGCGCCGATGCCTGCGTCCCGGCGGGGCGGATCGCCGCGCTGGAGGCGGCGCGGGCGCTCGGGCGGATTGCGGAGGCCGAGCGCGACGCCAAGGCCGCGGCGCCGCTGCGGGCGCTGCGGCGGGCACTGCAGGCGCGACCGTTCATCGACGCGCTCTACGCGCCGCGCCTGGCGGCGGGGCGGGTGACCGATGCGACGGTCATCTGCCGCTGCGAGGACGTGACGGCCGGGCAGCTCCGCCAGGCCGTCGCCGCGGGCGCACAGGGGCCGAACCAGGCGAAGGCGTTCCTCCGCTGCGGCATGGGCCCCTGCCAGGGGCGGCTCTGCGGCCCAACCGTCTCGCGCTTGATTGCCGAGTCGCGCGGCGTCCCTGTCGCCGAGGTCGGGTATTTCCGCCTGCGCCCGCCCGTCAAGCCGGTGCCGCTCCGCAGCTTCGCCGCCATCGGCGAGGCCGCGGGATGATGGGCGCCGACGTCATCGTCGTCGGCGGCGGCATCCACGGCTGCTCGACGGCGCTGCAGTGCCGGCTGCGCGGCCTGTCGGTCATCGTGCTCGAGAAGGATCATGTCGGGCGGCACGCCTCGGGCGTGAACGCTGGCGGCGTGCGCCGGCTGAACCGGCATCCAGCCGAAATTCCGCTGGCCATGGCCTCGGCCGCGCTCTGGCAGGACATCGAGGCCCTGGTTGGCGACGACTGCGGCTATCGCGAGTCCGGCCAGGTCCGCGTCGCCGAGAGCGAGGCGGGTCTGGCGAAGCTGCAGGCGAGGCGCACGCTGGTCGAGGGGCTGGGCTATCGCCACGAGGAATGGATCGACGCCGACACCCTCTTCGGGCTCGTCCCGGCGATCTCGCGGCACTGCCTCGGCGCGCTCTACACGCGAGGCGACGGTTTCGCAGACCCCGCGCGCACCACCGCCGCCTTCGCGAGGCGCGCCGCCGAGTTGGGCGCTGAGATCGTCAGGAAATGCCGCGCCGGCACGCCCGAGCGCAACGGGGGCGCGTGGCGCGTGCCCACCGATCGCGGGCCGGTGACGGGCAAGGTACTGGTCAACGCCGCGGGCGCCTGGGGCGGCGCGATCGCCGCGGCGCTGGGCGAACCCGTACCGATCGAGGCGATCGCGCCGATGATGATGGTCACGAACCGCATGGAGCCCTTCGTCGAGCCGGTGGTCGGCAGCTTCGACCGGCTGATCTCGTTCAAGCAATCGCCGAACGGCACGGTCGTGATCGGCGGCGGCTGGCGCGGCCGGGCCGAGCCCGCGCGCAATCTCGCGCATGTCTCGTTCGGCGAGTTGCACCGCCTGATTGCCACCACGCGCGAGCTGTTCCCAGGGATGCGCGAGGCGCGGATCGTGCGCAGCTGGGCGGGGATCGAGGGCTCGATGCCGGACGCCATCCCGGTGCTGGGACCGAGCGGCACGGCGCCCGGCGTGATCCACGCCTTCGGCTTCTCGGCGCACGGCTTCCAGCTCGGCCCCATCGGCGGGCGGATCGTCGCCGAGCTGATCGAGACCGGCACGAGCAGCTTGCCGATCGAGCCGTTCTCGATCGACCGCTTCCATGTCGCCGCCATGCAGGTCGCGTCTTGACCGCGCCGCGATTCCATCGAGTGGCCGAAACTGATCGAAGCCCGATGCGCATCACCGTCGACGGACAGCCGCGAACGGCGCTTGCCGGCGACACGCTGATGACCGCGATCCTGACGACGGGAGGCCGCCTGCGCCTGTCCGAGTTCGGCGACGGGCCCCGCGCCGGGTTTTGCGTAATGGGCGCCTGCCAGGACTGCTGGGTCCGGCTGGCGGACGGGCGCCGGGTGCGCGCCTGCACGACCTATGCCGCCGACGGCATGGCGGTGCTGACAGGGCCGGAGCAGGTCGATGGCTGAGCGGATCGTCATTGTCGGCGCCGGGCCCGCCGGCATGCGCGCGGCCGAGGTGCTGGCCGAAAGCGGGGCTCGGCCTGCGATTCTGGACGAGGCGCCGGCCGGCGGCGGGCAGATCTATCGCCGGCAGCCTGAGGGCTTCGCGCGCGGCTACGGCACCCTCTACGGTCTCGAGGCGGGTAAGGCGCGGCGGCTGCACGACGCCTTCGACGCGTTGGGGGATCGGCTCGACCACCGCCCCGGCGCGCTCGTCTGGGGGATCGAGGGGCGTCATCTGCTGGTCCTGCGGGACGGCCTCGGCGAGAGCGTGCCCTTCGACCGGCTGCTGCTGGCGACCGGGGCGATGGATCGTATCATCCCCTTGCGCGGCTGGACACTGCCCGGCGTCTTCACGCTCGGCGGCGCGCAGGTCGCGCTGAAGCACCAGGCCTGCGCGATCGGCCGACGCGTCGCGTTCATGGGCTCGAGCCCGCTGCTGCCGCTCGTCGCCCTGCAATACGCGCAGGCCGGCGTCGAGGTGGCGGCGGTGCTCGACACGACGCCGTGGCGCGCGCGGCTGGCTGCCCTTCCCGGGCTGGCCGCTGGCGGCGCGACCGCTTGGAAGGGCTTCCGCTACGTCGGGGCGCTTGCCGCGCGCGGCATCGTCTACCGCCACGGCGTGACGCCCCTGGCCGTGCAGGGCGGAGAGGCGGTGCAGGGCCTCGCCTATTGCGATGCGGCCGGGCGGCAACGCGAGGTCGCCTGCGACGCGGTGGCGTTCGGCTATGGCCTGAAAAGCGAATGGCAGCTCGCGGACCTGGCCGGCTGCGACTTCGAATGGGATGTTGGCACGCATCAGTGGCGGGTCGTGCAGGACGCGCTGGGCCGCGGCTCGGCGGACGGGGTGTACCTCGCCGGCGACGGCGCCCGGATCGCCGGCGCCGACGTGGCCGAGCTGGCCGGCGAGCGCGCCGCGCGCGCGATCCTGCTCGACGGCGGGGACCAGGCCCAGCAGGCTCCTCTCGAGCGCGTTCGGCAAGCGATCGCCGCGCACGCGCCGCTCCGCCGCGCGATCGAACGCGCCTTCCCGTTCCCCGCCGGTTTCGCGGCCTCCTTGCCCGACGACTGCATTCTCTGCCGCTGCGAGGCGGTCAGCGCGGGCGCGCTGCGCGCCGCCGTCCGCGACCTCGGCGCCGATGACGTGAACCGGGCCAAGGCGTTCTCGCGCGTCGGGATGGGGCGCTGCCAGGGCCGCGTCTGCGGCCCCGCCGCCTGCGAGATCGTGGCCCGCGAGCTGGGCTGCAGCCCCGCGCGGGCCGGCCGCCTGCGGAGCCAGCCGCCGGTCAAGCCGCTGCCGATCGCGGCGTTTGAGGAGCAGCCCGACGTGGCGCCGGCATGACGGAGCGCCTGGATCTCGACGTCGCCATCATCGGCGGCGGCACCGCCGGCTGCGCCGCCGCGCTGTTCCTGGCGCAGCGCGGCGTCGGGGTGGGCCTCTTCGAGCGGCGCACCGTCGGCAGCCAAGCCAGCGGCATCAATTACGGGGGCGTGCGCGAGCAGGGCCGCGACTTCGCCGAGCTGCCGCTCAGCCGCCGATCGCGCCGGCTCTGGGACCAGCTGCCGGCGCTGGTCGGCCATGGCTGCGAGTTCCAGGCGACGGGCCATCTCAAGCTGGCGCGGTCGGAGGCGCAGATGGCGAGCCTCGAGGCCTTCGCCATGGGCGCGGCCCGGTACGGGCTGGAGATCGAGCTGATCAGCGGGAACGTGCTGCGGGACAGGTACCCCTGGCTCGGACCGGCCGTGACCGGCGCCTCGCTCTGCCGCAGCGACGGGCAAGCCAATCCGCGCCTGGTGGCGCCGTCATTCGCGGTCGCGGCGCGGCGGGCCGGAGCCCTAATTCACGAGCACGAGGCGGTGGCCGGCGCGACCCGCGGCGCCGAGGGCTTCCACGTCGAGACCGAAACCGGCCGCCGCGTCACCGCGCGGCAGCTCGTGAACGTCGCCGGCGCCTGGGGCGCGGCCGTCGCCGGCTGGTTCGGCGAGCACGCGCCCCTCGATCCGCAATCGCCCAACATGCAGGTGACCGAGCCCCTGCCCCACCGGCTGACGATCAACATCGGGGTCGCCGGCGGCGACGTCTACGCGCGCCAGATCCCGCGCGGCAACCTGATCTTCGGCGGCGGCCGCGGCTGGAACGACTTCGCCAGCATCCGCTCGCGCGCCGGGCAGGACAGCACCGTCGGCGCGATGGCCCGCCTGCTCGACATCCTGCCTTGGGCGCGGGACGCGCATGTCATCCGCACCTGGTCGGGAATCGAGGGCTTTCTGCCCGACGGCATCCCCGTGATCGGCCCCAGCGCGACGACCCCGGGCCTGATCCACGCCTTCGGTTTCTGCGGCCACGGCTTCCAGCTCGGCCCCGCGGTGGGAGAAATGCTCGCGGAACTGGCGCTCTCGGGGGTAGGCTCGGTGCCGATCGGCGACTTCAGCATTCGCCGCTTCGCGAACGGCGCCCCGGCGGGTCGGCCGCGCGGCGTGACGGAGACCGGCGGTCACGCCGGCGATAACGAGCAACTTCAGGAGGGAGGAACCAGATGAAGACCGGAACCATCACGGCAGGCATCCTGCTTGCCGGTGGGCTGGCGCTAGGCGCCGGGACCACGAACCTCGCCATGGCGGGGCCGGACACGAATGTCCTGAACGTCGGGATCGCGGCCCCGGACGCGGGCCGCCTGGACCCGCATCTGTCCGCGACGACCATCGACAAGGCAGTGTTCGGCTGGATGTTCAACGGGCTGGTGCGGTTCGCGCCGGGCACCGCCTCGCCCGAGACGATCGAGCCCGACCTGGCGGAGAGCTGGGAGTCCTCGGATGACGGGCTCGAGTGGACATTCCACCTGCGCGACGGCGTGCAGTGCCATCACGGCTATGGCGAGCTGACGGCCGAGGACATCGTCTACTCGCTCGAGCGCGCGGCCGACCCGAACCGGTCGAGCTTCGCCAGCGACTTCGACGTTTTCGAGAAGGTCGAGGCGGTGGACGACTCCACGGTCAAGATCACGCTGAAGAACGCGGTGCCCAGCCTGCTCGGCCTGGTCACGAATTACCACGGCGGCAACATCGTCTGCAAAGCCGCGGCCGAGGAGATGGGTGAGGATTTCCAGAAGCGACCGATCGGCACCGGCCCCTTCATGTTCGAGCAGTACACGCCGCAGCAGAACCTGAAGCTGGCCGCCAACCCGGACTACTTCCGCGGCAAGCCGAAGCTGGACGGCATCAACTACCAGTACATTCCCTCCGACTCGGCGCGCGACTTGGCGTTCCAGTCGGGCGAGCTCGACATGGTCTACGGCAAGCAGGACCAGACCTGGGCCGAGCGGACCGGTCAGATGGACGACGTGGTGGTCCACGTCATGGAGCCGGCCGAGATGTCGGTCATGTACCTGAACACGGCGACCAAGCCGCTGGACGACATCCGCGTGCGCCGGGCGATGGCGATGGCCACGAACCGCGACCAGTTCATGGAGTTCAAGGGCCGCGACGTGACGCGCGAGGCCAACTCCGTCGTGCCGCAGGGCTATCTCGGGCATGCCGACATGTCGTCGCTGATGCCCGGCCATGACATCGAGGCCGCCAAGGCGCTGCTCGCCGAGGCCGGTCACCCCGACGGCGTCACGCTCAAGGTCATCCACACGGCGCTGCCCGGAATGCTGGGGACCATGGAGGTCTTCCAGGCGCAGATGGCCGAGGCGGGCATCAAGCTCGACGTCGAAGTGGTCGAGCACGCCACCTTCCACGCGCAGATCCGCAAGGACCTGAGCCAGGTGGTGCACTACTCGGCCGCCCGGTTCCCCGTCGCCGACACCTACCTGACCCAGTTCTACCACTCGGACAGCATCGTCGGCACGCCGACCGGCATCACGAACTTCACGCATTGCTCGGTCGCCGACGAGGAGATCGAGGCGGCGCGGACCGAGCGGGATCCGGAGAAGCAGAAGGAGCTCTGGGCGACCGCGCAGCGCAAGCTCATGGAGGAGATCTGCGCCATCCCGATCTACGAGAACCTGCAGATCTGGGCGACCAAGAAGAACCTGGACCTCGGCTATGACCTGGTCGGCTCGCTGAGCCTCGGCCCGCCGGTGACCGAGAACACGCACTTCACCGAGTAAGCAAAGGGCGGTCCGGGGCGGCGAGAATCGCGCGCGCCCGGGCCGACCCGTCGCGCCGGGCCGGCACTGCCCGGCCGGGCGCAGGGGGAGATCCGATGCTGCAGTTCGTCGTCCGCCGCCTGCTGTTCGCCGTGCCGACGCTGCTGGCGGTCATGACGATGGTCTTCGTGCTGGTGCGCATCGTGCCCGGCGACCCGGCGCAGACGATCCTCGGCGACCAGGCCAGCGCCGAGGCGCTGCAGATGATGCGCGAGCGGCTCGGCCTCGACCGGCCGCTGATCGAGCAGTACGTCGACTTCATGACCGGCGCGCTGACCGGCGACTGGGGCGAGTCGATGGTCACCGGCAAGCCGGTGCTGGCCGAGATCGCCCGCGTGCTGCCCTACACGATCGAGCTGACAGTGGTGTCGCTGATCATCGGCGCCGTCATCGGCATCCCGCTCGGCGCCTGGTCGGCGCTGCACCGGAACGAGACGATCGACTATGTGACGCGGATCGGCTCGCTGCTCGGCCTGTCCTTCCCGGCCTTCGTCTCGGCCATCCTGCTGCTGATCGCCTTCTCGATCCAGCTGCGCTGGTTTCCCGTCATCAGCGCCGGGGGCCGCGACAGCCTGCTGGAATGGGCGCGCAACCTGGCGCTGCCGGCGATCAACCTTGGGCTGATCATGGCGGCCTACATCACGCGCGTGACGCGCTCGTCCATGCTCGGCACGCTGGGCGAGGACTACATCCGCACCGCCCATGCCAAGGGCGTGCCCGGGCGCGTCGTCGTCTGGCGCCACGGCATGCGGAACGCGCTGATCCCGGTGGTGACCGTCGTCGGCCTCTATCTCGGCATCCTGATCGGCAACTCGGTCCTGACCGAGATCGTCTTCAACCGCCCCGGCCTCGGCAAGCTCATCGTCGGCGCGCTCGGCCAGCGCGACTACACGCTGCTGCAGGGCCTCATGGTCATCTACACCTTCGTGATCGTGGTGGTGAACCTGCTGACCGACCTGACCTACGGCCTCATCGACCCGAGGGTGAAGTACCAATGACCGACCAGGCCGAGGCGCTGCCCAAGGCGCCGCCGCGCCACCCCTTCGTCGATCAGCTGCTCAAGGCGTTCCGGACCAACAAGCTGACCTGGGTGGGTGCCGCCATCTTTGCCGCCATCGTGCTGGTGGCGATCGCGGCGCCCCTGCTGGCGCCGCACGACCCGCTGGACCAGAACATCATCGACCGGCTGGAAGGGCCCAGCACCGACTACTGGCTGGGCACCGATGCCTATGGGCGCGACATCCTCTCGCGCCTGCTCTACGGCGCGCGCATCTCGCTGGTCATCGCCGTCGCGGCGATCGGCTCGGCCATGATCATCGGCTCGGCCATCGGCATTGTCGCCGGCTACTACGGCGGCGCCGTCGACCTGGTCATCATGCAGGTCATGGACGTGCTGCTGGCCTTCCCGGCGCTGATCCTCGGCCTGATCGTCGTCGCCATGCTGGGCCCGAGCGTGACGAACCTGATCATCGCCATCTCGCTGACCGCGATCCCGCCCTTCGCGCGCATCGCCCGCGCGCCGACCATCGTCGTGAAGGAGCGCGACTACATCGAGGCCTGCCGCGCGCTCGGCTATGGCAACCTGCGCATCATGCTGCTGCACGTCCTGCCGAACGTGATGTCCGAGGTGCTGGTGATGGGCTCGCTCTGGCTCGCCACCGCCATCCGCGTCGAGGCGTCGCTCAGCTTCATCGGCCTCGGCGTCAAGCCGCCGACACCCAGCTGGGGCGGCATGATCCGCGAGGGCTTCGAGAACATCCTCGACAACATGTGGCTGTCGATCTTCCCCAGCATCGCGATCCTGCTGGTGGTGTTCTCGCTCAACCTGCTCGGCGACGGGCTGCGCGACGCCATCGACCCCAAGACGCGGAGCGACGGGTGATGCCCGGTGGAACCCAAGGCGGGACCCGCGGCGAGGCGCGATCCGCCGGCCCCGTGCTCGACGTCCGCAACCTGACGACCAGCTTTCGCGTCGAGGGCGCCTGGTACCCGGCGGTGCGCGGCATCAGCTTCGCGCTGCAGCCGAACGAGACGCTGGCGCTGGTCGGCGAATCGGGCTGCGGCAAGAGCATGACGGCGCTCTCGATCATGGGGCTGGTGCCGAAGAACAACGGCCGCGTCGAGGCCGACCTGATCGGCTTCGAGGGGCAGCGACCTCTCGCGGCTCTCGCACGAGGAGATGCGCGAGGTGCGCGGCAACGGCATCTCGATGATCTTCCAGGAGCCGATGACCTCGCTGAACCCGGTGCTGCAGGTCGGCTTCCAGGTCGCCGAGGCGCTGCGCTACCATCAGGGCGCGACGCGCGCCGAGGCCAACGCCCGCGCGCTCGAGCTGTTCGAGCTGGTCAAGATCCCGTCCGCCGCGAGCCGCTTCAGGGAGTACCCGCACCAGTTCTCGGGCGGCATGCGCCAGCGCGTGATGATCGCCATGGCGCTGGCCTGCCGGCCCAAGGTCATCCTGGCCGACGAGCCGACCACGGCGCTGGACGTGACGATCCAGGCGCAGATTCTGGCGCTGCTGAACGATCTGAAGGCCGAGACCGGCATGTCGATCGTCTTCATCACGCACAACCTGGGCGTGGTGGCGGCGCTGGCCGACCGCGTCGCGGTGATGTACGCGGGCGACATCGTCGAGATCGCCGGCGTCAACGACCTGTTCGCCAGGCCGACCCATCCCTACACCGAGGCGCTGCTTCGCTCGATTCCGCGCAGCGACCGCGATACGACCACGCTGCATACCATCCCTGGTGCCGTGCCGCCGATCAACCGGATGCCGGCGGGCTGCCGCTTCGCCGCGCGCTGCGAGCTGGCGCGCGACATCTGCCGCGCGAAGACGCCGCCGCTCGACGCTCTGCCGCAGGCCGGCAGCCATGCCGTCCGGTGCTGGGTGCGCGGCGACCACGACCTTGCCGTGCTGGAGGAGAAAGCCGGTGCCTGAAACCCTCCTCAGCGTCCGCGACCTGAAGAAGTTCTTCCATGTCCGGCGCGGCTTCCCGAACCCCAAGACGGTGACGGTCCGCGCCCTCGACGAGATCTCGTTCGACGTCGAGCGCGGCCAGGCCTTCGGGCTGGTTGGCGAATCCGGCTGCGGCAAGTCGACCGCCGGGCGCAGCGTGCTGCGGCTGGTCGAGCCCGACTCCGGCTCGATCCTGTTCGACGGCGAGGACATCGCCGCGGCCAGCAGTGCCCGCATGCGCGAGCTGCGCAAGCGCCTGCAGATCATCTTCCAGGACCCCTATTCCTCGCTCAACCCACGGATGCGGGTCGGCAAGGCGCTGGCCGAACCGCTGCTCGTGCACGGGCTGTTCGGCCGCAAGGAGGCCGAGGAGAGGGTGCAGGACCTGCTCGAGGAGGTCGGCCTGCCGCGCGACGCCGGCATCCGCTTTCCGCACGAGTTCTCGGGCGGTCAGCGCCAGCGCATCGGCATCGCTCGCGCCCTGACGCTCGAGCCGGAGTTGATCATCGCCGACGAGGCGGTCTCGGCGCTCGATGTCTCGATCCAGTCGCAGATCCTGATGCTGCTGCGCAGCCTGCAGGAGAGCCACAACCTCAGCTTCATCTTCATCTCGCACGACCTCGGCGTGGTCCGCTGGTTCTGCCAGACGATGGCGGTGATGTATCTCGGCCGGATCGTCGAGAACGGCCCGATCCCGCAGATCTTCAACGAGCCGCTGCACCCCTACACGGTGATCCTGCGCAATGCCTCGCCCGTGCCCGACCCGACGGCGCGCAAAGCCTTCGAGCGCATCGAGGGCGAGGTGCCCTCGGCCGTCAGCCCGCCGAGCGGCTGCCACTTCCACCCGCGCTGCCCGCACGCCATGGAGATCTGCCGCAGCGTCTATCCGAAGTGGACGCAGGTCGACGCGAGGCGCTCGGTCGCCTGCCACCTGTACTCCGAGGGGGCGGAGGGCACGCCTGCCTCCGTCGGCGCCGCCAATGCCTGAGGCGGAAAAAGGGGTGCCGGCGAACGGCCGCGTTGCGATGATCTCGGGCGCGAGCCGCGGCATCGGCGCGGCGATCGCAAGGGAGCTCGCCGCGAACGGCTGGCGGCTCAGCCTTGGCTGCCGCACGCCCGCCGCCAGCACGCTGGCGCCCGGCGACGGCGTGCATGTCGAGCCCTTCGACGCGCTCAAGCCGGCGAGCGAGAGCCGGTGGGCCGCAGCGACCGCGGCGCGCTTCGGGCGCATCGACGCGGTGGTCAACAATGCCGGCATCAGCATTCCGAAAAGCGTCATCGACGCGGACGAGGGCGATCTCGACATGCTGCTCGAGGTGAACCTCAAATCGCCCTTCCGGCTGGTCCGCGCAGCCTGGCCGCACTTGGTCGAGAGCGGCGCCGGGCGCGTCGTCACCATCGCCTCGCTCTCGGGCAAGCGGGTTAAGTCGGCGCGCAATAGCCTTTACGCGATCAGCAAGTTCGCGGTCATGGGCCTGTCGCATGGCCTGCGGCAGATCGGCGCCGACGCCGGCGTTCGCGCGACGGCGATCTGCCCCGGCTTTGTGGCGACTGAGATGGGCCTCTCCGGCACCGACAGGCCGCCCGCCGAGATCACGCAGCCCGCTGACGTGGCGCGCGTCGTGCGCCTCGTCATCGAGCTGCCGAACAATGCCTGCATCCCGGAGGTGCCGATCAACTGGCGTATCGAGGACATGTTCTGAGGTACCTGAGTGGCCCGCGAGCGGGAGGACGGGCTGCCGCAACTCGACCCGCTCTGGGACGAGCTCTTGCCGGCCAAGCAGGCGCGCATTCGGCGGAACCGTGCTCCTGCTCGCCGACCTGACCGCAGAGCGCCATGACAAGACCGTGCACAGCGTAGTCCACGGCGTGGTGCGTCTCGAAGAGCTCGCGCCTCAGTACGGTGCGGAACGTCGGCGACTGCGCATCAGGAAATGTCGCGGGCAAGCTTTTCTCGGAGGATCTCACGACTTCACGATCAGGACAGGCGGGGTCGAGGTCTACCCCCGACTTGTCGCGGCCGAACACCGGAGCAGTTTCGAGCGCAAGCTGCGGACATCCGGACTGGCGGAACTCGATGCGCTGCCCGGCGGCGGCATCGAGCAGGGCTCGAGCGCGCTGACCTCGGTCCGGCCGTCCGGCCGGATCGGGCAAGAGCATCTTCACCATGCAGTCGTCGCTGCGGCAATGGCCCGCGGCGAGCGCGTGGCGATCTTTGTCTTCGACGAGGAACTCGGGCTTCTGCTCCACCGCGCGCGCGGTCTGGGCCTCGATCTCGAGGAGATGGTAGAGACGGGTGCGGTCTGGATCGAGCAGGTCGATGCGGCCGAACTAACACCGGGCGAGTTCGCGCACCGGGTCCGCACACAGGTAGCGCAGTCCGGCGCAAAGCTCGTCGTGATCGACGGCTTGAACGGCTATAGTGCCGCGATGCCTTGAAGAGAACGCTCTCATTCGGCACCCGCACGAAATACGACAGTCCCTGGTCTAAGCTGCGGGCGCGAGGCCCTTCTCGAGGGGCAGCACGAGCCGGAAGACGGCGCCCCCTCTTGGCGCGTTGTCCGCGGTCAGGCTCCCGCCCGCGGTTGAGGCCAGCGCGCTGGCCGCCTTGAGGCCGAAGCCTACTCCGGCTTCGACGTCAAGAGGCGCCGGTAATCCCGGGCCATCGTCGTACACGGTGATCGAGATGGCTGCCGCGTCGGCGTCCAGACGCACATTGACGCTCCCGCGCGCGTGCTTCAGGGAGTTCGTGATCAATTCGTTGGCGATTATGGCGACCGGTGTCGCAATCTCCGGGCCAACCACCGGCGAGGCGGTGCCGAGGAGAGCGATCCGGCCGAAATCGCCATAGCTCAGCCGGTCAATGAGGCGCTTCAGCAGGTCACGCACGTCGATCCGATCGAGGTCGGTGGTGTTCTGCAGGATGTCCTGCAGCTCGGCAAGCGCCCGAAGTTGCGTCTGCAGGTGCTCCATTTCGGTACGGACGGCCGGATTGTCCTGCCGTCGCGCGCGCAGGCGGATCATGCTGACGGCGAGTTGGAGCCAGTTCTTGACCCTGTGGTGCACCTCGCGGATGGCGAGCTCGTGCAGCTCGGCCCGGTGCCGGGCCTTGAGCGCACGGAGGTTGGCCCAGGAAAAGAGGCTGAAGCCGAGCACCGCGATGGCGGCGGTGACGCCGAACACCCCGGAGCGCCAGCGCCATTCGGTAAGCGCGCCGGAGATGGTCTGGGAGCTGATCGCGTAGAGGTCCGGATAGGAGGACAGGCGCTGCCACGATGCGATCTGCGGTGCCGCGCCCTCGTGGATCAGCGCAGAGCCCGACGGCGTTTCGCGCACGTTCCGCTGGACCTGCTCGATGAATTCGGGCGAGGCACGCTTCGAGCTGCGGAGGCGCGCGAGGACGTTTCCACTGAACGAGTAGAGGCCGGCCCGGGCGTCCGGCCATCTCGCCGCCTCGGAATAGAGCGTGTCAAAGCCGCTGCTGTAGATGCCGACGACGATCACCGCATCAAGCGAGCCGTCGGGATCGCGGATCGCCTGGCTATAGGTGAAGCGCCGCCGGCCGGTCGTGCTGCCTTCCGCTTCGCCTCCGATGACAGGGTCGGGGGCGCCCTCGACATGCTTCCGGAAATACGTGCGCGCGGCGGCCGAGAGTGGCCGGGGCGGAAAGATCCAGGTGTCGAGCAGCGTCAAGCCGTCCGCGTCGAGGATCCAGGCGGAGGAGATGTGCGTGCTGTTTGCAATGAGCTTGCGCAGCGCATCGAAAAGTTGCCGCCCGGCGGCCTCGTCCCGCATGTCCCAGGCGGCGGTCTGGTCGGTCACGCCTCTGACGACCGTCGCGGCCTCGCCCAATGCGGCCTCGCCATGCGCCGCTATCATCCGGGCGGTCGACAAAGTGCGCTCCTCGGCTTGGTGCAAGAGGGCGGATCTGTCGCGGACGACGACGACGGTCACGAGCGCGGCGACGATCAGCGCGCCAACGACGTTCGACACAATCCCGATGCGCGGCATTGCCCGGCCCCCGCCCGCAGTCCTGAGATATCTGCGCGGCGATCATGAGATTTGCAATATTCTGTAGACATGGCATGCGGACGGGCTGATGGGCGGCAGCCGGGCCCATAAACTCATGCTCCGCGGTGGAGAGAGTTGCCGGACACCGGCAAGATCGTTGATGCACATCAGGGCCAAACGCATAGCAGGCGATGCAGTGAAACTTGACCGTGAGGGCGAACGAAGAAGATGCGGATCGCCACGTTCAACGTTCAAAACATGCGTCTGCGTCTGCAGGGTGGCGCCCTCCACCTCGATGGGGCGCGGGACGGTGACGCCCCGGAAGACAGCGGCCCCGGGTCGGCAGCGCTTGACCCTGACGATCGCGACCTGACCGCTGCCGTCCTGGAACAGGCGGATGCCGATGTCGTCGCTCTACAGGAAGTCTTTGACCAGGCGACCCTCGACCACTTCCACGACAAAGTGTTAGCGCTGACGGGCATCGAACCGTATCCATACCGGGTCTGCCGGCCCGGGAATGACGGACGGGGCCTTGACGTTGCCGTAATGAGCCGGCGGCGATTCGCTTCGCTCGAGAGCCACGCCGGCGAGACGCCGTCATCTCTTGGGCTCAAGCCAATCCGAGGCGTCGGAGTTGCGGACCGCATCTTTCGGCGCGACTGCCTCGAAGCGACGATCGGTGCTTTGACGCTCTTCGTCTGTCATTTCAAGGCGCCCGGCCCAAACCCCACCTTGAATTGGCCGGTTCGCAGGCTCGAAGCCGCCGCCGTCCGGCGGCTGGTGGAACGTCGATTTCCGGATCCGAAAGATGGCCTCTGGCTCATCATTGGTGATCTCAATGAGCCGCTGGATGCTCCATTCAAGCGTGAAAGAGCGATCGCGCCGCTCATTGGCGACTTTTCTGTTGACTTGCTTCTCAGGCTCCCACCCGATGAGCGCTGGACCTATAATCAATCGGGTTGCCGCCGCTATTCGCGACCAGATGCGCTCCTGGCCTCGCCCGAACTCGCTCGTCGTTGGCCTCATGCCATCCCGCGCATTCTGCGTGTCGGACTCGGCCGGGAGATAGAAAGGCACCAGGGTGAGCGTTTTGCGTCGGTCGGGCAGCATCGACCGCATGCGAGCGATCACGCCGCTCTCGTTGTCGATTTTCCGGCACTTTAGGACTGAACGCCCGGGTGCACCGGATGGCAGCGTTGCTTGAGAGCGAGCATATGCCAACGTCCGGGGACTGGCTGCAGCCGAGAGAAACGACCGGTCCTGTGTGACGCATGCCCCGCTCTGCGCCGCCCGCGCAGGAAATCGTTGAAGCAGTTCCAAACTGGCACCAACGGGTGTATTTCGGCACCGCTGTGTTCATGAGCCGAGTACAAGAACGTCGAAGTCGGCACTTTGCGATCAGCATTGCGGCCGTTCTCCTTCTCCTCGGCTGCACGCCCCCGCTTCCGAGCACCGCGCCGCGGCCGGTGCCGGCGGAGCCTGCGCAGGTCGATCGCGTGCTGGTTCTCAAAAGCGAGCGCGAACTCCGTCTGCTCGCCGGGGGACAAACGCTGCGCGCATATCCGGTGGCGCTCGGTTCCGCCCCCGACGGCCCCAAGCGCCAGATCGGCGATGGACGAACGCCCGAGGGCCTCTATGTGCTGGACTGGCGGAACCCCGACAGCAGATTTTACCGCTCGATCCACATCTCCTATCCAGGCCCAGCTGATCGAGAGCGAGCCCGGCAGCTCGGCGTAGATCCAGGCGGCGCCATCATGATCCACGGACTGCCGAACGGAAAGGGGTGGATCGGGCCCGAGCACACCCGGTTCGACTGGACCGACGGGTGCATCGCAGTGACGAACGCCGAGATGGACGAGATCTGGGCGATGGTCGCCGACGGAACGCCGATCGAGATCCTGCCCTGAGCGGGAACATTGCCGCCCGACGCGGCGCCCCTTTGAGCATCTTCGCGGAAGCTCATATGGTGGTGACCGCGGTGCGCGCGATAATCGAGTCGCACCGCGCCGACTGTCCGGGACCACGATGGGGAGAGCCACATGAGAACATACACACGGAGACTGCCGGGGGTCTTTGCTGTCGCCGGGCTGGCGCTCCTGGGCGCCTGCGCCTCGCAATCGGAGGTGAAGGCGCTGAGGGCCGATGTGGCCCAGGCTCAAGCAGAGGCGGCCGCGGCAAACCAGCGGGCCACAGCCGCCGAGCAACGCGCGGCAGAGGCCGAGGCCGCAGCGCGCGCCGCGCAGGAGAGCGCCGACCGGATCTATCGCCAGACGCTGCGTAAATGAGCGGATGCCCGGCGGCGCTCGTGCCGACGCTAGGGCCGCGAGATCCGAACGGGCACTCCGCTGCGCTCGCGGAGCGTCCGCTCGATCAGCGGCCAGTCGAGATCGGCCTCGGCGGCGCCGGGCATCTCTGACAGCCGGATCATCATCCCCGGAATGTCGGCCCAGTGCTCGAGCGTGTTCCCCGCCTCGATCTCATCGGCCTGCTCCTGACTCGGGTGCGCCTCGAGAAAGAGGGATCCGCCCGACCAGCCGAGCTTGATCTCCTGATCGACGATGCGCACCGGTGTGCCGGTCGGAACCTCGGGAAACAGTCGGGCGATGTCTTCGGGGTACAGCCTAATGCATCCATGGCTGACCCGCCGGCCGACCCCAAGCGGCTTGTTGGTCCCGTGAATGACGTAGGAGCCGTAGGCGAGGTTCATCGCGAAGTCGCCGAGCGGGTTGTCCGGCCCGGGCCCGATCTGGGCCGGCAGGTCGGGCTTCTCGGCACGAATCGATGCAGGCGGGATCCATACGGGGTCCTTGCGTTTCCGGCTCACGACTGTCTCGATCTCCGGCGTCTGCCAGTAATCACGCCCGATCCCGACCGGAACGGTCTCGATGCTCCCATCGCGCCGGAAGTAGTAGAGGCGGAGCTCGGCAAGGTTGATCACGATTCCCCTGCGCGGGGCATCGGGCAAAACATAGGCCGAGGGGATCAGTATCTGGCGACCCTCACCCGGCAACCAGGCATCGACGCCGGGATTGGCCGCCATCAGCTCGACGAATCCTAGATCAAAGCGCCGGGCGAGTTCCGGCATGGTGTCCTCGTAGTGCGCCAGATACCAGGAGATCTCGCCAATGACATCGTCCCCGCCTTGGAGAGCGCCGGCGGCACCGCGCGCATCGGATGCGAGTAAGAACGAGGCGAACGCAATGGCTGCAGACTTGGCCAACATCGGCGTTTTGGTCCTGTTCCCGGCCTAAGAGTGGATCCGATTCCTAGCGGCGCTGGCCGGATAGGAACAGCGCGCTGGTGAAGGCGATCGCCCGCGCACACCGCTGGCAGAGGATGCTAGAGAGCGCTTCGTCGCGGCTAGGGCCTCGACGGTCCGCCAGTGCAGTTGAGGTCCAAGAGGATCGAGGAACGCGACTGCCCTAGTCCGCCATCCTCGTGGTCCACCGTGAAAGGCGCCCTCGCCGGCAGGTTGCGGCAAAGCGTTGCCGGCGAGAAGCCGATCCGCTTACCGATCCCCTGACCTAGCGCGGCAGCGGTGTCGGACCGTTCAAGGGCGAAATGGCGTTGGCCGGCGCCCCGTCCCCGCGCTCGTCCGCGGTTCGGTGGCGCTGAACGACGCTAAAAAGCATCAGGTCCGAACGACACGCAGCATCCAAATTGAAGATGGTAGCTTTCTAGGTAGTCCAATCCAAGACGCAGATGCAAGCGCGTGCAATCACTGCATCTTGCTTAGTCGACTGGTGGAGCCAAGGGGAGTCGAACCCCTGACCTCTTGAATGCCATTCAAGCGCTCTCCCAACTGAGCTATGGCCCCGTTCCGTCGGCGGGCGGAACCTAAGCGGCGGGTTCGGCGGAATCAAGCGGATTCGCCGCCGCTGTCGATCGCGCTTGCGCCTTGCTCAGGCGCCCTGGCGCGGGTCGTCGTCCGGGAGATCGTCGAGATCCTCGATCTCGTCCTCTTCCTCGTCGTCGTTGACGTCCTCGTCGATCTCGTCGTCGTCGATCAAATCGGGATCCTTGAAGGCGACGGGCTCCTCTTCCTCCTGGTCCTCGTCGGCCAGGACGGGCCCGGCCGCGCCCTCCTCCTCGTCATCGTCGGCGAGCAGCGGCTCGTCCTCGTCCTCGTCCTCGTCGGCGTCGTCGACCAGGTCCTCTTCCTCCGCCAGAGCATCCTCGTCCTCTCTGACAGGCGCAGGCGCCCGCCGCTCACGCGTGGCCGAGACCTTGCCATGGTCGTCGATGGCGAAGGCGGCACCGCATGCGGGACAGACGATCGGATCGCTTTGCAGGTCGTAGAACCGTGTCTCGCAGTTCGGACAGGTTCTCTTCACGCCCCATTCGGCCTTGGGCATCCTTGCTTCCTCGGTTGGGATTTTCGGGATTCGGCGCGCGAATTGCACATCCCGCCGGCCCTGTCAAAGCCTGCGGCGTGTGGTTCGTGCATCGCCCACGAAATAATCATGCGCGGCCCGGAACCAAGGCTTGCTGTTGTGCATACGCGAAATTAACTTCGTCAGGCTAGAGATGGGGGGCTCCATGCGTAAGGACACAATTTGCTGTACCATGCTTATGAAATGACACACGCGGCGATCGGTCCCATGCGGACCATGGCCCGCGTCAGCAATCGTGTCCTGACGAGCTGCTTCAACCCCTTCGCCCAGACGTATCCCGCCCGGGCCACCGCCGCCGCCTGCGAGATGTTCGTCAATGCGACGCGGCGCTACGGCAAGCCCGAGTTCGGCATCGACGAGACCGAGGTGATGGGCGAGCGGGTGCCCGTGGTCGAGGAGATCGTGGCCGAACGGCCGTTCTGCAACCTCGTCCGCTTCCGCCGCGCCTCGCCGATCGCCGAGGCGCGCAACGACCCCAAGCTGCTGATGGTCGCACCGATGTCCGGCCATTTCGCAACCCTGCTGCGCGGCACGGTCGAGGCGATGCTGCCCGAGCACGACGTCTATGTGACCGACTGGATCGATGCGCGCGAAGTCTCGCTGGCGCAGGGCAGTTTCGGTCTCGCCGACTATGTCGACTACGTGATGGACTTCTGCCGCTTCCTCGCGCAGGGCGGCGAGCGGCCGGCCGTGATGGCGGTCTGCCAGCCCGGCGTGCCAGTGCTGGTCGCGGCGTCTCTCATGGCCGAGAACGACGATCCCGCCCGCCCGGCCTCGATCGTCCTGATGGGCAGCCCGATCGACACGCGCATCAACCAGACCGAGCCGAACCGGCTGGCTCAGACCCGCCAGCTCAGCTGGTTCGAGAAGAACGTCATCGTCACCGTGCCCTGGCCGAACCCCGGCATGCTGCGCCGCGTCTATCCGGGCTTTCTCCAGCTCTCGGGCTTCATGTCGATGAACCTCGACCGTCATCTCGATGCGCATTTCGACCACTTCCAGCATCTGGTCGAGGGCGACGGCGACTCGGTCGCCGGGCATCGGGCCTTTTACGACGAGTACCTTGCGGTGATGGACCTGGACGCGGAATTCTATCTCGACACGGTCGAGGTCGTCTTCCAGAAGCACCTGATCCCGACCGGGGAATACCGGCATCGCGGCCAGCTGGTGCGTCCGCAGGCGATCCGCGATATCGGCCTGATGACGGTCGAGGGCGAAAAGGACGATATCACCGGGCGCGGCCAGACCAAGGCGGCGCACGATCTGTGCACCGGCCTGCCCGAGCAGCGCAGGTTCCACTACGTCCAGCCGCGCGTCGGCCACTACGGCGTCTTCAACGGCTCGCGCTTCCGCAACCACATCCAGCCCAAGATGCGCGACTTCATCCGCGCCGAGCGCAGGATGGTGCGCGGGTGACGGCAGGCTGACATCGGCCGCGCCGCGCGGCATATGGCACCCGTGACAAGCATCGAGATGGAAGATCCCCCGTGCCGGGTCCGCCTTGTGCGGAGCGCCCGCGCGCGGCGCTTCACGCTCAGGCTCGAGACCTGCGGGGCGGGTGCCGTCCTGACCGTGCCGCCGGGCGTGCCCGCGGCCGAGAGCCGGCGCTTCCTGGCGCGCCATGCCGGCTGGCTGCGCGCCGCGCTGGCCCGCCAGCCCGAGGCGACGGTCGTGGCCCCCGGCATCAAGCTGCCCGTGGCGGGCGTTCCTGTCTCGGTCGTCGCCCGGCCCGGGCCGCGGCGGCCGCCCGTCCTGCAGGGCGGCACGCTGCTCCTGCAGGGCCAGGGCGCCGAGGGCGCGCGGATCGCCGCCTGGCTGAAGCTGCGGGCGCGCGACGCGCTGTTGCCGGCGGCGCGCGGCTATGCGCGCCGGCTGGGGCGCGAGGTGGCCGAGATCTCGCTGCGCGACACGCGCTCGCGCTGGGGCTCGTGCTCGTCGCGCGGGACGCTCAGCTTTTCCTGGCGGCTCGCCATGGCGCCGCCGGCCGTGCTCGACTACGTCGCCGCGCACGAGGCGGCGCACCTTGTCGAGATGAACCACTCGCCGCGCTACTGGAAGCTGGTCGAAGACCTGGTGCCCGACCATGCCAGCCACCGCGGCTGGCTGAAGCGCGAGGGCCGCCGCCTGCACGCCTATCGCTTCACCGAAAGCTGAACGACGGCGGGCTGAACGACGGCCCTTAAGCGCGGCTGTCCCAAGCGATCGTCGCCTGGTCGAGATAGCGCACGCCCCCGACCTCTGCGATCAGGAGCCGGGTGCGTGCACCGACCAGGTTGCCGGCCTGCAGCGTGTGTCCCGACCAGGCGACCTGGCCCGGGTCGGGACCGTCTGCGAAGGCCTCGACGAGCGCTCGACCCTCCATCCCCTCTGCCGGGAGGCCGAGCAGCCGCAGCACCGTCGGCGCGATGTCCGCGGTACCCGCGGGCGCCTCGACCTCGACGCCCGCGCGGAACGCCGCCCCGCCCATCGCCAGCACGGTCGCGAGCTCGTGCCGGTTCAGCCCGCCATGGCAGCCGCCGCCAACCGGGTACCGCGCATCGTGCAGCGTCATCCCCGGCATCCCTGCCGCATTCGCCCCGCCATGGCTGCGCAGCGAGACCGAGATGTCGGGCCCCCGCGCATGGTCGAGCCCGAGCTCGGCGGTGCGCAGCGTGCCGAGCACGCCGTCGCGCGTGAAGAGCGGCCCGCACCAGGGCTGCGCCAGCAGCCAGCCGGCAACGCGCTCGACCAGGCGGCGCTCGCGGTCGCGCAGCCAGATGCCGCCGGCCGAGTCGATCCCGACGACGCAGTCGTGGCCTCCCATCCGGCCGGTCGAGGCCGCGAACCCGGCCGCGCCGAGCCGCGCGGGCATGTCGAGCGGCGCGCCCTCGAGGGTGATCTGCCCGTGGTCCGACAGGGCGATCACCTGGACGTCCCCGGACTCGATGGTGGGGCGGTGGTGGTCGAGGATGCGCCCGAACAGGGCATCGGCGTGCCGCACGGCCAGCAGCGACCCGGGCGACCCGATGCCGAGCGCATGAAAGCTCTCGTCCGGCTCGCACAGCCAGAGCAGCGTCACGTCGGGCGCGACCTCCGGCTCGACGAAGCGCAGATAGGCCTCGACGGCCCAGCCGATCCAGTCCACCGCCGGCAGCTCGTGCCGCGGCATCGCGCCGATACGCGCGACGATCCGGTCATGAACCCCCGCTGGCACCGCGCGCGCCGGCGCGCGCATTGCCAGGCGGAACCCGCCCGTCCGCTCGGCGGTGTGGTTCAGCAGCAGGCCGCCACCCGCCGTTCCCGCGCTGAGCGTCGCCAGCCGCCTGCCAGCCGCCGCCAGCCGCTCGCCAAGCGAGGGCACGCACAACACGGCGCCCGCCGCGAAAGCGTCCGTCAACTGCCCGTCGTCGCCCGTGTTGAGCAGCCGGTCGCCCATCAGGTCGGGCGCCACGAACCGGTTGCCGACCACGCCGTGCCGCACCGGCCGGCAGCCAGTGATCACGGCCGACTGGTTGACCCGCGTCTCGGTCGGGAAGGTCGAGCGCGCGTTGCGATACCGCACGCCCCCGGCGGCGAAGGCGCAAAGCCGGGGCATGATCGCCGGCGCCACGAACTCGGGCCGCAGCGCGTCGAAGACGACGACCAGGACCCGCGCGCCGCTCATCGAGGGCCTGCCGCCGTCAGAGCGCGACCCGAACCGCCTCGGCCGCGCATTCAGCGTGCTGCGGGCAGCCGACGTAATGGTCGTTGACCAGCCCGCAGGCCTGGGCAAAGGCGTAGACGATCGTCGGCCCGCAGAACTTGAAGCCGGCCGCCTTCAGCGCCTTGGACATCTCGCGGCTCTCGGCGGTCTCGGCCGGCACCTCGGCGCGGCCCTCCCAGCGGTTCTGCCGCGGCCGGAAATCGTAGAACTGCCAGATGAACCGCGCGAAGCCGTCGCGCCCCTCGATCTCGGCCCAGGCGCGTGCATTGCCGATCGTCGCCTCGATCTTGGCGCGCGAGCGCACGATGCCGGGGTCGGCCAGCAGGCGATTGACGTCCGCCTCGCCATAGCGCGCGATCCGCTCGGGCCGGAACCCCTCGAAGGCGGCGCGGAAGGCCTCGCGCTTGCGCAGGATGGTGATCCAGGCGAGCCCCGCCTGGAAGCCGTCGAGCACCAGCTTCTCGAACAGCGCGCGCGGGTCCCTTTCGGGCCGGCCCCACTCCCGGTCGTGATAGCCCACATAGAGCGGATCGGTCCCGCACCAGTCGCAGCGGGCAAGCCCAGTCCCTGCGTCCATGACGGCCCCCCGCTAACCGGTTCTTAGAACATTGATAGAACCCTCGGGCGGTGCTGACCAGAGTTTTCGCAGGCGGGTTCGGTGGCGTGATGCGGCGAGTGACGGGGAGCGCGGCGCATGACCGCGCGGCTGAGAGTACCAGGGCAGATGCCCTCCTGGCGATCGGCCTCGACAACCTCCCGCTGCTCGAGGAGCTGTTCGGCGACGCGCTGGGCGACGAGGTTCTCGCCGCCGTCGAGCGACGGGTCCGCGCCGCGCTGCCGCAGGGCTGCACGCTCGGCACGACGCGGCACCGGCGCCTGCTGCTCGGCCTGCCCGCGTCGAATCTCGCGACCGCACGCATGATCTTCGATGCCCTGCAGGCCGCCGCGTCGAACGAGGCGATCGAGACCGCGCACGGGCCGGTCGCCGTGACCCTGTCCGGCGGCTGCGCGCTGGCCGATGCGGCCGGCCGAGGCGGCGTCGACATCGCCGAGGCGCTGCAATTCGTCGCCTTCGGCGCGCTGCACGCTGCCATGGCCAGGGGCGCCGGCAGCTTCGAGGTCGCGCGCGACCGCGACGAGGCGCGACGCCTGCGGGCGCGCCTGCTGCATACGGCGCGCGCCGCTGTCGGCGCCGGCTGCGAGAACCGGCTCGGACTCGCCTTCCAGCCGGTGGTCCGGGCGAGCGGCAGCAACGTGATCAGCTTTCACGAATGCCTCGTCCGCCTGCGCCAGCCGGATGGCGGCCTGCTGCGGGCCGGCGAGTTCATGCCCGAGATCGAGCGCATGGGCCTCGCCCCCTTCGTCGACCGCCAGGTGCTGCGGCACACTTTCGCGGTGCTGGCGCGGCACCCCGCCGCGCGCTTTTCGATCAACGTCTTTCCGCAGACGATGCACGACCGCCAGTGGATGGCGCTCTTCGAGGAGGGCGCCGGCGCCGACCCGACGCTCGCCGAGCGGCTGATCGTCGAGGTGACCGAGACCGGCTCGATGCTCGACCCCGAGCGGACGCGCGCCTTCATGGAGCGGCTGCGCGGGCGCGGCGTGTCGTTCGCGCTCGACGATTTCGGCGCGGGCCACACCGCGCTGCACTATCTGCGCGACTTCCGCTTCGACATCCTCAAGATCGACGGCCGTTTCGTCCGCGACATCGAGCCCGGCTCGGACAACGCCTTCCTGGTCGAGCGCATGGTCGAGATCGCCCGCCGCTTCGAGATGATGACGGTCGCCGAGGCGGTGCAGAGCCCGGCCGAGGCGCGCTGCCTTTCAGAGCTCGGCATCGAGCACTTCCAGGGGTTCCATTTCGGCTGCCCCAGCCTGATGCTAGGGCCGACCGCCGTGCCGATGCCGGCCGTCGCGGCCCAGGCCTGAGACGCACTGGGTCCGCCCTAGGGCGCGCCGGCGGGCCCCAAACTCAGACCTTGGATCGGCTCAGCCGCTCGAGCTGCGCCTGCATCTCGGTCAGCTGCCGCTGCAGCGACTCCAGATCGTCGCTCAGCTCCTTGGGGTCGTGCTCGGCAGGGGCGGGGGGCGGCGTCGGGGTGGTGGTGGTGGTGCCAGCGCCCGCGCTCCCCTGGTTGAAGGGCGAGAACATCCGCACCGAGCGCTCGAACAGCTCCATGTTCGAGCGCGCGATCTGCTCGAATTTCTCCAGCGCCTGCGTGCCGCCGAAGGCGCGGCGCAGCTGCTCCTGATTGCGCCGGAACGCCTCCATCGTCGCATCAAGATAGCTCGGCACCACGCCCTGCAGCGGGTCGCCATAGAGGCGGATCAGCTCGCGCAGGAAGTTGGTCGGCAGCATGTTCTGCTCGCCGGCCTCCTCATCGACGATGATCTGCGTCAGCACCGACCGGGTGATATCCTCGCCCGACTTTGCGTCGAAGACGGCGAAGTCCTCGCCCGAGCGGACCATCTTGGCCAGATCGTCCAGCGTCACATAGCTGCTCTTGGCAGTATTGTAGAGCCGCCGATTGGCGTACTTCTTGATGACGACCTTCGGGCCCTTGCTTTCCGCCACGACCGCACTCCCATGGGGCATCGGTGCTGACCTTCGCACCGGGCGCAGACCCGCGCAACCGCTTTGTTGCGGCTGCGAAGCCGCCGGGGCTCCCGGTTTGCTGCGCAAAATGGGAAGAGTTGCATTGAGTCACCGCCGCGCACGTGCGACATACCCGCGAGGGAGACAGAATTCTCGGTACAGAGGAACGTCAACATGACGAATGTCGTGATTGCCTCGGCCGCCCGCACCGCGGTCGGCAGCTTCAACGGCGCCTTCGCCAACACGCCGGCGCACGAGCTCGGCGCCACCGTGATCAAGGCGGCGCTCGAGCGGGCCGGCGTCGAGCCGGGCGAGGTGTCGGAGACCATCCTCGGCCAGGTGCTGACCGCAGCCCAGGGCCAGAACCCGGCGCGCCAGGCGCACATCGCCGCCGGCCTGCCGCGCGAGAGCGCGGCCTGGGGCATCAACCAGGTCTGCGGCTCCGGCCTGCGCGCGGTGGCGCTCGGCGCGCAGCACATCATGCTGGGCGACGACTTCATCGTGATCGCCGGCGGGCAGGAGAGCATGTCGCTGGCGCCCCACGCCGCGCATCTGCGCCAGGGCCAGAAGATGGGCGACCTGAAGTTCGTCGACACGATGATCAAGGACGGGCTCTGGGACGCCTTCAACGGCTACCACATGGGCAACACGGCCGAGAACGTCGCCAAGCAGTTCCAGATCACGCGCGAGCAGCAGGACGCGTTCGCGCTGGCCAGCCAGAACAAGGCCGAGGCGGCGCAGAAGGCAGGCCGCTTCGACGAGGAGATCGCGCCCTTCACCGTCAAGACCCGCAAGGGCGACACCGTCGTCGACAAGGACGAGTACATCCGCCACGGCGCGACGCTCGAGGCGATGACCAAGCTGCGCGCCGCCTTCGAGAAGGAGGGCACGGTCACGGCCGGCAACGCCTCGGGCCTCAACGACGGCGCCGCGGTCACGGTGCTGATGACCGCCGAGGAGGCCGAGCGCCGGGGCATCACGCCGCTCGCCCGCATCGTCTCCTACGCCACCGCCGGCGTCGATCCCGCGATCATGGGCACGGGCCCCATCCCGTCCAGCCGCCGCGCGCTGGAGAAGGCCGGCTGGAAGGTCGAGTGACCTCGACCTCGTCGAGGCGAACGAGGCCTTTGCCGCGCAGGCCTGCGCCGTCAACAAAGACATGGGCTGGAACCCGGATATCGTGAACGTCAACGGCGGCGCCATCGCCATCGGCCACCCGATCGG